>JADLEJ010000001.1 GCA_020846195.1 Nitrospira sp.
ACCGCCCTCAGCCGCACCATTGAAATCGACCTCCGCCAAATGCTTGGCGAACGGGATCTGCCGGCCCCGCTGACGCCGGTTAATAATATTTTGATGTGACGATGATGAACAAAACCGCCGGCCATCTTAAGACCATTCGCCAGCACTACCCCGACGCCCAGAGCACTGCCGACGCGGTCGAGCGCTACCTTGATCTTTTCCAGCGGCGGCTCGGGCTGCGTCCCTCCGACATCTTGCTTGCGGACAGTATCTGCGCCGACGACATCAACTGCATCGAGTATCCGCAGCGGGCCAGCCAGATGCCCGGCCCATTCAAGCTTGGTGGGCTCGACGGTTTTCCGTTTGCGGGGCTGACCGGGATGGGGGCCTTCGCTGGGCATGTGCCCGATCATGGCGCGGTGTTCATCTATCACGGCCCGCACATCGGGATTACGAAGGAGGGTGTTCTTGGCCAGATCCTGCGCATTGGGCAGTCGGCGCCGAGCGGCTGCTGCGGAGCCTGCCGGGCCGCATTGGCCAAACTGCAAGCCGGGACGATCCGTCCCGGTGAAATCGACGAACTGGACTATCAACAGCATTCTCTTGAACAGATTGTGCTCACGCATGCTCCGCGCATCCTCAACGCACCCCATCCGCTGAAGGAAGCCACCGAAGTCATCGGAGAGGCGATTGCTTCGCGCATCGACCTCCTGGTCTCACGTACGAAATACAAGGCCAGGTACGTTATTTTGGCGGGAGCTGTCCTGATCAACAGCGATTATGACGTGGGCTCCTTCACGGCACCCAGGCGGCTGATCGTGAAAGATCTACAGACCGGCACGACAGAAGACGTGCTCTCTGTCTACCAGGCATAACAGCGGTCGAATCTCCGGGTCAGTGAAACTATCTTTGAACAATCGCCTGTCAGTTGACTCTCTTCCCATCTCGCTTATAAATTCCCTCACGCACGACTGCGCCACTTCTGAAAGGAACATCTCATGCCCACGTTGTTGACTCCGTTGCAAGTTGGAGAGCTGCTCTTACCGAACCGCATCGTCATGGCGCCGCTCACTCGGGCCAGGGCCGGTGTCACTCACATTCCGAACGACATGATGGTGGCCTACTACTCCCAACGGGGCTCCAGTGGGCTCATCATGACGGAATGCACCATGGTCGATGCCCATGCTTGCGCCTTTATGGGCGAAGGGGGCATTTACAGCCCCGCGCATGTCGCCGGCTGGAAGCGTGTCACGGACGCGGTCCATGCCAAGGGCGGCCGCATCTTCATGCAGATCTGGCATCCCGGCCGTGCCGCGCATTCGGCGTTGAACGACGGTGAGCAACCGGTGTCCAGCAGTGCCGTCGCAATCCGCAATGAGACCACTCAGACTCCGAAGGGCACTGTGCCGTACGAGGTTCCACGCGCGCTTCGCATTGAGGAAATCCCCCGGTATGTGGAGATGTTTCGACTCGCCGCTCAGAATGCTCAGCAAGCCGGTTTCGACGGCGTGCAAATTCACGGTGCCCATGGGTATTTGATCGATAACTTTCTTCGCGACGGCGTCAATGCCCGCACGGATGCCTATGGCGGTTCGATCCCCAATCGCGCCCGCTTTCTGCTGGAAGTGACCGATGCCGCGATCGGCGTCTGGGGTGCCGGGCGCGTCGCCGTGCGGATCTCGCCGCTAGTCCCTTTCAACGATATGGTCGATAGCCAGCCTGATGCGCTGGTGACGTATGTGGCGCAAGAGTTGGCCCGGCGTCGCATCGCCTTCCTGGAAATGCGACACAGCGATCATGCGTTGCCCGATGAGCAGGCCATCCTTGCCATCGCCCGCCGGAATTTTCAAGGCGTGCTGATGAGCAACGGCAGCCACACACGAACGACTGGGGAATCGACGGTGGCGAGCGGCGCGGCGGATGCGATTGTGTATGGGAGGCCGTACATCGCGAATCCGGATCTGGTCGAACGCTTCGTGAAGCAGGCGCCGTTGAATGAGGTCAATTACCAGCGGCTCTATGGAGGAGGCCCCGATGGCTATAGCGACTATCCTTCTCTCGCTATGCACTGAGCCCCGGCCAGCGGTTCTTCTTTGCCGGTGTCTCCTTGCCAAGGGAGTAGGGGAATGCTTTAACGGCGGAGGCTCCCAATCCAAAGGGAGCCTCCGCCATCGCGACTCGCAGGACTACTTCATGTGCTTTGCGAAGAAGGCGAGAATTTTCTCAGGGTGCCGTCCGAAGTAGTTATAGCCATCCCTGAATCGGTGGGTCGTATCCTCAACCCAGATCATTTCCTTTTCCTTGCTCCCGAGCATGTCGAACGTTTTCTGCCCGTCTTCCGGGTTCTTCGTCCAGGCGTCGTTCCGCACCTGAAGCGACAAGTTGGGCATGGTGACCTTCGACGCGTAGAGCTGCCCGGTCATATCGGCAGCCGGAAAGCCGCCCAGCTTCAGCAGTTCCAGATCGATGAGCTCTTGATACTGCGACACCTTCAGCAACTCCGAGAACGCCTGAAAGATCGCTGTCATCGAAGGGACCAGTGGGCTGAACATGCACGTGACGTTGGTGAAGAGTTCCGGGCGCTTGGCGATGGCACTGTACTGCGAGATGCCGCCCATGCATTGGCTGTAGAGCCCGACGGTCATTTTGCTGAGCCGTGGATGATTGTCCACATACTGTTTGACGCCCACGCAGTCTCGCCATTCCCATTGACCGATCCCGCAGACGCCATTGTTGGCGGCGCCGCTGTTGCCGTGATTGCGGATGTCGTAGGTGAGCACGTTGTACCCGGCATCGGTCAGATGCTTGTACTGGATGACGAAGTCGATCTCGACGGCTTCGAAGTTGCTCCAGGGCTCGCCGAAGTGGCCGGGAAAGCCCGCGCGGCACATCGGGAGGGCGTGATTGAAAATGATGAGCTTATTGCTCTCGCCGCCCTTGGCCGGGATATACCACGCCTCAAGTGGCGTGCCGTCATCCGAGGGGATCGTCAGGTCTCGCCACCCTTTCAAGTCGTAGTCCTCCGGTGTCTTGAAGAGGAAACTGCGTGGCGTCTTGACGATGTTGGCCATTCCCTTGACCTTCGCATAGTCTTCTGGGGAAATGGTTTTGAGCTGTTCCAAGGCCTTGTCCATTCTCTCTTTGGGTATTCTCCCCATCCTGGCACCTCCTGTTGATAGTGGCTATTCGTGTGCGCGGCTCGATCCGCACACACGATGAGATGATCCAACAATTGTTCAGCTGTCAGGTGATGGTCCTCAGCCCTGGCCGACTTCTTTCAGGAGCGCCTTGGCTGCTGCCTTGCCGACATTGTTGGAGGCAAAGGGGCTGTCGCCGGTGATGAGCTTTCTATCCTGATGCGTTTGGCCGGTGATGTCGCTGTTGAGAATTTCCACACCGAGCTCCTTCAGTTTCTCGCCGATGAACCAGGGCAGCGCGCCTGGCATGTACCCGATCTCAGGCGTCTTCTTGTCGATGGCGTCGGGGAAGACGCAAATCTTGTATCCCTTGAACATGTAGTCGTTCTTCGACTCGCCAACCGCCGCCGCCAACAACGAGGCCGGGCCATGGCAGAGCGAAATAATATGCTTGTCCTTCTTCATCGCCCACTTGAGGACGGCCTTGACGTCTAGGCTCTGCGGAATGCCGACTAAGGCGCCGTGGCCGCCGGGGATAAACACGCCGATATAATCTGAGTTGTCGCCGAGGCGCTTTTCGATCACGTCGGACAACTTGAGCGGGCTTTTTAGTTTAGCGAGATATTTGTGATAGATGCTCTGAACCGCCTCGTCTTCCTTGGGCAGTGCCCAGAGTTCCAACTTGACGGGGTTTCCCGACAGCGTGGCGATGTCGAAGTCGAACCCGGCTTTGTGCAGGTGATACATCGGCAATAACATCTCGACGGGATGGTTGCCGGTCGAGAACATCGTGCCGTTTTGCATGAGCAGATACCGTTCATCAGTGGCGACGACCAGCACCTTCCATCGGCCCCCCCGGTAGGCATTGGGGTAGTCCGTGCCGTCCAGATCGGATTTGGTCGACGTGAATTTTCCCAAAGAGTAAGCGGAGGGGAAGAAGGCGTTCTCTTCAGCCTGGTCGGGAGTGGGTTGCTTGTCGAGTTGTTCAGTCATTGCAGTAACCTTCCTTTGTTCATGTGTTCCTGCGGCGCTCTCAGTCAACCTAACTGGCTATCTATAAATGGATCGATAAGAACGATCTCGTCTCTTACGCTTTGATCGACGCCATGTCGATGGAGAAGCGGTACTTCACATCGGATTTAAGCAGGCGGTCGTAGGCCTCATTCACTTTCTGAATCGGAATGACTTCGACATCGGAGGTGAGGTTGTGCGTTCCGCAGAAGTCGAGCATCTCCTGCGTTTCGGCAATGCCCCCGATGATCGATCCGGATAAACTTCGCCGACCCATGAGGAGCGAGAAGGCTCGTACGGCGAGCGGCTTCTCTGGCGCGCCGACGAGCGTGAGGGTGCCGTCGCGGCTCAGGAGGCTGAGATAGGCGTCGATGTCGTGATCGGCGGAGACCGCGTCCAGAATGAAATCGAAGCTGCCGGTGTGCTTGCTCATTTCGTTGGCCTGGCGGGAGACGACGACTTCGTCAGCTCCCAAGCGGAGCGCATCGTCTTTCTTGTTGGGCGACGTGGTAAAGACCACCACGTGGGCGCCGAGCGCATGGGCAAACTTCACTGCCATATGGCCCAGTCCTCCAAGCCCGACCACGCCGATCTTTTTTCCTTTGCTCACTCCCCAATGCCGCATGGGCGAGTAGGTGGTGATGCCGGCGCAAAGCAGGGGAGCGGTTCCAGCTAGATCGAGATTGGCTGGCACGCGCAGCGCGAATCGCTCATCGACGACGATGCTGTCGGAGTAGCCGCCATAGGTCACGCCTCCCAGGTGCTTGTCCGGCGAGTTGTAGGTGAAGACCCCGTTTGGGCAAAACTGCTCGAATCCATCGGCGCACTCGCGGCAGGTGCGATCGGAATCGACCATGCATCCGACTGCGGCGAGATCGCCGGGCTTGAATTTCGTGACTCCAGATCCGACGACGGTCACACGCCCCACGATCTCGTGCCCCGGCACGCAGGGGTAGGTGGTGGGCATGACGCTTTTCCATTCATTGCGGACCGTATGGAGATCAGAGTGGCAGATGCCGGAGAACAGGATGTCGATCCGCACGTCGTGTTCGAGCGGATCGCGGCGCGAGATGGTTGCGGGCGCTAGCGATGAGGTTGCAGTGGCGGCGGAATAGGCCTTTGCGTTGTACATGGATTGATCCTCCTCGATAAAGAACAGTGTTCAGGACACGCACGTTCGGAGTATACCCACGGAACAACGGCAGACTAATAGACTGATCGTGCTCATTTCTTGCCTAATCGTCCGAGTCGGTCTGGCAATGGGTTGATCGGGTAAAAAGAGAACGAGTACTATTGCAGCGTGATTTCACCATATGAATCGACGATCAAGAAACGAGTGGAGAGCGATCGCATGGTAGGCACGCTTGAGGCATTGGCGAAGAGTCTTACCCGATGGACCGAGCAGGGCGATCGACTGACGACCGCCATTCCGGGCTTATCGTTGTTTCGGCGGGATGCGGTGACTCCGCCGGCGACCTACCTGTATGAGCAGAGTATTTGCCTGATCGCGCAGGGAGCCAAGCGAGTCGTGGTCGGCGGCGACACCTATGTGTACGATCACCGGCATTTCTTGATCACCTCGGTGGATCTTCCCGCAGTCTGCGACATTCTTTCCGCGAGCCGGGAGAGGCCGTATCTGGGGCTTCTCTTGAAGATCGACCAGCACGAGATGTCTCAGTTGATGGCGGACCATCATCTGCCTCCGCCGCGCGCGCAGCAATCCAGTCGCGGCATGGCCGTCGGCGAGGTTACGGCTCCGCTGCTTGAGGCCTTTCACCGGCTGCTCAGCCTCCTTGACGAACCGAAGGACATTCCGATTCTCTCGCCGATCATCCAGCGGGAAATCGTGTATCGCCTGCTGATGGGCGATCAAGGCGCGCATCTGCGCCAGATGGCGCTGGCGGGAAGCCAGAGCCGGCAGATCGCGCAGGTCATTCACTGGTTGAAAGAAAATTACACCAAGCCGTTTCGCATCGAGGAACTGGCAGGCCGCGCCAGCATGAGCGCCTCCACCTTTCACCATCATTTCAGAACGGTGACGGCGATGAGTCCATTGCAGTACCAGAAATGGCTGCGGCTGAACGAAGCGCGGCGGTTGATGCTCACGGAACGGCTGGATGCCACCACCGCCGCATTTCAGGTCGGGTATGAAAGCCCCTCGCAATTCAGCCGGGAATACAGCCGCTCGTTCGGCGCGCCGCCGTTGCGCGATATCGAGCGGCTGCGAAACCAGGCGGCGAGTTGACCGCTGCGCCAGTTCTTGGGTTGCGAGGCCCAGGGACGTTGCAGAGATCCCCGTGGCCTCGCTGTTTTTTCCGATCTCATTGAGCCTGTGGGTTACCCACCGAAGTGCCCGGCTTGGTAATCGGCATAGGCCTCTTCGATTTGCCGCTCCGTGTTCATGACGAACGGCCCGTAGGCGACCACCGGTTCATGCAACGGCTCTCCGGCAAACAGAAGCGCCCGCAGCGGCGTGGTTGCAGTCACGCTCACGGTCGTAGGACTGCCGGCCGGCGTTCGCTCCAACCAGAGCGTCTGGTGGCTGCCGGCGGCAACGCCGTCGCGCCCAAACTGTCCCTCGCCGTCAATGACGTAGATGAAGCCGTTGTACGAGCCCGGCAACTCTTGGGTGATCGTGGCGCCTGCGTCCAGCCGCAATTCGACCATGGTCACCGGAACATGATTGAGTGCCGGACCTTGAACCTCTCCCGACGTTCCGGAGAATACCCGCACGTCTGCTCCCGGCTCGTGGCGGACCGGCATGCGGTCTCCGCGCAGATCTTGATACCGGGAGGGCGTCAATTTGTCAGTCGCGGAGAGATTCAGCCACAGTTGCAAGACATGCACGGACTTGTCATCAATGGGGTCTTCCAGATGTTCGACGCCGCCTCCGGCGGTCATCCATTGGGCGTCTCCAGAGGTCAGCACGCCGTGTCCACCGCGGCTGTCTTGATGTCTCAGCGAGCCGTCGAGAATATAGGTGATCGTCTCGATGCCCCGGTGCGGATGCGGCCCGAAGGCGCCTTTCTTGAACCGGTCGTTCATCATGGACAGAAATGGATCGTGCGCCGCCCAATTGCCGGGCGGAATGGCGGCTCCGGCCTGACGAATCGAATCGTCATGCATGGGGACGAGATCGGTCACTTCGGCAATGCCACGGGCACGCGGTAATGGAGAAGGGTTTGTCATGGCGGTACCTCTCTTTCTAGAGCGACGTCTGTTGAGTAGTGAGGTAGCCACGGTAGGCGTCCTGGTCAAGGGGAGAGCGGTTCAGTGGAGGGCGTCTGCCTGAGTGTTCCGCCGCGCTTTGTTCCTATCCGGTGCGGCCGGTGCTATATAGTGCGCCGTAGCGTCCGGTTCAATCCCTGAGGGATTGTCATGATGGCCTTACAAGGAGGATGTCGTATGCATGCTCATACCAATAGCTGGTGGCGTCGGTTCGGGTGGATGTGTCTGGCGTTGTCGTTCGCGATGGGGCTCAGTGTCTCGTCGCCTGCTGGGGCATCGGCTGAAGAGGTGACCCTGTCAGCCGAGACGTTCGGCTGCATTCTCGACTGGCCGAAGGTCCGGAACACGCGGTTCAAACATGCCGATCCGGAACAGTTGAAGGAGGCGATGCACATCTTTCGGGACAGCGTGCCTGATCAGGAGTATCCCGTCGGGACCATTCTCCAGCTCGTTCCATTCGAAGCCATGGTCAAGCATCCGCGCGAGAAGTTTCCCAAGACCAACGGGTGGGAATTCTTTTCCCTCGATGTCTCGAAAGAGGGGACTACGATTAAAGATCGCGGCGACAACGTCGTCAATGCGTCGCAGGGCGTGACCTGCTTGAGCTGCCATCAGCCAGCGGCGAAGTACGACTTTGTGTGCGAGAAGGGGCACGGCTGCGCGCCGATTCCCTTCGACGATCAGAAGATCGCGGCAATTCAGCGGTCGGACGCGCGTTGCGGGCGGCCGTAACTCTGCGCCGTTGGAGATGATCCATTGGGTGAGTCTCGCGATCAAGGCGTTCGGCGGCTGACCGGTTTGCTTGATGTAGCGAGGGGCGGCAATCGTCCGGAGCGGCTGTCCGCGCGGACAGCCGCTAGGCGCTGTCGCGTTTGTCCGCTGCGTCTTCCGGTTCAGCGCTCCACCAGAGCATCGCGAACCCGAGCACGGCGGCGAGGATCGATGCGGAGAGGATTGCCAGCTTCGCGGCATTGAAGTCGGCATCCACTGGAAACGCTTGCCCTGCGATGAAGAGCGACATCGTGAAGCCAATGCCGGCCAGCACGCCGGCTCCGCCCAATTGCAGCCACGAATAGGCGTTGGGCTTCTCGGCCAGGCGCGTCCAGACGGCGAGCAGCGAGGCTGCGATCAAACCAATCGGTTTGCCGATAACTAATCCGGCGATGATCGCGGCTAATAGCGCGCCATGCCCGTCCCAGGCGTCGGTGGTGATCGATACCCCGGCGTTCGCGAGCGCAAACAGCGGCAGCACGAGGTAGGTCGATTGGGAGCCGACGCGGCGCAGGACGCGATCGGCGGGCGATTCCAAACGGGCATGAATATCGTCGAGCGCGCGCAGCGCCGGCAGGGATGGGCCGTGCCGCAGCACCTGGCCGCCGTGTTCGTGTTCCGTCGTCAGGATTACATTGGCCTGCGTCACCAGCGCCGTCAAGTTCGGCGGCGGGCGGGTTGGAATGAAGAACGCGAGCAGCACCCCGGCCAGGGTCGCATGGAGCCCGCTCCCGTGGACGCAGGCCCATAAAAGAGCCCCCACCATCATATAGGGCAGTGCCCGATACACTCTCGATTGATTCAGAAACGCCAGTATCGCGACGCAGGCGGCTCCGGCGGCGAGATATCCAAGATGGAGCGCGCCTGAATAAAACGCCGCGACGACCAGGATGGAGCCGATGTCGTCGACAATGGCGGCGGCCGTTAAAAAGACGCGCAGTTCGACCGGCACGCGCGCGCCCATCATGGCAATCAGCGCAATCGCGAAGGCGGTGTCGGTGGCCATGGGGATGCCCCAGCCATGGGTCCAAGGTCCGTCGGGGATGAGCAGCCGGTAGAGGAGGGCGGGGACGATCATCCCGCCGATGGCGGCGGCAATCGGCAGCGCGGCCGATCGCCGGCTCGCGAGATGGCCGACGGTAAACTCTCGTTTGATCTCAAGGCCGACCACCAGGAAAAACACGGTCAGCAATCCATCGTTGATCCAGTGGCGGAGCGACATCTGAAATCCCGCGTCGCCGAATGTCAGGCCGAGAGGGTGATGCCAGAACGCTTCGAACGCCGCTGCCCAAGGCGAATTCGCCAGCACCAGCGCTAAGACCGTGGTGAGAAACAGCAGCACGCCGGCCGATGGGCCCCAGCGGACAAAGTCGAGCGCGGCCGAACGCATGCGGTAATCCAGCGTGCAGGTCATTGCATCCGACAAGGAGTATTCGTCCCAGGGGCCATCGTACCGGCGGCCGTTGATGAAGAAGGCGGGGGTGCCCAAGGCGCCGCTGGCCTGGGCGCTGGCGGTGTCGGCCTCCACCCGGTCGCGCGCGCGCTGCGTGTTGTCGTCGCTCTGAGGATTCTCGTGGTTGGCGTGCAGGCCGGCAGCGACGGCGGCCAGGTCTTCTTCCGTCAAGGTTTGGGATCTGGTCATCAGCGCGATGTGCGTATCCCAGAATCGGTCCCCTTCGGCCTGTTCAGCCAGCTCAGCGGCGCGCCGCGCGCGGTCGTTGTTCGGGATGGGGCGCTGGCGAAAGACATAGCGCATCCGGTCGCCGAACTGATCGCGGACAGCGGTGATGCTGTCGTTGGCCGCGCGGCAATAGGTGCAGTCGTAGATGCCGTATTCCACCAGGGTGATGGCGGCATCGACCGGTCCGAGAATGTGATCGCGGGTGTCGTCTACCGGGGGGGCGAGCCGTCCGTTTTGCATGGGTTGCGACATCGGTGTTTCGTCTATCGATCTCTGATGGGCCACCCTACCATAAAGAAATGCGCGCGGGCATCTGAGCCGCCGGCCGCCGGCGCTACATCCAATCGATGAGGAGAAACCCCGCGCCGATCGTGGTTTGGTAGTGGTTGTAATCGATCAGGCTTTCGCCGTACCCGGTGAAGAGTTGCACGTAGCCTTTCACCTGGTGGTAGAGCGGGAAGCTCCAGTTCAACTGCGTGGCGCCGTGGAAGTTCCAGAAGTTGAGATTGCTCCGCAACAGCAGCGACAGCGTATGGCCGTCCACGACATAGGTGGCCACGAGATCGCCCCGCCCCATGTACTCGGCGATATCGGGGTTGTTGTCGCCGCTCCAGCCCTCCCGGATCCGATACCAGGGTCTGATCGTCAATCCGAACGGGCCGCGTTCAAACCCGAATTGCGCATAGATTCGGTTCCAGCTTCGCGACAGCGGGTCCGACCGTCCGTTGGACTGGTGGACCAGGCCGAGATTGATGAAGCGCCCCTTCAATCCGAAGAGGTCGTAATCCGTGTGGATCACGCCCATGAGTTCAGGCTCGTAATTGCTTTCGCGGAAGGGAGCGGACCGGGCCTTGTTATACATCTGAAAGAAAGAGAGCTGCGTGTACCCCAGCCATAGATCGAAGCGCTCTTTCACCTCCAGGGCTTTGAGCTTGAAGGAAAACTGAAACTTCACTTCGGTGCTGAGATAGTCGAGCGACCGGGGAATGGCATCTTGGGTGGGGCTGGACGGATGATTGTTGATGTTCGTGCTGTAGCGCGCCGGAAGGAGATAGATCTGCTTGTGAGGGCGGATCGAGAACAGCTCGTGGGACGTGCCGGGGTCGAGTTCCCACCGCGTTCCCATCAGCGATGCCGCTGGAACGATTTCCGTCGCTTGCGCGGCGGCGGCTGTTCCTGCGCGATCGTAACACTTCAATCGTTCCTCGTCCGACTCGATCGCCTTGCAGGTCGAGATGGTTTCCACTGCCGGCGCGGAGGGCGCGTTTTCCTCAGCCTGTGCGGCGTTTGCCGCACAGAAACTCGCGAGGCAAGAGAGACAGAGCCGCATCAGCAAGCGGGCCGCCGGCAGGGTGACGGCCCTACGGCGATGCGGGAGCGGATTGTCGTTGAGGTGTGTCATCGTTGTGTCGGGCCGCGGACTGAAGAAAGAAAGTCCATTCACGCGGCGAGGGCATTGTAAGAAGAAATCATGTGTCAGGCAACTGAGGCGTGGTGGTGAGGCCGAAGAAGAGTGCGCCAGACTCTCTCCCTATTTCTCTTTCTCGGCATGAGGGGAAAGGCCGGTTGTCGTACCGATACTATCTGAGGGAAAACAATGGGGGATCTGCTGCCGTGTGTAAATGTCTCCGCGCAGGCGGCTCTTCAAAGCGTCGCCGAGACGCTGTCATTTTTCACTTGAGATACGTAGAGTCTTTCGTCACTGCTCAGTCTTGCATGTTGGACCACCAAGGGAGTTGACCGTGAAAGATTCTGACGATGCGCGATCCAGGTTCTTGGCTTCCGTGAGCAAGCTCCAGCCGATCTCTCTTCGAAGCTTCACTCATCGAAAGGTTGTCTATGCCTCATTCCTGCCTGGGAAAACGTACGTCGTTCGCAGCGGGTATGTGCGGCTCTTGGCCATAGGGGAAGGCGGAAACCAGTTCACCAGAATGCTGCTGGGGAAAGGCGCAATTTTCGGTGATTTGCCGTTCTCCCCTGCGATGAGCATGAAAGAAGATTCCGCCATGACCAGCGGAGCCACATCGATTTTCGAGTTTCACCGGCAAGAGCTAGAGGCGGCTGTGCGTCGCGATGACGCCTTTTGTGAAGCGTTGTTGGAAGTGTACGGCAGGCAACTCGGTATTCTTGACCGGCGGGTGCAGTGGCAGTTCACGGTTCCGCTCCGCCGTCGCGTGGCGATGATCCTTTTGGACTTGATGGAATTCGGACGTTCGCCTTGTCCGCACCACGGGGGATTTCTCATGGATATCCGCATGACTCATGAAGAATTGGCTGAGCTTGTGGGCGCGGCTCGTCAGGTGGTGACGGCGATTCTGAACGATCTCCGAGCGGATGGCCTCTTGTCCTATACGCGAACGTATCTCTGCGTGTGCAGTCCGGTCGCCCTCGCCCAGGTTATTCAATCCAAAGAGAACGAGTGATTCCCGCCGATACCGCGCATTGAAATTTCTGCCCCGCACATCGATAGATGACGGCACCGCTTGAACGAATTCCGCTGTGCGGAAATCGACTACGATGGTCATCAAGATGACAGACAAAACCGAAGGGAAGCTTGTACGGTGTGCATTGTCAGCCAAGCGCGCGCGAAGGCAAAAATTTCTATATGTTGGGAGGGAAGATCATGACAAAGATAAGACTGGTTGTTGCGCTAGTGATGTGTGCGACCGTACCGATGATGGCAAGCTCGCATGCTGAAGAGTATGCATCGTTTGCGCCGAATGTCGTGGATGCGTCCACGGGTGCCATTCGTGTGCCCGAGGGCTATCGGCTGTGGCCGACATTGGGCACCTGGGCGCACGCCAACACAGACAAAACCTTGGAGGCGAACGGCCCGGGTCTGCACGAATACCATGTCGTGTACACGCAACCGGAAACCATTGCGCACTATCGGAAAACCGGACAGTTCCCCGATGGCGCGGTGCTGGTGAAAGAGCTGCTCAATGCGAACACGATGGCGATGACCACCGGGCCAGCGGTTGGCCATGCGACGACGACCAAGGGGTGGTTTGTGCTCGTGCGCGATACCAAGGGGCGCTACAAAGATTCTCCGCTTTGGGGGGAGGGGTGGGGATGGTCGTTCTTTACCGCGGATGATTCCGTGCGGACTGCGTCGAAAAATTTCAAAGCCGATTGTGTGGGGTGTCATGTGCCCGCAAAGAAATTGGCCCCCGCCAATACCCTTGAAGAGGACAAGTGGATTTATACATTGGGATATCCGGTCTTGCAGAAAAAATAGGTTGTTGTCCTGCCAGCGAATCGCACGGCTGCGGCGTGAATGACGATGCCTAGGTTTCGTGCTTCTGCTTCCCGTCCAATAGACAACTGACATTCAGGAGCAAGCGAGCCACCGGAGTGCCGAATGTCCTATGGGGATGCGAGACCGGATTGTCGCCGAGGGCTATCGTCATTATGTTGGATCGCGGATTGAGGAAGGGAATCTCTTCGCGCAGCGAGGGCATTGTAGGAAGAAAGCTCCTGTCGGGTAACTGGGTCTGCGGCGGAAAGCTGATCGCTTAGATGCTTTCGTCGATCGACCGAGGTGATGGGGAGTGCCTTGGAGTATTTCGGCCACAGGGGATGCCGAAGGTCGTTCGTTGACACAGGGGGCGCTTCATCACTAAGGTTTGTGGAGCGGTGAACGAGGCAGGGAACTGTGCCACGGAAAATGCTGAGAGGGCTGCGTTCCGCACCTGCCGCGCATGACGCATGGGCGCAAGAAGCGCGCGGCGCGGTCGATTCAGAAAGGAGCGGTGGGATGGCTGTTAAACCGAACATTGTGTTGGTGCATGGGGCTTGGGGTGACGGTTCGCATTGGCGCCAGGTCATCCCGCTGCTGCATGATCGAGGCTTTCGCGTTGTTGCGGTTCAGAACCCGTTGACGTCCCTGGCGGAGGATGTCGACCGTACGAGCAAGCTGGCTGCCGCGCAAGACGGTCCGACCTTGTTGGTGGGGCATTCGTACGGCGGCGCGGTGATTACGGGTGCTGGCCACGCGCCGAATGTGG
This sequence comes from Nitrospira sp., assembly GCA_020846195.1. Lineage (GTDB taxonomy): Bacteria > Nitrospirota > Nitrospiria > Nitrospirales > Nitrospiraceae > Nitrospira_D. The sequence continues at coordinate 13,815 of JADLEJ010000001.1, forward strand.
TTGGCTTGGTATACATCGCGGCCTTTGCGCCGGATGAAGGGGATAGCTTGGGCAGTATTTTCTCCAGGCGTGAACCGCCGCCCGGCGCAAGCAGCATTCGGCCCGACAAGCAGGGATTCTTATGGATCGCGCAAGACATGTTCCGGGAAAGCTTCGGGCAGGATCTCGACGAGCGAGAGGCGCTCGTGATGGCGGTGGCTCAAAAACCGATTGCCGGGCGCTGCTTCGAAGATCTATCGGGCGCGCCGGCGTGGAAGAGCAAACCGAGCTGGTATCAAGTGTCCAAGAACGATCGCACGATTCCACCGGAGACCCAAGTCTGGATGGCTGAGCGTATCAAGTCGAAAAAGACGGTGACGTTGGAAGCCGGTCATGCGTCGCTGGCGTCGCGTCCGAGCGAGGTCGCGGCGCTGATCGTAGAAGCCGCCGGAGGGAGTGCATAGAAATCGGGATGCAAGATATCCGCGAGTCGCCAATGCCGGCGCGGCGCACCTGCAGAAGGTCGTGCCTGCCTGAGCCATTCTTATCGAAAGGTATTCGCCTATGACGATCGACAATTCTCAGCCGAGTATTCTTGCCGCTCCGCCGCCGGTCGGGCGGTCGCTCACGTTTCAGCTGATACCGGATGCTGATCCACGTGCCGCGCTGGCGCGATTACGAGATGGATTTTCGCTCGATTGGGGCGTTATCGGCATCGGGGAGCCGGTCGTGCGCGCGCTCGGGCAAACCGTGGAAGGCCTTCGGGTGTTTCCGGCTCTTGCCGGGCCTGCCTGCAGCGTGCCCTCGACTCAGCAGGGATTGTGGTGTTTCTTGCGAGGGCAGGATCGCGGCGCGCTGTTCGATCTCACCGGGAAAATCAGCGCCTTGCTCGATGGGGCGTTTGTCCTGGACGATGCGCTGGATACGTTTGTCTATGCCGGAGGCCGGGACCTCAGTGGGTATGAAGATGGCACGGAGAATCCTCGCGACGATGCGGCGCGTGAGGCGGCCATCGTTTCCGCCGGGCAGGGGTTGAAGGGATCGAGCTTTGTCGCCGTTCAACGATGGGAGCATGACTTGAGCCGTTTCCGGTCGTTCGCGCCGGAGCGGCGCGATGCGATCATCGGCCGGCGCGCCGATACGAATGCGGAGATCGACGACGCGCCGGTGTCCGCGCATGTGAAGCGCAGCGCGCAAGAGAGCTACGACCCGGAAGCGTTTATGGTGCGGCGTTCCATGCCCTGGGCGGCTGCGCATCGGCAGGGGTTGGAGTTCATCGCCTATGGCGAATCGCTCGACCGCTTCGAGCGCGTGTTGCGCCGCATGGCGGGGCTCGATGACGGCATCGTCGATGCGCTGTTTACGTTTTCCAGGCCGTTGACCGGCAGCTATTACTGGTGTCCGCCGGTCAGCGGGAAGCGGCTGGATCTGTCCCGTCTCGGCGCCTGACGCTATCACATGAGCCTATATCGCTGGAGGATTGAATTATGACAATAGCAATCTTGCGGATGTTGTGTGCGCTCACGGTTGTCGGCCTGTTGCCCGGATGCGCGAGCGAGCGAAGAGCCGGCGAGAGCCAGCGCAGTCAGATGGAGCAGAGCCATCTCGACAACTTCGATGACCTCGATTTCAACGTCTATAGCCACCAGAAATGGGACGAATTAGGACGCAGCCACGCCAAGAACATCGTGGTCCACTATCCGGACGGGAGCACGACCACGGGACTTGAACCGCACATTGCCGCGCTCAAGCCGCTGTTCGTCTTTGCTCCGGATCACAAAATCACGGAGCATCCGATCCGCATTGCGTCGGGCAACTGGACGGCGGTTATGGGCACGATGGTCGGTACGTTCACCGAGCCGATGCCAATCGGCGCAGGGAAAACGATCGCGCCGACCGGAAAATCGTTCACGTTGAATATGGTGACGATTGGGCGGTGGGAAGGCTCGACCATGGCCGAGGAGTGGCTGTTTTGGGACAATCAGACGTTTATGAAGCAACTCGGACTTGTCCCGTAACGCTGGCGGAGTAAGGGATTTGAATCGGCGCGGGATTTTCAAGGGAGGTGGCCATGCGTGGATATCGATGGGTGTTCGCGGCGCTTGTGGTGGGAAGTGCGCTGCTGCCCGGGCTCGTGGTGTCGGCGCAACAATCCCGGCCGGATCATGAAATCACCAAACTGGCCGATGCGGTGTATCTCTACCGGCATCATGCGCATCAAGCGCTCTTCCTCACCACTCCGCAGGGCGTGATTGTCACTGATCCGATTAGTGTCGAGGCGGCGACCTGGCTCAAGGCCGAACTGAAGACGCTCACGGACCAGCCGGTGCGCTATGTGATTTACAGCCACCATCACAACGACCATATTACCGGCGGCCGGGTGTTCGCCGAGCAGGCGCGCTTTGTCAGCCATGCGGCGGCACGCGACCGAATTCTGCAAGCGGCGGATCCGAACACGCCAGTTCCGGATCTCACCTTCACCGACCGGATGTCCATCGAGCTTGGCGGAACGCGCGTCGAGCTGATATACACGGGAAAGAACCATTCGGACAACAGCCTGGTCGTGCTCCTGCCGCAGCACAAGCTGCTCTTCGCGGTGGACTTTATTCCAGTGGAGACGCTGGCTTACCGGGCCTTGCCCGATGCCTATCCCGACGAGTGGATCGAGTCTCTCAAGCGAGTCGAACAATTGGATTTTGAAACCCTGGTGCCAGGCCACGGCAAGATTGGCACGAAGGCGCACGTCGGACTCTTTCGTGAATACATGGAAGACCTCAGGGCTGCTGTCCGCGAACAGCTGCAGAAGGGGGCAACGGTGGAAGAGGCGAAGCAGCGCGTGCGGCTCCCGAAGTATCAACAGTGGCAGCGGTATGCTGAATGGCTTCCTGAGAATGTCGAAGGCCTGTATCGGTACCTCTCCGAGTCGCGCCAGTAGAAGACTGGCTGTTATTGCGGATTGTGGCTATGCCTGCAAGTGGGATGCAGTCTCCGAGAGTGGTCATCGTCGGCGGGGGATTCGGCGGCCTCTACGCGGCCAAGGCGCTGTCGAATGAGGCGGTGGATGTCACTCTGCTCGACCGGAAGAATCACCATACCTTTCAACCGCTGCTCTATCAGGTCGCGCTGGGCGTATTATCTCCCGGCGAGGTCGCCTCGCCGCTCCGTCAAATCTTGCACCCCGCGCGCAACCTGCGCACGCTGCTAGGCGAGGTGGTGGGGATCGATGCCGCCGCCCGCACCGTGCGCCTGAGCGACGGCGAAGCGGTGGCGTACGAGTATCTCATCCTCGCCGCCGGCGCCCGCCATGCCTATTTCGGTCGTGATGAATGGGCGCATCATGCGCCAGGCCTCAAGACAATCGAAGACGCGGTCGGCATCCGCAGCCGTTTGCTGCTCGCGTTCGAGCGGGCGGAGCGGCAGGCGCATCTCAGCGGGCGCCGGGAGCCGTTGAGTTTTGCCATCATCGGTGGAGGGCCGACCGGCGTGGAGCTGGCCGGAGCCATCGCCGATCTCGCCCGGCTGGCCCTCGCCAAGGACTTCAACGCGATCAATACCAAGCAGGCGCGCATTCGGTTGTTCGAGGGCGGCCCTCGCATTCTCAGCGCCTTGTCGGAAGACTCCTCGCGCAAGGCGGCCAGGCAGCTGGAACAGCTCGGTGTCGAGGTCTGCACGGAGAGTTTGGTGCAGACCGTCGAATCGGGCCGGATCAAGGTGAGGGATGAGTGGATTGCGACCGACCTGACGCTCTGGGCGAGCGGGGTGGCGCCGTCTCTGCTGGGGAAGATGCTGGGGGCGGCGATGGATCGTTCGGTGCGGGTGCTCGTCGAGCAGGATCTCAGCGTGCCGGGCCATCGCGAGGTGTTTGTAATCGGCTACATGGCGGCCCTCGTCGATGCGAACGGCACACCGGTGCCTGGCTTGGCTGCCGCGGCCATGCAGGAAGGGCAGCAGGCCGCGCGCAATATTCTGCGCGATCTGCAAGGGCGGCCGCGCGAATCGTTTCGCTATACGGACCGTGGCAGCATGGCGACGGTTGGCCACCATCGCGCGGTGGCGGAGTTCGGGCGCTGGCACTTGTCCGGCATCCTGGCCTGGCTGCTCTGGTCAATCGTGCATGTCTTTCTGCTGATCGGGTTTCGGAATCGAGCGGCTGTGATGCGGCAGTGGATGTGGGCCTATGCGACACGCAAGGGCGGCAGCCCGCTCATTACAGACTGTCAGCAACCGGAGGCGGCGCGGCATGCGAAGTAACGCGGTGCGGTATGGTCGTGCGGTCTGCGAATTCCTCATCGCCTCCGTTGCGCGGCCGTGTGGCTGCCGGGCATACTAAGCCACGCATGATCCAGTCATCGCCCGCACAGACGGACCAGCAGAGTCTCGAACGGTATCTCGCGCTGCTGCGTGTGGCGGAGGCGATTGCCAGCCATTCCGATCTGGCGGCGTTCGCGGAGGATCTCGCGCGGTTGCTGCCGTCGGTGGTGCCGGTCAATTTCGTCGGGCTGTCGCTGTACGATCCCCAGCGTCACGTGATGCGCCTCCATGTGTTGCAGGCCAACGTGCCGACGGACATCGTGGGCGGCCATGAAAACCCGCCGGCGGACACCCCGTCAGGGTTTGTGTGGGACGGGCAGCAGCCGCTGTTGCTCAACGATCTGGAGAGGGAGCCTCGCTGGCCGAAGGTCGTCGGGCTGATGCGAGAGGATGACATCCAGTCCTGCTGTTTCGTGCCGCTCACGTCTGCAACTCGCCGGCTGGGCGCGTTGAGCTTTTCGAGTCAGGAAAAGGATGCGTACGGCCCCGCGGATGTGGAGCTGATGCTGCAAGTCGGGCGGCAGGTGGCCGTTGCGGTGGAGAACGTGTTGAACCGCGAAGCCGCGGAGGCGTCCCGGCGCGATGTGGAGCGGCAGCGCGACCGCTTCGGTCTGTTATTGCGCATGACCAACACGATAGCGGCCACGCTGGACTTGCATGAGGTGTTTACGGCGGTGAGCCTCTGCCTGCGCGAGTTGGTCCCGCAAGAGTACGCCAGCCTGATTTTGTACGACGAAAAAACCGACAGTGTTCGCCGCTACGCGCTGGATTTTCCAGACAACCACGGCGAGCTGACTGAAGACGCGGTGTCGAATGTCGCGGACTCCCTGGCCGGCTTGGCGCTGAAGCGGAAGCGGCCCGCGGTGGTTAATACTCGACAGGATCTGATGGCGTTTTCGCATACCGTGCTCCAGTTCCTGGTCACAAAAGGGTTCTGCTCCATGTGTTCGCTCCCGCTACTGTCGCACGATCGCGCGCTCGGCTGCCTCAATCTGGCCAGCCGCCAGGAGCAGGCGTTCGTCGAACAGGATGTCGAGTTTCTGAGCCAGGTGGCCGGGCAGATTGCGCTGGCGGTAGAGAATGCCCTGGCCTATCAAGAGATCACCGAGCTGAAGGACCGGCTGGCCGAAGAGAAGCAATATCTCGAAGAGGAAATTCGCCTCGAACATGGGTTCGCGGACATTATCGGCGACAGCCGGGCGCTCAAGCAGATTCTTGCGCAAGTCAAAATCGTGGCGCCGACCCAGGCGACGGTGTTGATCCAGGGCGAAACCGGCACGGGGAAGGAGCTGATCGCCAGGGCGATTCACCGGCTCAGCGACCGGAGCGAGCGGACCTTCGTGAAGCTCAACTGTGCCGCGATTCCCACGGGCTTGCTGGAAAGCGAGCTGTTCGGACATGAGCGGGGGGCGTTCACCGGGGCGATCGCCCAGAAAGTCGGCCGCTTCGAATTAGCCCATGGCGGCACGATCTTTCTCGATGAGGTCGGGGAAATTCCGCTGGAGCTGCAGTCCAAGCTGCTGCGTGTGTTGCAGGAGCAGGAATTCGAGCGGCTCGGGAGCACGCGCACCACGCGCGTGGATATCCGGCTGATTGCCGCCACGAACCGGGATCTGGCCCAGCTGGTGGAGGACCATGAGTTCCGAAGCGATTTGTACTACCGGCTGAATGTGTTTCCGGTCACGCTCCCGCCGCTGCGCGAGCGGCGGGAGGACATTCCGGTGCTCGTGCGGTATTTCGTGCAGCATTATGCCGCTCGCATGAAGAAGCGCATCGAATCGATTCCCAAACCGACCTTGGAGGCGCTGTCCCGCTATCACTGGCCGGGAAACATTCGGGAATTGGAGAATATCGTCGAGCGCGCGGTGATTCTGACTCAGGGGAAGCATCTTCAGGTTCCGATTCAGGAACTCAAAGCGGTTGAACCGCCGGTCCAGCCGCCCACCGCCACGCTGCATGACGCGGAACGGACGCAGATTCTTGCTGTCCTGCGCGAGACGAAGTGGGTGATCGGCGGTCCGCAGGGCGCGGCGGCCAAGCTGGGCCTCAAACGCACGACCCTCACGTCAAAAATAAAGAAGCTCGGCATCTCCCGTCCTCGAGAGTGACGGTTCCCGTCGTCATCTGGCGATGGTTCGCCGGATCTGCTTCGTCACCAGCCTAGCGTTACACCGGCTCTTCTCACCGAACACGACGATTTCTCCAACAATTCTACTGTGCAGGCGATTCTTCCTGATGGTGATCCAGGTGGAGCGGTCCTTGCGTTGTCATCGTGCAGCACCGCAGGTCGAGCGCGATGCGGCGAGGATAGAAGGAAGTTCATTCACCAAGGAGGAAGCCATGATGAAGAATCGTCATTCGGGAGCGTTCACTGTTTTGCGTCTGTCGCGTGCGCAGTCGATTTCCGGCGGGATGCTGTTGAGTTTGTTGCTCGCCGCGTCGCCCGGCCTGGCCGATGAAGGCGGCGCACACACACATGGCCCCGGCACGCACATGAAGGTGTCCGGCGTCGTCTCCAAGATACAGTCAGACTTGGTGACCGTGAAGACCCCTTGGGGGCAGCTGCGCATCGCCTCTGCCACGGCGCCGAAGAATCTGGAGATTGGAGAAGCCGTCGAGATGCAGGTCAATGAGAACAACGCCGTGGTCGATGTGCACCGGAAAGGAGATCCCACTCACTTTCATCGCTTTGTATCCGGCAAGCTGGCCTATGTCTCTACGGACAGGAAGGAGATCAAGCTGTGGACGCCGGAGGGAGAGAAATCCTTTGCTGTGCAAACGGGCCGGTCGCAACTATCCGGCGTGGAGGAAGGAACTCCGATTGCGATTGAACTGAATGAGGAGGGGAAGGTAATCGATATTCATCGCTTAACAGTGGAGTTGGACATCGATGAACATCCTCACACCAGGCCCGGCTATTATCTGACATTGACTGGAGAGGTGACAAAAATCCAATCGGGATTGGTCTATGTGAAAACTCCCGTCGGGCAATACACCCTCAACGTGAAAACAGCGCCATCCGATGCGGCTATCGGCGACGAAGTGACGTTGTGGTTGAACGAGGAGAATATAGTGATAGATCACCATGGCAAGCACAAGCAGATGGCAGGGGCGCATCGCCTGATTACCGGCAAGCTCATCTATGCGGGGCTCACGAAGAAAGAGATCAAGCTCTGGACCCCGGAAGGCGAGAAGGTGTTTCCGCTGGACCGGATGGAGATGAAGACCAAGCTGATCGCCGAGGGTGCGAAGGTGACGGTCGAATTGAATGAGAGTGGAACGGTGATCGATCTGAGGAAGGCGGAATAGCCTCCACCAGCAGGAACCGGCCGTCGTTGGGGCGGCCGGTTCTCTCGCTGGCGCGGGGTTCGTGTTGTTTGGACCGCTCGCCACACAGGATTCCTGCCCACGAGATCTTCAGTCAACCGATTGCGTCCCCTGAACCAATGAGCGATGCCGTTGAGCGCACTGAGCGGAAACGCTCATAAGGCGGCGCTCAGGCTCTCGCCATTCTGCAAAGGCATCGAAGGCGTTCTTCGCTAGTCGATCTCTTCTGTTCTCTCTTTTTATTTTCGCTCCTCTGCTCATCATCTGTTAGTCAGCCGGTGTGACGAAGTTCTTCGTCACTTGCCGACTGCTCGTCACCGTTGGTTCGGCACTGCATGATCCTCGCAGGCGATTTATTTCGGAGATGGACAAGGTCGCGATGTTTTTTCAATGGGTTACTCCGATCAGCTGAATAGGCAGCGCAGCGGAATGGCATTTGCGATGATCTCAGGCAGGACGGCATGCAGACAGAGGAGGTGATGTCATGGAAGACATGATGTTGTGGGTTGGGTGGTACGTCATGCTCGCGACGTTTCCATTTTTCATGATCGGGCTGCTGATGAAGGAGTGGATGGCGAATACAGCTCCTCAACGGGTACGAAGCCATCGATGGTAATCGATATTTCGTAAGGAGGTGCTCCATGCACAGCTTTTTCAAGACAGACGATTCGTGGGCCGGTTTAATTTTGCGGGTGGCGCTGGGAGGGGTGATCTTCGCGCACGGCGCTCAGAAACTATTGGGCTGGTATGGCGGGTTTGGCTTTGAAGGCACTATGGGATTCTTCACGCAACAGATGGGCCTTCCCTGGCTGGTCGCGTTTCTCGTCATCATCGGCGAATCCATCGGCAGTCTGGGGCTGCTGGCCGGTCTGTTCACGCGATTCACGGCGGGCAGCTTCATCGTCATCATGCTCGGCGCGATTATGACCGTGCATTTGCCGCAGGGGTTTTTCATGAACTGGATGGGACAGCAGACCGGTGAAGGCTTCGAGTATCACCTGCTGGTCATCGGCATGAGTCTGGCCTTACTGGTCGCCGGTGGGGGCAAGTGGTCGCTGGACGGGCTGATTGCCCGCTGGCTGGGTGAACCGGCGGTGGTTCCAGTTGCGAAAAGATCGGAAGCCGCATTCGCCTTGCGCATGTTTTAAGCAAGGGGCGGTCTCACACTATATGAGTGGTAAAGAAAGGAGCGTTCTATGAAGACGACATTCTTCAGAGTCGCAGTCGGAGTCGTATTGATCGCCGGGGCCGTGGCGGCTTCGGCCTGCCATCGTCACCATACCCCGGCGGAGCGGGCCGAATGGATGACGGAAAAGATCGCGAAGCACCTCGATCTCGATGACCGTCAGAAAACCGCGTTGATCGCCGTGAAGAATGAGGCGCTGGCCGCGCGAGCCGGGTTGCAGAAGGAGCAGCAGGCGTTGGTGGAGGAATTGATCGTTCAGATCCAGAGCGACCGGCTCGATCAAGCGAAGGTAACCGGGCTCATCGAGCGGCATCAGGCCTTGCAGGTCCAGATGATGATGCGGGTGTTCCCCAAGTTCGCCGAGTGGCAGGCCGGCTTGCGGCCGGAGCAAAAAGCCGAGGCGGCGGAGCATATCAGGATGTGGATGGCGAGGTACGAAGAGAGTCACTGACCGTTCGAACGTGCAGGGCAGATCGTCGCGCGAGGCGTCGAAGAGGGGCACGATTCATGTTGAAGATCATGATCTCCCAGAGCGCGGATAGAACCCGCGTCGCCCTTGCGGGGCGCTTGGTCGGGCCCTGGGTCGAGGAGTTGCGGCGTTGTTGGGATGAAGCGGACGCCGATCGGAGGGAACGATGGCGGGTCGATCTTCGCGAGACCACGCATGTGGATTCGGAGGGCAAGGCCCTGCTGTCGGAGATGTTTCGCCAAGGGGCAACGTTCCAAGCTCAAGGCTGCCTGATGCTCGCAATCGTTGAGGGCCTGGCCGCCGCGCCAGGCGCGCGTTCATAGGGTGGATTCGCGCCGTCCGTATGAAGCGAGGCGTCGAGGCGTTAGACAGTGATTCGTGGTTACACATTTCATCTTCCGGATCATGGCGGTCCGGAGCGATATCAAGGAGGGCATCATGAAGCAACTCATCTGGTCCTGCGTTTCGTTGTTCGTCGTCAGTTTGGTTTTTGCCGTCAGTCCCGCGCTGGCCGATGTCGACGATGGATCGAAGGTCACCATCACTTCACCGAAGGATGGGGCTACCGTAGGGAGTACATTTGACCTCTCCTACGAATTGATTAAGGGCTCCAAGGCGGCTCATGGGCATGTCTATCTGGATGGCGAGCCGCAAAAGAAGTTTCCCGGCACGTTCAAAGGGTTGAGCAAAGGCAAGCATACGATCAAGGTGCAGGCCGCAACGCATGACCACGAGCATTTGGTTGCGGCCGATACGATCACGGTCGATGTCCAATAGCCAGCCCGGTCCTCTGTTGGCCTTCACGCCTGTTGAAGGCGATGCAAGTCCGGGCCGGGTCTTGTGATGCGCGGAGTCAATCATTAGACTCGGCGAGTGGCGCATGCGCCACTCGCTGGGCTGCGTAAAAACAGGATGACCGGACTCGTCACAACAAGGGGGGCATCATGAAACGGAATGCATCGGCTGAATGGCAAGGCGATCTCAAAACCGGCAAGGGAACGGTCTCGACAGAGAGCGGAGTGCTGAACGCCACGCAATATTCGTTTGGAACGCGGTTTGAAACCGGCACGGGGACGAATCCAGAAGAGTTGATTGCGGCGGGCCATGCGGGTTGTTTCACCATGGCGCTGTCCGCTCAACTTGGCAACGCTGGGCTGGTGCCGCAGCGGCTTCAGACGGCGGCGACGCTCACGTTTGAGAAGCTGGAAGCCGGCTGGACGGTGACGGGTATTCATCTAGAGGTGAACGGCAGGGTGCCCAATGCGGATCAAGCCGCATGGGAGAAGGCGACCGCGGCGGCGAAGGCTGGCTGTCCGATTTCCCGCCTCCTCAATACGACCATCACGATGAAGGCCACGCTTGAAGGATGAGTGGGGCCAATCCAATTGAGCATATCGGGGTCCGGCGGATTTGCTGAGGCCCCTCGACAAGGTCGAGGGCAGGCTCGGTTCGCCGCGCTAACGAATACTATATGGAGGTTTGCATGAAGACGACGGTTGCGAAGATGCGCAGTCCCTCGGCCGCCAAAGCCAAGAAGTATTTTGAGGACAGAATGGCCTTTACCACCGGGCCGGTGGAATTGGAACGGTGGGTGCAGCAAGGACAGCCGGTTCGGGTCGTCGATGTGCGCGCGGCTGAAGACTATGCCGAGGGACACATTCCCGGCGCCATCAACCTTCCGAAGACCGACTGGGGCAAGGCCAAGGCGGTGAAGGCGGCGTTGAACAAGAAGGCGATCAATGTCCTCTATTGCTACTCCCAGGTCTGCCACCTCGCCGCGACAGCGGCCGTCGAATTTGCCAAACAAGGCTATCCCGTTATGGAGCTGGAGGGCGGATGGCGCTGGTGGAAGAACGACGGATTCGATGTGGAGAAGTAAGCGCATCTGCATGGAGAAAAAGTGGATGGGCTGTTTGTTTTCCGAGCGATGCGCGGCGGCAGTTGCTAGTAATATGATTTTGGAATGGAGTAGACTCCCAACCCTATGAAGATTTTTGCCGAGATGAAAATGTCAGTGCCAATCGGTTTGGTATTTGCCGCAATCATGGTGGCAGCCGGGTGCAAGCCCGCTGCCGGGCCTCCTCCCGCTCCGCCGTTGCCGCAGGTCGAGGTGGTCACGGTCTCCACCGAGTCCGTTCCCGACGAGCCGGAATTGATCGGACAGGCCGAAGCGTCGAGCATCGTCGAGATTCGTCCGCAGGTCACGGGGATTATCAAACAGCGGCATTTTTCCGAGGGGCGCGACGTCAAAAAAGGCGATCACCTCTACGAGATCGACCCGACTCCGTTCAAAGCGGCCGAGATCAGCGCCAAGGCCAGAGAGGCGCAAGCCCAGGCGCGGCTGATCCAAGCCAAGCAGAATCTGGCGCGCGTCAAGCCGCTGCTCGCCGAAGACGCCGTGAGCCAGAAGGATGTCGATGATGCGATCGCGGAAGACCTTGCTTCCAGGGCCGCGCTGGAATCCGCGCGGGGCGATCTGGTCAAAGCGAAATTCGATTTGGACAATACGGTCATCGTGGCGCCCGTCGATGGGCTGATTGAACGCACCCGGTTTTACCAGGGGCGGCTGGTCACGGCTCAAACGGATTTGCTCACCGTGATCCATCAGGTCAATCCCATGTATGTCATCGTCAGCGCGCCGGAGAGTTTTCTCCTCAAGCGGCGGCGCGACACGTTGTCCAAGCAGATCGATCATCCGGGGGTCTACAGTTTGACGGGCACGGCTATTTTCGTCGACAAAACCGTGTATCCCCATGAGGGGCAGCTGGATTTTACCGATGTTGGACTGCGAACGGACACTGGCTCCCGGCAGGTGCGGGTCGTGTTCCCGAATCCAGACCGGATCCTGCTGCCAGGCCAGTTTTTGACGGTGCGCTTCCACGGAGTGTCGAAGCCGCACGCCATTTTGGTGCCCCAGCGAGCGGTTCAACAAGGGGCGAAGGGCGCGGTGGTGTATGTTGTCGGTCCGGACGACAAGGTGGAAGTGCGGAATGTGAAGGCGACGGACTGGCTGGGGGACCGGTGGCTCATCGAGGAAGGACTCCAGGCCGGTGAACGCGTGGTAGTCGAAGGGTTCCAGCGAGCCATGCCGGGCGCCCAGGTGCGGGTGGCGATGGCCGCACCGGCCGCTACGGGAACGACCCCTCCGCCTCTTCCGACTCAACCGGAAGCCAAACAGTCGGAAGAAACAAAATGAACCTTAGCGTGTTCATCGATCGCCCGATCTTTGCCTCGGTGCTGTCCATCCTTATTGTCGTCATCGGGCTGGTCGCGATGCAGGCCCTGCCGATCGCCCAGTTCCCGCAGATCACGCCTCCGGTCGTGCAGATCGAAGCCGATTATCCTGGCGCCAGCGCCGAGGTCGTGGCGGAGTCGGTCGCCCGCCCCATTGAATTGCAGCTGCCGGGCATCGACCATCTGCTCTATTTCGATTCGACGAGCACGAACGATGGCCATATGACCATCAAGCTGACGTTCGAGATCGGCACCGACGTCGATATCGCGCAGGTGCAGACGCAAAACCGCCAGAAGCTGGCGGAGCCGCAGCTGCCGCCTGAAGTCGTCCGGCAGGGGATCACCGTCAAGAAAACGTCCCCGGATCTTCTGGCCGTCATGGTGCTGCACTCGGACGATCCGCAACAGGACGCCTTCTTTCTCTCCAACTTCGCCACGCTGCGCATTATCGACAATATCAAGCGGCTGCCCGGCGTGGGCGACGCGATGGTCTACGGCCAGCAGAATTACAGCATGCGGCTGGTCCTCAATCCGGTGCGGATGGCGCAGTTAGGGCTGACGCCATCCGACATCGCGAATGTCGTGCGCGAGCAGAATCGCGATTTTCCCGCAGGCACGATCGGGCGGGAGCCGATGCCGTTCGACACGGAGCTGACGCTGCCCTTGATCACCGAAGGGCGCATGTCGGATGTCAAAGAATTCGAGGAGCTGATTATTCGCGCCTTGCCGGACGGATCCATGGTGCGGCTCAAGGATGTGGCCAAGGTCGAATTGGGTGCGCAATCCTATGTGCTCGAAGGCCGGTATAACGCCAAACCCACCGCGTTGCTCCTGACCTTTCTGGCGCCGGACGCGAATGCGCTCGATACGGTGAAACGGATTCGCCAGGAGATGGACCGGCTGACGGCGGTCTTCCCGAAGGGCGTGACGTACGACATTCCCTATGACACCACTCGCTTTGTCGAGGTCTCGATTCACGAGGTGATCGTCACCTTGCGCGACGCGATGATTCTGGTTCTTTTGGTGGTGTATCTCTTCCTGCAGAGCTGGCGCGCGACATTGATTCCCGCCCTGGCGGTGCCGGTGTCCTTGATCGGCACCTTTGCGGGCATGGCGGCCCTCGGCTTCTCGATCAATACCTTGACGTTGTTCGGCTTGGTGCTGGCCATCGGCATCGTCGTCGACGACGCGATCGTGGTGGTGGAGAATGTGGAGCGGCATATGGCCAACGGCCTCTCGGCCAAGGACGCGTCGAAAAAGGCCATGAGCGAGGTGGCCGGTCCTGTCATTGCCATTGTGCTGGTGCTGGCGGCGGTCTTTGTGCCGGTGGGATTTCTCGGCGGCATCACCGGCCAGCTCTATAAGCAGTTTGCCATTACGATTGCGGTGTCGGTCGCGATTTCAGGATTTGTGGCGCTCACCCTCAGTCCCGCGCTCTGCGCCATCCTGCTCAAGCCGAGCCATGGCGCCCGCGGAGGCTTCTTCGGTCTGTTCAACCGGGCGTTCGACCGGTTTCAGCACCGCTATGCGAGCGGAGTGGGCCTGATGTTGAGGCACACGGTCTTCTCGCTGGCGATCTTCGGTGTGTTGCTCGGCATCGGCGGGTATTTGCTGCGGACGATCCCGATGTCCTTTTTGCCGGAAGAGGATCAAGGCTACTTTATCTCTATCGTTCAGTTGCCGGATGGGGCATCGAAAAAACGGACGGCTGAGGTCTTGAACAAGATCGAGCAATATTATGGCAGCGTGCCGGAGATCTATGGGACGCAAACCTTGTCCGGCCAGAACTTCGTGTTCAATACGAGAGGCACCAACGCCGCGACCATGTTCACGCCGCTCAAGGATTGGGATGAGCGTCCGGGCAAGCAGAGTCATGTGAAGTCCCTGATCGGCGGGGCGTTCAAGGAGTTCAGCAAGATTCCTGGCGCGGTGGTGCTGGCCTTCAATGCGCCGTCGATTCGCGGGTTGGGCGCCACCGGTGGGTTTACGCTGCAATTGCAAGATCCCAGCGGCGGCGATTTCAAAAAGTTCGGCGCGGCCGCCCAAGAGTTCATTGCCAAGGCCAGACAGGACCCGGCCATCGCCGCAGCGAACACGAGCTTCCGCGTGAGCGTGCCTCGTGTCCATGCGAAGATCAACCGTGAGCGGGCCAAAGCGCTGGGCGTGCCGATTTCCGAGGTGTTCGATACGCTTCAGGCGTTCTTCGGCAACCTGTATATCAACGACTTCATCAAGTTCGGCCGTGTCTACCGCGTGCAGACCGAAGCGGAGCCGGAGTTCCGGTCCCGGCCCTCCGACATCAGCAAGATTTATGTGCGTGCCGTGAACGGGCAGGGGACAGCCATGATTCCGCTCGATACGGTGGTGACGACCGACTATACCAGCGGACCGGATCCTGTCACGCATTTCAACGGATACAATACGGCCCTGGTGATGGGGTCGGCGGCGCCGGGCTATAGTTCAGGCCAAGCGCTGGATGCGTTGGAACGAGCGGCGCGGGAAGTGCTGATCCCACAAGGATTCGATATCGATTGGAGCGGGATTTCATTTCAGGAACGCCAGGCAGGCAGCCAGTCGGTGCTCGCGTTCGGCTTCGGGCTGCTGATGGTGTTTCTCGTGCTGGCGGCGCAGTATGAGAGTTGGAGCATTCCGTTTGCCGTGCTGCTGGCGGTGCCGTTCGGTGTCGTCGGCGCGTTGTGCGCCGTGTGGGTGCTGGGCATGACGAACGATATCTACTTTCAGATCGGCCTGGTCACGCTCATCGGGCTGTCGGCCAAGAACGCCATTCTCATTGTGGAGTTTGCGAGCCAGCAGTATGCCCAGGGCATGTCGGCGATGGAAGCGGCGTTGGAGGCTGCGCGGCTCCGGTTCCGCCCGATTCTCATGACCTCGCTGGCCTTTATTCTCGGTGTGGTGCCGCTGGTGATTGCGACGGGAGCCGGCGCGGCCAGCCGAAACTCAATCGGTGTCGGCGTATTCGGCGGAATGCTGGCCGCCACGTTTTTGGGAGTCTTTTTCGTTCCGGTATTCTTTTTGATCATTAACCTGCTCAGCGGCCGCGCGAGACGCTCAACGCCAGAGCGCGAATCGTGACGCAGTGTGCCGGGGCCGTATGCGGCGCCGGTGTAAGGAGAGCCCGCCTATGCGCCGCCTGGCCTTGGTGCTGTCTTCGGGGTTGATGCTGTCCTGCGCGATGGGACCCGATTACTCTCGCCCGGACATTCCCGCCACGGCCTCCTACCGCATGGCGGAGGAGGGCCAGGATCTGCCCTCTCTCGCCAATATGCCCTGGTGGGATCTCTACCGGGATGAGGAGCTTCAAAAGCTCATTCGCATCGCGTTGGAAGAAAACAAAGATCTTGAGCGGGCGGTCGCGACGGTCGAAGAGTTCGAGGCGCGTGCCTTCATCGCGAAGACCGATTACGCGCCCCAGCTCGATATTTCGGCCAATGGCCCGGTCGCCAGGTCTGGCGGTGTGCGGTTTCCTGGCTTTGCGAGTCCGTTTAACTATTATCTCCAAGGAAACCTGGCGTGGGAAATCGATATCTGGGGGCGCCTTCGCCGCTCGAACGAAGCGGCCCGCGCCGATCTCCTCGCGAAGGAAGAGAACCGCCGTGCCGTCGTTCTGCAACTCGTCGGAGGTGTCGCGCAGGCCTACTTCGATCTGCGGCAGTACGATCTGCAACTGGAGATCGCCACGCGCACGCTGCAAGCCTGGGATGAGTCGATCAGAATTAGCCAGGCGCGCTATCGGCACGGGGTTATCAATCGGCTCGATGTCGAACAGTTCCGAGCGGAACGGGAGAATGCCGCGTCTCGCATTGCCGAATTGAAGCGGCAGATTGTCCAAAAAGAAAATGAGGTCAGTGTCTTGCTCGGCAGAGCGCCTGGGCAAATTCCTCGTGGACGATCGCTGGCGGATCAAGTGGTGCCGCCTGTGGTGCCGGCCGGTTTGCCGTCAGACTTGCTGCAGCGGCGTCCGGATGTCGTGCAAGCCGAACAACAATTAGCCGCGGCGACGGCACGGATCGGCGCGGCCAAAGCCGATCGCTTCCCCAAGCTTTCCCTGACCGGCACGCTCGGCATTGCCAACCCGACTCTCTCAAAGTTATTCGATTCGAATGGAGAATATGGCGTCTTGGGCCCGGGGCTCGCCGCGCCCTTGCTCAATGCCAAAGCCCTGGGGTTTCAACAAGACTCCGTAGAAGCCCAGGCCCGGCAGGCGGTGGCGCAATACAAACAGACGGTTCTCGTAGCCTTCAAGGAGGTTGAAGATTCGCTGGTCGGCGTCAGTACCACGCGCGAGCAGGCGGCGGCGCAGGAGCGGCAGGTGAGCGCGCTCAAGGCGGCGCTGCATCTTGCGAATCTTCGCTACAAGGGCGGGCTCGCGAATTACCTGGATGTTCTGATCGCCCAACGGAATCTTTTTGACGCGGAACTTTCCCTGGCCTCGACACGCCGGCTCAATCTCACCTCGGTGGTCCAACTCTACAAAGCGCTGGGTGGCGGGTGGTCACCGGGCGAACGCGGCCAGGAACAATCGGCGGCCACGCCCGTCGAAGTTTCCCACAAGTAATGCCGCACGCCTCAGCGACATTCTGAAGGCCCTTCTCCATCGGCTGTTTGAAGAACAGCTGTGCGTGAAGCGGTTTCTGACAAGGGTGTCTCCGCCAATTTTATAATTGAGTGATTAGGTGGTCCGGCCGGCTCTCATGTTGGCGGGGATGGCGATATCCATTTTGGCGGGACGCGGCACGTTTCTCCGATTCATCATGTCGATGAATGCTGCCTGGTCGATCGACAGGTTCAACCGTTCGTTGAATCGCTTCTCCTCGCCGATCGTGGAGGAGACCCGGCCTTGATAGTCGTGCCCAGGGTAGACGATCGTGTCGTCCGGCAGCGCAAACAGTTTCTTCCTGACGGAGTCGAAGAGTTTTTCCGGCGAGCCTCCCTGAAAATCGGTCCGGCCGTTGCCGCGGATGAACAACGTATCGCCCGTGAAGACGGCGCCGGGGAGTAAGTAGCTCGTGCAGCCATTCGTATGACCGGGGGTTGCAAGCGCCGTCAGTGACGTCCGACCGAGCCGCAGCGCCTCGCCTTCGAACAAGAACAGATCCGCGCCGGTGACCTCGCTCTTGGCGCCGCCTCCATACACAATCTGCGCGCCGCTTCGATCTTGTATGGCCGAGGCGCCGGTGATGTGATCGGCATGGATGTGCGTTTCGACGGCAAAGCGGAGGGTCAGTCCAAGTTCGGCGATCAGTCGAAGATCGCGCTCGATGTTCTCGATGACGGCATCGAAAATCGCGGCCTGCTTGGACTCGCAATCGGCCACGAGGTAGCTGCGGCTTTCCGCCCGGTCGTCCACATCCTGCATCTCATTAACGTCCAGCAGCACGGTGACGATGTAGGTCAGATTGGTTGTCACGAAAAGTATCCAGAAGATCCGTTGTGAGCGAGCAAACACGGCCATTTTAACCTGTCCCGTCGGTTCGGTCTATTGCGGGAGGAGATAGGGCGGGGGATGGAGCCGGGTGGCAAGACTGGTCTGCGTTTTCTAGAAGGAAGGCGCTGGATAGGCACGCGCTGGAAAATTCAGAGTGTTCCCATGTATCCTCGAAGCCGATTACGCCACAGGCAGACAAGCACATGGAGGAGGCGCCATGAAGATACGAGGCTTCTGGTTGGGACTCAGTGTTGGAATTATCTCCACATGCTTGCTCGGTCAGTGGGTATTCTTCGCTTCAAGCAAGGAGCCGGAGCCGCTCAAGGGCATTCCTCCTGAAACCGTCGCTGAGTATATCCATAGCGTGGTACAGGCGGATCGAACGTTTTATACGAACGAGATTGTCGAGCGGATGCAAGAGCGGGGCATTGTTTTCGCTTCGGAACACTGGAGGGACGCCGGAGACCTTCCGTTACCCGCCCAATTTGTGCTTGAAACGGGGCGGCTTGTCGCGAAGCAACCGGCCGGTATTCGATTCCGGCTGATCAGCAGTTGGGCCATCAATAAAAAGAATCGCCCGGCGACAGAGTTCGAACGCACGGCGCTGGAAAAGATCCTGGTGAATGACGATCGCCCCTATAGTGGCGTCACAACCGACGGCAAAACGCGCGTGTTCCAGGCACTCTATCCCGATAAAGCCTTGTCTCAGATGTGCGCCGACTGCCACAACGTACATCCCGAAAGTCTCAGGAGAGATTTCAAGAAGGGAGACATATTAGGCGGGATGCTGTTTACGATTCCACTCCCTCGATAGAGGTTCATGGAAAGTTGATGCGTGGCTTGAATAAGTCAATACGCATGCTGGCCCCATTACTTCCATCGTAGCCGGTCTTCTTTTCTTGGCATCCGTTGGTTTGGTCTATCGCGGGGGGAGGTGAAGCGGGAGGTGGTTGTTAGCGGTAGACTTCCTTGCGATCTCCGATCTTCACGACCAGGACAATCAGTTTCTTGTCTTGAATCGTGTACACGATTCGATAGTCGCCTTCGCGTATACGGTACAGATCCTCTTCGCCGGCAAGTTTCTTGACACCATGGGGGCGTGGATTCTCACGCAATGATTTAAGACGTTTGACGATTCGTTTTTGCGCCGGTTCGGCGAGTGCTTTGAGTTGGCGCTCGGCAGGAGGGGCGAGAAGAATCGAGTAGGCCATGGAGGAATGCTAGAGACCGAGTTCCTTCATGACGGCATCCAGAGCCTTCGCGCCTTTCTTCTTCGTCTCGGCTAAGGCGGCTCGCGCATCGACCAGATCGATGCGGTCTTCCAAGTCTTCAAGTAACCGTAAATCCTCTATCGAAACCACGGCGGCCACTTCCTTGCCGCGTCGTCTCAAGACCACCCGCTCTTTGCCGAACGCGACGCGGTTGATGGTGTCTGCAAATCCTTCGCGTGCTTTACTGGATGGAAGATGCGCCATGGATGACCTCATTGGAAATGTACGAATTGTACAAAGCGTACGTTTGGTGAGGATGTTTGTCAAGGGGAGGGAGGCAAGGTGCGAGAAGGCGTGGCAAGGAAGGCGCCGGGCTGCCACGCGCCGGGAAATTCAGAGTGTCTCAGTGCCTCCTTCTTTATGCACTTTCTTCTCATCATGGAGCTGATGCACTCAGTAGTAGTTGTCTAACAAGCGCTTTTGTGACTGACCAGAACATTGTTGAGTCATTAAGGGCCAGCACCACGCCGTGTCGTCGCTCTTTTTCAGGATGAATGTAGTTGCGGTATTCCTTTAAAATATCGGCGACATCTTTCGCCGATTCTGTAATCCATTTCAATTCATGTGCGACTTTGATGTATGAATCCAACATCCATTCTCGATAATTTAAAGTTTTTCCCGTTGCTTTGTCCTTGGGAGCCGCAGAAGCATTTAAAAGCGGGTCTTTCACTGTCATCTTGTTGGCCCGTGCAACGAAAAGCGCTTCAAGCAAGCCGCCCATCATTACGATCGCTGCTAGGTGCGCACTTGCATTGACGCATTTGCAGCACTCTTGCCAACGACGTGTTAGTATCTCTCGCATCTCTTGGTTTCCAGCCAACGGCGAGAAGTCTGGCGCGATATCGTCGGTGTTACCACTCGCAGCAGATGCTTGGTTGGTAAGCGCATTTGCTCGCAGAGCGACGAGGGATTTTTTGGCAACTTGTAGGGCGTCAAGGTAGGTCTGACGAGCCGCATAGCCTGCAGTAGAGTTCAGTATCGTCGTATAATAACTGTCGACAGTTGTGAGGTCCAGATCGGATGTGCCAGCGTTTACGATTGGACGGTGAGTATTGAACCAGGCTAGGGCAGTCGCCTTCAACGACGCAATTGCGTCTACTCCTCTGACCTGCTTGCCAGTGATTTTTAAAACTAACGCTCGTGCAGTAGTAATCTCTCGAATTGCTATGTCGATAACGTCAGTAGTTGTAGGCAATGAGTGCGCTCCATTCAAGGGCAGGTGACCTCTATGTCACCTGCGAGACTTTGAAGTTGTCTTCTGAGCCTTAGTTTTTCCGCTTTTCTTTTTTCGTGCAATTCGAGCAGGCGAACTTTCTGAGCCGTTTCCCGGCAGCGTCATCGCAACTAGATTTTCCCCAACTGCGTTGATCCGAAACTTTCCGGCGCTAACACTATCGATGTAGCCAGCATTCTTTGCGTTATTGAGAGCGTATCTTGACGGTCGCTTTCTTCCAGCAAGTCGTGCGGCCTCCAGAAGGAAATCAGCGTCTATTGTGTCCTTCCGTTGTGTGTCTGGGGCCTCGAAGCGGTAGAAGTAGGCGACGACGGCAGCAAACTGTTGATCGCTTTTTGGCGATTTTTGGGCGGCAAATTGTTTTATGTCCGTCAAACGGGCAGCTCCGTCACTGCTTGGCGGTGGTGCATGTGTTGAGGTGGAAATTCCAGATGCTACAGGGGATTGCGTAACGGGTGCTGATTGTAGCCCCAGAGTTTCGGCTGCGAAACGCATCGCGAGCGCCTGCGATGTCTTGTCTAGGCCCTGTAGTGTCTCAACAATTATCTTCGCTGCATCGAAGTGGGTCGTCTTACCCTGTGCTTGCTGAGCCTGTTGAGTCATGCGGACCTCCATTGATTGCAAGTCAGTACGAAAAGAATGTCAAGAACAATTTCGCCTACCTGATTATTCATGGTAACTCCTACGCTGAGCGGATAGGGAAATCAACACTACGGATGTGGGGGATTGGCAGCAGTTTTTGAAGACGCATAATATCGGAGAGTAAAATATATTCAGGCATGAGTATTGATTTACAGCAAGAGGCCGCAGAGCCCAGACCAGGCAGGCCGTGGCGCAATATAAGCAGACGATTCTTGTAGTCTTCAAGGAGATTGAAGATTCGCTGATCGGCGTTAGTACCACGCGCGAGCAGGCGGCTGCGCAGGAGCAGCAGGTGAGTGTGCTCAAGGCGGCGCTGCATCTTGTGGACCTTCGCTACAAGGGCGGGCTCTCGAACTATTTGGATGTCTTGATCGCCCAACGGAATCTCTTTGACGCGGAGCTTTCCCTGGCCTCGCCGCGCCCCAAATCCGAATCGAGCTCTTCTCTCAACATCTCATGCCTGTGGCTCCAAAGTCTAATCAGGGTCAAAGTCTAATCAGGGTCAGGTCTTGCAATCGTACAGTCGCGATCGATTTTCATAGCTGCGCTATTTCTGCTCAAATGGATCAGAGATCACTGCGTAGGTTGAGCTAGCTCTGTGGCTTGGCTATCGGGCGACGATGTTGATTTGAGCGGAGTAGCCGAGCTGAGAGAGAAGTTGCTCGCAGTCTTCCCATGCAAGGCCGAATGTGCGCACATCCGCGACGCCGATTTTGGCAACGGCATCCCGAATGGTCGCCGAGTGGGCCGGGTCGAAGTCGTCATTCATCAGCGCTGATTCCGCCCAGTCTACAAGGGCAGACAAGGACAGATCATGATGAAGATAGGCTCCAAGCTTTTCTGCAACCAATTCGCAGGTGACGAGAGACATATGGTCTAAACCTTTCGATGACCTAAGTCTACCGGATACTTGTGATGGACCTCAATCATTTCTCCGATCTCGTTGTAGACCTCTTGATAGAAACGGAGCGTCAGTTCGTTGGGGGCGACCTCTTTGATGTATCGCACTTTCCAGCCGGATCGGCTTGCGACATCGATCCAATACCGTCTTCCGCCATGAGGTAGATCCTGCCACTGTTCGAACTTCCGTTCATTTTGCTGCCGAGTGCTCATAGCGAGTAATCCTCTTGAGTATCGCGGTCTCTGTCAAGGCTGAAGATTGCATGCGTGAAGGGGCCTGTGTCTCTCTGTGGGCTTCAGCGAGCACAAAGGACTATCCGGTTACTCGGCCTCTTGCCCTTGAATATCCTTCTCCCACCCCCTTACAATATGTCCTCCTGTAGCTAACCCCTTGGCATTCTGTCAGTTTCCGAATGCCGGTTTGATAGAGGAGCCGCCTTCATGCGCGTCGAGTCATCGAATGGCGAGCAGACCTCCAAATTAGGATGCTGAAAAAGCCCGCCAGTGGCGTTCTCCCCTCGCACGCATCCTCAACATAGCCCAGAGGTTATGCTCCCTGTGCTTCTCTCGGCTACGGCCTGCTCGGTGAAGGGCGTGTCTCGGCACGCCGGGGTGGGTGAGAACCGACAGACTTTTTGAGCATCCTGTGGTTTGGTGCCGGTCAATGGTGCAGAAAAGAGTTCTCCCGTGGGCTGCTAAAGAACTGAGCCTCCTCTAGTGCCCAATCTTCATACTGCCAGCGGCCTGAAGGTGGACGGGTTGCCTCTGAAGTGCTAGGATTCCGCCATGCTTATTACTACTGGAACAGTTCACGGCGGGACGATTCAGATCGATGCGAAGAGTCTTCCCGAGGGAGCGACGGTGACTGTACTGGCTCCGGAAGGGGATGAGACCTTCGATCTCTCGTCCGAGGAAGAAGCCAAGCTGCTGGCTGCGATTGCTGAGGCCGAGCGGGGGGGAGGGGGCGACCGTGGCTAGGACTCTCGCGAAATTAGGTGATGCATGAGTAAGGTCGAAGCGATTGAACTACAGATTGAGAAACTGTCTTCCGAGGAGCTGGCTGCTTTTCGCCGGTGGTATGCGGCATTTGACGCGGAAGCCTGGGATCGGCAGTTTGAGGCCGATGTGAATGCCGGCAAACTTGATGCGGTGGCAGATAAGGCTCTTAGATCTCATGCCGCTGGCCAGTCGAAGCCGCTTTGATTCACCACGCCTCTCCAGATTTTTGGTCCTGCTACAACGCGCTACCTGCCCAGATCCGTGAACAAGCCGATCAGGCATTTGAACTGCTGAAGGCAAACCCTCGGCATCCATCGTTGCATTTCAAGCAAGTGGGCCGGTTCTGGTCGGCCCGCGTTGGGCTTCAGTATCGAGCGGTTGGGGTCAATGCGCCGGATGGGATCATGTGGTTTTGGATCGGTACCCATGCGGAATACGACAAGTTCATTCGGTAATGCCTTTTCGAGTACTGAGTACCACTAGGCTGGCCTACGTTCCCTCTCTTGCATCTGATTCTCCTGCCCCCTTACAATATGGTCTCCTATAGCTAACCCCTTGGCATTCTTTCGATTTATGAATGCCGGTGCGATAGACGAGGAGCCTCCTTCATGCGCATTGAGTACTCGAAGGGTGAACGGGCCTCCAAAGAACTCATCTTATTGAATCGGCAGAGTTTTGAAGCCAGCAGTGGCCGGAAGATGAAGGTCATGCTGATCTTCCCGCCGGATTGGTTTCCGTCCGAGCCCTATCTCAGCCTTCCCTCCCTCACTGCTGTCCTCCGCCAGGCCGGTCATACGGTCATCCAAAAAGACATCAATCTGGAAATGTGGGATTGGTACTTCAGCGAGGATTTTTTGAAGAAGGTCCTGCGCCGGGTGCCGCAGCAGCTCGACCGGTTGCGGAAACTCTCCAAGAAGCGCGATCTCAGTGCCGACGAAATGGATTTGCAGCTGGCGCTCTGCGATCTGACCCGGCAGCGGATTGAGGAGTTGACGAAGAAGGCGGAGAAGGCGAAGGCGATTATCCGTGGAGAGATATTCTACGAAATCGATCAGTTAGAGTGGGCGATTCAAGTATTCCGCGAGGTGACGTCGGTTATTTCCATGGTCTATGCCCCCGCGCGGATCTGCATGCCGCCGATGGAGACGGATCTGTCCTATAAAGTCTTCGTCTCGTCTGAAGTCATCGACGCAGTGAACGATACGCAGGTGAATATCTATCGCGACGTGTTCGAGCAGCTGGTGAAGCCAGCGATCGAGGCGGAGCAGCCGGACGTGATCGGCATTTCAATCGTCTTGCAGCAGCAGATGTTCTCCACCATGACTTTCTGCGCGCTGATTAAGCAGCACTTCCCCAATATTCATATCACTATCGGCGGCAATACGGTGACGCGCCTGCGCGATGTGCTGCCGCAGTCGCCGCTGTTCCAGTACTTCGACAGCGCCGTGGTCTATGAAGGTGAAACCGCCTTCGTGCAGCTGGTGTCGGCGGTGGGGGCGAAGCGGAGTCTGGCCGAGGTGCCGAACACGATCTATAAAGATGCCACCGGCGTGCATACGTCGGAGACGAGCTTTGCGGAAGACATGCATGCGCTGCCGCCGCCGGACTTCGACGGCCTGCCGTTGGAGAAGTATTTCGTCCCGACGAAAATCCTGCCCTATCTCGCGACGCGCGGCTGCTACTGGGGCCGCTGCGAGTTCTGCGATCATGGCGAGGGCTATACGGCGGGTTACCGGTCGAAAAAGATCCAGGATATTCTGGGCGAGATCCAGCATCTGCGCGACAAATACGGCGCGAAGCATTTCCACTTCACCGACGAATCCTATCCGCCGGCGCTGTTCCGCAAGCTGACGCGCGGCTTGATCGATAGCGGCATGGGCATCACGTGGACGACGCACATGCGGTTCGAGAAGAGCCTGCTGGAGGATCAAGTCTGGCAGGATGCGAAGGAGTCCGGCTGCAAGTATCTCCACTTCGGCTATGAGTCGGGGAATGAGCGGGTGTTGAAGCTGATGGACAAGGCGACGACGACCGCCATCATGACCGAGCATCTCAAGCGCACGGCGGAGGCGGGCATTTGGAACCACTGCATGGGCTTCTTTGGCTTTCCCGGTGAGACGCGGGAGGAGGCCTGGTCGTCGGTGGAGTTTTTGGAGCAGAACAAAGAGCATGTCCATTCGCTGGGCTTCGGCACATTCGATCTCGGCCGGCACAATCCGGTGGCGAAGCATCCGGAGAAGTGGGGCGTGACAGCTTATAAGAATCCGGAATGGGATTTGGCGCTCGACTATTACTACACGGTAAAGAGTGGGTTGAGCATCGAAGAGGCCGAACGGGTGTTCCAGCAGTTTGAACAGAACCATTACGCCGGCTGGGACCTGCGGCTGTATATCAGGGAATATATTTTTCTCTATATCGCGAAGTTCGGAATAAGGAAGTTGCCGGAGCTTCAATATCAAGCCGTCAAAACGGCGGGTGTGACGCACACACTCGCGGGGAAAATGTAAGCAGTATGTTGAAAAAGGCTCCCAGCGGCGTTCTCGCCTTGAAAGCATCCTCAACGTACCCCAGAGGGTACGCCTCCGGTGCTTTCGTCGTCTGCGGCCTTGCTGGAAGACCTTTTGAACATCCTGAGACTGAAAGTCTTGGGTGGAAGATAAAAATATGAGCGCAAGCGGACTCGTCCAAATAGACGGTTTGTCGCCGATCAAGAAAGAAGATCGGAAGACGTCGAAGGTCATGCTGTTGTTTCCGCCCGAGTGGGTGCCAACGGCGCCGTATCTGGCGCTGCCTTCGTTGACCGCGGTGCTGCGTGAAGCAGGGCATCAGGTCGTGCAGCGCGACATCAACATCGAGATGTACGACCACTTCTTCACGATGGAGTTCCTGATCTGGGTGAAGGCCAGGCTCGGCATGCAGCTCAAGCCGCTTCAGGATAAAGAAAAGGCCGGCACGCTGACGGAGCGCGAAGCCGATCAAAAAGCCGTCGTCGAGCAGGCCTATGCCGTCGATGTGTTCGACTTAGCGGAGCGGGCAGAAGACGCGAAGCTCGTGGTCCGCGGCGAGCGGTTCTATGCAGCCGAGAAGCTGGAGATGGCGCTCAATACGTTCCGCGAGGCGATGCAGTATATTTCCGCCGCTTATTATCCCGCTTCGCTGGTCTTCTATCCGATGGAAAGCAACCTGGGCTATCGTCCGGGCGTCTCCAAAGAAGTGTTTGCCTGCCTCGACGACGAGCAGGTGAACGTCTACCGCGATATCTGCAATCAGCTCGTGCTGCCGTCGGTCAGCAAAGAAAAACCGAGCGTGGTCGGCGTTTCCATCGGCACGCAGATGCAGCTGCTAGCGGGCCTGACCTTCTGCAAGATGATTAAAGAGACGTTCCCGCACATCCAGGTGGTGGTCGGGGGCAATGTGGTCACACGCTTGCAGGAAGAACTGCCGCATCATGAACGGTTCTTCACCGAGGTGTTCGACGCAGCGATTCTCTACGAAGGCGAGCATGCGCTGCTGTGGTACATCGAGGCGCTGAACGGCCAGCGGGCGATGGAGTCGGTCCCGAACCTGATGTATCGCCACGCCGACGGGGTGAAGCGGAGCCAGGACGTCTATACGGAAAAGACGGCGGCGCTGCCGCTGCCCGATTTCGAAGGCTTGCCGCTGGATCACTATTTTGTGCCGGAGCGGATCATTCCCTATCTCGCGACGCGCGGCTGCTACTGGGGCCGCTGCACGTTCTGCGATCACGGGCAGGGCTACTTCGATCAGTATCGCGGCATGACGGCGCAGCATGTCGTCGAGCAGGTGACGGCATTGCGGGATAAATATCAGTGCAAACACTTTCTCTTCTCCGACGAATCCTATCCGCCCGCGCTGTTCAAACGAGTGTCGCAGATGCTGGTGGATCAGCAGACCGGCATCAAGTGGACGACGCTCATCCGATTCGAGGAAACGCTACAGGACCAGGCGGTGTGGGATCTCGCGGCAAAGGCGGGCTGTTGCACGCTCTATTACGGCATGGAGTCGGCGAACGAGCGTGTGCTGAATCTCATGGACAAGCACGCCAAGAAGAGCGTGATCAAGAACAATCTCCATCAGGCGTCGAAGGCGGGGATCTGGAACCATGTGATGGCTTTCTACGGATTTCCCGGTGAAACGCGCGACGAAGCGCTGGAGACGCGGCAGTTCGTCATCGACAACCAGCCGGTGATTCATTCGGTGGAGCTGGTCTACTTCGTGGCCTACCGCCACACGCCGATGGTGAGCAATCCGGAGAAGTTCGGCATCACGATCCATAAGCAGGAAGAGTACGATCTGCCGCTGGACTACTACTACACGCTGAACGAACCCGTGGGAATTTCCTGTCTCGACGCGATGCAGCTCTGCGAAGAGTTCTATAAGAATGACTTCAAGCCCTGGGCGGTGCGGGTGAATTCCCGCGAGCATGTGTTCCTCTACATCTCCAAGTTCGGCACGAACAACCTGCCGCAGATCTACGCGCAGCAGACGCAGACGACTGCGTCGGACGCGGTCTCGGGGTTGGTGACGTGGCCGGTGTCTATGAATGAAGGAGAAGATGGAAAAGAGGGCAGATCTCGGGTGGTTTCCCACGGTGTGGGGTAGCAGGATGCTGAAAACGACCTCCCACGTCGTTCTCGGCTCATCAAAATCCTCAACGTACCCCATAGGGTACGCCTCCGGTTTTGACTCGCGTGCGGCCTAGTGGGAAGCTCGTTTTGAGCATCCTGGAAGATGACGGTTCAGGAGGAAGACTGATCGCTCGAAGGTTCGTCGGGAACTAAGACGGCGGTGAGCAGGGCATAGGCGGCTTCGACCATCTTGGTCATCTCTTCGGCCTTCTTGTAGGCCTGCGTATAGGCTTTGGGATTGTTGGTCAGATTCGAGTAGCGGGCGGGATTCCAGGTATAAAGTTGCACGCGTTTGGCCCGTTCCAGGTCTTCGGAGGTGACGGGGAGCGTGAGCCCTAGAATCTCCAGGGCGTGAGTGATTTCTTCGGGGATTGCGTCGTCAGTCATGGTCACACTTTAGCTGGAGCAAGGCCGTCAATCAATGCCAATGCCACTCCCAATGCTCCAGGCCGCTCCGATCTTTACGAGAAAAGATTACCGCGATGTGCTGCGCCGTGAGATGGATGCGGGGAAGATTCCGCTCAGTCTCGGGCGCGATTGCCCGGTGAAGTGCGAATTCTGCTACGAGCTGGATCACTCCTACCGCGAGACGCTCGACCCGCCGAAGACGACCGACGAGGATTGGAAATTCATCCTCGACTACATCAGTAAAAAACCGACGGACCCGAAGCAGTTCTGGTGCCTGGGCGGCAACGAGTTCATGGAATGGACCGATCTGTTTCTCCATCCAAAGGCGATGGAGTGGGTTGAGGACTTCCTGAAGTACACGGACAAGAGCATTCAGTTCTTCACCGTTGGCTTTGTGCATGTGCCGAAGATCCACCAGCTGGTTTCGCAGTATCCGGGCAGGATTAATTTCGAACTCTCGGTTATCACGCTCAGCGACTACCGAAAGCGGCTTATGCCCCATGCGCCGTCGATCACCCATCTGATGAAGGTGCTCGACGGTCCGGCGGTGTCATCGGCCAATTTCTATTCCTTCGATGCCGGCACGATGTCGAAAGACGCCATCGCGATTTCTAAGATCAATCAGCAATGTGTGCTTTGGATGGGGACGCTTACGCCGGTGCGCGGTCTCAAGGAAGAGACCGCGAGTCTGATGCGGCAGGGTCGGAAGCATCTGGCAGAGGAAGCGCTGCGGATCTACGATGCCGGTTTGCCGAATCTCCAAACGATCCATACCGAGGCGTATATCACAGCGTTTCTCAGCCGGAAGCGGATCGTGAGTCTGTTCGATTCGCTTGAATTGGAAAAGAAGGACACGCTGGTCACGGGGTGGAGCGTCTCGAAGATTCTGTCGATGTACCGGAAGAACAAGGCGAAGGTGCTCTACGTGCCGAACGCGATGCTCAGCGGAGATTCGGATTGCACGGTGCTGTTGACCTTCGACGATATTGCGCGGCGGGTGACGACGGAAAAAATGATCCATGTGCCCAAGTGCATTATGCAATCGGGGCGTGGGCCGTATAGCGATATCACCGGCGTGACGCTGGAGCAGTTTACGGAGAAGACCGGCGTGAAGGTGAAAGTGCTTCATAAGGTCGATACGCGCTTTGCCAATGAGCAGCTCTATCGCAACGGGTCGTTGCAGAACTATATCGAGAATTATGTCCGCAATCCGATGGCGCAGGCCTATGAGGCGGTTCCGAGACCTGCCTGACGCCTAACGGATGGGAGGTCGCATGTCTGATCGCCGCTCGCTGAAGTTTTACCAAGCCGACGTCTTCACCCATCAGCCGTTCGGCGGCAATCCTGTCGCGGTGTTTCCCGATGCGGACGGACTTTCCGACGATCAGCTTCAACAGATCGCCCGGGAGATGAATCTTTCCGAGACGGTCTTCGTCTTTCCTCCGACGGATCAGGCGGCGGTTGTCCGGTTGCGGATTTTTACCCCGACGCAGGAACTGCCGTTTGCCGGCCATCCAGTGATCGGCACGTTTTATCTGCTCGCGCAGCTTGGGCGTGTGCCGCTCGCTGGCGCGGTGACCCGCCTGCTGTACGAGTGCAACATCGGGTTATTCCCTGTCGAGTTGCATGGAACGGTGAAGCAGGTCGAGCATGTCGTCATGTCTCAGCCGAAGCCGGAGTTTCTCGACCGGGTGGAGAATGAGGAAGACTTCTACAAACTGGCCATTTCGCTTGGGCTGCCGAAGTATGCGGTGGCTGAGGCCAAGTCGCCGATCGAGGTGGTGTCGACCGGGCTGCCCGTGCTGATTTTGCCGATCCGGACACTGACGGCGATTCGGTCGATCATTCCCGATCCCTCGGCCATTACCGATCTGTGCGGCCGCTTTGGCGCTAACGGGATCATGGTCTTCACGACGGTTACGGTCGAGCCGGACTCGACGGTTCACACCCGCATGTTTGCCCCGGCCATCGGCGTCCTTGAAGATCCCGCCACCGGCAGCGCCAGTGGGGCGCTGGGGGCGTATCTGGTGCATCATCGTGTTATCGACGCGAAGCCGACGGCTGAGATTGTTTCGGAGCAGGGCTATGAGATCGAGCGGCCCTCGCGCATTCTCATTCAGGTGGATTCGTCAGACGGCGTGATTCAGACGGTAAAGGTCGGAGGGGAGTGTGTGATGGTGGTGGAGGGCGAGTTGAAGTTTTGATCAGCCTGGTTCGGACAGCCTTTTTGAGCAGCCTGGTGGAACGGTATCTCAATAGCCCGTCTCTCTCTCAAGCTTCTGTTCGTTTTCTCCGATCTAGTTCTGTAGGGTAGGGTGTGGTCTAGCAAGGAGTGACTATGAAAGCTGTATTGTTTCGCGCGCAGGGTGGCCCGGATAAATTGTCGTATGAAGATTTGCCGATGCCGGCGGTTGGGCCCGATGAGGTGTTGGTGAAGGTCAAAGCCTGTGCGCTGAATCATCTCGATATTTGGATCAGGCAGGGCAATCCGGCGTATCCTATGCCGATGCCGCATGTGTCCGGCTCCGACATCGCCGGTGTGGTCGAACAGGTCGGCGCGCAGGTGGATAATGTGACGACAGGCCAGAAGGTCTTCGTTTCGCCGGGCGTCAGTTGTTGGAAATGCGAGTACTGCCTGTCCGGCCGGGACAATATGTGCCGGTCGTACAGCCTGATCGGCGCGATGATGCACGGCGGCTATGCCGAGTATGTAAAAGTGCCGTTCCGCAATGTGTTGCCGATGCCGGAGAATCTCTCGTTCGAGCAGGCGGCGGCGTTTCCGCTCGTGTCGGTCACGGCCTCGCATATGCTGTTTGCCAAGGCGGGGCTCCTGCATGGCGAGACGGTGTTGATTATGGGGGGCGGGAGCGGCGTGGGGACTATGGCGATTCAAATGGCCAAGCTTGCCGGCGCGCGGGTGATTGCAACGGTTGGGTCGGACGACAAGATTCCTAAAGCAGTGGTGCTCGGCGCAGATGCGGTCATCAATCACACGACAGAGAAAGTCGCGGATCGCGTGAAGCTGTTGACCGAGGGGCATGGCGTCGATGTCGTGATCGAGCATATCGGCCCGGAAGTGTGGGAGAGCTGCCTGGCCTCGCTGGCGAAAGGTGGGCGCCTGATTACCTGTGGCGCAACTACTGGCGCCGAGGTGAAGGTGGATCTTCGGTATATCTATTCCCGCCAGTACACAATCAAAGGTTCTTACATGGGCACCAGGGCGGAACTGGTGAAGGCGGCGGAGCTGATGGGGCAGAAGCGGCTGATCCCGGTGATCGATCGCACCTATCCGCTTCAGGAAGCGCGCGCGGCGCAGGAGCAGATGTTGAGCCGCAAGTTCTTCGGGAAAATTGTGTTGACGGTTTGACGGCTGTTGAAAATGTCCTCCAGCTTCGTTCTCCCCTCGTCAAAATCCTCAACGTACCCCTGAGGGTACGCCTCCGGTTTTGACTCGGCTGCGGCCTTGCTGGAAAGCCATTTTGAACAGCCTATTTTAATGAACTTCGAGAAGATAGTGTGCCCTCATTTGCCATGTTTCCGCCGTCTCGCCCCGATGGTTTTGAGTGCTCCCTTCTGATTGTGCTACCCTAAGGCAAAGCTGAATGAGTGCGGTCGGCGTTCTTTCCACTCTATCTCATCAACGAGGGAGGGAAATCATGTCTACAGTATCCAAGATCATGAGCAAGAATCCCAAAACTGTCGGGCCGGGGTTGTCGATTGTGGGGGCGGCGAAGAAGATGCGGACGGCCCGAGTCGGGTCGTTGCTGGTGAAGAAGGGGAAGCAGTTGGTAGGCATTGTGACGGACACGGATATTGTCCGCCGGGCGGTCGCCGCCGGTAAGCCGCTTGGCAAGTTGACGGTCGAGAAGATCATGACCAGGCCCCTCTGCACGATCGAGGGGAGTGAGCCGGTAGACGATGCGCAAGAAATGATGAGCGATCTCGGGGTGCGCCATCTCGGCGTCACCAAAGGCGGCGAGATTGTCGGTGTCGTTTCGGTGCGGGATGTGATGCGGTTTTATAAACGGTATGCCCAATCAAGTATTGTGATGCCGGAGCAGGGGTATTCCGAGCCGAAGATTTCGCAGGACTAGGCGGATGCTGAAAACGGTCTCATTCTCACCCTCCCAACCCCGGCGCGCCGAGACGCGCCGTTCCGCGGCTGTGTTCTCGGTCGCGTGTCTCGCTGCGACGTACCCCTCAGGGGACGAGCTGCTCTGGCAGCGCGAGGTGGGTGGGTGAGTGAGAAGAAAGCGCCTCACTCGCCGTGCTTTCTGCGGCCTTGCTAGAAGACCGTTTTGAGCATCCTGAATGAAGGAAAGACCGATTACTTCGTGAGTTCTTTCACCAGATGCCCGAGTTCGGGAAGGATGAGTTTCTCCATCGCCAGGCGGACGGCGTTTTCTGAGCCTGGGGTGGAGAAGAGGACGCGGCCTTTAATGATGCCGGCGGTGGCGCGGCTCATGATGGCCGGTGAGCCGATTTCTTGATAGGTCAGATAGCGAAAGACTTCGCCGAATCCATCCAATCGTTTTTCCAGCATCGCATCGACTGCTTCAAATGTTGAATCTCGTCTGGAAATTCCAGTTCCGCCGTTGACGATGATGGCTTGCACCGCGTCATTGGCGATGCCTTCCTCAATCCGCGCGGTGATCTGCGCCGGTTCGTCTTTTACCAGGTGATAGGCCGCGATGCTGTGGCCCTGTTCCTTGAGCAGTTTTTGAATCAGCTGGCCGCTCGTATCCGTGTCCGGCGTGCGGGTGTCGCTACAGGTAATGACCATGCACCCGATGGAGCGGGGCGCATGGTGTTTGTGTTCATGATGAGTTGCGCTGGCCATAATTCGCTCGGTGGAAATTATTGCCAGGCTGCGTCGGGGTTCAGTTTCGCGGCCGGCGTCCCCTTGATGATGTGTTCATCGAGGATGGTGGCGACATCGGCTTCGGTCACTTTCGAATACCAGATGTTGTCGGGGTAGACGACGACGGTCGGGCCCTGTTCGCAGGGACCTAGGCAGCCGGTGGCACTGACGAGGACCTGGCCTGGTTGTACGCTGCGCTGCATGAGCCCCATGTTAAAGGCCATGAGCAATTGCGCCGCACCAGCGCTGCCGCATGACGGCTTGGGGTGTCCCGGAGGGCGGGAATTGGTGCAGACGAGGATATGATGCTTTGGCTTTGGCATAGAGTCTCCTTTTATGGAATGCGCTGTCAGCGACCGGCTGCCAGCTTTCTAATGACGATAGGGTGCATGGGAATACCGTGTGCCGATGACGAATGAGATCAGTTTGGCCGGTACGCGTGCCATTGGTCGAGGGCTTCATCCGGCAGTTTCCACTGTTTGAGCCCTTTGATGACCCAGTCGAGATAGTGATCCTTCGGTTTGAACTTCCCGATGGGATTGGCGGCGTAGGTGGTGACGAGCTCTTTCTCGCCCGCTTCATTAACCACGGTAATCTGCAAGTGCCGGTATGCTCCTTGTGGAACGTCTTGCTCAAACTCATTCATGATCTTCAGGTCTTCGTCGGTCAGTTCGAAGACGCCGCCCCAGACCTTTTCGCCGGGCGAAGGCGCGATGCTGGCGAGCCCGCATCGCCACTGCGACGACCAGCGGCAGAACTTGATGGTGTGATCGCTCAAGGTCGCGAGGTAGAGGAACTTGTGTTCCGGCGCCCGGCGCTTGAGCTGGGTCAGATTCAGGTTGTCTCCGTACAAAAAGAATTTCATGCGAGCCGCTCTTGGTGATTCGAGTAACGACAATGCCTCGTTACTTGTAGCACACCGGCTTTTCGTCAGACAAGCGGCCTCATCAGGCTGTTGAAACAGATCCTCAGCTGCGTTCTCGCGTCACTCACGTCCTCGACGTACCGGAAATGTACGCCTCGGGCGTTCGCTTGCTGCGGCCTTGCTAATAATCTGTTTGAACAGCCTGGAAGGCATCCCATGATCCATCCATTGACAACCATCCAAGCGCTTCCTAAGATGCCCGCGACGTATTTTGCCTGTCAGCCGATCATCTGTTCGTATGGAATTGAGTTCTGAACTATGAGCACCGATTCGTCTTCTTCGAATGCAACACCAGGATCTTCGTCCTTGGTGCGAACGCTTCACTATGCCGTGGTGGCCGTGCTCGTGTTTGGCGGACTGTATTATTTTGTTACCAAGCCGCCTTCTCTCAATCCAATGGCGGATAAGCAGGCGGCTGAGGCGCTAGCGCTGGTGCAGACGCATCAGGCCATCGGGTTTCCGACGATTCTTCAAGCGATGAATGAGCATGTTCGTTCGATGAAGGAGCGTGGGCAGGGAGTTCGACTCGGTGAGTGGCGTGTCAAGCAAGTGGAAGGGGATCTCTACGAGATTCGCGTGCAGCTGCGCGATCAGAGCGTGAACAGCCAATGGTTCGAGCGGGAGTTTATCTGGCACGCGCATCTGGGAAAGAAAAAGGTTAACGCCGCCTCGGTGCCTGCCGATGGCGTGACGCCTGCGCCGCCGGATTCCGATCGGCCTCAGACGCCTGCGCCGCCGCTGCCGGGTGCTCCTCCCATGCCCCCTATGTCAGGTCCTCCGGGAGTTTGATCTGAATCTGCCCGTCGACGACGCGCACGTCGCAGCAGGCCACGGTGAAATTCGGATTGTTCACGCGCTGGCCGGTTGTCAGGTCAAATTTCCATCCATGCCAGGGGCATTCAAGAATGCTCCCCTTCAGTGGCCCGTCTCCGAGTGGTCCACCTGCATGCGGGCAGGTATTATCGACGGCGAAGAGCGTGCCGCCGACATTGCCGAGTACGATCCAGATGCCTTGAACATCCACGGTCTTGGTCGTTCCCGGCGGAACGTCGGCGAGCGCAGCGACGGTGACGAAGTCTCTCATGGCCCGTTAGTGTCCCAGAATTGGAGGCTGTCGTCTAGCCAGTGATGGATGCGGGGTTGCTTGATTTCGCCCAGGTCCTATGGCATACAAATAAGCAATACGCCCTTGATTGACTGGACCGCCTCTCAGAGAGGAGCCAGATAGGGAATGAGGTTGCTGCATGGAAATGACTCTCCTGCTCAACTCGACGTACGAACCGCTGCGTGTGGTTCACTGGCAAAAAGCCATTGCCTTGCTGTGGCAAGGGAAAGTCGAAGTCCTCGAAGTCTACGACCGTGAAATTCACGGGATCTCCCTCTCGATTAAACTTCCCGCGGTGATGCGGCTGCTCAAGCTGGTGCGGCTGAAAGACAGCCACCGGGCGGTGAAGTTTTCCCGCATCAATATTTTTACGCGCGATGGCTACACCTGCCAATATTGCAACCGGAAGTTTCGAACGGAAGAGCTGACCTTCGACCACGTCATTCCCATTGCCAAAGGCGGGAAGAAGACCTGGGAGAATATCACCACGGCCTGCTGGCGCTGTAATAATAAGAAGAGCGGGCGGACGCCGGATGAAGCCGGGATGAAGTTGAGAAAGAAGCCGGTGAAGCCGCGCTGGAGCCCGGTGATTACGATCACGATTGGGATTCGCAACACCCCGGAGAGCTGGCGGGACTATCTGTATTGGAATATGGAGCTGGACGCCGACCCCATGGATGGATAATGGTGCATGGTCAATGTGCCATGGCGAATGAATCGCCGATCCTGCTGTCTACCATCCACCATTGACCATCGTCCATTCTGTTTCCCTACTTCACCGAATCCAGGACAATCTCGAAGTCGCGTCCGCCCGGGAGGGTGGGATTCTTGGCGTAGCGCCCTTCAATATCTCCGGGTTGAGCGGGACCGGCCTGGCCGTCGCGGTCGAGCCGGGCGACGATATCGACCATCCCTCGCAGCTCCGAGCCTTCCACCATCACGTCGGCGTTGGTGATTTCAAAGGAGGCGGGGAATGTCGGGTGATCGATGCGTTTGGCGGCGATGGGCCGGGGCGGGCCCTGGGGGCGCTTCACAATCACGAACAGCACGTCCGTCGGTTTGACCTGATCGGCTAGATTGGCTGCGATGGTCACTCGTCCTGCGACGACTGGCTCTCCAGTGGCTGGATCGCAACTATGAGCGAGTCCGAGCCAGGCGGCGAGCGCCGCCAGCCCGATGATGGTGCCTGCCATTCCGATGGCTTGTCCTGACATACCGGCCATGCATCCTCCACATTGGCAAATGAGCGTCGCATTATAGACAGGTCGCCTGGAAAAGGGGAGGGCACGGTTTACGGCCAGGAAGGCGCTATTGTATGATGGCAGCCAGTCACAGGCTATGCCGTATGGAGGAACATGTTATGGCTCCCAATCCTGGTTTCCCCTTGGTGCTCGATGTAAAGGGCTTTTCCGTCCTGGTGCTCGGTGGCGATGAAGAAGCGGCGGAGAAGTCGCAGCGGCTGCTCGAATCCGGTGCCAAGGTGACGGTGATCAGTCCGACCTTGCATGAAACGCTCAAGCAATTGGCGGCCTCTGCGAAAGTCATCCATCGCGGGCGGCATTTTCGCGAGACCGATCTGGAGCATACGATTCTGGTGTTGAACACGATCCGCGGAGATCGGGATTTTGCCAGAATGTTGTTGGGGAAGGCGCGGGAGAAGGGGTTTCTCCTGTGGTCCACGGATATGCCGGAATTGTCTACCGTGACGATGCCGGCGGTGGTGGCGGTCGGGCATGCCCGGGTTGCGATCAGCAGCAGCGGCGTGGCGCCGGCCTTGTCGGGATTTATGAAAGAAGATCTCGAGCGTATTCTCGACGAAGAGTTTTCGACATTTGTCGATTGGCTCGGGCATCTCCGCGAGCAGGCGAAGGCGAATGTGTCGGATGCGGAACAGCGACGCGCGTTACTGCGTGAAGCTCTGGACGGGTTCCGTCTGTTGGGCAAGGTGCAATATCCGAAAGTATGGCAGGAAGAGCGGGCTCGTCAGACGGCCGCAGAGGCGGCGGCACCGACGGCGAAAACCACATAAATAAAAGGAGTCAGTAGCCATGGTGCTGCTTGAATTCAGTATGTCTCCGTTGGGCAAAGGGGAGAGCGTTGGGAAATATGTCGCCCGCTCGCTGGACATTATCGACAAGAGTGGCGTGGACTATCGGCTGAATCCGATGGGCACGGTATTGGAAGGCGAGTGGGACGAAGTCTTCGGAGTCGTCAAAAAGTGCTATGACCGGATGCGGAAAGACTGCGGCCGGATTTCTTGTACGATCAAGGTCGATTATCGAAAAGCGGCCAAGGGCCGGTTGTCCAGCAAGGTGGACAGTATTGAGAAGAAGCTTAAACGCCGGGTGAAGCAGTAAGCCGTTTCGTTATCCTGCCTGACCGTTGATCGTGCGTGCGAATCCGCTCTGTTGACGGGTCTTTTGCGTGATCTGTCACGCCCTCGCCGCGATTTCTTCTTGAAGTCGCTCGCGCCTCCTTCTTATACTAATCGTGCCGGAAAAGGACTCCGGCGCAGGTGCATATTCACGAGTGCAATCGTCTCGCGAGCGGCCTGTTTTCGGAGTGGAGGGTGCCATGTCTGTGCAGTCATTGGGCGGAATCGAGCCGGCGGTGGCGCCGCCGGTCGAGCTGTTTCCCAAAGAACGCAGGATCCTTGACCGGCCGGTTATGGAATTTCGCCCGTTCGGGTTGGATGAGCAAGGCCAGACGATCAGAGACCTGAGCGGGATGAGCATCAGAGCGGTCGTGCTCGATCTGGAGAAGACGCTGACGCGCGAACGGGGAGACGGCGCCGGCTCGGAGGCGGTCGATGAATTATGCGTGCTGTTGAATCAGCGCATTAAAGATTCGGTCTATCATGTCACGCCGGAGTTTCTGAAGAATCCCTGGAATAGCTACTCCTACGAATTTGCCGCCTATCTGTACGAGTTTTGCGAGCTGCTGACCGGCGATCCGAACTTTCTTTTTGCGGGCGGAATGGAAAAAATGTCGCCGATCATTCAGGTCTTGGCGCGCCCGTTCTCGCTCGAACAGATCTACGGCATGTTTCCCTATTTCGGGAACAAGTTTGCATCAGGGTCGGTCGAATGCCGGGTGGTCGATGTCACGCCAGGTTCCGCCACGCTGGCCATGCGGTTTTCAGACCGGACGCTGCGCCAGTTCGGGCCCTTCAGGCGGCGCTGCACCTATCTGGTCTGCCAGTCCGCCCAAGGGATTTTCGCGGCGGTGCCGGCGCGTGTGCATGGACTGCCTCCGGCGACATTGACGAATCTCTCCTGCGTGTCTAACGACGATGAGTGGTGCCGATGGCTCATCCGGTGGCAGTCGGATGGGCCGGCGCGCTGGGGGAAAAGCGCGCAGTCCCTGGCGGCGTTGCCGGTGCCGTCCGAGGGGGCTTCCTGCGATGCCGCTTCAATTGAGTCCGGCTCCGGTCTCTTTCCACAAGAGTCGGTGTGGGCGGGCTGGGGCAACCCGGGATCGAAGCGCCAGTCGCATTGGATTCTGTGGAGCGGCCTGATCGGGTTGTGCCTGGCAGGCGGACTGCGAGTGTTGGTACCCACGGTGGGGGTTGCCGAGATAGCGCTGGCCGGATTCAGCCCGGTCATGACTGCCGGATGGTTGATGCAGTATTGTCTGCGCCGGGAAAGCCGGCAGCGCGAGGCGCTCATTCACGAGCAGATCGCTTTTGTCGAATCGCGGCATGAGGAATTGCGCGAGGCTTATTTAGGGCAGGAGCAGACGCGGGTCGAGTTGCGGCGGAAGGTGACGCAGTTGACGGCGCTGCATCAAGCCGGCCTTCTGTTCAGCGCGACGCTGGACCGCGACACCTTGCTGGAGCGCGTGTTGGAAACGCTGACGCAGGATCTGCACTACGACCGCGCCATGGTCTCGATGTTCGATCCGTTGCGGTCTGTCATTCGGCATGTGCGCGTGATTGGAGCGTCTGAAGAAGTTTTGGCCTACTCGCAAGACTGCGAGGTGCCGGTGACGGATCGGAACAGTCCGGAGGGGATGGCGGTGCTGCAAGGGCTTCCGCTGTTGATCGAGGATGTTCAGTCGGTTTGGCAGACGCTCCACCCGATGAATCGACGCTTGGCGGAATTGAGCCGGACGAAGTCTCTGATCATCGTTCCGTTGAAAGCCAAAGACCATATTCTGGGGATTCTGACGGTAGACCGGACGCACGAGCCGAGCTTGACGAAGGACGATCTGGAGCTGATGACCACACTGGCGAATCAAGTCGCGATTGCGCTGGACAACGCGGCGGCCTATCAACAGATCGAGGAGTGGAATGTCGGATTGGAATTGAAGGTGCGCGAACGCACGGAGGCGCTGGAGCAGGCCGACCGGTTGCGGTCGCAGTTTCTGTCCCATGTCTCGCATGAGCTGCGCACGCCGATGACGTCGATCAAGGGGTTCGTGCAGAATCTGCTGGATGGACTGACCGGCCCGCTGAACGAGAAGCAGCAGCGGTATCTGCTGCGCATGCTGGATAATTCCGACCGGCTGATCCGAATGATCGAAGATCTATTGGATCGGACGCGGATCGAGGCTGGGCGGTTGGAGGTGCATCCCGTCGATGTGGATTTGGAGTCCTGCTTGATGGATGCCATCGAGCAACTGCGACCCTTGGCGTCCGCGAAGCGGCAGCGATTGGGTATCACGGCGCGAGATGCCCGGATCGAGGTCTTGGCCGACCGTGATCGCTTGATTCAGGTGGCGGTGAATTTGATTCAGAATGCCGTGAAGTATACGCCGGAAGACGGTGAGGTAACGGTAGTCATCGAGTCGTCGAGCCCGCGGTTCGTCCGCATTCTGGTCAGAGACACGGGGCCGGGGATTCCGGCGGAGGATCTTGAGAAGATTTTCGATCCGTTTTTCCGTGTGCAGCAGGGGCAGCGAAGCGGGCCCAAGGGGCTTGGGTTGGGGCTTTCCATCGTGAAAACGCTGGTCGAGCTGCAAGGGGGAAGCGTCTCGGCTAAAAACTGTCCGGCAGGAGGCGCGGAAGTTTCGTTTACGCTGCCTCTTCGATCGACGATCCCCCCGACGCCATCCAGTCCGCCGGTTGCCGTGCGACGTGTTCTTGTGGCCGACGACGATCCGGATATTCGGCAATGGCTGTGCGACCGATTGAAGGCCGGCGGCTATCATCCGGAAGCATCGGCGGACGGGCAGGAGACGCTTGCGACGATCCAGTCGACCGGCTATGCCGGAGTCCTGCTCGATATTGGCTCGGGCCAGATGGATGGATTGCGCGTGCTGCAACAGATTCGAGCGAAGAACTCCGAGACTCCGATTATCATCATGACGGCGTCAGGCTCTCAAGAGCTGGCGGTGCAGGCGATTGGGCTGGGGGCGCAGGCCTATTTGCTCAAGCCATTCGATACGGATGAGTTACGCGCCGCGATTGAGCGCTGGTTTTATTAATTTTGATGGGCTGGGGCTGGCAATGAGAGTCGATGGCCGTCACCTAATCGGAGGACCTGTTGAGAACCGTTGCATCGAAATATGAACAATCGGTAGGGGCGTGGGTAATTGCAGGAGGGATTCTTCTCTCGGTCTGGTTTTCTTCTCCGGCGCTGGCTCAGGTGCCGAGGATTCAAGGGCAGGGGACGTCCGCATCCGGACAAGGCAACGCCTTCGCGGCGCAGGCCGATGACCCCTCCGCGCTCTATTACAATCCAGCCGGCATGACGCAGTTGCGCGGCGTGCAACTGATGGCTGGAGGATTGCTGACAGGCGGAACGACCAGCTTCACGAGCACTTCAGGAGCCAATGCCACGGGGGATCGCGATGGGAGCTTGGCCTGGCCGGCGCCGGCGCATCTGTTTATCACGGCGAATCTCGGCGATCTTGGCGCGACGAGTTTGAGCGGGCTGACCCTCGGGATCGGTCTGACCTCGCCGTTCGGTTCCGTGAGCCGGTATCAGGAGAACGGTCCACAACGGTTTAAGGCGACCTTTTCTGCGATGCCGTTAATCAGTATCAAGCCCACGATGGCGTATCAAGTGACGCCGGATCTCTCGTTGGGGCTTGGGATGGATATCTATACCTTTTCCGATATGTTGGGCGAAGGGCATTTTGAAAAGCAGTTTATTTCAACCGGCGCGGTGCCGGTGTTCGGTTCGGCCGGGCAGCGCGCAGAGCTGTATGGCAAGGGGACGGCGGTTGGGTATAACGTGAGCCTCCTCTATACCGCGCTGAGGAATAGCGAAGGAAAGCCCATCGCCAATATCGGGCTGGTCTATCGGAATCAAGTGGCATTGCCGTTGAACGGAGGCATTCTCGCCAACGGAGTCAAAACATCGGATGCGTCGGCGACGTTTGTGTTGCCGCAAGTCTTTACCGGCGCGATTGCGATCTGGCCGACAAGAACGGCCGAGCGCGAGTGGAAGCTGGAGTTGGATGTGGATTATGTCGGATGGAAGTCCGTCAGGAATTTGGATATCTATTTGGGCAATGGATCCGTTGTCCCGCAGCCGCAAAACTGGCGGAGCACGTATTCGGTGATGATTGGGACGGAGTACCGGTGGCTGAAGATGGACTCGTTGCCGGAGTGGGAAATGGCGGTGCGCGCCGGCTACACCAATTCGCCGACGCAAATTCCCGATCTCACATTCGATCCCACGATTCCGTCAGCCGATGTCCATATTCCAGCGGTGGGATTCGGGCTGGTCTGCAAGGAAGGCGGGACCATCTTCGGGATGCGTTGCGGCGATTTTGGAGTCGGGCCGATCAAACCCAAAGCCGTCGGGCTCGATGTGTCGTATCAGGCCTCTATCTACGAACAGCGGACGGTGAGTTGCGGCTGTGCCCTGGCGGCTGCGGTGAACGGGCTCTATCGCACGACCTATCACACCGGCGGGATCTCGTTCAGAGTGAATTTTTAGCTAGGCGCTGACACAGGGTCGGGCATCTCTCGGTAACGGCGTGGGACGCGCACGCCGATGGCGCAGAGCGTTTCATAGGGGATCGTGCCGGTCCATTCGGCCAGATCGGCGGCGGTAATCCGATCGGCTCCCTGGCGGCCAATCAAGACGACGTCGTCTCCGACGGTCGTTTCGTGAATATCCGTCACATCGATCATCACCATATCCATACAGACTGTGCCGATGACGTTGGCCCGCCGCCCGTGGATGAGGACTGCTCCTCGATTGGACAGTCTTCGGTTAAATCCGTCGGCATAGCCGATGGGGAGGACGGCGACACGGGTCGGCCGCTTGGCGACAAAGGTGGCGTTATAACTGATCGTGCCCCCGGCCTGAATGGCGCGGATTTGCGCGACCGTGCTCTGTAAGGATAAGACTGGCTTGAGGTCGGGTGCCGGAACGGATGCCGGCAGGGTGTGATATCCATAGAGCATGATGCCGGGGCGGATGAGCGAATAGTGCGAACGCGGATAGCGAACGGCTGCGCCGCTGTTCGCTGTATGTATCAACGGGATGGACCTGCCGCGTGCTGCGAGGCCGCTCACGGTTGTTTGAAAGAGAGTCAACTGATGTTCCGTTTGCTCAGTCGTGAGCCCGTCGGAATCGGCGAAGTGGGTGAGCAGTCCTTCAATCTTGAGCGATGGCGGCACGTGGCCTGAGTCGATGAGGGCCAGCAGTTGGTCCGTGGCCAGTCCGAGTCGGCCCATCCCTGTTTCCACTTTGAGGTGAATCGGGTAGGGCGTTGCGAGCGAGGCGGTGGCCTGTGCCAAGGCTGGGAGCAATGAGCGGTCGCTGATAATCGGGGTTAGGCGGTGGGCGATGAGGTCGCCGATCTGATTCGAGAATAGGGGGCCAAGAATGACAATAGGAACCGCG
This sequence comes from Nitrospira sp., assembly GCA_020846195.1. Lineage (GTDB taxonomy): Bacteria > Nitrospirota > Nitrospiria > Nitrospirales > Nitrospiraceae > Nitrospira_D. The sequence goes on from JADLEJ010000001.1 coordinate 56,566, forward strand.
ATGCCGGCCGCGCGGAGGGCGATGCCTTCGTCGATCGAGACGACCGCGACGCGCCCGATTCCCTGTGCGATGAGGGCGCGCGACACTTCAATGGCGCCGTGCCCGTAGGCATTGGCCTTGACGACGGCCATGATCTCGCACCCAGGCGAGAGCAGGCGGCGCAATTGCGTCAGATTATGGGTGAGGGCGGAGAGATCGACGGTGGCGTAGGTCGGAGTGAATGGTAAAATGGTCGGCACGCGATGAGAATGGACAGGGAAGCCTGGCTCAGACTTCCATGATTTCCTGTTCCTTCTTTTTGATCACGTCGTCGATTTTTTGCCCGTATTGCTCGGTGAGTTTCTGGGTGTCCTGCTCGGCTTTCCGCAGTTCATCTTCGGTCAGCTTCGCGTCTTTTTGGAGCTTCTTTAGCTCCTCGTTCGCATCGCGCCGGAAGCCGCGGATTTGCACTTTGGTGTCTTCGCCGTGCTTTTTGCAGATCTTTGTCAGTTCCTTCCGGCGCTCTTCGGTCAGCGGGGGAAGGGGCACTCGAATCATTTTGCCGTCGTTGGACGGATTCACGCCCAGCCCAGAATTCGCCAGGGACTTTTCAATCTCCTTAATCAGCTGCGGCTCCCAGGGCTGAATGGTAATGAGCCGCGCTTCCGGGGTGGAAATATTGGCAATCTGCTTGAGCGGCGTCATCGTGCCGTAGTAATCGACGCGAATATTATCCAGGAGCGCCACCGAGGCCCGGCCTGTCCGCAGACCGGCGAGGTCTCGCTTGAGGTGTTCCACGGCGCCGTCCATATGGGTCGTCAGGGCTTGCTTGACTGTCGCTGCGTTCGACATGGCGGTACTCCGTAATGAGCTAGCGCGGGCTGATTGTGACCAGCGTGCCGATGGGTTCGCCGAGCGCAACCCGCTTGAAGTTCCCCTGTTCGGTCAATTTGAACACGATGAGGGGAAGATGATTATCCATGCAGAGGCTGATGGCGGTGGAGTCCATCACTTTCAGATTTTGATTCAGAATCGAGAGGAACGGGATCTCGCTGTATTTTTTGGCCGAGGGATTTTTTACGGGATCGGCGTCGTAAATCCCATCGACCTTGGTACCCTTCAGGATCACTTGCGCGCCGATTTCCATGGCTCGAAGCGCGGCGGCGGTATCGGTGGAGAAATAGGGATTGCCGGTGCCGCCGGCAAAGATGACAACGCGGTTTTTTTCCAGATGGCGGATGGCCCGCCGCCGGATATAGCCTTCGGCCAGCTGGCGCATTTCAATGGCGGATTGGACGCGGGTGATAACGCCGACGCGCTCCAGCGCATTTTGGAGCGCGAGCGCATTCATCACGGTGGCGAGCATGCCCATGTAGTCGGCGGACGCCCGTTCCATCCCTGACGCGCTGGCGGCGAGTCCGCGGAAAATGTTGCCGCCGCCGATGACGACGGCAACTTGGACATCCAGCGCTACGACAGAGGCGATTTCCTGCGCCAGCCCTTCGAGAATCGACGGCTGAATACCGTAGCCCTGCTCACCGGCCAGCATCTCCCCGCTGACTTTCAGAAGGAGGCGCCGGTATTTCGCAGAACTCATGCTTCGCCCAACTGAAAGCGGGTGAACCGGCGGATATTCATATTCTCACCGATCTTGGAAATCTTTTGCGCAACCAGATCCTTGACGGTAACGGCCGGATCTTTGATGAAGGATTGTTCGAGCAGGCAGTTTTCCTGATAGAACTTTTCCAGCTTGCCTTCAATGATCTTTGGCCAGGCGGCCGGGGGCTTGCCCAATTCCTTGGCCTGTCCTTCGAAAATGGCCTTCTCTCGCTCGACCAAGTCCGCCGGGATATCCTCGCGCTTGACGTACGACGGCTTCGCTGCGGCGATCTGGAGCGCGAGGTCGTTCACGAAAGCCTTGAACTCTTCGTTGCGCGCCACAAAGTCGGTCTCGCAATTCACTTCGATCAGGACGCCGATCTTTCCACCCATATGGATGTAGGAATGGATCAATCCTTGATTCGTTTCACGCCCGGCTTTCTTGGCTGCCGCCGCCAGGCCTTTTTGCCGGAGATAATCGATGGCCTTCTCGACATCGTCGCCGTTTTCAGTCAACGCCTTCTGGCAATCCAAGATGCCGGCGCCGGTTTTTTCACGAAGTTCTTTTACGAGCTGACTTGATCCTGCCATGGTCCTCTATCCTATCCTTGCGCCTTACGCGGTGAGAAAAGTCGTCATGCGTACGTGGTTGTCTGACTGCCTATGCGACCGGAGCCGCGCTCACTGCGGCCGGCTTTCCGCTGGCTGCCGGGGCGGCCTGGAAGTCGGCTTCCTCGCGCTGCGTCTTGATATGCGCGCCTTCGATGCAGGCATCGGCAATCTTCGAGGTGATCAGCTTGATGGAGCGGATGGCATCGTCGTTTCCCGGGATCGGGTAGGTGATGTTGTCCGGGTCGCAATTGCTGTCCAAAATAGCGATGACGGGGATGCCCAGTCTGGTCGCTTCCTGCACGGCGATCTTCTCGATGCGCGTATCCAGCACGAAGATCGCGCCGGGAAGGCCGCGCATGGACTTGATGCCGGAGAGGTATTTTTGCAATTTGACGATGTCTTTTTGCATGAGCATGATTTCTTTTTTCTTCAAGCCATGCTCGGCCGGGTTCTGCAAGGTGGTTTCCATTTTTTTCATCTTGTCGATGCTGAGACGAATCGTCTTGAAGTTCGTCAGCATGCCGCCGAGCCAGCGCTGGTTCACGAAGAACATGTTGGCGCGCTTGGATTCTTCTTCGAGGATTTCCGCGGCTTGCCGCTTGGTGCCGACAAACAGAACGGTTTCACCGGCTGCGACGGTGTCTCGGACGAAGGCATAGGCCTGCTCCATCCGCGTGAGCGTCTGTTGCAAGTCGATGATGTAGATGCCATTGCGTTCGCCGAAGAGATATCTCTTCATCTTTGGATTCCAGCGGTTCGTCTGATGCCCAAAGTGCACGCCTGCTTCCAGCAATTCCTTAATCGCGACCACTCCCATGCCTTCACCTCCCTTCAAGGCTCGCAGAGCACCCGCCGTGCGGGTGAGGGGAACGAATCCCCTTATTCTCAAGCCAAGCAGCGCTTTTCTTCGCTGATGTTAAATTTAAATACGATTCTGCCGACACCCAATAGTGCAAGCAGAGTTATCCGAACACCACTAGAGCCTCGGCACGCTATCATAGCGACGGTTGATTTTCAAGGGCTTAGGCGTGAAGGGTTCACTCAGGATCGATAGCTGGCGTTAATGCGAACATAGTCGTACGACAAGTCCGTTGTCCACATGTGGGCCGCTGCCTGTCCTTGCCCGAGCTCGACGGAGATCGTGAATTCCTTCTGTTTGAAAACCCGTGCGATCTTTCGTTCTGCCGCGAGGCCTGTTCCCATTCCCCCTTTGACCATCACAATGTTGTCGAAGCGCACGGTGATGGTGTCGGGGTTGATGAGAACGCCGGATCGCCCGAGCGCGCCCATCACGCGCCCCCAGTTGGCGTCTTCGCCGAACAATGCGGTCTTGACCAAATTGGAGGTGGCAATCGTGCTCGCGACGCGTTTGGCGGCCGTTATCGTCTTTGCCCCGCCGACAGCGATCTTCACCACTTTGGTGACCCCTTCGCCGTCTCGGCAAATGGCCAAGGCGAGCGTCTGAGAAGCTTCGGTTAACAATTGTTCAAACTGGCGATAGTGCTTGGTGCCGGATTGGATGGTCGGATTTTTCGCTAATCCATTGGCCAGGCAGAGAACCGTATCGTTCGTGCTGGTATCGCCGTCTACGGTGATGCAGTTGAAGGACTGATCGGCTGCGGATTTTAGCGCCCGTTGCAACGCGGCCGGCGCAATGGCGGCATCGGTGGTCAAGTATCCGAGCATAGTGGCCATATTGGGGTGGATCATGCCCGAGCCTTTGGCCATGCCTCCAATGGTCACGACTCGGCCGCCGATTGTGGCTTGGAGCACGACCGTCTTGGGCCGCAAGTCAGTCGTGAGAATGGCTTGTGCCGCCTGGCGTCCGCCCGCGCGGCTGAGTTTTTCAAGCAAGGTCGGGACGCCCGTTTTCACGCGATCGATCGGGAGCGTTCGCCCGATGACGCCAGTCGATCCGACGAAGACCTGATTTACCGGAATCGCCAGGCTCTTGCTCACGGCCGTGGCCATGGCGACGGCCGCCTGAAGTCCTTTGGCACCGGTGCAGGCATTGGCGTTTCCGCTATTGACGATAATGGCGCGGCCACGACGCTGCCGAAGATGGCGGCGATCGAGGACGACCGGTGCGGCGACCACGCGGTTCTTTGTGAAGACTCCTGCAATGGGACCAGGGACGGCGGATACGACTAGTGCCAGGTCGAGGATGCCTGGTTTCTTAATGCCGCAATGGATGCCGGCGGCTTCGAAGCCTTGTGGCGCGGTCACGCCCGATGCGTTGGTTTTCATAGCGGTCATCTCGTTGAAAGGTTGCTTAAAAATATGAGTTATGGATAACTGCCCGGCGCAGTGAGCCCTGTTTCTTCAGGAAGTCCCAGCATCAGATTCATGGCTTGGATGGCTTGGCCAGCGGCACCTTTGACCAGATTATCTATGGCTGCGACGGTGACAACCCATCCGGCGCGCTGGTCTGCATAAACACCGATGTCGCAAAAGTTTGACCCTTTGATGTACCGGGGGTTGGGGGCGATGTCTTCATAGAGGCGGATAAACCGCTCGCCTTGATAGAACTCCCGGTACAGAGCCCGCAATTCCGGCAACGCCATCTCTGTTTTCAGTTTGCAATAGGCGGTGCTCAGAATGCCGCGATTCATAGGGACGAGGTGCGGCGTAAAGGCGATGGTGACCGCGCCGGGCGCCCCCATGGCGCCGGAGAGCTCCTGTTCGATTTCAGGAATATGGCGATGCTTGCCGATTTTATAGGGCTCTAGCGATTCATGGGCTTCCGGGAAATGATAGGGGAGGGCCGGGCTTCGTCCTGCTCCTGAGATCCCAGATTTCGCATCGATGACAATGGAGTCGAGCTGGACGAGTCCTTTGGCAAAGAGTGGTGCCAGTTGCAAGATGGCGGCGGTCGGATAGCAACCTGGCGATGCGACTAATTTCGCTTTTGCAATGGCTGTCCGATGGAGCTCCGGCAGGCCATACACGGCTTCTTGAAGCAGCGCCGGATGGGCGTGCGGTGTCTGATACCATTGCTCGTACGCCGCCACATTCTTGAGCCGGTAGTCTGCGCTCAGGTCCACAACCAGCTTGCCCGCCTTCATGCAAAGCGCAACCGGTTCTTGAGATTTTGTATGAGGGAGCGCAAGAAATAAGGCATCGGCTCGCTCAGCCAGGGCTTCGGGTGCCAGCGCTTCGAACGTGTGCTGCACAACGCCGGTGAGGCTGGGGAAGATGGAAGCGACCGGTTGACCGGCTGACTTCTCGGAGGTCACCGCGGCGATGTCGAAGTAGGGGTGCGCGGCGGCCAAGCGGACGAGCTCCGCTCCGGCATAACCGCTGGCTCCTGCGATTGCGATGCGAAATTTCTTCGGCATGGCTTGTCATCCTATCGAGCTGGCATTGAGAGTGCCAGGTTATGGGCAACAAAAAAGGGAAGGCGAGGAGCCTTCCCTTTCTCGTTCTTTGGCTCCGGCTGTTTAGCGCTTGGAGTACTGGAAGCGCTTACGAGCACCCTTCTGTCCGTATTTTTTTCGTTCCTTCACGCGAGAGTCGCGCGTGAGGAGGCCTTCCTTCTTGAGCGGGGTCCGTACCGTGGGGCTCAAGACGACGAGCGCACGCGCAATGGCGTGACGGAGCGCGCCGGCCTGACCGGTCGGGCCGCCGCCATAGACGGTTGCGTTAATCGAATACTTGCCGGTGAGCCCAGCCATTTCAAGGGGAAGCTGGATGATCTGCCGGAGGGTAAGGCGGGGAAAGGCCTTCTCCAATGGCTTATCGTTGACCGTAATTTCACCGGTGGCCGTCCCGGTTACCCAGGCTCTGGCGACGGCACATTTTCTGCGACCTGTTGCGTACTGTGTCACGGCTGCCATAGGACTCGTCTCCTTCTAAATTCTAAGTGCTACAGAGAAAGGGGTTCCGGGTGCTGAGCCTGATGCGGATGATTCGATCCGACATAGACGCGGAGTTTTTTCGCCATGCCGTTGCCGAGTGGGTTTTTGGGGAGCATGCCCTCAATGGCTCTCACCAATAATTCAGTCGGATCCTTCTTGAACAAATGCTGCGCATCGGTGGTCTTGAGTCCACCGGGGTAGCCCGAATGATGCCGGTAGAGCTTGTCCTGCATTTTATTGCCGGTCAAATGGATCTTCTCGGCATTAATGATCACGACATGATCGCCCATGTCCACGTTTGGCGTGAAGGTCGGGCGATGTTTGCCGCGCAGAATGCCGGCGACTTTCGCCGCCAGACGTCCCAGGGTTTTCCCCTCGGCGTTCACGAGATGCCACTGTTCTTTTACATTGGCCGGTTTTTCGAGATAAGTCGTCATGGCGGTCTTCTACTCCTCGCAATTAGTCAAACCAAACATCCTAGACTTCTTGTGTGTCGATATCTTTGGTATCGAGCTTCGCGAGCCAGGCATCTAGGTGTTGCCCGCTGCGCCGTTTCCACACGTCCTGAGTGGTATAGATCGGTGCGTGCGTTCGAAGGGCCAG
>JADLEJ010000002.1 GCA_020846195.1 Nitrospira sp.
CTGAGTCTCAAGGCCGGTGATCCGTATACGCCGGAAACGGTGCGCGGCCAGATCAAGATACTCTATGACACGGGGTTTTTTGAGGATGTGCAGGTTGAAACGGAAGCGGGTGAGGGGGGTACGGCGGTGGTGTTTGTCGTGCGGGAAAAACCCTTCATTACTGAAATTGTGTATGACGGAAATGAAAACCTGAGCGACGATAAACTCAAAGAAAAGACGACGATCAAGGGCCAATCGTTTCTGGATCAGCAGCAGGCCAAAGAAAGCGCGGAGAAAATTCGTCTCGCCTATCAGGAGGACGGGTATTATAACGCGCAGGTGATTCCGGTCGTGCAGACGCTGGATGAAGACCGCAAGCGCCTAACCTTCTTTGTGAAGGAAGGGGACAAGGCCCGGGTGAAGACCGTCGTCTTTGAAGGCATGCGCGCGGCGACGAAAGAAGAAGTTTTCAAGGTCACGGCGATACGCGAGTGGATTCCCTGGTATGGGCTCTTCACGCAATTGAAGCTGCCGTCGTTCGTATCGGATGCCGGCATTTTGAAGCAGGATGAGCTGGCGAACGATGTCGAACGGGTGAAGGAAATCCTGCTGAATAAGGGTTACCTCAATGTGCAGGTCGGCGTGCCTACGGTGGAGCTCACAGAAGATAAGAAGTGGTTTGTCATCACGTACAACGTGTCGGAGGGAGAGCCCTTCACGGTCTCGGAAGTCGGCTTTCGCGGGTACACTGTTTTCGAAGAAGCGGAGTTGCGGGAGAAGTTGAAAATCAAGGATGGCGAAATCTTTCAACGGGCCAAGATTCGAGACGAAATCACCCGTCTCACGGACATGTATGGCAGCAAGGGGTATGCCTTCGCCGATGTCGTGCCGAACGTGAACCCGAACAATGACGAACGCACGGCCAGCATCATTCTCAGCATTAAGGAAGGCGAGATGATGCGGATCCGGCAGATCAATATCCTCGGCAACGACAAGACCCGCGATAACGTCATTCGCCGGGAAATTCGTGTTGATGAGCAGGACGTCATCGATACCCCGTCGTTGAAGCGGAGCTTTCAGCGGTTGAACAACCTGAACTTTTTCGAGACGGTTGAAATTCTTCCGGCGCAAGTCGATGCCGACAAGGTCGATCTGAATGTGCGGGTCAAGGAAAAGCCGACCGGCCAGTTCAGCATCGGCGGCGGATTCAGCACCTTGGACAAGCTCGTCGCCATTGCCGATATCACTGAAGGAAATCTTGGTGGGAGTGGCTACATGGGCCGTATTCGCGGCCAGCTTGGACAACAACGGTCTCTCGGATTGATCACGTTCCGCAATCCCTACTTGAACGACAGCCTGACGTCGGTGCAACTCGATATTTATCGCAGCATGACGAACTATATTTCCTATTTCGAGGAAAAATCTGGAGGCAGCGTCACGTTCGGCCGATGGTTGTCCGAGTATGTCACGGGAAGTGTCAGCCTCGTGGCGGAACAATTGAACTTCAAGGATCCTCAGCCGGGGCTTTGTCCGGATCTCTTGCCGCTGATTTGCCGGCAGCTCGGCAGTCAAACCACGACGGGATTTCGCACGACGTTGTTCAGGGATACCCGGGACTATTACTTGGACCCTCGGACCGGCTGGCGTGTCGGCGGCGGCGTCGACTACGGCACGCCGATGCTTGGCGGTTCCAATAACTTTGTGAAGTACCATTTCGATGTGAGTAAATACACGCCGTTGCCGTTCGATACACGTTTCTCGGTTCGGGCCCGTTTCGGCGCCGTTGAAGGCATCGGCGGGAAGCCGATCCCGCTGACCGAGCGGTTTTTCGTCGGCGGTATCAACACCATGCGTGGATTTGTCTTTGGCAAGGCGGGGCCGGTCGTGCCTGATTTGTATACGATCATCGGAGCTTCAAAGCAGTTGATCTTCAACTTCGACTATATCTTTACGATTTCGGCCGATGCCAAGCTCAACGGTGTGATCTTCTTCGATTACGGGAAGGGTTTCGATGACAATGAAAACTTCTCGCTGAATCTGAGGAAGTCGGCCGGTATCGAAGGGCGGTGGATTTCCCCCTTTGGCCCGTTGCGCGTTGCGTACGGAATCAATCTCTCTCCACGGCAGGGAGAACGGACGGGCGTGTTCGAGTTTACGATCGGGTCGCTATTCTAATGGTCGATGGAAGGGCAGCGTGACAACAATGGTCGCAATGAGGGATCGGCGGCGGAATCTGTGTGCGGCGCTTCTCACCGTCGTATTTCTTGTCGTCAGCGGATGTGCGGGAGCGGGTGCCGGCGCCAAAGTCGAGGGAAAGATCGGAGTCTTAGACCCCGCCAGAATTTTGTCCGATACCAACGCGGGGAAAAAAGCCAAGGATCATCTCGCGGCGTTTTCCAAGAATCGACAGACGCTGATCGAGCTCGATGAAAAAGAGCTGCGCCGAATGGAGGAGGATTTCGTCAAGCAGGCAAGCGTGCTCAGTCCTACGGCGAAGCGCGAGCGGGAGGAATCGTTTCGCCGGCGCATGCAGGAGTACCAGCAAAAGGTGGCGGAGCTGAACCGGGAAGTGCAGGAGAAGCAAAAAGATGTGATGGACGGGTTTCGCGACAAGATCGAAGCGGTGGCCGGCAAGGTGGCCAAGCGGCTCGGGTTGCAGATTATCGTGGACAGCAGCAAGGGCGGGATTACGCTCTATCGCGAAGATGCGCTCGACATTTCAACTCAGGTGATCGAAGAGTTCAATCGGGACTATCCCTAGCAGGAGGAGAGAGGGCATATGAAACAGCAGCGCGTGGTCGGGATGCTCGGGGTGCTGGTGGCGAGCCTGGGGTTCGCCTGGACGGCCGTTGCGGCGGAGGCGTTCAAAGTTGGTGTGATGGATCAGCAGGCGGTGATGGAGCAATCCAAAGCCGGCAAGCGGGCACTGGAGGAAATGAAGAGCTATTCGCTGACCCGGCAGAAGATTGTGAATGCCGACGATCAGGAGTTGAAGGATATGGAGCTGTCGCTTCAGGATCCGAACAGCAAATTGAGCGAGCCGGCCAAGCAGGAAAAACAGGACCAATTCAGGACGAAGCTGGAGGCCTATCAGCGCCGGCTGGCCGACTTTAACCGGGAAGTGCAGCAGAAACAGCGCGAGATGGTGACGGAGTATGCCAAGAAGATTGCGGCGGCCGCGCAGGCGGTGGCGCAGAAGGAGGGCTATCAAGCCATTCTGGACAAGGGCAGCGATGCCATGGTGCGGATTGTGTTGTATCATCAGCCTGCGTTGGACATGACGGATCGGATCGTGAAAGAGTTCGATAGCCAGAATAAGTAGCGTGGCGTGACGGGGAACAGAGGAGGCAACGGCATGGCAGTGATGGAACAGGCAGAGATTCAAGCATTGCTCCCGCACCGGTATCCGTTTCTGTTGGTCGATCGGGTGCTGGAGTTGGATCCCGATCGTCGTATTGTGGCGATTAAGAATGTGACGATCAATGAGCCGTTCTTTCAAGGTCATTTCCCCGGGCGGCCGGTGATGCCGGGAGTGCTCATCTTGGAAGCGATGGCGCAAGTCGGCGGCGTGCTGGCGTTTAAGTCCGTGCAGGTGACCGGCCGGCCGGTCGTGTATCTGACCGGCATCGATAGCGCGAAGTTCCGGAAGCCGGTGGTGCCGGGGGATCGCCTGCGGTTCGAGGTGGATGTGGTTAAGAAGCGGGCGCCTTTCTGGAAGATGCAGGCCAAGGCCTATGTCGACGACGATGTGGTGTGCGAAGCGGAAGTGACAGCGATGGTGACGGAAGAAAAGACGGAGTCGCGCCCATAACGGGGCCATTTGCGGAGGTCTGGTGTGCAGATTCATGCGACAGCAATAGTGCATCCGGGTGCGAAATTGGCGGAGGATGTGGCCATCGGGCCGTTTTGCCTGATCGGCGAGCACGTCTCGATCGGGAAGGGGACCAAGCTGCTCTCCCATGTGACGGTCGATGGGTGGACTGAGATTGGCGAGCGGAACGAGCTGCATCCCTTTTCGTCCATCGGCGGCCCGCCTCAGCACTTAGGGTATAAAGGTGAACCGACCAAGGTGGTCATCGGCGACGACAATATCCTGCGGGAATATGTCACGGTCAATCGAGCCACGGTGCAAGGCGGAGGTCTGACCTCCATCGGCAACAAAAACTTTCTGATGGCCTATGTGCATGTCGCTCACGACTGCCGCCTGGGAAATCATCTGATCTTGGCGAATGCCGCCAGTCTGGCTGGGCACATCACGATCGGCGATCATGCCATCATCGGCGGGTTGACGGGCGTGCATCAGTTCGTGCGCATCGGCGCCTATGCCATGGTGGGAGGCTGTTGCGGCGTCGTGCAGGATGTGCCGCCGTTTACCAGGGCTGCCGGCGGGTATCGGTCGAAACTCTACGGATTGAACTCGATTGGCTTGCGCCGCCACGGATTCTCCGGCGAGCGGATTTCGGTCTTGAAGAAAGCCTACGATTTGCTGTTCCGCGAGGGCCATCGATCCGCCGAAGCGATCAAGCTGGCGAGGGCGGAGTTCAAGGATCACGCGGATGTCGCCCAGATCCTGACCTTCATGGAAGCCACCAAGCGTGGAACTTCCCGTTCAATTGGGAAGGACCAGGGCGATGAGGATGAATCCGCGTGACCGCCGCACTGCCCACTGACGATAAGCGTATCGGGCTGATCGCCGGGAACGGACGCTTTCCGATCATCTTTGCCGACAATGCCAAGAAGATGGGGTATTTTGTGTCGGCCGTCGCCCATGTCGGAGAAGCGGAACCGGAGCTGGAGCAGCATGTCGATAGCATCCATTGGGTGAAGATCGGCCAGCTCGGCAAGTTGATCAATGCCTTCAAGAGCGACAACGTCCGGCGTGTCGTCATGCTCGGCGGGGTCAAGAAGACCCATGTCTTTACGACGGTGCGGCCTGATTTCAGAGCGCTGGCTCTGTTTGCGCGGGTCGCGCTCTGGAAGGACGACGACATCCTCCGGGAAATTGCGGCGGAGATCGAGGGGGAAGGGATTACGATTTGCGAGTCCACCTTCGGCCTCGAAGGGATTCTGGTCGAAGAAGGGAGCTTGTCTTCCCGCGAACCCACGAAAAAGGAATGGGAGAATATCCGGTATGGCTGGGAAATGGCGTACGAAATCGGCCGTCTGGACATCGGGCAGTGCGTGGTCATCAAAGATAAAGTCGTGGTGGCCGTGGAAGCGGTTGAGGGCACCGATGGCGCGATCAAGCGGGGCGGAGAATTGGCGAAAGACGGCGCCGTCGTGGTGAAACGCTGCAAGCCGCAGCAGGACCTTCGGTTCGATCTGCCGGCCATCGGGCCGCGCACCATCGAGGTGATGGCGTCGGTGAACGCGACGGTCCTCGCCGTGGAAGCCGGGCGAACCGTGATGCTGGACCGGGAGTTGTTGTTGGAGAAGGCGCGCCAGGCCGGTATTGCGGTGGTCGGGATCAAGTATCTTGAACCGATCAAATCGTAACAGGATGCTCAAGCAGGCCGTTCAGCCAGGCCGCGGCGAGCGAAGGGGCGAGGCGTACGCGCCGGTACGTTGAGTCTCTGAGTGAAGCGAGAGCGCCGCTGGCGGATTGCTTCAGCATTCGACTCAGTGAGCGAGAGGACGCGCATTTAGTGAAGAAATTGCGGGCAGGCGTCATCGGTGTCGGTCATCTGGGGCAGCATCATGCGCGCCTCTATGCATCCATCCCCGGCGTGACGCTCGCCGGCGTCACCGATCAAAGTTTCGAACGCGCGCAAGAAATTGCCGGACGACATGCCGCGCAAGCCTATCCCAATCCTGAAGACCTCTTGAACGATGTCGATCTCGTCAGTGTGGCGGTGCCGACCTCGTCGCACTATGCCGTGGCCAAACAATGTCTTGAGGCCGGCAAGCATGTGTTGGTGGAAAAGCCCATTGCGGTGCAGCCAGCCGAGGCGCATGAATTGGTGGCGTTGGCAAAGATGAAGGATTGCCGGTTGCAAGTCGGGCATAGCGAGCGGTTCAATCCAATCATGCGGCTGATGCGGTCGCACATCCAGCGCCCGGCGTTTATCGAGGGGCATCGGCAGGGCAGTTACAGTCCGCGCGGGACGGACGTCGATGTCGTGCTGGATCTCATGATTCACGACCTCGACCTGGTGTTGTCTTTCAATCCTGGTCCGGTTGAAGAGGTTCGCGCCTCCGGGATGGCGGTCCTCTCCCCGACCATCGATATTGCCCAGGCGCGGATTCAGTTCCGCGGCGGCTGTGTGGCGAACCTTACGGCGAGCCGCATCTCGACCAATAAGATGCGCCGTCTGCGGTTGTTTCAGCGAGAAAACTATCTCTCGATCGATTTTCAAACCCGGCAAGCGGTGATCGTCCGGCGCCGCGCCCTGTCCGGCGCACCGCCGGAATTGGACACCGAATCCTTTCAGGGCAATGCCGATGAGCCGCTCAAGCTCCAGTTGGAATCCTTTGTCCAGGCCATTCAAAACGGATCGCGGCCTGAGGTCTCGGGAGAGAACGGCGCCGCCGCGCTGGAGGTGGCGCACCAGGTGCTGGCCGCGGTGGCGGAGCATGCCGCGCGTCAATCCTTCTAGCCAGGCCGTGCCGGCCGGCCTCGCGATCTGTGCGATTCAGCGTAACCCGGTTCTCACTATGAGAGATTCTCGATGCCGCAGATTTTGATCGTAGCCGGGGAAGCGTCCGGCGATCTTCATGGCGCCAATCTAGCCCTAGCGCTCCGCGAACTCGATCCCACCGTCCGGCTCGTCGGCGTCGGCGGGGTGGCGATGAAAGCCGCGGGCGTGCGGCTCGTGGAAGGGTTTGGGCACCTCGATGTGATGGGGATCGTCGGGTTCTCGGCCTTGCGCGCGATCATCCGCCGGTTTGCCGCCATGCGCCGGTTGCTCAGGTCGGAACGGTGGGATGCCGTCGTCTTTATCGACAACCCCGGGCTCAATCTGCGCTATGCCTGGTTTGCCAAGTCGGCCGGGCTGCGGGTGATCTATTATATTGCGCCGCAGATCTGGGCCTGGCGGCCGGGCCGCATGAAGTATATTCAACAGCGCGTCGATCAGGTGATGGTGATTTTGCCGTTCGAAGCCGAGCTGTATCGCAAAGTCGGCTTGCCCTGCACCTTTGTCGGCCACCCGCTGCTCGATGCCGTGGCCCCGCAGTACGATCGGGCGGCGTTGCGCGAACGGTTTGGGCTGAAGCCGGCGAGCCGGGTGATTGCGCTGCTGCCGGGCAGCCGGTCGGCGGAAGTGCGGCTGCATCTCCCGATCCTTCTGGAAGCGGCAGAGCGGTTGTTGCGCGACGATCCGACCATGCAGTTTCTGATGGCGCAGGCCTCGACGATTGCCGACAATCTGATTCGTCCGCTGCTGGACAAGAGCTCCGCGCCGGTGACTGTGGTTCCGGAGCAGGCGAGCGAGGTTATGGCGGCGGCCGATCTTATTTGTGTGGCATCGGGGACGGCGACGTTGCAGGCGGCGGTTGTGGGGACACCGATGGTGCTGTTCTATCAGGCGCATTCACGGTTGACCTATCGGCTGGCTCGGCTGCTGATTCGAGTGAAGTGGATCGGGTTGGTGAATCTGGTGGCCGGCCGGACTGTGGTGACGGAATTAATTCAGCATGAAGCCACGGGGGCGAGGGTGTATCATGAAGTCCGCCGGTTGTTGGATGACCGTGCCGCGTATAATGAGATGAAGCGAAGTCTGCAGGCCGTGAAAGCCAGTCTCGGACAGCCCGGCGCTTCACACAGAGCCGCCCAGGTGGTACTAGACGCATGTCGAGCCTAGATCGATTCTTTCGGTTATTGCGGTATGTCCGGCCCTATCGGGGCCGCTTCGTCGCGGCGATTGTGTGCTCCGGCATGGTGGCCGCGCTGTCCGGCGTCTATGCCTGGCTGGTGAAGCCGGTGCTGGACGGGATTTTCATCGAAAAGAACGAGTCGTTACTCTGGGTCCTCCCGCTCGCGCTTTTGACCGTGTCGATCGTCAAAGCCTTCTTCAGTTATGGACAAACCTATCTCATGAACTATGTCGGCAATCGGGTGATCGCCGACATTCGCCAGGCGTTGTTTCTCCATCTGATGCGGCTGCCGGTGGGATACCACGACGCCAATACCTCTGGGCGGCTGGTGTCGCGTGTTGTGAACGATGTGGGCTTGATGGCGAACGCGGTTTCCAACGTCCTCAAAGATATATTCCAGCATGCCTTGACGTTTCTGGTGATGCTCGGCGTCATCGTCTATCAGAATTGGCAGCTGGCGGGATTGTCGATCATCGTGATTCCGCTCGCCGTGGTGACGATGTCCCGCATGGGGCGCCGGTTACGCGCCTTGGCCACCAGCGGGCAGGAGCGGATGGGGGACATGTCCTCGACCGTGCAGGAGACCTTGTCGGGAATCAGGATGGTCAAAGCGTTCCGCCGTGAAGAGGCGGAGGCCGCGCGATTCGAGCTGAGCAACCGGGCCTTTTTGAGCACGACGCTGAAGGCCAATCAAGTGTGGTCGATCGGGTCGTCACATATGGAAGTGATCGGCGTGGTCGGCGTGGCCGTGATCATCTGGTACGGCGGCTATCTGGTGCTGCATGGCAGCATGACGCCGGGCGCCTTCTTTTCATTTCTGACCGCGATGTTCATGGCCTACACGCCCATTCGCAAGCTGGCCGGGGCGAACAATCTGATTCAGCAGGCCATGGCCGCCTCAGAGCGGGTCTTTGAAGTGCTGGATCTCGCGACGGAGCAGGCGCAGGACAAGGGCACGCTGGTGTGCCAGGGAATTGCCGACCGGATCGAATTGCGCGGGGTGTCGCTTAGCTACAGCGGCCAGACGGCCCCGGCCTTGGCGGGAGTCGATCTCGTCATTCGCGCCGGTGAAATGGTCGCGCTGGTCGGGAGTAGCGGCAGCGGCAAGTCCACACTGGTGAGTCTGCTGCCGAGATTTTACCAGCCGACGAGCGGGCAGATGTTGCTCGACGGCGCGCCGTTAGAATCGTATACCTTGGCGTCGCTGCGCACGCAGATCGGCATCGTGTCGCAAGACGTAGTGTTGTTCGACGATACGGTCGCCAGCAATATCGCGTTTGGGCGCCCGGGGGCGACCGCGAGCGACATCGAACAGGCCGCCAAGCAGGCCTATGCGCATGATTTTATTTCCCGGTTGCCTGACGGCTATCAGACGACGATCGGCGAACGGGGCGTAAAGCTGTCGGGCGGCGAACGCCAGCGCCTTGCCATCGCCCGGGCGATTTTACGCGATCCTCCGTTACTGATCTTGGACGAGGCGACCTCCGCGCTCGACACGGAATCCGAGCGCATCGTGCAGCTGGCGCTGGCGAATTTGATGAAGAACCGCACGACGGTGGTGATTGCTCATCGGCTCTCGACCGTGCAGAATGCCACGAGGATTGTGGTGCTGGACCGTGGCCGGGTGGCCGAGATCGGCACGCACGATGAGCTTTTGCGGCACAATGGTTTGTATCAGCGGTTGCATGCGATGCAATTCCAGGACGTATCCAATGTATGAACACCGCGTGGCAGGTGACATGTGACAGGTAATGAGCCGCAACAAAAAATCAGCCTGAAGAAACGGGCTGAGCGATGGGTCAAATTTTCGCTGTTGCCGCCGCTTGGAGCGCTGGTGATTCGTGGGATCAAGGGCAGCATGCGGCTGGAGCAGCGCGGGTATGAGCCGGTGGATGCGCTGTACCGCGAGAAGCGGTCCATCATTCTGGCGTTCTGGCATGCGCAACAGTTGATGATCCCGTTCGGGTATCGCGGGCCGGGATCGCATGTGCTGATCAGTCAGCATGGCGACGGGGAAATTATCGCCCGCATCATTGCCCGGTTCGGGCATGAGGCCGTCCGTGGGTCGAGTACTCGCGGCGGCGCCGGCGCGCTCCGCTCGCTCATTAAGCTGGGGCGGTCTGGCAAAGATGTCGTCGTGACGCCGGATGGCCCCAAAGGGCCGCGGCAGGTGGCGAAGCTGGGTGTCATTCAATTGGCGAAGGCCACGGGGTTGCCGATTGTCCCGCTCGGCTTCGCCTGCTCAAAAAAAAACTCTTCTCGAGCTGGGATCGCTTCATGGTGCCATACCCATTTTCCCGCGGGGTCTTCCTCTGGGGCGCCCCGATCTGGGTTTCGCGCGAGGCGGATGACGTCGCGCTTGAAGCCGCTCGTATCGAATTGGAATCGACCTTAAACCGGCTGACGGCTGAGGCTGAAGCGGAGGCCGCGTCCTAGCCAACCCATGTGGCGACTGCTCTACAATATTCTGTTCATTCTGGCTGCGCCGATTGTTCTCTGTATTCTGCTCGCCAAAAAACGATGCCGAAGAGGTGTGCTCGACCGGTTTGGGTTGCGCATCAGGCCGGTTCTGGAGCCATCCGGAGAGCGGCGCCCGCTGGTCTGGATTCATGCCGTGTCGCTTGGAGAAGTCGTGGCGGTCACGCCGTTAGTGAAAGCGCTGCATCGCAACCATCCCGGCCATCGGTTTATTGTCTCGACGGTGACGGAAACGGGCCGCGAGGCGGTTGAACAACGCTTGGCGGGAGTTGCCGAGCATCGGTACGCCCCGCTCGATGTTCCCTGGGCCGTGTCCCGCGCCATCGCGCAGTGGCAGCCAGTTCTTTACGCCTTTGTCGAGACCGAACTCTGGCCGAATCTTTTATGGACCTTGCGGGACCGGCGAGTGCCGGCCGTCATGGTGAATGGGCGGTTGTCGTCCCGGTCGTTTGCCCGGCAGCATATCGCCGGCCTCATTTCATTTTATCGGTCGGTGCTGCGGTCGCTCACGCTCTGCTTGATGCAGTCGGAGCGCGATGTGCAGCGTATCGTGGCGCTTGGGGCCGATCCTGCCAGGGTCCAGCGGACCGGCAACATCAAGTTCGATCAGCCCATGCTGGCGATGGCGGCAGATGTGTCATTGCGGGCTGCGCTGGGCCTGCATGAAGGTGAGGCGCTTCTTCTCGCGGGGAGTACGCATGCGGGCGAGGAGGAGTTGCTGGTTGCGGCATATCGACAGATCGTTGAGGTTCATCCTAAGGCTGTTCTGATGCTGGCGCCTCGGCATATTGAACGGGTGGATGCCGTGATGGCCATGGTGACGGCCGCCGGTTTTCAGGCGCAGCGCAAGAGCCGGCTGGAGTCCGTTGCATCCGGGCCGCGGGTCATCATCTTGGATACGCGGGGAGAATTGGCGCGGGCGTATCATGAGGCGGCAGTGGCATTTGTCGGCGGCACCTTGGTGCCTGTGGGCGGGCATAATTTGCTGGAACCGGCCGTCTGGGGCAAGCCGGTATTGTTCGGCCCCTATACGGACCACTGCGCGGAAATTGCGACGCTTCTGTTGGAGTCCGGCGGCGCAGTCCGAGTGTCCGATGTGGAGACGGTCGCGCGAACGATCAGCGGCTGGCTAGAGGATGCGTCTGCTCGCCGCCAGGTCGGAGAGGCGGCCCGCCAGACCGTCTTGGATAACCAGGGCGCGTTGCAACGGAGCCTGGACTTGATTGAAGCCTGTTTGCCGTCCGGGCCGTCGTCGTCGTCTTCTTCTAGGTCTGCCGGCCAGATGCCGCAGCCGGCGATTGCGAGGCCGTGATCGTGGCACTATTGCGGCCCGGCGATCCGGTTCGTCCCTGGCTGAGCGGTGTGGCCGCGCTCTATGGAGTGGCGGTTCGCGCCAGGATGTGGGCTTATGATCGTGGATGGAGTCGGCCAGCGCGATTGCCTTGCCGTGTGGTGAGTATCGGGAACATGACCGTCGGCGGAACGGGAAAAACCCCGATGGTCATTCTGTTGACGGAATGGCTGCAGGCGCAGGGGCAGCGCGTTGCCGTTCTTAGTCGTGGCTACAAGCGGGCATCGACGGCGGCGCATGTGCTGGTGTCGGATGGTCAGCAGGTCTTGGCCGGTCCAGCGGAAGCCGGCGATGAACCGTATTTGATTGCGACTCGTTGTCCCAACGCGATTGTTGCCGTCGGCGCGGATCGCGCGGGGGTCGGACGCTGGGTGCTCGATCGATGGCCGGTCGATTGGATCGTCCTCGACGATGGGTTTCAGCATCGTGCGTTGTTTCGCGATCTCGATATTGTCTTGCTCGATGCGATGGATGCGACGGGGTTAGATGGCTTGTTGCCGGCCGGCCGTCTTCGTGAACCGCTGACGGGGCTTCGCCGCGCGGCGGCGGTCGTCATCACTCGTGCCGATACGGAGCGGGATGTGGCCGCGGTGCGGGGCCGAGTGCAGGCGGTCGTGACAGAAAATCACGTCCAAGCAGAGGTGGTCTTTAGAGCCGACGAGGTGGTCTCGGTCACCACAGGGGTGCGGCAGGCTGTGGACTGGTGTGTGGGAAAGAAAGCCTGGTTGGTCAGCGGGATTGGGAACAGCGAATCTTTCCGTCGGTTGGCGATGGATAATGGCCTACAGGTCTTGGGCGAAACGGCGTTCGCCGATCATCACGCCTACCGGAGCGAGGACCTTGAGCGGATACGAAGGCAGGTGAAGCGGGCCAACGTGGAGATGGTGTTCACCACCGAAAAAGACGCTGGGAAGCTGGCGCCATTGTTGCGGCCTGACGAGTCCTGGTGGGCCGTGCGGCTGCGGGCCGATGTCCGGCGCGGGGAGGATGCGCTTCATCGTCTGCTGCGGGATCTCTCCAAGGCGCCTCAGCCGCAGGGAGATGGTCGTGCGTAACGAATCGCCTTCTCGGATTGTGGTTCGGGCGCCGAATTGGATCGGCGATGCCGTAATGTGCGAACCGGCTTTGCGCGGGCTGCGCGCGCTCTTTCCCAAGGCGGAAATCACCTTGCTCGCCAAACCGGCTATTGCCGAGCTGTTCATCGCCTATCCGGGTATCGATCGCCGGCTGGTCTACAATGACCGCGGGGTTCATGCGGGGCTGTCCGGGAAATGGACGTTGGCGGGCCTGCTGCGCCGGCATCGATTCGATCTGGCGGTGCTGTTTCAAAATGCGTTCGAGGCGGCGTTAATTGCCTGGCTCGCCGGCATCCGCCGCCGGTACGGCTATGTCACCGACGGGCGCGCGTTCTTGCTGACAGACCCCGTCGCGCGGCCCGATCGCGAGACGCTGGTGCACCAAGTCCACTACTATTGGGATCTGTTGAAGCCGCTCGGCCTGACCGGCGCGCCGCCGGTTCCGGCGCTCGCGGTCTCCGCCGATGAAGTCAATGCCATGAACGATCGTTTGAGTGAAGCCGGAGTGGGGCGGGAGGATCTGCTCGTCGGCATCAATCCCGGATCGACCTACGGCAGCGCCAAGCGATGGCTGCCTGAACGGTACGCGGAAGCGGCGCTGCGGGTCTGCCGCCGGATCGAGCAGCAACAAGGGCGGTCGGTTTCCGTCGTGATTCTCGGTGCCAAGGGGGAAGAGGAGCTGGGGTACTCGGTCGCCGAGCGGCTCACGGTGCGGTCAACGGTATTGTCGGGGCGGACGAATATCCGGGAGCTGATGGCGGTGACAAAACGCTGCACCCTATTGCTGACGAACGACACCGGGCCGATGCATCTGGCGGCGGCGTTCGCGGTGCCGGTTGTGGCGGTATTCGGCCCCACCGATTGGAAGACGACGGCGCCCTATCGGCAGAAAGCATCGATTGTCCGGCAGCCGGTCGATTGCGCGCCGTGCCTGTTGCGGGAGTGCCCCATCGATCATCGTTGTATGACCGGTGTGACGGTTGATATGGTGGATGAAGCGGCAGCGAAACAATTGGGGCAGGATGATCGGCTCTCAGCGATCGGCCATCAGCCGCCGGGGCCTCATCATCATGGGCCGTTGCAGGGCGTGACGGTGTTTCTCGATCGTGACGGGACGCTGAATCCGGATCCCGGGTACATCGGTTCCCCGGACCAGTTCGAATTATTTCCCGATGTCGCCGATGCGCTCGCCAGGCTGACGCGCGCGGGCGCGCGCTTGGTGGTGGTGACAAATCAATCGGGAGTTGGGCGGGGATTATTTTCCTCCGGCGATTTGGACCGGGTTCACGAGAAGCTCAGGCGGTTGGTGGGTGCCGCCGGTGCGTCGCTGGCCGGCATTTATGTGTGTCCGCATCGCCCTGACGAGCAGTGTCATTGCCGGAAGCCTGAGACCGGCCTGGTTGAACAGGCGGTGCGCGAGCTGGGTGTCGATCTGTCCCGCTCGTATCTCATTGGCGACCATGCCAAGGATATCGAGCTGGCCAGGCGAGTGGGCGCGAAGTCCGTTTGGCTTACGACCAGTGAACATGGCGCGGGCGCGCGCATGGATCAGCGCAACTCCGCGGCAGCGGTGGCGTCGTCTTTTGGCGAGGCGGTGACATGGATTATGGCCGATGCCGTGGTTCTCGAGCAGGGGAGGTCTGATGGGCAGGGACATTCATAAATGACCTCAATGATTGAGCCTCGGCGAATTCTGTTCATCAAGCCGAGTTCGCTGGGCGACATTGTGCATGCCATGCCGGTGGTGGCCGCGTTCAAGCAGCGCTGGCCATCGGCGCACCTGACTTGGCTGGTCAAGCGGCAATGGGCTGACATCGTGCAGCGGATCGACGGTGTCGATGCCGTGTGGCCGGTCGATCCCACTCTGGCGTCGTGGGTTGGACAAGCGCTGAAGCTGCGGGCGCAGCGGTTCGATCTGGTTGTCGATCTTCAGGGGTTGTTGCGGAGCGCGCTGGTGGCCCGGATGACCGGATGCGCTCAGCGGGTGGGGTTTGCCAATGGGCGTGAAGGGAGTCCCCGGTTCTATTCGCAGCGGGTGGCTGTGCCGACAACTGAGATGCATGCCGTGGACCGGTATTTGTCGGTTGCGGTGGCGCTGGGTGTTTCTGTTGACGGTGCCCCGCAGTTTCGATTTAGGCTGCCGTCGCAGGATGTGACGACCTTGCGCGACCTGTTCCGGCGCAAGGACATCGATATGGATGCGCCGTGGGTGGCCATGAATGTGTCCGCGCGCTGGCCGACCAAACGCTGGCCAGCCGCATCGTTTGCCGCCGTGGCGACGCAGTTGGCGGCTCGCGGTATTGGTCCTCTAGTC
The DNA here is from genome assembly GCA_020846195.1 of Nitrospira sp. GTDB lineage: Bacteria > Nitrospirota > Nitrospiria > Nitrospirales > Nitrospiraceae > Nitrospira_D. Next base: position 15,014 of record JADLEJ010000002.1, read on the forward strand.
GTGATCGGCGGGCCGGACGAGCGGGAGGCGAGTCAGCAGGTACGGAGTCTGACGGCTTGTCCGGTGGTCGACCTGGCCGGGGAGACCTCGATTGGATTGCTGCCGGCCTTGTTGTCGAAAGCCTGCGCATTGATTACGAACGATTCCGGTCCGATGCATGTTGCGGCTGCGGTGGGGACACCGGTTGTGTCTCTGTTTGGACCGACCAGTGCGGTGCGGACCGGGCCCTATGGAGCAGGGCATACCGTGTTGACTCATGACCTTTCTTGCCGGCCCTGTTTCAGTCGAGTCTGCCGTAATGCGATTCCGATGGAATGCCTCACGGCAATTTCTCCGGAACAGGTTGTGGCGGCCGTGGTGGCGCAGCAGTCCTGCCGTGCGGTCTCACGATGAATGTGCTGCCATGAATGTATTGCTTGTCCGCCCCGACGGGATCGGCGATCTGGTGCTGTCGCTGCCGGTGGCGGCGCAACTGCGGCAATTGCTGCCCGGCGTTCGCATTGGCGTGCTCGCGAATCCCATTGCCGCGCCCATCTTAGAGCATCATCCCGACGTGGATTATGTCCGAACGGTGTCGTTGCACGCGTCGATTCCTGACATGATGCAGGCGTTTGCCGGTGGGATCGATGCGGTGATTTTTCTCAAGCCGTTTCGCCGTCTGATGTGGGCCGCGTGGCGGGCGGGTATTCCGCTGCGTATCGCGACGGGATTTCGGTGGCAGAGCGTGTTGGCGAATCGCTGGATCTATGAACACCGGAGCAGCTTTCAGAAGCATGAGTCTGATTGCAATGTGGAGATGCTCAAGGGGCTTCGGCTAACACCGTTGCCTGTGGTTGCGCCGAGCCTTCACCTTACCGCTGCCGAGAGGAATGATGGTGAGCGGCGATGGAATGGGGCCGCGCTGCAGCGAGTGGTGATTCACCCCGGCGGCGTCTCCGCCAGACGTTGGCGGCCGGAGCATTATCGGGATCTTGCTCAGCTGTTGGCGCAGCAGGGATATACCGTGGGATTGACTGGCAGCCCGGGCGAGCGCGATCAATTTCAGCGCGAGGCACTGAACGGCGTGGTGCTTCATCCAGGGATTAACAATCTTATGGGGCAGCTTTCTGTTCGAGAGTTGATGAGCGTGATTGGAGCCGCGCAGGCGGTGGTATCCGGCGCAACCGGTCCGGCTCATCTTGCGGCCGCTCTCACGGTGCCGACGGTCAGCCTGTTCGATCCGCGCCGAAACAATTTGCCAATTCGCTGGAAGCCGCTGGGGCGTGGCGTGCTGCTTCGCCCGGATGTGCCGACCTGCGAGAAATGTATCGGGGAGGCCTGTCCCTATTGGGATTGTCTTGACCGATTTACCGTTCAGGATGTCGCGGCGCGAATTGGCACGGTCGTTCGGTCTGCTCAGCCGCTGACCATTCATCATATCTAATTTCGTTGCCGGCGGCGTGCTGGATTTTTCCAAATCTCAGGATATCCCTACCTATTGTGGAATTCGTTCTTGACTCCCTCTGCTAATTGTGTTCATATCCTGAACGCTTCTGGAACTCTTTGAAAAAAGATGAATCTTCAAGGTCAACGCAACCTGATTCTGCTCACGGAGTTAGAGCGGGACGGCGCGGTCACGCAACGCTCCCTCGCGATGAAGCTGGGTGTGGCGCTTGGCCTGACGAACCTGTACCTCAAGCGTCTTGCGAGGAAGGGATACGTCAAGGCTGCGACCATCCCATCTCACCGAATTCGCTATCTGCTCACGCCTCAAGGATTCGCCGAGAAATCACGGCTGACGTATCTCTATATGCAGTACTCACTGTCTCACTATCGCGACATGCGCGCGCGCTTGCGCGACACGCTGTCTCGCGCGACCGAGAGCGGCGTTCAGCGAGTGGTGATTTTCGGGACGAGTGAATTCGCTGAAATGGCCTACCTCTCGCTCCGTGAGATGGGGTTGACGCTGGTGGGATTTATCGACGAGGGACAGGCTGAAGTCTTTCTTTCGTATCCGGTGCGGCGTCCCAGTGTGCTGGCCGAATGGGAATTCGATGCGGTGCTGTTGGCGGATATTGAGCGGTTGCGGCAGCACCGGGAGACGCTGACGCAGCATCAGGTGCCGCAGGGAAAGGTGTTGGCGCTCGCTCCCTTGGCCTGAGGGGGCGCGAACGGGGTCGTGCGGTATTGGTCACTGTAAGTGAGAGGGCGAAGCTGTGCCTGACGTCTCTTCACAATCTCAGTGGTATGCGATTCGGACGAAATCGCGCCATGAGAAACTGGTGCGGGATCAGCTGGAAAAGCAAGGGATCGAGCCGTTGCTGCCGACGGTCAAGCGATTAAGCCAGTGGAAAGACCGGAAGAAAGAAGTCGAAGTCCCGCTCTTTTCCGGTTATTGCTTCGTTCGATTTTCACATGAGACCAGATTGCCGGTGCAGAAAGTTTCAGGAGTCGTTGAGATTGTCGGGAGTGGGAGTCGTCCTGAGCCGATTCCCGATGGAGAGATCGAAGCATTGAAGACGCTCATGACCAGTGTGCTGCCATACGATCCGCATCCGTATCTCCATGAGGGCATGATGGTGGAGGTGGTGCGGGGGCCCCTGCAAGGCGTGCAGGGTCTTCTTTTGCGGAAAGAGAAGCGGCATCGATTAGTGATCGGCGTTCGTTTGATTCAGCAGGCGGCCGCGGTGGAGATCGATGTTGACGACGTCTCGCCGATCTAGGGCTGCCAGAAGATGAATTGGAGAAGCACAGAGTCTTCACGGTCACCTCACTCATAACTGCTGGATGGGAATGCTATGCTTAGCGACAAGTCGATTTTAGTGACGGGTGGAACCGGGTCTTTTGGACATACCTTTGTGCCCATGACATTGGCCAAGTTCAATCCGCGCAGACTGGTCATATTTTCACGCGATGAAATGAAACAGTGGGAGATGGCCAAGCTGTATGGCAATGATAACCGGGTGCGTTTCTTTATTGGCGATGTGCGCGACAAAGATCGCCTGGTGCGTGCGCTCGACGGCGTCGATTACGTAGTGCATGCTGCTGCTACCAAGATTGTGCCCACGGCCGAGTACAATCCCTTTGAGTGTGTGAAGACCAATGTGCTCGGGGCCATGAACCTGATCGATGCCTGCATCGATCGAAAGGTCAAGCGGGTCGTCGCCTTGTCGACCGATAAGGCCAGTAGTCCGGCGAATCTCTACGGTGCGACGAAACTCACAGCAGACAAACTGTTTGTGGCCGGGAACTCCTATGCCGGCCATCATGACACACGATTCGGAGTGGTCCGGTATGGCAATGTGATGGGGTCCCGCGGTTCCGTTATTCCATTTTTCCTCTCGCTCGCTTCCAAAGGCGTCTTGCCGATCACGGATGAGCGCATGACTCGCTTTATGATTACGCTTGAGCAGGGGGTCGATCTTGTATGGCGTGCCTTCGAAGATATGATCGGCGGGGAGATCTATGTAAAAAAAATTCCTTCTATGAAGGTCACTGACATTGCCCGCGCCGTTGCGCCGGATGCGCGTCACAACATTATCGGCATCCGGCCTGGAGAAAAGCTGCATGAACAGATGATCGGTGAAGAGGATGCGCTGTATACCTACGAATACGCGGACTATTACAAGATTTTGCCAGCGATTTATAAGTGGAGTGAAGACCCCCAGCGCATCAACAGCGGGAAGAAGGTTGCCCAAGACTTCACCTACTGTTCGGACAGCAATACGGACTGGATGAGCGTGGAGACGTTGCGGCACTGGATCGCGCAGAATCGCGAGAAGCTCGGTACGTTCTAATGACCATGATTCCCTATGGCCGCCAAGATGTTTCTGAGGCCGATATTCAGGCTGTGGTGGATGTCCTGCGCTCGGACTTTCTTACGCAGGGGCCTGCTGTGCCTGCGTTTGAATCGGCCGTTGCCGCTCACTGCGGTGTGCAGCACGCTGTTGCCGTGAATAGTGCAACCAGTGCCCTGCATCTTGCCTGTCTGGCGTTGGGCGTGGGGCCAGGATTCCGGGTCTGGACAAGCCCCATCACCTTTGTCGCAAGCGCGAATTGTGCCCTCTATTGCGGCGCGCAGATTGATTTCGTGGATATCGATCCGCGCACCTACAACCTGAGTGTGGCGTGCCTGGAAGCGAAATTAGCGCAGGCAGAAAAGGCCGGGTGTCTGCCTCACGTCGTGATTCCAGTTCATCTTTGCGGGCAATCCTGTGAGATGGCGCGTATTCATGAACTTGGCCGACAGTACGGTTTTAAGATTATTGAAGATGCCTCACATGCGATTGGAGGGACATATCGGAGCGAGCCAATCGGGAGTTGCCGCTATAGCGATATTACGGTGTTTAGTTTCCATCCGGTCAAGATCATCACTACCGGTGAGGGCGGAATGGCGGTGACCAACGATTCCCAGCTGGCGAAGCAGATGCAGCTCTTGCGCAGCCACGGCATCACCCGTGATACAGGGGAGATGACTCGGGAGTCGGATGGGCCATGGTACTATCAACAGATCACGCTCGGGTTCAACTACCGGATGACGGATTTGCAGGCTGCGTTGGGCCTGAGTCAGATGAAGCGGCTGAATGAATTTATCGCTCAGCGGCATGCCATCTTCCGGAGATATGATGAATGGCTGTCTCGCATGCCAGTCGTCCTTCCATGGCAACATCCAGACAGTTACTCCGGGCTGCATCTCTATGTGATTCGCCTCAAACGGAACGAAATCCGCACGACTCATCGCGCAGTGTTTGAATCGATGCGGGCCGCCGGCATCGGCGTGAATCTGCATTACATTCCGGTGTATCGGCAACCGTATTATGAGGGTCTGGGATTCAATGCGGGGCATTGTCCGGAAGCGGAGCGCTATTACGCGGAAGCCATCAGCTTGCCAATGTATCCGGGGCTGACGGAAGCCGAGCAGGACCGGGTTCTAAACGTATTGGATAAGACCCTCCAAGAATGAGAGTGGCGCTTGGGACCGCTCAGTTCGGCCTTCCCTATGGGATTGCAAATCGAGGCGGACAGGTGACCCGGTTCGAAGCGAAGGCCATGCTGAGTTTGGCACGCGCACGGGGGATCGATACGCTGGATACAGCCATTGCGTATGGGGACAGTGAAGTTTGTTTAGGAGAGGCGGGAACTGAGGGCTTTAGGGTTGTGACGAAACTCCCCGCTGTTCCGGATGATTGTAAGGATGTCGCCGGGTGGGTTCACGGGCAGATTCTCGCATCTCTGGAACGGCTTGGGGTCCCATCGCTGTACGGTGTGTTGCTCCATCGCCCGACTCAACTGCTGGGCCGGGAGGGAGACCTGTTGTTTCGATCTCTGCAATCGTTGAAAGACCGGGGGCAGGCGCAAAAGATAGGCGTGTCGATCTATGCGCCGCGTGAATTGGAAGAATTGACGTCCCGGTATCGGTTCGATCTGGTCCAGGCCCCGTTCAGCGTCATCGATCGCCGGCTTCAGACGACCGGCTGGTTGCGGCGACTTAGTCATGACGGCGTAGAGGTGCATACCCGGTCAGTATTTCTGCAAGGGGTGCTGCTTATGCCTGAATCTGCCAGGCCGGAGACATTCTCCGCGTGGTCGGTCTTGTGGCATCACTGGCATGAATGGCTGACCGAACATCGGATATCCGCCGTCCAGGCGTGCCTGGCATTTCCCCTCTCGTTTCCGGAAGTACATCGTGTCGTGGTTGGGGCCGACGGGCTGGAGCATTTCCGGCAGATTATCCAGGCCGCGACGGGTGCGCTTCCTGTGAGCCTTCCCGATATTAGTTGCGAGGCCGAGCCGTTGATCAACCCTGCGCTCTGGGGAAGTCTATGAGAGTTGTGGCGCTTGTGCAGGCGCGAATGGGATCGACCCGGCTGCCGAATAAAGTGATGAAGCTGATGATGGGAGTGCCTATGATCGAGCTGCTGCTGGCACGCCTGTCCCGATCGAAAGAAGTGAATCAGGTTGTGGTGGCGACATCGGTCGATGAAAGAAATACCCCCCTTGTTGACTATGTTCGAACACTCGGGTTTGCCTGCGAACGCGGCAGTGAACAGGATGTGCTGGATCGCTTTGTTCAAGCGGGGCGTGCGCACCACGCCGATGTTGTGGTCCGTATCACCGGAGATTGTCCCCTCGTCGATCCTGCGCTGGTCGATGAAGCAGTTCGTCGCTTCAAAGCATCGGGTGTGGACTATTTCAGCAATGTGATGCCACCGACCTATCCAGATGGGTTGGATATCGAAGTCTGTGCCTTCCCTGCATTGGAACGAGCCAGCCGGGAGACCGTAAAGCCGTTCGACCATGAGCATGTGACTCCGTATATGCGCGAGTCCGGCCGTTTTAAGACCGCCTCCATGCAGCATGACGGGGATCTCTCGGCCCTTCGCTGGACGGTAGACGAATCGGTGGATTTTGATGTGATTGAGCGGGTCTTCCGGCATTTTCATCCGCGCACGGATTTTACATGGATGGAAGTCCTAGCCTTGCAACGGGAGAAACCGGAGCTGTTCGAATCCAACGAGCGCCTTGCGCGCAATGAAGGAGCCACCTTGGGAACCGGACAAAAGCTGTGGAAACGCGCCAAGCAGGTCATTCCCGGCGGCAATATGCTGCTTTCGAAGCGCGCGGAGATGTTTCTGCCGGATCAGTGGCCGGCATACTTCAGCAAAGCCAAAGGTTGCAGCGTGTGGGATCTGGACGGGCACGAATTTATCGACATGTCTATCATGGGTATCGGCACCAACACGTTAGGGTATGGGCATCCTGAAGTGGATGACGCGGTGCGGAAGACAATCGATACCGGCAATATGTCCACGTTCAACTGTCCCGAAGAAGTGTACCTTGCGGAGAAGCTGGTTGAGCTGCATCCGTGGGCGGATATGGTGCGACTGGCGCGTACCGGCGGTGAGGCCAATGCCGTCGCTATACGGATTGCGCGGGCCGCTTCGGGCAGGGACAAAGTCGCCATTTGCGGATACCACGGCTGGCATGATTGGTACCTGGCTGCTAATTTAGGGGATGAGCAAAATCTAGCGGGTCACTTGCTCCCCGGTCTGGAGCCGAAGGGAGTGCCCCAAAATCTGCGCGGAAGCGTGTTGCCCTTCAGATACAACAATTTTCCCGAACTGGAAGCATTGGTGCGTGAGCATGAGATCGGTGTCATTAAAATGGAAGTCTCTCGCAACATGGGGCCGGAAGACGGATTCCTTGAAAAGGTTCGCCGGCTTGCTACGGAAAACGGCATTGTCCTGATTTTCGATGAATGCACCTCCGGCTTTCGCCAGACGTTCGGCGGTCTGCACAAACTCTATGGCGTCGAGCCCGATATGGCAATGTTCGGAAAGGCGCTGGGGAACGGATATGCGATCACGGCCACGATCGGAAAGCGCGCGGTCATGGAAGCCGCGCAGACCACTTTTATCAGCAGCACCTTTTGGACGGAGCGCATCGGGCCGACCGCTGCGCTCAAGACGCTGGACGTGATGGAGCGGGTGCGATCATGGGAGGCCATCACTCAAACGGGATTGATGATCCGCGCAGGCTGGCAGAAGCTGGCAGACAAACACGGCCTGAAGATCACGCACTGGGGCTTGCCGGCGTTGACGGGGTTTTCTTTCGAGAGTTCACGGGCGCTGGAGTACAAAACGCTCATTACGCAGGACATGCTGGCCAAAGGGTATCTGGCGGGAAATAGCGTATATGTCTGCATCGACCATACGGCCAGTCTGGTGGAACAGTTTTTGGCAGCGCTGGATCCGGTTTTCGGGGTCATCAGCGAATGCGAACAGGGGCGGGATGTGACGGGGCTGCTCAAAGGGCCCGTATGTCATGGCGGGTTTAAACGGTTGAATTGAGGCCGAATGAAAATCGCTCTTCGCGTTGATGCTTCCCGCCAAATTGGCACCGGGCATTTCATGCGATGCCTGACGCTTGCGGACGCATTAAAAAGAGGAGGCGCGCAGATCCGTTTTGTCAGTCGTCACATGCCGGAACATTTGAGAGAGATGTTGGCGGCGAAGGAGCATGAGTTCATCCTGCTCACGAGTCGACCAAGTGGGACTTCCGACGACCTCTCTCACGCACACTGGCTGGGGACCAGTCAGCAGGCCGATGCGCAAGACACCCAGGAAGCCTTGTCCGATCCAGTCTGGGACTGGCTGGTTGTTGATCATTACGCATTAGATGTTCGGTGGGAGTCGCTGCTGCGAAAAGCGGTCGGGAAGGTCATGGTCATAGATGACATTGCGGATCGCCGGCATGATTGCGATGTATTGGTGGACCAGAATTTGTATGCGGACATGGACACTCGCTACACCGGCAAGGTTCCTCCCCATTGCCGGTTGCTGCTCGGCCCTCGGTATGCCTTGTTGCGCGAGGAGTTTCACCAACTGCGTAAGCAGGTCATGCCCCGTAACGGGCTTGTCAGGCGTGTACTCGTCTTCTTCGGCGGTGTGGATGATGACAACTTTACTGGGCTTACTATTGAGGCATTATCCCGGCTGAACATCGACGGGTTATGTGTTGATGTGGTGATCGGTGCTCAACACCCGCAACGGGAGCATATCGAATCAGCTTGTGCCAAAATGGGTTGTGCTTGTCATGTGCAGACGAGTCGGATGGCTGAGCTGATGGCCGCTGCTGATCTGGCGATCGGCGCGGGCGGGAGCGTGAGTTGGGAGCGTTGCTGCCTGGGATTGCCGGCACTGGCATTTTCAATCGCGAAGAATCAGGGCCCGTTAGTCGAGGAAGCGGCATTGCGGGGGCTCCTGTACGCGCCGCTTCCTCTGTCGGGTATCGCATCCTCGATAACGCTTCATGTGCAGGCCTTAATTGATAATCCCCGTCTCCTCCGGTTGATCTCTCTCAGGGGTTTAGAGACCGTGGATGGGCTTGGTGTGAAGCGGGTGCGACGAGAGATCGGATGCCGCTCGATTGCAATACGTGGGGCGACCCCCGCGGACTCGGAAGACTTACTTCTGTGGCGGAATCATTCTGCCGTTCGAGCCGTCTCTCGCAATCCAAATCCGATTGATAACGATGCTCACGAGGCGTGGCTGAAGAGGGTCCTCTCTGATCCCGACCGGGTGTTGCTGATCGGCGAATATCAGTGCAGCGCAATTGGAGTAGTCCGTTTTGATATCTGTGCCGACGAGGCGGAGGTTTCGATTTATCTGGCTCCAGATCACAAGGATGAAGGGTTCGGCGCAGAGCTCCTGTTGGCGGCTGAACAGTGGCTGAGTGACCATCGCCCCTCTATTCTTTCCATAAAGGCAGAGGTTTTGGACAGCAACGAGCCTTCGCATCGGCTATTCCGTGCCTGCGGATATCAACTTAGGTCTTCACTGTATGCCAAGGATGTTTCTCGAGTATGAGCAAACCAATTCGGATCGCTGAACGTCTTGTCGGCCGCAATCAGGCTCCCTTTATCATTGCCGAAATGTCCGGCAATCATAACCAGTCGCTTGAACGGGCTCTTGAGATTGTCGAGGCTGCTGCCAAGACGGGTGCCCACGCATTGAAAATTCAGACCTACACGCCCGATACGATGACCATTGATCTGGATGAGCGGGAGTTTCACATCAGTGACTCCAAGAGCCTGTGGGCGGGAGCGTCGCTCTACAAGCTTTACGGCAAAGCCTACACTCCGTGGGAATGGCACAAGCCGATCTTCGACCGGGCGCGTGGGTTGGGCATGATTCCATTTAGCACGCCGTTCGATGACACGGCGGTGGCATTTCTCGAAGGTCTTGATGTGCCGTGCTACAAGATCGCGTCCTTCGAAAATACTGACCTGCCATTGATTCGCCGCGTGGCGGCAACAGGAAAGCCGATCATTATTTCAACCGGTATGGCGACGGTGTCCGAGCTGGATGAATCCATTCGAGCTGCGCGTGAAGTGGGCTGCAAAGACCTGGTCTTGCTCAAGTGCACCAGTACGTATCCAGCCACGGCAGCGAATACCAATATCGTGACCATCCCGCATCTCCGGGAACTGTTTGGCTGTGAAGTGGGTGTGTCCGATCACACCCTGGGCGTTGGGGTATCAGTGGCCGGCGTCGCGTTAGGCGCCACGGTTATCGAAAAACATTTTACCCTCAGCCGTGCCGATGGCGGTGTGGACAGTACGTTTTCAATGGAGCCATCCGAGATGGCGCAGTTGGTCGTAGAGACCGAGCGCGCCTGGCAGGCGTTAGGGCATGTGAGTTATGGTCCGACCGAGGCGGAGCAGGGGGCCCTGCAGTTCCGGCGGTCGCTCTATGTAGTGAAAGATCTCAAGGCCGGCGATATATTGTCGGACGAGAATGTGCGCGCAATTCGACCGGGACTAGGTTTGCCCACGAAATACCTGAAGCAGGTGCTGGGGAAGACAGTCAAGAAATCTGTAAAGCGGGGAACTGCGCTGGGGTGGGAGTTGCTGGGGTGATGGAATATTCACATGGCACGGCGCTACCCCGGTATCTCATGGATGTGATTTCTGCGGCCAACATTCGTACTGAACTCCGAGTGGGGCAGCGAGCGCAGTGGGATGCGGCTCTTGAGCAACTGTCGTACATTCCAGGCATCTACACCCATGCCAGTATCGACTATCAGCTGGCCTATCAACAGGGTCATGGGGGTGAATGGTGGGATATTTCTATGATTGTCTTCTGGGACAACAAGCCGAGCGCCATCTGGCCATTGAGCTTTTCTCTCAAGGAGGGGAAGGGCAATCTCAGTTCTCACGGGCTGCCGGTTGTTCCTCCTCAGGTCGTACCGGCTTGTGTCGTGAGTTCCCGTAAACGTATTGGGAAAAGCTGTCTGGATCTGGCTGATGCGATTGCCAAGGTTGCAGAGATCGGGACATGGTTGAGTGCGGAATCATTTTCTGAGTCCATAGGTTTGAGTGATTGGCATATTGATGCGATGGCGCGGGATGCAGGGTGTGCAGTGCGGCACGACCTGTTCCTGGATTTGCGGCCGGATATGGCAGAGATTAAGCGTAATATCCGGAGCAGCTATAAGTCTCTGATCACGGGGGGGATGCGGATCTGGTCCGTTGGAGTCCTTGAGTCTAGCGATCAAGGTATTTGGGAAGAGTTCCGCCAGCTGCACCTGAAAGTGTCCGGGCGCAAGACGCGCTCGGATGACACCTGGGCCCTGCAACTGAGCGATATCGAACACCGCCATGCGTTTTTGGTGTACTTGAGAAATAGCCAAGGCGAGATGGTCGGGGGCGGTCTGTTTAACTTTACCCGCGATGAGGGTGCGTATGCGGTGGGCGTGTATGATCGCTCGCTGTTTGACAAGCCGTTGGGGCATGTCGTTCAGTACCGGGCAATAGAGGAACTGAAGAAACGCGGTGTGCGCTGGTACAAGATTGGAGCACGGCCGTTCCGTTCAGAAACACCCAATCCCACCGATAAGGAAGTTTCTATCGGCGAATTTAAGCAGGGGTTCGCTTCGCACGCTTTCCCGCAGTTTCAATTGATGCACAAAGCCTAAGCCCTCGATCCCAACAGCGCAATTCTTGCGCTCGTGACTCTGCAAGAGCAGAGTTGCGGCGGGAGCGTGCTCGTCGCAGTCATACAGGGAAAACCATAACGATGTCCGAGACGAAAGAATGGTAAGGCGAATTCATGATTGATCTCACGCGATTGAAAAACAGAGTCCTGGGATATCCCCCCTATGCCTATTACTTTATTTTGGAAAGATTGAACCGAAAGTGGTCTATTGAGCGGACTCGATTCCGCGCCTGCACTGTGAATGCCGAGGTGCAGGACTATTCAAACAGCATCGAGTTCTTCCTGTTCAAAGAGCATAATCGAGGCAACGAGTTTGAGCAGCCAACCGAAGAGCGGGCGAAGCTGGTTTCCAATATTGCAAACAAGTTCAGAACAGACGCATGTTTTGTTTGCGCGAGCCCTCTGACTCCAATCGTGCAGATCGTCAATTTTGATGATCACTGCGACTATGTCGAGTATTCGTGGTGCCAGCAGTGCGATCATAGTCAGTATTCCGTCCTGCCATCCAAGGAGTGGATTACGAATTGGTATCTCACCAACTGGGATACGTCGAAGTCACTCGATCAAAATCTCGAAGTGCGGAGGCCGACCTATCGATATTACAATCGTCTGAAGGAATATCTAGGGGGGGGGAAATTAAAAGTTCTGGATATCGGAGCCGGTTACGGGGAGAAAATCCTTCCCTTCAAAGAACACGGGCATGAGCTTTTCTGCACGGAGGCCACTCCCAGAAGGGCGGACTATCTCCGCCGCCACGTCACGCCCAATGTGTTTCTCGGCTCTTTCGACGATCCCGGAGTGCAAGAACAATTGCTGCGGCACGGACCCTATGATCTCATTTTCTCCTATCACGTTGTCGAACACATTTATAATCCCACGGAAGAGTTGCAGTTGCTCAAACAGATTGCTTCGAAGGATGCGATTTTCTATCTGGCAATCCCTGAGTTTTACAAAGAAGGGATTCTGAACAATATTTACCAGATGGAGCACGTCGAAAGCTTCAGCCGAAACTCCGGCAAGTATCTCCTGAAGCAGTTGGGGTTTGAGACGATCTGCGCGAAGGACGATCTGTTTCAATACTACAGCGACTACTGTCAGTACTTCGTGGGGAAGAAGGCGGAAAGCCCGGAAAGTATCCGGGTCGATACAGGTTTCAACAGGCAAAAGATGACCGACTACCTCAACGAGGTATTTCATCTGGATCAGATTCAGCGCCTGTCCAGCAATGCCTTCTCATACACCTATTTCAAGCATGCCCCGTTGACCTATCTGGTCTCCAAGGACACGAAACAGAAGTGTCGGCAGGTAGAAAAGCATCTTCCGATCAGAATCTATCATAAAAACCTCCCTCTCTTTTGGATGGTCTCCTAGCTCAGGGGCGTTGATGTTCATTAGAGATTTGCTGGTGGAGCCTTTCCGGAAGCAATCCCTGTCGTTGTTTACCTTTCGCCTGTGTCAGTTTTTGCATGTCAGGACCAATGGGTGGTTTGATCTGCTGGCTAGAAAAGTTGTCGTGCCCTTTCGTCCCAAGATGAATTTCCCGCCTTCTCAATTATTCCCGAGGGCCGACCCGAGTAAAGCCGCCACGGCGCTCAAGGAAGAGGGGTATGCCGTTTTAGATGGTCAGCTGCCCGCACAATTGATTGAGGGAATCAAAGCGCTCGCGTTCACAACGCCTGCCTACGCCGCTGACCCTGCTGCCCAAATTGCCGTTACTGCAGACTCCATTCCTGCCGAGCACCCGCGATATGATTGGCGAATCGGAGATTTGATAGGCAATCAAGCGATTCAGCGGATTCTATTTGATAGCTATTTCCATCAGATTGCTCAGGAGTATTTGGGGTGCAGGCCTCGGCTTGCTCTTGTCGTTTTGTGGCTCAATCCGCCCTATAAGGGGGAGAATAGTCAGTATGTGTTTCACTACGACAATGACGGACCGTCGTTTGTGAAATTCTTTGTCTACCTGTCTGACGTGACGGAGACCAACGGCCCGCATGTATTCATCCGAAAAAGCCATTCGCCCGTCAAGCCCAGGCGGTTTCATAAGTGCTCACGGTATGAAGAGCCCTCCCTGCTTGAGTATTTCGGAGCGGAGAATAAGACAACATTTGTCGGCCCCGCAGGGACGATGATTGCCGAGGATACGATGGGATTTCACCGGGGAAGCGATGTCGTGCAATCCTATCGTCTGATCTTTCAGTTGGAGTACAGTGTGGTGGATATTCCTCATGCCGAGGAGTTTGGGGCGGGTATTCAGCGACTGAAAGTCAGTGGATTAGAGCCCTCCCTTCAAAAAGTCTTGGCCAAATACTACTGCTGAACGTGTTTCCCCTAGCTTCTCGATCGCGTGCGTTCGCGACCGGTCGAGCGTTTCGTCAAGAAGCAGTTTTCTGTTGAGCGATGGCCGGATTACCCCTGAACGGAGAACGCCCGCGTGCGTGAATCTATAAAAGTGCTGTTTGATCGGCAGCAGCGGAAGCAGGCTGTCATGTTGATGGTCTTCAGCCTGGTGCTCGCTTGTATTGAAGCGCTCGGAGTCGGGTCCGTTGTTCCGTTTGTGACAATGCTGCAAGCTCCTGAGTCCCTGGAAGGGACAAGACTGTGGAATATTCTTGTCATGGTCTTTGGACAGAAGAACCCTCACTCGATGGTGGTGTCTCTCGGGGGGGCGTTATTGGTGGTGTTCGTGTTGAAAAATGCGTTAACCGGCATTCAGTTCAGATTAAATTATGGGTTTGTCCATGAGTTTTTCAGGCGGTTGTCTTCTCGTCTGCTCGCGAGTTATATGGCCCAGCCATTTGTGTTTTTTCTCGGCGCGAACTGCGCCATCTTGTCGAAAAATGTGATGACGGAAACCTATTACGTTGCGGAGCAGATCGTCGCGCCGGCGTTGATGCTCTTCTCCGAGGTCCTGGTCTTACTGGCAGTAATCGGTGTCTTATTTCTCTATGAGCCGGTTCTTTCGTTGGTCGCTCTTGGGGCGATTGGCGCTGTGCTGGGCGGGATCTATTATTTTTCCGGCCAGGTCAGCCGGAGACTTGGCCGGACGCGAGAGTCTACATCGAGTCAAATGGCAAAAGTCTGCCATGAATCATTGTCGGGAATTAAGGATATTAAAGTGTCCGGGACGGAAGCCTACTTTGTGGGGATTTATGATGCATTGGCAGCCGTACAAACCAGAGCCACGGCCTTGCATCTGACACTAGAGCAAGTCCCAAAATTGGTTATCGAAACAGGCGTGGCAGGAACGTTGATTGCCTTGATCCTCTACTTTAAGGGGTCAGGGACAGATGCGAGTGGGGCTACTGCAACATTGGCAATGTATTTGGTTGCTGCGTATAGGCTCATGCCTTCCGTCAATCGCATCAATACATCGATTATCCGTCTGCGATATCTTGAAGCTGGTTATGCGGCCTTCGCACCAGTGCTGATCGAAGCGCTTCATCGAAATGCATTCGAGCAAGCACCCGTCGCACCGTTGCTCTTAGAGAAGGAGCTGGTTCTGGCAGACGTACGATTCCGCTATCCTGGTGGGGAAGTCCCTGTGCTCGATGGCATCGCGCTGCATGTGCACAAGGGAGAAGTCGTCGGGTTTGTTGGAGCTTCCGGTGCCGGCAAGAGTACGCTGATCAATGTCATTCTTGGACTTTTAAAACCAGATGAAGGGCAGCTGTGCGTCGATGGGCGCTCCCTCACTGACAGGGAGATTCGGTCCTGGCAGGCGGCGGTCGCCTATGTGCCGCAGCATGTGTTCATTGCCGATGACACGCTGGCTCACAATGTGGCCCTCGGAACTCCCCATGAGCAGATCGATTGGCAACGACTTCGCCACGTCCTCGATGTTGTGCAACTGTCGGACCTGATTAAGGAGCTTCCCGAGGGAGTGTCCAGCCCTGTGGGCGAACGCGGCGCCCGCGTTTCCGGGGGGCAGATTCAGCGTCTTGGAATCGCACGGGCGTTGTATCGCAACCGGCCGATTCTCGTGCTTGATGAGGCGACGAGCGCCTTGGATGTCGAGACCGAGGAGCGGATTATCCGTGCGTTGCACGAAGATGCGAAAGACCAGACCATTCTTATCATTGCCCACCGCTATCTGTCATTGCGAAATTGCGATCGGATCTATCGGCTTGAGAACGGCAGAGTGACCGCGGCTATGACATATGAGGAATTGCAGCGGTCCGTCGAAAATATTTCCTCATGATCGGATGGGAAGCCCTGAAATCGCACATGCTGAATCAGCTGGAGCGTCATCTCTCCTTCGAACAGAAGATGTTCGCGGCGCGGCCCGGATATGAATGACTCGATAACGAGAGTCGCGAATAGCGGATCTTCGCAGCCGCACGCCTCTGCGGTGGAGGTTCGATCGGCGTGGGGCCGTCTTCAGCGGTATGGCAGAGCGCTCCCCCAGTTGCCGTTGCTGATTCGATGTGCGCTGGATCGACCCGGCGAGCAATCCGACGATCAACATATTCGGGCGGGTCTTGAATGGCTATTGCGTGCACAGTCCATGGGAGGCGGCGGAGGGTACGCGCATTCGTTTAGTTTTGTCGACGGGTGGATCGCGCCGTATCCTGAAACGACCGGGTATCTCATTCCAACGCTGCATCAAGCCTATGTACGGTATCAAGTTCCGGCCCTGCTCGCGTCCGCGGTTTCCGCAACGCAGTGGCTCTATGCCATGCAGCGCACAGATGGAGCATTTGCCGATCTCCACGGCTATCCGCAGGTATTCGATACGGGACAGATTTTGATCGGCTTCAATTATGTCGCGGAGCATCTGCGGAATGAACGGAACGATCGCGCCATTCGGTCGGCCGCCGAGTGGCTTGTCCGCGTACAGGAGCCGAATGGCAGTTTTGTCCGCCATGCCTACCACGAGAGGTGTCACAGCTATTACTCTCGCGTTGGAGCGGCGCTAATTCGTTCAGGTAGAATTCTTGGCGTGACCGGTTTTGAGGAGGCCGGTTGTCGTAACCTGGAGTGGACGCTTTCGCAGCAGTCGCCCGCCGGATATTTTTCACACATGTCGTTTGATGAGGGCTCTCCGTTCTTACATACGATGGTCTATGTCATGGAGGGATTGTTGGATGGCTATGAGTTGACTCGTGACCGGCGCTACCTTGACGCGGTCTTGCGTTTTGCCGAGGCGTTACTCCGCAGTTCCAGCCAACGTGATCATGTTCTGCGTTCCCGATATCATTCGGATTTTTCCGTCGCCGATTCAGGAAGGTGTCTCGTCGGTCTGGCACAGTGGGCCGGCGTGTGTTTTCGTCTTTTGGTCATTACCGGGAATGAGCGGTATCGCGATGAAGGGTATAAGAGTACTCGCTATGTGAAATCCAAACAGCTCTTTGTTCAGCATGAGGATGTGTACGGCGGCCTGCCCGGCAGTGCGCCGGTCAATGGGCGCTATATGGGATATAGCTTGCCCAATTGGGGGCTGAAGTTTTTCATCGATGCCTTATTGCTCAAGACGGCAATGCCGGTCTGATTCGAGAGTGTCTCCGGAATAACATTCGGGCCTCTCCTCTCCGCAAACGCGCGGCGCACAGGTTGCGACGTGCTCAGAGCATTCGACAGGCGTTATGCGCTATTTTCTCTACGGCTATTACGGGCACGGTAATTTTGGCGACGATCTGTTGTTGCATGCGTTGATTGCAGGCATACAGCAGCGGGATTGTACTGCAGAATTTGTTGTGAAGAGCCATAGCCAGGTTCCAGGGCTCGCACATTTGCCCAATGTTTATTTTAGCGAAACCGATCGGGTGTTCGAGGGGAACAGCGGCAAGCTTGTCAAAGGGGTTCGCCACCTTCTTGCGCTTTTGCGCCTGGTCGACAACGCGGATGTTTTCGTTATTGGCGGAGGATCGTTATTCATCGACAAAGGCCGGTGCAACTTCAGTTTGTTGTTTCTCTGGTGTGCCGCTCGATTCGCGAAACTGCGGCGGCGCCGGATTATTATTGCCGGGGTGGGATTTGATATTTTGTCGAATTCGTTCAGCCTCTGGCTGAGCCGCGGGATAGTGGCGTCGGCTGAATTTGTGGCGATTCGAGACGCAGTATCGCTCTCCTATCTTGACCATCTCTCTGTGCCAAGCCTGCGCTATGCGGCCGATCTTGCTCTTGCGGATCCCGCAATAGTTCCCGCGAGTAGGAAAGGGGCAGATAGGAAACGGAAGGTAATCGGAATTTGTATGATCGATTACTTCCGCACCGTGGATATCTCTGCCAAGAAACATGATGCGTATCTGGCTCGCGTGGCGGAGTTATTACGGCAAAACCAGGATCGATTTGATTTTTGCTGTCTTGCTTTTCAGGAAGGGGTAGGGCAGCGCGACGATTGGATGTATCAGGTCCTGAAGGGGCAATTCCCGGCGTTGTCGTATAAGCATCTTTCGGCGCGGGCGGATCTGGAATTTTTGAGGGACGAGATTGATCTGGTCGTCACGACGCGGTTCCATTTGGGGTTGTTGGGGGCCATGCTGGGCAAGCCCGTCGCCATCATCAGCCATGAGTTGAAGCTTGCGGCGCTGGCGCTCGAACTCGCGTTGCCGACGGTCTTCATGGAAGAGTTTATCGAAGGGCAGGGAGTTGAGTTAGTCGAAATGCTGGAACGGTTCGACTACAAGGAGCTAGTGAGCAAGCTCGATCGGCAGCGTGTGCGGGCGGAAAGAAATTTTGATTGGGTCATACGATGAAGATCGCTGTATATGCCTTTGCGAATACAGCCTACTTCTTCCACGCGCTTATCCGTGAAGCAAGGCATACAAGTGAGATTGAGTGGAGCGTTATTCTGCCTCGAGGGCAATGCAGGAATTTATTTGATGGGCTCTTGCCCCAGGATCGCGTGTTTTATCTGTATCGAGAATTCACTCGTGCGTACGAACAGGCCTCGAATCCATTCCCGTTCAGCATTCCAGACGGGGCCGACAATATTTTTCTGTCGCTCAGCAAGGACAAAGATGGCTATCGCCACCTTGATAAAGAGGAACAGATTCGGCGTGCGGCCGCTATCTATTCGCGGTACAAGCAATTTCTGCAAGCGGATCGCCCGGACTACGTGTTGTTTCCAGACCTGGAGACCGTTGACGGTTTTATCCTCATAAATCTGTGCTATGAGCTTGGAATCGAGCCGGTCTACTATGTCGGCACACGCAGCCTCGGAAGATCATTTTTTACTCATTCGCCATACGAAGAATTGCCGCGGTATTTCGGGTACTATACGGCAGAGGATTTGACCCTCGCCGATGAGGCTCTGGCGCTATTCGCGAAGGGGCAATTGTCGGCCGCTCGAATGGCTTCTGCCCTGAGCGGGAACAATGTGATTCCAATTGAACAGCCCGGTCTGTTTCGGAGAATGCTCGACAACGCTGTGGTGTATTTTCGCTATGAACGGCTGTACAAGGGCGAAGACAATTTCCTCCAAAAAGTCAAAACCAATATCAAGCCGGCCCTTTATCTGTACAGAAAGTTTCGATTCAAAATGGGGCAGGCCTGCTATTTTGATATTCGTCGTTTGAACGATAAGCTGCCAGAGAATTTCGTTCTGTTTGCCCTGCAATATACGCCGGAGTCATCTATTAATGGCCTGGAGCCGTATTTTATAGAGCAGACAAGGGCGATCGATCTTATCCGCCACCACCTTCCCTCCGGGTACTATGTGTTGGTTAAGGAGCATCCGGCGATTGCCGGGGTACGGTCTAACAGTTTCTATGAAACATTGCGACATATGCCAGGCGTCCAACTCGTACACCCCTCGGTGCCGACTATGCCTCTGGTTGAAAAAGCGAAACTGATCGCATCGATTACCGGCACCATTGGTCTGGAATGCTTTTTTGCTGGGCGCCCGTGCATGTTATTCGGGCGGAACTTCTTCAAGCATCTGTGCGGTTCATACGAGAGTTACCCAGATTTTTCTCGGGATCTTCGGAAACTGTTGTTTGAATTCCAATCGCCGACGGAAGACGAGAAGCGGGTGGCCTTGGCCAGGATTTTCAATGTTTCCAATGCGTGCTATCTCGGAGATCCAGTTGCTCAGCCGATGGCGATGGATGAAGCGAATATTCGCAACTATCTAGCTGCCGTCATGAAACATATCTCACGGATTTCGGAGCGTACACGCGGTCAGGTATCTAGCCGTCATTCTGCAAGCTGTTAAGGATCTACGGGGTCAGCTGAGAAAAGTTACATTCTTCTGCGCGACGTAGTGTGCGATTCAGCCAGTGGTGAGACTGTGGGGAAGCGTTCGGGGGACGCTACTGATGGCGTGCAATGCATTTGTCGGTTCTTGATTGCGGAAATGCTCACTGTGACTTTGTGGTGGGACCAGGATGGAATACATGATTAATTTTAGGCGTCCAGATCCTTCACAGAACGATCCCGGCTCAATCGAATATGCCGATCATTATGTCTCTACGCATGTGAGCGCATCAGATGAATTTACCTACAAGGCTGGATATCTTGAATTTCTTTTGATTGATGCGTTGTTTGATCAGTACACCATGCTCGACGTCGGCTGCGGTACCGGAGGGTACTACCGGTTGCTTAGGAACTATCGCCATATTACCGGGTTGGACTTTTCACCTCATATGATTAACGCAGCGAAACAACTGAAGGCCGATCAAGGCAGAGAGAGAGTGGATTTCGTGTGTGGTCGCTTCGATGAGTTTGAGCCTGGGCAAAAGCGATACGATGTCGTGAGATGTACCGTAGTCGGGTGGTATGAACCGTGGAGCATGGCAAGTTTGGAGAAAGTCTATGGTTTGCTCAATGAGCATGGAGTGGCGATTTTCTGCGCGACACCTCCAGACTCCCTTGTGAAATGGCTGAAGTATCTTCTGGTTGGCGGCTGGACCAAGATTATCAGCAGGAAGAAGGCTCGTACTATGTTGTCGAAGGCGGGCTTGAAGCAATTGTGTGCGATAGAGCATTCGCATGCTGTGTTAATATTTGCTCAAAAGTAGAATTGTCGGCAAGTAGACGAAGATCCCAGATGTTTTGAGTTGTGACGCGGTAGTGCATAATCGACTGATGGCTATATTGAGAGCTTCCCGATGCAGTCTGCTAAGAACGGGCGTATTTAACAGTGTCTTCTCCAAAGTCTCCTCATAGCCGGCCTCGCGCCCGCAATAATAACAAGAGAAAGACGGTTCTCGTCTTTATGGGCACCCGTCCTGAAGCGATCAAGCTTGCCCCGGTTGTGTGGGCGATGCGCAAGTGTCCTCAAGCGTTCAAGGTGAAGATTTGCTCGACGGGGCAGCATCGGCACATGCTGGATCAGGCGTTGTCTGAATTTAACTTGACGCCTGATATCGAGCTGGCGGTGATGCGGCCGGCCCAGTCGTTGGCAGCACTGAGCGCTCAGCTCTATGACGCAGTCGATCAGGTTCTTGAAAAAGAAGCTCCGGACTGGGTGATGGTACAAGGCGATACTACGACGGTGATGGTGGCGGGACTCTGCGCCTTTTATCGGGGCGTCAAGCTTGCTCATGTGGAAGCCGGTCTTCGGACATATGACCGATCAGCGCCGTTTCCAGAGGAAGTCAATCGGCGCATCGTCACGCTAGTCGCGGATCTCCATTTTGCGCCCACCGGCATTGCCAGAGACAATCTCCTGCGGGAGGGGGTGGCTGCCCGCAATGTTGTGGTGACCGGGAATACCGTCGTGGATGCGTTGCGCCTGATGAAGGCAGAGCTTGCTCAGAGCCCGCCACCCCTTCCTGCTTCCGTTGAGGAGGGAATCAGACTTCATAAGAAAATTGTGTTGGTTACAGGGCATCGCAGGGAGAATTTTGGGCAGGGGCTGAAATCTCTCTGCCTCGCGATTAAAGAACTTGCGATGAAGCACCCCCTGGCATTGTTTGTGTATCCAGTGCATCTGAATCCATCCGTGCGAACACCGGTCCATAAGATGCTCCGTTCGGTGAAAGGCGTGATCCTTACGGAGCCGCTTTCCTACAAGCCCTTTCTGTATCTGATGCAGCACAGCTACCTTGTGTTGACCGATTCCGGAGGAATCCAGGAAGAAAGTGCGAGCCTGGGCAAGCCCGTCTTGGTCACCCGTGACGTCACGGAGCGCCCGGAAGGCGTACTTGCTGGAGTGAGCCGGTTGGTCGGTACTAGTCGGCAACGAATCGTTATGGAAGTGAGCCGGTTACTGACGCGCCAGTCGGCGTATGTTCGGATGTCACGAAAAACGCCTGAGTATGGCAACGGGCGTGCTTCAGAAAAAATCGTCCGTTCCCTGATGGCTTGGCCAGCAAAGAGTGCAAGGCCTGCTCGACCCCGCCGCAGTACCCCATAAGTTTTCGCTTTTCCCCCATCCGATCACGGAGCAACGTTCCATGCCGGTTGTGTTTCTTACCCATGCATTTCCACCGCTCAAGTATGCGCAGTCCATTCAGGTGGCAAGGTTTGTTCAGCACAGCATTCACAACATTCGGGTGATCTGTTGCGATGAGGATTCCAGCAAGGACGACTCCATGGTCGAGGGGCAGAATGGGAAGCCGTTCGAGCAATGCATGGTCGAGAGAAGGCAGGTGAGAAACGGCTTCGTCCGTCGTCTGCTCGCTCATGTGCTCGTGCCTGATCAGTATCGGTCCTGGTCGATGAGTGCGGCGGCCCAGGCTATAGAACGGTCATGGGTTTCTTCTGGAGATCTTTTGGTTACCTTTGGCGAGCCCATGTCTGTTCATTTGGCTGGGTTGCGTCTGAAGCGGATGATCGGGATGCCATGGGTCGCACACTTCAGTGACCCGTGGGCCGATAATCCTCATCGACGGATTCCAGTTCTTCGGCAGCTGAATAGGGGATTAGAAGCGGCTGTCGTGAATGCGGCAGATCGTTTGATCTTTACCTCAGATGAAACGCGTCAACTCGTCATGCGGAAATATCCTTCTCGCATGGCAATGAAGAGCCGGGTATTGTCGCACGCCTTTGATCCGACGATGTATGGTTCAATCAATGATGGCCACGATGGAATTATCGTGAGACATCTCGGTAATTTTTATGGGCGTCGTAAGCCGGACCCGTTGATTAAAGCGGTTCAGCAGCTATACCGAGAGCAGCCGGATTTATTGAAGGATGTACGGATTGAGTTCGTCGGCGGCATCCGGCGCGTTCCGGCGTCTCTTCTTGATGCGCTGCCGCCAACACTGATTCGCTTCCTGCCGCCGGTGGACTATAAAACGTCACTGGCCCTCATGAAAAGCGCCGATTTACTCGTCGTGATCGACGCGCCCTTTGAACAGAGCGTGTTTTTGCCCAGCAAGTTAATCGAATATATAGGGGCCCAGCGGCCTATCTTTGCGATTACTCCACCGGGAACCTCTGCCAAGGTTGTATCAAAATTAGGCGGGTTGGTTGCGCATCCCGAATCTATCGAGGATGTTGCTGGAAAGTTAGCCGAGTCTATCAAGCGCGTGCGCCTGCCTCAATCAGAACCAGCGAGCAATCGCTTGTTGAGACAAGAGTTTGCCGCTCCGGTCGTCGGGGCACGATTCGACGTGATCATTGACGAATTGTTAGCAAATCCTCTGAACAAATGATTCGAATTGTTCACGTTATTTCCGGGCTCGAAACCGGCGGTGCCGAACGGATGCTGGCCAAGCTGGTCGGGGCTATGGACCAGGCGCGGTTTAGCAATGTTGTTATCTCCCTGACTGATAGCGGACGGTTAGGCGGTGCAATTGAATCGTCAGGGGTCGCCGTCTATTGCTTGGGGATGAAGCGAGGCCGTCTCGATGTGTTGGCACTGCTTCGGCTGATTCGACTCTTAAGAAGGCTTCAGCCGATGGTTGTGCAGAGTTGGCTCTACCATGCCGACCTCCTGAGCGTCCTCGCGGTGAAGTTTTTCAGGCTGCCGGTCTTGGTGTGGAATATACGCTGCTCCGATATGGATTTGGGGCAATATCGTCCTCTTACTCGCTGGGTGCAGCGTGTCTTGGCTCGCTTGTCTGCCGCTCCAGGTGCTGTGGTGGTGAATAGTGAAGCTGGGAAGCGGCAACATGAACGGGTGGGGTATCGTCCTCGGCGTTGGCAGGTCATCCCTAATGGATTCGATACGCAGCAGTTCCGTCCTGACTCCACTATGCGGTCGTCTCTTCGGAAGGACTGGCAGATTCCTGAAGATGCGGTCATTGTTGGGCTCGTGGCACGCGTCGATCCGATGAAAGACCACGCTACATTTCTTTGTGCCGCTCAACAGGTCGCCGAATCCAGACGGAATGTGTATTTTCTGCTCGTCGGCAAGGACACGGAGACGTTGGTGCCCGTGGTTGATGCGAAGGGTTTGACCGACCGGGTTCGCGCGTTGGGGTATCGGAGCGATGTTGAGCGGTTGCTTCCTGCTGTGGATATGCTGTGCCTCAGTTCTGCGTTTGGAGAAGGGTTCCCGAATGTGCTTGGTGAGGCGATGGCCTGTGGGATTCCCTGTGTTTCGACGGACGTTGGTGACGCGCGAAGAATCATTGGCGATACCGGGTTGATCGTCCCTGCGCGCGATCCGGTTTCGCTGGCCCATGCTGTCAATGATCTGATTGACCGGGGGGCTGCTGCGCGTGAACAGCTTGGACGCGCAGCGCGGGCACGGATCGAATCAGAGTATTCCCTGGCAAGAGTCGTTGATCGATATACCGCGCTCTATGCCGATCTCAATGCCAGCCATTCATCGGGCCGGTGAAGGTGCCGGCAGGTCGCATCATTATTATCATCATCATGAGATACGCGGCGGGACATTAACGCATGTGCGGGATTGCCGGGATCATGGGCGAGTTCACTGCCGAGCTACCATCTCGTGTTCAGAGCATGGTGGCGTCCATTCGGTACCGAGGCCCTGACGATTCTGGGGTCTGGAGTGACGAACGGGCAGGGATTGGGCTCGGTCACGCGCGGCTCTCTGTTTTAGATTTGTCGCCGGAGGGGCATCAGCCGATGGTGTCCTCCAGCGGTCGCTATGTCCTGACTTTCAACGGTGAAGTGTACAACTTCGCCGAATTGCGCTCTGAGTTGAGACGAACCGGCGTCCAGTTTCGCGGGCATTCGGATACAGAAGTCATGCTGGCGGCATTCGAGGCGTGGGGTATTGAAAAGGCGGTGCAGCAATTTGTCGGGATGTTTGCGTTCGCTCTCTGGGATCGTGCCGACCGGCAACTTATATTGGCGCGTGATCGGATCGGTGAAAAGCCGCTGTATTATGGCTGGTGCGGCGGAATTTTTTTATTCGGTTCAGAACTCAAGGCCTTGTGGGCTCATCCATCGTGGCGTGGAGAGATCAACCGCGGTGTGCTTGCCAGCTACATGCGATATGGGTATGTGCCATTGCCCCATTCAATTTATACGGGAATATGCAAGCTCTTGCCGGGTGCGTGGCTCAAGATTTCCTTCGATGACCCGCCCGGGCATATGCCTGTACCCACCACGTACTGGTCGGGGCGTGAGGTCGCGATGCAGGAGCCGCTCACCGGCCTTTCCGATGCAGCGGCAACGGATGCACTTGATTCCTTGCTGCGCCAGGCGGTGGGGAGACAGATGATTTCCGATGTGCCACTGGGGGCATTCCTGTCCGGAGGCATCGACTCGTCCACCGTTGTTGCCTTGATGCAGTGCCAGTCGTCACGTCCCGTGCGGACGTTCTCGATCGGGTTTAGTGAGTCGGACTATGACGAGGCGCGCTACGCGAAGCTGGTCGCCGCGCAGTTGGGCACGGACCACACGGAGCTGTATCTATCTGCGGAAGAAGCGCTGCGTGTCATTCCGCGGCTGCCGGACATCTACGATGAGCCGTTCGGGGATTCATCGCAAATTCCGACTCATCTTGTGGCTGCGCTCGCACGCACGCATGTGACTGTCGCGCTTTCGGGCGACGGCGGCGATGAGCTGTTCGGTGGCTACAACCGTTATTTTTGGGGGCGGTCGATCTGGAACCGCATCGGGACGGTTCCGCAAAGTCTCAGGCATGGGATAGGCGGAATGATGACAGTTTTGAGTCCCGCATCATGGGATCGTATTGGCAAGATTCTTCCACGGCGTCTGCGGCAACCGACATTGGGGGACCGTATCCATAAGCTGGCGAGCGTGATCGACGTGGATGGTCCTGACGAATTGTACCGCCGGCTCGTTTCTCAGCATCGGGAGCCAGGCTCGCTGATAATTGGCGCCGAGGAGGCGCCGATATGGGCCGATGCAGAAGCGGCCGCGTTCGGCCGGAGCGATTTCACTGAGCGTATGATGTTTCGCGATCTCGTGGGCTACCTCGCTGACGACATTCTGACCAAGGTGGATCGAGCGGCCATGGCGGTAAGCTTGGAAACCCGCGTGCCATTACTGGACCATCATCTCGTCGCCTTTGCCTGGCGCCTGCCGTTGGCGATGAAGGTCCGAGACGGCCAGGGCAAGTGGCTGCTCCGGCAAGTGCTCTATCGGTATGTGCCGCGCGAGTTGATCGATCGGCCCAAACAGGGTTTCGGAATTCCTCTCGACGCATGGCTGCGAGGGCCTTTGCGGGAGTGGGCCGAAGAATTGTTGGATGAGTCCCGTCTTCGTCGCGAAGGGTACCTGCATCCTGGGCCTATTCGAGAAAAGTGGGCTGAACATCTTTCCGGCAGGCGAAACTGGCAGTATTGGCTATGGAATGTCTTGATGTTCCAAGCATGGAATGAACGCTAGTCGCATGCGCCCGCGGCTTGTATTTCTTGTCACGGAAGACTGGACTTTTTGGGAGATCCGGCGCGACCTTGCGCGCATGGCGTTCGAATCCGGCTACGAGGTCATTATTGCCACGCGGGTCAGCACGTATGCCGAGCGCATTCGGCAGGCGGGATTCACGCTGATTCCCATTGCGCTGCAGCGGGAGAGTCGCAATCCTCTGAAAGAGTTATGGGCGTTCGTGGAGCTGATCCGGCTCTATCGCCGAGTCCGTCCGCAGATTGTTCAGCAGGTCGCGATGAAGCCGGTGCTCTATGGATCGCTCGCGGCGTGGGTGGCACAGGTTCCCGTGGTCGTCAATGTCTTCGGCGGGTTGGGCTATGCGTTTACCGACCGGCCTGAAGAGACCTCCGGTCTTCGTGCGTGGCTTCAGCGAGGGCTCCAATCGGCGATTGCGCTCAGCCGGTCTGTCGTCGTTGTGCAAAATGCCGATGATCGGGAGGTGTTGGTTCGGGCGAAGATCGTGGCCCCGTCGAAGATGCGGTTGATTCCAGGGTCCGGCGTCGATGTGCAACGGTTTGTGCCGGTCGATCCGCCCGCCGGCGATCCTATCGTGATGCTGGCGGGGCGAATGCTGTGGGATAAGGGCGTGGGGGAGTTTGTCGATGCGGTGATTCGTTTGAAGCAGCAAGGGGCGCATGCGCGGTTTGTGCTGGTGGGCCGGTGCGACCGAGGGAATCCGACGGCGATTGCAGAAGAACAGCTGCATCAGTGGACTCGTGAGTACGGCATTGAATGGTGGGGGCATCGCGAAGACTTGCCCGCGGTGCTTGGATCCGCAACGGTGGTGGCGCTTCCGTCTTACCGTGAAGGGTTGCCGAAAGTGCTGCTGGAAGCGGCCGCCTGCGGAAAAGCGATGGTGGCTACCGATGTGCCGGGCTGTCGCGAAGTCGTCCGGCATCGGGAAACGGGCTTGTTAGTTCCGGTGCGTAATGCGCACGCATTGGCCGATGCCATTGCAGAATTGCTGAGCAATCCAGGGTTGCGAACAGCCTTGGGGGAACGCGCGCGTTCGCTCGCGGTGCAACAGTATGCCACCGCGCAGATCGGCGAGGCGTTTCTTGCGCTCTACCGGGATCTCGCGGGGGCGCCGGTTCAGCTGTCTTCGCGGGAATCGACGCGCGTGATTTCGTGAGAAGGGCGTTTCCTGCGCGATGATGCATATCTGGATCGCCGCACTTGCGTCTGGAGCGCTTGCCTGGTGGCTCACAGGCCAGCTGGCTTATGGGCGGTTGGTTCCAGCGATCTTGGATCGTCCCAATGAGCGGTCGCTGCATGCGAAGCCGACACCTCGAATCGGCGGCATTGGTATCTTGGCTGGACTGCTGTTCGGGTTAATCCTTGCCGAGTGGCTGGGGTTTTCTCTTGGCGGTTCAGATGGAACGACACTGTTCGGATCATCGCTCGCATGGGGAATCGTCCTTCTGACGTATGGGCTCGCACTAGTGTCGTTTATCGATGATCGCGGCGGCATTCCTGTGCCGATTCGATTGGCCACTCATCTTGCGGCGGCATCGGCGCTGGTGATTGGCGGCGGACTTGAGCTGCCGGCGCTGTCGTTTCCCCTGGTGGGCGTGGTGGATCTTGGATGGTTTTCCGTCCCAGTCTCAATCGGGTTTCTTGTCTGGATGACGAATCTCTATAACTTTATGGATGGGATGGATGGGTTTGCGGGGGGGATGGCGGTTGCAGGAGGAATTGCGCTTGCCGGGTTTGGATGGGGGATGGGCCATACCGTCCTATTTTTAGTAGGAGGCGGGGTTGCCGTTTCATCGGTGGGGTTTCTTCTGCACAATTTTCCTCCCGCGAAGATCTTTATGGGAGATGTGGGGAGTGTGCCGTTGGGTTTCCTCTTTGGATCATTGATGCTCCTGGGTGTGCGCGATGGGGTGTTCGATGGATGGGTTCCGATCATGTTGTTTTCCCCGTTTATTGTGGATGCCACGGTGACGCTCTTGCGCCGCCTGGTTCGAGGGGAGCGCATCTGGCAAGCCCATCGGACGCATTACTATCAACGTCTCGTGTTGCTGGGGTGGGGGCATACGCAGACGGTACTTGCGGAATATGGATTGATGGCAGTATGTGGCGCCTTGGCCTGGGGATTTCAGATGGCCGACGAACGCATGCGCTGTGTCCTTCTTGGTTGCTGGGGGCTTCTCATGGTTGCGGCCATGGCGGGCGTGCATCTGGCAGAGCGTCGGGTGGCGCGTAGCAAGGTGAAGGCCTAGGCACAGGATGAGGCGGGCTGTGTGCGGATACAGGCTTGATTGGGAAATCGGTTCAAAGCGAACGAGCGATTTTGGCCGGTGCTGGAGCAGGTCTCTCCCGATATTGTTCAGCGCGTGATGTTCGTGCTACAGAAGCTGCGACGAAAGGTTTGCTCGCAGTTCCGCTAAAACGAATGGCATCCATCTCATCTCAACGATTGATCGATCTGGCGCGGATTGCAGCTATTGTTGCCTGTATAGGGTTCTTGTACTCCCCTTCGGTGGGCACGATTGGTCTGGTCACCGCCTATGTGGCGTTCTGTGCCAGTGGGAAAGAGGCGGTGGCTCGTTTCAAGGCCGTATTTGCGCGGCCACTGGGCTATTGGGGGCTGATCTTTCTCGGTGCGGTGTCTATCGGAATGCTCTATGCTTCGGTGCCGTGGCACGATCGATGGACGGATCTGTATAAATGGCGCACGATATTGTGGCTATTTGCGATGCTTGCCCTTTTCGATGAGGCGCTCTGGAAAGAACGGTTTCTGGCGGCGTTTCTTGCCGGAACTGGGGTGGCGGCCGTGGTGTCTTCCTTCTCTGTGGTCGCGGGGGTTCCCCTTTGGCGTGGGGCGCATGAAGTACTGCGGAATTCTGGCACGCAAGGAATGGCGTTTGCGTGCGCCGCGCTTGTCTGTGTGTGGATGATTCTCCAGAAGCCGCATCGTGGGTGGCATCGGTGGGCGGTGCCGGTGCTGGCGGCGCTGTATGTCCTCAATATTATTTTTATTACGTATTCGAGAAGCGGGTATGCCGTGCTGGGATGCGGCCTCGCGATTCTGCTGCTGTGGAAGTCGTCGTGGAAGCAAGGACTGGTCATCTCGCTGGGCTTATTGGTGGCAGGCGGACTTGCGTACGCGGCGTCTCCTCGGATGCAGGATATCGTTACGGCTGGTGTGACGCAGTGGACCACGGCGTCAGAGTCGGCCACGTTGACGAACTTCGGGAGCCGGCGAATCTTCTATCAGAACAGTGTGGAGCTTCTGCAAGAAAATTGGCTCCTGGGTGTCGGAACCGGAGGCTTTGTACAGGCCTACGGCGATCATGTGTCGAAGAGGTACGAGGCATCGAATTGGCGCGCGCTGCATACGACGGATCCGCATAATCAATACTTATTTATTTGGATTCAGCAGGGGATCGGAGGGGTGGTGATCTTTCTTGTGTGGATTGTGGCGATCATCCGCGAACGGGAATCGTCCCGGAGCGATCATCGGTTGGCTGTCGCTATTTTGGCTGGATGGTGTGTGACGAGTCTCTTTAGCTTGCATTTTAGAACGTTTGCCGAGGGACATCTGCTGGCCACGTTTCTGGGGGTGCTGATGGCGGTCACCGCTTCGCCGGAAGCAGTGCAGCCAGTGACCGTGAAGTCAATGGAAGCCTAAGGGGCGGTATGCAAAAGATTTCCGTGTACATCATTGCGTTTAACGAGGCCGGGAAAGTCGCCACCACGATTAATAGTGTGTTGTGGGCCGATGAAATCGTCGTGGCGGATTCGTCCAGTACGGACGGGACGGACCGGATTGCGGCTGAGATGGGCGCGCGCGTGCTTCAGATCCCGTTTGAAGGGTTTGGCCACTTGCGCAATCGGGCCATTGCCGCTTGCACACATGAGTGGATTCTGAGCATCGACACCGATGAACAATGTACGCCAGAGGTCCGGGATGAAGTTTTGTCGCTGCTGGCCGGGAACCCCGCGCACGACGCCTATCTTGTTCCACGGCGGAATTACTTCATGGGACAGTGGGTGACGCATTCAGGCTGGTATCCAAATTTCCGGCAGCCGCAGCTGTTTCGGAAGGGCACGATGAAGTATATCGAGTCTCCTGTTCATGAAGGGTATGAGTTGCTGACGCCCAAACCAGCGGGACGTTTGCAGCATGCCATTTGGCAGGTGCCATTCAAGAATTTTGAGGAAGTCGTCAAGAAAGCGAACCGGTATTCCACGCTCGGCGTGCTCAAGCTTGCCGATAAGCGCGTGTCGATGAGCCAGGCCCTGGCGCATGGGGTGTGGTCCTTCATCAAGCATTATGTGTTCAAGAAGGGATTCTTGGATGGCTGGCCCGGGTTTGTGATTGCCTTGGGAAATTTCGAAGGCACCTTCTATCGATATGCGAAGCGCTACGAATCCCAAGAGGCTTGGCCGTTTCCCACGCAGCCCCCCTTGCGGCGGCCCAATGGAATCCCGCCGCCATGAAGACGGCCGTGATCGTCACGACCTATAACCGTCCCGACGCGCTGGCCGCTGTGCTGGCTGGGTATCAGGCGCAGACGGATCAGGATTTCGAACTGGTCGTTGCCGATGATGGGTCTACGAGCGAGACGCTGGCGGTGGTGCGGGAGCATCAGCGGCACAGCCAATATGCGGTCCGGCATGTGTGGCAGGAGGATCGAGGGTTTCGAGCCGCAGCGATCCGCAACCGGGCGGTGGCCACCACGACGGCGGAGTATCTCATTTTTACCGATGGCGACTGTATTCCGTCCCGGCAGTTTGTGCAGCGGCACAAGCTGTTGGCCGAGCCCAGGTATTTCCTGGGAGGCAATCGGGTTCTACTATCGCCGGGTGGGACGACGCGGGTGTTGCGGGAGAAAGCGCTGATTCACGAATGGCGCTGGCCGCAATGGGTTCGGTCCTGGATTCGGCGAGACGTGAACCGGCTTCTGCCTTTATTGACGCTGCCCAATGGCGCGTTTCGCACCTGGGCTTCTGGCCGGTGGGCGGGCATCAAGACCTGCAATCTTTCGCTCTGGCGAAGCGATCTCATTCGTGTGAATGGGCTTGATGAGTCCTATGAAGGATGGGGGCTGGAGGATTCCGATTTGGCGATTCGACTCTTGCGGTCTGGCGTGAAACATAAGACCGCGCGCTATGCTGCACCGGTGTTTCACTTGTGGCACCAAGAACATGACCGGAGCCGGTTACAGGCAAACCGTCAGCGATTGGAGGAGTTAGTGCAATCTCAGCACATCCGTGCGGCGCTTGGGCTGGACCGACATCTGCCGAGGCTGGCATGAGCAGCGATGAGACCGTTCATGGTGAGGCTGTTGCCGCAAACCGATTGATCGAGCGCTGTCCGGTCGGCTGCCAAAGCGATTTGGTGGAGACCTCGATTGTATTGCCCGAGGGGCCGTTGCGCCGGTGTTCATTGTGCTGGCAGCTTGTGAGCCAGATTACGGCGCAGGACTTTGCGGCATCGATGCAAGAATTCAATACGCCCAGAGGCACGCTTCCCACCCAGCGGACACAACGAAGACACGACGTGCGGGCGGCGAGACTATGCAAGACCTTGTCGGCCCTGATTCGTGCGAAATCGGGCGGCGCGCGGTTGTTGGACATCGGCTGTTCCAGCGGCGCGCTTCTTGGCAGCGCCAAACGTCATGGGTTTGAGGTCGAAGGGGTTGAACCGGCGGCACAGGCTGCCGAGCACGCAAGGAGCACAGGGTTGACCGTGTTTCACGGCTATCTTCAGGATGCCTGCTACCCGGCTGCGAGTTTCGATGCAGTGACGTTGATGGAAGTGATCGAACATCTTCCGGATCCACAGGCGCTCTTGAAAGAGGCCTGGCGGATTCTCAAGCCGAATGGCGTGCTCGTGGTGGGCACGGGGAATGGCGCGAGTTGGACGGTTCGTCTGGTCGGCGCTGGTTGGGGGTATCTCCACGTAGCCCAGCACGGTGGCCACATCAGTTTCTTTAATCCCGATTCTCTCAGGTCCTTGGCGACGCAATGCGGGTTTTCTGTCGAGCGCATTGAGACCCGGCGTGTGTCGCTGGCAGATAAACAGCAGGCTGGCAGGGCCGTGTATGGCGTGCTCAAGGTCGTGGCGGAGTTGATGGCGCTTCCGGCTCGATGGTGCGGGAAAGGGCATGACATGCTGGTCTTCCTGAGAAAGGCGCCGGCCTAGTCGATGACGCAGGGTACGCCAGATGCACGCCTGAAAATCGCCATCCTCATCAAGCGGTTTCTTCGCACCGGTGGCGCAGAGAAGTATGCAATGGAGGTTATTCGGCGATTGGCCGTGCATCATGAGGTGCATGTGTTTGCGCATGAATGGGTATTCGATGGTCCTGAACCCATCACGTTTCACAAGATTCCCAGGATCTGCCGCAAGCCAGCTTGGCTGAATCAGCTCTTCTTTTCCTCCTTCTGTCGCAATGCGGTGGCGGCTGAATTCGATGTGGTGCATTCCTTTGAAAAGGTCTCGACCTTCGATGTGATGACGGTCCAATCGCCCTGTTTCAAATCTCCCGATCTCAATAACGCGGGACCGTGGAAGGCGCGATTGGACTGGGTGCGCGCGGTGATGAGCCCTCGCAAGCTGGCCTGGCGATGGCTTGAGGCCAGGCAATTTGCTCAAGATGGTGCGCGGGTGATTATTGCCGTGGCTGAAAAAGTGAAACGAAATGTTCAAGACTGCTACGGGCTTCCCGACGACTATTTTAGGCTAGCCTATACGGGGGTTGAAGCGTCGGCGGCGGAGCGGGCGCATGCACCGAAGGAGTTGGACGGGATTCGCGCGCAATTGGGAATACCTGTGGGGAATGCGGCGGTACTCTTTGTCGGCACGGAGTTTAAACGAAAAGGGCTGGATGCGCTCTTGGAAGGGTTCGCGTTGCTGCCGCGCGGAACATGTACGTTGCTCATTGCCGGTGGCGGCGGCGGGAAGTTGGAGCACTACAAGAGTCTCGCGGCTAAGATGGGCCTGGGGGCTGAGGTGCGGTTCCTCGGCTTAGTGCCAGATATCGAGCGGATTTATCCGGTTGCCGACATGTATATTTTGCCTACGTTAGCGGATCCCTGTCCCTTGGCTCCGCTGGAAGCGATGGCGGCGGGAGTGGCCACTATCATGAGTGATGCTGAATTTAACGGGAGCGCCGAATTGATCGGAGACGGAGAAGCGGTGCTTCTTGACGATCCCCGCAGTCCGCAGGAAATCGCCGCGGCGCTTATGAATCTTATGGACAGCCAGGTTCGCCGTGAGCTGGCCGCAAAGGGGCGCCAGTTGGTGTGCCAGTTCACGTGGGATAAGACTGCCGAGGAAACGCTGTCGGCATATCGGGCGGCGATTGAGCGGAAGCGTGTGGCACAACAGACGCATCGAGCGCAGCCAGGAGTGTCATGCGAGGGCTAGTTAGCCAACTCTTTCACGCGATGGTGGGAAAGTACGGGCAGTTTGTGCTGCGCTTCCGCGCGGGGCTTGTCGTCGCGACGCATCTGGCCCTCATTGTGGCCGCCCATCTGACGGCGTTTGTGTTGCGCTTTGAGGGCGATATCCAGCCGCCGTTCGACCAGATCATGTGGCGGTATGTGCCGCTGGTCTTGTTGATGTATTGGGGTGGATTGTGGGCGTTTGGCATTCAACGCGGGCTGTGGCGCTATGTGGGCCTGCACGATATTCGGCGAATCTTTTGGGCGTCAACGGCCAGTGCGGCGGTGTTTTACGGTCTGGTGCATCTGGTGCTCGGCTGGACGGAGTATCCTCGCTCCATCATCATTCTGACCGGTCTCTTGAGCGGGTTTTACATTGTCGGCATTCGGCTCGCGGTGCGCTGGTTTCGGGAGTGGCTCCACATCGTGGCGCCGACGGCCCGGCGAGTGCTCATTGTCGGCGCCGGTCATGCCGGGGAACTGCTTGCGAGAGACATGCTGTCGGATCCGAGCTTCGACAGCCGGCCGGTCGGTTTCATTGACGACGATC
The DNA here is from genome assembly GCA_020846195.1 of Nitrospira sp. Lineage (GTDB taxonomy): Bacteria > Nitrospirota > Nitrospiria > Nitrospirales > Nitrospiraceae > Nitrospira_D. The sequence goes on from JADLEJ010000002.1 coordinate 49,148, forward strand.
CGGTGAAGCGGAAGATGAAGATTCACGGGATTCCCGTGGTCGGAACGATTGCGGACATCAAGCACGCGGCAGGTCGGCTGGAGGTACACGAGATTATTGTAGCCTTGCCTTCTGCGTCGACTGCCTCAAAACAGCGAATTCTTGCCGCTTCCGAGGGATGCACGGCACCGATTAAGATTCTGCCGAATGTGAGGCAACTGTTAGGCGACCCGGTGTCGCTTCAGCAAGTGCGGCCGATGAGCTTGGAAGATCTATTGCAGCGAGAACCGATTCAGACCGACCGGCAGGAGTTGCATCCTCTGATAGAGGGGAAAACCGTTTTGGTTACCGGGGCGGGGGGATCGATCGGATCGGAACTGTGCCGCCAGATCGCCTCGTATCGGCCGGAGTCCCTGGTGTTGTTCGAACGCTATGAAAACTCGCTTCACGCGCTGCTCTTGGAATTGCGAGCGGCGTTTCCCTCTGTCGGTGTGCTGCCAATCATTGGCGATGTCACGGTTCCGGAACGAGTGGCCGAAGTCTTTCGTCAGACGAGTCCCGATCTGGTTTTTCATGCGGCGGCCCATAAGCATGTGCCGCTGATGGAACTGAATCCCAAGGAAGCCGTCCGGAACAATGTACTGGGCACCCGCATTGTCGCTGAAGCGGCCTTGGCGGCTGGCGTCGATCGGTTTGTGTTGATCTCAACGGATAAAGCCGTCAACCCCACGAGTGTCATGGGCGTAACCAAGCGCATCGCGGAGCAGGTCATTCAGGGATTTAACCATCGGGGACAGACCAAATACATCGTGGTGCGCTTTGGGAATGTGCTGGGGAGTAACGGCAGTGTCGTCCCCTTGTTTACGGAGCAGATTCGCAAAGGTGGCCCGATCACGGTGACGGATCCGGAGATCAAACGATTCTTTATGACGATCCCAGAAGCTGTCCAGTTGGTATTGCAGGCGAGTGTGATCGGGCAAGGCGGGGATGTGTTTGTGCTCGATATGGGGGAACAGATCAAGATTGTGGATTTAGCGCGGAACATGATCGTGCTATCCGGTTTGGTGCCGGGGAAGGACATCGATATTCAGTTCACAGGATTGCGCCCTGGAGAGAAGCTCTATGAGGAGCTGTTCGACGAAAGTGAACAGACCGAATCCACGGCACATGAAAAAATCAATCGTGCGCTCAGTCCGCTTGCACAGGCGGATTTCGACGGTTGGCTAGATCGGCTTGGAACAAATCTGCTGCAGTGGAGTGACGACGATCTCCTGCTGCAACTCCGGCAGCGGATTCCAAGTTTTACCCCGACGGGTCCTCAACGGGTTTCCTGACCAGGCGCTTTTCTTCCCTCTATCGGTGAAATGAAATCGAGTAGGAAAAACCGCCGCCTCCCCCTATAGTTTGAACGGGTAGCAACCGATATAAACGAGGCGGAGGCAGCGAAGATGGTTCAGATTGGGAGGGGCTGATTGTGAAAGGTGTTGTGCTCGCCGGTGGGCTGGGAACCAGGCTCATGCCCCTCACGAAAGTCACGAATAAGCACCTCCTGCCCATTTACGATCGGCCCATGATCTATTACCCGATCCAGGCGTTGGTGAATGCCGGGATTCGAGACATCATGTTGGTCACTGGTGGAAATAACGCTGGAGATTTTCTCAAGCTGTTGGGAAACGGCAAAGAATTTGGGTTGAGACATCTGAACTATACCTATCAGGAAGGAGAAGGCGGCATTGCCGATGCTCTTCGTCTGGCTGAGCATTTTGCGGACGGTGAGGCGATCTGCGTGATCTTGGGCGACAATATTATTGAAGGCCATATCGCCCATGCGGCCGATACTTTTCGACAACAGAAGATTGGAGCGAAGATTCTCCTGAAGGAAGTGAAAGATCCTCAGCGATTCGGTGTGCCGGTGTTGGAAGGCGAGCGGGTGCTGAAGATCGAGGAAAAGCCGGCCCGTCCACGATCGGCCTATGCGGTGACCGGGTTGTATTTCTACGATGCGCAGGTATTCGACATTATCAAAACGTTGAAGCCTTCCGGTCGTGGCGAATTGGAAATTACCGATGTCAACAATGCCTATATTGCAGCAGGGACGTTGACGTGGGAAGTCCTTAAAGGATGGTGGACTGATGCCGGCACCATTGAGTCTCTGCATCTCGCCAATCAATTGGTCTGTCAGACCGGGGCCAACAAGCGTGAGGCGTGAATGAAGATCCTCCTTACCGGCGGCGCCGGATTTATCGGGTCTCATCTTGTCCGGCGATTGCTGGCGAGGCCGGAGCATCAGGTCGTCAATTTTGACGCCCTTCGGTATTCCGGCAATCTCGCCAACCTCGAATCGGTGCAACAGCATCCCCGCTATCGGTTCGTCCAGGGAGATATCTGCGATCAGCCGCTCGTGGAATCGGTGATCCGAGACCATCAGATCGACGGGGTCATCAATTGCGCCGCGGAAACGCATGTCGATCGCTCCATTCTCGATCCGGGAAGCTTTGCGCGGACCGATGTGGTTGGAACAGGGGTGCTGCTGGAGGCGGCTCGCCAGGCTGGCGTGCGCCGATTTCTCCAAGTCAGTACCGATGAAGTCTATGGCAGTGTTGAAACGGGGACATCAAGCGAGACCGATCGGCTGGCGCCTCGCAGCCCCTATTCCGCGAGCAAGGCGGGCGGAGAACTGCTGGCGCTCAGCTATTGGACGACCTATCGGTTCCCCGTCGTTGTGACCAGGGGAAGCAATACCTACGGGTCTCATCAGTATCCGGAGAAATTCATTCCGCTCTTTGTGACCAATGCCATCGATGGGCAACTGCTTCCGCTCTATGGCGATGGCCGCCAATGCCGCGACTGGCTTGCGGTGGAAGATCATTGTGTGGGGATCGAGCAGGCTTTTCTCCATGGAGAGCCTGGGACGGCGTACAATATCGGTGGAGGAAATGAGCGAGAGAATCTTACGGTTGCGGAGATGATTCTCGACTCTCTGGGGCAACCGAAGAGTTTATTGCGGTATGTCAGCGATCGCCCCGGCCATGACCGCCGGTATGCGGTCGATTGCAGCCGTTTGCGGGAGCTGGGCTGGAAGCCGGCCGTGCCGTTTGCCGATGGGATTCGCGAAACGGTTCGGTGGTATCGAGAACATGAATCCTGGTGGCGGCCGATCAAGTCGGGCGAGTTCAAACGGTATTACGAAGAGCAGTATCGCCGCCGATTGGAAGAAGGGACGGCATGCGGATCCTGATCACCGGCGCGAACGGACAATTGGGGCGTGAATTGCGCCAGGTCTTTGCCTCCGAGACGCTCATTCTAAAGGATTTGCCCGATTTCGATCTCACAGGATCGCAGGTAGAAGAGGATGTTGTCGAGGCACGGCCGGATCTCATTATCCATGCTGGAGCCTATACCGATGTCGATGGAGCCGAGCGTGAGTCCGATCGGGCGATGGAGGTCAATGCGTTCGGAACTTTGCAGGTGGCGCGGGCGGCAGTGCGAGTCGGTGCCCGGTTGCTGTACATCTCGACAG
>JADLEJ010000003.1 GCA_020846195.1 Nitrospira sp.
GTCCGCCCAGGCCGCCCTCAGCTATGTGCGGTCGCGTGAGAAAACCCTCAATCTCAACCCGGACATGTTCAGCAAACAGGATCTCCACATCCATGTTCCGGCCGGAGCGATCCCCAAAGACGGTCCCTCCGCCGGCATTACGATGGCAACCGCAATTGCCTCGGCACTGTCTGGAATTCCAGTCAGGCGGGATCTGGCAATGACCGGTGAAATTACCTTGCGTGGCCGCGTCATGGCCATTGGAGGACTCAAGGAAAAGATTCTCGCGGCCAAGCGGGCCATGCTCACGACGGTGATCCTCCCGCGGCGGAACAAGAAAGACTTGGAAGAAATCCCCAAGCACATCTTGAAGGGCATTCAACTGCATTTTGCCGATACGATGGACGATGTCATGAAGGTCGCCCTCCGCCGAAAACCGAAGGCAGCGGTAGCGCCCAAGAAGAATTCCACCCCGTCGGCGGCTGCGCGGAGCAAACCCTCCCGGACACCGAAGGGCCGAAGAGCGGCTGGAAGCGGAGCCGCGCGGGTGACTATTATGGCCTTGCCTGCTCATCTGCGCTCATAACGGAATCGTGACAGCAACATGATCCCTGCAAACTCACAGGCTTGCTCACGGTTAGTCGCAGGCTGTTCAGAAAAGCCGTTCTGCAAGCCCGCAGCAAGCGAAGTGACGGCGCATACTCTCTGCGGCACCTGGAGTCGCTTCACGCAGCAAGAACGCCGCTGGCGGCTTTTATCAACAGCCTGCTAACGGTGGCACCTATGGCCCGCCAGAAGGCCACGCAGTCCATCCAGGAATTTCCGCTCATCCGGCAACTCCAACGCCGGCATGAGCGGAAGGATCCGTCCATAATTACAGGTATTGGAGACGATGCGGCTGTCGTTTCATTCACCGCAACTGATTGGGTAGTTCTCACAACTGATCTATTGGCAGAAGGAATCCATTTCGACTTAACAACGGCTTCGCTCAGCTCAATTGGCTATAAGGCCGCCATGGCTAACCTTAGCGATGTCGCCGCTATGGGCGCCTCCCCACGATTCTTATTAACCTCCGTCGCGATTCCAAACTCCCTCCGAACAGCCGACATTCTTGCACTGTACAAGGGATTCATGTCGGCCTGTCGACAATACAAAGTTCAGCTGATTGGAGGCGACACCTCTGCATCTCAGCACGGACTCTTTCTCAGCGTTACCCTGCTTGGGACAACGGAGAGAAAGAAGGTTTTGTTAAGAGAAGGGGCCAGAGTCGGGGATAGCCTATATGTCACAGGAACCCTTGGAGACTCTCTCGCCGGGCTTCAGCTTCTCTCGAACGCACACGAACACGGCACAGGAACTGCCCGCCTCCCCCATGCGGACAGGAAATTCCTGATTAACCGGCACCTTAGGCCAACCGCCCGCGTAAGAGAAGGACAGTGGCTTAACCAGATAGGCATCGTAACTTCGGCCATTGATGTCTCGGATGGTTTGTCAGGCGACTTGCGGCATATTTGCAATACCAGCAAGGTTGGAGCAGAAATTGACATCTCTCGCCTTCCACTTTCCCCTGCCTGCCGAACCTATGCGACTTCAACGAATCAAGACCCAAGCGTACTTGCTTTGGCTGGCGGCGAGGACTATGAACTCTTGTTTACAGTTCCTGAAACCCATCGAACCAGACTTGAGCGGACCGCTCATCAGCGTAATTTTTCCGTAACCAGGATTGGGCACATTTGCGCTGCGTCGTTTGGTATTTATTGTCGATTGAGAAACGGCCGAAAGAAACCATTGCCTGTTTCGAGCTACGAGCATTTTCGCACCGCGAACTGAGGAGCCTGCAATCTCCATGGCATCATTTCGAGCACATCTTAAACAGGTCTTACACCTGCAAGAGTCCCCCAAGAGAACTGCAACAGCATTCGCAATCGGCACAGCCATCGCATTCTGCCCATTCTATGGATTTCATACGCTTCTCGCGATCGGATGCACATGGGGCTTCCGCTTGAACTTTATTGCGATTATGGCAGGGAATTTGATCAACAACCCATGGACCCTTATTCCAATTCTAGGTGCCACATACTGGACCGGGGCTCTTCTTCTCGGGCAAACTGAAACACCGTCCTTCGATTGGCATGATCTGAGCTTCTCGGGAATCTATGAACAAGTCTTGCCCTACGCCATCCCTTTCGCCCTGGGCGGGATCGTCCTCAGCCTCATCGGATCCCTCCTTGCCTATCCGACCGCTTGTTATTTTATTTCAAAGTATCGCCGCGTCGGCTCCTCGCCGGATCACGCGCCATTGCCGCCTCGCGATCGGCTGAGCTAAGATATAATCCTCTGATGCAACAGGTAGGCGAATCCATCAATGCCCCCTATGACGGATCTGCGCTCCTTGCCGATCCGATCCACAAATATGTGTCGTTCACGGTCCCCTATGCGGCCCCCGATCCGCACGAGCGCACGGAAAAAGATCTGATCGATTCGTCTTGGGTCCAACGGCTCCGCTATATTTATCAGCTCCAGAGCGCGCGCTGGGTCTACCCCTCGGCTGAGCATACCCGCTTCGTCCATTCCCTCGGCACAATGCACGTCGCCGGACGATTCGCCCGGCATCTGTATCCCTACCTCAAGAAAGTCGTGAAGGACGCCCCGTCGGCCAACTATGTCGAAGAACTCCTGCGAGTCACCGCATTGGTCCATGACATCGGCCACGGCCCCTTTTGCCACTTCTTCGACGACAACTATCTCCACGGCTTTCATCTCACTCATGAGAAGCTTGGCCAAATCATCATTCGTGAGCATCTCGGCCCCATCATTCGAAAGATTCGTCGCAGCCCCTCCGGGCCATTCGACACAGGCGAGGAGCTGAACCCCGATCAAATCGCCCATCTGATTCTGAAAGAAAAGGGGACGGACAACTCAAAAATCCCGCGCTGGCTCGACATCCTGCAACCGGTCATCTCCGGCAGCTATACCGGCGACAATCTGGACTATGTCCTCCGCGACTCGTACATGTGCGGCGTGGCCGTCGGACCGGTCGATGTCACCCGCTTGATCCACTACACCATCATCACCGACAAGGGGTTCACCATTCACAAAACCGGGCTCCCGGCCTTGCAAATGTTCCTCAACACCAGAATGTACCTCTACTCCAACGTGTACTTTCACCGCACGACGAGAGCCATCGACATTCACCTGCGGGATATTTTCGGGGATACGATGAAACTGCTGTTCCCAAGCGATCCCCGCAAGAGAATGGAAGACTATCTGAGACTCACCGACTGGTCGCTGCTGGAGGAGGTCCGCCAATGGACAACCTCCCGCCAGAAAACCCGCCGCCGGCTCGGCCAGGAATGGGCGCGCATTCTGGACCGCGATGTGAAATGGAAAATGGCCTATAGCACGGCATTGAAAGAAAAAGGGCAGGAACGAGGCATGGCATTCCCAAGCCATGAGCAATTCGCGAAGCAGATCGTCAAAGAACTGCCGAAGGAATTGCGGAACGTGGAATTTCGCGTGGACATGGCTCCGCTCGACCCAAGGCCGGACCCGAAAGATCGCCGCGGAAATCCGCTCTATGTCTACGATCCAGGAACCAAGCAGGTCTCAGCCGAACCGCTGGAAGAGTTTCTCGATTTACTTCCGACCCGGCTGATTCAGTTCAGAGTCTATGGACTCGACCATCGTCATGACGCCGCCTTGTCGCGCGCCACCGCCACCGTCCTCAACAAGACGCCTTCCAGCCTCGAATCGAACTACTAGCTGGCATGCGTCTATCTCGAACGCACAACGCTCTTTCGTTCACCTATCCTGCACCGGAAATCGCCGGAAGAATGGTTTAGGCAGGAATCTTCAGTGGAAGCCCCTTCAGCAATTGCGTCTTCTTTGTCCGCATCATCTCGCGCTGTTCATCGGAAGGGAAATGCGGGCCCCTCCTGTTAGTCGGAAATCGCATCTCGAAGCGCTCGATCAACTCCAGCGCTTCAGCCGCTTCTCTTGCTCTAATCAATAATTGAGCGAGCCGAAGATAGGCCGGTGCCAGCAACATCAAGTGGCGGATTTCCTTGGCTTGGTCGACGACGAAGCGATACCCTGCAACCGCGACATCCGGATTCACTTTTTCGTAGCACATGGCCTCAATGATGTGGACCCCGATGCGGTCTGTGTCCGCGCTGATGCTGCGCTCCCACTGTCCATTCACCATCGCGCGCAATTCTTCCGGCGACAGCTGGACACTTTTCCTGCTCTTGAGATTCGCCCGCAACCGCTCTAACACGCCTCTGGCCTCAAGCCAGCCGCCATAGAGGCCCACGAGCACACTGGCGCAGGGAACCGCTCGTTTGCACGTTCCACCAAGCGGATTGAACGACCGTTTCGCCACTTGCGAGGAAGAAAACACCCGCCCATTCGCCTCCGAGCACACCTCGCAAATATGATCGTCGTCGGCCGTCACAAAAAAATACATGCGAATGCCCGATCGATCGAAGATATCGACCGCGAGAATTCGCCCGGCCATGATCTGCATTTGGTAGTATTGCCAAATAACCAGGAGAGCCAGAATAGCCACCAAATAGAGCGTTACATCGGGAATCACGAAGCTGTCCGCCATCTCCATCCTCCTGCTTTCAATCTACGTACTTTCCTGACGATACCATCGAGAGGCACAGCAACCTAGGAGAATCCCGTTTCCTTCTGCCTGCCGCCCACACGTCATCCTATTTTGTGATTTTTCTATCCCCCTGCGTCGCCGGTAAGGATAATAACGGCAATGCCAAAAGGCCTTCGCCTGATTAACAGACTGAAGGAGGAACCATGCTGCGTCATTTCAAAATGCATCTCATAGGCTGGGGAATCACACTATTGCTCGCGCTGCCCTGCACCGCTCAAATGGGAGCGGGGGAGGCTGGCAAGATCCTAAACAATATGCCACCCGATCTTTTTGCAAAAGTGCAGGCCCTTGCACAGCAACTCCAGCAAGGCATCAAAGAGGGGAAGCTTTCAGAGGCGGAAGTTCAACAGGGCATGATGTCAGGACATCTGGCGGAGAAGCTAAAGAGCTTGAACCCTCAGGCGGGGCGCCTCCTTGAGGAAATCACCGACGCCATGAAGGGCGGACAAGGACCAGGTGAAGCGGCGCTCATGCCGCTGCTCGGAGGGTTAGGCATCTCGCCGAACTGATCTGAGATTGCATGCGTCAAATCCCCTGATCGAATACCGTAGATCGAGAGAGCGGCTTATGGAGCAGGGACACCTGCATCGGGGCTTGCCGGGGCCGCCGAAACCGGAGCAGCCGACTGCACGGCACCCTTGAATGGCAGCTCAAGCAGCGCATAGGGATTCACCCGGGCCCCGTTGAGCTTCACGCCCCAGTGTAAATGCGGCCCGGTCGCACGGCCAGTGGCGCCGACTTTGCCGACCGCTTGCCCGGCTTTCACGACATCGCCTTCTTTGACCAACACGTCTGAGAGATGGAAATACATCGAGTAGAAACCCAGCCCGTGATCCACATACACGCCTTTGCCTGAAAAGATGTGGTCGACGGTGAGCCGCACCACACCGTCGTTCGTAGCCAGCACATCGGTCCCCATCGGGGCGCCAATATCTTCCCCATTGTGGGGATTTCTGGCCTGGCCGTTCATGATGCGCATGCTGCCGAAAATCCCAGTGCGCTTGCCGCCGACCGGTTCAAGAAACCCACCCTGCCAGAGTTTTGACCGGGAATCTTCCGCCAGCGCGGTCTTTACCTGGTCCTGCTCGGCTTTCCAGCGGGCCACCGCCTTCTCGTCCAGATCCACTTTCTCCTTCGGCAACTTCAAGTGTTCTACTCGAAACTTCTCTTTGACCACCAGCACGTTCAGGCTGACGCGTTTGGCCTGGCCGCCGCTCTTGATGTCCACCGCCAGTTCATGCGCGCCAGGCGTATCCTGCATATCGAGGCCCAACAATCCGACATACCCCGGCGCTTCCCCGTTGCGCGGATCTGGAAAGAACGACAACGTGCGCCCCAGAAACGTCCCGCGGACCTCCGCATGAAGATCGTCGCCCGGCACTTTGATCAATACAATCTGACCTTGCTTGCCGCTATATTGCCCGTCCGCGCCCTTCGGCGCCGGCATGGACCCGGGAACCAGTTCGATGGGGAAAATACTCGCGAGCAAAATAATCGCGGTGAGAACCATGCGATCGAATTGTGAGGCCCGTTGCCGGACGGTCTGAATCGTGGCGTTCATCGAGCAAACCTCGCTCCTGACACTTGTGAGACTAACTCCTCAACCCGGCGATTCGTGGCGCTGAACGGATCCATGCACAGAATCGTCTCTTCCCAATAGCCGTTCAATTTCAGATAAGTCCAATCCACGGTATACGACCGGTTCTTGGCTCTGGCAAACCGGATGAAATCCCCGCGCACTTTGGCGCGTGTCGTTTGCGGGGGCGTCGACATCGCGCGCTGCACCGCCGCCTCATCCGCAACCCGCTCAATGAGCCCCTTGGACTCCATGAGGTAATATAACCCCCGCGTCCGCTTCACATCATGATATTGCAAATCTAGCAGGTACACGCGGGGATCGTCCCACCCGCAGCCCTTTTTATCGACATACGACTGAATCAGGTGCTTCTTGGTCACCCAGTCCACCTGATGGACCAGCTGCATCGGGTCGTCTTCCAGCCGATCCAGCAATGTCGCCCATTTGTGGAAGATATCGTCATGGACCTGGTCATGTTCCCGCTGCGCCAAATACTGCTGGGCGCGATCGAGATACACTCGCTGAATTTCGATCCCGGTCATCTGCCGGCCATCGTCTAATTTAACTTTCTTCTTCAACGTCGGATCGCGCGAGATTTCGCGAATGGCTTTGACCGGATCTTCCAACTCCATTCCCTGCACAGCATACCCCTCTTCGATCATCGAGAGCACCAACGCGGCGGTCCCCACCTTCACGTAGGTGACAAACTCCGACATGTTGGAATCCCCGACAATGATGTGCAGCCGGCGATAGCGCTCCGCGTCGGCATGCGGTTCATCGCGGGTATTGATGATGCTGCGGGAAGACGTGGTCGAGGACGACGTTTTCTCGTGGATATGCTGGGCGCGCTGCGAAACGAAGTATTGCGGCTTGCCGGAGACCTTCAGCACCTTCCCGGCTCCGCCATAGATTTGCCTCGTAACGAAGAAGGGAATCAGCTGCTCCGTGACCTTCCAAAAATCCACGTCCCGTCGCATCAGAAAATTCTCATGGCACCCGTAGGTGTTTCCGAGGGAGTCCGTATTGTTTTTGAAAATGTAAATCTCGCCCGACAGGCCTTCTTCGCGCAACCGCTCTTCCGCCGCTGGCAGGCAGGCTTCCAGCAGCCGCTCGCCGGCTTTATCGTGAATGACGAGGTCGAGAATATTGTCGCACTCGGGCGTGGAATATTCGGGATGGCAGCCAGTGTCCTGGTAGAACCGCGCGCCATTGACGAGGAACGCGTTCGAGGGCCAGCTGTTCGGAATCAGACCTTCAAAGATATAGCCGAGGACTTTTTCCATCGGCAAATAGATGCGTCCGTTTGGCGAGAAGATCAGGCCGTACTCGTTTTCCAGGCCAAATATCCGTTGCTTCATTGAACCGGGAGATAGCATGAGTTGTTATAGCAGAATACAGGGCCAAGGAAGGTTCTTCAATCTCCGCGAACGCCCTGACCGCTTGAGCCGCATCAGGCCGTCAGAAGTTGCTGGACTTCGGCCGGCGTGAGGCGCCTGAATTTGCGGCCGGTGCGCGCCCGTTCGAGCACAGCCACTTCCAATCCTTCAGGGCTGAGCTTCTGGTTGGCCGTCTGCTCCAACGCAGACACACAGAAACCAAGCGCGGCGTTGAGAGGAGGAGGTGACCCGGTGACTTTGTCTTTCATCGCCGCGAGCACCGCTTCCGACCGGCCACCGATGACCGCGACTGTTTTTTCGTCGATGATGCTGCCGTCGAAAGAAATGCGGTAGATTTCACTCGCATGGCCATTGAGCCCTACTTGAACCACGAGAATCTCCACTTCAAGCGGCTTCATCTCCTGGCTGAAGATCGTCCCGAGGCTTTGCGAATACCCGTTAGCCAGCGAGCGCGCCGTGACATCTTCGCGGCTATACATGAAGCCCTTCAGATCGGCATGCCGAATGCCGGCCTTCCGGAGATTCTCAAACTCGCTGTACTTCCCCGCTCCGGCAAACGCGATAGCGTCGTACACTTCAGAAATTTTATGGAGCGACGCGCTGGGATTATCCGCCGTGAACAGCACCCCATCCGCATATTCCATGGCAATGCTGGAACGGCCCTTGGCAATGCCTTTCTTGGCATACTCCGCCTTGTCCTGCATCATCTGCTCGGGAGACACGTAGTAGGGCATCGGCATCGTTACGTCTCCTTCGAGCGGCGGGCGGCCAGCAACACGTCATAGACCGCGCGAATCTTGTCGTCCGGCACATCCATGATCCCTTGCGCAGTCACGAATTTGGCGGTCGGATAAATCCCCCGCACGAGATCGGGGCCGCCGGTCCCCACATCGTCGTCGGCGGCGTTGTAGAGCGACAGCAGCGCCAGCTTGAGGGCGTCGGCTTCCTGGAGCTGGCGCTGAAAATGTTCGCGCATGGTGTTCCGCGCATCCTTCCCGCCCGAGCCGATCGCATGATAGTCCGATTCCTCATACCGCCCGCCGGTAATGTCGTATTTGAAGATGCGGCCTTCGCCACGCTTGAGATCGTAGCCGACATAGAGCGGCATCACGACGAGCCCTTGAAACACCATGGGCAAATTCGCTTTGACCATTTGTCCGAGCTTGTTGGCCTTGCCTTCGCAGGAAAGCGTCATGCCTTCCAGCTTTTCATAATGTTCCAATTCAGTTTGAAACAGTTTCGCCATTTCAATGCAAGGCCCGGCCGCCCCGGCAATCGCCATAGCCGAATGCTCATCGATTTTGAAGACCTTCTCGATCCGGCGGTCGGCGATCTGAAACCCTTCCGTCGCCCGGCGATCGCCGGCGATCAGGACGCCCCGCTGATACTTGATGGCCAGCACCGTGGTGGCCTGCGGGACCGTCAAGCCGCCGCCTGTCCGTGACGGCTCCTGAGCGGCGGGAAACGCGCCGCCGTGTCCTCCCAGCGTCAGCCCCGGATACTGTGTGGAAATGAAATCGAAGAAACTCGACTCGTCGTGATTCGGCAAAAATGGCAACTTCATAATTGACGCGCGACGCGGCTCCCTGGGTTAGGCTTTCAGTTTGGCCACCAAGGCTTCCGCCGTCTGGCAGCTCTCCAGCAACGCGCCCGTCATGGCTTCCGTGCCTTTGCATGGGTCCATCAACGGAATCCGCGCAATGGTCGGATTGCCGAGATCGAACAATACCGACGTCCAGCTGACACCGTACAGTGAGGCGGCGAACTTGGCGGCGCAACGCCCGCGAAAATAGGCGCGCGTCCCGGGAGGCGGCAGCGTTTCCGCGCGCGCAATCTCCGCATCGCTGACAACACGCTTAATCAGGTTCCCCCGCTCAAGCGTGTAGAAGAGCCCTTTGTCCAATCGCACATCATGGTACTGAAGATCCATGAGCTTGGCTCGCGGATCCGTCCATGCACACCCTTTTCGATCCAGGTACGACTCGATCATATGGCGCTTGGCCACCCAATCCAACTCATCGACCAATAGACGGGGGTCCTTCTCCAAGCAGTCCAGGACATGCTCCCATCGCCGCAAGACGTCCTGCATGATCTCGTCCGTCGGATGATTCGCATAAAAGGTCTTCGAGGCGCCCAGATACTCGCGTTGAATCGCCAGGGCTGTCGTCGGCCTGCCGCTCGATAGCTTCAAACTCTCTTTCAAATCGAGATCGCGCGACACTTGCTTGATCGCCCGAACCGGTTCATCGAGTTCAATGTGAGGCAGGTCCGCGCCGGCATCGAGCATTTCCATCACCATGCTCAAGGTCCCCACTTTGAGATAGGTAGAAATCTCGGCCATGTTGGCATCGCCCACGATCACGTGCAGACGCCGGTACTTGCCGTACTCCGCATGGGGCTCATCGCGCGTATTGACGATGGGCCGCTTGACCATCGTATTGAGATCGGCCAGGCATTCGAAAAAATCGGCGCGCTGGGAAATCTGATACTCGGCTGGAGCGGCCTGATTCTCGGCGCCGACTTTCCCCGCCCCAGCCACAATCGGCCTTGTGACGAAAAACGGCGCCAGCACACGGAGAATTCGGTCGAACGGGACCGATCGAGACACGAGATAATTTTCGTGATAGCCGTAGCTATTTCCCTTCCCGTCGGAATTGTTCTTGTAGACCACGCACTGTTCGCGGCCGCGCGCGCGGGACAACTCGTCCAGGCATTTGCCGAAGATGCGCTCCCCAATGCGTTCAAACGCGACCACTTCTCGGGGGTTCGAACATTCCGGAATCGAATACTCCGGATGCGCCCCATCGACGTAGAGCCGGCCGCCGTTCGCCAGCACCTTATTTAGCTGGCGATTGTACTCAGGATTGGGGCGTTCCCGTTCCCCCTCCACCTCGAAGCCGCGCGCATCCAGGAGGGGATTTTCGTTCTCATAGTCCCAAATGGCGTTCGGAGCAGGCAGTCCTGGATAGTGCCCGATCACCGCGATCGATCCAGCCACAGGATCCGAGAGCGCCGCATCCTTGGCTGAAATACCGTATTCGGTTTCCGTACCGATCACGCGGGAGTGGTTCGTCGGCGGCTGGTCTTGCATAGAATGATAAAACGACTAGAGATAGTGGCCCGTGGTGACGGTTTCAATCTGGCGGGACTCTGCCGGCCCGCCGCTGATCGTGCGCAAGTGGACGATCTTCTCGCCCTTTTTGCCGGCGACCTTCGCCCAGTCGTCGGGATTGGTCGTGTTCGGCAGATCTTCGTGTTCCTTGAACTCTTCGCGAATGGCCCTGACCAGGTCCTCTGAACGGAGTCCGGTCCCTTCCTTCGCGATCGCCCGCTTCACCGCATACTTCTTGGCGCGCGAGACAATCCCTTCGATCAACGCGCCGCTGGCGAAATCCTTGAAGTAGAGCACTTCTTTTTCACCGTTGGCGTAGGTCACTTCGATGAACTTGTTCTCCTCGGAGGCGGCATCCATCGTCTCGACCGTGATGGTCGTGAGCTTTTCAACCAGCGCGGCCCGATCGCCGCCATGTTGCGCCAGCTCTTCCGGCGCAAAGGGCAGTTCCGTCGAGACGTATTTCGAGAAAATATCCCGGGCAGCCACCGCATCCGGCCGGCCGACTTTGACTTTGACATCGAGCCGCCCCGCGCGCAGCACCGCTGGGTCGATGAGATCCTGCCGATTGCTGGCTCCGATCACGATGACGTTTCGCAGCCGCTCCATCCCATCGATCTCGGAAAGAAATTGCGGCACAATCGTCGACTCGATGTCGGAAGATACTCCCGTGCCTCGAGTTCTGAAGAGGGCATCCATCTCGTCGAAAAACACGATGACCGGATTGCCTTCCGCGGCCTGCTCCTTGGCCTTCTTAAACACTTCGCGCACCTGCCGCTCCGACTCGCCGACATATTTGTTCAGCAACTCCGGGCCCTTCACATGCAGAAAGTAGCTCCTGATCTGCTTGCCGGTCAGGTGGCCCAGTTTTTTGGCAATCGAATTAGCCACGGCCTTGGCGATCAAGGTCTTGCCGCAACCCGGAGGCCCGTACAGCAAGACGCCTTTGGGCGCGCTCAGCTTGAACTCCGCAAACAACTCCGCGTGGAGAAACGGCAATTCCACCGCATCTCGAACATGTTCTAGCTCCTTCTGAAGCCCGCCGATGTGCTCGTAGTCGACATCCGGCACTTCTTCGAGCACCAGGTCTTCAGCCTCTGACTTGGGCAGCTTTTCGATGACATATCCGCAACGAGGATCGTACAGCAAATGATCGCCGACACTGAGCCGCTCGACCAGGAGCGGATCGGCTAATTCAGCGACCTTTTCCTCATCGAAATGGAGGGTGACGAGCGCGCGATTGCCGTCCAGCACATCTTTGAGCCTGACGACCTCGCCTTGCACATCGAAGCCCTTCGCCTCAATGACATTCAGCGCTTCGTTCAGCACCACTTCCTGCCCGCGACGCAGCGCCTCAACCTTGACCGCCGGCAGCAGGCTGACCTTCATTTTCCGGCCCGACACAAACACATTCGCCGTGCCGTCGGCATTCATCGAGGAGAAAATGGCGTAGGACGAGGGCGGCGCGGTCAGTTTTTCAATTTCAGCGCGCAAGGCTTCGATCTGCGCCTTGGCTTCCTGCAGCGTCGCGACAAGCTTGTCGTTCTGTTTAGTGACGTGGTCGAGCTGGTAGCGGGATTGGTGCAGCCGACGGATCTCTTCTTCCATCGACTGAATCTGAACGCGAAGCTTGTCGACTTCGCGGGCATGGTCGTCGTTTTTTGAAATCACGTCCGCTTTCCCCTCTGACAACCGCTTCGTGATGTGCTTCACGGAATCTCGGAGGGACCGGATTCGGCTCGAACCGCTTTTCTTCTCTGCCATGGGCCTACTCGCCGTAACGCTAGGACCGGCGCGCACTTGCATCTTCAAGCCAGTGGTCGGATTCTAACACCCGACCTGGAGAGGGTCAACTCCACGGCTTCGCCGCGCATGCGATGCGACTCACGAATGCGGCGGCCAGGCGGCGCGGATAGCCGCACACATCTCCGCCGCCGCCGCGCCGACATCTGCTCGGCCGAGAATTCCGCCGATCATCGCCACACCGAACGCTCCGCTGTCACGCACTGAGTCGATTCGTTCGCGCGCGATGCCGCCGATAGCGAACACCGGCACCGATGCACGACGGCAGGCGTCCGCCAATACCGCTAATCCTAGCGGCGCGCCGAATTCCCGCTTCGATGGGGTCTCGAAGATCGGACCCAATATCACGTAGTCGGCCCCGTCATCGCCGGCGCGTTGCGCCTCCTCGACCGAATGCGCGGAAACCCCGATGAGCCGGCGCGGGCCGACGATCTGACGCGCGACTGAAACAGAAAGACTGCTGGCTCGAAGGTGGACGCCGCCGAGATCCAACGCCACAGCGAGATCGGCGCGATCATTGATAATCAGTGGGACAGCGCGATACCTCGTCGTCGCGAGGACCTGCCGAGTCAATGCCACGAGGTCGCTGGTAGCAAGATCGCGCTCGCGCAGCTGGATCGCCGGAACACCGGCATCTACGGCTTCCTGAAGGGCATCAGGAAGCGACTGCTCACGCACCAGTGACCGATCAGTGACGAGAAGGAGGTGGAAATCAACAGACGGCATGAGCGAGCGAAGAGAGATGCATAATGCGCACAGCCTTTCTACCACTCATTGCGAGAGATTAGAGCATCCCCTCAATAGGGCTGCTTGCCGTCGCATACAACTTTCTCGGCATGCGGCCGGCCTTGTAGGCTAGGCGGCCGGCATCCACCGCATATTTCATGGCCTCCGCCATCATGACCGGATGCTGCGCGCCCGCGATCGCCGTATTCATGAGCACCGCATCGGCGCCGTACTCCATGGCCAGCGCGGCATCGGATGCCGTTCCCACTCCGGCATCGACAATGATGGGGACTTTCACGGTCTCCATAATGATCTTGAGATTGTACGGATTCCGGATGCCCAGCCCAGACCCGATGGGCGCCGCCAGCGGCATCACCGCGGGGCAGCCGATATCGACCAGCTTTTTCGCCACAATGGGATCGTCATTCGTGTAGGGCAATACAATGAACCCTTCCTTGATCAGGATCTTGGCGGCTTCAATGAGTCCAGCGGTATCCGGGAACAGCGTGCGCTCATCGCCGATCACTTCCAGCTTCACGAGGTCGGAGATCCCGGCAGCGCGCGCGAGCCGGGCGTACCGCACGGCATCTTCGACCGTGTAACAGCCCGCCGTGTTCGGAAGAATCGTGTACTTCTTGGGATCGATGTAATCGAGCAGATTCTCCTTCGAACGGTCGGTGATATTCACGCGCCGCACCGCCACCGTCACTACATCGGCGCCGGATGCCTCAATCGCCTTTTTCGTCTCGGCGAAGTCTTTATACTTTCCTGTCCCCACCCACAGCCGTGAGCGGAACTCATGACCGCCGATCGTCAATCTATCGTTCGTATTCATCCCATTCTCCTTTAGTCCCGCATCCACCGCCGATAAACCCGAGGATCTCGATGCGATCTCCCTCATGGAGACTTCGCTGTGCAAAATCCTTCCGGTCGAGAATCTCCAGGTTCAGTTCCACCGCCACACGCTCCGCCGCGATTGCCAGATCGCTCAACAGATCGGCCACGGTCCCACCGGCCCGCCATGCGCGCGGCTCCCCATTCACCTGGATGCGAATCTCGTCGACCATGCCGATCATCCTATGGGAGCACAATTCTGGTTGTCAATTAGCCTTCCCTCTTGTCTCCAGAGGGGCATCCCACGCACAATGCGAGTCCGTCGATCGCCGGAGTGACCTGACATGCCGCTGCACAACGAACCGCTCGCACAAATCTTTCGAGCGATTGCCACACTGCTCGCCTCCCAGCAGGCCAATCCCTATCGCATCAGAGCCTACCGTCGCGCGGCCGATTCGATTCTGGCGCTGGACGAGGATGTCGCGCTCGTCGCGCAACGCCACGAACTGGAAGACATCGAGGGGATCGGAAAAGATCTGGCGGGAAAGATCAGGGAGTTTCTAGCGACTGGAACGATTCGCACCTATGAAGAGTTGAAAACGCCCCTGCCGCCCGAGGTCAAGAGCTGGGCGCGGCTGCCTGGGCTTCACGATGCCTTAGTCAGCTACCTCTACGCCAGGCTGGGAATCCGAACGCTGGATGACCTGGAGCAATTGGTTTCATCCCACCTTCTCCGCACCGTTCCCGGCTTTACCGGATCGGAGGATGAATTGCTCCAGGCCATTCGACAGCAGAACGCGCGGCCTCCGAGTTAAGAGGCTTTCATCTCCTTAAAAATCTTCCAGGTCTTCAGCAATTCGACCGCCTTCTGCAACTGCGCATCCTGTTCAAGCGCGGGATCGCCGGCGCTATCGACCGGCGGCGGTTGAGGCGCGGCCCCGCCCTTGGTTACCGCATCCTCTGGCGCCTTTCCATTGGAAGACGGTGCGGCCTCCTTCTCTTTTCCTTGGGCCGGCTTCACAGCCTTAGCATCCGGCGATTGTTCGCCTGACTTCCCGTCCTTTGCCGGAGTCGGCGCCGGCAGCTTCACGACGATATCCGGAGTAATGCCCGTGGACTGGATCGAGCGTCCCTTGGGCGTATAGTACTTCGCGGTGGTGAGTCGAAGCCCTGAGCCGTCGCCGAGCGGGAGGATGGTCTGGACCGACCCCTTCCCGAATGACGTCGTGCCGACAATCACCGCGCGCCCCCAGTCTTGCAGCGCGCCCGCAACGATCTCCGATGCGCTGGCCGAGCCTTCATTGACAAGAACGATGATCGGGAGTTCGTCCATTTGATCTTTGGACTTCGCGAGCCACTCGTCTTTCTTGCCTTCGCGATTCTTGGTGAACACCACTAGCTTCCCGTTCGGCAGGAACTGCTCGGACACATCGACCGCCGCGGTCAGCAGCCCGCCTGGATTGTTCCGGAGATCCACAATCGCCCCTTGGACTTTCTGTTCGCGAAACTGCTTGATGGCTTTCGCCAGATCGCGCCCCGTGGCTTCCTGAAACTGCGACAGCCGGACATAGCCCAGGTTGTCGATGATCTTCGACTTGACGCTTTCGATCTTGATGGTGTCCCGCATCAGCGTGTATTGCAGCGGGTCCGGCGTCCCTTCGCGTTGAATGGTCAAGTTGACCTTGGTCCCTTTCGGGCCGCGCATTTTCTGGACAGCGTCCATCAACGTCAGATCCTTGGTCGTTTCATCGTTGACCTTCACGATGAAATCTCCGGCCTTGATCCCCGCCCGCTGGGCCGGTGTCCCTTCGATTGGCGCAATGACGGCCAGCCGGTTTTCCTTCACGCCGATTTGAATGCCCACGCCGCCGAATTCGCCCTTGGTCTCCACCTGCATTTCTTTGTACATCTCGGGCGTCATATAGGCGGAGTGGGGGTCGAGCGTGGACAGCATGCCTCTGATCGCCCCTTGCACCAATTCTTTCGTTTTCGTTTCATCGACGTAGTGCCGCTGGACCTGATTGAGCACTTCGGAAAAGGTCTTGAGCTCCTCGTACGTTTCCGTGGCGTGGCCGGTGCGCTCCCATCCCTTGCCGATCAAGACTCCGCACACAATGGCCACCACCATCATCGGCCCAATGATCCAAGACTTCCCGCGCGGCTGTTGTTCCATAAAGCGTCTATCCTTTCCGTCCTGATGCGCGACTTCTGTCGCCAATTCACATCCGTGTTCAGACCGCAGATTCTATTGCTATCGCTTGGCCAGCCACAGCATCGGATCGACTGGATCGGACCCTTCGCGCAGCTCAAAGTATAATGTATTTTCTCCGATCATGCCCGTATCTCCGGTTTCTCCAATCGCTTGGCCTTCCGCCACACGCTCTCCGACTTTCGCCAAAATCCGTGAGGCATGGGCATAGAGCGAGAAAAACCCGTTCGCATGATCTATGATTATAACCAGTCCATAGCCTTTCAACCAGTCCGCATAGACCACGGTGCCCGGCATGACGGAATGAATGAAACTGCCCTCGGCCGTCTTAATTTCAATCCCTTTTCTCTGCACATACGTATTGAACGTAGGATGCTTTTGCCGGCCGAAGAACGACACGACCTGGCCGTCCGCCGGCCAGGGCAGCGCGCCCTTGGACCCTCGCGGCGCGGTCGGTGCAGTCTGAGGCCGCATCGCCAGCGCCTTCCGGCGTGTCTCCAATTCCTGCAGCAGGCTATCCACCCGCGAAGCCGACCGTTCAAGCTCTTCGGCCGCCCGACTGAACGATTCTTTCTCCTGCGTGACCTTGGTGAAGTACACCTTCTTCTCTTTTTGGAGAGAACGGATGTCGGACAGTTTCTTCTCTGTCGCGCCTTTATAGGCCAGCATGCCTGCGCGCGCGTCCGCCCGCTGCCGCTCCGCCTGCTCCATCCGCCCGACATCGGCGCGAAAGGTCCCCATCAATTCAAAATCTTTTTGAGACACCGCCGAGAGATATTGAATCCGGCGCTGAAAGTCGCCGTAGGAGCCAGCCGCCAGCAGGGCCTTCACATAGCCGGTCCGGCCTTCCATATACTGCACGCGGAGCCGGGCAAGAATCGCCTCGCGGCGCGCTTGAATGCTGCCTCGGATCGACCCAAGCTGCTCCGTGATCGTCTCGATCTCACGGTCTTTCTTCCGGAGTTTCTTGCTGATGTCTTGATGCTCCTGCCGGGTGCGCATCAACCGTTCATCCAGCGTTTGAATTCCCTGGAGCACCGATTCCCGCTTTTTCTCAGCCTCGTCCGCCCGCTTCCGCTTCTCTTCGATCTTGCCTTTTAGCTGCTCCAGCGTTTTCCGTTCGCGCTCGATCTTTTCAGAAATAGGATCGCCGGCAGCCCACACAGAACTCACCGCTCCCGCGCAGGCGGCCACGCAACCGGCCAGCATCAGGATGAGCGGCCTGTTCATGTCCGCCCATCTCCAAACCGCCGGAGCGACACGAAACTGCCGGCGAACCCCAGCCCGATCCCGACCAGAATCAGCGCCAGGCAGACGGAGACTGGAAAGAACGTAATCATGTGTTCGATGCCGCTTAACCGGCCGGTGGCACCGATCTGCTGGCGAAACAACTCGAAGCCGCCTTTCAAAATCAGCAAGGACAGGGCGCTCCCACAGGCGCCCAGCACCGCGCCTTCCAGCAAATACGGAATGCGGATAAACCACCGGGTGGCGCCGATCAATCGCAAGATCTCCTCTTCTTCCCGCCGCGAAAACAGTGTGAGCCGAATCGTGTTGCCGATAATCGTCACCGCCGCCGTCGAAAGAATCGCCCCGACCCCAATGGCGATCAGCTCGATATACCGAATCACCCCGGCCAGCGCGTCGATCCATTCTTGATTATAATCGACCTTCGCCACCCCGCCGATCGTGCGAACCCGCTCCGTCCACCGCTTCACCGCATCGGGAGATCGGAATTGAGGCGCCAGCGTCACCACAAACGATGCTGGGAGCGGGTTTTGCCCCAGCCCTTCGAGCAGATGCGAGTCTTCAGGGAACTGGGCACGAAACTCACCCAACGCCTGTTCTTTTGAAATAAATACCGTGGCCGCCACCGTCCGATCGCTCTTCAACCGGTCTTCCAGCTCGACTACGGCTTCCCGGGAAAGCTGGTCCTCCAGGTAAACGATGATCTTAATATCTTCCTGAAGCCAGCCCGCAGCGCTTCGCAGATTCACGTACAGCAGCAGAAAAATTCCGACACAGGACAGCGTAAACGCCGTCGTCAGAATCGCCACAACCGTCGTCGTGCGATTCGCCCGCATATTGGCCCAGGCTTCACGGAACAGATAGAAGACTCGCCTCATCCAGCCACCTGCATGGCGTGAGCGGAAGGCCGAACCCTGCCGCCCTCCTGAAGAACGATGGCGCGACGGTTGATCTGCGCCATGACTTGCGGGTCATGGGTGGCCACCACCACCGTTGTCCCGCGCGCATTGATGAGCTTAAACAGTTCAATAATCTCTGCCGTCCGCTCGGGATCCAAGTTCCCCGTCGGTTCATCGGCGAGCAAGACGATCGGCCCGTTGACGATCGCCCGGGCAATGCAGACGCGCTGTTGCTCGCCAGCGGACAAGCCGGTTGGCAGCTGATCCTTCTTATGGTCGACGCCGACCGCGCGCAAGGCCTCAGTTACTTTTCGGCGGATATCGACCGAGGATGCCCCCTGCACAAGCAACGGCAAGGCGACGTTTTCAAAAACCGATTTCTTCGGCAACAGCCGGAAATCCTGAAACACCGTCCCGACCTTGCGGCGAAGGAAGGGAATCTCCGACCGTTTCAACTTCGTGACATTCTTTCCCTGAACAAAAATTTGCCCTTCGTCGGGCGTCTCAGCGGCAATCAACATGCGCAACAGCGTCGACTTCCCGGCTCCGCTCGGCCCCATCAGCAGCACAAACTCGCCCTTCTCGATTTCAAGCGTGAGATCGGAGAGCGCCGGACGGCGGTCGTACGTCTTCGACACATGAATCAGTTGAATCATCGCATCCATGGAATCCCTGCTCGAAGGCCCCCCTATCCGCCGGCGCGATCGGACAGGTCGAACGCATGCTCTATATGCTCGATCTGCGGCGAGGACTCGGCGCCCCCCTGCACCAAGACCACATCGAATCGGCACACTCGATCGCTCAAATGGCGTTGCGCCAGGTACTGCCCTGCCAGCCGGATCAACTGCGCCTGCTTCCGCCGATTCACAGCCAGGAGCGCGCCGCCAAATGCGGCGGTGGTTCTCGCTTTGACTTCGACAAACACGAGAACGCCGTGATCGTCGGCCACCAAATCAAGTTCGCCGATTGCGGTTCTAAGGTTCCGTTCCAGAATCGTATACCCCTTCTTGCGCAAAAACCGTTCGGCGCTTGCTTCACTCTCCTGACCGAATTGATAGCGCGGATCGCGCATCGTCACCGGCAACCTCATGGCTGAAAGGCCTCACGCACGGGCACTCTCACCGCTGCCAACACAGGCGCAAACGTTCGCCGATGGATCGGGGAAGGGCCATGCTCCGCCAGCCGCACGAGATGATCTTCTGTGCCATAGCCCTTGTGCGCGAGAAAGTTATACTGCGGATAGACCGCATGGAACTGCGCCATCAACCGGTCTCGCGTGACTTTGGCCACAATCGACGCCGCCGCGATGGACAACGACAGGGCATCGCCCTTGATGATCGGACGAACCGGCATGTCTACTCCCGTCAACCGCACGGCATCGATCAACAGGTAATCGGGAGCGGGCGAAAGTGCGGCGAGCGCCCGGCGCATGGCCAGCTTGGTGGCTTCCAGGATATTGATCCGGTCG
This sequence comes from Nitrospira sp., assembly GCA_020846195.1. Classification (GTDB taxonomy): domain Bacteria; phylum Nitrospirota; class Nitrospiria; order Nitrospirales; family Nitrospiraceae; genus Nitrospira_D. Next base: position 19,921 of record JADLEJ010000003.1, read on the forward strand.
ATCTCTTCCGCGGTCGATGATCCGACGCCGACACAGACGGCCCGATCCATGATCTCGGCATACAGACGTTCGCGCTCGGATGCAGACAGTTGTTTGGAGTCGTCCGCCCCGGCTAACCGGCAGCGGACAGGAAGAATGACCGCAGCCGACACGACCGGCCCCGCGAGGGGGCCTCGCCCGGCTTCATCGACGCCGGCGATACGGCGATAGCCGCACCGCCGGGCCTCTTGCTCAAATTCCTCGGTAGGTCCCACCCGGCATGTCCCCCGGCTTGCGAGACTGACTCAGCGGTACGGGAAGGACGGAGTCACGGCCACCCAATCGAACCCTTAAGCCTTGGCAGCCGCCGCCGCTTTTGCAGATGCCGAGGCCTTCCCCTCACCCACAAACTCGCGCTCTTCAACCTTGGCGAACTTGCCCTTCTTGGACCGGAGATAGTAAAGCTTTGCGCGGCGCACACGCCCCTGGCGCACCACATCCACCTTGGTCACGATCGGCGAATGCACCGGGAAAATTCTCTCGACGCCGACGCCATAGGAGACCTTGCGGACAGTAAAGGTTTCCGTATTCAAGGCTCCTTTGCGAGCGATGACCGCTCCTTCATAGACCTGAATGCGCTCCTTTTCACCCTCCACGACTTTGACGTGAACCCTCACCGTATCGCCCACTTCAAACTTAGGCGGCGTGGCTTTCGTGAATGACTGCTGAAGACGTTCCAACCGATTCATGATGCTCTCCCCTTCCTTCCATCAAACGGGCGTTGAGACAACACCCTCGCTAATAATCTCGCTCAGTAACCGTTGATCTTCACGACTCAAACTGCGATCCCGCATGAGGTCTGGACGCCGCGCATAGGTGCTGCGCAAGGCCTGCTTCCTGCGCCACAGACGAATAGCTTCATGGTGCCCGGAAAGCAGCACCTCGGGAACACCCATGCCGCGCACCTCGGCAGGCCTGGTGTAATGCGGATATTCCAGGAGCGAATCCGAAAAAGACTCTTCGACCACAGAATCCGGATCGCCCAGCACTCCCGGCACTAACCGCGTGGCCGCGTCAATCAAGACCAGTGCCGGCAGCTCGCCTCCCGTCAGGATATAATCGCCAACCGACACCTCTTCCGGCTGAAGCGCCTCGCGAACCCGCTCATCGACACCTTCATAATGCCCGCAAAGAATGACAATCCGACGCGGCTCGGCAGCCAGGTCTTTGGCATAGTCCTGCGTGAACGTCCGTCCCTGTGGAGACGGAAACATCAGGCGGATCTCTTCTCCGCAAGCCTGAGCCTCGGCGCGCAACGCCTCCACCGCCCGCAAAATCGGTTCCGCCTTCATCACCATCCCAGCGCCGCCGCCATAAGGAACATCGTCCGCAACCTTATGGCGATCCATCGTGTAATCGCGAAGATTATGCGCCTGGACGGCCAGCAATCCCTTCTCTTGCGCGCGTTTGAGCATGCTATGCCCCACCGACTGGAGAATCATCTCGGGGAACAATGTCAGCACGTCAATACGCAACACGTTACGCCCCCAACCCTTCGATCATGTGCACGGTCATCACCCGCTGCTGTAAATCAACGGCCACAATCAACTCGCGCGCAGCAGGGATGAGCGTTTCCTTGCTTCCGTCCTGCACCACAAACACATGATTGCCAGTCAATTCCCAGATGTCGGTCAACGTCCCGATGCCGTTCCCTTGTTCATCCTGCACCCGCAAACCGATAAGGTCGCACTCATAATACTGACCTTGCGGCAACGGCGGCGCACTGCCTTTCGGGATTTGAATCAATCCGCCCCGCCACAGCCCAGCCTCCTCAGGAGACGTCAGACCTTCCAGCGCGAGAATATATCCCTGCCCAGCAGACCTGATATGCGTGACCCGCGTGTTCCAGGTCTTTCCATTGACCCCCAAAAGGATGACGGCCTCCAAGGACTCCAGCCTGCCGGGCACATCGCTGAGCGAACGCACCTTCACCTCGCCCCTGACGCCGAACGATCGTTCGATCCGTCCTACCGTGACCAACTCGACCGGTTCGGCCACCATGGCGCGCTAGGCCTTCTTCTTCGCGGCTTTCTCTGTTTCGAACTGCTTCCAGAGGCCGGACCGCCGCAACAAGGTCCGCACGGTCACCGACGGCTGCGCGCCATGGTGCAACCAGGTCAGCACCCGGTCCTGCTTCACATCCGGAAGCCCCTGCTCCTTGAGCGGATCGAAGATACCGAGAATTTCCAGAAACCGCCCATCGCGGGCCTTCCGGGAATCCGCCGCTACCAGCCGATACATCGGTCGCTTATGTCTGCCTGTCCGAGCCAATCTGAGATGAACTGCCACGACTACCCTCCTTTGAAAAACCGTCCAACACGGTCAGTAAATGAATCTCGCTACATGGAGCGCATGAGTTGGGCAAGCTGCCGCCGTCCCCCTGTCCCCGTCATTGCCTTGGCTAACTTCTTCGCCGACAAGAACTGCTTGATCAAGCGATTCACGTCTTGCACGCTCGCGCCGCTGCCGCGAGCGATCCGCTTCTTCCGATTGCCGTTGATGATGGTGTGGTCCCGCCGCTCGCGGATCGTCATCGAGTCGATCATCGCCGCCACCCGCTTCATCTCGCGCTCCGACTTGTCCCCCTCGATCGCACTTTTCAACTTTTGCCCACCCGGCAACATGCCGAGAATCTGCTCCAGCGACCCCAGCTTGTTCATTTGGGCCATCTGCTTGCGAAAATCTTCCAGCGTAAAACTGTTGCTGGTCAGGCGCTGCTGGGCCTCTTCGGCCTGCTCCTGCGTAAAAGTCGCCTGCGCTTTCTCGATCAGCGAGAGGACATCGCCCATCCCGAGAATTCTGGAGGCCATCCGATCCGGATGAAAGACTTCCAGCGCATCCAGTTTTTCACCCACCCCCAAAAACTTAATCGGCTTGCCGGTGACCGCGCGAATGGATAACACCGCTCCACCACGGGCATCGCCTTCGACCTTTGTCAGGATCACTCCGGTCAAATCCACTTTTTGATCGAACTGAGCGGCCATGGTGACGGCATCTTGCCCCGTCATGGCATCGGCCACCAGCAATGTTTCATGGGGCTTGACCGCCGTCTTCACGGCAACCAGTTCTCCCATCAACTCATCATCGATATGCAGACGTCCGCCGGTGTCGAGAACGACTAGATCGAACCCCTGCTCACGGCCCCGCTCAACGCCGGTCTGGCAAATCCGCACGACATCGGCTTGTGTGGCCTGGGCATTGTCGACCCGATACACATCAATCCCAAGATCGCGGCCCAAGCTGCTGAGCTGATCGCCTGCCGCAGGTCTGCGGGGATCGGCTGCTACTAAGAGCACCCGCTTCCCTTGATTCTTGAACAGACGCCCCAGCTTGCCGCACGTCGTCGTCTTTCCGGCGCCTTGCAACCCCACCATCATGACGACAGTGGGCGGCTGAGAATGGAGGGCCAAGCCCGCCTTCTCACGGCCCATCATGTCGCACAGCTCATCCCAGACAACTTTGACAACCTGGTGCCCGGGCGTCAGGCTTTGCAATACTTCCTGACCGACAGCTTTGACACGAACGCGTTCGATGAAATCCTTAACGATCTTGAAATTCACATCGGCTTCGAGCAAAGCAAGCCGGACTTCCTTCAGCGCCTCGCCGATATTCTGCTCCGTCAGCACACCTTGCCCACGAAGCTTCTTCAGAATTTTCTCAAACTTATCGCTCAGCGCATCCAGCATGGGGCCCCAAAGAAAAAGGCAATCGAAGTCTCCATCAAGCTCTCCGATTGCCTCGTAAAATCTAGAGAAAGAGCATCGGGCAGTGTATAGAAACCGGTCCGGCTAAGTCAAGATATGGCAAAGCCATCGGATTTGTTGACAGACCATACCCCTTCCGATATGGTGCCCTCAACAAGCGTCGATTGGGCTTAGATCGGGGAGCGTACGTAGCGAGTGAGAAAATCACCCTGGGTTCTTCTCATCTTTGTGCTCATCGGCGGACTGCTCGGCGGAATTCTTGGAGAGATTCTGCATGTGATGGCACCGCAAGGTAACATCCAAAGCATCTTCTCCACGCATTTTACTCCAGGAATCAGCCCTCCCCTCACCATTGACCTGGTGCTCCTTAAGTTCACGATCGGTTTTAGCTTCAAGGTCAACTTGCTCAGTATTCTCGGTATGTTTATCGGGGTCTACCTGTACAAGCACGTTTAAGTCTGGAAATCTAAGTCTTTCAGCCGCAACGATCTGATCTGATTGCGTAATTCTGCCGCGCGCTCGAAGGCCAGCTCCTTGGCTGCCGCTTTCATCTCAGCTTCTAACCGCGCAATCGCCTCGGCAACCGATTCCTCCTTGCCATAGGGCTCCATGGTCTCAGCGGCTATGTCGAGTTGCACATAATCCAGCTCGGCCACCGCATACTCCAGCGCCGGGATATCTTTTTTGATACTCGCCGGGGTAATTCCATGAGCGGCATTATACTCAGCCTGGATCTGGCGCCGGCGCGTTGTCTCGGCTATCGCAAGCTTCATCGACTCCGTGACGGCATCGCCGTAAAACACCACCCGCCCCTCCACATTTCTCGCCGCACGCCCCGCTGTTTGAATGAGCGACCGGTAGGAGCGCAGATAGCCCTCTTTATCGGCGTCAAGGATCGCGACCAGACTCACTTCCGGCAGGTCCAATCCTTCCCGCAGGAGATTGATCCCGACCAGCACATCGAACAGTCCCCGGCGCAAGTCACGGATGATCTCCGCCCGCTCAAGCGTTTTGATATCGGAATGAAGGTACCGCACCTTCAAGCCCAGCTCGTGATAGTACTCGCTGAGATCTTCCGCCATGCGCTTCGTGAGGGTCGTCACTAAGACGCGGCCGCCCTTCGCCACTTCCTTTCGCACTTCCCCTAAAAGATGATCCACCTGGCCCTTCGCCGGCTGCACCTCGATGCGAGGATCCATCAACCCGGTCGGACGAATGATCTGTTCGACCACCGCGCCCGCCGCATGCTCAAGCTCGTAATTCCCCAGCGTCGCCGACACATAGACCACCTGGTTGAGAATCTGTTCAAACTCCTCAAACTTAAGCGGCCGGTTATCGACCGCGGAAGGCAAACGAAAGCCGTAATCCACCAACGTCCGTTTCCGCGAATAGTCGCCGGCGTACATCCCGCCCACCTGCGAGACCGTCGCATGCGACTCATCGATAATCATGAGAAAGTCTTTGGGGAAATAGTCGATGAGCGTAGGAGGAGCCTCGCCAGAAGCCCGGCCGCTCAGATGGCGGGAATAGTTTTCAATGCCGTGGCAATACCCCATGGCACGGATCATTTCGAGATCGAACTTCGTCCGTTGCGCGATGCGCTGAGCTTCGACAAGCTGATTGTGCTTTTTGAAATAGAGCACCCGCTCGTCTAATTCTTCTTCAATCCCCGAAATCGCCCGCTCATACCGGTCGGGCGCAATCAAGTAGTGGGTATTGGGATAGATCGGCACTTTGGGCAACTTGCCCAGCGATTTTCCGGTCAGCGGATCAATCTCGTGAATCGCATCAATCACATCACCGAACAGCTCGATACGAACCGAGACCGCATCGCTGGCAGCCGGAAAGATTTCGATGACATCGCCGCGCGCACGGAACGTCCCGCGGTGAAAATCGACATCGTTCCGCGCATATTGGATCTCGACGAGCTTTGCGAGAATCTTCTCGCGCCGAATCTCCATTCCCACTTCAAGATACAGCAGCATGCCATGGTAGATCTCCGGCGAACCCAGGCCGTAAATGCAGGAGACCGACGACACGATGATGACATCGTTCCGCTCCAGCAACGACCGGGTGGCCGAGTGGCGCATCTGATCGATCGCATCGTTGATCGACGCATCCTTGGCAATATAGGTATCCGTCTGCGGCAGATAGGCTTCGGGCTGATAGTAGTCGTAGTAACTGATGAAATATTCGACGGCGTTCTGCGGGAAAAACTGTTTGAACTCCTGATACAACTGCCCGGCCAGAGTCTTGTTATGCACAAGCACGAGCGTCGGCTTCTGAACCTGCTCGATCAGATTCGCCATCGTAAAGGTCTTGCCCGACCCTGTTACACCAAGAAGCGCTTGATGCTCCCGGCCCGCACGGACGCCGGCCGTCAACTTGGCAATCGCCTCCGGCTGATGACCGCAGGGTTGAAACGGAGCCTCGAGCTTGAATGGCGGCACGGACACCTCCGGCGATCATCTTACCAAAGACACCGTCTCGGCACGACCGGCACAAGACCGGCAAATAAAAAAGGGCTGCCGGGAATTCCGGCAGCCCTTTCGTCGACCAAGGGGGTCGGGACCGGTTTAGTACCGGCCGCCACCGCCACCAAATCCGCCACGCCCACCGCCGCCGCCACCGGAACGTGGCTCCTGAGGACGGGCTTCATTCACAGTCAATGTCCGGCCGCCGAGCTGCGTGCCGTTCAACGCGGTAATCGCCGCCTGCGCTTCGCTGTCCCCCGACATCTCCACGAAACCGAATCCACGGGACTGCCCCGTGAACTTGTCCGTGATGATACGTGACGACGTCACGGCTCCGTGCACAGCGAACAAATCGCTCAGCTGTTGCTCGGTTGTTGAATAGGGCAATCCACCGACGTAAATCTTTGAACCCATGGGGTTCCTCCTTTGAGAAAATGCTGTTGTGGTGAACTCGAGAACGGAGGAAGGAAGGAATGGGCCGAAGACGTCAACACAGCGGCGGCTTAGCTCTGGCTTCCGATCAAATTCCCGGGCACAACCATCACAACATCGATTCAGGCCTTGTCACTTTCCATGCTCGACTGCCAGGCCTCTCGCAATCAAGCAAGCCGATGCTACTCCAGCAAACTGAGAAAAGGCAAGCAGAGAATCAATCCGCTCATAACAAGATTCCGTTCAATAGGCGGCCGGCGCCGAGAGCGGCCGGTGAGAAAACAAAGGAACCGCGTGCAACGTATCGAAAAACAAGGACGTTTTACCCTGCAACGCCATGCCAACCTGGCCGGTCCCGAGCATTTGATCTTCTATCGACAGCACCAGCACTCCATCGACAAACGTCTCAATGAAATCCTTGCTGACAATCGTATTTCGCTGCACCCGCAGACTATGCCAATCAATCGGCTTCAACGTCACGGCGGCCTGCCCCAGGACAGTAGGCACTCCTTCGATCACACGGATAACCTCCGCCCGTTTCGCCCCAAGATCGACGAGCGCCGCGTAAAAGTTTTGCGCATCCCGCAGGGCAAACACGATTCCACCCACACCGCCCGCTCCATCGGCTGACCGCATGCGCATCGCAAGATCCGGATACTCATATTCAAGCCCCTGCGCAATCAGCAGTCGGAAGCACGCGCGGTCCTCGCACAAAGACGCCCCCCCTACCACATTCGGAACGGACGGGGCCGTTTCATCGGCTTCCACCGACCACATCGCCGAGACCCCGGCCCCAGAGGATAATGGAACGAAACCTCCAGGAATACTTTTGATTGGATCCTTGTCGAACGTCCATTTATGGAACAAGCCGCCAGTCGCCTGCTGCTTTAAATTCGCTTCCTTCTCCTCATGGCTCTCACGGGGAACGGCCCATACAGGACCGGCCGCAACCGCTAGAGCCACAGCAATCCAAAAACTAGCCGCCAGCGCCGCTCGAATGTTCTGAGCTATTGGACACATCGTGCTGAATCCCTCCGTTTGATCGCTTCCACACTACCGTCTATAGCTTTGCACCCGGTGCCGAGCTCCGCCGCAGCCCCACAATATCGCGCTGCAAACGGTCGCGCTCGGCCAAAATTCGCTTGCGCCGTTGCCAGCGATCCCAGGTCCACCAACGAAGTTTTTGCGCGAACCTGACGGATGGAGGCGCCGCGCTGCCGCCCGGGGCATGCTGAAAATCATACCCCTGATGATCGTTGCGGTTTTCAAAAAACCGCGTATAGAGGTGCTCGTACAGGCCTTGTCCAGATCCGCCGCCAGCCACAGGCACTCCTTTCTATAAAAGCGATTCCAACTGAGCGCTCTCTGTCACCGGCGCCGAACAGGTGAACTGCTGGCACACATAGGCCGTCGGCTGCCCGTTCACACTGACTTTCCCCGCCGCCAGAGGCAGCTCACCTTCTTTTCCCCGGCGCGCTTCATCGATGACTAAGAGCACCTTGTTCGGCACATACCGTTGATGCAATGCCGCCAGCAGCGACTCCGTCTGCGGATTGCCGCGCCCTCCGACAATCACCACTTCCTTCGGCTTGGATAAGAGCAAATCCAGCCCGCACAGAAGCCCAGATGCGCCATAGGCGTTCTGATCCATCAGCTGGTGAAACACCCGCAGCGTCTGCTCCGCCCGATCATAATACGTCCGTTCTCCCGTCAAAGAAAAGAGGCGAATCAGCACCTGCACCGCCACCGCATTACCGGACGGCATCGCGCTGTCCGTGCCGGACTTCATCCGATGAATGAGCGGCTCATGGTCCGTGGCCGTGAAAAAGAAGCCGCCGATGCCGTCGTCCCAGAACTGCGCCAGCATGCCATCCGCCACGGTCTGAGCCTGCTCCAAATACCAGCTATGCGAGGTCGTCTCAAAGGCATCGAGTAACGCCGCCGCCAGATACGCATAGTCGTCCAAATACCCGGCAATCCGCCCGCTCCCGCCGGCCACCGTGCGGAACACGCGCCCCTCGGCGATGGCGTAGTCGATCAAAAACGTCAACGCCTGCTCAGCGGACGACAAATACCACGGAGTCCCAAAGGTCTGGTAGGCATCGAGAAACGCCGAGGCGGCGAGGGCATTCCAGCTCGTGAGAATATTCTCGTCGCGTTGCGGCTTCACCCGCTGCTCGCGGGCCGCCAGCAATTTCTTCCTAGCCGGCCGCAGCGTCGCCTCGAACAGCTCCTGGGTCTCGACCGACGCATCGACATTCGCCAGCCGGTTCAACACCGTCTTCCCTTCGAAATTCCCACCGTCGGCCACACCATAGGCCCGGCAGAACGTCTCGCCCAATTCCTGTCCGAGCACAGCCTGAATCTCCGCCTGATCCCAGACAAAGTACCGGCCTTCCTCGCCTTCGCTGTCGGCGTCCTGCGCGGCGAAAAAGGCTCCGTCCGCATGCGCCAGTTCGCGGCGCGTCCATTCGAGCGTCTCTTCCACCACTTGGCGGAACCGCGCGTCTTTGGTCAGCCGCCAGCCATCGAGATAGATTCGGACCAATTGCGCATTATCGTAGAGCATCTTTTCAAAATGCGGAATGAGCCACTGCCCATCGACTGCATACCGGTGAAACCCGCCGCCAAGATGGTCGTAAATTCCGCCGGCCGCCATCCTGCGAAGCTGCAACAGCGCCTTATCCTGAGACGCCGCATCCTTGGTCCGGTACGCATGGCGCAAGAAAAGGCTGAGCGGCGGAACCGTCGGAAACTTCGGCCCTTCGCCGAAACCGCCGTTGACCGGATCGAAGAACAGCCCCAAATCCTTCACGCCATCGACCAGCAACACATCCGTCAACGGCTCCGCCGACGGCTGATGAGCGCTCACCCGAGTCAATCCCGCCTTGACCCGCTCGACATTTTTCACAACATCGTCACGGTGATTACGATAGGCGTCCAGCACTCCCTGCAAGACCTGCGGGAATCCCGGCAGATTGTGCCGCGACACCGGCGGGAAATAGGTCCCGCCATAAAACGGCTCCTGGTCCGGCGTGAGAAACATCGTCAGCGGCCAGCCGCCGCCGCGCCCCAGAAACACCTGCGCGGCTTTCTGGTAAATATCGTCGAGATCGGGGCGCTCTTCCCGGTCCACCTTCACACTGACAAAATGTTCATTGAGCGCCGCGGCGATGTCACGATTTTCAAAACACTCGTGCGCCATCACATGGCACCAATGACAAGCCGAATAGCCGATCGATAGGAGAATCGGCTTATCCTCGGCCTTGGCCTTGGCCAGCGCCTCCGGGCCCCAGGCATACCAGTCCACAGGATTCAGCGCATGCTGCCTGAGATAGGGGCTGGATTCCGTGATGAGACGATTGGGAAACGAATCGGCCTGCGTCATAAGTATGTCGTTCAAGATTCTCCGTGCCGGCAAGATTTTTCGTGTCGAATAGTACCTGGCTCATACCCGCTCTGCAACCCGTGTGCAGCGCTGTGCTATCATCTTCGCCGGAGTCTCGACAAGACGGAGCACCACGATGATACACAGCTGGCCTCGATCATTCATTGCGCTCGGCCGCATGGCCCTGTGTCTCACGCTCGCGTTGCTCGCCCACAGCGAGCCAGTGCGGGCGCAAGCATCCGATGCAAACCTTCAGGCCGCTCTAAACACCCTCTCATCCGAACGAATGCTGGCAGATATTCGCACATTGAGCAGCGCCTCCTTCAACGGACGGCTAGCCGGCAGCGACGATGACAGGCTATCGGCTCAATGGGTTGCGCAGGAACTCGCCGCCGCTCAATTACACCTTCCCCCTATCATGAACGGCTCACTCCGCTTTCCCTTTGTTAGCGGAAAACAGGGCACTCCGCTTGGTGTGATGGCCTCAATCATTTCAGCCTCAACCATCCAACCGGACCCAAGCCTTCGAATGGGCAGCGCTGACCAGATGACCCCCGCCACTCTCGGCACCGATTATCTGCCAGTATTCGACTCGCCCTCCGCTTCTATCCAGGGTCGTATCGTCTTTGTGGGCTACGGGATTGCCGATCCGGCGCACGGGATCGATGACTATGCCAGTGTGGAGGTGACCAATCAGATCGTCCTCTTTCTGCGCGGTAAGCCGGATCATTACCAGCAGCCGGTCAGCCATGCGGACAAAGTCCGATTCGCGAAAAGCCATGGCGCCCTCGCCTATCTGACCGCCACCGGGCCGATTCTCCATCCCTATGAAGCCCGGCGTGGCGTGACAGGCAGACCCAGCGCCTTCTATAGCCAGCTCCCCCAGGACCAAGCCATTCCTGGCGCCTGGATCGGCACCGCACTCGCGGAACAGCTCCTTGCCGGATCGGACAGTACCAACGCGAATCGTCTTCGACTCCTCCAGGAACAACTCAACAACACCGCTTCAAGCCAATCGCGGGAAACCGACCGCTACGCATCGCTCGACTGGAACAGCACCAGGCAAGAAGGCCTGTTGACCAACGTCGTAGGGTTGATCCCAGGAACCGGCCCTGACGCCATCATCGTCGGCGCCCATCGCGACCACTTCGGCCGCCCGGCTGGCTTATTCTTTCCAGGCGCGGACGATAATGCGTCCGGCACCGCTGTGATGCTGGAAGTGGCGCGCGCAATAGCGAAATCAGACCTGCGCCCCCAACACACGATTCTGTTTGTCTCCTTTAGCGGCGAAGAAAACGGCTTGCTGGGCTCGCGTCTCTACGTCACCCGTCCGATCGTGCCGCTCGCTTCAACCAATGTCATGATCAACATCGATCATGCCGGCATCGGCAACGGACGATTGACAGTTGGTGTAACCGGCTTGGAAAAGACGGTGGCCACTGCGGCAGGACAGGCCGCAGAGCTAACGGACAAACTCGATGTGTATGGATTCTTTCCGGGTGGCGATCACGTGCCGTTCAAAGAAGCGGGCGTGCCGACCATTACCACCGTCAGCGGCGGGGTACATCCGCACTATCATCAGCCAGCCGATGCCGCCGACACCATCAACCCGGATATTCTCATGACAACCGCGCGCTACGTCATGACACTAGCCTGGCAACTAGCGAACGAGCCGTGAACGTGACGCCGTAGGGAGTTACGGAATGTCGTCGAGAAGGGTGGAACCAATCGAAGGCAGAGGGCTTGTCTGCCTGGGAGGGCCGGGTAACACCAGCGGAGAGCCGCCCTGGTTGGCGCCCTGAATCAACCCGATCGAGAGTTGCGGGCCAAACGTCATCACCCCGCCGCTCCAGGCCTGGCCGGTCGTTGGATTCCGAAAACTATAGGTCTGCATATTCCCGCCGGGCGTATATAAATAGCCCTGCGTCCCCTGCCCATCGAGATACAGACTCCCTGGGCCGGCCAAATTGAACAGCGGCCCGACGCCGCCATCGAACGACCGCACCCCGGACACCGATTGAGCCAAGGCCGGCGCGCATTCGACCAGCGCCGTCCCAATGGTCCCCACTGCCGCAATCAGTGCAACCGTCAGTGCAACCGTGAGCAGGCGTTGCATCATGCTTCTACTTCTCTGAGGCAGGGTGGGGTGATTCATGACAATATCCGTCTCACCAGTATAATATGAGCCTTGTCAGGCTGTCGATCAAGGAGGATTCATGAGCCCCCACTATCGTTTCGTCCCCGGCATCTCCGGATGGCACAGCGGGATCGCACTCGCACTCGTCTTGCTGACCACCACTCCCAGCTGGAGCCAAGGCCCCGCCAAGGCCGCAACTCCCGAAGAACGGCGCGAAACGGTTTCCCTGGCCGACGCCGCCGTCCGCGCGCTGCAAAGCAATCTGGATATCTCCATCAGCCGCCAGACGAAAGAAAGCCGGGTGTTCGATATCACCGTCGAGCAGGCCAAGTTCGACCCGACCTTGAGTGTGAACGGCCAATACAACCGCCAAGTCTCGCCGCTCAATCGTCCGGTCTTCGGCGGCACCGGCGGCAACCTGACCGACATTCAAACGTTCGACCAACGCAACAGCTCCGTGACTGTCGATGCGACGCAAAACCTCATCACCGGCGGCAATATCGACTTGAATTACAGCCCGGCACGCACGAATGTGAACCAGAACCTGGCCACCGGTTTCTTGTTCAACCCAGCCTGGACCGGCGGCCTCGCCCTCACGCTGACCCAGCCCTTGCTCCGCAACGCCGGCATCGATATCACCAAAACCTTTATCAAGGTCGCGCAGAATAATGCCGACGTCGAGCAGCACATTTTCCGCGATCGGGTCCTGACCGTCCTCGCCACCGTCGAACAAACCTACTGGGAACTGGTCTTCTCGAATGAAAACCTGAAGGTCGCCCAGGCGGCCCTCAAGGCGGCGGAAGAATTGCTCGCGACCAACCGCGCTAAAACCAAAGCCGGCGTCATGTCCATCGTGGATGTCTTGCAGGCCGAAGCCGCCGTCGCCTCGCGAGTCGAACAGGTGCTCGTGGCCGAAAAATCCATTCGCGATCAAGAAGACCAATTGCGCCGGTTGTTGAATCCAGGCGAAGAGGAGTTGCGGCAGGATGTGCGGCTGACCCCCACCGATCAACCCGTCATCGTCCTTGAGCCCCTTAGCTTGCAAGAAGCCATCGACACCGCCATCGACCAGCGCCCGGAAATCGTTCAAGCCAAGAAGAACGTCGACTCGGGCGAGCTCAACAAACAATTCGCCCGCAATCAGCTCCTCCCCACCCTGTCGCTTCAAGGCACGATGGGCATGGCTGGATTGGGCAAAGACTACGGCGATTCCGTCAGCAAAAACCTCAGCGGCGACTTTTACAATTTTGGCGCGGGGCTCGTCTTAAGCTATCCACTGGGCAATCGCTCGGCCATCAGCACCTATAATAAGCGCCAACTGGAATCCAAAAATGCCGAAGCCTCCCTCGCGAGCGTCCGCCAGCAAATCATTGTGGGCGTGCGCGAAGCCGTCCGCCGCGTGCAGACCGACTTCAAGCGCATCGAGACCACCCGCTCCGCCCGCATTATGGCCGAGAAGCAATTACAGGCCGAGCAGGAACGGCTGAAGGTCGGGTTGAGCACCACCCGCTTTGTGCTCGACTTCCAGCGCGACCTCGCCACCGCGCAAGGCAACGAGCTGCGGTCGGTCGTGGACTACAACAAGTCGCTCTCCAACCTGGCGCGCCACAAAGCCAGCACGCTGGACCGGTACAATCTGCAACTGCAATAATCCTCCATGCTGACGCCTGCGCCGAGCGAACAGGCGGCACCGAGTAGAACGCACGAACGGGGAGCCGCGCTGGCGCTGCTCCCCGTCGCCGCCACGCTCCTGTTCTACTTCCTTCCCTTGTCGCTGCGAGAGCAATCGCTCGTTCAATTCGCCCCACAGATTCTGGCCTATCTCGCGCTTGCCCTGTGGGCGGCATACAACCGCCCCCTGCTCCCGCTCCTCGGCCTGCCTCCACAAGGATTGACGTCCGGCTTCCGGCAGGGCCTCGCCATCGGCCTCGGGCTCGGTTGTCTTAATACCATCCTCATCCTCAGCGTGACTCCGGCAATCGGATTCGACATCGCGTTTCTGAAGAACACCCCTCATGCCCAGATCCCGCTCTTCATCATGTTGCCCTGGGCGATCAGCGGCATCGCGCTCTTCGTCGAAGTGAACTTCCGCGGCTTTCTGCTCGGACGGCTGGCCAGGCTCGAATCGCCGCTGTGGCAATCCTCCCGCCTTCGACGCCTCTCGCCGCTGGCCCTCCTGGCCAGCGCCCTCGCCTTTTCGTTTGACCCGTTCATGGTCGCGACGTTCCAGTATCTCCACTGGATCGCCATCTGGGACGGCCTCGTCTGGGGCGTGGTCAGGCTCAGGACGAACAATCTCTACATTCCCATCGTCGCGCACGCCGTTGAGGTCATGGTGATGTATAGTGCGGTGCGAGCGGCGCTCGGGTAACATCCCCCAGCGGCGTCACCCCAAAAATCGACCGCAGTCCGGAGGAGGGAATCCACGTGAACGGCTTGGGCAAATACGTCCTCTATTTTCTCTTAGGCGGCACCATCGTCAGCGTCTCGACCTATCTCGGCGCACAAGGCCGGTCATTCCTCGCAGCCTTCGCGAGCACTTTCCCAGCCATTACTGGAGCGACTTTTATCCTGATCTATGTGAACGGCGGCAACGACGCCATCGTGAGCTACGCGAAGAATCTTCTCTGGTTCGTGCCGCCCTGGACGGTGTACGTCGTGGCCATGATCGCCGGCGTGCCGCGCTTCGGCTTCTGGCCCGCGATGCTCGGCTCACTCACACTCTATATGAGCTGCGTGGGGCTGGTCCGGTTCCTCCGGTAGGCCGGGCAGGCGCTACGGCAGAACGAGACCGAAGTGCTCGTGGAGCGCGCGGGTATAGGCGGCATCGCCCTCGACAACGGATTTTTCGTTCTGTCCGTCCTGCCTGATACTCAACCGCCGATCCACCAGCGTCTTGCGCCCGTCCTTGGTCGGGATCGTGCAGATCCGGCGCTGCATAAAGCGAGAGTCCGGCGAATGCGAATGAAAATAGTTGGGGTAGAGATAATCGACCGGCTGGCAGGGTTCGAGCGTAAATGAGTAGAGGCTTTCCCATTCCTCATGCACCAGGCATTGCAGGAGATATTCATCGGATTCGATGACCGTGAGCCGGAACTCCTCCGAATACTGTGCCACCTGAACTCCGGACGACAACCGAATCGGCTCCAGCAACCCGTTGCCACCGAATCCCACATCGACAAGCCAGGATTCCCCGCCGACGTTCACCATCGAGACCTGATGACTTTTCGGATAGGGCGGTTTCGCGCCATATCTCACCCGCGCAATCAAACGAGTGACTGAGAAACCCAGTTCTTCGAGCAGCAAGCTGAAAAGCCCGTTCAATTCAAAACAGTATCCGCCGCGTTTAGCCGTCACAATCTTGGCAAACAGATCCGCCGGTTCAAGCGAGATCGCCCGGCCGAGAAAGTTGTCCAAATTCTCGAACGGCACAGTGAGCACATGAGCGAGATGGAGCGCACGCAACGCGTCAGGGGAAACCGCCTGAGTCCCGCGATAGGCAATCCGATCATAATAGGAGTGAATATCCATCGACCAACGACTCCTGGGGAAAACTTCTCAGAAAGAGTATAGGGAAAATCCAAGCAGCGGGTCTATGGCCTTCAGATAGCCAGATGATTTCGGAGAGAATGATTTGTGGGGGCACGCCTAGACGGAATGAGAGAAATGCAGCCGGTTCATTTCGTTGAGCGTGGCGATCATCTGATTGAGCGCGTGGGTCACGGTGCGGCTGGCTTCATGAGAACAATTGTTGGCGCCGGTCCAGATGTCAGGCGGGGCGGGGCGTTCACCCACGTTCTGACAAAAGCGCGAGATGGTGTGTTTCCAGTGAGAGGCCTCCGGGCTTGCATCGAGAAACCGCTCCCGGTCATTCGAGAAGGGTTGTTCGAACTGCCCGGCGCGGAGCTGCCACATCTGCTCCATGGCCTGCTGCCGGTCCGAGCCCAGTTCAAGCCCATTCATCTTTTCATTCAACGCAGCAAAGAACCCGCCAACGACATGTTCCACCTGCGACTCAGGAAAGACGCCGACACAAGCCTGCATGAGCAGGAATTTGTGGAAGAGAAACACCTCGGCGCTAATCCGGGCATCGTTGGCGGAAGGGTCGCAGGCCAGCGCTAATTCGCGCAGGGCATCCGCAGACGCTCCTTCGAGACTGGAGCCGAGCAGCTTCGCAATCTGACGACCAAGGTTGAGATATTCAATATTCGACAGCAACATCATCGCAACCTCTCCGTGCACCCCAGAAGACCCTTCTCTCGCAGACGGCTCAAAATGGCTGTCAGCAAGGCCGCAGACGAGGAAAGCACCGGAGGCGTACCCTCTGGGGTACGTTGAGGATGCTTTCGAGACGAGAACGAAGCTGGCGGGCATTTTCAGCTGGCTGCTATTCAACGACGACGGCGGTGCCGCTGGTGCTCACCATCAACATGCTGCTGCTGGCGCCAATCGTTTCATAATCGATGTCGATGCCGACGATGGCATTAGCGCCGAGATTCCTGGCTTGCTCACGCATTTCGCCCAACGCAATATCTTTGGCCTTCCGCAATTCGGCTTCGTAGGAGGCCGACCGGCCGCCGACAATGTCTCTGATCGAGGCAAAGAAATCGCGAAAGATGTTCGCGCCCAAAATCGCGTCGCCGCTGACGAGCCCCAGATACTTAACCGCGCGCTTGCCTTCAATGCCCGGTGTCGTCGTCAAAATCATGCGTCCCTCCCAGTGAAAGCCCCATCCTCTCATTCTTAAATGGGATCGCCAAGCCTTTCCCCGTTCCCGGTTGAAGCAGCCCTCTCCGCTTGATAGGATCACCAGTTCCCTCACAAGGAATCATCGCCGTGGACATCACCCCTCCGCCCTCATCGCCGTCGTCCGACCTTATTGTCGAAGGCGCGCGGCAGAATAATCTGAAAAATATTTCGCTCCGCATTCCCCACAATCAAGTCACAGCCATCACCGGGTTATCCGGTTCTGGCAAATCGTCGCTGGCCTTCGACACGCTCTTTGCCGAAGGCCAATGGCGGTATGTGGAATCGCTCTCGACCTACGCGCGCATGTTCATCGACAAAGTGGCCCGCCCCGACGTCGATCGCATTCTCAACGTGCGTCCCGCGATTGCGATTGAACAAAAGAACCAAGTGCGCACCGCCCGCTCGACGGTGGGCACCACCACGGAAATCGCGGACCTGCTCCGCCTGCTGTTTGCCAAGATCGGCAAGCCGGTTTGCCCCGACTGTCGCCAGGAAGCTCGCTCATTCCATCCGGACACGGTCGCCACGGATCTGCTCGAACGATTTCCCGACGCGCGCGCCATGATTCTCTTCGCCGTGGCCGTGCCCACCGCCAAGCTGGAATCGACGTTCCTGCAATCGCTCCTGACTCGCGGATTGACCCGCCTCAAAGCCGGCGATGAAATCCTCGATCTGCTTGAGGCTGCCCACCATCCGCTCCATACAGAGCAGTCGCTCTTTGTCGTATTAGACCGGCTCGTCATCCGGGCGGACAATCGAACCCGCCTCGTCGAGGCGATCGAGACCGCCTTCCGCGAAGGAGAGGGCCGCTGCGCGGTGGAGGTGATCGGCCACGGCGTTCAGACCTACAGCACGAACTTTCTCTGCCAGCAATGCGGGCGCACGTTTGAACCGCTCAGGCCGATTCTCTTTTCCTTCAACCACCCAATCGGCGCCTGCCCCGAATGCAAGGGCTTCGGCAACGTGCTGCGGTACGACCCAGACCTCGTCATTCCCGACCACGGGAAATCGCTCGCCGAAGGCGCGATTGAGCCTTGGAGCAAACCTGGAACGGATTGGTGGGAGAAACAACTGCTGCTGGCGATGAAACGGAAAGGCATCGATGTCACCGCCCCCTTCAGGAGTCTCCCGAAAGCGACTCAGACCTTGCTATGGGAAGGCGACGACTCCTTCGACGGCATTAACGATTTCTTCGAATATATGGAAGGGAAGCGGTACAAGCTGCACGTCCGTGTGCTGCTCAGCCGCTATCGCACGCCGGTGGAATGCCCCGCCTGCCACGGCAGCCGGTTGAAGCCCGATGCCCGCTTCGTCAAGATCGCCGGCACCGATATTCACGAGATCACGGACCAGACGATTGCAGGCCTGTTGAGCTGGTTGGAGCGACTGGCGCTACGGCCGTTCGAGCAAGACATTGCCGCCGACATCCTGCGCCAGTTGAAAGCCAAGCTCGGGTTTCTCCTACGGGTCGGCCTCGGCTATCTCACGTTGGCCCGGCAAACGAAAACGCTCTCCGGTGGGGAAGCGCAGCGGGTCTCTCTCGCCAATCAACTCGGCGCCAGGCTGGTCGGCACTCTCTATGTGCTCGACGAACCGACCATCGGCCTCCACGCCCGCGACACAGACCTGCTGGCAGGCATTCTCAAAGACCTCGCCGCCGTCGGCAACACCGTGGTCGTGGTGGAGCACGACCGCCACATGATCGAGTCCGCCGACTATCTCGTCGAACTCGGCCCGCAATCCGGCGAACGAGGCGGCGAAATCGTCTGCGCTGCCCCAGCCAAAGAATTCAGACAAGACCCGCACGCCCTCACCGCCCGCTACCTGCGAGGCGACGAACGCATTCCTCTCCCGAAATCTCGCCGCTCCGGCAACGGCAAGGTACTCGTGCTCGCCGGAGCCAGCGAACACAATCTGAAAGACCTGGCTGTCCGGCTGCCCCTCGGCATGTTTATCTGCGTCACCGGCGTATCCGGATCCGGCAAGAGCACGCTCGTGGAAGACACGCTCTATCGGGCCCTGGCTCGCGCCTTTCGGGTGGATGCACTCCCGATGGGACGGTTCAAGGCCATCAAGGGCATCGAGCATCTCAAAGGCGTGCGCCTCATCGATCAACAGCCGATCGGCCGCACGCCCCGCTCAAATCCGATTACCTACCTGAAAGCCTTTGACGAAATCCGGCAGCTCTTCGCCTCTGAGCGAAACGCGCTCCGGCAAGGATTGACGCCAGGACACTTCTCCTTCAACACCGCCGGCGGGCGATGCGAGCGTTGCGAAGGCGCCGGGGTGGAAAAGCTAGAGATGTATTTTTTCGAAGACCTCTATGTGCCCTGCGAGGGCTGCGACGGGAAACGATTCAAGCCGGAGGTGCTGGCCATCCACTATCGCGGGAAGACGATTGCAGACGTCCTCGCCATGACGGTCGATGACGCCGTGCCGTTCTTCACCGGCTCGCCGAAGCTGCAAGAGCGGCTGCATCTGCTCTCCTCCATCGGCCTCGGCTACCTGCGCCTCGGGCAGTCCGCCACCACGCTCTCCGGCGGCGAAGCCCAGCGACTGAAGGTCGCGGCGGAATTGAGAGACGGCTCGGCAAAAGATCTGCTGTACATCATGGACGAGCCAACGACCGGACTGCACTTTGAAGACGTGAAGAGACTCCTCGCCGTTCTGCACAAGCTCGTCAACGCCGGCAACACCCTCGTTGTCGTGGAGCATAATCTGGACGTGATCAAATCAGCCGACTGGGTCATCGACCTTGGCCCGGAAGGGGGAGAAGCAGGCGGACAGATTATCGCGGAAGGAAGGCCTGAGCAGATTGCGAAAGTGGCGGCATCCCACACAGGGCAATTTCTCAAGAAACTACTCTAGCAATGTCACAACCCAGGCCTCGGCTCGGCCACGATGCCGAGTTCCAGCGGCGAGCCGCCGCGGCGGATGTCGAGCTTCAAGGACTGCCCCGCCTCGATCTGGCAGACCCGCCTGGCTTCGCGTTCGGATTTGACGCCCGCCAAGGATGAGCCGTTACAGCCGACGACTTCGTCTCCGACGTGCAATCCGGCTTTTTCTGCCGGGAGACCGCTCCGCAGTTCTCGCACGGCGTAGTAGCGGGAGCCGCCCGATTCAAGCAATTCCCAATTCACGCCGATGCGCCCCGACCCAAGCAGCCCGGTCTGCGAACCGAACCGGGACAGAATGCGATGGACGATGATGCGGGCAGAACTCTCCGGATCGTCGGTGGTCTGATCGGTCAAATAGCCTTCGCCGTTGAACAGGAGCTGGCCTGTTTCGACATCGATCATGCGCAGCGAGAGCGACACCGTGTTGGTGCGCGCCTCGACCTGCTGCTCCCATTGCTGCACGCCGCCGACGATAATGGCATGAGCGCCAACAAGCTTCCCGACCTTCAATACATTGGCGTCGTCGGCGTGCGTGAGCTGAATCACTTGCTCCTTCAGCACTTCATCGAGCTTGGCCCGCTCGACCATGTTCATGTCCAGATCCAACAACAGGGTGGTGACGATCCCGGCGACCCGTGAGCCAGAGCCCGGCGCGTTGGGCCCGTCTTCGAACAGCATGACCGCCATGGTGCGATAGCGGTCGATGGACTCGCGATTGATCGGGCCCAACCCTGTTACGACCGGCTCCGGACGGCCGGCGGTCTGGCCATGAGGCACACCCGCCACTTCGCAGGATCGCCGCCGCTGCAAAATCGCGGATGGCGGCCCCCAGGCACAGAGCTCTTCATTCACCAAGACGACGTGCTGGGGGTACTCGCGCTGGCGCTCCATGGCAATGTTGGTGAAGGGATAGACGATGCAGCCGCCGATCCAAACGGAGATGGGACAGAGGCCCAGCTCGTAGAGCCATTGTTTGCGGGCCGTCAGGGAATACTCCCACACGAGCAGCCGGCCGTCGTCCCGCAGCACGCGATCGGGACGGCCGATTTCATCGAGGACCTGGGCTTTGGTCATTGGCACAGCCAGCCGGTCCAGCTTCGACTCGGATTTGTAAATCGTATACCCGACGCCGCAGTGAGATGAGAGAAGCGATGCAAGCAACAAGGCGAGAAATACAACGACGCGATGACTGAACCAGGTGGACAGACTGACGACCATACGCAGAGCCTAGCACCGCCGCCTGAGCGCTTCAATGGAGGGAAGCACCTGCTAGTTGCAAGTGGGATCGAACGGCATGTCGGCGTAGTACCGATAGGCCCCGCCAAGGGTCAGCAAAATCTCCTGCCACACCTGCGCGGGATCTTTCTCAAACACGACGGTCGAATCGGCCGGCAACATAATCCACGACCCACTCTTCATCTCCGACTCCAACTGGCCGGGGCCCCAGCCTGAATAGCCGAGATAGGCGCGGAAAGAATCTTTGGTCGTCGGGCCGGTAAGAATCCGTTCGACCACGGCCATGTCTCCGCCGAGGCAAACGCCGTCGAACACAGGGTGAGAATTCTCCGGCAACTGATCGACCCGGTACAGCAGCATGACATGGTTTGTCTGCACGGGTCCGCCGGCATAGAGCACGTGGCTGGCGCCTTCGATGATCGGCACCTGCGGCAACGCTTCGGAAATGGACATGGCAGTCGGCCGGTTGACGACGACACCCAGCGCGCCCTCGGCGCCATGCTCGCAAAGCAGCACGACCGTCTGCCGGAAATTCGGATCGCGCAGCTTCGGCGCCGCCACAAGAAAAATGCCCTTGCCCAGTTCCGTATCCATGGGAAGATCCTACCGTGCTCGCAGCCATGGCGCAAGCCTGCTGCCCGCACACTCCGAGGTCAGCGCGACAAAAAAAACTATGGGCGATAGAGGGACGGCCGGCGATCGCCGAGCAGATCGTTGTAGATGGTGACGGCCTTATTCCGCGCTTCGACCGGATCGATATCCACCACCGCGAGTTCATCTCGGTCGCGGGGCGCGCGATGGAGAATCGCGCCCCGAGGGCTGACGACCTCGCTATTGCCGATAAACATCAGTGGATCTTTGCCGCCGCGCGCCTCGGTGCCGATGCGATTACAGGTCACCGCGAAGACACGATTTTCGAGACAACGCACCGGCATGGAGTCCGGGCAATTCGGCAGCACCAGATTAGAGGGATGGCAGATGATGTCGGCTCCCATGAGCGCAAGGGTTCGCGCGGACTCCGGGAAATACCAATCGAAGCAGATCATGACGCCGATCTTGGCGATGCCAATATCCCAAACGTGAAACCCTGTGTCACCGGGAGAGAAGCAGCGCGTCTCTTCAAAAAACAGATGGCTCTTCCGATAGCAGCCCAGGAATCCGGATGGCCCGACGACAACCGCCGAGTTATAACAATTCGCCCCCGCCCGCTCCGGCAAGCCAGCAACGATATGCATGCGGCGGCGGCGGGCAACCTCCACGAGCATCTTGGTCGTCGGCCCGTCCGGCACCGGCTCGGCCAGCCTCTGCGCTTCCTCGACCGACAGGAACTGATAACCTGACGCGCACAGCTCAGGCAGGACCATGAGATCCGCCTCGGCTTCGTCCAGCTTCGCGCGAATCATCTCCAAGTTCTTCGCGACCGCGCCGAACTCCGGCTCGTATTGGTAGTACCCGACTCGCACTGGCTCTCTCCCTTTAAGCAAGAACGGGCAGGGTTGCTGTCCCCTGCCCGTTCCCAAAACTCTGTTCGCAACGGTCGAGTCGCTGCGCTTACTTCACTTCTGACAGATGCGTCACCGCGCCTTCGGCATGCTGTGTCGCCACATCGGCATGACCGGCTTTCCCGTGCTCAATCGCTTCCTTGAGATGCTTCATGCCTTCATCCAGATGCGGGTTCTTCACGCCCGCGCCCTGAGCATGCTTCAGCGCGCCTTCGGCATGTTGCACCAAGGCATCGGCATGGCCTTCCTTGCCATGGGCCACGGCTTCCTTCGCATGCTCCACGGCCTCAGCCACATGCTTATTGTCCGCCAAGGCGAGCCCGGACATGACCGGACCGGCAACGAATGCGCCGACGGCTGCAAGAACAAGTGCGCTGCGACGAATGGACATCATCATGGTGGCCTCCCACTGGGTTAGATAGAATTGCGCGAATCAGTTCGAAAAATGTGTGCTCATGAATTCACCTTACACAGCGCTTTTTTGACTGTCAAGAAGGCCGCGCCGATTCATTGAACCCCAGAATTTTCTGCAATCCCTGAATATCTTTTTCCACAGGGCAGGCAAAATCCCGGCTCCATTCCCACCAGGATCCCGGATAGTTTCTGAGGTTCCGGTAGCCGACGAGCTTGAGCACAAAATAGAGCCAGGCCGACCGGACGCCGCCGGTGCAGTAGCAGATAATCTCCTGGGAATCCTGCACGCCCTTGTCTTGCAGCGACTCCTTGATGACGGCAAAATCTTTGACCGTGGCATCCTTATTGAGGAACGTATTCCACGCGACATGCAGCGCGGACGGAATGTGCCCTGGGCGCGGAATTCCCGACACTTCCTTGCCGAGAAACTCTTCCAGACTGCGCGCGTCGAGCACCGCCGTCTGCGGGTGCGTCTGCCGGACGATCAGCTTCAGCTCGTCCTTGGTAATCGCGATGGACTTCACCGGCGTGGCCTTGAAGGTGCCGGGCACCGGTGTTTCACGGCCATGGCTGAATGGCCGCTTTTCCGCGGTCCACTTCACCCAGCCTCCGTCGAGCACCTTCAAGTTCTGGTGGCCAAGATATTCCAGCATCCAAAACATGCGCCCTTCATCGCCCCAGTTGTCGAAGGGGTTGGAATAGATGACGACGTCGCTGTCGTTGCTGATGCCCAACGCCGAGAGCTGCCGCTCGATTTGTGCGAGGTCGGGATTCAAGAGCCCTTTCGGAATCGCATTCGGATCGCTGTATTCATGCCAGGTCGAATGCACGGCGCCGGGGATGTGCCCGCCGAACTCATACGCCGACTTCCCCCGGACATCGATAATCACGAGTCCAGGCTGTCCAAGCCGCTGCTGCAATGTGTCCGTATCCATCAATAACGGGTGTGTCATGGGGTTCCTTTGCTCCTCCCGAATCAGCTCGCCACCTGTGCCTTGCAACTCGTTTCTTCCGATAGACGGCTGCGCGCGGTCTGCCGGCGATTTTCCTGTTCCATGACTGCGGCCAGTTTCTCCGACAGCGGAAACTCCCGCTCATAGATCACGAACCGATAGGGATCGTTGCCTGTCAGGCCATACTTGGTCCTGAGCATGTCATGCTGGCGATCCGTCAGAATGTGGTACTGCACCCGCGCCTTGAGAATCAAGCCCTCCGATTGGGGAGGGAGGCGATATGCAAAATGATATTCCCGGCTGGCCAAGGGCAACAGACGGTTATCGTAGAGTTCGAGAATGGCCGGTTGCCAGAGAATCCAGCGCCCCATCGTTGAAGTCTGCAGGTCCAGCACGTTCTTCTGCGCGTCCTCGACGGTAAACTCGATGGTAAAGTGCCGGTCTGGATCGCCGGTCGGAATTTTGTGCCCCGCGCCGGCATTGATCAGATTCAGCGTAAACGAGATGTCGTCGCCCGGCTTGGGCTGCGGGGTGTCCGTTTTTACCTCAATGGCCACGGCCCGCTGAATCATGTCCGGATCGTGTCCGCCCCGCCACAAATGCTTGCGGCCATGGCGAGTCGGGCTGTCGGGCGCCACCGGCCGATCCACTTCGGGCATGTGACAGCTCTGGCAGATGAAGCCCCGCTCCTGCATAAAAAACTTGCCTTCGTACTCGGCATAGGTCCCGCAAGGGCCCACGTTATAGAATTGGGCTGGCCCGGACACCACATTGTGACAACGCTGGCAAACCTGCGTGGTCCGAAAGTTCGGATCGAACTTCGTGGGATGCGGCGCTGCGGAATCCTCGAACGGCCCATAGATGACCCCGTCGCGCACATGGCAGGCCGCGCAAGTCACCGATTCCTTTTGATAGGCCGGGTCGTAGTGCGGATTGGGCTCCTGCACGGCCTTCTCCACCCGTCCGCGCGGAATCTCTTTGATCAACGTTGGCTGCTGATTTTCAAGCGGCGTATGGCAGTTCAAGCACACCCAGATGTGCTTGTCTTTCGTCCAGTAGGCCTGGAAAAACGGATCTTCATAGGCATGGGCGTGAATGCTGGTCTTCCACTCCTCGTAGATCTCGCGATGGCACTGGCCGCACGATTCCGCGCTAAGACTAGTCAGGCCGTCCGGGACGCGCTGAAAGGGAATCGCGTGCGCATATTCGTCGAGCAACCCGAAAATCACGACTGGCTTGATTTCGGTGTAGTAGACGTAGATCGCGGCAGCAAGGCCGACGACGCCTAATCCTATTTTCATCAGCCGCGTCATGCCGCCAGCAACGCGCGCACATGAGCATCGACCGACGCCGCCAGCGCCGTCAGGTTGTACCCGCCTTCAAGGGACGAGAGGATGCGTCCTTGCGCATAGGTCTTGGCGATGCCGGCCACAATGCCGGTCAACTCTGCATAGCCCGCATCGGTCAATCCCATGCTGGCGAGCGGATCGTCTGTATGCGCGTCGAAGCCGGCTGAAATGATGACCAGCTCCGGCTTGAACGCCGCCGCCGCCGGCGCCAGCACATTGTGAAAGACGGCGCGATACTCGTCATCGCCTTCCCCTGCTTCCATCGGCACATTGATCGTGTACCCTTCCCCGGCGCCACGACCTCGTTCCGACTCACGGCCGGTGCCGGGATAATGCGGAAACTGATGGGTGCTGAAAAAGAGGATCGACGGATCGTCCTCAAAACTATGCTGCGTCCCGTTGCCGTGATGCACATCCCAGTCGACGATCAGAATGCGGGAGAGGCCGTGTCTCTTCTGGGCATACCGCGCGGCAATCGCGACATTGTTCAATAGGCAAAACCCCATCGCCCGACCGGCCTCGGCATGATGTCCGGGAGGCCGCACCGCGCACAACACCTGCTCGACCTGCTTACTCATCATTGCATCCACACCGGCCAGCGCGCCGCCAGCTGCCAGATACGCCGCCGTGAGCGAACCGGGAGACATCGAGGTATCGGGATCGAGCGAGACGCGGCCACTCGCCGGCGCCTGCTCTTTCAGCGAGGCCAGATACGCCGCCGTATGAACCCGCGCGATCCATTCGTCCTCCGCCATGCGCGGCGCGATCCTGGTCAGTTGCGCCATCGTGCCGCTCTGCTCCAGCTGCTGCACAATGGCGCGCAACCGGTTCGGCGACTCGGGATGACCCGTCCCCATATCGTGCTCAAGATACCGTGGATCGTAGACGAGACCGGTCTTGCCCATGACTCCCCTTTCGCGGACCAGAATCGTAACACGCAGCTCTCCGCGTAGACAATGCGCGGAATCGCGTGCTACGGTCTCGCGCATCACACGATTCACGTTCTGGAGGAACGCATGCCCAATCCCCGCATCGAACCGCTCAAGCGAGTGCTCGCGATTGAACCGACCGACGATGTCGCCTGGTTCGGTCTCGGGAAAGCCTATATGGAAGATGGGAACTTCGAGGAAGCGGCCAAGGCTCTGCAGCAATGCATCACGGTAAAGCCGACATATTCTGCCGCCTACTTCGCCCTGGCTCAGTCCTTACACAAACTCGGCCGAATCGACGAATGCCGGGCCGTGTCGGCCACCGGCATCGAGGTCTCCACCAAGAACGGCGATGCGATGGTCACGAAGAATCTGGAGATGCTGAAGAGCTCGCTTCCCGCCTGACCGCTCACAGCGCCTGCCGAAAGATCTCTTCCTGTGCCTCAGTGAGCGGCATCCGCACATTGGGATTTTGCACGAACATCCGGACGCGCGGCGAGCCGCGCTGCCGCTTGGGCCGTTCGACAAGTTCCACGTTGGCCAGCCGCGTGCCCGCCTTCGACGGCAAGGGCTCGACATCCCACAGGGCAATCATCACCGCGCTGAGGTGCCGCAGCGTCGTCAAGAGTACCGTCACGGAACCCGCCAGCGCCTTGAGGTCCAGCCGGATTTCTTCATGGCGGCTCGTCTTGTCTCCCAGCAGATCCGCGCGCGGGACAGAGATGCAGAGCACCACTGGATCGCAGTAGTCGGCCAGCTGCTTCGCCTTCTGCCGGATGCGCGCGAGGATACGATGGATCAAGATGACGCCCCGGTCCTCTTCGTCGCCTTGCACCTCGATTTCAGCCAATCCCCGAATCGGCAACTGCCGGCGCTCTGCGGACCCCACCATGGCGGTCGCTTCGACAAAGAAGCGCTCCCGGCCCAGATACCCTTCTAGATCGGCCGTGCGAGCCTGCGATTCCGGCAGGAAATTCACGCGCGCGCCGGCGCGAATCAGCTGCGTGGCTAATTCCAGCTCCGCCAACGCCGACTCCCTGACACCGTAATCGTAATGCGTAAGCCGGGAAACGAGACGGCCTAAGCGAAGATGGCTGGCGGCGTCGCCGCAATGCTGCTGAACGGTCGAGCAGCGCTCTTCAAGCTCGCGGGACAGCCCCTGCTCTTCGCGCTTCCAAGCAGGGACCGGCGCTTGATGCCCTTCTCGAAGATGGGTGACGAGCTTAAACGTCTTGCGGGACCGGAATCGCGCCATGCGTCACACCGTTTCCGTCCCCTCATCGTCATTGGACGCCAGCCCCAACGCTTCCGGCTGACGCTTGGCCACTTCGTCATACACCTCGTCCAGCCATCGGCTGGCGCAACCAAGCACTTCGCGAACCAACGGCTCCGGCTGCCCCGTGTGCTTGATGGCCCATTGCGTGACATATTCTAGCAGCGTCTCGCGTTCAAACCGCCGCGTCGCCTGCGAGGTGATCGCGGACAATTCGCCCAGACCGGTCTGAATGATATCGGCCACCGTCTCCCGTGCATAGGACGTGCTGGCCGTGACATATTGGATTGCCCGATTGAGTTCTTGATCCGTCATGTCGATTCCTTTCAGCCGGATTTTCACATCCCGTCTGAGCGCTGTCAACGCGCGATGCACAGCCCCTCACGCTCTTTTTCTCCGCGCGCGCCCGCGTTCCAAATGGTATGATCGTCGCTTATCCACACAGCCCTCATGAAGGAGACGACGATGGCCGGCAGACCTTCTACACGAACCGCTCCCCGATCGCGCCAATCCAAGCCCCAGATTTTCTCAGATAAGTGGGATCTCACCCATCTCGTCAAGAATCCGACGCGCCAGCTCGACGCGCTCTTGGCCGAGCTGGAAGAAAAAGTGTTGCAGATCGAAGCCGCCCGTCCGGGGCTCTCGCCGGCGATGCCCAGCCAGGATCTGCTCGCCTTGCTCCGATGCAGCGAGGCCATCGCCCAAGGCTCGTCCCGCTTGGGCGCCTTTGCCTATCTGTGGTTTTCGGAAAACACCAAAGACGACGCCGCCCGCTCATTCAAAGCCCTGGTCGAGGAACGACTGACCGCGCTCAGTAATCGCCTGCTATTTTTTGAACTCTGGTGGCAAAGCGTCGATGAGACCAATGCCGCCCGCCTCATGGCCGGCGCCGGCGACCTGCGCTACCACCTGGAAACGATCCGGCGATTCAAACCGCATACGCTGTCGGAGCCGGAAGAGAAAATCGTCAACCTGAAGAATGTGACCGGACGCAGCGCGGTCCATACGCTGTACGACATCGTCACCAATGGATTTACATTTACCCTGACGGTCGGCGGGAAGAAGAAGACCCTGACTCGCGAAGGGCTCATGGTCTATGTGCGCAGCCAAAAGGCTTCCGTGCGGCAGGCCGCCTATCAAGAACTCTACCGCGTGTTTTCCGGTCAGCGCGACCTGTTGGGAGAAATCTACAAGACGCTCGTGAACGATTGGAAGTCGGAAAATCTCGGGCTCCGCCACTTCGGCTCTCCCATCGCCACGCGCAACCTCGAGAACGATGTGCCCGACCAGGCCATCGATGTCTTGCTCTCAACCTGCGCCAAAAATGCCGACATTTTTCAAACCTATTTCAAACTCAAGGCCAAGATCTGCAAGATCGCGCCAATGAGCCGCTATCACCTCTATGCCCCCCACCGCACCGAGGCGAAAAAGTACAAGTATGCGGATGCGGCAAAAATGGTGCTGGAGGCCTATCGCGGCTTCTCTCCCCGCCTGGCCGATCTGGCGGAGCAGGTCTTCACAGACCGGCATATCGATGGCCCGACCCGCTCAGGAAAACTCGGCGGCGCCTACTGCTACAGCGTCGTGCCGGGCATGACGCCCTATGTAATGCTGAACTACACCGGTGAGGCCCGCGACATCGCTACGATGGCGCATGAACTCGGCCATGCGGTCCACGGGATGATGGCCAAGGACCACTCCGTGTTTACCTTTCACTCGACGCTGCCGCTGGCGGAAACCGCGTCGGTGTTCGGTGAGCGGATTCTTTCCGATGCCCTCATGTCTCAGGAGAAAAACAAAGCTGTTCGCCAAGGGCTGCTGATCGGACAGCTCGACGATATCTACGCGACAGTCCTGCGCCAGGCCTACTTCGTCCGCTTTGAAAAGCTCGCGCACCAGATGGTTGGGGAAGGCGCGACGGGTGACCAGCTGGCAAAGGCCTATCTGGGCGAACTCCGCCAGCAGTTCGGCAAGGCGGTCAGAGTCCCGGACGAATTCCAATGGGAATGGCTGAGCATCCCCCATATCTTCGCCAGCCCGTTCTATTGCTATGCCTACAGCTTCGGCAATCTGCTCGTCCTAGCGTTGTACCGCATGTACAAGGAACAGGGCGCCGCCTTTGTCCCCAAATATCTTGAACTCCTGGAGACCGGCGGCTCTGAAGCGCCCAAAGATATTCTAGCCAAAGTCGGCGTCGATATGACCGCCGAAGTCTTCTGGCAATCGGGGTTCGACACGATCCGGGAGATGGTCGTTCAATTGGAAAGCACGCTCTCGTAGCCCCATCCTGATTCGCCACCGCAGGGCATACGCCTAAAAGCCTTGCCTGCGGCCGAATAAAAGAGGCTTGACAGAATCCCCATATCCTGGCACACTGAGAATGGTTATCATAATCGTTCATGGAGGGTGCCATGTACGTGTGCCTCTGCAACGGGATTACTGAATCGGATGTACGTGAAGCCGGCCGTGCAGGCCATGTCACTCCCTGCGCGCTGAAAGCCAAGTTCAATCTCAAAGGAAACGGCTGCTGCGGACGTTGCGCCAAGAACGTTCACGAGCTTGTCGAGATTGCCACCCAGGGAGCAGCAATCTCCTGCCCCCGCGCATCCGACCGATAGCATCCCCTTCACGCCCCAGCGCCTTCGCACCACTATCCATTACGGCACGTAATAAGACTCTCGCGCGGCCAGGACCGCGACCATTCAGAAGACTTCAGCTGAGTGAAAAATTAGCGGGAAGGAGCGGAGTGAAGAAGTCCGGCGACTTCGGCAACCCGCTGGCCCAAGGCTCTGGCGTCTGCGGCTTCTTTATTATCGATCCCCTGACTGTCACCTTCCGTCGTCGCAGAAGCGCCGAACGCCCCGCCGCCGCTCACAACAATCATTTGATTCCCGAGCATCGCCGCCAAAATGGTCAGCATCGTGACTTCTTTGCCGCTCGAGACCTGCCCGCCCGTGGCAAACGCCGCGCCGACCTTGTTCTTCATCTTCCACTCCGGAAACACGCCGAACTTGAACTGCCAATTATCGAAAAAGGTCTTCACCTCACCGGACATATTGGACCAATAGACCGGTGAACCGACGATGACGGCATCGGATGAAAACAAATCGTCTGCCGTAACCTGCCCGACGCGTTTCAGAATAACCCTGGTCCCGGCCACGCTCTTCGCGCCTTCAACCACTGCCTCTGCCATGCGTTCCGTATTGCCTGAGAGCGAGTGGTATGCAACCAGGATTGTGACAGGCGCGGGAGCAGCCTCTTCTGCAGAAACCTGGCTGGCACAGACAATGGAGGAGTACAGAAGAAGACCGACCGCGAAGACATCGGACAGGAAAGAGATCGAACGCGCAGTGGGCATAGGACCTGCGGTTCGGCCAGAGTCCTTATGCCCGGCAAGGGATGCAAGCCGGATCACCGGCGAAACGTTTCCTCTTCCATCCGCTCTTCGACGGAGACATCCGTCAGGGCTCCGCGGTACTCGCAGCGATGGCAGCGCACGCGCCAGGCTTCAATCCATTTTTCCTGAACATACGACTGACGGCAGCTTGGACAAACAAACACACCCTTGACGTAATGAACCTTGCGAACTTCCTTCATACAAGCCTCCTAGCTGATACCGGCGAGGATCGCACAGGTCTCTTCAGGATTGCAAGACGGCCAGCTCCGCCCGCATGCCGGCAACACCCCGCGCTATCGCGCCATGGCCCTATCTTGACTGCCACTATGCCGCCCAGTACCATGCCGCCATGTTCATTCGCGCGATCCTCCTTGCGTGCATTGTCCTCAGCGTGGCCACCCCATCTAGCGGAGAGACCGCGCCTTCTCCTGGCAACCAAACTGCCAAACTGATTTCCGTAAAGACTCCGTCCGGGACCGTCGTTCAAGCTGAAATCGCCGACACTCCGCAGAAGCGCGCCGCTGGACTAATGTACCGCGATCACCTCAAGAAAGACCACGGCATGATGTTCTTCTTCGACCAGGCCCAGGAATGGACCTTCTGGATGAAGAACACGCTGATCGCACTCGATCTGATTTGGATGGACGAGAAAAAGCGCGTCATTCACATCGAACGGAATGTGCCGGTCTGCACAAGGACGGACGACTCCTGCCCACAGTACCGGCCGAACGACGGAGCGCTCTACGTGCTGGAAATTGCCGCCGGAACGGTGGATGGCTTGAAGATCGAGAAGGGCACGAAACTACAGTTTGCGAATCCGTAAGGTCTGCCGGCCAGCCGTTATTTTTCCTGCCAAGCCCGAACCCGCCGCGCCGAAATCACGCCGTCGACCCGCTCAATCGCCTTCAACACCTGATTGATATGCTTGGTGTCGCCGACCTCGACCACAAAATCCAGCACCGCTTTCCGGTCTTCTCGCGTAGAGATTTCCGCCCGGCTGATATTCGCCTGGCATTCCGCAATCGCGGACGACACATTGGCCAGCACGCCGGTCTTGTCGACAGTAATGACCGAGACTTTTACCGGATGCAGTCCCGGCGCTTCCGTGTCCCACTCGACCTCGACCAGCCGTTCGCGGTCGTAATCTAGCGCCTCCAGATTGGGGCAGTCCACCGAATGGATCGTCAACCCCCGTCCGCGCGTGATGTATCCGAGAATCCGGTCTCCCGGCACCGGATTGCAGCAACGGGACAGCTGCATCAATAAATCCCGCGCGCCTTTTACGCGCACGCCTTTGTCGTCGGATTTGCCGACTGTTGGCTTCGGCGCCGGAACCGGCTCCGCGACCGGCGCAACGGTTTCCGGCAACGGCGCGACCAGCTTCGCAATCACCTCTGCCGTCGCAAGATGGCCGAACCCCACCGCCGCCATCAACTCGTCGAGCGTATCATGTCCAAGTTGACGGGCGACGTCGCGCAATTGTTCCGACCGCAGCATCTGCGCCGGCGCGAATGCGTGGCGCCGTAACTCCGATTCCAACAGCCGGCGCCCGATGTCGATGCTGCGCGTTTGCTCTTCGGCTTTGACCCAGTGCTTGATTTTCGTCTTGGCACGCGAGGTCCGGACAAACTTGAGCCAATCCTTATGCGGCGTCTGGTTCGGCGACGTCAAAATTTCAACGGTGTCGCCACTCGCCATTTGGTGTTTCAACGGCACAATCTTACCGTTGACCTTCGCCCCCACACAATGATCGCCGACCTCGGTATGAATGGCATAGGCAAAGTCGACCGGCGTGGATCCCTTCGGCAGCTCCAGCACGATGCCCTTGGGCGTAAACACGTACACCACGTCGTGAAACAGCTCGAGCTTGACGGAATCCATGAACTGGCGATTATCCGGCAAATCGGTGTGCCACTCGACAAACTGGCGCAGCCAGCCGAACGTCTTGCCGTCCTTTTCCGCGACCGTGCCCTGCTCTTTATATTTCCAATGCGCCGCAATCCCGTATTCGGCCACGCGATGCATTTCCTCGGTGCGAATTTGAAACTCGACGTGCTCGCCCTTCGGCCCGACCACCGTCGTGTGCAGCGATTGATACAGGTTGGATTTGGGAATCGCGATATAGTCCTTGATCCGCCCAGGAAGCGGCCGCCAGAGCGAATGGATCACCCCGAGCAAGGCATAACAGTTCATCTTGGTATCGGTGATGATGCGCAAGGCCGTAAGGTCGTAGACCTCCTCGAAGGAAATATCCTGCTTGTTCATCTTCTGATAAACGCCGTAGAGATGCTTCGGACGTCCATACACCATCCCCTGCAACCCGACATCGGCCAGCGCCTTCTCGACCAGATCGCGCACTTCCTGAATATACTGCTCCCGATCTTCATCGCGCTTCGCGACACGCACCCGCAACAATTCGTAGACATCGGGCTTGAGATGCTTGAGGCACAGGTCCTCCAGCTCGTTCTTGACCCACCCGATTCCAATCCGATTGGCCAGCGGCGCGTAAATCTCCAGCGTCTCTTGGGCAATTTCATGGCGCTTGGCCTCGCTTAAATGCTCCAGCGTCCGCATGTTATGGAGGCGGTCGGCCAGCTTGATGATGACGACACGGATATCGTCCGCCATCGACAGGAGCATCTTGCGGAAATTCTCGGCCTGTTTCTCTTCATAGCTTCGGAACGTGATCTTGCCGATCTTGGTCACGCCATCGACCAGATGGACCACCTCTTTCCCGAACTCGCGCTCCAGCTCGGCCGGCGTCGCCACCGTATCTTCCAGCGTGTCGTGCAGCAACCCGGCCACCACCGCCGCCACATCCGTCCTGAGCAAGGTCAGCACCCCGGCAACCGCAACCGGATGCTGCACGTACGGCTCGCCGGAACGGCGCGTTTGTCCCTCATGCGCTTTCGAGGAAAACTCGTAGGCCTTCCGCACCAGGCTGAGATCGGCCTCAGGCTGATAGCTCCGCACACGGTCGAGCAGTTGATCGATATCGGTGACGGTTTCGTAGACCATTGGCCTGTTACTCCGGAGCCGTCGCGCGCATATCCCGAATGCGCAATTGAATGCGGTCGTGCCCGTTCCAGTGATTGATCTCGGGCGTGAAGGCCAGATCGACCGGCTGATTCTGCCTCAGCCCCTGCTCCGACAGCGACTTCATGCCGAATCCGATACTGTCGAACGGCAGCGACCGCCCCTGGCGAACTGTCATCTTCAGATGCTTCTCGCCGACGACGCGCGCCTCCATAATCGCCAGTCCCTTGACCGCAAACATCGGCTCAGGGTTGCCAGCTCCGAATGGATGCAGCGACCCGATTTCCTGGAGGAGGCGCATATTCACGTCCGTCAGCGAGACTTCGGAGTCGAGATGCAAGGTGGGAACCGCATGGCCTGTCGCAGACCAGGCTCCCGCCACCGCCGCGAACCGTGCCTGGAACTCCGGCAAGCGAGACTCTTGAATCGTCAGCCCAGCCGCACTGGGATGCCCGCCGAACGCCATCAGCAGATCCTTGCACGAAGCCAAACCCTGATAGAGATCGAATCCGGGGATCGTCCTCGCCGAGCCTTTGCCGACACCCTGCTCGTTGACGGCCATCACAATCGCCGGACGATGATAGCGTTCCATCAACCGCGCAGCCACAATGCCCACCACGCCGAGATGCCAGCCGCGCGACGCCAGCACGATTGCCGGCGGCACGTCGCCACCCTCAAGCATCGCAACCGCTTCCCGCATGATCTCGGCTTCAAGATCCTGCCGGCGGCGATTGAGTTGTTCTAATTCAAGCGCCAGCCGCATCGCCTCCGGCTCGGACTCGGTCGTCAATAACTGCACGCCTTTGATCGCATGGTCCAAACGTCCGGCGGCATTCAATCTGGGTCCGAGCTTGAATCCAACAGTCTCCGCCGTACAGTCGCGAGTCACCCCCGCCACCTGCTTCAGCGCCCGAATCCCGCAGCGTGTCCCGCGCGACAGCTGCCGCAACCCTTCCTGCACAAATCCGCGATTCTCATCCTGCAACGGCACGACATCGGCAATCGTCGACAGGGCCACCAGATCCAGCAACGAGTCGAGCGCCACGGTGCCCTGGCCATAGCGCTGCCGGTAGGCATCGGCCACCTTGTAGGCCAGCCCGCCCGAGCAAAGCCCGCGAAACGGATAACGCGCATCGCGCCGGTGCGGATTCATCACCGCCAGCGCTGCGGGCATCTCCTCATCGGTTTGATGGTGGTCGGTGACGATGACGTCCATGCCCAGCTGATTGGCCACGGCGATTTCATGGTGCGAGGTGGTGCCGCAATCCGAGGTGACCAGCAGTTTCACGCCCTCCGCGGCCAGCGCCCGCACCGCGCCTTCATTCAAACCATAGCCTTCGTGAACGCGGTGCGGCACATAGGCCTGCACGTTGGCCCCGAGCCCACGGAAAAACGAACAATAAATACTCGTCGCCGACATCCCATCGACATCATAGTCGCCATAAAAACAGACCCGCTCGCCCTGCTGCACGGCATAGCGCAAGCGGTCGATCGCAACGTCGATATCGGGAATCAAAAATGGATCGTGGGCACGAAGCGGCGTCATCCAGGCCGTCGCTTCATCAGGCGTCGTCACCCCGCGCGCCAACAGCAGCGATGCCGTGGTCGGTGAAATCGACAAGGCCCTGGCCAGCACCGCCCGCCGGTCCGGATCAATATTGCGAAACACCCAGAGCTTAGACGTCATCCTTGCCTCGTCGCGGGCTAAAGTTGAATAGAATCGCCGCGTTCGGATAGCGCGGATGGTAAATGCTCACCATCCCTTTGTCAAACCATGCAACACGGTCGATGGAGAGAGCGCCGAACGCTGAGAACGGACAGGACAGAGCGAGCACGGAAGCCGGAGGAGCGAGAAAAATGAAGAGGGGGAACCGCGAACGAGACGTTCGCTATTCCCCCCCTTTTTGCACGTAGTTCTTGACGAACTCTTCAGCGTTCTTTTCGAGGACCTCGTCGATCTCATCGACAAGCTTGTCGATATCTTCTTTGAGCTTCTTCCCGGTCTCGACGACCTTCGGATTCGCCTTGACCTCGTCCTTCGACTGAGGCTCGCGTTTCGGCTCCTGCTTGCGCTCCTGTTTTTCCATTCGAGCACCTCCCGTCGTTCTGGGAAACTCTCGTGGACCAGCGCGGCGCGTGATCCCTTGCGATCACCTTACCTTAGGGTTCTTTTAACCGTCAAGCCAAGCCCCAAATCCGTAACGCAGCGCCCAACGACGCTGGCAGACTTTTTCAGCATCCTATTTCACAATCAACGACACGATCAGCAACGCGACAATATTGATGACCTTGATCATCGGATTCACCGCCGGGCCGGCCGTGTCCTTATAGGGGTCGCCGACCGTATCGCCCGTGACAGCGGCTTTGTGCGTATCGGTCCCTTTCAAACCCTGTTCTTCGATGTACTTCTTGGCGTTGTCCCAGGCGCCGCCGCCGCTCGTCATGGAAATTGCGACGAATAACCCCGTCACGATACTGCCGACCAGCACACCGCCGAGGGCCTGCGGTCCAAGCACCACGCCGACCACAATCGGAGCGATCACCGGGATCAGACCGGGGATCATCATCTTCTGAATCGCCGCTTGCGTTACGATATCGACGCAGGTGCCATATTCCGGTTTGCCCGTTCCTTCCATAATACCCTTGATCGTCCGGAACTGGCGCCGCACTTCTTCCACCACGAGCCCGGCCGCCTGCCCGACCGCCTTCATACACAGCGCGCCAAAAATAAACGGCAGCATGCCGCCAAGAAAAAGCCCGACCAGCACCGAGGGATTGGACAGATCGAACGTGCTGGCTTGCGTTCCCTTCGCCACTTCGCGCGCGAATTCGGCGAACAGCACCACCGCCGCCAGCCCGGCTGAACCGATGGCATACCCCTTCGTCACCGCCTTGGTCGTATTGCCGACGGCATCCAGCGGGTCGGTAATGTCCCGCACTTCCTTCCCGAGATGCGACATTTCAGCGATGCCGCCGGCATTGTCCGTGATGGGGCCGAACGCATCGATCGCCACCACAATTCCCGCCATCGACAGCATCGACACCGCCGCCACAGCCACCCCGTACAAGCCGCCCGACTCGGCGCCACCGCAAATCGCGTAGCTGCCA
Source organism: Nitrospira sp. (assembly GCA_020846195.1). Classification (GTDB taxonomy): domain Bacteria; phylum Nitrospirota; class Nitrospiria; order Nitrospirales; family Nitrospiraceae; genus Nitrospira_D. The sequence goes on from JADLEJ010000003.1 coordinate 56,938, forward strand.
AGAATCGCGGCGCCGATCACCACCACCGGCGCCGCCGTCGATTGCATGCCCACCGCCAGGCCGGCAATGATATTCGTCGCATGGCCCGTTTCACTGGCCTTGGCAATATCCTTCACCGGCGCATAACTCTTGGATGTGTAGTAATCGGTAATGAACACCAGCGCCAGCGTCACAGCCAGCCCAATCAGAGCCGCGAGGTAGTAACTCATTCCACTGACGCCGCCCACACCCGCCATAATCATGTTGGTGATGGGGAAGAAGGCGGCCGCCGCAATGCCGCCGGCCACGAATAACCCTTTGTACAGAGCCGGCATGATCTCGCCGCCGGGGCTCACCTTCACGAAGAGGACACCGATGATCGTCGCGAAGATCGTCACTCCGCCCAACGCGAGCGGATAGAGGATCGGCGCACTCACCCCCTTGAACATCGTAAAGGCCAGCACCATCGCCGCCACAGTCGTGACCGCGTAGGTCTCGAAGAGGTCCGCCGCCATCCCGGCGCAATCACCGACGTTGTCGCCCACATTGTCCGCAATCACCGCCGGATTGCGCGGATCGTCCTCCGGAATGCCAGCCTCCACCTTCCCAACCAAGTCCGCGCCCACGTCCGCGGCTTTCGTATAGATGCCGCCGCCAACCCGCGCAAACACCGAAATCAAACTGCCGCCGAACCCGAGACTCAAGAGCGCATGAATCGCCTTCTCCTGGCCGGCGAACTGAGACGCGATGGTGTAGAAACTCGTAATAGCCAGCAGGCCCAGGCCGATTAGCAGAAGCCCCGTTACTGCACCGCCGCGAAAGGCCACCGTCAGCGCCGCATTCATCCCCTTGTGCGCCGCCTGCGCCGTCCGCACATTCGCCCGCACCGCGATAATCATGCCCACGTACCCCGCGAGGGAAGACGCGCCCGCGCCGATCAGAAACCCGATCGCCGTCAACATCCCGAACTTATCCGACACCGCGCCCGCACCCCAGAGCATCACAAACAGCACGGCCGCGACGATCCCCACCGTCTTGTACTGGCGGTTCATGTAGGCGCTCGCGCCTTCTTGGATCGCTTTCGCGATTTCCTGCATCTTGGCATTGCCGGCGTCGAGCTTGAACACCCACATCGCCAGATAGAGGCCATAGGCAATACCGGCCACCGCTGCAATCAGAGCAAACGTCACAATCGCTGAGTCGCTCACGGGGTACCCTCCTGTTGGTTAACAATATGTGACTGACGTCACACCATTCCCCGTGGCTTCAACCCTGCGAAAGGACATCTGCAAAGAAGCCCGAGGGTGATACAGGTGCCATTTTGACGCGAACAAGCCGAAAAACTGGGCTAGTCTAGCCATATGACGGAAAGGGATCAAGGTGAAAGATGGGAAAAAAGGAAGGCACGCCCCTGCTCAGCCTTCTTTTTTTCCGCGGTTTGCGGTTCAAAAAGAGACTTGCTATAGTCCGCGCGAGTGGAGGGCTGTATGGGATTCGAACCGAACTATATCGTGATCGATGGGCAGACCTTCAGCAAGGCCAAGCTATCGCTGGACAACCACGTCTATAAAAATTGTAACATTGATGATTGCGATCTCTACTACAGCGGCGGGCAATACGAACTGCTCGACACCCACGTCACGAATTCACGCCTGGTCCTCAACCACCCCGCCAAGGGCATCTACAATGCCTTGCAGATCTTCAAGATGAAATCGCCAAGCTCCCGGATCGTCTTCGAGTAAGCGGCCCCCTACTCTCGTGACATCGCCTTGCCGCGTCGCCTAGCAAGACGTATCGCTTGCCGTTGACCCAGTTCGCCTCACGGACGACGAGTGGCGCTATTTGTTGACGGGGATATTCTCGGTGCGTTTGACGATGTCGATCGCTTGGAAGACTGGGTCCTGCGATCCCTTGGAGGCTTCGGCCTCGACCCGCTGGATGAATGCCGCCGGGCCGGTGATCGGCGCGTAGTTGAGCGTCACGTCGACGTCGAACGTCTTCGTGTCTTTCGGGGTGGGAAAGGTAAAGGTTTCGACTCGGGTTTCCTCGGGCTTCAAAACCGTATCGTCCAGCACCTTGGCTGCTTCAAAATCGAAGATGGTCTTCTGCCCCTTGGCGTCGGCATAGGTCCGGCCATAGACCCGTTTGTCGGTGAACACGGTCTTGAGATTCTTTCCCTTGATGTCGAGATCCAAGACCACCGTGGCCCAAGCCGGGTGCGTGGTCGGCAGGTTATGCGGCACAAGACTCTGCACTTTCACGGTTACCGTCGTCTTATCCCCGTCGATCTTGGTTTGCACGTCCAACTTCGCCGCTTCCTGCCGCAGCTTGCCAATGCGCCCAGGGAAGGTATGGTTGGCGACCTTGCGCTTCTTCTCGCCGTTCGCCGATTCTCCGACTTGCTCGGGCATGTGGCAGCTCTGGCACTCCTTGCCGGACTTCACGGCCTGGCTCTGCTCATACGCGCCCAGAAGGTCATTGGCCTTCCCGAGGTTCACGGCGGAAGGCACGGACTGGTGGCAATTCAAACAGAGGTCGGACTTCTGGAACAGCCCCAGCTCCATCGATTGATGCGCGAGATTCTGAACGAAATCTTTGTAGGGTCCGTACAACGTCTTGCTGCCGATCTCGTACTTGGGCTCCGGAGGGTGTTTGGCCCGATCGACTTGTTTGATTAAATGGCATTGCGCGCAGGCGACACCATCTAAGGTCGGATCTCCGGACTTGGCTTGATCGACAAAGAGCTGCGCCTGGTCGGGGAACTCACGCACATGGGGCGCATGGCAGCGGAAGCAGGTCGCTTTGTCTTTGCCGGCGGCAGAATTCAGATACGCATCCAGCGACGCGCGAAAGGCCGGGGAATGAATCGACTTGGAGAGCGGGGAGGTTTCCCACTCTTCAAACACCCGTTCATGACAACGCTTGCACTTGCTGGAACTGGGGAAGGCCTTTTCGATCACAGCCTGAGATTTGGCATCCTGCGCGCGCGGACCAGGCTCACTCATATCCCAGACCGCCAGGGCCGCAATGAGCACCGCGCCCCCGATGACGATCTGCCGCATGTATGTGGAAAGCCTCACGTCGCGATCCTTCCTCAACTGCCTTGCCTACAATGTTTTCACGCGATAGGTCAGGAGCCGGGGCTGCTGATATTCGTCGAGCACATGCTTGGCCTCGTCCCGCTCCTTGTCGTTCTTCAATGTCGCCAGATACTTGTCTCGCAAAGCCGGCTCCGGCGTGGGAATCAAGGCATAGTTCAAGACCGCCTCAACCGACGCCGGGATCGATCCAGCCGGCAGCGAATAGGCAAAGGGCACTTTTCGCGTATTGCCCCCCTTGATGAAGGGATCGGGAATCGGCCCGCGGAGAATCTTGTCGTAGGGCAATCCAAACCGCTTGGTTTCTTCCGCCAAGACCTTGCCGGCCGCGTCCTTGACCGTAATGGTCAGGAGCACTTGCTTCAGCACCGGATCTCCGTCAGGAAAGCTGTGGGGCAAACTCCCCACTTTGACAAGCGCGGTCCCTTCGACCGTCCCGCTCGACTTCGCGACCTCGATATCGACGCGCGGCATCCATTCGGCCTGGAGATTCCGGTTCTTCAACAACGTGCCGGGAATGACGACGCCGCGGAACCAGTGCCGGCCGATCGCCCGCGACATCGATCCGCGCTTCGATGTCGAACTGCCGGTCGATGGCTCCATGTGGCAATCCTGGCAGACCGTGCCTTGCAGAATTTCTCCCGGCAACTCCCGCTTCGTCACATCCTTTACTTTGTCGAAATGGCAGGAGGTGCAGTAATTTGCCCCGCGGAACAGATCCGACTGCGCCCCGACATGCACGAGGTTTTCTTCAGGATTCGCGAAGGGGCCATAGAGCGTCTTCCCTGGCGACAATTTGAACGTCGGCGGCGGAGCCTGAGCGGTCTCAACGGAACCGATCATGTGGCAGGTGGCGCAGCCGATCCCTTCCACCTGCGGGTTTCCGGCCAGGACTTGGCTGACAATTTTTTCCGCATGCTGGGGGAACACCGTCGTAGAGGGCACATGGCAGGAGAGGCACCGCTGGCGTTCCTCAACGGTCGGATTCGTCTGCATCCACACGCCCAGCACCGTCCGAAAAACCGGCGACTCCAGCGAGGTGCCATGCAGCAATGCGGCATCGACTCGGCCGAACGTTTTCAAATCCGGCGTCTGCTCCCGCATCCCCTTCCACTCTTCATAGTGGCGGTCATGGCACTGCTTGCAATCTTCGGAGCGGATAAACACATTCTCGATCTCGGCCACCCAGTCGGGCGGCGCGGCTCCGTCAGGCTTTTGCGCGATGGCCCGCTCGTGCGAGAGCGCATTCAACCCGATGGCCAGGAGCAGAAAACCTCCGATGGCCAGGCGCCGTAACATATGAGATCGTGGAACCTGCGGCATCGCTTGCCTTTAATCTCGTTTGCAACCAACAAAGTGAAAATTCACGCCCCACCCGACCGGATCGCTGGGATCGGCGGGCTCATACGTCCCGACGGTAAAGTTGCATTCCTTCATCGCCTTTTTGATGGCGATGCCGAAATCGATCAGGTTTCGGATTTCCGTCTTATCGATTTCCTTGATCACGGATCGCACTTTGATGCCGGCATAGTCGGCGCGGGAATTCCCAATCACTTCAAATACGGCGACGCCCTTCGCCTGTTGCAACTTCAGCACTTTCCGAATCTCTTCATCGACCGCACCCACCGCCACGCCGAATTCCTCACCCAGGCTGACAGCCTCATCCTCCGTCATGGCCTCGGCCTCGGCTGCCGCCAACATTGCAGGCGTCCCTGCCTCTAGGGTGGCGGCCAATAGGCAGAAGGCCAGAAGAAGGCTCCGGCTCAGCGGAACGGAGACGGTCATGAATCGCTGGGTTCGAATGGCGATCCTTTCAGGAGATAACCACATCTCGCATCGCACGTCGATGCATCAAACCAGGAAACTTAGAGCTTGGCAACCGGATCGATGGCCAATTGGAACCAGGGGGCGACAGACTTCTGGCCATTGCGCTCTTTGTTCTCACCGTTCCAAACGGCGAACGAGACGGTTTGCACACGGCCCGGCACGAGCCTGGCCTCATTCTCTTGTTCTTCGCTCGACAGAGGGCGGCGCATCACCACGCGCCACACGCCGTCCTTCCATTGCGCTTTTCCCTGAATGCGCCCCTGTTTTTCTTTTGTCGTCAATGTGCTGAATCCGCCGCCGATCAGATCTTCCACGGACGACACACGCCTGGGAATGACCTCGAACGTGCGGACGCCGCCTTCCTTTTTTTCTGTTTGACGCGCGGCGCGGCGGTCGATATCGCTCTGCCAATCCGCTTTCCAATGCCAGATATTGATGTAGTGATCGAGCTGGCCCATGCAGAAAAATGCCGGCGCGTCGCCGAGCGGCAACCCAATGGCGACGCCGTCTCGAAAGGTGCCGGGAGTCAGGCGGTCGTTTTTCGTGTTGTCCTGCCATTCCAGCAGAAAAGCGATTTCAGTGCCGTTATGGAGAGAGCGGACTGTCAGTGCTCGCGCCGTCGGCTCAGGCCAAACCGGCCTGGTAATGACTTGTCCGCTCAGCGGCACGGTCAAGGGTGCGACTTTGGACCAAGCGGCATCGTCTGGAGCAGTGGGTAATTCGCCGTCGGCGAAATGAGAGCGGATGGTCATGCCTTCTGAGCTGACCAGCGGAATGCCCCATCCGGCTAGAACACTTGCGGCCACGAACAGACCGGCGAAAAACACCAGCAGAAAAGGACGGGACTGGCTGAAGTTCGTCATTCGCACCATACAGGTGATTCGACATTCGACGATCGCCGCCGAGAGAGATGCCGAGGACCCGGAACGGAGACCTATGACAGTTTCACCCGGCGAATCTTATTTTCGCCGCGCTCGCAAATATAGAGATGGCCCTGCGAATCGAGCGTCAAGCCGACCGGCGAATTCACCACGGCTTCAATGCCCAACAGGCCATCGCCGTGCTTAACGGTGCCGGCCGATTCTTTCGCGACAAATCGCGCCGCGCCGCAGCCGCCCATATTTTTGTCTTCGTAACCGCTGTCGCCGTTGCCCGCCACCGTGGTAATGAGGCCGGTCGCCGCATCGATCCGGCGCACGCGATGATTCATGGTGTCGGCGACGTAGAGATTGTCTTCGGCGTCAAAGACGACGCCTTCGGGCGCATGCAGCATCGCCTTCACGGCAGGCTTGTCGTCTCCGTCGTAACCGTAGCGGCAAATTCCCGCCACCGTTGAAATGATGCCGGTCTGCAGATCGATCTTTCGGACTCGATTGCTGCCCTTATCCACCACGACGACGTTGCCCTTGCTGTCCACGGCAATCCCGACGAGGTCATAGAGGCGCGCCTCCATCGCGGGCTTCCCGTCATCCAGATACATCGACAGGTCCAGCCCATCCGAGCACACCGGCATCAGCCAGCCCTGATCGTCGCTGAAGTCGATGCCGATGGCATCGCCGGAGAGCACGACAAGACTGCGCGCCACCAAGGGCTGCTCGCGGGATTCGTCTTCCGCCGTCCAGGCGCCGGCCACCGTGGTGACCATGCCGGTCCGCGCGTCGAACCGGCGCACCTTATGCGCCTGCGTATCGGCGATGTACATGACATCGTCCCGATCGAACGCAATCGCGGCAGGCCAGGTCAGATTCACGTCGAGTGCCGGACCATCGCCGTTGAATCCGTGCTGGCCGGTCCCCACGACCGTCGTGATGACGCCAGTCTCCCGGTCGACCCGGCGAATGCGGTTGCTGCCGGAATCGCAGATAAAGAGATTGTTGTGTGAGTCGAACGCCACATCAAGCGGCAGATACAGACCGGCTTCGCCACAAGGCCCCTCATCGCCGCTGTAGCAGGTTTCCCCGATCCCGGCGAAATTGTGGAGCGTGCCTTCGAGAATGTTGACGCGCCGGATGCGGTCGGAGCCGGACTCAGCAAAGTAGAGCCACTGCTCTTCTTTGTCGAGCGCGACATGATGGGGAAGCGGAATGCCCGCCTTCACCGCCCGTTTCCCGTCGCCTGTGCTCCGGGCTTTCCCGTTTCCCGCAAAGGTCTCGATGTAGCCGCCCGCTAACTGTAGTTCTGTATCCATGGACGTCTGTGCGTCTCCTGCTTCACACCGGGAATGATAGTTACGCGCGCGAAGCCGGTTGCGCGACAGCGGCCGGCTGATCGACGGTCATCGATTGAACCGGCGCGGCGGTAATGGCTGGCGCTGGCGCCGCGGCCTGTTGTTGCTGCTGCGCCGCGAGCGCTTGGGCCTCGGCCTCAATAGCGTCGGCTTCATGCACGGACTTCTTGAAGCCCTTGATGGCTTTGCCCAATCCCTCGCCTAGCTGCGGCAACTTGCCGGCACCGAAAATAATCAGCACGATCACGAGGATCAGAATCAGCTCTGTGAATCCAAGACTCCCAAACATGATGGACTCCTTCCTATGCCTAAAGGGTAAATCAGGATGCGGAACTTTCTTTGGCCTTTTTAGCAAACCGCTCTTTCAACCGTTTCCGCGCTTCTTCCGCCTGTTCGAACATCTTGCACTTGTCGTAGACGCTGATGAGGTTGTAGTACGCCAAGGGCTCGTCGGGGTTGTTCTCCACGGCGCTCTCCATCACTTTGATGGCCAGGTCGGACTTCTTGTGATTCAGCGCGATCTCCATCAGCTTGAAGCTGGCTTCCAGATGCGTCGGCTCGAGTTCGAGTGTCCGCATATAGCACTGAATGCCCATGTCGATGGTGTTGTAGTCGGACACCAGAGGGTTATCCAGCTCCACATACACATTGGCGAGATTGTACCAGGCGATGGGATCTTCCGGCGTCATTTCCACGAGACGCTCATAGTAATCCTTGGCCTCCATGAACTTTTTCTTGTCCGCATAGACCCGGCCAAGATTAAACAGCGCCAGGATGTCGTGCGGGAAGACCTCAAGCGCGTGCTTGAATTCGGCCTCGGCTTCGTCGGCCATATTCTTAGTCGCATAGATGGTTCCGAGATTCGAGTAATACATGGCCAGCGAACGATTCATCTCGGCGCGCAAGCCCTCGGCCATCTCGATGGATTTCTTCACCTCAGCCAGCGCATCGTCCATGCGCCCTTTGCTGAAATACAATTCGCCCAGACGGCAGCGGGCCTGAAAATCGTCGGGCTCGGCCGCCAGCAGCTTCTCGATCTCAAGAATTTCTTCGTCGGGCGAGAGCGGCTGATCTCCAGGATCGAGCGCGGTCGCCGCCTGCGTCGGTTCATTGCTTGGGTTGGTTGTGTCCATTACATGCCCCTGTGTTCAGTTACGGTGATTATGCCTGTTCAGTGACCAGGGCATCCGAAGAGCCCATGAGTGCATTGGTGGCGGTCGACGGAGACTCCGACACCGCCGGCCTGGCTCGATCCATCGCGAGCAACATGACTCCCAAAATCACCATCAACGTGAGATTGGAAAAGAGCAACGCGTACCCTGCGATAAACATGAGGCCGATCCCATACCCCGCCAGCCGCCCCATGTTGAGCAACTTGATAACGGTATAGGACCAGCAGAGCAGCCCCCCCATGTAAATGGCAAAGGGCATATAGAAGGTATAGCCCATGCCGAACTGGAAAATCCACCCGATCCCCTGGGAGGCCTGCCGAACCGCAGACGCTAAGGCCGGATCGTACAAGCCCAGCAGGTAATCGGTAAAGATGAGGGTCGAGAAAATCGTCCCCGTCGTCGCCCAAAACCAGATGGCCCGGTGGCGCTGCACGCGATTCTTCGTCTTGAGGGAAAGGCCCTGTCCATACGCCACAAACGTCAGATAGCTCGCCAAGACCATCAAGGCCTCGCCGATTCGGTGGGCTTCGTACACGAACGGCGGAGCCGCCACGGTATTCGCCACGCTATAGGCCGTCGAAATAATCTGGTAGTAGAGCCACCCGGAAATGCCGAAGTAAAACGTCACTCCGAGAATCCGGTGGGACCGCTGCTGCTGCGTCGAGACATACTCGAACATAAACAACGTCAAGGCCAAAAAGGCCACGATGTTATAGATCAATGACCCGACCATCCCGGACGGCACCACCAAAAAGGCCGCGGTTAGAAGGAGCAGCAAGGCCACGCAGCTCATCGCCACTTTGGTCATCCGGCTCACCTCCTGGCCGGCGCTTCGATGGACCATCGTCACACCGAGCGCAAGAAACAGGAGAATCGCCACGATGTTGAGGAGCCAGGTCCCGATCTCCGTGAGCGTCGTAAAGGTCGGGGTAATCCAGGGATGCGCCACGGCCATCTTGCTCAGGTGCATCCCCAATCGAGAAACCAGGCGATAGAGCACCAGCTCCAGGAAAGACGTGAGCAGCACGAGCTTGATCGTGTATTCGAACATCGGGCCGTAATCGCCGATCCGGCCTGAAAGTCGATCGCTCATCGTTATGCTCTTCATGCCCCTCGTACACTCCAGCCAGCCAGAGTTTAATTATAGCCGTCGCAAAAAAACAGGGTCAATGCCGGCATTGCCGGATCTGGCCGCAGCCACCGTCCAAAGAAGCTACGACGCGCTGATCGGCTGCGGCACCTGAACGGCCTGCGCCTTTTCATGGGCAATATAGAGCAAGCCGTCCGCCATTGAATAATTGAACGGCAACTCGCAGACCACCTCGCTCACCCGCTCATACACATGCTGATAGAGCTTTTCCGACTCGTCCGGCGTCATCCCCTCCTGCACTTCATAAAAGAACCCCAGGCTGAGATCCTCTGCGGAGGGCCGCATGATTCGCCTGATGCCATACCCGCCTGGATCGCTCATGATCGGGGCTTCTTTTTCAAGATCGAAGAGGCAGGGCTGGCAGGAGAACCCGAACGATTCGTGCAGCTTCTTGTTCTCCACGATGAAATTCATCGTTTCCAGCGCTTCTTCTTCCTTCTCCGTGGGGAATCCGACAATGATGTAACAATGCACGGCGATCCCCAGATCCACGCAGTCGTCGGCAACCCGCCGAACCCACTCCTGCTTGATGCCCTTCTTCATGAAATCCATGATGCGCTGGTTGAAGGATTCCAATCCAAACACAATCTTGAGGCAGCCGGCGTCCCGCATGGACGTCAGCAACTCGCGCGAAAGATTCTTTTCGAACCGCATTTCGCAGGTCCACTTGATGTCTAGCTTGCGCTCCGTCATTTGCTGGCACAGCCGCTTGGTGGGCGCCAGCGCAAAACACTCGTCGGTAAAGAAGAAGTATTGCGCCCCATACCGCTGCTTGAGCCATTCCAACTCTTCGATCGTCCGGCCCGGATCCTTCTGCCTGAAATTCTGGTGATCGAGCGTGAGTGCGCAGAAGGCGCAGTCTTTGTAGTAACACCCGCGAGAGAATTGAACCGGTAAAACCGGCTCCGGCGACAAGTACTTATCGAGCGGAAATCCATCGTAATTCGGCGCCGGCAGCTGGTTGACATTTTCAGAGTAGAACGGCTGATTGACCGTGATTTTCCCGTTCTGGCGGTAGATCAGGTTCGGCACCTTGCTGAAGTCCTTCTTCCCGGCCATTTGATTGACCAGCTCCAGCAACGCGGTCTCTCCCTCAAACACCACGATGTCATCGGTGATATCGAACAGGCTCGGACAGCGGCGAATATTATCGACCAGGCGGGTAAAGATGCTTCCACCGATTGTGATGTGCAGGTCGGGGGCCGCTTCCTTAATCAATCGGCACAGCGTCAATCCAGGGATAATCTGCGAGGTCGCCGTGATCGACACGCCGATCAGATCTGGACGATCATTCACAATGGACGGAATGAATTTATCGCGGAACAGGCTAACGTAAGGATTCTGCGCCTCATCCCGAATGACCTTCATGAGATCTTTCGAGGAATAGATCGAATAATTGCTGAATTGATTGTCGACAACCGTCAATCTGGTTGGGAAATACACCGACGACACGAGTTCCAGCCACTTATCGATCATGAAGAGGCTGCCGCGATAGGCATCGAGATCGTAAAACGCCTCGCTTCGCAGCGTCTCTTTCGCCAGCTCCACGCGATCGATTAAATAAGGGAACCGGTCGAGCGACTCCGCAATTTTAGCGGCATGCTCGCGGCTCCCTGGGCCAGTCTCTCCAGTCGTGCTTCGTTCCAACTCCCGCTGCTTTGCGAGTAATTGCTCGTGGACTTCCGCCCCAAATGAACGGGTCAGAAGCTGGTCGAGCAACTCGATTCCAAGATCCCGCTGGGAGACGTTTTTGACGCCGCCCTGATGCAGGAATCCGGTGAGTGAAGGGAGGCTAAGATATGGTTGAGAGGGATGCCAGGTAGGCGGAAATAACAACGAGACTTTCATGGAAACCACTTTCTAATATCTTCGGAAAATCAGATAGTTTCGAATGATTTCAATGATCGTTTATACACTCCCGTCTTCTTCATTTGCAACCCTGTGGCGCTGCGCTTAAAGAGAATGCCGCAGCCTCCTCGCAGGGATGCCGCACACCGGTGAAAGAAAAGAAAAAGCCCCGGGTCACTTCGCTATTCGCATAGCGCAGACCCGGGGCCATTTTCTCACTTCACCTCAACGCATTCGCGATGAGCGTCGGTCTCTCGCGAGACCGTTCAGCTCATGGAAGCTTGAGCGTGAACCAGGTGGAGAGCGCCTTCATACCATTGCGCTCGATGTTGTTCCCATCCCACACCGCAAACGCGATGGGCACAGACATCCCCGCCTTGAACTGCGTGTCGTTCGCATCGCTGGTCTCCAAGGTGCGCTTGATGACCACGCGCCAGGTTGGACCAGTGTAACCGCCACCCTTGACGGAGCCTGACGGCTCCCACACACCGTTCCCCAACACATCCTGATGCGTCTGGGTGGTGAGGGTGCTGAATCCGTTGGCATTCAGGTCTTCCACCGAGCTCACGCGGAGCGTCGGATCGGACATGATGTTACCGGACCAGATACCTGAGTTGAACGGCCCAAGGCTCCGACCGATCCGGTCAGGATAGGTCACGCCGCCAGCCGGCTCTTCAAAGTAGTAGTCCCAGAAAATGCCGGGGTACTGGTCGTCCACGTCCCACATACCCGCGCTGTCCTTGCCAAGATCCTTCTGCCATTCCGCGTTCCAGCGCCAGATGTTGGTGGTTCCGCCAGACTGTCCCATACACTGGAACGGCGGCGCACCCGACGTGGTGACCGGGAACATGATCGCAACCTGGTCGCGGAAATCCTGCGGACCGATGGCTGTGTCATTCTTCGTCTGATCGTTCCACTCCACGCGCAAGCCGAGCTCCTTGCCGTTGCTCATGGCCTTCACGAACACCGACTTCACCGAGATGTTCGGATGCATCGGAGTGGTGATCAACTGGCCGCTCAACGGAACGATTACACCAGGGACGCTCTCCCACACGGGATTCGCGCCATCCATGGGAATCGGTCCCTTGACTGCCTTCGCCGGAATCGTCACCGGCTGGCTCACAGCCAGGGGCACTTGCCCGATCGTCAGCATGACGCCGACGACGAGGGCAGAGAGCAGAATGCTAAACACCAATTTCTTGTTGGTCGTCTGCACAACTCTCATACAGCTAATCCCTCCTCTCAAATTAATGATTAAATAACATCGCCCAAATAACTATGCCTACCGTCGAGAAAACTAGAAATAATTGCTCGAAACCTACGCGGTTCCGACCGGTCCGCCCTCCTCCTTGTCCTTGTCTTTGTCCTTCACATCCAGGAAGGACTGTGCGCCGACTTCGTTCAACAATACGCTCAGCTCATTTCCCTGGTCCTGCGCGCCGCACTCGTACGTCTGACCTTCGGGAGAATTAAAGGTCGCCGGACGATAATCCGTCTCTGTGTAAGGCTGCGGGGTGACGCCAAGAAACGCGGTCTCGAATTCGATCCAATCGGAAGTCATATCCGAAACGATCTTGAAAAATCCGGAATCCGACTTCTTGGTTAGCATCCGGCAAAACAGCGGCACCCAGCGCCCAATATGATTTTTAACGAATTTCTTCTGTGCGTCCACGACGATCTGCGTCTTGTCGGCACCGTCATGACAGCGGGAATAGGACTCTTTGTAGGCCAGAAAATGCATGAATTCGAACTCGACGCTGAGATGGTCGAGACGCTCATGAATATCTTTCGACAGTTCGACGCCGAACGCCTTGTAGAAGCCGGCGATGTCGCCCATGGTATGGGATTGCGCAAACACGTGATCGTTGCCGAAGAGGGTTTCGTACGGAGGACAATCCAGCGTAATCACATTGCTGAATACGCGCCGATGCTCAGACTGCAAATCGCTCAACTGCCAATTCACGCATTCTGAGGCAACCAGCTTTTCGACATTGTCCAACTGCTTCTTCAGGGAAGCCAGCTTCAGCTTCGCGCGCTCTCCACCCTGATTGGCATCCAAGGCCGCCTGAAGGGCATCCAAGGCCGCTCGACCGTCTTCCACAAACTCTCCACACTGCAAGTAATCGAGGAACTCTTCGTCTTCTGGATATAAAAGACTCCAGGAAACAAGGAGATACAGCTTACTGCGATTGAGAGCCCGCTCGACGGCCGGAGAATCTTTGATCGTCGGGGTATTAGGGATAACGGCAGCAGCAGTAGATGTTGAAGTCTGCACCGATTGTTTACTCGTCATGACAATTGTCTCCTGGATGTGGGAATCAACCCAGGCCTCACAACTCACACAACTTCCAAACCAGCACTACTCTGACCTATCACAGGCCTGCGTATGATAGGTAAAGGTCAAATAGATGTCAAGCAGGAACTCGGACTTAAATCCATAGATTTGAGCAGATTTATTTTTTAATTATTCCCGCTGGACTTTTAAAATTTCCGCTCCAGATCATCTGATTTCACTTTTATGCCCTATTGAAATTCCACCAGTTGCCGCACGGGCGTCACACGGATCGCCACATGATCGTTGACGGTATGACAGATATGCTCGCAGATGCCACAGCCCACACACCCTTCTGCGGATACCTCAAGCCGCATGGTCGAAAAATCCATCGATAAGGCATCCATAGGACACTTTGAAACGCAGGCATGACACCCTTGCCCAGCCGTGCAGAGACGCTGGGACACCCGCGCCACCCCGAGGCGAACATCCTGCATCCGGTCAGTTGGCGTCAATGCATCCGTTGCGCAAGCCGCAATGCAGGGAAGATCGTCGCACAAAAGACAGGGCGACTGGTCGGCAAAAATCACCGGAGTCCCATCGCCGGCATGGCAGACAATCGCGCCCGGATCGCAGGCCTTGATGCAGTCGCCGCATTTCGTGCAACGATCCAGAAACAATACTTCATCAACAGCCCCAGGTGGCCGAAGCCAATCGGCCCTGAACGTAGGCGCAGGCGCCTCGGGCGCGGCATCGACTTGCTTGGAAAACTCCTGCGCTGTCTTGGCAACAGACAGCACGGAGTATTTCAGAAAATCCCGCCGGCCATATGAAGGGTTCGATGCCATGGTGCTTGTTAATCCAGCAGGCGCTTTGACCATCTGCACCTACATGACGCCGTCGGCTCTTAGCTTATACACTTCCACGCACCGGTCGCAGCCGCCGTACTCAATATCCCATCCAGGGTGATTCTCGCGGATGAAATCCAACACGTAGGGCTCCAGCTTGGTGCCCATATCCTCCACCCATGAATAGGTCGGGAAGCGGCAGAGCGGGCAGGGAAAGCCCGGCATCAGCATAACTTTGTTTTCCGTCTCCGGAACCTCGCCCCCCTCCACATCGACCGCGCGATCCATCACGCGCAAGGTATCGGTCGACATTTCGATCAACTCGGAATGGGTGAAATACGAGATCTGCCACAGTCCTTCGAACACCGATTTCAATTGAGGCGGCGCAATCTTCCGGTACCACGACCGAAACTCTTTGAACCGATCCTCTTTGCTCAGCATCGGCTCCCGGCCCGCCGCGCTCAACCGGCTATCGACACTCAAACTCCACAAGACGCGGTAGCGCTGGAGAATCAGCGTTTCTTCTCCTGAATTCTGCCCGACCTTCGTATCGGGGTCATAGCCAAAGGCCGGGTCGAGCATATCCGAGATATGCATCAACTCATGGCGGCAATAGCGGGTCAAAGCGGGATCGTAAAACCGTCGCGGGATCAGCTGAATGCCCACACCCTTCAGGCCCTTGGCCTCGAAATCCTTGGCCAAATCCTGCTCGACCGATCCCCACTTGCGAAGAATGTCGACGCCTTCCTGATCTTCCTTCAAGACGCCCTTCACCAGCACAATCCCGACCTTGTCCTTCAAAAGCGGATATTCGTTGAACGAATCCCGGATAATGTCGGAAAATCCCCACGTTCCGAACAAATACTGATACAGCTTCTTAAACTCCCCTTCCCGATCCTCGAGAATGAACTTCTCGTAGATCGGGTCGGCATGCTCATGGAATTCCTTGTAGTAGGTCGGATCGCCTTCGCGCTCCGTCTTTTCCACAAAGGAGTCGATCACCTCTTGCAGCAATGCGGGCTGAAATCTGATTTCCATTGGAAGCCTCGAAAGATTGGATGTGACGAACACTCAGACCGTCAATACCACCAAACCGCTTAGCGGGGAGAACCGGCGCCCCGCGCCACCTTGACTTAAACGCTGGGCATCTCTTACGATCTCCCTTCGTTCACGAGGAAGTATACTGGGCTCAAAAGCCGATTTGCAATCAAGGGAGGCTCCTAGTCCTCCCGGTGAGTGGAGTATCCAATGCCTGAACACACAATGACGCCTCCCCTTCCCAGCACCGCCCCGGAAACAGCCGCTCCGCCGCCCGTCGATTTTCTGGAGTATTGGAAAACCGATTGCCGGGAGGTCAAGACCTTTCGGGGGCACTCGCACGGGGTCTGGACCGTCGCCTTTTCACCCGATGGACTCACCCTCGCCAGCGGCGGCGCCGAACGCCTCGTCCGCATGTGGGATATCGAGACCGGCCGGCTCTTGCGCTCGCTCCGCGGCCATACCAATGACATTCGCGCCATCGTCTTTACGCCGGACGGACTGACTCTCGCCACCGCGAGCGAAGACCGCACCATCCGCCTCTGGAATCCGAAGACCGGCGAGCCGACCAAACTGCTGTTCACCCGGTACGATCACAATGTATGCAGCCTCTCGCTTTCGCCGGACGGCCTCATGCTCGCGCGCGGCAGCCACAATAAAGACATCAAAATTTGGGAAGTCACGACCGGCACCGAGTTGATGACCCTGCTGGGCAAAGACCAATACGACCATCATTGGTCCGTCTGCGTCGCCTTCTGCCCGGATGGCATCCACCTGGCCAGCGGCACCGACATCGGAAAAATCAAGTTATGGGAAGTCCTCCCGAGCGGCGAGGAAAAAGTCCTGCACGACGGGCACTGGCAGCGCGATGCCGACGATTCTACCGAGACCCGCGGCTACTTTATCGAGGACGACGGCGGCTTCCAAAAGCCGATGGACTACTGGATCGGCGCCATGACCTTTACGCCGGACGGCAAGACCCTCATCACCGGCAGCCGCGACAAAACCATCAAGTTCTTCGAGATGCCGAAGCTGATTGAGAAGAAAAGCCTGAACGGGCACACCGCCTGGGTCAGGTCCTTGGCCGTGTCGCCAGACGGGAAAGTGCTCGCCAGCGCCGGAGACGACAATACCATCAAGTTCTGGGATATTGCCGCCGGCCGCCACTTCAAAACCGTGAAGGGTCATACCGCCGGAGTCCGTCAAATTACATTTTCGCCAGACGGACGCCGGCTTGCCAGCGCATCATGGGATCGCACGATCAAGCTGTGGGAAGGCGGAGCCGAACCGACCGAGTAATCCCGCATTCGCTCGTCAGCCGGCAGTCTGCTGCCGGCTGACAGCATCGCCTTCCATCCCTATCGACGCCGTTGTTTCTCGCGCAAACGCCAGCACACTCCGATATGGGTCTCACGCTCAACACCATCGTCCCCTGGGGACGCTCTTACGAAGAATATGTCGCCATGTTCGGCCTCACTGAGACCGATCTGAGCCGCCGCCTTCTTGGATGCGGCGATGGTCCGGCTGGGTTTAATGCCGAATTGACCCGGCGGGGCGGACGCATCGTATCGATCGATCCCCTCTACGCCTTCGATACGGCACAAATCCGGCAGCGGATCGCAGAGACCCACGACACCGTCATGGCGCAGATGCGCGAACACCAGGCCAGCTATGTGTGGACGACGATCCCCTCGATTGAAGCACTGGGGCGGGTGCGGCTGTCGGCAATGGACCTATTTCTGGCAGACTACGAGGCGGGCACGCGCGAGGGACGCTATCTTACAGGCGCGCTTCCATCACTGCCCGTTGGCAATGACACCTTCGACCTCGCGCTGTCGTCGCACTTTTTGTTTCTCTATAGCGCGCTTCTCTCGACCGACTTTCACCTGCAGGCGATCACGAACATGTTGCGCGCGGCTCAAGAGGTGCGCGTGTTTCCCCTGCTCACACTCGACGGCCAGCCCTCACCGCACCTCGGCGCCGTCACCGAACAGCTGACGCGCCAGGGCTTCCACGTTGACCTCCAGCCAGTCCCCTATGAGTTTCAACGAGGCGGCAATACCATGATGCGTATCGCACGCCAGCACAACGCTTCTTCCGGTCGCGAGGACAGCTACTCGTCGCTCTCGCTTCCCTCGCGCGCCGAAGGAATGCCGTAGCGCTTGCACTTCTCCCAGAGGGCCTTGCGGGAGAGGCCGAGAATCTTCGCGGCGGTCGTCCGGCTGCCCTCCACTCGCTCAAGCACGGACAAGATATACTCTTTCTCGAACTCTTCGCGCGCCGTCGAAAGCGCCGTCAGCGGCACTTCTTTTTTCTTCGCCCCGCCGCCGGTCAAGCCTTCCTGGCAAAATCCACAGGACTCTTGCGGGTCGCCCCCCTGGTACGGACAGGTCTGAAACCCGCAAAGATCGGACGGCTGAATCGCCTCCCGCTCGCGTCCCAACGCCACAGCGCGCTCGACCATATTCTCCAGCTCGCGGACGTTGCCGGGATACGAATACCGCAGCAACAGTTCACGCGCCGGCTGGGAAAACCCCCGGAGCTTCTTATTCAGCTTGGACGAGCAGGCCTCCAGCACATGATCCGCAATGACGGCGATATCCTCCTGCCGCTCGCGCAACGGGGGAATCACCACCTGAACGACGTTCAAACGGTAGAAAAGATCCTCGCGAAACCGGCCCGCCGCCACTTCTTTCCGCAAATCTTTTTGTGTCGCGCACACCAGCCGCACATCGACGTCGATCGTCTGATTGCTTCCAACCCGCTCGAACTTTCGCTCTTGCAGCACGCGCAGCAATTTCACCTGGACGACTGGAGAAATTTCTCCGATTTCATCGAGAAAGAGCGTCCCGCGATTGGCCATTTCGAACCGGCCGCGCCGCTGGCGCAGCGCGCCAGTGAATGCGCCCTTTTCATGGCCGAACAATTCCGCCTCCAACAGCGATTCAGGCAGAGCCGCGCAGCTGACTTTAATCAGAGGATAATCGCGCCGCGGACTGTTTTGATGCACGGCATTGGCCGCCAATTCTTTTCCCGTGCCGCTTTCCCCAAGAATTAGCACTGTGGAATCCGTCGCTGCGACCGTCTTGATCTTCTCCAGCACCGCGCGCATTTTCGTATTGGACCCGAGAATGCCGCCGAAACTGAATTTATCCTCCAAGATCTCTTTTAGGTCCTGATTTTCTTTGCGCAGCGCGATCACAGTTCCCGCGCGTTCGACGATCAGCAACAACTCATCCATCTTGAACGGCTTAGTGATGTAGTCGAACGCGCCGAACTTCATGGCCCCCACAGCGGTTTCGACGGAGCCGTGCGCCGTGATCACCACGACTTCGGTGTGCGCCCGCGCCGCCTTCGCCGCCTTGAGCACCGCGAGCCCGTCGGCGCCGGGCAGCCGCAGATCGGTAATCACGAGATCGTATTCCCGCCGGCGCGCTTCTTCGATGCCTTCCGTCCCGGTGGCGGCGGCGCTGACCTCATGGCCGACCGCTTCCAGCGCATCGACAATAGACAGCCGCATCAACGGCTCATCATCGACCATCAAAATCGTTAGCGCCATTACGACACCCGCTCCACCGGCTGCCGCTCACGTGAGACCGGCAGCCAGAGCGTAAAGACCGTGCCTTTGCCGACTTCGCTCTCCACAAGAATCTTGCCTCCGTGCCGTTCGACAATTCCAAGACTCACCGACAAACCCAGCCCGGTTCCTTCGCCCTCGCGCTTCGTCGTGAAAAACGGATCGAAAATCTTCGACAGCACCGCCGCCGGAATGCCGGACCCCGTATCCCTGATTTCCACCAGACAGACCCCCTCTTCCACCCAGGTCCGGAGCGACAGCACCCCGCCTTCTTTCATGGCCTGCACCGCGTTCAAAATCAGATTCATCAACACTTGCTCGATCATGTGCCGGTCGATCATGACTGCCGGCAACTCGTGGCCTAATGCGGCTTCGAGTGCAATCCGGTTCGGCGCGAACAAATGATTCGTCAGAACCAGCACCCGCTCGATCACCGCATTGATGTCGGCCGGCGCGAATTCAGGCTGATGCTGCTGCGAAAAATCCAGCAACTGCCGGACGATTTTCTGCACGCGGTGCAGCCCGTCTTCCATCGACGCCAGATACTCTTCGCGCCGGGCCGGTGAGATCGTTCCCTTCCCGAGATTGTAAAGACAATTCAGGATGCCGCCCAGCGGATTATTGATCTCGTGCGCCACGCCGGCGGCCAGCTTGCCGACCGAGGCCAGCTTCTCCGAGTTCTGGATCTGCTGCTCCAGCTTCTTCGTATCGGTCATGTCCCGGGCGATCCCGAGCACGCCGAGAATCTCTCCGTCCACACGGTGCAACGGCGAGACACTCACCATAACAGACCGGGCCTCGCCCATGCGCGTCACCACCTCGACTTCGTACACCTGCTTGGCGCCGATATCGAGGGTGCTCTTGAGCCGGCGCCCGCGATGCCGCTTCGACAAGAGCGCCAGATAGGGCCGTCCGAGAAGGTCGTCTTTCCGGTAGCCCCAGGCTTCGATTTTACTGTTGACGTAGGTGAAGCGCTGCTCCGTGTCCAGCGTATAGATGACATCGTTCGCGTTTTCGAGCAAATTCTCCAAGTACTGTTTGGTCTCTTCGATTTCCTTCGTGCGCTCCCGCACCTTCACTTCAAGTTCATCGCGATAGGACTGCAACTGCTGCTCCATCCGCTTCCGCTCGGTGATATCGCGCAGCTGCACCATAATCAAGGGCGCCTCGGCGGCGCCGGTGCGAATCAAGTCCATTTCCACCGGCATCTCGACACCGGTTGCCGTGCGCACGGTGATCTCATGAGTGGGCACCTGCCGCTGGCCGCCGGCCAGGTCCATCAGCAAGGCACGCCCGCCCTCGCGAAACGCCGGCAAGGTAATGTCGAAGATGCTGCGGCCGACCACTGACGACTCCGAGTAGCCGAGCTCCTGTTCCTCCCGCTGATTGACCGCGACAATCGTCCCGTCGCGATCCACCATGAAGACCGAGTCGGCCACGAGATCGAACAGCGCCTTGTAGCGCGCTTGCGACGCCACCAACTGCTGCGTCCGCTCGGAGACGGCGGTTTCCAGCTTGCTCGTATATTGCTGAAGCTGGCGCTCCAACTGGCGCCGTTTCGTCACATCCCGAACGAACGCGCGGGTGTGAACGATGCCGCCGCCCTCCTGGTCGAACAGCGCCGTGGCGTGGATTTCCACATCGATCCGGCGGCCATCCTTCGCGAGGAAAATCGTTTCGATCGCATTGCGGCCCTGCACCATGAGCCGCTCAAGATAGCTCAGGACATGCCCCGCCTGGTCCGGCGGCACCACGTCCCAAAGCCTCATGGCCAGCATCTCCTCGGAACTGTATCCAAGCTTCTCCAGCCCCGTCTGATTCACATGGACGAAACGCCCGGCCCGGTCCAGCTGATAAATCATTTCCGGGGAGTGCTCGATCAAGTCCCGGTACTTTTCCTCCAGCCGCCGCACTTCGAGCATCCGTTGTTCGATTTGCTCAAACGACAATTTCAGATTGGCGGCCATCTGATTAAACGCCCCGGCCAGATGCTCGATCTCATCGCCGGTGCGGATCTGCAAGGTCTGATCGAGCCGGCCGCTGGCGATCTCCAGCACTCCGTCGTGCAAGATTTTGATCGGCTTGGCAATCCGCCGGGCCACAATCAACCCCGTGCCGAGCAACACCGCGAACACCACCGCCCCATACAGCAATACCCGGACGACGAGACGGCCCAGCGGCGCATAGGTCTCCGCGGGATCTTGGCGGATGACCGTCACCCACTGCTTCCCCCCCATGCTGCCAGGCGCCAGAGGTTCGCTGAGCCGCACCGGAGCGAACCCGATCAAGGCATCGTGACTGCCATGGGAATCGTCCGGCGCGATGGCCCAGCCGGCCTTCTCCTGCACGATAGTCCGGATGAATTCCGGCGTCACCGTATGCTCTTCCGGCGACAACACCGGACAAATCAGCGAAACGCCGTCGGACGCAAAGAGCATCGCATGCCCCGACGACCCAATCGAGACGTCCCCGATCGAATGGAACAACGTGTCGCGCCGAAGCAAAATGGTTACCGCGCCGATGACGTCCTGGCCGCCGTCCTCAATAATCGGAACCGCCACGACCACCACATGCGTCCCAAACGCCGGATCGAAGGCAATGTCGCTGACATACGGACGAGACACTTGCGACTTCACCACCGCCGTCCACCAGGGCGTCTTGCCGTAGAAATACTCGACTTGCGGAATCGAGCTGACGACGAGGGCGCCGCGGGCGTCCGTGACCAGAATCCCGACGTAGTCGGACTTCCGGATATCGTGCCAGCGAATGAGATAGTTCGTGACAATGCGGTTGATGAACAGGGGGAACTCGCTGCGGGTGTCGCGCTGGCGCCAGCGCTGCTGCCAGTCTTTGATCATGGCCTCGATGGCGCGCTCGTCCTTGCCCTCGTACGTGCGATTGGATTCGGACACGGCCGTGCGCAGGAATGGGGTCGTGGCGAGCTGCTGCGCTTCGTTGATTCCGCGCGTCACATGCATCTCGGTCCGCCGCGACGCCTCGACCGCCACTTCCTTGAAGTTGGCGCCGATCGCCTCGCGGAGCGCCCGCCGTTCTTCCACGTAACTGAGCCGGAGAGAGAGGCTGAGCGGCAGCAGGCCCACCATCACGATGGCCGCGATGATCTTATGCTGGAGACTGTGAGACCGACTCCAGAATGTCATGCTGATGCCCCACGCCGCATGCGGAGAGAACCCGGCGGCAACCGGCAACCGGACGCATCAGGCCCGGACGCCGGCGCCTGCCGGACTATGGACACGAATGACAGCCGGGCCACCGCCTCGGTTAGGTCCGCTTGCTCACCCGTCCGCCGGTGCCGGGCCAGAGGAGTAACAACGGACTGGCCACAAAGATCGAGGAATAGGTTCCGAAGATGACGCCGCTCAGCAGCACGAGCGCAAAATCGTGCAGCACTTCGCCCCCCGCCAGCGTCAGGGGAATCAGCACCAGCACCACCGTCAAACTGGTGACAATCGTCCGGCTGAGCACCTGGTTCACGGCGATGTTGATCATGCTTTCTTCCGAATCGCGCCGGCGCAGCCGCAGGGTTTCCCGGATTCGGTCGAACACCACGACGGTATCCGTCAGCGAATAGCCTGTCAGCGTCAAGAGCGCCGTAACGACGAGCAACGTGATTTCTTTATCCAGCAAATAAAACGCGCCCAGCACGGCCAGCACGTCGTGGAATGTCGCCACGGCAGCCGCCACCCCGAACCGCAGTTCAAACCGGGCGGCAACGTAGAGAATGATCCCGATGAAGGAGATCACAACCGCGATCAACGCATCTTCCTGCAGCTTCTTTCCGATGGTCGGGCCGATCTCCGTCGTGGCCTCAACGACGAACTTATTGTTGGGAAACTCTTTTGCGAACACGGCCATGACCCGGTCAGCAGTCTTTTCCTCGATGGTCGTGGACGCTTTGATGCGCACAAGCAGCTTATTATCCTGTCCGAACTCCTGCAATTCGGCATTGCTCAGCCCGTTGGACTCCAGGGCCTTCCGCACCTCGTCGATGTGAATGGCCTGGTCGAACTTGAATTGCACCGCGGTCCCGCCGGCGAAGTCGATCCCGAGATTGGCCGCCCCGCGCGCGATCTGCACCAGCGCGACCAGCCCCAAGAGCACCAGGACTCCAGAAAAAATGAACGCGGCTTTGCGCTTGCTCATGAAATCGATATTCGTTTTGCCAAGAATCTCTAACATGCTCGCTCCCTTTTCATCGCGTTCAACGTTCAGCTTTCCGCTATCGGCAGCGCGGCTAGATGCTGAGCGTCTCCACTTTCTTTCCTTGATTCATCAGATCGAAGATCACCTTGGTTCCGACGAATGCCGTGAACAGATTGATCGCAATGCCCAGGCACAGCGTCACGGCAAACCCCTTGATCGGGCCGGTGCCGAACAGGAACAACGCCACACCGGTGATCAGCGTCGTCACGTGCGCATCGATGATCGTGAGCAGCGCCTTGTCATAGCCGCCGTCCACCGCCAGTCGCACGGCTTTCCCGGCGCGCAGTTCTTCACGAATGCGCTCGAAGATCAGCACGTTGGAGTCCACGCCCATGCCGATGGTCAGCACGATCCCGGCGATGCCAGGCAAAGTCAGCGTCGCATTCAGCGCCGCCAGTGCCCCGAGCAGGCAAATCAGATTGAGCACCAGCGCGAAATTGGCGATCACGCCGGACAGCCGGTAATACACAACCATGAACAGGACCACCAGAATCCCGGCAATGAGGGTCGATTTCACCCCCTGATCGATGGAGTCCTGCCCGAGCGACGGCCCGACGGTGAGGTCTTGAATAATTTTCAAGGGCGCCGGCAGCGCGCCGGCCCGCAACACGATGGCCAAATCGTTGGCCTCCTGCGTGCTGAAGGTCCCCGTGATCTGCGCCCGTCCGCCGGAGATCCGATCCTGGATCACCGGCGCGGAATAGATCGTATTGTCGAGCACAACCGCCATGCGCTTCTTGATGTTCTCGCCGGTGATCCGCTCGAACTCCCGTCCACCTTTGCCATCGAAGGTGATGGACACATAGGGGTCGTTGAACTCTCCGATGGACACCCGCGCGTCGCTCAGGACATCGCCGGTCAGCATCACCCGCTTCTTCACCAGATACGGCGTGCGGAATTCCCGGCCGGTGTCTTTATCGATCTGATGCTCGAACAGAATCTGATCGCCCTCCGGCACCTTGGACTGGAACTGCGCCAGCACCTCGGCTTCTTTTTCCTTGGGCACCCGGGCCGGGAAATCCATCTTCATATGATTTTCTTCATCGAGCATCTTGAATTCGAGCAGCGCGGTTTCCTTGATGAGATCCTTCGCCCGCTTCGGCTCTTTGACGCCCGGCAACTGCACGACAATCTGCTTCAAGCCCTGGCGCTGGACCAGCGGCTCGGAAACGCCGAACTGGTCGATCCGGTTCCGGATGGTTTCGAGCGCCTGATTGATCGCCGAATCCTTGATCCGCTTGATCTCCGTGTCGCGCAATTCCCAGACCAGGCTGTTGCCCGATCCGGCGGCATCCGCTTCAAAGAAGGTGGGATACTCGTCCAAGAGTTTCTGGATCGGCGCTTTCAATTCGGCATTGGCGAACTGAATGGTGATCTGATTCGCCGCCGTCCGCTTCACCGATTCCGCCGGCAGCTTTTTGTCGACCAAGGCATCCTGCAGCGAGGCGACCGACCGTTCGACGGCGATCTCGACCGCCCGGTCTTCATCGACCTCCATCACCATATGAATGCCGCCCTGAAGATCCAGCCCCAGCGTAATGCCCTTGTCCGGCAGCACTGTCCGCGCCCACTCGGGCAACGCCTGATACAACGGCTTGTACGACGGCAGAAAGAACACCACCGACAGCACCACCACCAGCCCCAGCAATGCGAACCGTCCACCAACTTTTTTCATGTCTCCGCCACCCTCTCTTGCAGAATGCTGAACCAGGCTGACAGCGCCGTTTCCGCCGCGCGTAGACGCTCGCCGCGCACGCCTCGCAGCCGGTTGATCATTCTCGTGTGATTAACGCCGCCCCGCTACTCTTTGTCGTCGTCTTCCGCCCGTATTTTGGC
Organism: Nitrospira sp.; assembly: GCA_020846195.1. Classification (GTDB taxonomy): domain Bacteria; phylum Nitrospirota; class Nitrospiria; order Nitrospirales; family Nitrospiraceae; genus Nitrospira_D. The sequence goes on from JADLEJ010000003.1 coordinate 82,034, forward strand.
AATATGCTCTTTCTGAATTTTGACCTTCGTGTTGTCAGCGATCTGCAGGGTCACCGTCTCTTTGCCGAGATTCGTGATCGTCCCCCAGAAGCCCGACGCCGTGATGACCTTGTCGCCCTTCTTCAGATCGTCGAGCATCGTCTTCTGCTGCTTTTGCCGCTTCTGCTGCGGCAGGATCAGCAAGAAATAAAAAATCGCAAAAATCAAAACAAACGGCACCAACGACAGCAGTGAACTCGCTGTGCTTCCGCCGCCGCCCGGACCTTCCGCCCACGCTACCGACGCCATCGCCACCATCATCATAAAACTGACTCCCCTTACGCTAATCGAGACCGGCCCGCGGTTCCGGCGCGGCGACTGCCGTCGCGCCGCCGACCCGCTCGGCTTCCGCCCGCGCGCGATAAAACTCCTCGCGCATTGTGAGAAATGTCCCCCGCTCGATGGACGAGCGCACCCGCTGCATCAGATCCGAAAAGTACCATAAGTTATGAATCGTATTCAGTCGCGACCCGAGCATCTCTTTGACGTTGAAAAGATGGTGCAGATAAGCCCGTGTGTACCGCTTGCACACCGGGCATCCGCAGTCGGGATCGATCGGCCGCTCATCCTGCTTGAATTGCGCCTGCTTGATGGAGACACGGCCGAAACCAGTGAACAGCCATCCCGTTCGTCCATGGCGGGACGGCACGACGCAATCGAACAGGTCAATGCCCCTGGCCACGCCTTCGATCAGGTCCTCGGGAAGGCCCACGCCCATCAGATAGCGCGGCTTGGCCTCCGGCAATTCTGGAGCCGTCACATCCAGCATGGCGTACATGTCGGCCTTGCTCTCTCCGACAGAGAGTCCGCCGATGGCATACCCTTCGAAATCGAGCGCGACCAGTTCCTGAGCCGACAGCCTCCTGAGATCCGCTTCCAGCCCGCCCTGCACGATGCCGAACAGCGCCTGATCGTTCCGCCGCCGGCTGGCCTGGCAGCGCTTCGCCCACGACGTGGTCCGCTGCACCCCTTCCAGAATCGCCGCGCGCGAGGCTGGCAATGCCACGCATTGATCGAATGCCATGATGATATCGGCGCCGAGCGCCTCTTCGATTTCAATCGCCGTTTCGGGCGTAATGAAATGCGTCGAGCCGTCGATGTGCGACTGAAAGGTCACTCCCTCGTCGGTAATCTTGCACAGCTTGGCCAGGCTGAAAATCTGGAATCCCCCGCTATCGGTCAGAATGGCCCCAGGCCAGCCGGTGAACGCATGCAATCCGCCCAACTCCGCCACGACTTTATGACCGGGGCGCAGATAGAGGTGATAGGCATTGTTCAGCATCAGCCTGAACCCCAGACCGTGCAGATCCTCCGGCTCCAGCCCTTTCACCGGACCCAGCGATCCCACCGGCATAAAGGTAGGCGTGTCGATAATGGCGCGAGCGGTGCGCAGCTGCCCGAGCCTCGCTTTCGTCTGCCGGTCCTGCTGTTTGACGGTGAACTGCATTAGCGTGCGATCATCTTCCGTTACATCTGCTCGGGAGCCGAGATCCCTAGAACCGTCAATCCGTTTTTCACTACCTGCTGCACCGATCGCATCAAGACCAGCCGGGCCGCTGTCGTCTTGGGATCAATCTCCTCCGCCACCGGAGTCTCGCCGGTCTCGAGATCGGCCGCAGGCGGGAGAATCCGATGCTTGTTGTAGAACGTGTGCAGCAACGCCGCCAGTTGCTGGAGATAGTAGGTCACGCGATGGGGTTCAAAGGCCTGCGCGCTGGACGCCAACACTTCCGGGAACATCGAGAGCTTCCGGATTAAGGCGAGTTCATCGGGATCGGTCAGCACCGTCAGATCCGCGTCCGATGCCGGCGGGCAGACAATCCCGCGCGCCGCAGCGACCCGCCAGAGGCTGGCGATCCTGGCATGGGCATATTGCACATAGTAGACGGGATTATCCGAGGACCGTTGCTTGGCCAGTTCCAAATCGAAATCCAAATGCGTGTTCGAGTCCCGCATCAGAAAAAAGAACTTGGCCGCATCGACGCCGACTTCATCGATCACCTCGCGCATCGTAATGAATTCGCCCGAGCGCTTCGACATCTTCACTTCGGCGCCGCCCCGCAATAGCTTCACCAATTGGACCAGTACCACCTGCAACTGCTCCTTCGGATGCCCATAGGCCTGCATCACCGCCTGCATGCGCGGAATATAGCCGTGATGATCGGCGCCCCACACGTCGATCAGCAGATCGTAGCCACGCTGGAGCTTGTCGCGATGATAGGCAATGTCGGACGCCAGGTACGTACACTCGCCGTCTTTCTTGCGGACCACGCGATCTTTTTCATCTCCGAACTTCGACGACCGGAACCACCAGGCACCTTCATTTTCAAATATGAGATCCTGCTGCTTCAGCTCAGTAAAGGACCGCTCGACCGCACCAGAAGCAATGAGCGACGCTTCACTGAACCAGGACTCGAACTCAATGCCCAAAGCCGACAGGTCTTCCCGGATGTGCTGGAGGAGAGTCCGGTAGGCCAGGTCGCGGCTGCGCTGCTCTGCTTCTGCTGGAGGCAGCATCGCCAATTGCGCGCCGTCCGAGGCCTGAATCTGCTCGGCTGCAAGACGGATATACTCGCCGTGATAGCCCTCTTCAGGAAACGTCACGGGCTTTCCAGCAAGCTCCTGCAATCGCGCATACACAGAAGCGCCAAGGAGCTTCATCTGGCGGCCGGCATCGTTAATGTAGTACTCGCTCACCACGTCGTATCCAACCGCCCTCAGCAGTCCGGCCAACGCCTGTCCGACAGCGGCGCCACGGCCATGGCCAACGTGCAGCGGCCCGGTGGGATTGGCGCTGACATATTCAACCAGCACACGCTTTCCAAATCCGGCTTTGGAGGTGCCGTAGGCCGCACCTTTCCGCTCGATGTCCCGCAAGACTTCTAACCAGACGGCAGGCTTTACGGTCAGATTGAGAAAGCCAGGCCGGACAATTTCGACTCGCTCAAATAATTGATCGCGCGTCAATAGGTTGTCGGCGATGATTTTGGCAATGTCATGAGGCGCGCGCTTTTCTGAAGCAGCCAGCGTCATTGCAACAGTCGTGGCGAGATCGCCCCACTCCGGACGCTTCGGAGCATCCAAGGTGACGGCGGGCCAGGACTCGATTTTCAATTGCCCCTTGGCCTTGGCATCGGAGAGCGCTCCTTGGACCGCATTCGCCACCTGTTCTTGCACAAGCCCCTGCGCCACAAAATCTCCTAAGTCATTAGAGAAGAAAGAGAAAAACAATTTGGCACTCTAGCATATGGCCCAGAGGGTGACAAGGTGAGCTGGTAGGAATTCGCCCCTCGATGGCCGTAAGAATACATACCAGCAAGCACATCTTCAGGCTTGATATTGAAACTAGGATTTTTCTCGAAATCCTCATAGCATCCCAGTTCATACATCGACAAGGACGCCCCTCGCAGGCCTGCGAAATACTACTCATGACCGCCATCGCACAAATCGATAGCAGGGTACCGCCCAATCGCCGGAGGCGTGAACTGTTAGAACGGTGCGCTGAGAGGCAGTATTATTGAATCAACGAGCGGTGGCGAAGTGCGCTCCTCGCAGCTTCGAGATCGGCCGGTGTGTTCACATTCTGAAACGATTGAGCGAGAGGATCCTCATCGCTCCACTCGGCTGGCAAAACGATTGTTGTACGGAGCGATGGCTCCAGTGCAATGTTTTTGATCTTCAATTCATGCGCAACAGCCATCCGCTCTAGAATAGGCAGGGCTCGCTTACCATACAGGGCATGCAAAGGCTGCAAGCCATCCGGCAATTGAGCCATCACGATATCGGCTGCGGGATCGCGATCGACGAATCGCTGAATCATCTCTGGTTGGAGAAACGGCATGTCGCAAGCCACAATAAAGATTCGCTCATTGGTGGCTTTGGTGAGCCCTGTATAGAGACCTCCAAGGCTTCCGCAATCGGAAATCAAATCCCGGTGAACCGTGCATCCTGAAACCGCGAGCGGCTCACTATCCTGTGCAATGACGATTAAGACTTCGGGAAATTTCCCGGTCATGACCGAGACGGTCCGAGCCAATAACGTGGCCTCCCCCACAACGAGAAAGCGCTTGTCTTCCCCCATTCGCCGGCTCTTGCCGCCGGCCAAGATGACACCCGTAACAGCCATGCAAATTCACCGTACCTGCGCCTAAAAACACGAAGGGGGTGGGTTTCCCCACCCCCTTCATCGCTGCCGATTCACTCCGATAGGAGTGGAATTAGAGCGTCTTCCCCTTCCGCTTGTTTGCGCGGCGGGTCAGGACCCATGCTTCCAACAGCACAATCCCACCGGCAATGACGAACGGATAGATGTACACTTCCTGAGGTGTCGGAGGCTGCAGGAACGTGTAGTAGAAGGCCGAGACGGCCATCTTGCGTCCTGCATCGCCGTTATGACCATCCCAGGCAAAGAACACCGTCGGGATGTATTTCCCCATCTCGAAGAGCGTGTCCTCGTCATAATCCTGGTCCTTCTTGTTTCCAATTGGACGCTCGATCATGACGTACCAACGACCGTTCTTCCACTCGGACTTAAGAACCTTCAGGGTTTCTTGATAGTTGTCGCGCTCTTGGAAATCCTGATCCCAACCGGTACCCAGGAAGGCCCGGATAGATCCATCAGCTTCCCATTTCACAATATCCACAGGATATTGCTCATTGCTTCCAAAGAGATACCGCGGCTTAATCGGGGCAGGAAGATCTTGCCACTTCACCGGCGTTTCGATCGCAATCGCGTCATTGTAGACGGTGTAGTTATTTTGATGCGCCGCAATGGATCCCTCTTCACCGGTCTTCGGATCCTGCTCCTTCACATCGATATTCACTTGAGTCGGAGCCCACGGCAACTTGCCTTCAGCCACGCTCTTGGTGCGATCATCCCACTCGACCAAAAATACAACGGACTTCTCGTTATAGAGCGAACGAACCCACAGATCGTCGATCCGGTTCACGAAGTTGCGCGGCTTATGCGTGATCTGGCCACCCATCGCGACAATCCGCTTCGGGGTTTTCTGCCAGGCTTCGTTCTCGATATCCGCTGGGATCTCGCCCTCCACCGGATTCGATGGAATCACGAAGTTGACTTTGGGCTTATCCGTCTGTGGATCGATTGAAAGAGGATTCCCTTCAGCATCTCTTTCACACAACGAATTTACAAAGTTGGCAATGTCCCACCGCTCGTCGACGCTCGTGTTATCCGCAAACGACGGCATCGGGGTTCCGTTCACACCCGTCGAGAAGGTCCGGAAAATGTTCTTCACATTGTACGGATCCTGACGGCTTCCACGGAAGTTCCAGCACTTGTGCCAATTGGCTGGCTGAATTGAGAAGCCCCAGTCATCTTTCAAATTGAAGGCATTGCCGTCTCCGCGGCCTTCCATGCCGTGGCACTCGATGCACTTCTTTTCAACGATCAGCTCGCCGCCTCTTTTCTTGCTTTCCTCTGAGGCCTCTTTAGGTTTCAACTCAGCGACTTGAAGAATCGTCTGAGTTTCAGACTGCTTATCCGTAAACTTCCGATCCTTCACCAACTGAGTGGTGACGAACGCCAAAACCTGCAACCGCTGCTCTTCGGTCAAGATACCTTCCCATGACGGCATCGCAGAACCTGGCAACCCATGGGTAACGGTCTCATACAGATCGTTCTGCCCAGAAATTGGCTTTTTGGCATCGAACAACGGCAACTCGCCGCTGGCTGTGTGGCGAATCTTAAATGTCCCCTGGTTGAAGTTACGGGGACGAGGCCAGAGCCGGTCGGCGCCTGGGCCGTCGCCGGCTCCATCGACGCCATGACACCAGACACACTTGGTAAAGTAGACGCGCTTCCCCGCCTCGATCATGTCGGCCGGCGGCTCAGGCGCCAACTCGCCCTTCTTAAACCCTTCCGGAATTTCTTCAGCAGAAGCCGTGAAGACCAACGGGCCGGCAGAGAACAACGCCAGTCCAAAGGCCGAGGCAAGGATGATCCTTGCTTTTTTGCCCATCGACGTATTCATCATTTTTTTCCTCATGTCGTAATCCAGGGTTATCCGTGATGCCGCGAGGACTACTTAGTCCCAGGTCCTGGGATAGTAACCCGTGTGCCAATACTCGAACAAAATGACCTTCCAGATCTCATCGACGGTCAAATGCTGTTCCCATGGCGGCATAACTGAAGCCCAGGGGAATCCTTCGTTCGGCAATCCAATTCCACCCTTGGCGACGCGCCAGAAAATAAACGTCTCCTGAAGCTGGGCAATTGTGCCTGGATCGGTAAAGTTCGCAGGAATCGGATTAAACGCAAACGCATGAAGACCACGGCCGTTCAAATTGTCTCCGTGGCAGAAGTGACAGTTCTGGAAGAAGATTTCTCCGCCTTCCCTCACATACTTCAAATAACCCTGATTCTTTTCATCCCAGGGGTTGGCGTTCGGCGCCATCAGACGGCCCATGCCCTGTTCAACGATCAGCTTATTGCTATATTCCTGATCGAACTTGCCTTCCGGATTGACGCGATACGGGTTCTGCGATGTCTGAAGCGTATACGTCTTGCCCGCCACCTTCGTGCTGGCTGGCGGCGCCGGATGCACCGTGCGCAACTCAACCGGCTCTTCCGACTTTGGCTTCATGGCGTTGAACGATGTAAATCCGACAAGAATTGGAATCAGAACGAGATACGCATAGCGGAGCATTTTGTTTGCTCCACTCTGAGCATCGAGGACGTTCATGATCGGCTGCTTAAACTTCTTCCAGTCGTCTTCGTTCGCGGACACCCACATGAAGACCGCGACAAGCGACACGGTCCCGTACATCGCGCGAACGCTGAACGGAATTGGCGGATACACGCGGAATTTCAAATAGAGCAACACAAACGCCCAAAAACCGATTCCCTGCCAGAACCGGGGAAGCGCCATGCCCATAGCACTGAGCATGTAGCTCAACCCGGCAAACCCGACAACGAAACACGCCACTTCCAATAACATTTGGATAGGCATGTAGCCTTCGACTAAACGAACCGTATTCGACGGGACGACGTCGAGGATCATCCCGACTAGCAGGAGGAGCGCAATGGCCCCTACCAGCGCGCCGACTGACATCAATGCTTTCATGGGTTCACTCCCTTTGGTCTAAAAAGATTCACAGCTCAGTTACGAAATCTTCGGAGGCTCTTTCCCCTCATACACTTGCGAGAGGTAATCCACAATTTTCTTGAGCGCTCCCGCACTGAGTTTCTGACCAAACACTTTCGGCATCGTATTGTCAGGGAATGGCTTCACCACATAGGCACTCGGCGAAACAATCGACTCCATGATGTAGTCGGAGGTCGATTTGGCCGTTCCCTTATAATCCTTATCCTTGATGCGGCTAGGCGCATTAGTCCCCTCAACGAGCTTGGGGCCGATTGTGCCGTTCGCACCTGGAATGCCAGGAATCGTATGACAAGAAACGCACTGCGCCTTGGCAAGAATCTGGTCGACCGGCTCAGTGCCGTCAGCCATGAGCGCGCTGGGTGGGCCAGCCTTCTCTTCTTGCTTCTTGGGCCGATCCGCTTCAGGGATAAACTTCTCGTACGACTTCACGATTTCATCGAATGACGGAGAGTCTCGCCCTTCGCGGAGATACAACCAAGTATCGACGGCGGCAAGCTCGTCAAGGCTGAGCGATATCGGCGGCTTGTGAATTGACGGCATGGGGCTTTCTTTATCGTTGGTTCCCTTCACACCGAAACCGGCCACTACATAGCAATTCGGGCAGGCATGCGATTCAGCAATGTATTCCTGACCATTTTCCGCCGTGCCGGATCCAGGGAACGCTTCCTTTTGTGCGTAGTCGCGCTTCTCAGGATGGCCCTTCGAATACTTTGGATCCTCGAGGCGCTCTTTACCTGCGCGCTCTGGCAAACCGATCAAATTCGGCGCACGTTCACCCAACATTCCAGCGTGGAATGCATGACACAGCGGACACTGGCCCTTGCCAATGGCGCCCTGCTCTTTATTTTTCCCGACCCCACCGAAAATGATCTTTTCGCCTTCATCGGCCAATTGCTGCGCCGTCATACCGCTATACTCAAGCTTCTCTTCCTTCGGAGGAAAACCGCCTTCGACCTGCGGCAACCAATTTCCATAACCTGAAAGAAAGGCGGCCACGAAAAACATCAACCCGCCGATCTTCAGCAGCGCCCCAAAGTTAGGGAAATAAATCGCCACCATGAACGCGGCAACGGTAATCATGACGAGCGACACCGGCATAAGCCGGTTTTCGCCATAGAAGCTGTTCGTGTAGTTCACGATCGCAACAAACAAGAGAAACGTCGCCGCCATTCCAATGATCGTCTTAAGCGTTGCCTGCTTCTTAGCAGCTGGATCACTGATGGAAAATTGAAAATACACTAAGAGGCCGGCTAGCAACGCGAATGCTGGCCACCCCATTTCTAGCGCTTGATTAATCAAATCGCCCACGGTTTTAACCTCCTGCGGCTACACCGGAGGAAGGCCTTGTCAGCGCCTTCCCCCTGAGCCAGTTGCTCAATAAGATGGTTAGTGGCTACCTGCCGGCTGAGGCGCAGCGCTACCAGGAACATCAGCCTTCGCACCAGCTGGCGCCTTCTTTGCCGCTAAACTACCGAGCCAGAACACAAAGAGAATGCTGATCCAGAAGAACAGCACATTGAAAGAAATCATGTTCGCGGCAAAGCCGACCGTGTGCGTGTAGGCCCACGGCGAATTGTCGCGCATGATCTCATTCACATGCCAGAAGAGGCGGACCGATGAACGAATGTAGCCCATCAATCCCATCATCCAGGTAAACGCGGTCGCCAACATGATCAGCGCGTACTGCGAGCGGGCAGAAATCTTCCCCCACTCGATCGGCCCCATCTGCTTAGCGCCCTTCATCATGACGCTGTTCAGCGCGAACATGAAGAAAAGACAGGAGAGCGTTGTCGCCACCTGAGGCACCGACAATCCGACTCGCACGTTTGCAGGGATGTAATACCCGTAGATCGCAAGCCCAACGATATTGACGTAGGCGAAGAAGAAGAAACATCCCATGAAGATATTCCCAAACTTCGCCCACGAAACCGTCGAAACTTTATTGCCTCGCATGTACCACACGAAGCTCAACACCGTGGTGGTAATGATGACGTTGATGCCGCCGTTCTTTGCCGACATAACACCGTAATTACCCAGCACCGGGTGCTGTTGTCCGCCCATGGCCTTCAACTCCGCCGGGGTCATGACCATCGTGTGCGGGGTGATAAAGACCAGATAGCCGCACGCGAGAAGGAATACCAGATACTTGATGTAGCGTTGATACTTCTCCGCTCCACGCATCCGGCCCATCGCCTGCCACAAGTAATAGTTTGTGCTCAAGAACAAGATACCGATCATGGTCGCCTGAATAATAAAGAGCCAGGCCAACAATCCACCCATGAGCGTGATACCCATTTGCTGGCGATACGCATACACCTCGCGCATGAGCCAGTATCCGGCAAACGGCAGCGGGATCAAGAAGGCGACGCCGAGCGCCATCGCAATGTAACCCATCCAATCGTAGTGAGCGCGATCTTCATCGGTCTTCGACGCCAGGAACTTGTACGCGGCATAGGCGGCAACGACACCGCCGCCGAACGCCATGTTGCCAAGAATGCGATGAAGATTGAGCGGGTTCCACAGCGCCGTATGAATCACGTGCCAGATATTCCCAAGGAACCGACCCTGCTCGTCAACGCCGGCCGGCGACATCATGAATCCGATCCATGAATTCGCCAGAAACATCAGCAAGGTTCCGATGACATTCAAAATCACCGACATGCTCAAATGGATCCACTTCAAAAACCCCTCTCTCATCTTGTCCCAGCCGTAATAGTAGATGTAGAGGGTGCCGCTCTCCGCTACGAACATCAATGCGTAGATGTGCATGACCGGGCGGAAAATGCTGGATAGATAACCGAAGAACGCGGGATAGAGCGTAAGGAAGGTGAAAATCAGAATGCCGCCGAGCACCGCCGTCAGCGAGTACGCTGTGAGACTGATCTTAATAAAGTCATAGGCGAGCTGATCGTACCGCTTCGCCAACGCCTTATCTTTCGTCACGACCCCCATGAACTCGACGACCATGCAGAAAATCGGCACAGCAAGCACGAAGCTGCCGTAATAGAGATGCTGCTGATTCGCGAACCAGAGAAGCACGCGACTCTCGAAGTTATACCGGGGGTAATCCCTCGGGCCGTCAACCGTCTTCGGGGCAGGCGCGCCAACCACAATGCCTTCCGTCTTATAATAGACGTCGCGCCCCTTCTCGACCTTCGCTTCATCCTTCTTTTCCGCGTCAGCCGCGTCCGCACCGATTGCCAGTGACGGAAGCGACACCACCACAGGAAACAGAAGGAGGCCAACCATCGCGCAGAGCGCCATGATTGAGAACACTTTCTTCCGGGTTACAAGACCCATGGGATACCTCCTTA
>JADLEJ010000004.1 GCA_020846195.1 Nitrospira sp.
CCCAGATGGATCGAGTCGATCGAGCGCCGCACAGACCTGTCCCAACTGGTCTCCGTTCCAATGCTCCCGAGACCAATAGAGGTGGGTCACGCCTTGATCTTCCCAGGCGCCCCGCACATGAGGGTCGCCCAGCATCCCGAGCAATTCCCCTGGATCGACAGCACTGTGAATACTCACGTCGATCCATTCTGACATCACATCCGACATCATCGTTTCTCTCTCGCAATCAATTGACGGAACCAATCTCTTCCCAGTATGGTCGAACTCATCGTGCACATCGACCGCCCCTCAGCCCCCTCATTCACTCGCGAACAGGCGCTTGCCCGGCTCTTGCGCCGGGGCGACCGACTTCACCAGCGAGGCCTGCGGACCAGCCGCAATGTTTCCCGCTGGCGCCTGGTCCTGTTTCTCACCGCCCTGCTGGTCACCATCAGCCTCTACCGGCTGGGCGATTACACGGAAGGCAACTGGTCGGCTGCCCTGTTTCTCATCGGATTCGTGATCGTTGCCGCGTATCATAACAGGCTCGAACACCGGATTCACCGGCTCGCGCTCTGGTCGGGGATCAAACGCCAGCACCTCGCCCGGCTGCGCCTCGACTGGCCCGCGCTTCCGCCCTGCCGGCCGGTTGCAGCCGACGCCCATCTCTATGCGCGAGACCTCGACCTGCTCGGCCCGCGCTCCTTGCTGCACCTCCTCGACACGACGGTCTCCACACAAGGCCATGCCCGGCTCGCATCCTGGCTCCTCGTGCAACCGCCAGACGAACAGGCCTGGCAAGCCAGGCAACAGCTGGTCAGAGAACTGACTCGGCTGACTGGGTTCCGAGATCGGCTGAATGTGCAGGCCCGGCTGACGGGTGAAGCGGAAATCAACGGGCAGCGCATTGCCGCCGTCCTGCAGCATCATCTGCATCTCCCTCATCTCCACATCATCCTCCCGATCCAGGCCGTCCTTGCCGGCATCACCCTCGTTCTCGGTCTCGGCACGCTGCTCAATCTGTTGCCAGCCTATTGGATGATTTCGTTCGGCCTCTATGCAGTCATCTTTTTTCAGACCGACCAGGGAGAAGAACTACTTGAACATGCCGTCGGCTTGCACCACGAAGTCGAGAAGCTAGGCACCCTCTTGCAGTTCCTGGAGCGGCGCGCCCGGAAGTCCGGAGCCGCACTCACGGCAACCTGCCGCGCGCTCATCGAAGCGGACACCGCCCCATCGGCATCGATCCGGCATCTCGCGCGCGTCCTCCACGGCATCAGCGTCAAAGCCCATCCGCTGATTCACCTGCTGTTCAATGCCCTCTGTCCCTGGGACCTCTTCTTCGCGTTTCGCTTGCAGCAGTTTCAACGGCGGATACAGACGCTGCTCCCTCTCTGGCTGGATTGTCTGGCCGAAGTCGAAGCCGCCTCGGCGCTGGCCACCTTCGCCTCTCTGCACCCGTCCTATACCTGGCCGACACCCTCCCAGACCACAGCGCTGACCGCCACCGGACTCGGCCACCCGCTCATTCCAGCGGACAAGCGCGTCGCCAACGACATCTCCTTCGCCCGCCCCGGCGCCATCTACCTCATCACCGGCTCCAACATGTCGGGCAAGAGCACCTTCCTTCGGACCATCGGCATCAACCTCTGCCTCGCGCAAGCCGGGGCGCCGGTCTGCGCGCAGACGTTTGCATGGACCTGGAGCCGCCTGGCCTGCTGCATTCGCGTGGACGATTCGCTGGATGCCGGCTTGTCGTTTTTCTATGCGGAAGTAAAACGCTTGAAATCCATTCTCCAGGCGGCCGAGGATCGCGCGGCGCCGCCGGTGCTCTTCCTGATCGACGAGATTTTCAAAGGCACGAACAATCGTGAGCGCTTGATCGGCAGCCGCGCCTATGTCCGGGCCCTCGCGACGGGCAATGGCTACGGCTTGGTCACCACGCACGACCTGGAGCTCGCCGACCTCGACCAATCGATCCCCGGCCTCGCCAACAGCCACTTCCAAGAAACCGTCTCCGCCGGCACGCTGCAATTCGAGTACACCCTGCGGCCGGGCCCCTGCCCGACGACCAACGCCTTGCGGATTATGGAACTGGAAGGACTGCCGACGGATCGCCCGCCTCAATCGTAACTGCGAAGCCTCGCCTCATGGCAGCTCAATTCCTACAGCAAAAATGCCCGCATTTCCTTGCTCCAAGTGATGTTTCCGTTGACCTCCGCAGGCACTTGCTCGCATAGTGAGGAGACCATCGCACTGCACCCAGACACCGGCTCAATGAATAGACTATCGTCGCATCCGCTTCGCGGGCTCTTGATCGCACAGTTCTTCGGCGCCTTTAACGACAACGCCTGGAAACTCATGGTGGCGCTGCTCGGCATTCGCCAGGTCGCCGCAACCCTGGCACCAGGAGCTGGGCTAGAGTCCGCCTCGCAATCGCAAACCGCGCTCACCTTCGTCATCTTCACCCTGCCGCTGATGCTGACCTCCCTCGTAGCCGGCGTCGTGGCCGACCGCGTCAGCAAGCGCACCGTCATCGTCACGATGAAAGCCGTGGAAGTCGGCCTCATGGCAGCCGGGACCGTGGCGCTCTTCGTCAATCCCACAGGCGGCCTGCTTCCCCTCATCGTCCTCGGCTGCATGGGGGTTCACAGCGCCCTCTTCAGTCCGGCGAAGTACGGCATCCTCCCGGAAATCCTTCCGCACGACCGGTTGTCTCAGGGCAACGGCATTCTTGAGCTGAGCACCTTCCTCGCGATTCTGGGCGGCACCGCGTTCGGCGGGATTTTGCTGGACGGGGCAGGCTCAGCCACCTGGCTCGCCCCACTGGCGCTCACACTGTTCTCGCTCATCGGACTCGGCGCGTCATTGACGGTCCCGGCCGTGGCCGCCGCCCGGTCGGACGGCGGCATCGTCTCGACCGTCGGCGGCGCCATACAGGCCGTTCGATCCAATCGCACGCTGCGTCTTGCCATCGTCGGCGCCGCCTGTTTCTGGACCATCGCAAGCCTCGTCGGCCAGGATATTCTGGTCTATGCCAAAACCAGCCTCGCGTTATCGGACTCGCTGTCCGGCCTGCCGCTCGCGCTGCTCTCCATCGGCATCGGCGCCGGCGCGATGCTCGCAGGCAAACTCTCCGGCGACCATGTCGAGTACGGATTGATTCCCCTCGGAACCTTCGGCATCGGCTCGTTTCTTCTGCTCCTGGGATGGCTGGGGCCGGGGCTCGCAGGCACGCTCTTCTTGATGACCAGCCTCGGCTTGTCTTGCGGACTGTTCGTCGTCCCCATCAATTCCCTGATCCAGTGGCACGCGCCCGCCGACCGGCGCGGCAGCATCATTGCCCTCTCCAACACATGCACGTATAGTGGCGTGCTCATGGGATCTCTCAGCGGCGGCGCATTGGCCTCTCTCGGCCTCTCCCCCACCGGCATCCTCCTTGCCGCGGCGGCAGCCACGTTTGCCGGCACCCTATGGGCGCTCTGGCTAGTCCCCAGCGCCTTCGTCCGTCTCGGGCTTGTCATCCTGACCAAAACGCTCTACCGGCTGCGCGTCGTCGGACCAGCAAACGTGCCGCAAACCGGCGGCGCCCTGCTGGTGCCCAACCATATGTCGCTCATCGACGGCTTCCTCCTCATCGCCAGCCTCGACCGCCCAGTCCGCTTCGTCGTCGATGCCGCCTATGCCACCCATCCGCTCTTCAAATGGTTGATGGACATCATGCGCGTCATCCCGATTTCCTCATCGGGAGGTCCGCGGATCATCCTGCGCGCGCTGCGCAGCGCCGGTCAGGCGCTCGACGACGGCGAGATCGTCTGCATCTTCCCGGAAGGGCAGATCACCAGAACCGGCACGCTCTTGCCGTTCCGCCGCGGGTTTGAACGCATCGTAAAAGGCCGGACCGTTCCCATCATTCCGGTCCATCTGGATCGTGTCTGGGGCAGTTTGTTCAGCTTCGTGAAAGGCCGGTTCATCTGGAAACTCCCGGAACAGATTCCCTATCCGGTCACCGTCTCCTTCGGCACGCCGCAACCGGCCGAGACTCCGGCGCACGAACTCCGCCGGCTCGTGCGCGAGCTGGGCGAAGCCGCCTGGGCCTTGCGCAAAGCAGACCAGCACCCGATCCATCGCCCAGTCATCTCGGCTTGGCGCCGCCACCCGTTCACGTTCGCCATGGCGGACGCGGCACGCCCCTCTATCACCGGACTCAAAGCGCTGCTCGGCACCATTACGCTGGCGCGTGCGATGAAACCGCATTGGGAAGGACAACGCGCAGTCGGATTGCTCTTGCCGCCGAGCGTCCCCGGCGCGCTTCTCAACGTCGCGGCCGCGCTGACCGGGAAGACCAGCGTCAATTTGAATTACACCGTCGGCCGCATCGGACTGGAATCGGCGGTAGCCCAGGCAGGCCTCAAAACTGTGCTGACTAGCCGGCTGTTTATCGACAAGGCCAAACTGGACATTCCAAGCGGCGTCACCATTCTGTATCTCGAAGATATCGCCAAAACAATTTCCGGCGGCGCGAAACTCATCGCCTTGCTGCTGGGACTGTTCACACCGGCCGGACTGCTGGAACGAGCCTGCGGGCGGACGCAACCCATCCGCCTAGACGACCTGGCCACAATCATCTTCAGCAGCGGCAGCACCGGGGAGCCTAAAGGCGTCATGCTCTCGCACTTCGCCATCAATTCGAATGTCGAAGGAGCCGGGCAGGTTATCCATATCAGCAAAGCCGATCGCGCACTGGGCATCCTCCCCTTCTTCCACTCCTTCGGCTATATGCTGCTCTGGTTCTATGCGCGCAACAACACCGGCATCGTCTTTCATCCCTCGCCGTTGGATGTCGCGGCCATCGGAGACTTGTGCAGCACGTACCGCATTTCCCTGCTGGTCGTCACCCCGACGTTCCTGCAACTCTATCTGCGCCGCTGCACGCCCGAACAGTTCAGCAACCTGCGCGTCGTGCTGACCGGCGCGGAAAAACTCCCGCTGCGCCTCATGCAAGCGTTCCAAGACAAGTTCGGCATCGCACCGGTGGAAGGGTACGGCGTCACGGAATGCGCGCCGGTCATCTCCTCCAATTGCCCCGACTTCCGCGCCTCCGGGTTCTATCAAATCGCCTCGCGCCGTGGGACCGTCGGGCAGCCGTTTCCCGGCGTGTCCGTGCGCATCGTCGACCCGGAGAGCTGGGCAATCCTCCCGCCAGGCCAATCCGGCATGCTGCTGGTCAAAGGCCCGAATGTGATGAGCGGCTATCTCGGCCGGGAAGATCTCACCGCCAAGGCAATGAAAGACGGCTGGTACATCACCGGCGACATTGCGACCCTGGACGACGATGGATTTCTCACCATCACCGACCGGCTCTCGCGCTTCTCGAAAATCGGCGGCGAAATGGTCCCGCACGGCAAAGTCGAGGAAGCCTTGCAGCAAGCGGCTGGAGCGGACCTGCAAGTCTTCGCCGTCACCGGCCTGCCAGACGAGAAAAAAGGCGAACGGCTCGCCGTGCTCTACACCATCAACGAGACCGATCTCCCGGCAGTGATCGAGAAACTCGCCCTCAGCGGACTTCCCAACCTCTTCATCCCGGCGCGCAACCAATTCGTGAAAGTGGAGACCCTGCCAGTCCTTGGCACCGGCAAACTCGATCTCCGCGGGGTCAAACGCATCGCCATGGAACGGCTGGCCCCTGGTGTCGCGCCCTGATGCCCGCGCATTTCCCTGAACGCCGTCTCCTCCTCGCTCTCGTGGGAATCGTCCTGATCGTTTCAGGGTTCAACCCGAAACAGTATGGAGTCTGGCTCCTGGAGGCCTTCCCCGTGCTCATCGGGATTCCGATCCTGGTCTGGACTCACAGCCGGTTCCCGCTGACCCCGCTCGCCTATCGTCTGATGGCCGCACATGCGGTCATTCTCCTACTCGGCGCCCACTACACCTATGCCGAGGTTCCCCTGGGCCGGTGGGTTCAAGACACCTTCGGACTGGCGCGCAATCATTACGACCG
The DNA here is from genome assembly GCA_020846195.1 of Nitrospira sp. Lineage (GTDB taxonomy): Bacteria > Nitrospirota > Nitrospiria > Nitrospirales > Nitrospiraceae > Nitrospira_D. Next base: position 5,981 of record JADLEJ010000004.1, read on the forward strand.
GCTCGGACACTTTGCCCAGGGCTTCGTGCCGGCCATCGTGATGCGCGAGCTGCTCCTGCGAACATCCCCATTACGGCAAGGTGGCTGGCTGTTCTTCCTCGTAAGCTCGGCCTGCCTCGGACTCAGCGCCCTCTATGAGCTCTTCGAGGGAGGCACCGCATTCGTGTTCAATCAATCCGCCGACGCCTTCCTCGCCACCCAGGGAGACGAATGGGATACGCAATGGGATATGTTCCTAGCCCTGGCCGGCGCCATCACAGCCCAACTGATGCTCGCCCCGTTGCATGATCGGCAGCTCCGGCAATAGCTGGCTCCCCGCAAGATTCGAACGCACCACCGCGCCCGTTTCAGGCTGAACTGCGAATTGCTCCCCATACCAATCGACCCGGCATGACTCCCGGTTCTGTGCTCACCCTCACAGCCGGCGGTATGTTCGGGGTGGTCTGGCTGGGCCGTCTCCTGATCCACAGACAATAGCTGACCCCGCTATTGAAGACGGCGCTGCAGCCTATCGAACAAGCGTGATTTGACTTGGCTTTCCGCGGCGGCATGCTACGCTGGCACATACTTGTAGGAATGCTCAGATCGCAATGGCAAGTATCTACCAGCTCAAATCGACTTTCCAGAATGTCCTGCGCCCCCTCACTCGCGCGCTGGCGGCGGCGCAGGTCACCGCCAATCACGTCACGCTGGCGGCCCTGGCTCTCTCCTGCCTCGCCGGCGGCCTCATTGCGTGGCAGCCGCATGAACGATCGCTGCTCCTCCTTCGACCCCTCACATTGTTTATCCGCATGGCCCTGAACGCCATCGACGGCATGCTCGCACGCGAACACGATATGAAAACCCGGCTTGGCGCGGTGCTCAACGAATTGGGCGACGTCATTTCAGACGCAGCACTCTATCTTCCGCTTGGACTGGTTCCGGCCTTCAATCTCTGGCTGATTGTCGGCCTGGTCATCCTGGCCGTTATGGTCGAGATGACGGGCGTGGTGGCGGTTCAGATCGGCGCCGCCCGTAACTATGCGGGACCGATGGGCAAAAGCGATCGGGCCTTCGCGTTCGGACTGATTGCGCTCCTGCTCGGACTTGGCATGGCAGAAGGAGCCTGGGTGACCGCCGCGTTGTCCATCATGCTGCTGCTCTCACTCTTCACGATCTACAACCGGGCCAGGCTGGCGTTACGAGAGGGCCGGCACTGATGCTGTCGCATATCACGCCATCGGTCCTGGCAGCACTGGGCGGAGTCCTCGGCATACTGGTGGTCGCCTCGCTCGTCTCCGCGCTGCTGAAACGGCTGCATCCGGACAAGAACTATACGGAGTTGATCCAGCGTATCCGGTCCTGGTGGATTATGATCGGGATTTTCTCCGGCGCCATCCTCCTCAGCCGGACGGCCTCGATCCTCTTTTTTGCCTTCGTCAGTTTTCTCGCGCTGAAAGAATATCTGTCCCTCATTCCCACCAGGCGCGCGGATCGCCGCGTACTGTTCTGGGCCTATGCCGCCATTCCCTTTCAGTACTACTGGGTCCACGAGCAATGGTACGGCATGTTCATCATCTTCATCCCCGTGTATCTCTTTCTCCTGCTTCCCATGAGGATGGTTATCATCGGGGAAACCAAGGATTTTCTCCGGGCGGCCGGCACACTGCACTGGGGCCTGATGACGATGGTCTTCAGCCTCAGCCATGCGGCATTTTTTCTGGTCTTGGACGGAGCAAGAAATCCGGCAGGCGGCGGCGCGGGACTGGTCCTGTATCTGATCTTTCTCACGCAGTTCAACGACGTCGCCCAATACGTCTGGGGGAAGCTCACCGGCCGCCACAAGATTATCCCGAAAGTCAGTCCCAACAAAACCTGGGAAGGCTTTCTTGGCGGAGTGGGAACGACCACTGCCTTGGCGATGATCCTGGCTCCCCACCTCACCCCCCTGACGCTCGTCGAATCGCTGGGCGCAGGGCTCCTGATCGCATTAGGCGGGTTCATCGGCGACGTGACCATTTCGGCATTGAAACGCGATATCGGGGTCAAAGACAGCGGCAGCCTGTTGCCGGGCCATGGCGGCATCCTGGATCGGATCGACAGCCTGACCTACACCGCCCCGCTGCTGTTCCACTTTGTCTATTACCTGCACTACTGAGAGCTTGTCGTGCTGCAACAACTTTTCTTTGCCTTGATCGTTCGTCCCCTGGTCCTGATCGTGATCGGCCTGAACATTCGCCATCGCGAACGGATTCCTCTCAAAGGGCCGGCCATCGTCGTCTCGAACCACAACAGTCATCTGGACACACTCGTGCTCATGACCCTGCTCCCCTGGCCGATGTTGCGGCAACTGCGACCGGTGGCGGCAAAGGACTACTTTCTCCGCAACCGCATCCTTGCCTGGTTTGCGTTGCACATCATGCACATCATTCCATTGGAGCGCGAGATCCTCGGCCGGCACCAGGACCCGTTAGCCCCATGTTCTGAGGCCCTCAAGAACGGAGACATCCTGATCCTCTTCCCCGAAGGGTCCCGGGGCGATCCCGAGCAGATGGGCAAGTTCAAGACGGGCATCGCTCATCTCGCCAAGCGCAATCCTGACGTGCCAATCGCTCCGATTTTCCTGCACGGCCTCGGCAAAGCGCTGCCGAAAGGCGAGGCCCTCCTGGTCCCGTTCTTTTGCGATGTCTTTGTCGGCAAACCGCTGCAGTGGGCCGGAGACAAGGCAAACTTCATGACATCGCTCGAGTCAGCTATCAAAGCGCTGGCTGAAGAGGGACACCGGCCGGCATGGGAGTAGAGACAGGCCACGGGAAAAGATCTGTGCTGGACAGTTATCGAAGACCCATCGGTTTTCTTGAAGGAAAACAGAAGGAGCCTCTATGACTGAAGACACGGACATACAATCGGAGACCAGTCAGCTGACCTTTTTGAACGTCATCGTGACCATCTTTCTCGGGCTGGCAGGTATCGGACTTGTGTACGTCGGCGGACTTGGATGGATCATCGTCAACGGATTGGCGCGGACGCATGGAGGAAATGCCGGTGCATTCGGCAACATTGTCCTTCCGGCTATCGCGATAGGTGGCGTTGCATGACTACTGGCTGCATTCAGAAGACTCTTCAGAAGAGATGAGGATTACGCCGCGCTAAAACGACGGGAGGGACTATATGTTTGTATCTCCGGAGATCTTTAAGCACAAGCATGGGAATGTTTTCCAATGTTCCATCGATCTGGTGGCGATCTGCTGGAACTTGACCGGCGAACATCCCAAATTGTTGCTGGCCCATTTTCTTTCGCTATCAGGCTGCGCCCTCGCTGCCTGGGTTTTCATCCTGCCGCACTATTTCAGTCACGGCATGGGGAATGCTCTATTTGGCGTCCTGTGGCTTTTAGCTCTCGCGAGCTTCGCCATTATCATTGGTAACGCCGTGCTCATGGTAGGAGCGCAGCAAGTGCTTAACGGAGAACTGCCCTCACTACGAGCAGGGTTTCGAGTGGCGTTCAGCAGACTGCCTCAACTCCTTGGCTGGATTATCATCGCTACGGTTTTCGGCGCCCTCATCAGAATCGTGCAGGGATTTCTCGAACGCCTGTGGTCACTCGGCGGCCGGATCTTCGGAGCGACTGCGGGAATCGGCTGGGGCGTCATGACCTATTTCGTCTTGCCACTCATGATTTTTGATGGCATAGGACCGCTTGCGGCGCTGCGCCACTCCTCCGACATGGTCGAGAAAACGTGGCTTCGACAAATCCTCGGCGACGTTAGCTTGGGTTTGGTGTATATGCTCTTTGCCATCCCTGGATTCCTTCTCTGTTTCTTTGTCGGAGGCCCTGCCGCCATCCTGTTGGGCTTGATGTATTTTATCCCTCTCTTGATAAGCTATGGCGTCACGTCGGCAATCTACCAGACAGCGCTCTACCAGTTCGCTCTGAGCGATGAGGTACCGAGAGGATTTGAACCCGTCTTTGCCCCTGAGATGTCTTCTCCCAATGAGAATGTCCCTTCGGAATAAAGAACCGTCAATGCTTGATAAGTTTTCCCGGTTTAGCGACTGTATAGCCTTTACAAAGGATTGCCTGTTATGAGCGGCATGACCGCCAAATCGCTGATCGATTGCCATGTGCATCTGGCCGCGTTGCCGGACGGCGACAACGGCTGCTACATCTCGCCGAAGATGCTGAAGAGCCCGCTCTTTCGCTTTCTGTTTTGGAAGCATGGGCTTTCGGTGGATCGACCGCGCGAAGCCAATGAAAAATATCTGGGCGATCTCCTCGTCGAACTGCGCGCCTCCCGCCATGTGCAGAAGGCCGTGCTGCTCGGCATGGACGGGCATTACGATTCGAATGGCGTCATCAGCCTGGAACATACCGACCTGCTCGTGAGCAACGACTATGCGCTCAAGGCGGCGCGGGCCCATCCGAACGAATTGCTGGCCGGCGTCTCCATCAACCCGCAGCGGCGGGACGCGGTCGAGGAAGTGCATCGCTGCGCCGACGCCGGAGCCACCTTGGTGAAAGTCCTGCCGAACGCGCAGCAGTTCGACCCGGCCAACCTGAAATACAAACGCTTCTACCGGGCACTGGCCGAACGGAAACTTCCGTTCCTCAGCCATGTCGGCTACGAATTCAGCTTGATCGGCAAAGACCAGTCGGTCGGCGAACCGGACCGGCTCCGGGTCGCGCTCGACGAAGGCGCCACCGTCATTGCCGCCCATGCCTGCAGCTACGGATTGATCCTCTATGAAAAGTTTCTCCCGACGCTACGCGATCTCGTCCAGCGCTATCCGAATTTCTACGCCGACATCTCCGCGCTCACACTGCCGAATCGCTTCCGCATGCTCCTGCATTTGCGCCAATATCCCGAGGTGCAGGAGCGGCTGCTCTTCGGCACCGATTATCCGCTGTCGGTGTTTCATCTCGCCGCCTGGGGTCGCGTCGCCTTCGGCACTCTGCGCAAGATGATGCAGACAAAAAACCGCTTCGACCGGCAAGTCGAAGTGTGCAGCGGATTGCATCTGGGGTTTCGCTCGCTCGGCGACATCCTGCCTCCTGCAACCAGCACGACAATCCGGTAACCGGAAAAACCGATGGATCGAGACCGCATCCTCACCAGTCTTCGCGAAAGGATTCTCGCTTTCGCGACATCACGCGTATCGAGAGAGCAGGCCGAGGATCTGACTCAGGAGGTGCTGGTGGTCCTCCATGAGAAGTATCCCCGCGTGACGGAACTGACCGAACTCGTGCCACTTGCCTTTCAAGTGCTGCGGTTCAAGATGCTCGACGCCCATCGCAAGGCGTTCCGCCGAGGCGAGTATAATCAGGAGTCCGTCGAGGATCTGCCGCTGGCCGACCCCGGCGCCGATCCGGCGGCACAGCTCGATCAACAGCAGCGCGTGGATCGGCTGCTCTCAGCGCTCGCCCAGCTCGGCGAACGCTGTCGTGAACTCTTCAAATGGAAACTGGAAGGGAAAACCTTTCCCGAGATTCAGAAAATCATGGGGCAATCGTCGATCAATACGATCTACACCTGGGACCTGCGATGCAGGAAGCAGCTCCTCGCCTCGATGGGCGGCAGCTGGGAATAACTGATGGCCGAACACGAACTTGAAAAGCTCCTCGGCGGGTTCGCGGCGGATACGCTGACGCCGGAGGAACGCCAACAGCTCTTCACCGCCGCCATGCAGGATCAGCAACTCTTCGACGCACTCGCCGACGAGCAGGCGCTGAAAGAACTGTTGACTGATCCGGCTGTGCGCCGCCGCTTGCTCCAAGCCTTGCACAACACCACTCCGGTTGCGGCCGCAGAGTCGGCCTCATGGCTGACTTGGTTCCGGCGCCCCGCCAATCTTGCGCTGGCCGGCGGACTAGCCACCGCCGTCTTTGCGGTCGTCCTTGGGACCAAGATCTATCAGGACAGCCTGAAGCAAACAGCCCAGTCGGTTGCGACTGAAGACACGAAACCAGCGGCTCAATCGATTCCAACGCCTGCGGCCACTCCACCCGCGCCATCTCAGTCGATTGCGCCCAAAGCGAAAGAGCCCGAATCGCCCGCGCCGATTGCCTCCAAGCGAGAGAGGCTTACCGACAAGCTGACCGCAAGCGAACGAGTTGCGCCGTCGCAACAACAGAACGACCGCGCGGCCGATGCCGCCGCCGAAAATGCACTGGCGCGGCCCCGCCAGGAAGAAGACCGGGCACCAGCCGCGGCTCCGCCTGCAACGCCCGATAACCAGAAGGATGTCCCCGCCTCAGCTGATCGGCAATCCGCCTCCGATTCATCAGTGGCGGCTCCTGAGCCGAAGAGGCTGCGAGCGCCGTCCGATGCATCCGTCCCTGAAGCAAGCTCATCGACCGTCAGCGCGCGGGCGTTGTTCTATGGCGAAGCGGTGCGCGCCGATACCGGCAGAATGCCATCGGCTCAAGAACGCGCCATGAAGCCTCTGGGCGAATCGACGCCACAGGCCAATGCCTTTAGGCGAAAACTGGACGGGCTCTCGCCGCTCAACCAGGCGGCAGGCTCTGCCGCTCCGGTCAAACCACTCGGGCTCCGATACAGCCTTGTCACGCAGAAGGCTGACGGGCAGGAACAGGAACTCGACGCAACAGCCGCGGCTAAGAGTTCAACGCTAATACAGTTGACCCTGGAAGCCAATCAAGACGGCTACATGCAAATATGGCGAAACGTGGGGTCATCCAATACCCAGCTGCTGCTGCCGCAGAAAGACAGCGGCCACATTTCGCAAAAGATTCAGGCCGGGCAGCGGCAGCGCCTGCTCGTGCCGGCCGAGAGCGGCACGGTGATCGTCCGTCTGTCTCGCGTTCCGTTCGGACCCATTTCGAGACAAGAGGCCGCGCTGCTCAACCGGTTTTCGCCAAACCAGCTTCAGGAGTCGGGAACCTTTCCAAGCCCAGCAGGCTCGCAAGAACAAGCCACCTACGTAGTCAGCCAGGATCTCTCCCCCAGCGCGCAGATCGCGGTCGACATTCAGCTGGCGCAACAGCAATAATCTCTCTCATCCACCGCAACCTCGAAGGACCGGCACAACTCCTATGGCGACAACACAACCCAGCAATCAACGCCCCGCATTCTTGTCGTACGGATTCCGCCCGTTCTTTCTCAGCGCCGCGCTCTTTGCCGGAATCGCGATCCCCCTCTGGGCGTTGATCCTATCCGGATGGGCTGGCTCACCCTTCCACGATGCGCCGCGCGAGTGGCACATTCACGAAATGCTCTTCGGATTTCTGCCCGCCGTCATCACTGGCTTCCTCCTGACAGCGATGCCGAATTGGACCGACCGGCCTCCGCTCAGCGGCACGCCGCTGCTGGCCTTGCTGACCGCCTGGCTGGCCGGACGCCTGGCCATCGCCATGCTATGGACCGCACCGCTCGCCGCAGCGGTCATTGACGGAGCCTATCTTGTCATACTCGCGGCAATTGTCTGGCGGGAGATCGCCGCAGGAAAAGCCTGGGACCGCGCGCCCATCGGCATCGTCATCAGCCTCTATGCCGCCGCCAATATTCTGTTTCACTCGCTGGCCCTTGGAGGGAAAGAGACGGATCTTCCCGAGCGAATGGCGGTCGCGCTCATGATGCTGTTGCTGACGCTCATCGGCGGGCGCGTCACGCCCAGCTTCACCGGAGACTATCTGGCCGCGCGAGGCGTATCGGAAGAGTTTCCACCTTTTTCCCGGCTCGATGGGCTGGCGATTCTCCTCACCCTTGCAGCCGCGCTTTCATGGGTCGCGCAACCTCAGGCCGCGATAACCGGATGGGTCTTGCTCGCTGCGGGGCTGGCTAATATCGTCCGGCTCACGCGCTGGCGCGGGTGGCTCACCTGGCGCGAGCCAATCGTGCTGATCTTGCATCTGGGATATGGATGGCTCGCCCTCTCGCTTCTGACCATCGGCGGGGCCACGCTCGGATTCGGCCTGAAGCCGGCCGATGCGGTGCATGCCCTCACCACCGGCGCCGTGGGTGCCATGACCATGGCGATTATGACCCGCGCCAGTCTCGGCCACACCGGACGGCCCAAACAGGCAGGCCGGATGACGATCATCATCTATCTTCTGGTCAACTTGGGCGCGCTCCTGCGAGTCTTCGGGCAGGCGGCCGGGCTTCCGACAAATCTTGCGCTCGGCGCAGCGGCGGCAGCTTGGAGCGGCGCCTATCTTCTCTTTGCCGCGATCTACGGCCCCTATCTCATCCGCCCCAGCCTCGACGAATAACAGCACCTTGCCTCGACAACTGGAAAGGCCTGCGGCCCTGTAGAGCGACAGGCCTTTCCGTGCAAATCCTGCCGGTTAGGCACCCCTACAAGGCATCGTAAATACGGATCTCCGGATCCGCCATGAGATATGGCTGCAACGCGCCGACCACATCGTGGCTAAACAAGGCACTCTTCAAATACTGCTCCGAGGCCGCGCGCGACTCAAACCCGTGCAGCACCTGCACATCCTCATTGCGAACGAGCAGCGTTTTGGACAACGCTCCAGGAATCGTCGTCAGAAAGGGCTGTTTATACTGGCTGTACACCGCTCCCGCTTGGGCACGATTGCCCGCCGCGATCTTCATCGTAATTTCGAGATAGGCTTTCGTCATTGCCGCCTCCTGTCTGTGTGCGCGGAATCGCCGCGCCGAGGCCCCGCCATGGGGCTCGATCCCACGCTACCAGACCAAGGAAATACCGTCTGTTCGCTAGATGACAGTGTGTGAAATCAGGACGCGATCAAACGCTGAAGGTCGGCGATGCGGCGCACGCACACATATTCGCGGTTGTATCCCAGCACGCCCTTATCGCGAAGCCGGTTGAGGATGGTGCTGACGACCGGGCGGCTGGCCCCGACGAGATCGGCCAGTTCCTGCTGTGTAAGGCGAAGATGTTGCCCGAACCCATGTTCGCAACGAGTGGCAAACCCTCCGGATAGCTCATGAAATATCTCCGCCAGGCGCGCCTCTGTTCCTTTGAAGGCAAAGACTTCTAGGCGGCGCTCCATCCGGCGCTGCTGCTTCGCGAGCATCGCCACACATTCCCATGAGAGAGCCGGATGGTGGAACAACAGCCGGCGAAACTCCGCAATCGGCACTCGCCAGACCGACACCGTGCCTTTCGCTCGGGCCGTGTCCTCTGCCTCCAGCAGGCCGCTCAACGCAGGTCCGAAAAACTCTCCGGTCCCCAATGCCGCCGTCGTGCATGTCGCGCCCTCTCGATTCACGCGCGCCAGCGTCACCTGCCCATCCAACAGGCAGAACACCGCATGTCCAGGATCACCCTGCCGATAAATAGTCCCGCGATGCCGAATCGTCATTGTACGAGCCATCGGACAATCCCGCCGAAGCTCCTCCGGCGGCACACCCGCCAGCAAGGGGCAGGATTGAAATTCACTCATGGTTCCCATACGCGTCCTTCGGCAGAGACCGGATGAAACAGCCGTCCCCCCAGTTGCCGACGACACGTCTCCTCTCAATGTCATAAGCAATGTGCGGTCGCAGCAACGCACGCGTGCTACCCAGTAAGAGACTTGGTCCGCCGGATGGATTCGGGAGAGGAACTGCGGGCAACCTTACGACAAGGCTGTCTGCCTGCTACGGTGCGACTTGGCGCGGCGCGAACATGATGATCGCCATGCCGCACAGGCACACCCCGACGCCAAGCCAATCCCATGGAGAGGGACGCACGGCATCCACGAGCCAGAGCCAGAGAATGGCCACTGACACATACACGCCGCCATAGGCCGCATAGACACGCCCGGCGGCAAGCGGATGCAGCGTCAGCAGCCAGACGAATAACGCCAGACTCACCGCGGCTGGAATCAACAACCAGCCCGGCGCGTCTTTCTTCAGCCACAGATAGGGAAGATAGCACCCGACAATCTCAGCGACCGCCGTCGCAATAAACAGCCCCACGGTTTTGAATTCCACCATCGGCGGCCCTTTCTGTCCAGACACCTGCCACAACACGGATTCATTACGGCAGCCCGTTGCGCAACTCCGTGCCATGCATCCGGGCAAACAGATCCCAGTCGAACTGTTTCGGCGACACGGCATGGAGCGGGATCGTCTCGATCACTCCGCGCTCGCGATACGCCAGCATGCCGCCCACGACATCCTCCGGACGTTCCACTAACCGATGGATCGTCTCATAGGCCAGATGTTGCGCAATCGCTTTATCCTCCGGCGTCGGCGGCGCGCCCCGCAAGGTGTGCCCCAGAATGGTGGCCTTCGTCGCCTGCGTCAAGGCATACAACCCGGGCCGCGCGTCGCGTTGCGGCCATTGCGCCATCACGCCGGCCACATAATCGAGCAGGCCATGCACCCCGCCGTTCCGATGGTGGCGATGCGGCGTGCGCTCGGCCACGACAAACAGATGGCTCTTATTCGGCACGCCCAGCGTGCGCTTCAGCGTCCCCAGCACCACCTCGTCGATATAGGCGTCAGGGTCCGGATGCTCGTTGACCAGCAACCCCTCGGCGCGCGCTTGATAGGCGCAGGCCAGCGCGAGATGCCCCGACCCGGCGCCCATGACCTCGACGAAAAACACCGTGCCCATGGCGGCGCTTGTGGCCTTGAGCGATTCAATCGATTGATTCGCCAGCGCAATGGCCGAATGATAGCCCAGCGACGTCGTCCCTTCGATATTGTTGTCGATCGTGCCGGGCAGGCCGACGACCTGCACGCCGAAGGCCTCGAAAATCGCCCGGGCGCCGCGCAAACTGCCGTCGCCGCCCAGCACGATCAGCGCGCCGTCTTGCAGATAGGGTTCGAGATGCCGCATCACCGCCTGCTGCACCGATTCTTCCTTAAACGCTTCAAAACGGCTGCTGCCAATCGGACTGCTCGCATGGCTGCTCATGCCTCGCGTCGCCTCTTCCGTGACAGCTTCGATCCAATTGTTCGCCAGACCGAGGAACCCGTGCCGGGCGAAATGCACCTCCAGGCCAAACCGGTGGCCGGTCACGCGCAATTCTTTCAAGGCAGCCCCAGCGCCCGCAAAGTCGCCGCCGGAGACCACGGCGACAATCCGTTTGATCTGGCGCGGCTTCAACGTCACGCGATCTTTGCGTATCCGCTCGACCGACGCCCAGGTATCGCGCGCCGCCCGTTCCCGCTCCGATAATCCAACCGCCGTGGAATAACCAGACAAGCGTCCCTGCTCGTACGTGAGCAGCACGACATTATCCTGGCTCTCTTTGTAGTCGCTGAACTCGGTGAAGGCTTCGTGAAACGGGCGCGCGTCCAGATAAATCATGAGCGCCCGCAGCGTCGAACTATGCGTATACAGACAGGCTACCTCGCCCGGATGCGCGTCCCCCATTCGATGCAGGCCATCGATCACATCGACGTAGAGATCGAAAAACGAATTCCCGCCGGGATAGCAATACAGGGGGTTTTTGATCAGGCGTTTCGCGACAGAGACCTCGACGCCAAACGCCTTGGCGAGCTCTTGGGCCTCCGCCGTTTTTTCGACGCCCGTGATCCATCCAAAATCCGACGACTCCAGCGCCGGCGCATACGCCGCCTCCATTGGAACAGCCGGATCCTTGACGAGCGCAGCTCCGACGCGCTCGAAGAGCTGCCTGGTATTAGGGCTTCGAGTGATGAAGTGGAGAAACCGGCTCGGCTCCAGGTAATTGGATAAATGCAAAAAGTCCAGCTGCTGGCCGACCACGCCGACCATCCGGGCCAGCGCCGCCCCCACCGTGTCGGCGCGCGGCACTCCCCGTTCCACATCAAGTTGATTCGCCAGGCGGCGGCCGACCCGGTGCGTCTTGCTTTCCACCCGCGAAATACCGTGGCGCATCGTAAAGAAGAGCGTGCGTTCGGCCAGCTCGCGCGGCAACAGCCAGAATCGCTCGTCCCCCAAATCCAGCACAATGCGGCCTTCCGCCAACTGCGGAGTCAACTGCGCGCGCGGCACGATAGCAACCGGACGGCGATGAACCGGCTTCAAGACCGACCCAATCGGCGCGCGCAACAACGGCTGCAATGCGCCCTCCGCGAGCAACCGGTTCCACGCGGCGAAGAACACGAGCTGATCGCCGGCACAAGCGTCATCGATCACGGCCTGCCTGGCCGATCGATAGGCGTCGGCTCCAGGAAATCCGGCTTGCGCGCGCTGGACCAACGCGACAATCTGCGCCATCGCCTGGCGCGTGCGCGCGGCGCGATCGTTCGACGGAGCTGGAACGGGCGGCGCCAAGACCCCATCGACCGCCGGCTGTCGCGCGAACTGCTCTCCGTAGGCCAGCAGGCCTTCAATCGTCACGAAGTCGAGTGCGTTTATGGTACTCTGCATGCTCCTCCTTCATCTCCTGGCTGTCGATCCGGCCATCGCCGTGGCGCCCGCCACCGAGCATGAACGAGCGCATCATTGGATGTCCACTGTTTCCATGTCAAGGGCTGAGGAACGCCGCATGCGAAAAGCCAAGATCGTCTGCACCATCGGCCCGGCCAGCAACCAGCTGCCGGTGCTGGACCGGCTCATTGAATCCGGCATGAATGCCGCCCGGTTGAACTTCTCTCACGGAAATTACGATACGCACGCGGCCGCCATCGCAGCCGTCCGCCAGGCGGCGGAACAACGCCAGACCGCCGTCGCGATTATCCAAGACCTGCAAGGACCTCGCATCCGCGTGGGCGAGTTACCCGCCGAAGGAATCGATGTGAGCGCCGGCCAATCGGTGCGGCTGCAAACGATGCTGGCGCGATCCGGCGGCCAGCTCGGCGCCCAGGCCGTCGCCGCGGCGCGCGCCACCATCCCCGAAATTCCCGTCACCTATCCCTATCTTGCCCGCGACCTCAAACCCGGCGCGCGCATCTTGATCAACGACGGGTTGATTGAGTTGGTGGCCGACCGCATCGTCGGCGGGAGCGTCGAATGCACCGTTGCCATCGGCGGGACAATCACCTCGAACAAGGGCATCAATTTACCAGGCACCGCGGTCAGCGCCCCGACGCTCACCGATAAAGATCGGGAAGACATCCGGTTCGGCATTGCTCAAGGCGTAGACTATCTGGCGCTCTCCTTCGTCAGAGGACCGGAAGACATCGTGGCGGCGCGGGAGTTGGTCGCCGCCTGCGGCGGGACGCAACCAATCATCGCCAAGATCGAACGCGCCGAAGCCGTCGCCGCCTTGGATGCCATCTTGGAACAGGCGGACGGCGTCATGATTGCGCGGGGCGATCTGGGCGTCGAGCTGAGCCCTGAAGCCGTGCCGCTGTTGCAGAAACGCATTATCATGGAAGCCAACCGCCGCGGCCGCCTCGTCATCACCGCCACGCAAATGCTGGAGTCGATGACGCAGTCCCTGCGCCCGACCAGAGCGGAAGCCTCGGATGTCGCCAATGCCGTGTTCGACGGCACCGACGCGTTGATGCTGTCGGCGGAAACGGCCATCGGCGCGCACCCGGTTGAAACCGTCCGGGTCATGGATCGCATCGTGTGCGTGGCGGAAGAAGGTCCCGAGCCGGGCGTAAGCCTCATGCATCGCACCGAGTGGGGAGACATGACGTTCCCCGAAGCCGTCTGCACAGCCGCGGCGTCGGCGGCCAAGGCCATCGCCGCCAGCCTCATCGTCGCCTTCAGCGAGCAGGGAACGACGGCGCGCTTCATCTCGAAGCAGCGACCGGCCGCGCCAATCGTCGCCTTCACCCTGTTCGAGCCGGTCAGGAAACGGATGGCCCTCTATTGGGGCGTGCGACCTTACACCATGCCACAGATTGAACAGACAGATGCCCGGGTGGATGAAGCTGAACGGCGGTTGAAAGCGGAGGGACTGGCTGTACCAGGAGAACGAATTGTGATTCTGTCTGGAACTCGCAGCGGACAACCGGGAGGAACAAATCTGATCAAACTGCACGTCGTGGGATAGCTGGCGTGCCGCGGCGGAATCGCGTTACGGGGACAACGGCCCGACCGACAACCCGGCAATCGCGACAATGCCGCCCACACAGCAGAGCACGAATCCAGCAGCGCCCGCCACGAACCAGGGACGGACCGGCGCAAACTCCACCGGCGTAAGCCGGTCATGCAACTCAACCGGCCTCCGCCACCACCAGGAGGGCAGCGGCATCCGCCGTTTCAAGGCGCGATACAAGACGACGTGATACCACAACCCCGCCGGAATCCCGAGCAGCAAACCGCCAGCCAGAACCCACAATCCGAATTCGATCATGAGCAATGGCGTGATCGCCTTCGCGATGAAACCCAACCCTGCCACCCCAGCCAGGCTGATCAGCACCAGCAAGAACTCATGCATGGAGAGGATTGTACCCGTTCATTCTCCCTATTTCCCAACGCACTGCCAGGTCTTGCCGACCAGCGCCAGTGCCGGACGCAGGATGCCGCTGATTTCCATAAAGGACCCCGTGGAGGTCAGATCGTCCGTGAGAAACGCCGAAACGCGCATCCACGAGACGGCCTGCTTGATGGAACAGCCCGACGCCTTTGTGGTGCATAAGGCATCGCAAATAATGATGCTCGTCTCCGCGCAGTTGTACGTCTTCACGATATAGTTCTTCCAGACATGCGGCGCCCGCTTCGGATTCCAGGTCTCGAAGACAGGCTTCCACGTCACATTGTAGGAAAAGGTCGTCGACGAATCGCAGATCGGCGTATCGGCCGCCAATTGCGTCACATGCCAGGGCTTAGTCGGTGGAGAGACTTTGATCGCAGCCGGCGCCGGCGAAACGACACCGGCAAGAATGCTCGCCATCAATACAGCACCGATCACGATTGCGTTTCTCATGCGGCCCTCCAGATGAAGCGCCGCCATGCTACTCCGATTGGCTTCACTGCGCCAGTGTTGGACCGTACGGCTACATCCGTCCAACGTAGCGACCCAGCGACGAGACAAACGGGAAGCGCAGCATCATGAAGAGATTCAGGCACACCGGCGGGCCCAGATGCTCAAGCCCGATTCTCATCCCAAGCTGCCCTAAGGCCGGCTCCGCGCAGTAGGTTCCGAACAGCCGGTCCCACCAGGGCACATTGAAGCCATAGTTGCTGTTCGTCTCGCACACCGCCGCCGAGTGATGGATGCGGTGCATATCCGGCGTGACGATGACAGAGCGCAGGACTCGATCCAGCCACAGCGGCATGCGCACGTTGCTGTGATTGAACAACGCCGTCGCGTTCAAGATAATTTCAAAGACGACGACCGCTAGCGGCGCCACGCCCAGTACCAACACCGCGAGGGCTTTCACGCCGACCGAGATCACAATCTCGACCGGATGGAATCGGACGCCGCTGGTGACGTCTAAATCCAAGTCCGAGTGATGCATCATATGAAAGCGCCAGAGCAGCGGCACAAAGTGAAAGACTTGATGCTGCCAATAGATGATGAAATCCAGCAGCACGATCGCGGCGCCCGCTTCAAGCCAAGCCGGTCCTTCCACGAGGTTCAGAAGCCCCCACCCGCGCTCTTGCGCCAACACCGCGACCGCCACGACCCCGCCCATGAAGAACACCCGAGCAATCGCCGTATTCAGGACCACAATCGTCAGATTTCCACCCCACCGGCAGAGCTTCGACGCCGTGAGCGCCCGTCGCGGAGCAATCAGTTCCCATGTGGCCATGATCGTCAGAACCGCGAGATAGGAGCCGATACGAATGACATCTTGCGTAGCCATCACAGCACCTCCTCCTCGCTAAGAGACGGAAAGAGACCGATGGATTCAACCCAACATGGAATCAGGCCGTTCTCCACAACTATTTCTGAGTGCTGATAGCGTCGGTGAACGTCAAGCGATTGCCGAACGGATCGCATACTGACAGGTCCCTGCTCCCCCAAGGGGTCGTCTCTATGCCAGGCCTGGCATACGGATAGGTCTTCTCGGAAAGTTGCCGGTGAAACGCCTCCAGCTCGTTCGTTTCAATGCGCAGGGCTGCGCCGGGACAGCCATCGCCGTGATGTTCGGACAAGTGAAGCACACACCCATCCTTCGAGACTTGCATATACAGCGGCAGACCTTCCTCAAACCGATGCTCCCAATCCAGCACGAACCCAAGACAGCCGATGTAAAACTCCTTGGCTTTGCGCTCATCGAACATTCGAAGAATCGGCGTCGTGTTCCCGAAACTCATATGTTCCATGACCCCTCATCTATCAGAAAGTTTAAGGCGCACAATGGTTACTCCCGGATGACTCGCTAATAAGAGAGCTTAGGATATCTCCTTTAGCTTTCCAGGTCAGTCGCTGAAACTGGTTCACCATTAGAAAGTTTTCGCTCTAGAAGCAGCCGTTCACTTGACGAGCCCATAATTGCGATATCAGATAGATCTCCAAGCCGTAATGACAACGGGCATCCCGTTCCAGGAGACACCACGACTCGAAACTCTTGATGACCCGCACTTTGAGAGAACTTTCTAAACAACCCCATTGGCCCTGAATAGGTACACCGATCTACATAATCAATTCTTCCCCACCGTAATTCTAACCCTTCATTGACAGCTGCCCTTTCAAGTCTTTTGAAAAATTCAGTCGTATCAATAAACAGGACGAACGAATCACCAAATCCAAGGTCGCTTAATCGAAATGGCACTCCATAGTCGCAGCTCCACTTTGAATGAAGACTATAAATATTAACCGACTTGTTAGTCTTTGACGGGAACAGAATCGGCCCAATTATGTTTCCAAGAGTGAGCCAATCTCCTTGGTCCTCCATTTTTAAAATCATGCCATCTCCGTTCTTGCAGTAGCCCACGCCTTCTTCTGGATCAGAACGTGGTGAACTATCCTCAAGTACAGAAAAGTATCCAGCTGTATTCATAAATATATGGCCTTCGTGAAGCAATTCAGCCATATGGTCTTTCCGTCCAAGCTTGAAAAGGGCAATCAGGAAATCTTGTTTCATTACATAACTCTCCCAATCACAAGTACTTAGCTCGGCTTGAACATTGTATTCCGGCAAAATCTAGAACGCTGTCATAGAATGGTTTGCGCTAAAACCGCAAACAACCGCTCAACTCTGACTCAAACACACAGGACGGATTAACGGGAACTTCCTGACTTCCCCGTCCCGAGAAATGAGCGGCCGCCCCTCAGACATTCAGAATATTCCCGCTTAGCGTTCCGCCGATGGCAACTTCTAGCCTCCGATAAAATATCGCCGTTTGATATCGCGCTCAGAATTCTTTTTGAAATGCCCCGGCACCCATTTCCGCCAGTCCTCGAACAAATCTTGCGGTTTCCACGTCGCGAACGCCGCCGAACCGGCCTGTTCGATGTGCCGTTTCACCGACTCACGAAACCGATGGTGGGCGAACACACGCATGAATTCACCGAAGTAGATATCCGCGACGCGTGAGTCGCCGCGAATGAGCACCATGTTTTCATCGTTGGTCGTGACGCTGGCTTCGCTGAAATTTGCCGATCCGGTGAGGGTGACCGGCTTCTTGCCCAGCGGGTCGATGAGCATGAACTTCGTGTGCACCCAGTTCACATTGACGCCGATCCCTGATCCCTCTCGATGCCAGCCATCGACCCAATCCACAAACACGTTGCTGCCGACCGCCATGCCGATATTCGCGCGGCGGCGAATGCGCTCGATATCGGCAATCGCGGCGGCGCGCGATGCCGCGTTGCCGCCATTGACGTACTTGTCCAGCAAAGCGAAGCGCAGCACCCCATCGTCCCGGTCGAACACGGGGCGGAAATCCGCGACGATGCCGAAGGGAAATGTCATGAAGAGCGGCTGGGGCTCGCTGGCCAGACCGATCCACCAATCGAACACCCCGCGCCCGCGGCGCGGAGAAAAGATCGGCGTCAGTGCGTCGGTATCGCTGGACGGAGGCAAGACGTTCTCCGCCCCAGCCCAATCCTTCAGATCCGCAGATGCGGGATCGCCGTGAAGCTCCATCCAGTACTCGAGAAATCGGGCGGCCAGGGCCTTATCGTGAATCGCATGTCCGACATTGAGCTGGCCATACAGCGCATTCCGGCTGATGTTGGTCGAACCGGTCCAGACGGACACCGGCTTGCCGTTCTTGCTCAGCACGATAAATTTGTTGTGCATCAGCTTGGCGTTCGCGCGCGGGATGCACAGCGATGCGATTTGGGCCTGCGCGATTTCTTTGTCGTTGGCCAAGCCGGTCTCGTCGCCTTTGCCATGGTAGATGATCTGGATGTCGGCGCCGGAGGCGTGGGCCGCTTTGAATGCCGCCAGCACGTCCGGCCACTTCAGTTCATAGATCGCGGCGTGCAGCCGATAGCCCCGGCCTTTCGCCTTCCCGATGAACCCAAGCAGCGCAGGCAGCAGGTCGCGCGTGAGCCACGTATAGGCGGGGGCGCCGGCTTCATCGAGCGTCATTCCGGGAAAGCGCTTGGCAAACGCCTGCGAGGCGATCGCGCCGCGGTTAAAATGCACGTCGTGCTTGGCGCCGGTGAGCGGTTCGGTTGCGATGGTGACGCTGGTCGCGGGCTTTTCGACCAATGCGCCCGGGCTGCCGCACATCGGAATCACCCGGTACTTGTATCTGTACCCGGGCTTCGCCGAGTAGTCCGCCCACTGGAAGGCCTGAAAGGGATGCTCGCGGCTGCTGGCATCTTCGACCCCGGTGGAATGGCGAATGCGAGCAAACGTCTTGTTGCCGCGCAACCAGACCGTTTCATTCTCGGTGAAATCCGTGCGCTGGATCGCGAACCCCATCAGCCCCATCGCATCCGATTCCTTCATATCGAAGGCAAGAAACACAACATGCGTCCCGCTGACCGCCCTGACCTTGACGTAACCCGATGCCGTTCGACGCATAGCTTCCTCCTCGATGCGGCACAAGCCGCGCGGCGTTCTCTATGTCGTTCGCCTGACGACAGCAGAGTCGGCCTGCTCCAATTGCGCCTTGAGCGCCTGCAATTGCCCCCGCACCATGTCGATATCGAGGCCCAACCAGATGCAGGCGATGTCGAGGGAATTAAAAATGATGCCCCTCACTCCGTACCCTTCTACCTCTCGTATAAGGATCAGCGCCCGGTCGTAGGTCTCTCGATTGACTAATAACGCCTTCCTGCCGATCTTGAGCCGGCCGATTATTTGGCCATAGAGACTAACGAGATCTTTCACCTGCTCAGCAGTCGTCCCGAAGTGCGCGCGCTCGGCATCGACCAGCACCGAGGCACCAGCCTGAATCGACGGGTCGCTCAAATGCCGCCGCTCATGCGCCAACAGCTCAGCGTGAGTCACCTGACCTGTCCAGAACTCCACCACCACATTACCGTCCTGCAATACAGCATAGGCATTGGGCATGGGCGTCCCCCTTTTTTGCAAACAGGCGCCGCACCGACCTCGAATTTAGCGGAACCCTAGCAATGCGGGTCCGGCCTGTCAATTCCTCCATTTCACAGCAGCCCAACCTGCCCGCTCCAGGCAACGCCGTCTCAATTCCATCGCATGCCGCTGGATTCCATCCCCCTCTGAAAGGATTTTCCTCCTAACGCCATAACGTAGACAGGACAGCACATTTCCCTACTCGCGAGGCACCAGATGAAACTAGACCGACTCAGAAACTCAGGCTCGTCCCTCGATCCCCGCCTGTACCAAATCGCGAGCCTCTCCGCCATCCTCCTGTACGGCCTCCTCTGTCTCCACTTCGACGTCTCCGCCGCCCAGGTCGCCGTCACCATCGGCGCGGCGCTGCTCGCGCAATATGCCGGCGCGCGCCATGCAGGCCTCCCGGCGTTCGACCCCAAAAGCCCGCTGATCTCCTCCCTTTCCCTCTGCCTGCTGCTCCGCACCGATCATCTCGCGGTTGCCGCGCTGGCCGCCGCCATCGCCATCGGCAGTAAGTTCGCCATCCGCTGGAAGGACAAACATCTCTTCAATCCGACGAATCTCGCGCTGGCCGTCATGATCGGAAGCGGGCTCGGCTGGATCTCGCCGGGACAGTGGGGGCAAGCCGCCTGGTTCGGCTTTCTGGTCGCCGGCCTTGGCAGTCTGGTCGTGACGCGCGCCGCGCGCACCGATGTCACCCTCGCCTTTCTTTTTTGCTATGCCGGCCTATTGTTCACGCGGGCGCTCTGGCTCGGCGACCCGCTGGCGATCCCGCTGCATCAGCTCGAAAGCGGCGCGCTGCTCATCTTTGCCTTCTTCATGATCTCCGATCCAAAAACGACACCCGATTCCAGAACCGGGCGGATCGTCTACGCCCTGCTGGCCACACTCGTCGCGCTCTATGTGCAATTCGATTTATTCAAACCCAACGGCCCTCTCTGGGGATTGATCGCCTGCGCGCCATTCGTCCCTTTGCTGGATCGCCTGTTTCCCGCTGTCCGCTACGACTGGTCCAGGCCGACAACCGGGCAGCCGTCTGTGCCTGTGCCTCTCGCCCTGTCGCTTCACCCACAAAGGAGGTTTTCATGAGACGCATCCTCGTTCCAGCATTCACATTCCTGCTAGGCCTGCTCGTCTGGAGCGGCGACGCTTTCGCCTTCTGCGGCTTCTATGTCGGGAAGGCCGATACGAAGCTCTTCAACAAGGCGTCGGAAGTCGCCATTGCCCGCCATGACAATAAAACCGTCATCACGATGGCGAACGATTTCAACGGCGATGTGAAAGAGTTTGCGATGGTCGTGCCGGTTCCGGCGGTGCTGGAGAAAGAACAAATCCACATCGGCGATCCGGCCTTGCTCAAACATCTGGCCGACTATTCGGCGCCACGCCTCGTCGAATACTTCGATGAGAATCCCTGCCTGCGCGACGACCTGATGCAAGACCGGATGGGCGCCATGAAAAACAGGGTCCCGGCCGCCGCCGAATCCACCAGCGAACGCAACCGGGTGTTGGGCGTCACGGTCGACGCGCAGTATCTCGTCGGCGAGTACGACATCCTCATCCTGTCGGCGAAGGACAGCGCCGGACTGGAAGCCTGGCTGGCGGAAAACGGCTACAAAATTCCCACTGGAGCTTCGGCTGTGCTCCATAGCTATCTCAAACAGAATCTGAAGTTCTTTGTCGCCAAGGTCAATCTCGGCGAACAGGCCAAGCTGGGCCTCACGCACTTGCGGCCACTGCAGATTGCCTTCGAGTCGCCGAAGTTCATGCTGCCGATCCGCCTCGGCACCGTCAACGCCGATGGCGCGCAAGAGCTATTCATCTACTTCCTCACAAAGCAGGGCCGCGTCGAAACGACGAACTATCGCACGGCCCGCTTGCCGGAATCGCAGGAGATTCCGCTCTATGTGAAAGATCAATTCGGCGACTTCTATCGCGATCTCTTCACCCAACAAGTCAAACGCGAGAGCCAGCGTGGGGTGTTTCTGGAATATGCTTGGGACATGAATTGGTGCGACCCCTGCGCAGCTGATCCGCTCTCCGCCGAAGAGCTGCGCGGACTGGGCGTATTCTGGCAAAGCAACTTCAGTGGCCCGCAACGAGGCCGGAACATGCCGATGGCCCAGAACGTATTCCTGACGCGCCTGCACGTTCGCTATGACGCGGCGCACTTCCCTGAAGACCTGATGTTCCAGGAAACCTCGGATCGGTCAAACTTCCAGGCCCGTTATATCCTGCGCCATCCCTGGACAGGCACGGACGAATGCGCGGCGGCGACCGCCTATCGGCAACAGCTCCGCGAGCGTTATGAAAAAGAAGCGCAGCGGCTGGCGACCTTGACCGGCTGGAACATCGGCGAAATCCGCACGCGCATGAACCTGGCTTCGCTGCCGGCCGAGAAAGAACAAGCCTGGTATCGGCGTCTGTGGAATAACTAACTCAAGGCCAGCGCGCACACGACAACGGCGAGGCCTGGGATCACCAGACCTCGCCGTGCCTCGCTTACGCCAACCTTTCGGCTGACGCTGTTGCCCTGGCGGAAAGCTATGTCCTGATCGAGAGGGACACCGACGTGAAGCTAACGGCTCGATAGGCCAGCACGGCGCTCGTCGCTGCGCTCGCGGGAGCGTCTGCCGAGGTCGCCGGTGGTTCGGCGGGAGCAGCCTGCGGCGTCTGTTTTTGTTCACCCTGCAATTCGTTTGCAAGGTCCTCGCGCAACTTCTTGAGGAAGTCCGGGAGGTACTTGCGGACCTTCTGCGATTCGACCTTCGCCTCTTCGAGCGCATCCAAGACTTGCTGCACCAACGATTTCGGCTGCGAGGCATCCGGCGCTGGCGCAACGAGGCGAGTCGTCGTGCCTGTTGCCGGAGCCGCCGCGTCCGTCGAAGCCGAAGCAGGCTGGGTGGGCGCCGTAGTACTAGTAGGCGGCTGCGGGATCGCCGCAGCCGTCGAAGGCGCCACACCCGGGGTACCCGCTATCGCCGGTTGAGTCGAAGGAACGCGAGCGGCTTGATCCGTCGAGGCTGCGGGCTGCCCCGTCACCTGCGATGCCACTTGGGCCGCCACGACCGTCACAGACCGTTCAACATTGACGCTGAGATCTAGGCTGGACAACGATGACAGGTTCCCGAACTTGTCGGCGAGCTTGGCGGTCTTCGCGAGCGCCTCGTCGTCCTGCCCGTTGAAATACTTGCGGAAGATATTGCTGACCTTCCGGAACAGTTTCTCAAGATCGTGCAACTCCTGCTCGTTCAGATCCCCTTCGACCGTCACGCCATATTGTTTCTTCAAAGAGGCTTCAACGCTTGTGGCATTCACCTCAACCGTGCCTTGCTCGGACTTGGCCTTCGCCTGATAATTCACCGCCCGATACCGCGCCTCAAGGTCGGCCGTGAGCGTGATTTTATCGCCTTCGGCGGTCGTGACGCTCAGACGGCCGCTCAGATCCGCCGTTGCCGAGACGGCCGACACCTTGGTATCGAGCCGCTGAGGGCTTGAGGCCGCCGCAGCCGGAGCTTGGAAGAATTTGGACGGGTCGAACGATGTGAGCGCTGAGACTGGCATAGATTCAGTTCCTTCTTGTGAGCCTTATCGGGTCCCCCCTAGCTAAACTTAAGGGGTGCTGTGCTATAGTGGCCGCCAGTCGACTACTCCACGCCCTCAAGAGAAAGGAGCCCTCATGCGCATACCATCGAACTCGGTTCGGCTTGCGGTGATGGTCCTAACCCTTGCCCTGTCCACTGGTTGCTCGATCAAGGCCACGCTCGACCAAACGATGGACACCACCTCGAATATCAGCGGCACCACCTCGTCCGTTCACAGCTGGGTTTCAGAAGACGGGCTGGTAAAACCGGACTACAAGGCGCTCGCCCTGATCGCGGCGAGCCGGGACAATATGGAGCAGAACATCGCCGCAGGGTCCGGCGAGTATCTGACCGCGGTGGGCACCTTGCTCGGCGTGCCGGAGCCCCAGCGCGCCGACTTCGGCGCCGCGATCCAACGCCGGTATGCGCACGATTGGCCGGATGCCCATGCGGCCCCCGAACAGTGGCTCGCGCAGCTCCATGCAACCGCTCAATCCTATCGGCCATCTCACTAACACCTGTCGGATCGCTATGACTACCACGCACACCTCAGCCGCGACGCTCTCTTTTCAACGCATTCTCCATCCCTCCGATTTTTCGGAAGACAGCCATACCGCCCTGCTCCACGCCGTGAAGCTCGCTGTCGCGCTTCAGGGTGAGCTGACGGTCATGCATGTCGATCCGGGCGTCGCCAGGAAGGACTTCGAGGATTTTCCGAAAGTCCGCCCCATCCTCGAACAATGGGGCCTGCTTCCCCCGGGAAGTGCGCGCGAGCGCGTGCAAGACCTGGGCATCGCCATACGAAAATCCCGTGCGCTGGCAAACAATCCGACCGAAGGAATCTTGCAGTACATGAGCGCCCATCCGGCCGACTTGCTGGTCATGGCCACGCATCAGTACGACGGGCTGGCCCGCTGGCGGCATCAGTCGGTGGCCGAACCGGTGGCGCGCGGCACGCACAGCCCAGCCCTGTTCGTTCCATCGCATGTGGAAGGATTCATTGCGCGCGATTCCGGCCGCCTCAAATTGCGGCGCATTCTCATTCCCGTCAACGCCGACACGCATCCCCAGCGCGCCGTCGACAGCGCGGTGCAATTGGCGACCGCGCTGGGCGGCGACAACCAAACCGGCATCGTCATGCATGTTGGCGACGACTCGGCGCTCAGCCGCATCCGATTCCCTCATCGAGACGGCTGGCTCTGGCATTCGATGACCTGCCGCGGCAACCTGGTCGATGTCATTCTTGCGATGGGAGCCGACTTCGACGTGGATTTGATCGTCATGACTACGGCAGGCCACGACTCGTTGCTGGATCTCATGCGTGGCAGCATCACAGAGCGGGTGGTACGCGGCGCCCGCTGCCCAGTGCTCGCCTTGCCGACATAATCCCACCGTACAAGCCTGCGCCTCCAGCCGAACCGTCTTTCCCTCGGTTGACTTGACAGGCCATACTCGTTTTTTTAGAGTGCTCCGGCTTCAATGCTCCCCCCTTGTTGAAATAAGGAGAACCCCCATGCCTCATTCTGTGCGCCTCCATCGGCTCGTCGTGCCAGCCGTGTTTGCCGCTGCGATGTGTTTCAACCTGCTTTCCGCCAGCGAGTCGCGATCCAGCGCGGGCGCGGAATACCTCCCGATCTGCAATCTGCCCAAGTGCCTCAATCCCCAGGTTACAACGAAGGCCGGGATCGGAACCGCCAGCGCAACCGCCGAGGCGAGAATTCACCCTGACGATGCAGCCAAATGGTGCGCCGCCTACAAACCTCGCGATCCGCTCTGCGCGAAGGAACAAGTGCGCTCGGGCTGGATTGGATTTCGACCGCTGTATCGCGCTAGCGCGGACTGCGCCGCCGGGCACATGACTGCGATCGACGGGAACCTCTACCTCTACAAAGGCCGCTGGGAAGACGGGGACGGCAAAGGCCGGCCTCAATTCCGCCGCAAGGGCGATCCGCAAAACATGAAGTGGGAAGGCGCGGGAGCCACGGTAGATCATACGGGCACCTTCTTGGATTGGGGAGGAGGCAATGCGAACCTCGCGGCGCAGTGGGACGTGCTCTGCGCGGGCGCGCCGAATCCCGACGTCAAATAGGCTGCGCGAGTCCGCGCGCCTGAGTGGGCTCGGCCGTTCGATCCTGCGCCGTCACGGTGCGAACCACGACGCCGTCGCGGAAGACGAGAAAGTTCGTCGCCACGGCAGGCACGCGGGGGCCTGGCAGGAGAATGCCGGCAAGATTCAGCGGATCGCAGGCCGATAGTTTGATCTCGGCTCCACCGGCGGAGCCGCCGCTCTTCCGAATCGTCCGCAAGGCTTCCACCGCCTCGGGCAGAGCGAATTGCTCGCCGGTGAATCCCGCCACGAACCGGCCGCCTCGGATCTCGCCTTGCAGCTCCAGCCTCCGATAGACCACCAGCACCTCGCGCCACGACTGGACCAGCGATTCACGCGCCAGCAAATCGCGAAAAACGACGCCATACCGCCGCAGCAGCTGGCGCGCAACAGCCTCGGCGAGGAGGGGCTGAGCGCCGAGTGCGGTGTGCTGAGTCGCGTTTCGGAGCAACGACCAGCGGCCGGCGGTATGACGGGGACGGCGCACCCGGTCACGGCCTTCCGCTCGGCGCCGTCGCGGATCGATCAGCGCGCGCAAATTGTCGAATCCGTCGGCCGTCACCAATCCGGCCGCGACCAATTCCCAGAGGCCCGCTTCGACTTCCGCCGGTAGATGGCCGGTCCGTTTCACGAGATCCGCGAAAAAGCTCGCCCCTCGCTCCTGCAAGGCACGGCGCACATCTTGAGCCACGGCACTCAACTGGCCATAGGGATCCTGGCCGGCCTGAGCCGCGCCGTCTACAGAGGCGCCCATCAGCCACTCCCCGTCCTCGCGCGGAAACAGACTGATCGGCGCCACACTGGTCGGCACGATGCGGCGCACCCGGTCCGTTTCACCAGCGGACGCCAGCCGTGGATGCGGAGAGAGCCGGCCCCAGCTCACCGCGCCGCTCAGACAGAGGCGATCCAACAATTCCGGTTCGTACTTCGCCAGCCGCAGCCGCAACACCTGCGGCTCCCAAGCCGATGCCGCCGCTTCAAATCCAGCCAGTTGGGCAATGACCTGCGCCAGCCCGGCCTCCCCATGCTGACGAGAGCCTGGCGCGACATGCTGCCATTGCAGAAGAAAGCGCATGAACTCGGCGGCGGCCGCCGGTTCGATGTCCTTGCGCAGCCGGCCGACCGTCAACCGATGAATCCGCGCCAGAAGCCGGCGATGACACCATTCGGGCATAACCGTACCGAGAGAGGCTGATAGCTGAGCGCCGGGTGCTGAGGAGGGGCGGAAACTTCCACGGAGAACTTGCCCTTGCGATTCCAGTTTCAGCATCGCCGCCATCACGCCATCGACGGACAGATGCAGACGCTCCGCCAGTTGCGGCACCGTCGCCGGGCCGATACTTTCCATCCAGCCCTGCACCACCGCGGCCAGAACCTCCTCGTCGCCACCCGCCAACAATCGTTCAACCCGCTCCCGATTCTCCGCCGCAACCCAGCCCTGTACCGCTCGCCCCTCACGTCTCGCCGACAACTCCGCTATCCGCCCTTCTTCAATGAGGCGCGGCAGAAATGCGCTCCAGGACGCAATCTCTTTGACCGGCACCCACACCAGCGTCAGCAGCGCATCGTGCAATTCGTCGGCATCGCGCACGACCGGCCAGGCCTCCCGCTCCACGTCCTCAATCGCCGCCGGATCCAGCGCGCCGACCTGGCCGAGCAGCTCCGGCGGCAGCGTCCGCCGCATCTCCACCGCCCGCGCGCGGCGCTCTTCCAGCGGCGCATCGTCGAGAAACGCATAGGGGTTGGCATTGAGAATCTCATGGGAAAACGGCGAGGGCGCGGGACTGTCCACGGCGACACAACGAATTTGGCCGGACTCGATGCGCTGCAAGACCGCCGTGAGGCCGTCAAGATCCATCGCCTCCGTCAGGCAATCGCGGAGGGTTTCGTTCACGAGCGGATGATCCGGAATCTGCCGTGCCGCCCGCTCGCCGGTGAGATTCTCCTGGCAGGCGATCGCATCCGGGAAAACCGCCGCGAGCAAATCTTCCGACTTCATCCGCTGAATCTGCGGCGGGACTTTCTTGCCGTTGGAAAACCTGAGCAGCGCCAGCGCACGCGACGCGTTCCACCGCCAGCGCGTCGCGAACATCGGCGCGAGCAAGACCGCTTGAATCAGCACCTCCCGGACCGTCTTCGAGTGGAGATAGCCAAACACGGAGTCGAGCGGGAAACTGTGTTTCTCGCCGAGCGAGATCACCAAGCCATTGTCCGTCGCCGCCGCCTGCAACTCGAAATCGAAGGTGACGCAGAACCGCTTGCGCAGGGCCAGGCCCCAAGCCCGGTTGATCCGCCCGCCGAACGGCGCGTGCAGCACCAGTTGCATCCCGCCGCTCTCGTCGAAGAACCGTTCGGCGATAATAGTGTCCTGCGTCGGCACCGTCCCCAGCATTGCCTTGGCGGCGAGGACATACTCGATAGCCTGTTGCGCCCCACGCTGGTCTACCGCGCACTCTGACTTCAGCCAGGCCAGTGCCGAGTGCTGGTGGCTCAGGGCTGAGCATTCGGCGCCGTCAGCTGGAGAAAGGGCTCGCGCAGCAATCTCCTGCCGCAGAGCAGCCACTTCCGCCGACAATTCGGCCGTCCGCGACGGCGCCTCGCCACGCCAGAATGGAATGTTCGGCGGCGCCCCTTGCGCGTCTTCGACACGGACTTTCCCTGCCTCGATCCCTTTGATCCGCCACGACGTATTGCCCAGCAACATGATATCGCCCGCAAGACTCTCCACCGCAAAATCCTCATCGACCGACCCGACCACCGTTCCATCGGGCTCCGCCACCACCGCGTAGTTCGCCGTGTCGGGAATCGCGCCGCCGGACGTGATCGCCGCCAGCCGCGCGCCGCGCCGCCCTTTCAGCCGCCGGTTGATCCGGTCATGGAACAGATAGGCCAGGCCCCGCCCTCGCTGCGTGGCAATCCCCTCGGCCAGCATGCGCAGGACACCGTCGAACTCGTCCCGTGAAAGATCCCGATAGGAATAGGCCTGGCGGACCAACTCAAACAGCGCGTCTTCCGTCCAGGCCTGGCTGGCCGCTGCCGCCACAATCTGTTGGGAAAGAATGTCGAGCGGCGCGGGCGGAATCGCGATCCGATCCAACGTCCCCTGGCGAATCGCGCGCACCAATGCCGCGCATTCCAGCAACTCGTCTCTGGTCATGGCAAACAAACGGCCTTTGGGAATCGCCTTGACCCAGTGCCCCGCGCGGCCAATCCGCTGCAACCCGGTGGCAATGGCTCTCGGCGAGCCGATCTGGCACACAAGATCGACCGTGCCGACATCGATGCCCAGCTCCAACGACGCCGTGGCAATGACGACGCGCGTCTTGCCGGCCTTCAATCGCTCTTCCGCCGACAGCCGAAGCTGCCGCGACAAGCTGCCATGATGCGCCGCCACCGCGCCTGGACCCAAATCTTGAAGCCGCTCTTCCAGGTAATGCGACACCCGCTCGGCCAGCCGCCGCGTATTGACGAACACCAGCGTCGAGCGATGCTGCCGGACGAGCTCGGCCACGCGATCGTAGACGTCGGACCAGATGGCGTTTGTCGCGACAGCGCTCAGTTCATCCTTCGGGACTTCAACGGCCAGATCCAATTCGCGGCGATGGCCGACATCGATGATGGTTGGACTCGGGCGGGCGCCAACAAGAAACTCCGCCACCAATTCTATGGGCCGCTGCGTCGCCGACAAACCGATGCGCTGCGGCTTCACCAGCGTCAACGTATCCAATCGCTCCAGCGACAGCGCCGCATGGGCGCCGCGCTTGTTCGGCGCCAGCGCGTGGATTTCATCGACGATGACCGTCCGCACCGTCTGCAGCATGCGGCGGCTCTTCTCCGCCGTCAGCAGAATGAACAGCGACTCCGGCGTGGTCACAAGAATATGCGGCGGCCGCTTCAACATCTGCTGCCGGTCCGCCATCGGCGTATCGCCGGTGCGCACCAGCACCCGCAGCTCTGGCATCAGCAAGCCAGCTTGCAGCGCCCGCTGCCCGATCTCGGCCAGCGGTTTTTGGAGATTCTTCTGAATGTCGTTGCTCAAGGCCTTGAGCGGCGAGACATACAGCACCTGCGTGCGATCGTCGAGCTCGCGCGCGAGGACTTGTTTGAAGAGAGAGTCGATGCAGGAGAGAAAGGCGGCGAGCGTCTTTCCCGATCCCGTCGGCGCGGCGATCAACGCATCCGCGCCGGATTGAATGGCGGGCCAAGCCTGCCGCTGCACATCCGTCGGCGGCCCGACCTGCGACTGGAACCACTCGGCAATGATGGGATGGAAGGACGTGAGCGGCATCGGCGGCATCTTACCATGCGCACCGCACCGCCTCTACGCAGCGGGGCCGCGTGATGACGCGCGGGTGGACTCCGCTTCTTCAGTTGCCTCGTCCGCTGGCCGATACAGAGAGCGACGCAGTAAGGGATACCCCTGCCGCGCCACCCATTCGGCTTTCATTCTACGGCGAGGATTCCATGACGCACGCGGCAGACACCAGCGCGACCTCCGGCCTGCCCTCGCAGAAACGGACGACTCTCCGAATAGCGGTTCTCACATTCACCGCCATCGGAGCGATCGCAGGGTCGCTCTTCGTCATGAAGCGAGACGTTCCGGCCTCGTGCCCTGGCGAATTGATCGGCGCATGGAAGACTGCCGCCGCCGGATACGAAAACGGGATGCTCGTGATCACCAGCCAGACGGTGACGTTCAGCGTGGGCGGGGAACACCTGGAGGCGCAGGCCGTCAGACGGCTGGAAACGGCTCCCGATGGCCCTCGAATACTTTATACGCTCGTCTATGGCCCCTCGCGACGCGATGAGCAAACGCTGTCGCTCTACTATCACACTCGCGACCGGACCCTCAGGTTCAAAAACCAGTCCCACCTGGTCTGGACCAAAGCATCGGTGGCATCGTGACTGGCTGGTTGAAGCGAAGACAACTGTTCGTCCATCCGGTCCAGTACTCGTTTGTGGCCATGACGCTGCTCTATTTTTCCTGCCTGGCCGTCGTGCTGTACGAAGCCGTGCTGCTTCCGATCGCGCAACCGCTCGACGATCCCTCTCTGTCCTGGCAAGAACGCGCCCGGGTCGCCACGGAGTTTCTGGATGTGACGGCGCGGGTCTGGCCATGGCTGCTCATTACCTTTCTGGGACTCCTGCTCCACTCCTTGTACTTCATGCACCGCATCGCCGGACCGCTCTACCGATTCAACGTTCTGTTCCACTCGGTCGGCACCGGGCAGATTTATCAACGCGCCAGGTTGCGCGAACACGATTACCTGCACCCGGAGGCCCGCGGGTTTAACGTCATGATGGACAGCCTGGAGCAAAAGATCGAAACCCTGCAACTGCACTGCGAGATTGTGTCCCAGGCTTACGAGGATGTGGCGGCGCAGCTCGACCGCCATGCCTCCCATGACCTAACCGACGCGCTCCGGACACTCGAAGCGAGAATCCTTGGGCTCAAAACCAGCCTCACTGAATTTCAGCATCAGCCGGCGCCGCCGCCACCGGATCAGCAGCGCATCGATTTTTCCGACCCGAGGACGATGAATGCATCGTTCTCGAAAAAGGCCGCGTGAACATGCATCAAGCAAGCCCGACCGCCAGCCGCCCAGATGGAACCAGCCTGCCAGGCGGCATTCCATCCGATCTGCCACTGACTTCATCAACTGATCCAGGCCGGCGCCAGAGACACACCGATCCCCCTGCAAACCGAACCGCGGAGCGTCCCCACCCCTGGGCCCATCCGCTCCAAATTCACATTCTCAACCTCATGGTCGTGTACGCGCTCATCATTTTCTCAATGCTGGCTATTCCCGTGTTCCAGCCATTGACGCAAGCGGTCAGCGATCCGGCCCTCACCTGGCAGGAGCGCGCCCGCGCCGGCGCCGACTTGCTCGCACTGCACGACCACTACTGGCCATGGGCGCTGGGGGCTGGGCTCACCCTCGTCCTCCAATGTGTGCATGCCTTCCGCGCCATGCGCCATATCACTGCGCCCCTCGCCAGACTGAAACAGGCCTTGCCTCGCATCCGGGACGGCAATCTGTCCATCACAACCAGGCTGTATCGAGAAGACTATCTGGCCGATGAAATAGAACTTCTGAATCAGATGACGGCACAACTTACGGCAAGGCTCAGCGCCTGCAAACAGGCCCAAGCGGTCCTCGCCCTCGATTATGACCGGCTCAACCAGTGCCTCGCGGCAACGCGCGAACTGGATTGTTCCAAGCTCGCGAAGCAAGTCGACCGGGATCTCGCAGATCTGAAAGCCGCGCTGGATTGGTTTAAGACTCACAAGGAATAGACGGCCGAACATGAGTCAGTGGCATCCACCCCCTCAGAAACAGCCGTTCGGCCCAGCCAGGCGGCGAGCCTCGGCAGGCCTCCAGCACAGCGGCGGTTTCACGCTGATAGAACTCATGATGGCCGTCGCCATTCTAGGAATCTTGAGTTCCCTGGCCGTGCCGAACTACTTGGACTTTATCGAAAGGGCCAGGGTTGCCAGAGCCGTTGCCGAGCTGCACATGATTGCAGGGATCGTAAAGGGATACGCCACGACCTCAGGGCAATATCCCGATACCCTGGCGCAAGCAGGCCAGAACACCTTGCAGGATCCTTGGGGACATCCCTATCAGTATCTCCGAATCGATTGCGGGACCAATATCATGGTCGGCCATCTTACGACTCCTCAAACTCCGGCACAGCGATCTGCCGGGTGGGTCTTTCCCGTCAACGATTCCCTGCCGCTCACCCGCGCGCGCGTGTCGTTCGCGACCGACGAGGGTTATTCCCAAAGCCTAATCCAACTCATCGCCAAGGGGGGAAGCAGTAGCAGTGGCGGAAGCGGGAGCGGAAGCGGAGGCACGTCAACATGCGGCAGCGGAACGCCTCGTAAAGATCACTTCCTACATCCCGTCACCTCAGATTTCGATCTTTACAGTATGGGGAAGGATGGCGAGACAGTCGCGCCGCTGACGGCCCAGAAAAGCCACGATGACGTCATTCGAGCCAGCGATGGCGCCTACTATGGCTTGGCGAAAAACTTCTAGCTCACGGAAACCATGACACCCACGGGTGCATTTTCACTCCTCGAAAGTCGTATTGCCCGCCGCATGCTGGGGCTCTTTGTCCTCTGCGCCCTGATCCCGACATCCATCCTGGGATGGGTGTCCTATCGGCAGGTGACGGACCAGCTGATCCAGCAAACCTCAGCGCGCCTGAAACAGGAGAGCAAGTCCCAGGGGATGGCGCTCATCAATCACTTTCTGGCACGGAAGGCCGATCTCGACCGGATCGCAGCCGAACTTCCATCGGACAAAACGGCGCTCCAGGATGCGACACTGACGGCTACCGTGCAGGACGCTGGCCATCGCTTCCGCGAACTCCGGCTGCTCAACTATGGCAGCCCGGCACAACACCAGTTAGACGAGAGCCAGGTGAACCACCTTGCGGCAGGCAAAACATTGCTCCGGCTGCGGCCAGGGGAAGACGATACTACGGCGTTCATCCTGCTCCGCGCCGTCAACCCCAGCCGATTGAACGCGGGACTGCTGTCGGCCCTTGTCGATGAGCAGCTTCTCTGGCAAACCCAGGACAAAGAAATCCTGCCGCCCGATACCGATCTCATTCTTGAAGGCTCGGAACGGCAGATCCTCTACACCACGTTTCACGGCCAAATCGCGCTCCCCAATCTCCAACGGCAGGATTTGACTCGCCCCATGGCGGAAACCTTTGTCGGGCAACTCGACGGCCACGACCAGATCGTCAGCACTTGGACCATTCCCCTCCGCTACCACTTTCTAGCGGATCCCTGGGTGATTGCCCTGAGCCAGCCCAAGGAAACCGCCTTGGCCCCGGTCGATCAATTTCGTCACACCTTCTTGTTTGTCATGGCGCTAGCCTTGAGCGTCATCGTGCTGCTCAGCCTCGCGCACATCCGCCGAAGCCTTCATCCCGTGACCCTGCTTCAAGCGGGGACGATGAAACTTGCAGAGGGAGATTTTTCCACTCGAGTAGCCGTCCACAGCCGTGACGAATTTGAAGATCTGGCGAATTCCTTCAACCGCATGACCGGCCAGCTCAGCCGGCAATTCCACACACTGGAAACGCTCGCGGCTATCAGCCAGGCCATTCTTTCAAGCCAAGACCCGCGGGCCACGATCAGGCTCGTGCAATCCCGGATTTCTGACAGCCTCTCCTGCGAGGCTGTCGGCATGGCGTTACTTCAGACCGACCGATCAAGCGCCACCGTGCTGTCCGTCCTACAGCTGAATGCCCCATCGGGCGAACCGTTCACGGAGGCGCCCTGCCTGCTGTCCCCGTCCGATCTCGCCTTTCTGGAAGCTCACCCGCGCCATGCGCTGATCCCGGCGCTCGCCTTGCCGGAGTATCTGGAAACGATGGCCGCTCCCGGCGACGCCAGCGTCGCGCTCTTTCCGATCATGGTGGACCATTTCGCCAGCGGCCTGCTGGCGCTCGCGTTTCGGCAAGGGACCGTTCCCTCGAAGGACGAGCTGGCCGCAGTCCGCCGCCTGGCCGATCACGTCGCCGTCGCGCTCGCCACTCACCGCGCGATGGAAGCCCGCCTGCGCGCCCAACTCGCCCTGACGGGGGCCGTCGACGCACAACACCATGCCGAGGAACAGGCCTCAGCCCTTCAAGCCGCCAACCGGCAACTGGCAACGAAGGAAGAACGGTTGCAGGCCCAGCAGCGCGCCACGCTGGCGCTCGTGAAAGACCGGACCGTCTTTGAAGACTCGCTGGCCGCCACGGCCAAACAGATCACGGAAACCGCCGCTCAGTCGCTCGCAGCCGACTGGGCCAGCATATGGATTTTCGATGAGGTCGGACAGGTGCTCTATTGCCTCGACCGCTATGGCCGCTCGGGAAATAGCCACGGGCTGGAGCACCCGCTCATACCCGGACAGTATCCGGTCTATTTTGACGCGCTCCGGCGAGAATCGGCGATTGCCGCCGACCAGGCTCAGCACCATGAATCCTTCCGGGAGTTCGCCGACGCCTTCGCCTCGAAACCGATCACCTCCCGGCTGGATGCGCCCTTCTTCACAAAGACCGGACTGGCCGGTGTGATTACCATCGAGCATGTCGGAGATCCACGGGAATGGGCTCAGGACGAAGAGCAATTCGCGCGCGCCTTGGCGAATCTGATGACACTCATTCTGGAAGCCACCCGCCGCCGCGAAGCCGAAGACGCGCTCGCGCTCGCCAAACTCGCGGCTGAAGACGCAGCCAACGCGAAAGCGGAATTCCTCGCGAACATGAGCCATGAGATCCGGACCCCGATGAACGGCGTGATTGGGATGACGGAAATCCTGGCGCGCACCTCGCTCTCCAATACCCAGCGCCACTACGTCGAGACTATTCGCAACTCCGGCGACACATTGCTGGCTCTCATCAACGATATTCTCGACTTTTCGAAGATCGAGGCCGGAAAGCTGGAGATCCAGCCGGTCGCGCTCGATCTCCGAGATCTGGTCGAGCGCACAGCGGAACAATTAGCCGGCCGCGCGCAGCAAAAAGGCCTCCACCTGCTGGCGGAGTACGATCCAGCGGTTCCTACCGCCGTCATCGGCGACCCCATTCGCATCCGCCAGATCCTGACGAATCTTCTGGGAAACGCCATCAAGTTTACTCAGCAGGGCGATGTGCGCGTATCCGTCACCGTGGACTCGTCTGCGCCGCGAGAACTCGGTCCAGCCATCTTCCGCATCGCAGTCACCGACACCGGAACGGGCATCAGCCCCGAAGGCCAGGCAAGGCTCTTCCAGTCGTTTTCTCAAGTGGATGGGTCCTCGACCAGAGTCCATGGAGGCACCGGCCTGGGCCTCAGTATTTGCAAACAGCTCAGCCAATTGATGGGCGGCGGCATCGCGGTCCAGAGCGGCATCGGACAAGGCAGCACGTTTTCAGTCACACTGCCCTTGCCGCTGCAGGCCGAGCCCGACGCCGAACGCCGGGACGATGCTGCACTCGCAGAGGTTCGGATATGCGCCGCCGTAAGCCATCCCCAGACGAGACGGCTGCTGACACACTATCTGTCCAGCTGGGGTCTCGTGCCCCAAATAGCGGACACCGGCGCGGAGTTTCTGGAGCAGATCATGAATGCGCTCGCAACGGAAGGCGGCCAGGTCATTGCGCTCATCGATGAAACGTTCGCGGACATGACGGATATTCACGTACTGCAAGATCTTCGGTCCGACGCCGCTCTCGCGGATGCCGTCATTCTGAGGCTCCTGTCCTTTACTCGCCGGGCCGAGGCCGAACAAGACCCGGCGTTCGGCCAGATTCCCTTCGTCACCAAACCCATCCGGTACGACGCGCTTCATGCGGCGCTACAGAGCCTTCTTGGAAAACCTCCATTGCCCTCCGCGTCGCCACTACCGACACCCCTCTCAACGCCCCGCTTGGCTGGCGCGGTCTTGCTGGCCGAGGACAACCCCGTCAATCAAGAAATTGCGACACTGATGCTCGAAAACCTGGGCTGCTCCGTCACCGTCGCGCAAAGCGGCCGAGAGGCGGTCGAGTCCGTGAAAAAGGCTCGCTACGACATGGTCTTGATGGATTGTCAGATGCCCGGCATGGATGGGTTTGAGGCCACCCGTCTCATACGGGCATGGGAAAGCGAATTATGTAGCGGTCCGTCGACGAGGCCGATTCCTATCGTGGCGCTGACCGCCCATGCGACCACCGGAGACCGCGACCACTGCCTGGCATCGGGCATGAACGACTACCTGTCCAAACCCTTCACCATGGAACAGTTGCAACGGATAGTGGCCTTATGGCTGACGCCGAACGCGGCTCCTGAGATTCCGACACTCCCCGGGTCCACAGAAACAACAGATGCTCCGCCGGCAGCGATCGAACCCGCGGCCCACCAGACCATCGACCGGCAAGCATGGCAGTCGATCACCGCGCTGCAACGGCCAGGGAAACCGGACATGCTCGCGAAGATTCTGACCCTCTATCTCACGGACTCGCAACAACTCGTCGACCAGATTCGACGGGGAGTCGCCGCCGGCGAAGCCCGGCTCGTCAATGAGGCCGCGCACAGTCTGAAATCGCGCAGCGCTGTCCTCGGGGCAGTCTCGCTGTCAGACTTGTGCTGCCAGATTGAAGCGATCAGCCGCCGTGAACCTCTGACGGACGCGGAACCGCTGCTCAATCCACTCGATACCGCATTCACTCACGCCTGCATGGTGTTTCAAACCGAATGCGACAAGAGAGCCGCATAGCTGAAGGATTATCGGAACGCAAAGGCCGTCACGTTTCCTCCGGCTCCCAGACTCCCATTCAGCGTCGTACTCGACCCCGCCGCGGTAAACACCACCCGATAGAGCTCCACCGTTCCTACTGATGTCTGATTCGCTCTGTAGTAGGCAGCCTCGCTGCCTGTCGAAACGGCGATCTCCTGCGCTTGCCGTCCGCTCGCAAAGGCCGGATTGAGCTTCGTACTGGCAGCCGGCGCAGAGAACAGCACCCTGAATACTTCGCGAGTGCCGACCAATGTTTCATCTGCAATATAGACCACACCACTGTTATCAGGCATCGCAACCGCGTCGTAGACATCCTGGCTGCCCGTGATACGAGTCCCTGTGAGGGTTGTCCTCACAACTCCCGAGAAGACGGTTCGGTACAATTCGAATCGCTCGTCGACCGTTTCATCCGCAATATAGATGACGCTCGCGCTGTCAGCGATGATCGAGTATGTTGCGCTCACATTTCCACCGGACACCAGCGCCCCGTTCATCCTTACACTGATCGTCGGAGCGGACAGCACCACTCGGTACAACTCATTGATGCCATCTGTATCTTGGTCGGCTCGATACACTACGCTTGAACTGTCTGCACTGACGGCAACATCGGCCACGTTCCCTCCAGCAACCAAGGAATGGCTTATCGTCCCTCCTTGACTGCCGCCGAAAATCGTCTGATACAGCTCTGTCACTGTGTTCGTTGTCTGATTGGCAAGATACACAACGCCTGTACTGTTAGGGAGCAATTTGAATGCCGTGACGGACTTGCCCGCCGCATACGCGCTATGAAGCTTGGATCTTGAAAGGCCTGACAGTACAGTTCGATACAACTCTACGACTGTATCTATATCTTGATCTGCCCGATACACCACGCTGGCGCTGTTGGGAGCAACGTCAAACTCAAGCACATTCCCCCCAGACGTCAACGCTCCATTCAACTTCGTCACGGATCCTGGAGAGGAGAATAAGACCAGGTACAGCTCATTCACCCCGTCCGTATCCTGATCCGCCAGATAGACCACTCCGCTTCCATCGGGAATCAGTTTAAAATCAAGCACGTCCTTCCCGCCAGTAATCGCCGTCGCACTTAACTTCGTGCTGCTCCCTGGCGTCGCAAGGCTGACGCGGTACAACTCAAACAACGCTGCAAAGTCCTGATCCGCAATATAGACTACCGAGGAAGCATCCGGCGTTACCGCAAAGGCCTGAACTGTTTTAGGCAACACAAGCTGTGGATTCAGCCGGGAGCCAGAGCTGACAGAAAACAGCTCTTCAACCGTGTCGATCGTTTGGTCGGCACGATAGACCACCGTGGTCGCTCCACCTCCCAGCGTGAAATTTCCCCCGGGACCATCACCACCGCTACTCGGACAGCCCGCCAACAACAGCAAACCCGGCAGGACAGCAAATATCCAACGTGGTGTTTTCATCACAACATCTCCCTATCGCAAAACCCTACATCTCACACACATACACGATACTCAATTTATAGCACTATGGAAAACTAATGCCAATCGAGACCCGCATGTTTTCCATGGACTTTGCCGCCTATGCGCTGTCACATTGTGGGGGAAACCAGACGGAGCGTTCCATTGTGCCACCTAATCCCCTCGTCATACTCGGCTCAGGCTACACAGCCCGTTTTCTCTGGCCGCTCGTCGCCGACCGCTCCTTGATGGCCTACGCCACCAGCCGCTCGCCAGAGCAGCATCTCAACTACGTGCCAGTCGAGCAACGCCTCCGGTTTGACTTGTCACAGCCGGACACCTGGGCGACCCTTCCACACCAAGCCGATCTCCTCTGGTGCTTTCCTGCAGCGCCACTCGATCTTGTCCGTGAATTCGCCGCGTCGCTCTGCAGCTCGAACCGCCGACTGGTCGTGCTCGGCAGCACCTCCGCCTACGACCAGGGAGACTCCCATGCATACCCGCCTCCCTGGATAGACGAAACCGCGCCGATCGATCTGTCCAAGCCGCGCGTGCAAGGCGAAGAATACCTTCGCAAGGAACAGCGCGCCATCGTGCTGCGGGTTGCCGGCATCTATGGCCCAGGGCGGAATCCGCTCGACTGGATCCGAACCGGCCGCGTCACGCCGTCACGCAAATATGTGAATCTGATTCATGTCGAAGACCTCGCCGCCATCTGCCTCGCCGCGCTGGAACGAGGCATGCCAGGCGAAACTTACAATGTCAGCGACGGACAACCCCACACATGGAACGACATTTGCGGCGCAATGAAGGATCATGGGACTTGCGGTCCTGTTCGCACAGCCGCACAGGAAGAAGTGGGAAAGCGAATCGCCTCGGCCAAATTGTTTCGCGACATCGGACTGCGGCTAATCCACTCCGATCTCTACAGCTCGCTCCATGCACTCGCCTCCCCCCCGGAACGCTGAATCGGAAGAAGTCTCGCTAGACAGGCGGCTTCTTATTGATTTCTACGATAGTGATCGACTGGTCCTTTGACCCGGCATCCTGTTGGAGTTCCCAGCGACTAAAGACCGTGATTTTCGTGCCATCGCGACGCTCATGGATCAGGCGCCCCTCCCAAAAACCTTTGGCCAAGAGCTCTCCTTCGATTTGCTCCAATGAAACAGGGAATATCGTATGAAGAAGCTGGTGAGACACTTTCCCCAACGCGTTCTTCTTGTCCCATCCATACAATTCGTTTGCACTAGCACTCCAGTAGCGAATGGTCCCGTCCTTATTCCGCACCATCATGGCACCCTGGGCGAGATCCACGGTGCCACCTGCTTTCACAGGCGTCCGGCTTTCATCCCGTACGAGTGACTCCTGCCCTGTGTAGGTGAGCGCATGGTGCAGCGTCTCGGCCACAACTCGATGGCCATCGGCTGTCCAATGGGTGTCGTCAGGAATGAATACCAGTGGCGTTGTTTTTGCCGCAGCTGACAATGCCGGCGTAAGATCGACATAACGAATGTCCGGGGAAATATCAGCGACCAGGCGATGGAGTCGTTCGGGCAAATCGTTCAGCACCCACCATTTCAAATCCCCCTGCGCATTCCCATCAAACCGGACAATGTCGCGATACACCCTGAACTTGGTCGGAGCAAATGCGACCATGAAGCCTGCGCCCTGACTTCGAGCCAATTCATACGCCTCGCCGAGAGCGGTGGCGGTTGTCTGTAACGCCTCCAGTTCCTGCGCGGTCGGCGCGATAGACGAAGAGTGATCCAGGAAATAGACTCGCTCTTCGCGGCCATCCCCGCCATCAATCAGGCCATAATTTCCTGCAACCCGCTGGTTCGGCATGCAACCGTGCGCCCATCGAGCGAGAGCCATCAGACTATTGAGGGTGAACGACCGGTCCCAGGCCCTATTCATGGAATTCCATGTGCCGTTCAGAAAAGACACCCGTTCCTCGTAATGTTGCGCGTCAACAAGATCATTGCCTTCATAGAAAACCCACACGATCCACTTGGGATGAAGAGAGAGGGCATACCGCTTTAACACCACCAATTCCTGCTGAGGGCCATAGCCGGATTGTCCAAGGTTGGCGACTGCCCCGCGGGACAATTCCGCCAATCGAGTCGTCGCGAGAGCCGATCCTGGCAACATCGGAGACTCCACATACGAATCCCCGATAACGGCGACCTCTGCCTCTGTGAGATCCGGTTCGTTCCTAAATCCATTTTTGTCATATTTGACGTCGAACGGCTCGGCCGGCCGAACCGGAAGACAGATGCCTTCGCCGATGTTGCCCCGGCCGAACATCGTCTTCACGGTTGCCCCGGGACGTGGGAGCGCCAAGAGCTCGCGATCCGGAAGGTAGTTGGGACGTTCCCACGAAAGAAAACTGGCATTCCCAAATGTCTTTCGATAATCGATGAGGTTGAGCCAGACAGGGACCTCGGCCAAAAGAAGCGCCGCTCCAAGGGACAGCGTCAGCAGTACAAATTGGCTTCTGATTTCATCCCGCGGGATATGAGAAAGCAACGCGTATGCGCCCCATGCGAGAAAATACGATATGCCCAAAATGCTAAACAGATGCCGGGCATCCTGAGCAGCGGGCGACAGCCCGAATTTAAAGGCAAGAGCGACCCCTCCCACAAAAAGCGCGCTGGTTATAAAGAGAATAGTTCGTTTGACTCGATCTCTTGAAGTGATAGTCATGAACGAATGGTTCTCTTTCAGCTGTCGAGTTTAAAACGACCAGTCACTCTGAAGCACTGCATCCGAACAAGCACCATAACAGGCGCGTTTCAGACCTGTCGACCCCTCCACGTACATGAATAATTTCTGGAATTGATACTTAGCAAAAGTATCGCGAGCCGATGAGATTCATCCGTTTCGAGAACCGGGTTTCTCGTTTCGAGAATGCCCTATGGGAAGAACTATTCAGCCTTGGAACGCACTGGACCTGTTTAGCGGAGAAGGGTCATCACGGCCAGACACACCAGCAGATTATTCGTGGCATGTGCGATCATGCCGGGGATCAGGCTGCCGGTTCGCTCATAGAGCCAGGCCCAGAGCACGCCGCTCCACAGCACGCTGATAAACCCGATGAGCCCATACCCATGGGCAAGGGCAAAGATGCTGGCGCTGATGAGAGCTGCCGGCAAGGGATTGAGCCGGCGGCGCAAGATGGCATACAAGATACCGCGAAACGCCAGCTCTTCGAAGACCGGAGCAAAAACCACATACTCCAGCAAGCTGATCGTCAACACCGATCCCGACGCCCACACTAGATCAGGGTCGAACCATTCTGTCCAATGGTTGGCCAGCTCCAGCGACTCCGCCACCTGGCCCATCACCCACTCGCCCCACAGCCCAGCCGCGATTGCCGCGAGCACCACACTGGCCAGCCGCCCGACCTGCCGCCACTGGATCTGCAAGCCGAACCCTGTAACGATATTCAACCCCGATGGCCTGAGCAGGTAGTAATAGGCCATCCCCAACAGCGGCAAGTTGGCCATCGGAATCGCCATGGCACGCAGCGAAACATGCTCCGCCGGCGCCAGCGACATAAATGCCAGTGAGAGCACTGCACCCAGCGCACCGCCTCGCAAGAGCACCGCCGCACCGATCCCGCCTGGCCATGGTGGCGGCACCCCCCGCTGATGCAACCGCAAGCCGTCGCGCCCTCTAATCCCCAGCCAGGCAAATCGCAGCAACAGGAACGATCCGCCAATCCACCCTAGCAGTTCCAGTGCCGTGATCAGTTGCGCGCCCCCTTGAATCCGTGCGCCGCGGACATGCATCTGTTCACGCACGGTCGCGCCCAAGGCCACGTCGCCCGCTCGCTCAGCGAGCGCGGCTGCGAGATGATTGTAGAACCATCCGGCCGGAAGGTCCTCCGCCAACGCCGTCTGCAATTCCAGTTCACGTTCGCGCGTGAGCGGCCCCTCACCGTAGGCCGCGGCGATAAGCTCCGCATACAGGGGCAGCGGGGCATCCTCACGAACCCAGGCGCTGGCCGAAGCCAGTGCCTCAGATGGAGATCCGGATTCGGCTTGCAGAATCGCCAGCCGCAATTTCGCCGGCGGCGAATCGGTCGCCGCGACAAGTTCCTGATACCACTGGATCGCTTGCGCCCGTTCGACCTCGTTGCTGCCGCTCGTCCAATCCGTCAGTTGCTGCTGCCAGTCGGGCGCAAGCAACAAGCCGTCTTGAGCCTCCATCGTCCGGCCGACCATCAGATCCAGCGCGCGCTCAGGATCCTCAAATCGATCAAGCTTGGGTGAGTTGGCAGAGAGCCAGAGGAGGGCGCCCAACGCCGTACAGAGGAGCAGCGCGGCAAACAGACTGACTCCGAATGAAAAGCGCGGACGATCCGGCCCATTGAATGGCGAAGGGGTCTCGACTCTTCCCGTTTCGGCAAACCCTATCTGGCCGCCCTCTTGCCCGCTTGCATCGATCATACGGAGAGACTATATCATCGCCCCCCGCGCTTACCTATCCCTCGAAATGGCTAGATCCTCCCCCAGGCTGTTGAGAAAGTCGCCTGCGGCGTCCTGAACAGCCTGTCAACACGCCGCTAAAATCCCGCCACTATCGCATGGCCTCTCATGCCAGACTTGGCTATACTAACTCCGCAAAACCGTTCGGAGACTTCGGCATGATGCGCGACTTCGTTCCTCCCCGGCGCCTGTTGCTCGGCCCCGGCCCCAGCATGGTGCATCCTCGCGTCTTGCAGGCTCTCGCCACGCCATTG
This sequence comes from Nitrospira sp., assembly GCA_020846195.1. Taxonomy (GTDB): domain Bacteria; phylum Nitrospirota; class Nitrospiria; order Nitrospirales; family Nitrospiraceae; genus Nitrospira_D. Next base: position 48,360 of record JADLEJ010000004.1, read on the forward strand.
CTCGGCCATCTCGATCCCGTTTTCTTAGAGATCATGAACGATGTGCAGCACTCGCTCCGATTCCTGTTCGCCACCGCCAACCCTTTTACCATTGCCGTGTCTGGAACCGGGTCAGCCGGGATGGAAGCGGCCATCGTCAATGTGATCGAACCGGGCGATACCGTCATCGTCGGCGTCAATGGCGTGTTCGGCACGCGGCTCGCGACCGTTATCGAACGATGTGGCGGAAAAGCGATCCGGCTAGAGATGCCCTGGGGCCAGGTCGTTCCTTCGAATATGATTGAGTCGGCCTTGCGCCGGTCAGGGCCGGTGAAGGCCGTGGCGCTGGTCCATGCTGAAACGTCAACCGGCGCGAGCCAGCCACTCGACGTAATCGGTTCGCTCTGCCGGGATCACAATGCGCTGCTGATTGTCGATGCCGTCACCTCCCTCGGCGGTATTCCGGTCGATGTCGACCGCCTGGGAATCGATATCTGTTACAGCGCCACACAGAAATGCCTAAGCTGTCCGCCAGGACTGGCGCCGCTCACCGTGAGCCCGCGCGCCCTATCCGTCATCAAAAACCGCCGCACGCCCTGCCAAAGCTGGTATCTGGATATGGCGCTGGTCGCAGAATATTGGGCCGAAGGGTCCCGCGCCTACCACCATACTGCGCCGATTTCGATGCTCTATGCGCTGCGCGAGGCCTTGCGGCTCATTGAAGAAGAAGGATTGCCGGCCCGCGTGGCGCGCCATCGCCTCAACAGCGAGGCCTTAGTCGCCGGGCTCATCGCACTGGAGCTTCTCCCGCTTCCCGTGACGGAACATCGGCTCCCGATGCTGGCCTGCGTGACGGTCCCTCCGCATATCGATGAAGCCGCCGTTCGGCACCAACTGCTCCACACCTACGGCATTGAAATCGGCGGCGGGTTAGGCCCGCTCAAAGGCAAGGTCTGGCGTATCGGATTGATGGGGGAATCCAGCACAGAAGCGAACGTGTTGACGCTTCTGAATGCGCTTGAAGAGATATTCATTCGCGGCGGATGGCTGTCGACGCCGGGCGTCGCGTTACAAGCCGCTGCGCGCGTCTATAGCCGGGCCATGTAGAAGGAGTCTTGTCATGAATCGTCCGTTGCTGGTGGTCTTGGGCGCCGTAACCTTTGCGCTGATGAGTGTCATCTTTTTCTGGGTCTTCAAACTGACGATGGCCAATTCCATGAAGACAGACATGGTCCCGCCGGAAAAAGTGGCGGCGTTTATCCAAGCGCTGCTCGAAGCCAATCGCAACAACTACACGGACAACGTCGTGGTCAAACTGCAGAAGGAAGGGATTCAGGCGCACGAACATTGGAAAGACGAACGCGGCGTCGCGCTGCCCGCCCAATATCTGATGGAATCCGGCCGGCTGGTGGCGATGAAAGACCTGAAGTTTTCGTTCCGCCTGGCCAGCCTCACGCCGATCTATGTCTGGAACGGCCCCAACAGCGACTTTGAACGCCTCGGCCTCGCCGCAGTGGATAAAGATCCCGACAAACCGCACTACGGATACATCACCAAAGGCGGCACCCGCTATTTCCAAGCCATTTATGCCGACCGGGCCGGCTCGCAAGCCTGCGTCGATTGCCACAACCAGCATTCCAACAGCCCACGCCGCGATTTCAAATTGAACGATGTGATGGGCGGCATTGTCATCACCTTTCCGGTCGGAGAATAATTCCATGGCGATCGCCATTCAGCATGTGCGGCTCATTGACGGAACCGGCTACGCAATCGAACGCGCCACCATCCTCATCCGCGGCAGCAAGATCGCCGCGACAGGGTCGAGCCGCACCATGACGATCCCCAAAGGCGTGACCAAAATCGACGGCCGCGGCCTGACCGTCATCCCTGGCTTGATCGATTGCCACGTCCACCTTTGTCTCGGAGGAGAGCCGGACGTCGTCGCCACCGTCGAGTCGGATGCGCCCTCCATGACGCTGCTGAAGTCGGCGCGCCACGCGAGACACACCATCGAGTCGGGCTTCACGACCGTCCGCGATGTCGGCTCGCGCGACCACTCCATCTTCGCCTTGAAGCAGGCCATCGACCAAGGAATCGTGCCCGGTCCCCGCATTGTCGGCGCCGGGCTCGCCATCTGCATGATCGGCGGCCATGCCCGCTTCATCGGCCAGGAAGTCGAGGGGATCGAACAAGTTCAGCGCGCCGTCGACGCGCAGCTGGCGGCCGGAGCCGGCGTGATTAAAGTCATCGCCTCCGGCGGCGTCCTCACGCCCGGCACGTCGCCGGATCAAGCGCAGATGACCATGGATGAACTCACCGCCGCGGTGGCGACCGCGCGCCGGGCGCAGAAAAAAGTGGCCGCTCACGCACACGGAGCGTCCGGCATGAAAAACGCGATTCGCGCCGGAGTCCATTCCATCGAGCATGCCACCTTATTGGATGACGAAGCCGGTGAGCTGATGAAAACGCACGGCGTCTATATGGTCCCAACGCTCTCCGCCTTGTCCACCACTGCGGCTGGACGGCCGGGGTGCGGCATTCCCGCCAGCGCGCTCGACAAGGCCAAGGCGATGACCAAACGCCATCGAGCCAGCTTTAAGAAAGCCCATCAGAGCGGACTCTGCATTGCCATGGGCACCGATGCAGGGACCCCCTTCAACTACCACGGAGACAATGCGCAGGAATTGGAGCGGATGGTGGCCTTCGGCATGAGCCCGATGGAAGCGATGCTCGCCTCAACGGCCGCCGCCGCGCGCTTGATCGGCATCGATGACACAGTCGGCACACTGGTGCGAGGACGCCAGGCGGATCTGGTGATTGTCGACGGCAACCCACTCAAGCGAATCGACTACCTGCGGGACCGCAGCAGGATCATGGGCGTGATGCAGGCAGGCAAGTTCGTGGCAGGACCGCTCTCGAAGACATAAAAGGCTGCACACCCTGACTAGTTGCGCACACGATGTCGCACTCCAGATGAGCCGTGTAGCAAGGCCGCCGCGAGTGAAGAGCCGAGGCGTACCCTCAGGGGTACGTTGAGGATCTGAACGATGCAAGAACGCCGCTGACGGTCATTTTCAGCATACTGCTACCGTCTTTCGTAAAACAGCTCCAGCGCCGAGGCGTAGCCGTGAATGCGGCCTTTTCTGAAGCTATCCTCCAGCTGCCCTCGCAATGAGCGAAATCCGCCTTCGTCGCTCTTCTTCACCACCCCTTGCGACACCATCATCTCGGCAGCCACCTCGACGAGCCGCCCTTTGCGCGCTTCCATCTCCTCGGTGAGAAAGTCATCCATGACCTCCGCGCCTCGTGCTGCGACGACATCTTCCTTAAAGGTATCGTAGCCCTGCACCGCCACGATCCGCTCGCGCAGAATCGCCAGCTCGGCTTTGACTCTCGCCACATTCTTGACGAGCAACGCAAATAGCTCTTTGCGCCCCTCATCGAAGAGCTTCTGCTCCATCTCACAAAGCACAACCGACAAATCCACAAAGTCCGCGCGAGGCTCGTCGCCCCAATACAGCCGGTCGTAGCTGCGCCGCTTTTCCGCATCGCCAACAATCTCATAGGCCGCATTTATCTCGCGAATCTTCGCTTCTGCATCTTTCGCATCGGGGTTCCGGTCGGGATGATGCTGGAAAACCAGCTTGCGGTAGGCCTTCTTGATCTCGTCGTCGGAGGCTTCACGCGAGACGCCCAGCACACGATAGTAGTCCATTTGCGCCATGCGCGAAACTATAGCATGCGCCTTCTCCGGGCTTCACCTCGACTCCTCTCCCCCACCCCCTTGACCTTCCGCGCATCCGGCTTATCTTCAGGCTATGACACACAACCCAACCCCCAAAACGCTGACGAACGACGAAAAGAAGGCCGCGGATGCCGCATTCGCTGGACGCCCGTTTAACGATGCCTGGTCGGCCGCCGCACGGGCGGTTTATGACGGCATTGTGAACGCCCTGCCAAAGGAAGTTGTCGAGGCGCTTCCAGAGGTCGATGCCGTGCTCGCCGAGCTGGAAGCGGCGCTGCCCGCTGTTTCACACGTTGAGACGGCAACGCCTGCCGATACGGACGCGCCGGTTGAATCGGTTGAATCAAGCGTGCCGACGATCAGGGACCGGCAAGAGGCGATTCAGTCTGGAGTATTGATCGACGTGACGCCAGCAGCCAAGGAACTCGGGCTTACATTTCCGATCACCATCACCAAGCCGTTATGGGATATCGGGATTGTCACGAGTCATTCGCTCTCCCAGGAGGAGCAGACCGGACGGCTGCGCGACATTCTGATGGCGTTCAGGTTGCGGCTCGCGAGTCTTGCGACCGTCTCGCCGCTGATCGATTTCCCGGCGCTCTTAGCGATACCGCCAAGCACCGTGCCGCAACCGGTCCCGTTATTCGCCATCATTCAGCCGGACAACGGGAACCAGGCCAATGTGACCCTGTTGCTCCCCAACGAAGTCTCGCTGACGATTACCCCGTCGAACTAAACCCGGTTCGGCGGGCGGCGGCGGAGCGTGCGCTCGATGAATGCGCGCTCATCGGCCTCCGTCTTAACGAGGCCATCCAGATGCGCATCGCGAAGCTTGGTGAGGATCCGGCTGTAGATCGGCCCGGGCACGATCCCCATGGATTGAAGAGCCTTCCCGGTCAGCCTGGGTTTCGCCTGCTGCCAGGCGGTGAGATAGGCCGACAGCAGGCGCTTCACCCGGTCGGACGGGCTCTGAGCCATGATAGCCACCAGCGCCTCATCCTGCACACCCTCTAAGAGCCGGCAGACTCCGGACGGTTTTAACGGCGGCTGCTTGCTGAGTTGCCGCAGCAGCCGGTGGGCTCCTCCCCGCATGGCCTTCAGAGTTGTCGCTTCACGCTCGCTGAAGGGGAACCGCTTCAACAGATCCGCCACTCCACGATCGGGCAGGACCGCGGCAATCGCCATCATATAGACCAGCCAGGCCTCCAGCTTACGATCCAGATACAGCAGCCGGTACCAATCGAGCGTTTCTTCGACAGCAAACAACAACCTCTCCAATCGTGGCGTCCAGGCGAGCTTCGGATGGATGAATCGCAACAGATCGAGCTCCGCCAACCGCTTCAATCCCGACTTCGGCTCTCGTTCTGAACAGAGCGCTTTCAATTCTTCTAACAGCCGGTGGCCAGACAGTTTCTGGAACAGCGCCATCTTGACGGCCGCCTTCACCAACGCCAGCGTGTCTTTCCCAAGGTGAAACCCGAACCGGGTTTCAAAACGGACCGCGCGAAAGACGCGAGTGGGGTCTTCGACAAAGCTGAGGCTGTGGAGAACGCGAATTGTCCGATTCTTGAGATCGCGCTGGCCGCCGTAGAAATCGAGCAACTCTCCGAATCCGCGGCCATTGAGGCGAACCGCCAATGCGTTGATCGTAAAATCGCGGCGATACAGATCTTTCTTAATCGAGCTTTGCTCGACGGTGGGCAACGCGGTCGGGTATTCGTAATATTCGGTTCTGGCTGTCGCCACATCGAGCTTGAACCCGCTTGGCAAGACCATAACAGCGGTCCCGAATCGCTCATGCACCGTGACGCGCGCCGACTGTTCAGCGGCTAGTTTGCGCGCAAACGCGATCCCGTCGCCTTCGACCACCAGATCGAGATCGAGGTTTTCGATCCCCAGCAACAAATCGCGCACACCACCGCCCACCACATAGAGCGGCAAATCCAGCCGGTCTGCCAACTGTCCAGCTTCTTCGATCAGCGCGAACAGGCCCGGCGGCAGCTTCTCCTGCAACTGCCTCTTAAGATTGCGATGATGCGCCGGCTCGGACAGGCCGGTCAGGTCCATCACTTTTGGACAAATCTTCACGACACGCAAAATATCGTCGTGCCAGGCCCTCAGCAGGTCCGTGCGCGTGATGACCCCGGCGACTTGCGTGCCTTCAAGAATCGGCACGAATCGTTGGTTACGCTCCAGCATGGCCTGTTCAATCATGTGAAAGTCGGTATCGGGATGAGCGGTGAACTGGTCCGACTGAAGAATGTCGGCGGCCGTCATCTTGCCCAATCGATGAAACAACGCCTTCTGGATCTGCTCTCGGCTGACTACCCCAACATACTGATCGTTGTCATCCAGCACCGGGAGCACGTTCACGCCATAGCTGGTCATTCGCTGTTCTATCTCGCCGACCGTGGCCGCTCCGCCAATACTCTTGACGGGTTTGGTCATGACATCCTTAGCCAGCAGCGTGGGCCGGTACCGCTCCGTCAATAACTGCACGAGCCGATCCTTCACCTCGACGAGCGTCTGACCTTTGACAATCGCGGCGGCCGCCACAGCGTGACCACCGCCGCCGAACTCTTGCGCAATCCATCCGACATCGATCTCCGGCGTGCGGCTGCGTCCGATGACTTGCACATGCTCTTCGTTCACCACGGCCGCCAGTACCGCATCCACGCCTTCGATCTCGATCAACTGATGCACCGCTTCAGCCGCTTCCACGCGATAACGATCGAACGTGCTGGTCGCCACAAGCACCTTCCGGCCTTCCAAATACCGCACTTCGCTGTGCTGCAACAAATCGTTTAGCAACGCGACAATATTCGGATCCAGCGGCCGGTGCAGTGCCTGAGCGATGATCGTTACGTCGGCGCCGGCGCCGAGAAGAAAGGCCGCCGCCTTCAGATCGCGCGGAGTGGTCGAGGAATAGGTGAAGGACCCGGTTTCATCGTAGAGGCCCAGCGCCAGCACCGTCGCTTCCAACGAGGTGAGCGAAACGCCAGCCGCTTGCACCCGCTCGATCAGCATGGTCACCGTCGCGCCGACCGTCTCAATGACCTGATTGATGGATTTCCCAGTCGATGGAGCGCCGGCCATATCCTGATCGGTTCCATGGTGATCGAACACCACCACCTCGACCTTCGGGTCCAGCCAGCATTGCTTGAACGGGCCGATCCGGCCAGGCTCATGCGTATCGACCACAATCAACTTCGTGACTTGTGCGAGATCGAGATCTTTCAGCTTGGTGAGAGTCAGATCGTGCGCCAGAAGAAACGCATGCACCGCTTCTTGCGCCCCGCCCGACAGCACCAGCCGTACATCGGGATATAGCTTGCGCACAGCAACCATCGACGCCAACCCATCGAAGTCCGCGTTGTGATGCGTCGTGACGACTTCCATAGCGGCATTCTAGCAGGGTGAGAACCTCGAAGCATGCGGGGTTGTGCCAGTTGAACCATGGCGCCCCCAAAACAGATCCGGCGCCAGGACCATCATCCTGGCGCCGGTGCGTTATGTGCGCCGCAGCCCCTTGCTAATGCCGCTTTTGGCGATCGTGCTTCTCACGCGCGATATGCCTCGACGCGCGATCCTGCGCGCGATCGATTCTGGCGCGTTCGCCTTTTGTCATGACTCCATCGGCCTTGGCCTTATCTTCGATCTTATTGATGTGTTCTTGTTGTGCATTCAGTCGATTGGCCTCACGCCCATTCAACTCGCCACTGGCAATTCCCCGATCGATCCGCTTCTCCTGATTCGCCTGCCGTTGATCGATGACAGGCGTCTCCGCCTGCGCAAATGCCATCCCGCTCATGCCAAGCATCACCATGCCTGCCGCCACAGCTATCGTCTTCATCGGTACCTCCCTAGAATAAAAGATTGCGCGCCCAGTCCCAATCAACGTGTGGCAATCCAATCCGTTGACAACTCCTGTATAGCGTAACCAACCGGCTTCAGCGAATATCTTGAAAGAAGGCTCGCGGGAGAACGGGCAGACGGAATTCGACATGGAGAATGATGAGGAGGACACGGATAAAGCTTCTCCAGACACCCATTTTCAAGAACTTACGCGCATCGGTGACAACCGGGGGCGAGAGCAGCAACGGCGTGGTGACCTTGATCAGACGTTCACACAACGCGACATCTTCAAGAATCGGCTGGTTGGGGAATCCACCAAGCTGCTCAAATAAGGCACGGCGGACAAAGAGCGCTTGATCGCCATAGATGATCCGGCTTCGGATACAGCGGAAATTGTCTAAAAAGGAGATCAGCTTCAGCCGCCAGTCATCACCGCAGAACCGATGCATAAACCCGCCGGCCTGGATCGCCGTATCGGACTCCATCTCGTTTAACCGCTGAATCGCTCCGGGAGGCAACAGGGTGTCCGCATGAAGAAACAGCAGCCACTCTCCTTGCGCGATGGCACCTCCGGCATTCATCTGGGAAGCGCGGCCTTTCGGCGCCGCCAACACATACACAGCGGGAGTCGCTTTCGCCAGCTCAGCGGTTCGGTCGGTGCTCCCACCGTCAACAAGAATGACTTCATAGTCGCCAGGTTGCGCCAGGAGCGCCTGAAGCGTCTGAGGCAACGCCTTTTCTTCGTTATATGTCGGAATGACGACGGAAACCATAGGACATGCTCCTGCTAGCGGCCTCTAGCACGCGGCTCTCGCATCGCCCAGCCACTCTGGGAGAAACTTCCGGACATCCTGCGCCCAGGCCGCGGGATCCTCGGCGATGGCTTCGAACAAATCGCTGAGCGTCAGCACCATCTGATCGGTGAGGGCAAGATAGTCTTGGGCGCGGCGGTTCAGAATCTCCACATCGATACGGCCGTCGGCCATCGCCCGTTCCAGCATACGCCGGCCGAAACCATGATGGGCTTCTTCTTGCTGCAATAAAATACGCCGCAGCCGGCCAAACGGAGCGGCGCGTTTCACCAGCCCTTCTTCAATGCGCGTGAGAATCGCCTCTCCCAATCCTTCGAGAATGACCTGTTCGGCCAGAATAGTTTCCAGCAAATCCTGGCGGGCCAGCGCATCATTGAGGATGTTTCGATACGCTTCCAAGGCCGGAAGAAACGGCGCATCGCCCAAATGCTTGGGCGCGAGCCAGGCAATAGCCCCTTGAAACACAACCGCATGCATGGCCTCCTGCCGGGCCTGGCTAAGGAGGAACCGGCGCGACGGCGTGTCCGGTGCCAAGGCCGCCTGCGCCCGCGCACACTCGTTCGCCATCCGCTCACCATGCTCAAGAAACGTCAGCAGCCGCGCGATCGGCACATATTCATTGGGGCGGACCAGCACGCATTACCTCTGCGGTGTGGAACCGTTCAGGCTCCAGTCATAGTCGAGATACTCGATGCGATACCTCTGTGCCGCAAGATCACGCGCAAGATCCTCATCGAGAACATACCGCGCCACATACTGCGTGACAGAACCGGCTTGCGCGGAAAAGTCGCCTGCGAACCAATCGAAAATCTTGGAGAGATAGGCAACCTTGTTCGCCCGATCGAACCGGTTCCTGGACGAATCATTAATAAACCCACGCGCCACCTGCTCGAGTTGCTGATCCAGCTGTGCCGCCTCATAGACCCAGGACTGCAACTTCGGACAGGAGGCGGAGGCACAGACGATTGCAAAGTGCATCCGCGGCTCATGAAATTGCGCGATGAGCACGCCCCGCTCAAGATCGTAGAGATTGAGAGACGCACCTCCCGCACGATAGGTTCGCCCGATGAAGTACCGATACCGTCCGACCCACGTCCCAGGAGAATAGCCATCTAAAATCCCCTTGATGGCATACGCGTTATACGCATTGATCCAGAACGCCAATCGATCGTCTTTCGGCAGACTATTCGGGTCGATACGATCCAGATACTGTAGATATTGGTCGAATCGCCGGTCACCCTGGACACCCGGATAATCCACGTTCCCGCCCCGCACATGCGCGTGCAGCACCCGGTCAAACGGTTGATGAGAAAATTCTTTTGGCGCCAACGGCACAACTGGGCTGTAACTCGTGGGCACCGTCGAACAGCCAACCAGCAGCATGAGCCCGATCGCCATCGCAAAGCCGATCATAATTACCCCTTCAACGTCACAAGGTCACCGGGGTGCGCAGCGCCGTAAATGGATGCCGCACAACCGATCCGACAATCCGGCTGTCGAGCCGATTACAGGATGATTGTCCCGAACAAGCCGCAATCGCGTCCCGATCGAACCCCGCGAGGATTTCACGCAAGGAGGCCTTCAGCAGATTCCCCGATGGCGGCAACGACAAGCAGGGCGACACGTTGCCGGACGCATCAATGGCGATACTGTACCGCCCCGCATCACAAGGCTCTAAATCACGCCCCTGCAACCAGCGAACATTGTCTTCCGTAAACCGCTTCAGCGACCCCGGCGGGATCAACGCCTCATCGAGCAATTGCTGGAAGAGCATGCCGGCCTGTTGCCGCTCATACATCAACAGCAGATCCTTCTTCCCGTACAATCCCACCTCCCAATGGTAGGCGCCCACCACCGGCAGAAACCCTTGCTCCGTCGCAAATCGGACGACCGATGGAACCTCGGCTCGATTCAGTTCACTCACGATGCACACCAGGCATTTCTGATGCGGATATTCCCTGAGCAGCGCGATTCCCTCACACACCTGATCGAATTGATCGGCCCCACGAATCTGGCAATACCGTTCACGATCGAGCGTATCCAGGCTGACGGAAATCATAACCCGGTGCCGCGCCAGCCTGGTGAGCAACGGCCGCGTGAACTTTGTGCCGTTCGTAATGAGGGTGATGAAGAAACCTAGTCCGGCAAGGTCCTCGAGAATCTCCGGCAGGTCGCGACGGAGCAACGGCTCCCCGCCCTGGAGAAAGACCGCGCGCACGCCGTCCCGGTAGAGCCCGGTGAAGACCCTCCGGATCTCACCTCTAGTCATTTCATAACGGCCTTGGTTGAGCGGCAGATTGCAGTACCCGCAATTCGAGTTGCAGCGCAGGCACACCTGGAAGACAGCCAGCAACGGTCTGCCCCTGAGGAGATTACGGACTGGCGCATAGAGTGTTCGAAGGGCCGTCATGCTAGCTGTTCCCCATCAGGTTACACCTATGCCGACCGGCACCATATGCAGTCATCCTGGTCAGATTTGCACGGGCTACAGCCGTTTTTTTTCCTCTCGCCATGCCGTCTACGTGCCCCTTCTTAGGACCGCATCCTAACCTATTGTTTCTCCAGAAATTCTTCAATCGCCCGCTTCCGGCATGTGCTTTGCTGCATTGGCAGCCAAAACCTATGCACCGTTCATTTCTAAGGAGGTTGTCGATGAAGAGCCAGATGATGACGATCGCTGTTGCCGCCCTCGCCATGGTGGTACTGGCCACGGTGCCGGCGTTAGCCAAAGATAAAGAGGCGAAGAAGAAACCCTCCGGCATGCGCCATTCCTCCGCGGCAGCTGCCGCCTCATCGACCAGCCACATTCCTGACGTCGGCCAAGCTCCGAAGCGCGGGGAACATGACTCGAAGCCGGGCCCGGCCTGGAAGACCGTCGGTGGAACCGTCAAACAAATCGATGGCAACGCCTATACCGTAGAAGACTACGAAGGCAATCAGGTGAAACTATACGTCGGCCAGGGCACGAAACACATCAAGCAGAAGAAGGTCGGGGACACGGTCCGCGCCGAAATCACACGAGGTGGCTTCGCGAATTCCGTGCAGTAACGAAGTTTGAATCCGCGCACCCGCCTGGGTGCGGAATGGTCCTCGAGGAGGGCCGGCCCTGCATAGGCCGGCCCTCTTTGTTTTATCCAGACCGGCTCTCGATTACTTCGACGCCTTCCGAAATTCAATATCTCCATAGAACGCGACTGCTCGCTCCTTGGTATTATCCGTATCGCTCATAATCGCGACCCCGTTAATCAACGGCGGCTCCTCACCAAACGCGTTCGTATAGTCTTCGTAGAGGTTGCGCTCCTCTTCTACCCACATCCCGACTCTCGACGTCCCGCTTTCAACCACAATCATCTGCGCGAAATCGGTGTAGGCATTCTCAACGATTGCGCCGACCGGCGTCTTCGTCTCCCAGATATAATTCAACGCGCCGATGGGAATGTCGCCGAAGAGAACCCGGCCCGCGTTGTACTTTAACTTTCTCCCAAAGCTCACCCGGTCTGGATCATAGGCAAACGTGATGTAAAGCCGCGCCGGGTAATCGTCCCCATCCTTCCGGTTCACGTCGCTATGCTGGAGCACATTCTCGACTTTCCAGCGCCAGCGGACGATGGGATAGTCCTTGGGATCGATGGCGACTTCTTTGGTCAGCCCGGAAGCCGACGCCTCGCTGACGGCTTTCACAACCACTTGCGCGCCGTCTTTCACGAGAAGGTACTCTGTCTGTTTCGGGATCTTTTTGAACGTCAGCGGTTTCCAGCCATTCGGAAGACCGGTCCCAGGCTGATCCGCTGAAAATTTCCCCACCTCGATCGTCGGCGCAGATTGCCCCCAGGACAATCCTTGCCCCACGGAGCTCGCTGCCACCAGAACCGCAATCGCGATCATCCTCTGCAAAGCAACCATGCCGCGCCGCTCCTACCGTCGCATCCAGGCAAAGAGTTTCATGAGCCAGCCCCTGGTCGCTTGGGTAAAGTGTGCCTTGCGCCAGAGATTCACGACCTTCTTATTGACCTCCGCTTGCGTGGGATAGGGATGAATCGTTCCGGCAATCGCGTTGGCTCCGAGCCCGGCTTTCATCGCTACGGAGAATTCGCCGATCATCTCGCCGGCATGCGCCGCCACAATCGTCGCGCCCAGGATTTTGTCCGAACCCTTTTGAATGTGGACTCGCGCAAAACCTTCATCTTCTCCGTCAAGGATGGCGCGATCGACTTCGTCCAGCTTGAACGTATAGGTCTCGACCTCAATCCCCTTCTCCTTCGCATCCTTCTCATACATCCCAACGTGCGCCACTTCAGGCGTTGTAAACGTGCACCAGGGCATAATCAACGAATCCGCGCTGGCATAGCCTAATCCAAACGGATGAGGAAACAGCGCGTTCTGGATCACGATCTGCGCCATCGCATCGGCAGCATGAGTGAACTTGTAGCGAGAGCAGACATCCCCCGCAGCGAAGATACGGGGGCGACTCGTCTGCAATCGGCCATTCACCTTCACCCCGGTTTTATCGAAGTCGATTCCGATCGCTTCCAGCCCCAGCCCTTCCACATTCGGCGTGCGCCCGACGCCCACCAGAATTTCATCGACGGCGAGGTCGTGCTGCCGGCCATGAGACTCAACCGTAAGACGCTTCCCATCAACTGCTTTGCCGATCTTCAGATCTTTGCCGCAACAGAACAGTTGCACCCCGTCCTTCGCCATCTGCTGTGCCACAATCTGCGCCGCATCGCGATCTTCATTCGGCATGATGCCATGCTGGGCTTCGATCAAATACACCTGGCTCCCAAACCGGGCAAACGCTTGCGCCAGCTCGCACCCAACCGGCCCGGCGCCGATCACCGCGAGACGCGGCGGCAACGCGGTCAGCGAGAACACGGTTTCATTGGTGAGATACCCTGCCTCTTGCAACCCGGGAATCGGTGGCGCAGCGGCGCGAGCGCCGGTACAAATCGCCGCGCTCACAAAACTGAGCGTGCGATTGCCCGCCGGTCCTTCGACCTGCATCGAATCCAATCCAGTAAACCGCCCGTTGCCGAGGTAGAGGTCGACGCCCAACTTGCGATAGCGCTGCGCCGAGTCATTGAGGCTGATCCCGGCCCGTAGTTTGCGCATCCGGGCCATCGCAGCCCCGAAATCGTATTGCACCCCTGATGGAATATGAATCCCGAATTCCTCGGCCTTCCGCAGATCGGCCCAGGCTCGCGCGGCGCGAAGCACTCCTTTTGACGGCACACAGCCCACGTTCAGACAATCCCCGCCCATCAGATGCTTCTCGATCAACGCCACCTTCGCGCCCAAGCTCGCGGCAACGACTGCCGTGATCAGACCGGCGGTCCCTGCCCCGATGACCGCAATGTTATAGCGCCCGGACGGTTCCGGATTGACCCAATCGGAAGGATGGACATTGGCGATAAGCCGCCGATTATGCTCATCGTCCGGCAGCATCACCCTCTCATCATGCTGGCTCATCGCCGCGCTCCTCTGAATTTCTTATAGGCCGCCGGAGCAAGGGCCAGCAGCCCCAGCAAGACAAACGCCCCAATCACATTCGGCGAAGCGATTTCTTTCAGCGAATTGATTGTGCCCAACTGCCGTCCGGCATAGGCATAGACGAACGAGCCGGGAATGATCCCCAGCGACGTCGCGGCGGCATAGGTGCCGACATTCATGCGCGTCAGACCGGAAACGAGGTTGATCGCAAAGAACGGAAACAGGGGAATCAGCCGCAACGTCAGTAAGTAGTTGAACGCGTTCTCGGAAAATCCTTGCTGAACGGGCCCCAGCCATTTCCCGAACTTCTGCTCCACCCAATCGCGCAACAGATAGCGCGCGGCGAGAAATGCGAGCGTGGCGCCGGTTGTCGCACCCAGATTTACAAACAGGGTGCCCAGCACGCTGCCGAAGAGAAACCCGCCAGCCAGCGTCAGAATGACCGCGCCTGGAAGAGACAACCCCGTCACGACAATGTAGGTCAGAATAAAGAGGCTGACGGCCGCCGCGTAGTTCGCCTCTGTAAAGGCCAGCAGATGATCGCGATTGTTTTTCAAGGCATCAAGGGACAACAGCCGGCCCAGATCGAAATAGACAAACAGACCGACGCCAAGGGCAAGGCCTGCCAAGATGGCAAACTTGCTTCCATTCGATTGCTGGGATGGGTTGGGCGTCGGCGCTTGGCTGGTCATAGCGGCTTCATCCGTATCATGGGGACTCCCCCTCAGGTCTGTCAATGGAGCATCCAGGCGGCAAGGTCGATACCGCCGCCGGTTTCTGAAACCACGCGCAGATCGAGCCACGCACCCTTACTCTGGAGAAGTACGGAACAGGTGAGCGTTTGGATGTAGAGAACCGCCGCAGAACGCGGGCAACTGACTGCCGTTCGAGAGTCGCTTGCAAGTAGAACTCGCCCCTGCAAGCATCTCTGCCCGCACAACCTATGGGCGTGGGAGGCGAACCGCTGTAGCCACGCCGCTGAGCGCGGCACCGACGTCATTCCACCAGACATGTTGAGTCTTGCAGGAACGCCCTAGAGCCTCGTCGCGCTCAGGCTGCCGCTGGCGAGAGACACAAGGATTCTGGCGAGAGCCCTCCGTCAGACTGGCGGTCGTCACGGGGAGCGTTCCTGCACATCCGACACTCATCAATAACGCCGCACAAAGTCCAATGCGCATCTCTCCCTCACGGTCACGCCAGTAATGCCTATCTAGGGCCTCTATCGGCAGCAAAAAGGCGTTTCTGAAGCAATATGGGGCCGGGCCAACCGGAGCGACTTGTCAACCGAGGCCTGATTCCCGTACCCTTCGACCGGAGGCCACAACATGGAAGACGATTCTCGGCTAACACAATCCAAAATGCAGTGGGCCAAAGCCAGGCGGGGGGGCGAGGAACGCGAAGTCTTCTACGAAGGCGACGACCGGCTTCCGCCGGGGCAGCACCTCGTCGAAACCTTTCCGGTGCTGGATCTCGGATTTAAACCGGACATTCCGCTCTCGGAATGGACCCTGACCATCGGCGGGTTTGTGACAACACCCGTCACGTGGACATGGGAGCAATTTCTTCAGCAACCCCACATCCAAGACCGTTCGGACTTTCACTGCGTCACTTCCTGGAGCCGCTACGACAACGACTGTGAGGGCGTGAGTTTTCGGCAACTCATGTCCGCTGTGAAACCGCTGTCGCTCGCGAAATTCGTCTTATTCAAGTCCTACGATGACTACACGACAAACTTGCCCATCGAGGTCTGCGACGATGCCGACGTGCTCCTGACCTATAAATGGAACGAGAAGCCGCTGACCAAGGAACATGGCGGCCCGGTCCGCGTCATTGTCCCGAAGCGCTATGCCTGGAAGGGCGCGAAGTGGATTAAGGAGATCACGTTTTCAGATAAGGATGAAAAGGGGTTTTGGGAAGTGCGCGGCTATTCGAACACCGCCTTGCCATGGCAGAACGACCGGTATGGCTGAGCGGCGCTATTTCTTGATCCAGCCGTTCGGTCCTTCGACATGGTGGCCCGGCTTCGTGTTCTGAATGGCCTTCTGTCCGGCCAAAGTCTCGACGGCCGTGACATGCGTGCCGTTCTTCTGGGCAATTTCTTCATAGGCCTGCCGGCGCTTCGCATTGATCTCGCGAACCAGCGCATGCACCTCGTCCTCGCCCGACACCGCACCCAAATACCCGCTGGATTTCTCGCCCACCAACCCTTTGGCTTTCGCCTCATCCAGCGACAACGCATGCGCGGACAGCGGCCCACCGGCGATGACCGCCACCATAACCCCGATCACTGCCCATTGCCCGATGCTCATCGCACCCTCCTCAGTAATCCTAAAATAACCCGCTCTGCCCAGAGAACACGCGGTCCAGATCCTTGTCCACTTTCACGCGCACCTCATGATCGATCTTCACATTCAAATTGATCGTAATCGGCTTGTCCGGAGCTTCGACCTCCACCCGAGGCGTACAACCTCCCATTGTGGAAACCAACCCGCAGATCATCCCAACCAGAATCCCTCTCGCCCGTATGCGCATGACCTCTCCTTCCAATACCTTACCGCCCACGCACACGGCGTTCGAGCGTCCCCTCAATATCCTGCACGAGCCGAAGACTTTGCAAGAGCGCTGGAATATTTTCCTGGACGTTCACATTGAAATGGATCGGCGGGCTTTTCTTCATGTCAGGATTTCTCCCCTCCAACTGCGTGGCCAGCTGCAAGACCCCGTCTTCAGCATACTGCACCCCCACCCGCAAGGCCGTGTACTGAAAATTGCTGAGCGCCTGAGCCGCCAGCTTCACACTCGAATCGGCGTCGGCCAGGTAGGCCGCGGACTCCGGCGAGGGCTGGTAGCGGATGACTCCTCCGGGCGCTTCGGCTTCAACCCTGCCATCTTTGACGCTCACTCCTTTCGCCGTTACCGTGACCGGAATCGTCCCGCTCAACAGACCGGTCCCCTGCAATCCCTTTTGCTGTTCAAGGCTCAAGAGCTTCGCCAAATCGAATCGCCGCAACGACAAGACCAGCTGATACGGCGGCTTCGCCGGATCGATGCGAAGACCGGGACTCGTCACAGCTCCTCCGAACAGGCTAGCTTGAATATCCTTGAGATCGAGCACCGGCCAGAGATCCGACAGCACCCACCGCAAGTCAGTGGTCGCAGACAGATCCGTCAGCGCCACTCCGGCCTGAATAGATGCCACTTGCACCGCCGCCGGCTGGCGCGACCGCAGCTGTTCAACGCCCTGGAGATCGAACTGCAACGTCGTGTCGATCCCTTGAATCGCTATCCCCTGCACGACAGCAGACAACCGATCCGCCTGGATCGTGATCGCGCCGGGCTGGAGCGTCACCGCCGGGGAATCCTTGGCGGAGTCCTTCGATCGACCCGATGCCCACGCAAGATCTGCACTAGCTGTAAGTCGGCCTGCCGTGAGATCGACTGACGCGGGCAGGCCGGGCAGCCACTTCTGCAAACGATTCGCCTCTGCATCGAACTGGAGCGGCCCGAGTGCCAGTCGCGCCGAACCTTCACCCCCTCCAAACGATTGCACCACCTTTGCCGTCACAACGCCCGCACGCCCAGGCAGATCGCCCCGCACGTCGGCCTTGAGTCCAGCCTGATTCGCAGTGAATGTCATCTGCCAGGCAGACGGCGGAAGCGCCACTGGTAGCGGCTCAATGCGCACGCCAGCCAAATCGATCCCGCCTTGGGCCGTCCAGGAATTCCCGACAGATTCAACACGCTGGAGCGCCACCGTACCCTCGGCCAGCGTCAGATTGTATCCAGCCGCATGCATGCCTTGCGTACCGACTCGAAGCATCCCAGGACCGGCCGTGCATTGGCCGGATTCCAGCGCGCAGCGGACCGGAATCGGCGCCGCCACATCGATGGTTGCGGACGACATCGCCACGCGGCCTTGTTCAAACTGCTTCACCGTTATTCTAGAAGGCACCTGCATGGCGCCGGTCACCACACGCTGCTTCAGCGCCACGCGCCCCCACAGCTCGCCCCGGACTTCTCGCGCAGAGACCCCCGCGGCCAAGCCGGACGGCAACAACCCTTGCACATGCGCCTCCCCTTCAGCCGACACGAGATCTCGACCGACCACATCGGCATGGACGGCATCCACGTCGATCGCCATCGGCCCCGTCGCCGACCCATAACTCACGTGGACCGGCCCATCCACGGTCAAACGGACCGGCGATTCCGCCCAATAGAGCATCCCCTGAAGCGGCTGGCGCGGCTCGACACGAAGCGGCTGATCGCCTCGCGGCAACAGCGACTTAACCGCATCCGGCACAATACGCGGTTGCATATTCACCGTTGCCGTTCCCAACACACCAGGATCGATCATCCATCCCAGCCGCGCCGGGGAGCCGGAAAAATTCCCAGACGAAGACAGCGCAATCTGCTTGGCGACACCTTTCAATTCTGGCAACGTTACCGCAACCTGAAACGATCCTTGAAATTGCGATTCCAGGCTTTCGCGAAGCGCACTCAGCGATGCGCCGGACGGAGCCGTTCCCGTCCACGTGACAGCCACGGCCCCCGACACTTGACTCAACTCCGGTCCAATCGGAACGGCGAGCGCAATGAACGGAGCAAACTCCCGAACATTGATCTCTAATTTCCCCTCGACCTGCACCTGTCCGTCACGCGCCTGCGCCGTCGACTGCCAGGTGAGAATCGGGGCGGCCTGCGGCCGTTGCGAGACCAGCGTCGCCGCCCACGTCGTCGCCGAATGCCCAGTCAGAGACAGCGTATACGACGCCGTCTCACGCCCCTGAAACGACAGCCGCCCGCCGAGTTCGCCATCCCGTTGTTCGATCACTCCCTGAATAGCCACGCGACGCAGCGGACCGGTCGCCTGCTCGCGGAACACCGTCACCTGGGTCAGCTGCACCTCCTCGAAGGGCAATACCGGAATCCGCCGCAGCAAATCGCCGGCCGTGAGCACATTCCATGGAGATCCGCTGACTTCGTCCAGCGCATTCGCGCCAGTGGACAGCTGGCCCTGATCGTTGAGCATTTGAATTGCCAGATACGGCAGCACCACCCGAGAGACTCGGCCCTGGAAAAGATCGGGAAATCGGTACTCTATTTGAACATCGGTCATGGAGACCATCAAGACTTCATCGCCAAGATCCAGCTGAAACGAGACGACAGGAATCGAGAGTTCCCGCCATCCGGGATACCCCAATTGCACAATCACATTCCGATACCCCTGCTGACTCAACCACTGCGTCGCTCCATACGAGACCACCAATGGGAGGAGAAGATAGACGCTCATCAGGCCCATAAGAGCCACGAGCGCAATACGTTGATACCGATCACGCAGCATGCCGATTCGCCTCACCCTCTCGCTGAACTCGTTCAGGGTTGTCGACCACTGGCCCCTGCCCTGTCAAGAGCGAAGCCTGACCAGAGCCCTTGCGTCCCACATGCCCGCGTATTTTCTGATGACAGCAGGATCTCCCTCTCGGTACTATCCCGACCCATGACCGCACCCATCAAGACGCCGTACAAGCCGCAGATTGCCCGCGACCGAATCGTCACAATCGAGTTCTGGCCCATCGACATCCCGATTACCGACCCATTTGTCGTCGCAACGGGCGCCCGCGTCGTCGCCGAAAACGTCTTCATCCGTCTCACCTTGCAGGACGGCACCCAAGGCTACGGAGAATCCGCCCCCTTCCCGGAGGTCGGTGGAGAGACTCGCGATTCCTGTCTGACCGCCCTCCGCCAGCTCGCCGCGACATTGATCGGAGCCTCTGCGGGACACTATGCCCTGCTCGCAACCGAGATGGCGAAAACCGCGCCAGCTCATCCTGCCGCTCGATGTGGGCTTGAAACCGCAATGCTCGATGCCTACAGTCGCTCAGGGCACGCTCCCTTGTGGCAGCTCTGGGGCGGGCAAGACGTCCGCCCACGAGAGACCGACATCACCATTCCCATCGCCACGCTTGAAAAATCTGTGTCCTTAGCGCGCGGCTGGTACGCACAAGGCTTTCGCCTCTTCAAAATGAAGGTGGGCAACGATGTGGATCAGGATATTCGCCGGCTGGAAGCCGTGCATCGGGCACTGCCGGGCATCGCGTTTATCGGCGACGGGAACCAGGGATTCACGCGAACGGAATGTCTGACCTTCGCCCGAGGTGTGCAAGGATTCGGCGGACGCATCGCGCTGCTCGAACAGCCAGTGGTGCGCGAGGATCTCGAGAGTATGGCGGCAATCAGGCGGGACACCGGCATTCCCGTGGCCGCCGATGAGTCGGTTCGCTCGCTGGCGGATGCCCGCGACGTGATCGCGCAGACGGCGGCGGATTACATCAATATCAAAATCATGAAAACGGGCGTGGTCGAAGCGGTCGCGATTGCAACCGCGACGCTCGCCGCCGGATTGAAACTGATGGTGGGGGGAATGGTTGAAACCCGCATCGCGATGGGCTGCTCGTTCAGCCTTGTCCTGGGGATCGAGGGTTTCGATATTCTGGATCTCGATACGCCATTACTCTTGGCGGCGGACCCTGTGCAGGGAGGCTATCGCTATCGAGGCGCTCACCTTGAACCCTGGGCCGGCCACGGCCTCGCCCTCACGGCTCCGCCTAACCACGGCGTCGAAACCGTCCAGTAAGCCTCTTTACTGTGATCCCATTCCAATAGACTGATTCGAATGCATCACGGTCCGCTGACTGCCACCCGTCGACGAGCTGGCGCCGGGGCTTGCCCCCGCCAGAGGATCATCCCCCAATCCTCCCCCGCCTCCGGCCTGCGATCCCGCAGAACCGCCCGCTTCCGGCAACCCTGCCGTTCCAGATGGCACAACGGATTTATCCATGGTCGTATGTCCATCTTGATACTGCGTCAGCACGAATCTCGTCGATCCCTCTGAGTCCTCCTTCGCAGACGCATAGGCTTGGTAGGCAATCCCGTCCGTCCCCCCAAGAAATCGCATGCCGACTGAATAGAACTTCAACTGTGGAATGGGATTGAAGCCGATCGCCCGCAAATCTCCAGCGAACGATCCGCTTTGAGCATGGTGCAATTGCTGCAACCGATGGATCTCCGTCAGCGCAACCTCCGCTTCCACCGATTGCGCGTTCTTGGTGAAATACCGGTAAGCCGGGATGGCCACCGACGCAAGAATTCCGACGATCGCGACGACAATCATCAACTCCACGAGAGTGAAGCCTGTTCGGGATAAGAACGGAATCTTCATAGATCAACGAACCCGCTTAAACGAGAACCCGTCGAGGATCTTGTCAAGGGACGCAGCCGCCTGCTGCGCCTGCTGAACGGATTCCGGATGCTCCAGTCGGTTCGAAGCCAGAGCCGCTTGAAGCACTGCCGTCTGGCAATGCAGGTCTCCAAACGCCTGCTCAACCTTGGTCAACGCTTGGTTGGCCGTCGATGCCAGCTCATCCAAACGGTCGGATGGTCTAAACTGCACCCGCCGGCTCAGATTCCCCTTCGCCCATTCCTGAAGGCTCTGGTCAAGCTGAATTAATGGCCCCGCCACCCGGCGGGTCAAGACCAGGCTGAAAATCACCGCGCCAAGAAACAAGACTGGCACCGCTACCGACACGGTTTCACTGAGCAGCAACATCTCGCTGGCGGCGGCCTGACGCTCCTCAAGTGAGCCGCCGCGATACAGCGTCGCCATCGGTCCAAGATGCGGCCCGTAAAAGGCCAGCGTGAAAAACAAGGTGGAATACAAAAAGAGCAAGAGACCGATCCAGGCGGCATACCCTTTTTGCACAGAGTGCAGAAAGAACGCCTTCCGATATTCCTGTGAAGACGGCACAGCCCCTGTCACGGTAGACATAGGTCTCTCCTTCATCGCGCCTCACCGAACTCCATTTCTGGATTCCTGGCGCTTACAGAGCAGGCTATCACCAGATGGAAGCGCCACCAAGCAAATCAGCTGTTCGGATAGAAGAACGACAACTCAGCGATGGCGGGAAGGATCAGGAACGGGAGGATAGGCCTCTGGCTCATGGCAGCGCTTGCAAAAAAGCATCTGACCGATCTGGCGCGACCGGCCCTCCGGCGTGAGCACCCACGGGCGGGAAAAAAACGGCGGGTGGTGGCGCACATGCTGGCCATGCCCACAAGCCAGGTCCGCCACCCAGTCGCTATGCTCATCGAGATGATAGCCGATAATCGACTGGTTCATGCGCGAATCCCCAACAGCTGATGACTCATCGGTCGTTCCATGGCTACCAAAGACGATTGCTATCGTTTCTCGAACGAACGCTCCGGACGTTCAGCCGCCGGCACAAAATCCCACCGTTCTTCGGCGTTCTCATCAAAGCTTCCGACGAAAATCACCTCTCTATCGAGATGCTGGAACTCCGAAAGGGTAATACTGCACTCGCGCGCATCGATCACTCGGGCATCGAATTGCCCCACCACGTAGATCAGCGCCTTCGCGGTCACATAGACATTGCGACGGCTGGTGTGGCCGGTATTGGGGAACAGGTCTATCGTTTGCGTGCAGCCACCGGCACGCTCAATCGTCATGGTCAGGTTATGCCGGGACAGAAACGGATCCGTGGCAACTCGCACCAAGGTCACCCGAAGACCCGTTCCTGGAATGTCCGTAGCCGCCGGCTCCGGCACACCGCTGTTGCACGCGCTCAACGCACCGATTGCCGCGGCGAGGAGCCCTCGCCGTAGTCGAAACCTCATTTGCCAGCCGAAACCTTGGGCGCCGCGCCGATGGCATCGAGCCCCGCTTCCGCGCAGGCATCGTCGAGATGGGCGCCGGGAGCCCCTCCCACACCAATGCCGCCAACGACTTCTCCACCGATCTCGATGGGCAATCCACCGCCCAACATCAGAATCTGCTCATTCATATCCCGCAGCGCCTGCATCGCCGGCATCCGGCTTATGAGATCGGCTAATTCGCTCGTCGCGCGGCGCAGACTCGCGGCGGTATAGGCTTTTTTCCGGCTGCTATCGACCGTATGCGGACCAGCGCCATCGGCCCGGCCCATCGCGCGCAATAACCCCGCGCGATCGACGACCGATACGCTCACGCGATATCCGTCCTTCTTGCAGGCCTCAATGGCAGCTTGAGTGGCTCGCTGAGCAAGACTCAGCGGCAAGACCGATTCCTTCGGCATCTCCTGGGCGGCAGCCATTGCAGCCCCAAACATCAAACTTCCGACAAGAACAACCTGCCGCAGTACCACTGTATTCATACGACACCCCTTTGTGTATGAGCCATGCGAGTGCGAAAGAATCGCTACGGAGAGTAGTAAGGCGGCCGGAGACTGTCAAGTCTCTACCATGCCGCGAAGCGGCCTCGAACGTCTAGCTGGAGACTTCTCATGGATGCGGTTGGGGGAAAATTCTTCGGCCGACAGGAAGAGACGAGCAGAAAGCGCGCACAGCTACATCCAGACAACGCGTTCCTGATTGAGCAGATAGTCGATCACTTCGATGCTCTCACGCATCTGGATCTGCGCCTTGTCGGACATCGGGAGGACAGCACCGACAAGCTTTCCCGATTCCATATCCTCCAAAGAAGGAATTCCATCGCCGGATCTGGTGTCGAAGTCTGGTCGGAAACTGGCCAATGGAAACCTCCTGGTACATGCTTATCGGCTCTGCCCCCGGTTTCTTGAGAGACGCGAGATCGGGGGAGCAAAACGGTAGAGAAAGCATACCACACGGTTTCAATCTGTCAGGGGCACAGACCATCGCGTGAGGTTTCAACGACTTTAGCGATTCGAGGAGAGCTTTTGAACGGGAGGAAGCGCGCCGAGAAACGGAAACTGCCCTCTATTGAGGGCCCCACTATCCGACCGCAGCCGGAAATCGTCATGTTCCGCGTCGACGAAGCGAGGATCGCCCACCACATCGGATTCTTGCCTCAACTCAGGCGCGGGAGTATTCGGAGATCCCGTCCGCAGATAGTCGCCGTCACTGTTAAACAGCGCATTAAACGAGGTCGTGACCCGGCTGGACGGGCCGACCAGAAAACCGACCTTATTCAGGCCGACGACGTTTCCGGATGCATCGCTCTGGGATGCGCCGAGAAAGGCCACTCCACCGCCGTTCTTCACCAGGGTATTGCCGACCAGCGACGCTTTCGCCTTATCATTCACCACCACAGCCTCGAACAGACTCCGGAGAATGAGGTTCCGCTCTAATCGCACCTCGGACTTGCCGGCGACATTCACCCCATGGTCGTTATCGTGAATCACATTGCCGACTAACAGCGCCTGCGAGTCGGAAAACTGCACTCCCGTCGTCTCGCTGCCGCCGATCACACAGTCCTCAATGCGCACATCCTGCACCTGTTGCCCAAAGAGCATCCCCTTCACATGAAGATTGCGCAACGTGATGCCCTTGCCGTTAAAAATCCCGAGCGCATGCCCGCCATGCTCATTGATCGTCAGACCGCTGATCTCAATATTCGTCGCCCCATACGGCCACTTGCCCACATGCAAGACGCCCACAAGGTCTTCACGACCCAACATCGTGACCTTGTCCACTCCGGCCCCGACCAACTTGATCTGGTCCTTGCTGTGAATCGTAAGATCCTGGGGATAGGCCCCGGGCTTCAAAAAGACGGTGTCGCCTTTCTTCGCCGCATCCACAGCCTCTTGAATCGACGTAAAATCGCCAGTGCCGTCGAGCGCGACCGTAATGGTCCGAGGCGCCGCCACGCGAGGCTCCTCCGCCCACGACATTCCGCTCAACCCTGCCAGACACGCCATCACGAACAGCCAATTCCGCATGCGCTAGGTATTACAGGCGGGGACAGCGGCCTGTCAACCGGCGTTCCGGCTTGTTGAGAGGCTCACACCCCCGTGATAAGCTCCGCCGCCATGATCCTAGTCGGGCTCACGGGCGGCATCGCCACCGGCAAAAGCACCGTTGCCGGCATGTTCACGCGCTGCGGCGCCACGGTGATCGACGCCGATGCGCTGGCGCGAACGGTCGTCGAACCAGGCAAACCCGCCTGGCGGGAAATCGTGAACGTATTCGGCAAAACCGTCCTCCACTCAGACCGCACCCTCAACCGGCAAGCCCTCGGCAAGAAAGTCTTTGGGCATCCCGCCAAGCTGCGCCGATTGGAAACAATCATTCACCCGCGTGTGGCGCGCGAGCAAATCAGGCTGACCAAACAAGCAGCTAGAAAAGACCCGCGGGCTATCGTGATCTACGATGTGCCCCTGCTCTTCGAAGCCGGCATCGATACCCGCGTGGACACCATCCTCGTCGTCACCGCCAATCGGGAAACCCAAATATCCCGGCTGCGGAAGCGCAATGGCCTCACCAGGGCTGACGCCCTTCGGCGAATTAGAAGCCAGATGCCGCTGGCCAAGAAACGAACACATGCCGATTACGTCCTTGATGGCACCCTCCCACTTCCGCAACTCCGAACACAGGTCCGGTCGCTCTACCGTTCACTGCGTGCATTGGCCTGACAGCCATCGCCCCATGCATTCTCTTTTCCTCCTGTGTTAGATTCCTGCCATGCACAACGTGGTCATCATTGGCTCAGGACCGGCCGGATTAACCGCCGCCATCTATGCCGCGCGCGCGAATCTGTCGCCCCTCCTCATCGAAGGCTGGCAATCCGGCGGCCAACTCACAACGACGACCGACGTGGAGAATTACCCGGGCTTTGCCAACGGCATTATGGGCCCTGAGTTGATGAAAAATATGCGGGCGCAAGCGGAACGCTTCGGCACCGAATTCCTCATTGGCGACGTCACCTCGGTCGCTTTAGAGACGCGCCCCTTTGCCATCGCCATCGACGGCGAACGGACCGTTCACGCCAAAACTCTCATCATCGCCACCGGCGCCTCGGCGATTCCCATCGGCCTCAAGAATGAAGCCCGCCTCACCGGCCACGGCGTCTCCACCTGCGCAACCTGCGATGGCTTCTTCTTCAAGGGGAAGGAACTGCTCGTCGTCGGCGGCGGAGACAGTGCCATCGAAGAGGCCATCTTCCTGACGAAATTTGCCACGCGAGTCTCGGTCGTCCACCGGCGGGACAAACTGCGGGCGTCGAAGATCGTGCAAGACCGGGCCATGCATAATGAAAAAATCGCCTTCATCTGGAATTCGGTCGTCGAGGATATTCTCGGAACGGATGTCGTCACCGGCGCACGGCTCAAGAACGTGGTGACCGGGAAACTCACCGACCTGCCCTGCGCGGGGATCTTTATCGCCATCGGCCATCGGCCCAACACCGCGCTCTTTGCGGGACGGCTCGAAATGGACGAAGCCGGCTATATCCAGACACGTGATGGAGCCGCCACGAACATCCCCGGCGTCTTCGCCGCCGGCGACGTGCAAGACTCGACCTATCGCCAAGCGATCACCGCCGCCGGGTCCGGCTGCATGGCCGCCATCGACGCCGAGCGCTTTCTAGAAACAACCGGCCATAACCTCTGAACTCCTTGGGGATGCTCAAAACAGTCGTCCAACAAGGCCGAAGGCGAGACAAACACCGGAGGCGTACCCTCTGGGGTACGTTGAGGATTTTGGCGAGCCGAGAACGAAGTTGGCCGCTGTTTTCAGCATCCCACTAACACCATGCGCTGCGCCATCGTCCACTACCATGAACTAGCCCTCAAAGGCCGCAATCGCGACTACTTTGAAGACCGCCTGGTGCGCAACATCCAGTTAGCGCTGAGCGATCTTGGGGTCCGGCAGGTTGAAAATCTTCGCAGCCGCATCCGGGTCATCCTTCCGTCGGAAGTCGACAGCCAAGCCATTCGCCAGCGACTGTCCCGCGTCTGCGGCATTGCAAATTTTTCACTGGCCAACTCTGTGCCGCTCGATCTGGCCAGCCCCAACCTTGCCCCGCTCAGCGCCGCGATCATCGAAGAACTTCGAACGAAATCCTATTCCACTTTCCGCGTGACGGCGAAGCGCGCCGATAAGCGCCTGCCGCTGACCTCGATGGATGCGGAACGCCTGGTCGGCGCCGCGATTCACGAACAGACGGGCAAAGCCGTCAGCCTCAGAGATCCCGACCTCACCGTTTATCTTGAAATGCTGTCCCGCGACGTTTATTTCTCCGTCGAAAAAATTCCAGGCCCCGGCGGCATGCCGGTGGGAGTCAGCGGCAAAGTCGCCTGCCTCATCTCCGGCGGGATCGATTCGCCGGTCGCGTCCTATCGCATGATTAAACGCGGCTGCCGCGCCCTCTTCGTCCACTTCTCCGGCCGGCCGCTCGTCAGCCGCGACTCGGAGGATAAGGTCCGCGACCTGGTGCAGACCCTCACCGCTTCGCTGCACCGCGCCCGTCTGTACGTGATTCCATTCGGAGAAATTCAGCGCGAGATCGTGCTGAATACCCCCGCGCCGTTTCGAGTGGTGCTCTACCGCCGCATGATGCTCCGGATCGCGGAAGCGCTCGCAAGACGGGAAGACTGTTGGGGGCTGGTGACCGGCGACAGCTTGGGTCAGGTGGCGTCGCAGACGCCGGAGAATCTGTCCGTTGTCGAAGAGGCCGCGTCGCTCCCAATCCTACGGCCGCTCATTGGAATGGATAAACTGGAAATCACCGACGAAGCCAAGCGCATCGGCACCTATGAGACATCGATCGAGCCGGATCAGGATTGCTGCAAACTCTTCACGCCGCCCCACCCCAGCACGAAGACGCGCCTGGAAGAACTTCTGCACGTCGAACGCGCGCTGGATATCCCCCGCCTGGTGCAACAGGGCCTCGAGAAAGCCGAATTGTCGGAATTCATCTTCCCTGGGCAACCCGCGCCAAGGCCTTTTCCTTAACGATCCGAAAGTGCGCTTCTAATTCTTGCCGCATGGCCACGGCCACCACCCAATCCGGCACCACCGTATCGACCTCCACCAATAACTCAAACTCCGCGGTCGTCTGCCGGCCTCCTTCTGCGGAAATCAAGGTCCAGACACGGCGGTACTGTTTGAAATCCCCGCCTCTCAGCTCCGTGAGCAACCCGCCTCCCGGAAGCGTGCGAGACTCGCAGATCAACCGCCGCTCACTGGGCAATAACGCATGGTCGATGCGGATATCCGTATAGACCGCGCCATTCTGTTCCCGTAGCTCGGCAATCCGCATGCGCACGTCCACCAATTCCGGCCAATGGGCATAGTCCGTCAGCAGCTGTTGAATAATCCTCGGCTCGACGGGAAAGCGCAGCGTCGCCGTGGCCTTCACCCCGCCGGCTGGCTGCGTCTTCACATCAAGCGAGCCGGAATCACCGGCCCAGCACCAGATCGGGCTCACCACACCTATCACGGCAATCCATGCGGCCAGTCGTGTGAACATGGCGCAATTATACCGGCCGGTCCCATCGCCCGCGAGCAAGAATCGCAATTGGCCGGAGCAAATCACTCTGTGCTAGGATGCGCCATGCAACAGGCCTTCTCACTCTTAGTGCTCTTGCTGGCGATGGCCGGAGGCCAATTCTTTTGGGCCGGATCGGCCTCCGCTGAAGTGGTCCAGGAATCGACCGCCACCACCGAGCAGTCTTGCAGCTTCGGCATGGACAAAGGTGAGCCGTCCCATAGTTGCGCGGTGCCGTTTCCTTCCGGATGCCGCGTCGCCCAGGCGCCCGGCTCGTCGAAACCCTGGGCGACAATCTCGACCGGCGGCCGGCTGCTCTGCCGGTTCGACGACAAGCAAACGGACTGGAAGACCAAGATCACCGGAGCCTGCAATCGCTGCCAATCCGGCCATTGCTCCGCCCAATTCAGCGTCCGCTACGATTGTTCGCCTCAACAGTAACGCTATGGCCCTCACCGGGGCGATCAAACAAGCCGCACTCGCCCTTGGATTCGACGCCGTCGGAATCGTCCGTGTCGATCGCGCCTCCGCTCCACAATCGACGCTCGCCGCGCGGCTGACTCAATGGCTCGCACGCGGCTATCACGCGACCATGACTTGGATGGAACGAACGCCGGACAAGCGGGCCGACCCGCGCATCGTGCTGCCGGGCTGCCGCTCGATCATCTGCGTGGGCATGAATTACCTGACCGACGAACGCGCCGATGAACGGCCAGGCCATGGCCGCATTGCCCGCTATGCTTGGGGCCGGGACTACCACGAAGTCCTCATCGAAAAACTCAAACTGCTTGAACAGACCATCGCCGCGCTGGCCCCCCAAGCGATCACCAGATCCTACGTCGATACCGGACCCATCATGGAAAAAGCCTGGGCCGAACAGGCCGGCCTAGGCTGGATCGGCAAACATTCCAATCTCGTGTCATCCGAACACGGCTCCTGGCTGTTGTTGGGTGAGATACTCACCACGTTGGAATTGGACGCCGACGAACCGGCGACCGACCTCTGCGGAAGCTGCACCCTCTGCATTCAGGCCTGCCCCACGCAGGCGATCACTGAACCCTACGTCGTGGACGCCAATCGCTGCCTCTCCTATCTGACGATCGAACATCGCGGAAACGCCGACACAATTCCAACCGACCTGCAACGCCAATTCGGCAATCATATTTTCGGCTGCGACGATTGCCTCGATGTCTGTCCCTTCAATTTGCAAGCGGACTTCACCCGCGAACCGGCCTTCACCCCGTCGCCACTCACGCTGGCTCCC
Source organism: Nitrospira sp. (assembly GCA_020846195.1). Lineage (GTDB taxonomy): Bacteria > Nitrospirota > Nitrospiria > Nitrospirales > Nitrospiraceae > Nitrospira_D. The sequence goes on from JADLEJ010000004.1 coordinate 77,804, forward strand.
TCTCTGGAAAGGCTGGCTGAGATGAATGAGGCGGCCTTTTGCGCATCCTTTCAACAGAGCCCCATCCGCCGCGCCAAACTAGCGGGACTCCAGCGGAATGCCGCTATCGCTCGCGCGAACTCCTAACCCAGCGGTGCCCGCCCACCCACGCGGAGGCGCCCTCTTTAATTCCGCCAGCCGCAGGAGTAGGCTATAGTCAGTCGACCGGTGGTTCGCCAGGAGTTCTACACGAGGAGCCCTCCGAATGAACCCTACGACCATTCTGCTGATCTCCCGCGATCCCCGCTTACAGCGCCTCCTTGAACAGATCATCCCTGCCCATACCGTCATTCTCAACGTACCCGATGTGCCATCGGGACTGAAGGAACTCCACCGCGCGAGCCTTGCGCTCATTCTGTGCGACGCCTCCCTGGAAATCAGCAAGCCCCTGTTAGCCCACAGCGCGCTGCGTCCGGAACACCTCTCCGTCATTCTGGTCGGACCGCGCGATTCGGCGCGAGACGCGGTCGACGCCATGCGGGCAGGCGCCGCCGACTATTTGACCGCACCCGTGACGGCGGCCGACCTCGATGCCGCCGTTCGACGCGCCTTATCGTTGCCGAACCAGGCGCTCGCCGCCACGCGACCGGCGGACCGCTTCGATCTCATCGTCAGCCGGTCCCCGCAGATGCAACTCATCAAACAACTCGCGCGCGAAGTGGCCGCGACGGACGCGACCGTGCTGATCACCGGAGAAAGCGGCACGGGCAAAGAACTCTTTGCGCAGGCCATTCATGGCGCCAGCCTCCGATCCTCCGGCCCGCTCATCGCGCTGAACTGCGCCGGCATTCCCGAACACCTGCTCGAATCGGAGCTGTTCGGCTATCACCAAGGCGCCTTCACCGATGCCAAACATACGAAGCCCGGGCGGTTCCAGCTCGCCGAAGGCGGCACTCTCTTCCTGGATGAAATCGGCGAGATGAGCGCATCGGCGCAGGCCAAACTGCTGCGGGTGCTCGAAGACCATCGCATCGATCCGCTCGGCGACACCCAGAGCCACGCCGTCAATATCCGCGTCATCGCCGCCACGAATGAAGACCTCCCGGCTCATATCAAGACCGGGCGCTTCCGCCTCGATCTCTACTACCGGTTGAATGTGTATCAGCTCCGCATTCCCCCGCTGCGCGAACGGCTGGAGGATATCGAGCCGATTCTACATCACTTTCTGGCGCCCGCGCGCCGCGACCGCGGCTGCCGGATCGCCGGCATCGGCCCGAAGGCCTTAGCCTTGCTCCAGCGGCATCAGTGGCCAGGCAACGTCCGAGAGCTTCACAATGTCGTCGAGTGGCTCACCATTACCTGCAAAGCCAATCGAATCGAACCTCAACACCTCCCGGCCTCCGTCAAGGCTGGGAAAACGGCCGAGCCAAGCCCCGAACTCAAGCCGTCCCTGCTCGCCTTCGGTCTGTCGTTTCAAGATATGGAAAAGAAGATGCTGGAGGAAGCCCTTCACCAATCGGGCGGGAACGTCTCAGAAGCCAGCCGGCTCTTGAAAATCACTCGGAACACCCTGCGCTACCGCATGGCCAAACACCATATTCAATAGACCTTCGATAGGCTTTACCGCACGGTGACGACCGTCACCCCATCGCCACCTTCAGCCCGGTCGCCCGGCCTGGCATTCGCGACATACGGAGAATCTTTCAAATAGACCCGTAGCGCGGCTTTGAGTTTTCCGGTTCCATGCCCATGGATAATGCGTAAGAACGGCGCGCCGTCCAGCGTCGCCCGATCCAGCGCGGCCACGACACGATCCAGCGCCTCATCGGCGGCTTGCCCACGCACATCGACGACTGTCTGCTCGTCGAGACCGAGTCCGCCGCAGGTCGAAAACCGCTGGGGTGCCGACCCAGACGAGGGTTTTGGATGAATAGCCACCGCCTCTCCCGGTGCAACCCCGATGAGGTTGGCCACCGTGGCCAGTACTTCCCCCTCTCCCACTTTCACACGCACGCGCTTTTTCCCCTGGGGATCTTCAAGCAAACTACCGGTCATACCCAACCCAGCGATTTCCACTTGGTCGCCGATCCGAAGCCGCTCGACGGGAATCGGTTCGCCGGCCGGCGCGAGCGCCTGCCTGGTCTGAATTTCCAGCTCGCTGAGGCGCTGGGTCGTCTCTTTAGCCTTGATGAGTTTCTGCTCGCGCTTGAGCGCATCGACCGTCGCCTGCACTTCCGCCCGGGCCCGCTGAAACTGTTCGCCCAGCTTTTTCTTCAGGCCCTTACGCGCGTCCAATTCAGCCTCTTCCAAACTCGCCTGCAACGCCTTGGCTTCCGCGGCGGCCCGTTCGGCCTCGGCCCGCGCCTGCGCCGCCCGCTCCACATCATCGGCCAGCTGCCGCTGCTTCTGTTGAAGATCGACCATGAGGTCTTCCAGCCGCCGGTCATCCTTGGGCAAGCGCCGGCGCGCATCGTCCAAAATCTTCTCATCCATCCCCAGACGGCCGGCGATCTCCAAGGCCGATGAGCCGCCGGGCACACCGAGGAACAAGCGATACGTCGGCGCCAAGCGCGTCACGTCGAACTCGACGCTGGCATTGGCAAATCCCGGCATCGTTTGGGCCAATTCTTTCAATGGTCCATAGTGCGTCGTCGCCACAACCTTCATATTCAGCGAGGCCAGATGGCACAAGAGCGCTTCCGCCAGCGCCGCCCCTTCTTGCGGATCGGTGGATGTCACCGGTTCATCGAGCAAAACCAGCGACTGGCCGGGATCTTCCCCCCGGCTCAACGACCGCGCCGATTCCGCCAGCAATTGCACCATCTGCGACATATGGGCGGAGAAACTGGAGAGGTCCCGGCTCAGATCCTGCGCATCGCCAATGTCGGCATAGAGATCGGGAAAGATCGCCATCTCCGACTCCGGCGCGCAGGGCAGATGCAATCCCGCCCGCACCATCAATGAAAACAATCCGACGATCTTCAGCGTGACGGTCTTCCCGCCGGTATTGGGGCCGGAAATAACCAGGACACGAACGGACTCATCGAGCAGAATGTTGTTTGCCACAACATCGTCTTTTGCCAGCATCAGCAGCGGATGGCGCGCCTGCTTCAACAGGACTCGCCCCTGGCTATTCACGGTCACCGGACTGGCCGCAAGCCGCCGGCTGAACGCCGCCTTCGCCTGCACAGAGTCCAGCTCCGCCAGCACCTCAACCCCGTCCTGCAAGGCGTCCGCTTGCCCGGCAACCAGCAGGGTGAGATCGCGCAGAATCCGCCGCACTTCCCGCTCGATCTCCAGATCGGCGACCTTGATCGAGTTATTCAATTCCACCAACTCGCGCGGTTCGAGAAAAACCGTCGCGCCGCTGGCCGACACATCGTGCACAATTCCCGGTATGCGTCCACGCATATCCGTCTTCACCGGCAGCACATACCGTCCTTCCCGCTGGGCGAAATACGATTCCTGCAGCACCTCTTCATACCGGCTGGAGTGGAGAATCCGCTCCAACTGCTCCCGCATGCGCTGTTTCAGCTCCTGCGCCGCATGGGTGAGCCGCCGCAACTCCGGCGTCGCTGACTCTTTGATTGCCCCATCGGGCTGAATCGCGGCATCGAGCGCGCGCGTGATCGCCTGAAGCTCCCCTGTCGACCGCAAGCTATCTGCCAGGGCCGCCACCGCCGGAGCCTCCTGGGCATGGCGGGCGCAAAAACGCGCGACCTCGGCCATCCGTGTCAACACGAGTCCGCAGTCCCGTAACTCCAACGCCTCCAGCACACCGCCCTTGCTGGCCCGCTCGACCAGTTCGCGGGTATCCGGGAAGGCCAACACCGGAGCCGGGTCGCCCCCCTCACTCAGCCGCAGCCACTCTGTCGTCTCCTGCTGGCGCCTGGCCAGCACCTCGAGATCGTTCGCCAGCGCCAGCGCCCGGCAACGCGCCGCCCCCAGCGCAGAGTGAGCCCCTTGCGCCAGAGACTCCAAGACCTTCGGCCATTCCAACGCCTGCGCCGCTTTCTCTGAGAGCGAATCCGCCATCTGTTCCTCACTTCTCCAACCGCACGCACTCCGGTCGAAACTCTAGCGAAGAGGGATCGGCAGAAGCAAGGCAATCGGCCAACTCCCGCCGCACCGGCCCCATCTCGCCCGCACGGGCGGCGCACGTCAAAACGCCTCAAATACCAGCGTCCAGACAGGTATTCCTACCTTCGTATAACTTGACAAGGGTACAGGGCGCCGATACTATCCCGGACACGATTGCCGGTGATCTGCGACCGGTTTGCTATTCAGTAAAGGACATGACGACATGGCTATTCGCGTAGGCATCAATGGATTTGGACGTATCGGGCGCAACGTGTTGCGGGCTTCTCTCAAAGACCCGGCTCTGGCCATCGTCGCCATCAACGACCTCACAGATGCAAAGACCCTTGCCTATCTTTTGAAATACGACTCGGTGCATGGCACGCTCGACGCCCAGGTGGAAGCCAAAGAGAACCAGATTCTCGTCGATGGCAAGCCGATCCAAGTGCTGGCCATTAAGGACCCGAAGGAACTTCCATGGAAGGACCTCAACGTCGATGTGGTCATCGAATCGACAGGGCGCTTCACCGATCGCGAAGGCGCCGGCAAGCATTTATCGGCCGGAGCCAAGCAAGTCATCATCTCGGCGCCCGCGACCGATCCGGATGTGACGATTGTGCTCGGCGTGAACGACGAGACCTTCAATCCAACCGCGCATCGCATTATCTCCAATGCCTCCTGCACCACCAACTGCCTCGCGCCGGTCGCCAAAGTGTTGCTGGAGAATTTCGGCATTAAGCACGGCATCATGACGACGATCCATTCCTACACCAACGACCAGCAGTTGCTCGATCTCCCGCACAAAGATCTGCGGCGCGCGCGGGCAGCTGGGATGTCGATGATCCCGACCAGCACGGGTGCGGCCAAGGCGCTCCATTTGGTCATTCCCCAGTTGAAAGGCAAATTGGACGGGCTGGCCATTCGCGTCCCAACCCCGAACGTCTCCCTGGTCGATCTCACGGTCGAAACCGAGAAAGATTGCACGATTGCCGAAGTCAACGCGGCGTTCAAGAAGGCCGCCGACGGCCCGTTGAAAAATATCCTGCTCTATTCGGAAGACCCGATTGTCTCCATCGATAAAAAAGGCGACCCGCACTCTGCGACGTTGGACGCGCCGCTCACCAATGTAGTCGACAAGCGGATGGTCAAGGTCACCGCCTGGTACGACAATGAGTGGGGCTACTCCTGCCGCGTGCGCGATTTGATCAAGCTCACGGCGGAACGGGCCAAGGGGAAATAACCGTTGCGCGAGCAACCCGCGGCGAGGCCAGTGAAGGAGCTGTCATGAACTTGCGAAAGCAAACCATTGATGACGTGAAGCTGCGCGGGAAGCGCGTGATCATCCGCGCCGACTTCAATGTTCCCCTCGATGAGTCGCTCCAAATCACCGACGACACCCGCATCCGTTCCACGCTGCCGACCATCAACCGTGTCGTCGACGAAGGCGCCATGGTGATCCTCTGCTCGCACCTGGGGCGCCCCAAAGGGGCCTTCGATCCCAAATACAGCCTGGCCCCAGTCGCGAAGCGGCTCAGCCGGCTGCTCGGCAAAGAAGTGGTGTTCGCTCCGGATTGCATTGGCCCCGCGGTCGAGAAGCTGGTTGCTAAAATGAATCCGGGCGACGTCATGCTGCTGGAAAACCTTCGGTTTCATCCGGGCGAAGAACAAAACGACGATGCCTTCGCGAAAGCGCTCGCGTCGCTGGGCGATGTCTTCGTGAACGACGCCTTCGGCGCCGCGCACCGGGCGCACGCCTCGACCGTCGGCATCACAAAATTCATCAAAGCCTCGGCAGCTGGAGCCCTCCTCAAGAAAGAAATCGAGTACCTGGAAGGCGCCGTGGAAAATCCCGTGCGCCCGTTTGTCGCCATCCTCGGCGGCGCGAAAGTCTCGGGGAAGATCGGCGTCATTGAGAATCTCGGGAAGCGCGTCGACAAGGTCATCATCGGCGGCGGCATGGCCTTTACCTTTTTGAAAGCCAAAGGCCTGGAGATCGGCAACTCGCTCGTTGAAAAAGACATGCTCGACTTCGCGCGGGGCATTGAAGATCACGCCCTCTCGCGGGGCGTGAAGTTTTACCTGCCCGTCGATTGCGTGGTCGCCGCCAGCCGGGAACCCGGCGCTGAGACCAAGATCGTGCCCGTCCAAGAAATTCCCAAAGGCTGGTACGGCCTGGATATCGGGCCGGCGTCCGTGAAGCTATTCAGCGAAGCGCTGCAGGACGCCAAAACGATTTTGTGGAACGGTCCGATGGGAATGTTTGAAATCGATGCCTTCGCCCGCGGCACGCTGTCGGTCGCCCATGCCGTCGGCAACGCCTATGCGCTGACGATCGTCGGAGGCGGTGAAACCGCCATGGCCATTCACCGAGCAGGCGAATCCGACAGTATCTCCTTCATTTCAACCGGCGGCGGCGCGGCCCTCGAACTCTTGGAAGGCAAGCAGCTCCCCGGCCTAGTTGCGCTGCCGGACCGGACGCTCTAGCCATCTCGCCCGCTCTGACACAGGCAAAGGATACCGTGCGCACATCCCTGATCGCCGGCAATTGGAAAATGAATAAGACCGCCTCGGAGGCGGCCGCGTTTACCCATGAGCTGGTTCAACGAAAACCAGCCTCGCCCTCCGTCGAAATCGTCATCGCTCCGCCATTTACCGCGCTGGACTCCGTTCGCCGCGCGCTCGGCACGGAATCCTCCATCGGCCTGGCCGGTCAAAATCTGCATTGGGCAGACTCCGGCGCGTATACCGGCGAAGTGTCTGCGCCGATGCTGAAAGACCTTGGCTGCCGGTATGTCATTCTTGGGCATTCCGAGCGCCGGGCCCTCTTTGGCGAAACCGACGAGATCATTCACAAGAAACTGGCTACGGCATTTCGACACGGACTCAAACCGATTCTGTGCGTCGGCGAGTCGCTCGCCCAACGCGAAGCCGGACAGACCACGCAGCTGATCGCCCAGCAGTTGCGCGGCTGCCTCGCAGGATTCACTCCGACGCACTTGGCGATGCTGACAATCGCCTATGAGCCGGTCTGGGCCATTGGAACGGGAAAAGCCGCATCTCCGGAGCAAGCGGTCCCTGTCCATCAGACCATCAGACTGTTTTTGCAGAACGAATGGTCATCCGCTATAGCGCAAGAGACAAGAATTCTGTATGGTGGAAGCGTCACACCGCAAAATGTGTCGAGCTTCCTCGCCTCGGAAGAAATCGACGGGGCATTGGTTGGTGGGGCTTGCCTCCAGGTTGAGTCCTTTGTTACTATCGCCGATCTCGCACAAAAACGAACGGGGCATTAAGTTATGTTGTATACGCTGATTGTGATTCTTCATGTGTTTGTCTGCTTCCTGATGATTGGAGCGATTCTGCTGCAATCGGGGAAAGGAGCCGAAATCGGCGCGTCCTTCGGCGGATCGAGTCAAACTGTTTTCGGAAGCCGCGGGCCCGCAAATTTTCTGAGTAAATTAACCGTGGGCGTGGCAGCCGTCTTCATGCTGACGTCTTTCAGCCTGGCCATCCTCGCCAAGCAGCGGAACTTTTCATCGACCGTGATCGACCTCAACCCACCCAAAGAAACTTCGTCAGCCCCTGCGGCGCCGCCTGCACCCGCGACCGAGTCGCACCCGGCGGGAGATGCCCCAGCAGCGGCTCACTAGATCCCGAATAGCACCTGATACACAGAAGGCCCGCTTCGGGGGATCGCAGAGGGCCTTCTGTGCGTTTTATGGCAGTGCTACACGGATCTGTTAGACGCGAGTGATCCAGGACTCATGCGCGGGATCCTCCCCACGCACAATGGCAAAGAAGGCCTTCTGTAACGCGAGGGTGATGGGACCTGGCTTTCCCGCTCCGATGCGACGATTATCGATTTCCCGCACCGGCGTCAGCTCGGCCGCCGTGCCGGTCACGAACACTTCATCGGCCAAATACATTTCGTCGCGGGTAAACCGCTCTTCCGTTACCGGGATATTGCGCTCTCGCGCGATATCGAGAATAGAATTGCGCGTGATGCCTTCAAGGATCGACGTCAATGGCGTCGTTTTGATTTTCCCGCGGCGCACGATAAAGATGTTCTCCCCCGTGCCCTCCGCCACATAGCCTTCAGGGTCGAGCATGATGGCTTCATCGTACCCATCCGCTTTGGCTTCGCGCTTGGCAAGAATCGAATTCACATAGTACCCGGAGATCTTCCCCCTCGTCATCGACACGTTCACGTGATGCCGCGTAAAGGAAGACACCCGTGCGCGCATCCCGTTGGCCAAGGCGTCGTCCCCGAGATAGGCCCCCCATCGCCAGGCCGCCACCGCCACTCTGATCGGATTGCTGCCAGGATGCACCCCCATCGCTCCATAGCCGATGTAGACCAACGGCCTGATATAGCAGGCGTCAAGCCGGTTCGCCCGCACTGTCTCGACAATCGCCTCAGCGATCTGCTTGCGATCATACGGCATCTCCATCATCCCGATATGCGCGGAGTCGAATAGCCGGTCGACATGTTCTTGGAGCCTGAAAATCGCGGAGCCCGATTTGCCTTTATAGCAACGAATGCCTTCGAACGCCGCCAGGCCATAGTGCAGCGAATGCGTCAGGACATGGACGTTGGCCTCGGCCCACGGCACCAACTTGCCATCCATCCAAATCTTGTCAACCGGTTCCAGCATCGACACACACTCCTCTGTATTCGAACCACTGCTCACGATCATAAGTCATCGCAAAACGCCCGCAGACTATAGCCTGGGGCTGGAGATGGGTCAAGCAAGCCTCTCTCTCAGAAACAAGGCTGCGAGATACGGGAAGGAACGCTAGGAGGAGGCGCAATACGACCGCAACCGGGCGCTCAAAAAACTCCCGACCCGTTCTTCTCCTTCCGGAGCCAATGTCACAATCTTAGCCCCGAAGAGCAGGCCGCGAACCCATCGGACAACCACGCGCTGAATCTCAACTGGCTCATCCTTATCGGGAAGCGACAAGCGCAGCACGAGTTCCATGCCTGGCACCACCTGATGATCCCCCAGCACGCGCATCCCGTTGCGGGACATGTTCACCACCGTCCCCTTGCCAAGGAACTCCCCTCCCATGTAATAGAGGAGACACCGGACCGGAATTCGATGATAGGTGCGAATCACAAACCGTGTCGCTTGAGGCATTCCATTCACCTCGCCAGGTAAAAATCCGATTATCAACAGCCGTTACGCCTGCCAGAGAAGAATGAGAATACTGCCAATGATCGACGCCATCCTAGCCCTCGAAAGGGGGAAGGAAGAAGACTGCACTTGTAACAACAACGGACAACCTTCAAGAGAAGCCAGAGGCATTCTCTTGACACCCGGCTAAGCCCAATGTTATATGAGCCGTTCTGCTTTGGAGGAGACATAGGACATGTACGCGATTATTGAAACAGGCGGGAAACAGTATCGAGTCGAGTCAGGGTCGCTGTTGCAGGTGGCCACACTTGAAGGCGATGTGGGGTCAACCATTGAACTCGACCAGGTCCACCTCCTGCACGGAGATGGCGGGGTCGTCGTGGGACAGCCCCTGGTGAAGGGCGCGAAGGTCACAGCGGAAATCGTCCGGCATGGACGCACCCGCTCGATCACCGTGTTCAAGAAGAAGCGGCGGAAAAACTACCGGCGGACTCGCGGGCACCGTCAAGGCTTTACGAGCCTGCGTATCACCGGCATTGCAACGGCATAAGCACTTTATTGAGAAGGACCTGCCATGGCAACAAACAAAGGCGGCGGATCGTCACGGAACGGACGGGACAGTAGCCCACAGTATTTGGGCGTCAAGGCATACGGCGGAGAAACCGTTACGGCCGGGAGCATCCTCGTTCGTCAGCGTGGAACCAAGTTTTTCCCTGGATTCAATGTCGATCTCGGACGGGATCACACATTGTTCGCACGAGTGACCGGCGTGGTGAAGTTCGAAGGCGGCGACAACCGGCGGAAAGTCAGCGTCTACCCTGCCCCTGCCAAATCCTAACTTCCTGTTTCGTTCGCACGCACTACCAGGACAAAAACCAGCCTGACCCTCCCCTATCGGGGGCAGGGTCAGGTATACTCTCGACTCTAAACGGGGATATGCGATGTTTGTCGATGAAGTACAGGTCTTTGTAAAAGCCGGGCGGGGGGGCGATGGATCGGGCAGCTTCCGGCGCGAGATGTTTGTGCCTCGTGGCGGGCCTGACGGCGGCGACGGCGGAAATGGCGGCGATGTCGTGTTCACCGCGTCGCATCGACTGACGACACTCCTCGATCTTCGCTATCAAAAACATTATGAGGCAGAAGACGGCCGGCACGGCGGAGCCTCCCATTGCAGCGGCCGCCGCGGCAAACCCGTCACCGTCGAACTCCCGGTCGGCACCGTGATTTACGACCAAGAAACCGGGGATGTCCTGGCCGACCTGGTCGCAGACGGAGAAAGTGCCGTGATTGCGCATGGCGGGCGCGGCGGGCGCGGCAACAGCCATTTTGCGACACCGACAAACCGCGTGCCAACGCACTTCGAACATGGCACGGAAGGCGAGGAGAAACATCTGCGCCTGGAGCTCAAGCTTCTCGCTGACGTCGGACTCGTCGGCTTCCCGAACGCTGGCAAGTCGACCCTCATCGCCGCCATTTCGTCCGCGCGGCCGAAAATCGCGGACTATCCCTTTACGACATTAATCCCCAATCTCGGAGTCGTCCGCTGGGGGAAAGACCGCAGCTTTGTCGTTGCGGATATTCCCGGCTTGATCGAAGGCGCGTCCGAAGGCAAGGGCCTCGGCTTTCAGTTTCTCCGCCACATCGAGCGCACCGCGCTTATCCTCCATCTGGTCGACGTCTCCGAATGGGCTCCGGAAGAGCCGGTGACAAGCCTGGAGGTCATGCGCCAGGAGTTGCAGGCCTACGACGAATCGCTGAACCAGCGCCCCTTCGCGATCGTCGCCACCAAAGTCGATATCGGCGGCGAATCCGACCGCGTGAGCCAGCTCCAGGCCTACTGCAAGAAACGCAAATACAAATGTTTTCCCGTGTCGGCCGCCACTCGGGAAGGGCTCACCGAACTCATTGCGTATGTCGGGAAGCAAGTCGATGCCCTCAGGACGACGCCGTGCGAGACGAACTCCTAAAACAAGCCACACGCATTGTCGTGAAGATCGGGAGCAGCCTGATTGCCTCTCGAAATACGGGGCTGCGTCCGGACCAGATTGAGCGATTGGCCGGTGAAATCGCCACCCTGCGCGCAGGCGGCCGGGAAGTGCTCGTCGTCTCGTCCGGCGCCATCGTCTCCGGCATCAAGAAGCTGCAACTCAAGGAATACCCGAAAAGCCTCCCCATCAAGCAAGCCGCCGCCGCAGTCGGGCAAAGCCGGCTGATGTGGGCCTATGAAAAGGCCTTTGAGCCGCTCGGCATTCAGGTTGCCCAGATCCTCCTCACCCACGCCGATCTCGCCGACCGCCGCCGCTTTCTCAATGCCCGCTACACCCTCACGGCCCTCATCGGATTCGGCGTGCTGCCGATCATCAATGAAAACGACACCGTCGCCGTCGAAGAAATCCGCGTGGGAGACAACGACACGCTCGCCGCGCAAGTAGCCCAGCTGGTCGACGCCGACCTGCTCGTCATCCTGTCGGATGTCGACGGCATGTTCACGGACGATCCGCGCAAAAATCCCGAAGCCACGCTGATCCAGCTCATTCCTGAAATCACTGAAGAGGTCGAACGGAAAGCCGGCGCCTCCGGCACCTTTGAGGGCACTGGCGGCATGGCCACGAAAGTGCGCGCGGCCAAGAAGGTGGGCGAGTACGGCGTCGCCACGCTGATCGTCAACGGCCAGCAACCAGGCCTGCTTCCCACCGTGCTAAACGGCGGACCCGGCGGAAGCTTATTCCTCGCCAAGGAACGGCGGCTGACCAACCGTAAACACTGGATTGCGTTTACCCTCCGCCCGCGTGGCCACATCCTGATCGACCAGGGAGCCGTCGAAGCTCTGACCCTGCGAGGAAAGAGCCTGCTGGCATCCGGGATGGTCGAGATCACCGGCCAGTTTGATTCAGGCGATCCGGTGAGCTGCATCGATCAGGACGGAAAAGAGTTTGCCCGAGGCCTCGTGAATTTCTCGTCGGAACTGTTGGGCCGCATGAAAGGGTTGAAGACCCAGGACATCCAGCAACAGATCGGCCCGCAGGAATATGAGGAAGTGATCCACCGCGACAATTTGGTCATATTGTAGGAGTGCTGAGGCTTGAGTGACCCCGACTCCACCACCTCCGCACCCAGCACTCAGCACACTCCCCTACCTAAGCGGCTTGGCCTCTTCGGCGGCAGCTTCAACCCCATCCATAACGGCCATCTGGCCGTCGCCCGGCAGGCCCATGAAATTCTGGCGCTCGACCGCACTCTGTTCATTCCGACGGGAGATCCTCCGCACAAGCGTGACGGAGCACTTGCGCCGTCCCTGCACCGGTATGAGATGGTGCGGTTGGCCATCGGCGGAACGCCCGCATTCGATATCTCCGACATCGAAATCGCGCGCCAGGGAAAATCCTACTCCATCGATACCGTCCGCGAACTCCAGCGGCAATACGGGCCGGCCACCAAGCTGTTCTTCCTGATCGGCTTGGATGCCTTCCTCGATCTTCCCAGCTGGCGAGAGCCGGATGCGCTGCTGGCAGCCTGCTCCTTCGTCGTCATCTCCAGGCCTGGGCAGTCCTTCGCCGCCTTGACCTCGCTGCCTTTTCTTCCGAACATCACGACCAAGCAACTCGCGCCGTTGGATGCCGGAACCAACAACCGGCTCGACCTGCCGCTTCCGTCAGGGCACGCGATCATCTGCCTGGCTCTTCCACCCTCGCCCATTTCCGCCTCCGACATCCGGCAACGCATTCAGCGCGGCGCCATGCTGGCAAATTTGTTGCCGCCCTCCGTGGAATCTTATATACTTCACAAACAGTTATATCGGGAGGATTAGCATCGCACGCATATCGAAGGCCACCGCACTTGATGTCGGTCGAGCGATGCTCGACAAGAAGGCCCTGGATGTCCAGATCCTCCATGTCGGTCCATTAACCTCGATCGCAGATTACCTCGTCATTGGATCGGCGGAATCAGACCGGCAAACGCGCGCCATCGCCGATCATGTCGGCGACAGCCTGACCGGCAAAGGCGACCGGCCAATCAGCATCGAAGGCACCACGTCAGGCCAGTGGGTCCTGATAGACTTCGGCGACGTCGTCGCGCATATCTTCAGACAGGACGCCCGCGAACACTATGCGCTGGAGCGTCTCTGGAGCGATGCAAAGCCTCTGAGCATTCCGGAAGAAAAGCCTGAAGAGAAACCGGATGCGCCAGCCGCACCCAAACGGCGCATCATCGTCAAGGCTCCCAAAGCGCGAAAATCGGTCTAGACCATGTTCAGACTGCTGCTCACCATCTTCCTCATCAGCGCCGGCGTATTCATCTACAGCTATTTCCGCGAGTTGAACCCCGGCATGGTGATGGTCCGCACCAGCTCTGCCATGGAATTCGAACTCAGCCCGGTGACACTGGTGCTCATTTCAATGGCCATCGGCGCCGTGGTCGTGACCTTCGTTGTGGGCCTCCAACAGACCGCGCACGCCATCCTCACCTGGCAAAGCAGCCGCCTGGCACGACGGAAAGAAAAAGTGGATGCCCTGCACCGCGAAGGCACCCACGCCTTCATGTCCAAGCGCACGGTCGAGGCCATGAGCTTGTTTGAGAAAGCGCTGGCCATGGACCCGAATCGCGTCGATTCCTTGCTGTGGCTCGGCAACATCTATCGATCCGAACACAACTTCGCGGAAGCCATCCGGCTGCACCAGCATGCCCATCGTGTCGACGACCGGAATATCGAAGTCCTGCTGGAATTGGGGAAAGACCTCGAAGGCGCGAAGCGCTATGAAGACGCGTTGCAGGCCTTGCAGAAAATCCTCAAGATCGAACCGGACAATCTGACCGCCTTGATCCGGAAGCGCGATCTCTTGATTCGTTTAGAAAAGTGGAGCGATGCGTTGGAAATTCAGCATCGCCTCTTAAAAGCCAACTTGCCTGAATCGGAAAAGCAGGCCGAAGCGGATCTTCTCGTCGGCTGCATGTACGAAGTCGGCCGCCAGTTGTTGGAACGGGGGCATCCCGACAAGGCCCGCCGGTATTTCCGTGGCGCTATCAAGAAAGACCGCAGCTTCCTGCCCGCCTACATCGGCATCGGCGAGATCCTCATCCATGAGGGCAAAACGAAGGACGCCGTCGAAATCCTGAAGAAGGTCTATAGCCGAACCAGAAGCGTCATCCTCCTCCATCGCTTGGAGGAACTGTTCCTGGATCAAGGCGAGCCGAGCGAGATCATTCGCGTCTACATGGACGCGCTGCAGCAGAACCCTCAGAACCCCGTGCTTCAGTTCTACCTGGGCAAGCTCTACTATCGGCTCGAAATGGTCGATGAAGCCTTCGACGTGCTCTCCACCATCGAAGGACCGCAAGACCATCTGCTGGACTATCACAAGATCATGGCCAATCTGTACTTGCGCAAGCAGCACTTCGAGCAGGCCATCGTGGAGCTGAAGAAAGCGCTCAGCTTCAAGAAGCGCGTGGTCGTGCCCTACATCTGCACCCAATGCCAGCAAGAATCGCTGGAGTGGTCCGGCCGCTGCCGCCGTTGCGCGCGCTGGAACACGCTCACCGCACTCCCATGGCTCGAAGCCGCCCAACCGGCCACAGACACAGAGAATGGCCCCTCCGCCGTCCGCGCCATCCCCTACCGAGGCATTGCTTCTCCGTTTGAAACCGTGTAGGTTTTCTCCCGTTTCGATATCGTACAATCCGTGTGGATCGAATCTCTCTCTCTGCTTGCGGCTGAAAGGTGCCTCTCATGACTGATTACATGCAACTGGCAAAAAAAGCGCTCAACGATGAGCCTCTCACGAGAGCGGAATCGCTGTCTGTCTTGAATGCGCCGGACGACGACCTGCTCACGCTCCTGCATGCCGCTTTTCAAGTCCGCTCGAAATACTTCGGCCGCACCGTTCGCCTCCAAATGCTGCAAAACGCCAAGAGCGGCGCCTGCATGGAAGACTGCCACTATTGCTCGCAATCCGCCATCTCCACCGCGCCGATTGAGCGCTACAATTTATTGCCGCAAAAGCAGATGATCGAAGGCGCGCGCCAGGCCGCGGCGTCCAAAGCCCAACGCTACTGCATCGTCATCAGCGGACGCAGCCCCTTGGATCGAGAAATCGATGAGATCGCCGGAGCCGTCCGCTCGATCAAACAGGAAATCCCAATACAGATTTGCTGTTCACTCGGTTTGATGAACGACGAACAGGCCAAGCGACTGAAAGCCGCCGGCGTCGATCGTGTGAACCACAATCTGAACACCAGCGAGGCGTACCACGAGTCGATTTGCACCACCCACACATTCAAAGACCGCCTCGCAACGATCAAGAACGCGCGCGCGGCCGGTTTGGAAATCTGCTCCGGTGGCATCGTGGGCATGGGAGAAAGCAACGAAGACCTGATCGATCTCGCTACTGCGCTACGCGACGTGAAGCCGGACTCGATTCCCTTGAACATGCTCAATCCGGTGGAAGGCACGCCGTTGGAGAACATCGACACCCTCACACCGCAGCGCTGCCTCAAAGTCTTGAGCCTCTTCCGCTTCCTGCATCCGCGCACGGAAATCCGCATCGCCGGCGGCCGCGAGCACAACCTCCGCAGCCTCCAACCTCTTTCCCTCTACCCAGCCGATTCGGTCTTCGTGAACAATTACCTGACGACGCCAGGCTCACCGGCACCGGAAGTCTGGGGCATGATCGAAGACCTGGGCTTCAAGATCGAAGTGGACTACCAGCAGCCGGTGGCGAGCTGACCCGATTTGTTCCAGCCACTCCGCTTCTAAATCTTAAAATCCTCATCCTGTTTCCGTTACCGTACCGTCGACTTTTCAGGGATCGGCCTATCTTTCTAACGGTCCAAAAGCAAATGTTAAAAATCAGGAGGGCCTATGAAAAATTCCTCCTTAGCCGAGAAGATCTTCTCCTCTATAACGCATCTCGGACGCGACTTCCTGAAAGAACCCTTTCGATATCTTACAGAAGCTGACCTTCAGGCCACCTTATTTGAGCACCTAAAAACAGGGATACACGATGAGATCGAAGTTCCAGTCAACAACACAACATATAAGACGCCTCTGGTCCATTCCGAGTATCACAGCAAAGTAGACCTGGCATGTATAGATCGTGAGAGATCTGAACAAATGATAAGAGACAATCAGGGCAAGCCATGTGACAAATTTCTATGGACGCTTCCTCTTTTTGTCGGAATCGAATTAAAACTGCTGAGATATGAATACAAAAACTACGGAGCCTTTTTTAAATTGTGCCTAAACGACATGGGGAAGCTGGAAAAGATATCTCAGTCTAGAGATTCTAAACATTGGCTCGTCCTAGCGTTCATTCAAAATAGCGAATCAGTGAACAGAGTTCTTGAGCAGGCAGACAACCAGCACGAAAATGTCACAACAATTGACCAACTCGACTGCATTTATCTTTTCTCCCCTAGCAGCATTTTTAGACTCCCGCAACGTCCAATGCTAAAGAAGCCCTAACAAAAAGGGGACAAATAGGGGTTATTTTAAGCCAGCCGTTGCAAGAAGCGTAAGCAGAAGGAAAATGGGGCGTTGTCGACCTGACACTACTGCGCTAAGCCCTTCCGTAAAAATGGGGGCATGGATTAGTCCCAGGAACACAAGAGCAATAGAGTGGACTCACTCTTCCCTCAGCCCCTCCACCACCGGCTGTTGCGCGGCCCAGCGGGCGGGAAAGTAGCCGGCGACTAACGTTGCCGCTGCCGCCAAACTGACGGCTTGGATGAGGGCGCCGACGGGCACGATCATCTGAATGGTCCAGCCGAACGATTGCTTGTTGATCACTTTGATAAGCAGCAGCGACAGCAATCCGCCGCCGACTAGACCAAGTGCAATACCGACAACTCCAAGATAGGCCGCTTCCCACAAGACCAGCTGCCTGATCTGTCCCTCACTGCCGCCGATGGCGCGCAGCGTCGCGAATTCCCTGCGGCGCTCCAGCACCGACGTCACCAATGTATTCACAATACCCAGCATCGCGATGATCACCGCGATGGCTTCAAGCACATAGGTCAGCAGGAAGGTCCGGTCGAAGATATCGAGAATCTCTTTACGCAACTCGGCATTGCTGATGATGAGCGGCGGCAGCCTTCCGCCATCCAATTCACGCAAGGTATCCGCCACCCTGTGCCTGACCTCATTCATTTGCGCCCCTGCGCTCAGATAGAGCGGGAACACGGTCGCCGAGTCGTCCTGCCAGAGGGCTTGATACAACCCGCGATCCATCACCAGCTTTCCGCCGTCAGTCGCGTAGTCATAAAAGACCGCTACGACTGGAAATGATCGCCCTCCTTGCGGCGTCATGATCTCCAGCGCTTGGCCTTCGCGAACGCCAAGCCGATTGGCCAGCACTTCGGATACAATGATGCCGCCATGATCGACGGCTTCATTCAATAACTCGGTGGAATTCCCCTGACGGACGAGATACTGACTCCGTTGAGCATGCATTCGCAGGTCTCGCGAAACGATCGCCACACGCTGCCCCTTCACTTCGACGCGCACATCGCGATAGGTATCCACCGCCGCCACACCGGGGATCGCAGCCAGCGCGTCGCGCCAGCCAGCCGGCAAGTTTTTCGCGCCGCTCCCGCTGTTCGCTTCTCGCAACCAGGTTGAAGGCGCGACAACGATATCGGCAATCACCGTCTCGTTGATCCAGAGTTCGACGGTATGCCGGAAACTGCGCACCATGATAAGCACGCCGATCATGATCGCCAGCCCCACCATCAACGCCGACACGGTCACGCCGTTCCGCCCAGGATTTCTCGCCGCGTGCTCCACAGCGATTGTACGCATGACGCCCTGCACTCCGGCAACAGGCTCGCGCTGCAACCTGTGCGTCCTCCATCCGGTAATGCAGAACGGCGCGAGGCACGACAGCCCAGCCAATAAACAGAACGTCGCGAGATACCCGAGAATCGGCACGCCTCCCAGCGGTCCGGCAAAGGCCAGCAGTCCAGCCAGGATCAGCACGCCTATTCCACCGATTGCCAAGCCTCCCACGCGCACTTGCCGGCTGCTTTCGTAATCGCCGGGAGCTAACGCTCGCACCGTCGCGGTGCGGCTGGCATCGAGGCTCGGCCCAATCGCGCCAACCATGGACACAAGACAGCCGATCAGAATTCCTTCACCTGAGGCCTGCCAGAGTTCTGCAGAGTCGAACCTGGATGCGGCGCCTTGGCTCACCGGCGTATAGAGATCCGAGATGGTTCGGCTGACCAGTGTGACGAGCTTTTGCGCCAGCAGAATGCCACCCAGGCTCCCGACAATCCCGCCCAGCAGTCCGAACAAGGCGGCTTCCGCCAGAAAGAGCCCGGCGACGCGAGACTGAGTCATGCCGATTGCTCGATAAATACCGATCTCGCGCCGGCGCTGCGCCACGGCGAACGCCATCGTGTTGTAGATGAGAAACATCCCGACCAGCAGCCCGACCCAGCTCAACACCGTGAGATTTAGCCGGAACGCCCGCACCATCTGCTCGACCTGTCGCGTCCGGCTCGCCGGCCGTTCCACTAAAAGATGCGGGGGCAGAACTGCACGCACGGCCTGCGCAGCTTCTTCGATCTCTACCTCAGGGCCGGTCACCAGATCGATCCGGTCCAGTTTTCCGACCATGCCGAAGAGCACTTGGGCGGCGGCAATGTCCATGATCGCCACCCGGTCCCAGGAGGAGACCCGGTCGGATCGGTCCTGAATCACACCAGCGACCCGCGCCTGCACCTGCCGCGTCCCGACTTGGAGCTGGATCGCGCTTCCCTTCTCCAGGTGCCATTCTTCTGCCAGTGTTCTTCCAAGGTACAGGCTGTCGGCTTTCAGCAAGTCCGTGAGCGGATTGCCACCCTCTCCCTGCATCACTCGAAAACCGCGGGAGTCGAATTCAGCCAGCAGATCCAGCCCAATGACCTGGAGCGCCGCGCCCGGCTTTCCACTATTGAGCATCACCGCGGTCTGCACAATCGCCGGAGACACCGCAGTGAAACCAGGCACCTCCCGCACCATGGCAATCAGTTGCTCGTCCAGCCCAAAGTCTCCGCCCGACACTTCCAAGGTGGTCGGGCCCGCGACGGTCAGCACCGCCTGTTCGAACGAATGCAGCACCTCCACGTTGGCGGTCCGCACTGCCACCGACGCCGACACGCCCAGCGCCACACCCACAATGGTCAGGACCGTGCGAAACGGCCGTTGCGTCAGGTGGGAAAGGAGCAGGAGCGCGACGACTTTCAACCACGCCATGGTGCTGCTCCCACCAATACGGCGACTGTTAACACTTACGTAGAACCATGACGATAGAATCCCCCGCCGCGCGCAAAAATTTTACGGGCTGCACAGAATGGCCGTTTCGTTTACAGGTCGCCGACCCTTTGCTAGATTGACGAGAACCATTTGATCGGGAGTACACATGGCACGAAGTCGAGGGAACAACGCACTTCAGATAGACCGGAACCCGAAGGCCGAGTTCTCGATCACGCCCCGCCAGCGGGAGATTCTCAAGATGGTCGCCCTGGGCCATACGAATCGGGAAATTGGAGAGGCCCTGGCCATCAGCATCCGCACCGTCGAGGTGCATCGTTTCAATCTGATGCGACGGTTGAATGTCCGGAACGTCGCGCAATTGCTGCGGCAAGGGCTTCAGCACGGATTACTGCCAAGAAACTTCGGCTTGAAGTAGCCTCAGAGCTCTTTGACCTTCCCCCGGCAATCCGCCACCGACCCATAGCCCTTCTTCTTCAACTGCGCCGCCAATTCCGCCTCGAGCTGTCCGAAGGCGCCGAGCCCCTCTTCAACCAGGATCGTCCCGACCTGCACCGCCGACGCGCCGCAGAGAAAGTGCTCGAACGCATCGACGCCGCTCATCACACCGCCCGTCCCGATGATGGGAATCTTTCCTTGAAAGATTTTGTAGAAGGCCCGCACATTCGCCAGCGCGACCGCCTTGATGATCGTGCCGCCCAACCCGCCGAATCCGCCCTTCGGCTTAATGACGACTTCCTCACGCTCAGGGTCGACCACCAGGCCGTTGCCGACGGAGTTAATCATGTTCAGAAAGTCCACT
Source organism: Nitrospira sp. (assembly GCA_020846195.1). GTDB lineage: Bacteria > Nitrospirota > Nitrospiria > Nitrospirales > Nitrospiraceae > Nitrospira_D. The sequence continues at coordinate 98,049 of JADLEJ010000004.1, forward strand.
CCGCACCGGCCGATCACTTTGCCCATCGCCTCATGATGCGCCGGATCGAAATAGGGCGGCAGCTTCACCCCCATCGGCACCGTAATGACTTTGCGCACCCGCTTGAGCAACCGCTCGGACGCCTCCGGGACATAGCCGATCTGCGGCTTGCCGGGAATATTCGGGCAGGAGAGATTGACTTCGATCAGGTCGGGATTTGCCGCGTTGATGGTAGCGGCGATTGTCGGAAAATCGTCTTCGCACAGCCCCGCCACACTCGCAATCACTGGCTTGCCGAACTGCTTCAATTCAGGAATAAGCTCGGCATAGGCACGATAGCCGAGATTGGGCAGCCCCATCGAATTGATCGACCCGCCGGGGAATCCGTAATAGCGCGGCTCCGGATTGCCCTGCCGCGCTTCGATGGTCATGGATTTGGTGACAATGGCTCCCGCGCGGGACTTACCCAGCGCCACCAGTTCGTCCCGCGTGACGCAGAGCGCCCCGGCCGCGTTCATGAAACAGCTGGGAAACGTCACTCCGGCAATCGTCGTCGAAAGATCTGTCATGCCACCCCCGTTAAGGCCGGCGACGGCGTGCGCGAAACCAGCCGCCCGTCCTGCATCGTCCACACATAGTCGGCACAGTGCGCGGCTGTCTGGCTATGCGTCACCAGCAACACTGTGACGCCGCCCGCTTTGGCCAATGATCGAATCAACTCCATGATCTCTGTTCCTTGATGCGAATCGAGATTCCCCGTCGGCTCATCGGCCAGGAGCAATTTCGGCCGGTGCGCGAGCGCCCGGGCAATCGCCACCCGCTGTTGTTCCCCGCCCGATAATTCCCCCGGGCGATGATGTGTCCGATGTCCCATGTGAACCAGTTCCAACACTTCTTCCGCTCGCTGCACGACAGACCGGCCACGATCTCCACGCAACATCAACGGCAGCGCCACATTCTCCAGCGCCGTCAGGCCGGGAACCAAATGAAAGGCTTGAAATACAATTCCAATGACATCCCGCCGCGCGACAGTCCAGTCGTTGCTGGTAAATGCAGTAGTCGCGCGTCCATCGAGCAAAAGCTCTCCGGATGAAGGCCGGTCGAGGCCGCCAACCAAATTCAGCAGCGTACTCTTCCCGCATCCGCTAGGACCGACGAATGCGCAGAACTCGCCGCGTTCGACGTCAAGACTCACCTCATGCAACGCGGCCACCCTGGCCTCGCCACGCGCATAGGCCTTGGACAATTGGACCAGCTTCACCATACCCGCAATTGACCTCGGCTTCTACCATCCTTCCACAGCGATCATCCTCGTATAACACAACCATTTAGAGCCTCACAACCTTGACAGCCGACCGATCTTCGCCCTACAACCACAGGCACCTCCCCATCATCTGAGGATAACTCATGATGGCATCGTGGCCTCAGAAAGTACCCGGTCTGTTACGCCACACGGTCAGGTTTTTCCTGCCTGCCGACTGCGCCGCTTGCGGCCTGTCTCTCACGACCGATCCCGTGCCGCTGTTTTGCGCAACCTGCTGGAACACGATCGCTCCACTCAAGCTGGCTTGCTGTTCGCAATGCGATCGCCCGCTGCCCTCGCCTGTCGCGCTCACCTACAGCCCCACGCATCGCTGCCACCACTGCATAGTCCGCCCGCCCGCCTATGTGAAAGCCTGGACCCTATATCCCTATCTGCCGCCCTTGCAAGACGCCATCTGCCTCTTCAAATACCGAGGGAAAGTGTCGCTGTCCAAGCCGCTGGGGCGTTTACTGCTCAAGGCGCTTCCTCCTTCACTGGATGCGGATCTCATTATTCCCGTCCCGCTGCATCCGGCCCGTTTGAGGGAGCGAGAATTCAATCAATCGCTCCTGCTCGCCGATCAAGTGGCCACACACCGGCATCTCCCCATTTCGTTCACGAATCTCGTGCGAACGGCTCCGTCAGAACCGCAAAGCACTTTGTCGAGAAAAGAGCGGCTGAAGAATCTGCGCCGGGCCTTTACCGTTCGTCAGCCACAGTTAATCGCCCAGAAGCGCATCCTCCTGATCGATGACGTCCTGACGACTGGCACCACGGTGAACGAATGTGCCAAGGTGCTCAAGAAAGCCGGCGCTGAAGCCGTCTTCGTTCTCACACTGGCGCGCACGATTGAATCGAGCGTCGTGCCGGATCGAATTCTGGCCCAGCGGGCCACCGAGCCGCTCGAACTGTTCAGGGGATAACCCATGCCGATCTATGAATATCTCTGCCGCGATTGCCGGAAACAGAGCGCCTTGCTCGTGCTCAGTCCGGCCAGTTCGACTCCCCCTGCCTGCAAGCAATGCGGAAGCCGGTCCATCGACCGCCTCATGTCCAAATTTTCTTCCCCGAAATCTGAAGAAGCAAGGCTCGAGTCTCTTGCGGATCCAGACAAGCTCGACGGATTGGACGAGCACGATCCCGGCGCCATGTCCCATTTCATGAAACAGATGGGGGATGAGATGGGGAAAGATGCCGGAGAAGAAGTCGAGGCGATGATAGATTCGCCCGATACCGGCGGATCGGATGACGGTAGCACTGACAGTCTGTGACATACACTGTCATGTATTAATGCTTGACAATTCGTCCTCACTCACTAAAATGGCCCTTACCTTCTGGAGTCTTATGAAAAACAGGCCCTCTCAGAACAGGTGGGACGATGGGGATAGCCCCGAAGAGCGAATTGATGACGGTGTCGGAGACCTGCCATTACCTGAAGATTACGACCCGCACCCTCTATCGCTATATACAGAACAGACAGATTCCAGCCTTCAAGCTTGGAAAAGAATGGCGATTCGTACGTTCGGATCTGGAACAGTGGATCCGCGACCGGACCAGAGCCGCCCTCCCGTCATAAACTAGGATCGGTCTATGTTCGCTGGCGAATATCTCTGCAAAGTCGACGAGAAGGGACGCTTCATCGTGCCCTCTCCGATCCGCGAGCAGATCGAAGCCGAGGGCCAATCGGTCACCTTCCTGAAAGGGCCGGAACAATCGCTCCTCGTCTATTCATTGAAAGAATGGGAAAAGGTCTTGGATCGCACCAAGACGACGCTGGATGAAGACCAGAGCCGCCTGTTCATGCACTTTGTGGTTTCCGAAGCCGGCACCTCAGACATCGACAAAACCGGTCGCATCCTCATCCCCGGCCGGCTGCGCAAGCTGATTCCCTTGGATGAAGAGCTCGAAATTATTCTGGTCGGAATGTATCACCGGCTGGAAGTCTGGAATCCCAGTGAATGGCGCCGCTTCATTGCCCGCACTGAAGACCGCTATGAACAGAACATGTCGAAAATCCAGAACCTTCTGTAAATCGCGCCATGCCTGCCGAACGGCGTCGCACAAACCCTCTTCCTTCAAAAGCCGCCATCCGTGTCGTCTCCTATCGACCGGCAGCCAAATCTGAGCTGGCATCGACGCGCCCAGCGGTTGTCAATCTACACGCGCCCGTCCGCCCGCTTCGCCCCAAAACATCGCTGCATATCCCCGCGCCCGCGGCAGTCGTCACGGCTGAATCCATCGAGATCACGCTGCCAGTCCCGCCCAGCATCAATCACCAATACGCCACGGTGCAGGGCCGCCGGGTGCTGTCGTCAGCCGGCCGAGCCTATAAGCACCATGCGGGGCAGCAACTCTGGCTGGCGCTCTCCCAATCCCCTCACAAACAGACCTTGATGCATCGGCTTCGATCTGAACCGCTCGCGCTTTCCATCCGTTTCTATTTCACCTCGCCGCTCCGCCGCGATGTAGATGGCGGTCTCAAGATCGCCCAAGACGCCCTCTGTGAAGGGATCGGCCTCAACGACAACCGCATCGCCGAAACGCATCTCTACAAAGACGTGGATCGAACCGCTCCCCGCATCCGAATCTCCCTCTCCCTGGCCGCCCAGTAGCTGCCCTCGCTCTATCGAAACGCGCTCGAACCGTTCCCTTCAGATTTCAGCGGAATCGGCCGATACGGATATGACATTCTTCAATTCATAGTCCCCGCACCCATGGCCACAAAGACGATTTCAATCGATCAACTCCGCGTCGGGATGTATGTCGCCAAAATCGACCTGTCCTGGTTTCAATCGCCGTTTCTCCGCCATGCCCGGCTCATCGAAGAAACAAGACAGATTCAGAAGCTGCGCCGCGCCGGAGCGAAACACATCGTCATCGACCTGTCCCGCGGAGACGATGTCGAGCCAGCGAGCCCCCTCGACTCACTCGCCTCCTCGCAAGAGATCGCGCTGGCACCCGGCAGGCTCGCGCCGAAATCGCCTCCCAAATCGCTGGCCCAACTGAACGAAGAATACGCGCAAGCGCTGGTTGCCAGAAAACAACTGGAACGCTCCGTTCATTCCGTCTTCTCATCGATTTCAGAACAGGGATCCATCGATCCTCGCTTGGCGGCGGAAGCCATCCAAGAAGTCTCGATTGTCACGCGAACCCTCTCCAACTCGGCCATTTTCATGGCGCTCAGCCAGCAGCGGGCCGGCGATGCGTCGCTCAGCCGGCATGCCCTGTCCACCTGCACGGTAGCCCTCGTGGTGGGACAGTCGTTCGGCTACAATCCCTTGGAGCTGCAGGAACTGGCCACCGCGGCCCTGCTTCACGATATCGGCTTAATCCAGATTCCTGACGCGATCATTCAACGAAGCGCCAACACGTCCGATCCGCTCTCCGCGCACGACCGGCAACTGCTTCAGTCTCATCCGCGCGCAGGCATTCTCGCACTCGAGCGGCAGGGAGGATTCGAGACCAGGGTTTTGCAGATGATCGCCGACCACCATATCCGCCTCGATGACTCCGGTTATCCTCAAGGAGCCAAAGGGGAATTTACGTCGGAACGCTCGCGCATCCTGATGATCGCCGATTACTACGACGAGCTCATTACCGGATTCGGCGGCGCCTCGCCGCTCGCGCCCCATCAGGCCCTTCAGCGCCTCTTTCGTGAATCTCGGGAAGGCGCCTTCGATCAGACCATTCTTTCACGGTTCATCAAGTTGATCGGCATCTATCCGATCCACAGCCACGTGCAGCTCAACACCAAGGAACAGGCCGTCGTCACCGAGCTGAACCCCTCGGCGCTCCATCGGCCAGTCGTCACCATTACCCATACTCCGTCAGGACATGAGACCCCCGCCCCGCTTGTCATCGACCTGTCAGACCAAAAGAACGCCACACCGGAACGAATGATCGACAAGGTGCTGGACGCCCCAGAACAGGCTCGCTCTGCCTCTTCCTCTCAAGCCGCATAGCGCTCAAGACAGCCCGGCCACAGCACGAGCGCACTACAGAACCATGTGCGCGGGAGCCGCCGCTACTCGTACCGTAGCGCATCGATCGGATTCAGGCGCGACGCTTTCTGGGCTGGATATAAACCGAAGAAGAGACCGACCGCGAGCGAGAACAGAAACGCGGCGATGACCGTATCACCAGAAATAATCGTAGGCCATCCCGTGATGACTGTCGTCAGCCTGGCGCCCATCACCCCAATGACAATGCCAAGCGTCCCTCCGACAACACTCAAGGTCATGGCCTCGATCAGAAACTGCGCGAGAATATGCCGCCGCTTCGCCCCCACCGCCATCCGCACGCCGATTTCCCGCGTGCGCTCGGTCACCGATACCAGCAAGATATTCATAATGCCGATGCCGCCGACCAGCAGCGAAACCGCCGCAATGGACAGCAGCATGACCGTCAACGTCTGACTCGTGCCTTCCTGCACTTTCCCGATATCGACCTGCGTGCGGATCGTAAAATCGTCGCCCTGCTCGACCTGAAGCCGGTGCCTGGCTCGCAAGAACTCGCGAATCTGGTCCACGGCGGCAACCAAATCCTCCTGCCGGTCCGTAGCGGCAAACAGCGCGCCGACCGATCCGATAAATTGCGTGCCGAACACTTTCCGCTCCGCCGTGCTGAACGGAATGAAGATGACGTCGTCCTGGTCCGATCCCTGAGCCGATTGCCCTTTCGGCGCCAGCACGCCGATCACGCGAAACGGCACATTCTTGATTCGAATAACGGACCCGACCGGCTCCTCGCCCGGATCGAACAAATTCTCCGCCACCGTCTGCCCGACCAAGGCCACCCGCGCCGCCGCATCCAAATCCGCTTGAATAAATGGCCCCCCGCTCGTAAACGACCAGTCTCGAATGGTCAGATAGCTGGGGGAAATGCCATTCACGGACCCGTTCCAATTCTTGTTCCCATTCACAATCTGCATGACATCGCGTTTCGCCCACCCGGTCTCTTGCAGCAGCGGAATGCGTTTTTTCATCTCGAGCGCATCGGACACATTCAGCGTGATGGCTCCCCCTTGCCCACCCCGAACGCCGCCAACCGTCGTGGATCCTGGCAGCACGATAATGACATTGGTGCCCATGCTGGCGACTTGCGCCTGCACCGCGGCTTTGGCCCCCTCTCCGATGCTGACCATCGCGATCACGGCGCCGACACCGATGACGATCCCCAGCATCGTCAGCCCGGCCCTGAGACGGTTCCGGCTCAACACCCTGACCGCCGTTATGAGCGTGAGAAACAGAAAGGCAGGCATCAGCGTTCCACCAAGGATGAAGGAGGGATAGGTTTGGTGCGTCGATCCGTAAGCACCTGGCCGTCTTTGATCACAATTTCACGGGCAGCATAAGCCGCGATGTCGGGTTCATGCGTCACGAGAATAACGGTGATCCCTTCGTCCTTATTCAGCCGGTCGAGAATAGCCATGATGTCCCGGCTCGATTCCGTATCGAGATTTCCGGTCGGTTCATCGGCGAGCAAGAGAGATGGCGTCGTGACCAACGCGCGGGCAATGGCCACCCGTTGCTGCTGGCCGCCAGACAATTGCGTCGGGTAATGCTGTTCCCGCCCCTTCAGCCCGACACGCTCCAGAGCCGCCGCCGCCAGCACGCGCTGTTCGCGAAGAGGGAGGCCGCGATAGAAGAGCGGAAGCTGCGCGTTTTCCAGCGCGCTGGTGCGGGGAATCAGATTGAAGTTTTGAAAGACGAACCCGATCTGCCGGTTTCTGATTTCGGCCAGGGCGTCAGCCTGAAGCGCCGCCACATCGATGCCGTTCAACCGATACTGGCCTGCGGTCGGCTGATCCAGACAGCCCAGCACGTTCATCAGCGTCGACTTGCCCGACCCCGACGAGCCCATGATCGCGATGAACTCGCCTTGTTCGATGGAGAGATTCAATCCGCGAAGAGCCTGCACCTCCACATCGCCCAGGCGGTAGACTTTCCACAGGTCTTCACATTGAATCAGCGAGACCGCCTGGCCGTTTTCACTATCCATGAACGACGTGCCTTGTCAGCCGCATTCGACCGCGCGCGGCATGCAGCGAGCCTTGCCTACTAGCCCCTTCTAGCGATCGCGCGTGCGGCGCTGGCCGCCACCGCCGAAACCGGGCGGCAACTCACTTCCTTGGCGATTCGCCCGGGGCACATCGATTCCCACAATCACCAGATCCTGCTCTTCAAGCGCCCCTCCGACAATCTCCGTCGCCACGCCATCGGAAATCCCCGTCTGAACCGGCACGGCGGCCAGCTCGCCGGCCTCATCCTGTTTCCAGACTTTGTGGGAAGGGGAGCTGGATTCTGCGGACCCATAGGCTGATCGGCTGGCAGCCGGACGGCCTTCGGCCTTCGCCGCTTTTCCCTCCGTCGATCCGCTTTCCGCGCGGTCGCTCTTGGGGGGCGAGAAGCGCAACGCCGCATTCGGCACTTTGAGCACTTGCTCTTTCTGCGCTACGACAATGGACACGTTCGCCGTCATCCCCGGCTTCAGACGCAAGTCCTGATTGTCGACGGCCACCACGACGTTGTACGTCACCACATTCTGCACATTGATCGGAGCCAGCCGCACCTGGCGGATCAAGCCGGCAAACTGCACCCCTGGATAGGCATCCACGGAAAACGTGGCATCCTTGCCCTCGCCGATTCCACCGATATCCGACTCGCTCACATTGGTGTCCACCTGCATTTTCGTCAGGTCGAGCGCGATCAAAAACAGATTCGGCGTGGCAAAACTGGCCGCGACCGTCTGGCCTACCTCGATATTTCTGGCCACCACAATGCCATCGACCGGCGAGCGAATCGTGGTGTACTTCAGCTCCAGCTCAGCCGAGTTCACCGCCGCCTCCGCCTGCCTGACTTGCGCCTCGGCCACATGCACTTGCGCGTCGGCGCCCTGCGCGTTGGTCACGGCCACATCGACATCGTTCTGCGACACAAAATTCTGGTCGATCAGGGAACGGACCCGCGCAAGCTCTCGCTTCCGTTGCGCGCTGTCCGTCTTGGCGCGGGCGACATTCGCTCTCGCCATCTCCAGATTGCTCGCGGCCTGATCCCGCCGGGCTTTAAACGGCTCCGGATCGATCACGGCCACAATGTCGCCAGCTTTCACCCGCGAATTGAAATCCGCATGGAGGCTTTTGATCATCCCGGAGACTTGGGTGCCGACTTGCACCGACACCACAGGATTAATCGTGCCAGTCGCGCTCACGATAGAGACGACGGAACCCCGCTCGACGACGGCGCTCCGGTACCGCACCAGCGCCTTGCGTTCTCCAGTGAAGAACACATACCCGCCGATGGCAAGCCCCACTGCCACAATTCCGAGGACGATTCCAAGTCGTCGCATAGCGCAACACTTATCTCGATGGAAGAGTCGTCATCATATCAGGAAGCCGTGAGGCGAATCATCCCGCGCCCGAAAGCATGAGGGCCGTTCCCCCTTGCGGGAGAACGGCCCTCGCCGACGATCTCATCGTCCCGCGAACAGTTACGGACTGACGGAGATACGATCTTTGATCAGGTCGAACGTCTCTTTCGGGACGACGTTCTTGACCACCAATTCGCCCTTCACGCGATAGGGGCGATTCGTGACGATCCGATCGGCTTCGTCCTTCTTCAACCCCAGGAACAGCACCATGTCGCTTGCGGACGCCTTATTCACATTCATCGCCGCCGAAGCGGCCGCAGGAGCGCTCGGCGCCGGAGCCGCCGCGGCTGCTCCCGGAAGCGGAGGAAGCGACGCGGACGGCGTCAGCGAACCGGTCACCGAACGGGAGCGGTCCTTGAGTTCCTTCTGGTACCGGGCCACCAGCGACTTCAGCGTTTCATTGTGCCGCTTCACATCTTCGTATTCCGCCCGCACATTCCGGTTCTGCGAAGAGACCGACTTCAACTTATCTTCCAACTCCTTCGTGCGCGTATCGATCGCGCCGCGCTCTTTATCCCGCCCATGCTCGATGCGCTGCAGCTCATCGCGAGCCGCTTGGGCCTCGCCGCCGAATTTCACATTCAGTTCCTTCAGCGTCTTCACCTGCTGCTCCATCGCATTCTTCTGCTGGCGCGTCTTTTCCAGCTCCATCTTCGCGCTATCCGCGTCCGCCAGCGCATCCTGATATTTCTTGTTCGAGACCACGCATCCGCTGGTCATCATGGCGACGACCACCAGCACCGACAAGATCCACTCACGTCTCATACAAACCTCCCCCTCTTACGATAAACTACGCATTAGTGAGACCGCTCGCGCGCGCGGCACCCAGCGCGCACCCCCAGCCTCTCCTCCTGCTGTCCTTGTTCAATTTGTGTGTATGCCATCGGTCCTTCTTTGTCAACATATTTGCAGCGGGCTCCGCGGATCCGCATCGCTCCGAAGCGACTCGCGAGAAGCGCCTGCAAACTTGACGGCGGCGGGCCGCTCTGTGATGATCGCAACAAGACATCGTCGCCACGCGCATACTTTTCACTACAGGAACGGCATGACTGAATGGGGGCCTGCACTAGCGGTTATTCTTGGCATTGTGGAAGGGCTGACGGAATTCCTGCCGGTCTCCTCGACGGGACATCTGATTCTCGTGGGCCATGCGCTCGGATTCACAGGCGAGACGGCGGCCAATGCGGAAATCTCGATTCAGCTCGGCGCCATTCTCGCCGTCATCGTCTTTGAGCGGGACAAAATCGGCCGGTTGCTCACCGGCGCATGGCAGGAACAAGCTTCGTTGCAGACGATGCGGCGAACCGGCCAGCATGCCACCTGGAGCGCGCTGATCCGGGCCTCTCTTCAGGCCCACCCGCACTTATGGTTTGTGCTTGGGTTAGGACTCGCCTTCCTCCCCGCCGCAAGCGTCGGCTTTCTCGCGCACGGGTGGATCAAATCCGCGCTCTTTACGCCCCAGACCGTTGCCGCCACATCCATCCTTGGCGGAATCATCATCCTGCTCGTCGAAGCCCGGCAGCCACGCGTCCATACGACTCAACTCGACCGCGTGTCGATCTCGTCCGCTTTCTGGGTCGGCGTCGCGCAATGCGCATCGCTGATACCCGGCATGTCCCGGTCTGGCTCGACGATCATCGGCGGCCTGCTCGCCGGGCTCGACCGGAAAGTGGCCACTGAGTATTCGTTCTTTCTCGCCTTGCCGACCATCATCGCCGCCACCGCCTATCAAATGCTGAAGGCAAAAGCGACGTTCAACCAGGCGGACTACCTGGCGCTCGGCATTGGGATGATTGTCTCGTTCCTGGTCGCCTGGGCCGTCATCGCGGCGTTCCTCACCTACGTGCAACGGCACACCTTGCGGGTCTTCGCCTACTATCGGATTGCCCTTGGCATCCTGGTCTTCATCGTCGTGCGATAGAACGGCATGGCAATGCCATCGGCAACGGAGAGCGTGCGCAGGAATTACGGAGCGGGTTGGTGAGCTGAAGGAGGCTCGGGGACCGCAGGCGGGGCGTCCGGCTTTTCAAACATGAAATGAATGATGAGAAAGATCACGCCGACCGTGATCGCGGAATCCGCGATATTGAACGCCGGCCAATGGTAGCTGCCGACGTAGACATCCAGAAAGTCGATCACTTCGCCGAACCGCATCCGGTCGATCAGATTCCCAACCGCGCCGCCGAGAATCGCTGAGACGCTCAACCGCCCCATCCACTCCCGCTCAGGCATGCGATAGAGAATCGCTCCCAGCAACACCAGCGCAAAAATCGAGGTCAGTCCGAAAAACACCATCCGGAACGCATTGCTGCTCCCGGCCAGCAGGCCGAACGCCGCGCCCGGATTGCGGATGTAGGTGAAGCTGAACAGGTCTGGAATAATCGGAATGGATTCGTGCAAGCGCATGGTCTGCACGATATGCAGTTTCGACAGCTGATCGGTCACGATCACCGTGCCAGTCAGCGACGCCAGCGCCAGATTGCGGAACAGCGGCCCGTTCAACGAATCGCCTCCAGACACCGGTCGCAGAGCGTTGGATGCTCCGCATCCTTCCCGACCGCCTCGCGATAGTTCCAACAACGTTCGCATTTGGCGGCCGACGACTTCGCCACCGCGACCTGAATCCCCGCCTGCCCATCGGAGCGCGGCGCAAGCGTGACGTTTGAGACGATCAGAATCGCGCCGAGGTCCTTCTCATAGGGTTTCAAAAATCGATGGGCCTTTTCGTCCGCTTCAATCCGGACATGCGCTTCAAGCGATGACCCGATGACTTTGTCGCGGCGGCTCGCTTCAAGCACGCCCTGCACTTGGCTGCGATACTCTAGCAACGTGTCCCAGCGCGCCGCCAGTTCCGCATCGCGCCACAAGGGATCGACATCGGGGAACGAGGCGAGATGCACGCTAGCCGTCTCCATTCCGCCGGGCACCTGCGCCGAGAGCGTCCGCCAGATTTCCTCTGCCGTGAAGCTCAAGATCGGCGCCATCAGTTTCGTCATCGCCAGAAGAATGTCGTACAACACCGTCTGCGAACTGCGCCGCACGGGAGAGTCCGTCCGAAAGGTATAGAGCCGGTCTTTCAGAATATCGAGATAGACGGCGCTCATATCGACCGAGCAAAAATTGTTCAGCGCGTGGAAGATCGCATGAAACTCACTGTCGTCGTAGGCCGTCCGCACGCGCGGAATCAGCTCCCCCACTCGCATCAATGCCCAGCGATCCAGCTCAGGCAGCTGCGCGTAAGGCACGCGATGTTTCGCCGGATCGAAATCGTAGAGATTGCTCAGCAGAAACCGGCTCGTATTTCGGATCTTGCGATAGGCCTCGATCAGGTGATTCAAAATCTCCTGCGAAATGCGGAGATCCTCCCGATAGTCTTGCGCCGACACCCAGAGCCGGAGAATTTCCGCGCCGGACTGCTTGATGACATCCTGTGGCGCCACGACATTGCCGGCCGACTTGGACATCTTCTTGCCCTGGCCATCGACCACAAACCCATGGGTCAGCACCGCCTTGTACGGTGCGCGGTGATCGGTCGTCACCCCGGCCAGCAGCGCGCTATGGAACCAACCCCGATGCTGGTCGGACCCTTCGAGATAGAGATCCGCAGGCCACCACTTGCGGGGCTTGAGCACCGCGGCGAAACTCACGCCGGACTCGAACCAGACATCCAGGATGTCCCGCTCCTTCTCAAAGACGGTCCCACCGCACTTGGCGCAAGCCGTCCCGGCCGGCAGCAACTCGGCGGCCGACCGCTCGAACCAGACATCCGCGCCCTTCGTCTCCATGAGATCGGCGACATGATCGATAATAGCCGGATCGGCGAGGACGGTCCGGCAAGCCGTGCAGGTAAACCCTGGAATCGGCACGCCCCAAACGCGCTGGCGCGAGAGACACCAATCGGGACGGTTTTGAATCATTCCATTGATCCGGTCGCGGCCGTACGACGGAATCCACTGCACCCGCTCGATCTCCGCCAAGGCCTCCTTGCGCAACTCGTTCGTCTCCATCGACACGAACCATTGCTCAGTCGCCCGGAAGATGACCGGACTCTTGCAGCGCCAGCAATGCGGATAGGAGTGCTTCAGCGATCCATGCCCGAGCAGCCGGCCGTTGGCCTGCAAAAACTCCACGATCTTCGGATTCGCCTTGAACACATGCTGCCCGGCAAATTCTTTGACGACATCTGTAAACCGCCCGCCGTTATCGACCGGCGCCAGGATCTCCAGCTTCTCGCCGGCCGACGCAGTCGCGTTGTAGTTGAGAACCAGGATGTAGTCTTCCATCCCGTGGCCCGGCGCGATATGCACGCAGCCCGTCCCTTGCTCCAGCGTCACAAAATCGCCGAGCAGAATCGGAGACAAGCCGGTCGTCAGCGGCCGCTGCGTTTCCAGGCCTTCAAAGCCCTCTCCGCCCTTCTTCACGCCGACGACCCGATAGTCGTCGAGCTTGCACTCCTTCGCCACATTCTCCAAAAGCTTTTCCGCGACAACCAGCAGTTCGTTGCCGACCTGCACGAAGGCATAGTCGAAATCGCGATGGAGGCAGACCGCCTGATTGGCCGGAAGCGTCCAGGGGGTCGTGGTCCAGATCACGACCGACACCGACTGGATGCCCTCAGGAAACGCGATGCCGGGGAAGGTCTTGCTGAGCACCGCCGGCGAGGTCACAATCGGAAACTTCACATAGACCCATGGCGAGGTGTGGTTGTCGTACTCGACTTCCGCTTCCGCCAGCGCGGTTTGATCCTGTGTACACCACAACACCGGCTTGAGGCCTTTATAGACGCCGCCGCGCTCCACGAATTTGCCGAACTCGCGCACGATCGCCGCTTCATAGGCCGACGTCATCGTGCGATAGGGCTGGTGCCATTCGCCCAGCACCCCGAGCCGCTGAAACTCCTCGCGTTGAATCTCGACATACTTCTCGGCATAGTCGCGGCAGAGCTTGCGGATCGCCGGCGTGTCCAAATCCTTCTTCTTGTCTCCCAGCTCCTTCATCACTTGATGTTCGATCGGCAGGCCATGGCAGTCCCAGCCTGGCACATAGGGCGCCTGATATCCCGCCATCGTCTTGGACTTCACAATGATGTCTTTAAGAATCTTGTTCAGCGCATGGCCGATGTGAATGCGCCCGTTCGCATAGGGAGGCCCATCGTGCAACACGTAGCGCGGCCGCCCCTGGCCGGCCGCCTGGATCTGCTCATAGAGCTTCTCCTGCGCCCACCAAGCGAGCATCTCCGGCTCCCGCTGCGGCAGATTCGCCTTCATCGGGAAATCGGTCTTCGGCAGATTCAGTGTGGCCTTATAATCCATGGACGTCCCGCGCCTTCGAAAAAAGAAAATTGACGGGTGAATATACCGGAATGCCTGGCAGGGTACTAGCCCTTGCGACTAAGAGGATCGTCAAAAACATCTTCCAGCAAGGCCGCAGGGAGGGCGGCGACTGAGGCGTACCCTCTGGGGTACGTTGAGGATCTGAACGATGCGAGAACGCCGCTGGGGTCTTTTTGACCAGCCTGCAACTAGCTGACAGACATCATTCTATCTAAAGCAATCTTCGCCCAACGCTTGTCTTCGTCGGGCACCACAATGTGGTTGACCACATGGCCATCGACGAGGTTTTCCATGGCCCAGCAAAGATGCGCGCCGTCGATGCGGAACATCGTGGCGCATTGGCAGACGGTGGACGAGAGGAAGAACACCTTCTTATCCGTCAGATCGCGTTTCAAACGGTTCACCAGATTCAGCTCGGTGCCTACCGCCCAAGCGGTGCCGGCCGGCGCCGCCGTCACGGTCGTGATGATGAACTCGGTCGAGCCGGAAAGATCCGCCTTGTTGACGACATTCTCATGGCATTCCGGATGCACGATCACCTGGCCGTTCGGAAATTGCTTCCGGAAATTGTCGATGTGGACCGGCTGAAACATCTGGTGCACGCTACAGTGCCCCTTCCAAAGAATCAGCTTCGCGCGCTGGATCGCCTCGCGCGTGTTGCCGCCGTTCGGTTGGAACGGGTCCCAGACGATCATCTGCTCGCGCGGCAGGCCCATCTTGTTGGCCGTGTTGCGGCCCAAATGCTCGTCGGGGAAAAAGAGAATCTTCTCGCGCCTGGCCCAGCACCATTCAATAACGGCCTTCGCATTGGATGACGTGCAGGTAATGCCGCCATGCTCGCCGCAGAAAGCTTTGAGAACCGCGGCGCTATTCACATAGACCGCCGGCATGACGGTCTCCTCGACCGGCAGGATGCGCCCCAGCGTCTCCCAACATTGATCCACCTGCTCGATGGCCGCCATATCCGCCATGGAACAACCGGCCGCCATGTCGGGCAGAATCACGGTTTGCTTCGACCGGCTCAGGATATCCGCGGTCTCCGCCATAAAATGGACGCCGCAGAACACAATGTACGGCCGTTCCGAGCGCTCCGCCGCCAGCTTCGACAGCAACAGCGAGTCGCCTCGAAAATCCGCATGCTCAATGACTTCGTCTCGCTGGTAGTTATGCCCCAGGATCATGACCCGATCGCCAAGCATGCGCTTCGCGTCAGCCGTCCGGCGGAAAAGCTCCTCGGAGGACAAGCCCTGATAATCGGTAATCGGTCTAGGTTCAGTCGCAGTCGTTTTCACAGAGACCTCAGCAATATTTCCGAGAATAGAATTCTACGTTAGCCCCATCTCACAATCAATGAACCTTCCACGATCCTTCTCAGTGAAGAAGGCCTAGCGCCCCGGTAGGCCTAATAGCCCGTTGACAACGACGGGAGCCAAGCATACGATCTTTCACATAGCTAGGGGGGCCATCAGGCTGAGAGTCCGAATGATCGGACGACCCTTACAACCTGACCTGGGTAATACCAGCGTAGGGAAGCGGCCCTGTCTCCGGACCACCGGGACAATCTTCAGCCGCACCCCTCCTGTCAGGTGCGGTTTTTTTTTGCATCACATGCTCCGCCTATCCATAGAGGAGAGGAAGGATAACCCCATGGGAACATCGCAAACATCGACCAACGGATCGAATGGCCACAAGACAACGAGCCAGGCCGCCGCATTGACGACCGCGCCGTTCCCCGCCTCGCGCAAGATCCACGTCAGCGGCGCCCATCCCGGCGTGCGCGTGCCGATGCGGGAAATCAGTCTCAGCCCGACCAAATCCATGAACGGCGGCGCGCCGACTCCCAACGAACCGATTACGATCTACGATACCTCCGGTCCTTACACCGACCCCTCCGTCGCCATCGACGCGCGCGCCGGGCTCGCCCCGCTCTGCCGCCAGTGGGTGCTCGACCGGGCGGATGTCGAAGAACTCTCGGACATCTCCTCCCAATATGGCCGGATGCGCAAGGCCGACCCCAAACTGGATGAACTGCGGTTTCAGCATATCCGCAAGCCGCTCCGCGCCAAAGCCGGCCGGAACGTGACCCAGATTCACTATGCCCGCAAGGGCATCGTGACGCCGGAGATGGAATTCATCGCCATCAGGGAAAATCAATCGCGCGAAGTGGCGCGTGAACTGGCTTCCCGCAACGGACACGGCGGCGGCATCGCGCAACATCCCGGACAGGCCTGGGGCGCCAGCATCCCGAAGGTCATCACGCCGGAATTCGTGCGCGACGAAGTGGCCAGGGGCCGCGCCATCATTCCCGCGAACATCAACCACCCTGAAACCGAGCCGATGATCATCGGCCGCAACTTCCTGGTGAAGATCAATTCGAACATCGGCAACTCCGCCGTCGCTTCCTCCATCGAGGAAGAAGTCGAGAAGATGATCTGGTCGATCCGCTGGGGCGCCGACACCGTGATGGATCTCTCGACCGGCAAGAACATCCACGAGACCCGCGAATGGATCATCCGCAATTCGCCGGTCCCCATCGGCACCGTCCCGATCTATCAGGCTCTCGAAAAGGTGAACGGCAAGGCCGAAGACCTGACCTGGGAGATCTTCCGCGACACGCTCATCGAACAGGCCGAACAGGGCGTGGACTATTTTACGATCCACGCGGGCGTTCGCCTCGCCTATGTCCCAATGACCGCGAAGCGCATGACCGGCATCGTCTCCCGCGGCGGATCGATTCATGCCAAATGGTGCTTGGCGCATCATCAAGAAAACTTCGCCTATACCCACTTTGAAGAGATCTGCGAGATCATGAAGGCCTACGACGTCTCCTTCAGCCTCGGCGACGGGTTGCGCCCTGGCTCCATTGCCGACGCGAACGACGAAGGCCAGTTTGCCGAACTCGAAACACTGGGCGAGCTGACCAAGGTCGCGTGGAAGCACGATGTGCAAGTCATGATCGAAGGACCCGGTCATGTGCCCATGCATATGATTCAGGTCAACATGGAAAAGCAGCTGAAGGAATGCCACGAAGCGCCGTTTTATACGCTCGGCCCGCTGACGACCGACATTGCGCCGGGCTACGACCACATTACGTCAGGGATCGGCGCGGCGATGATCGGCTGGTACGGCTGTGCGATGCTCTGCTACGTGACGCCCAAAGAACACCTGGGATTGCCGGATCGTGAAGACGTGAAGACCGGCGTCATCACCTACAAAATCGCGGCTCATGCGGCAGACCTAGCCAAGGGACATCCCGGAGCGCAAATCAGGGACAACGCCCTCTCGAAAGCCCGCTTCGAATTCCGGTGGGAGGATCAATTCCACCTTTCGCTCGATCCCGACACCGCCAAGGACTTTCATGACGAGACGCTGCCGGACAACGCCGCGAAGGTCTCGCATTTCTGCTCGATGTGCGGACCGCATTTCTGCTCGATGAAAATCACGCAGGACGTGCGCGACTATGCCGCGCAATTGCAGGTCGATGAACAAAAGGCGATTCAGATCGGCATGAAAGAAAAATCGGAAGAGTTCAAGAAATCCGGTTCTGAAATTTATAGATAAGGCTGCTCAAAATGGTCCTCCGGCAAGGCCGCAGGAGAGACCGACCCGGAGACGTACCCTCCGGGGTACGTTGAGGATTGGGCGAGCCGAGAAGAAGCCAGAGGCCATTTTCAGCAGCCGTCGAGGGAGAAGAAGTCATGGCAAAGCCGATACCAGCGCCCTTGCGCGAGCGCGATATTACTCGACAAATTGCCCGTGAATATTACAAAGAATTCGACCAGCTTATCGAGAGCGACGTCATCATCGTCGGCGCCGGCCCTTCCGGGCTGATTTGCGCCCACGACCTGGCCAAGATGGGCTTCCGCACGCTCGTCGTCGAGCAGAGCCTCGCGCTCGGCGGCGGCTTCTGGCATGGCGGCTACTTGATGAACAAAGCCACCATCTGCGAACCGGCCAATGAGATCCTCGAAGAGATCGGCGTGCCCTGCAAAAAAATCAACGAGTGCGAAGGGATGTACATGGTCGATCCCCCGCATGCGACCGGCGCGCTTGTCGCCGCCGCCTATCGCGGTGGCGCGAAAGTCTTGAACCTCACTCGCGTCGTGGATTTGATTTTGCGGAAAGACGGCATCCTCGAAGGCATCGTCGTGAACAACACCACCGCCGAAATGGCTGGCCACGACATCATCCATGTCGATCCCATCGCCTTGGAAAGCAAAATCGTAGTGGATGCCACGGGGCACGATGCCATCGTCGTGGATCTGCTTCACAAACGCGGCCTGTACAAACCCGTGCCGGGCAACGGCGCCATGTGGGTCTCGAGATCTGAACAAGAAGTGATGGACCGGACCGGCGAAGTGTATCCGAATTGCTTCGTCATCGGACTGGCCGTCGCCGCCGTATACGGCACCCCGCGCATGGGACCAGCCTTCGGCTCCATGCTGCTCTCAGGCCGCTACGGAGCAGAACTGATTAAGAAGAAACTCAAGCCGGAATAGTACTGGACGAGTCCTCCGCGAATTTCAGGCTGGTCAAAAAGGCCAGCCAGCGAGGCCGCAGAGAGTGCAAACCCGCAGGCGTACTTCTCAGTACGTTGAGGAGTTTGCACGAACGAGAACGAAGCTGGAGGCCTTTTTCAGCAGCCTGACCACCATGGATGTACAAGACTTTTTAGAACAAGGCCAAGGCCGCGAAGAAGACAAGCGCGAAGCGTGGCATCTCTTCCAGCAGGCCTATGAACGCCAGATGAAAGGCGACCTGGAAGAAGCCGTCAATCTCTATAAACAATCGCTAGCCATTCATCCCACAGCCGAGGCCTATACGTTTCTCGGCTGGACCTACAGCTTCATGGGACGGCTTGACGACGCGATTGAGGAATGCCACAAGGCCATCGCGCAGGATCCCGACTTCGGCAACCCCTATAACGACATCGGCGCCTACTTGATTGAAAAAGGGGATTTCGACGAAGCCATCGTCTGGTTTCAAAAAGCCATGCAGGCCAGGCGCTATGAAAGCCCGGCCTTTCCGCACTTGAACATCGGCCGGGTCTACGAGAAGCAAGGCCGCTGGACCGAAGCCATCGAGGCCTACAAGAAAGCGCTCACGCTCAATCCCAACTACGCGCTCGCGAAGAAATCGCTGGGCCGGCTCATCAGCTCATTGAATTAGGATTGCATGGACCACACTGAACGCACCATCCTCGTCGCCGTCACCGATATCTTTTTTTACACCAAAGTCCGCGATGCCTTGCGCACCGGCGGCTACCGCATCGAGAAGGCCCGGGCACAACAAGAGATCGCAGAGAAATCCGCAGCCGCGTCCCCGGCCGCGGTGATTCTGGACATGAACGATCTGACCCTCGATGCTTTTCAGGCCATCGAAACCCTGAAAGCCGATCCCCGATTGAAGGCCATTCCCATTCTTGCCTATGCCAATCATGAAGAAGTCGAGACCTGGAATAGAGCCAAGGCTTTGGGCGTCACGAAGATCGTGTCTCGCAACGAATTCTCGGCTCGCACCAAAGATCTGGTCGATGAAGTACAGAAGGGCACCCGATGAAACAATCCCGTCTGCATGCGCAACAGGTTCAACTCGGAGCGACGTTTGAGGAAGTCGCCGGTTGGGAAATGCCGGCCCACTATGGAAACTGGCGCACTGAGTATGATGCCGTCCGCCAAGCCGTCGGCCTATCGGATCTTTCCCATCGCGGCAAGATCAGAGTCACCGGCGACGACCGGGTCAAGTGGCTGCAAAGCGTGATCAGCAACGACCTTCTCCCGCTTCAGCCTGGCCAGGGCCGCTACTCCAGCTTCCTGACGCACAAAGGGAAGATGCTGACCTACTTCCGCTGCTACGTATTGACCGACGCTGTCATGCTCGAAGATGTCGGGGAAATCGGCGATCACACCTTCACCGCCCTGCGCAAGTTTCTGCTCTACGGCACCAAAGCCAAGATGGAGAACGGCGCGGAGAGCTGGGGGTTGCTCCTGGTCAGCGGCCCCAAGGCGGCGCAGACCGTAAAATCCGCCTTCGGCGTCGATTGCAGCGACGTGCAGCCGGTGAATTTCGTCACGGCCCAGATCGGCGGGCAGCAGGCCCTCGTGATTCGAACAGAGGAAACCGGCGAAGTCGATCTCGAGATCCTGCTTCCTGCCGACGCAATCGCCACGGCTTGGACCAGCCTCATGCAAGCCGGCGCGGCAAGCGGCATCAAAGCCATCGGCAGCCAAGCCCGCGAAGCGTTGCGCATGGAAGCCGGCATTCCCAAAGCGGGACCGGAACTGAATGAAGAAATCGTCCCGCCTGAAGCCAATCTGGAAGGCAAAGCCTTCAGCTTGAACAAAGGCTGCTATCCAGGCCAGGAAGTCGTGGCGCGGATGGACACCTACGGCAATGTCCGGCGCAAGCTGGTTGGGTTAGTCCTGAAAGACTCAGCGATTCCGCCGCGCGGCGCCAAGCTGTTCAGCGGCGACCGCGAAGTAGGCTGGGTGAGCAGCGCGACGTTCTCACCGCAGCAACACGCCGTCATCACCTTCGGCTTCCCGCTGCGCGATTTCAGCAAGGCCGGAACGGCCTTATCGATTGAGGCGGACGGCGCGCGGCACGACGCGACGGTAGCGGATTTGCCCTTCTACCGCCGCGCTTAGCAGAGTTACTACTTTTCAGGATTCCTCGCCGCCGAGACGGCCTTGGCGAACGCCAGCAGACTGACCCGTTCTGCGTCGTCCAGCGCCAGCAAGAGATGCGCTTCTTCGCCGTGCATCAGACGCAGGCTGAGGAAGGGCTCTTCCTGCCGCTTTTCCTTGTTGTCCCACATCGCATCGATCACCTGCACTTTGTCCAACTGCCCGACCGACACCACGTCGTACCGGAAGTAGGAATCGCCAATGACAATATCGAAAACAACATTGCCGGCGGTGAGCAGCACCAGATTGAACCGGCCCTGATCCTCGTATCCTTCGGGCAAAAACTTATTGATGTGGAACAAGGCCACCTTGCGATCGCCCAGGGCTGCGCGGAACTTTTCCTTCAGCGCCTGATAATCGATCTGCAGCGCCTTTTCATCCGGGTTCGTCGCCGCCGCTGCTGCATCTTCCGCTCTCTGATACACTTCATCTGCTGACATCAACCCTGCCATGACGTGATCTCCCCCCTGTGCCGTACGCAGAACGCGTACGATTGTGTCGTGCTATCCGACGTGATTTATAAGACTGCTGTTGCTGTTTTCCGTGCCCTGACCGCCCGCACTACTCCGATAAGCCCGAGCCCGGCCCAGGCAAACTCCAACAAAATAAATCCCACTCGCTGATCCTCGATCGCCACGACACCCAGCAAGAGCGACCCGATGATATTCAAGGCCAGGTACCCGGCGTCCAATTCACGCCAGATCCCGCTTTGGATCAGCGCATAGGCGGTCAACACCATGAGCGCGCCGACAACCGACAAGACCTGGAACAGCATAGAGGGAACACCTCTGACAACCGGCCTGAAACGAGCTGGTACGGTAACCGGCCGCTGGGCACGATTGCAAGGGGGTTCGGCAGCCGATCCGCCGATTACCGGGCCATCAGCCGATGCGAAAACCGCGTCTTCCCGGCATCATCGACGACCGCAAGGTCAAAAGATGCCTTGGTGACGCGAACCAGACCGAAATTGTAGTACCCGTCTTCGTTAATGATCCGGGTGGGATGCAGCGCCTCACTCGCCGCCGTCAACCGGCCTGGGCGAGCCGAAAGCGGTCCCGCGATGAACTCGTGAAAATCGATGACACCGTCTTGATCGGGATCATAGGCGTTGGCCTGCACCCAATGCACGTCGCCGCCGAGAAACACGACGTTCTTGAGCTTCTGCCCGAGAATCGCATCGACGATCACCTGCCGCTCGCGTTCGAACCCCGTGCCATCCGGCCCGCCAGCCCAGCCGTCATAGCCCGGCACCGTGGCGCCGCCGCCTTTGGGAATCGACAGCGGCACCGACGTCGCGATGACTTTCCAGGTGGCCGTGGAATGCGCCAATCCCTCAAGCAACCAGCTCAATTGCGCCGCCCCCAGCATGGTCTTGGCCGTGCCATCCTGATCCGCATTCCGGCTGCGATACTGGCGCGTGTCTAGAATGAAGAGTTCCAGATCGGCCCCATACCGCACAGCGCGATACATCCGGTTCGGATCGCCGGACGGCGAGGCAATCGGCCAATACTCGCGCAACGCCTGCCGCCCTGCAGGCATCTGGTCGTCGAACGGCCCAGCAAAGTTATTGCGCACCTCATGATCGTCCCAGATTACATAGACCGGCACCGTTTCCAAAAACCGCCGCAGCGACTTGGCGCCGCGCTGATAGCGATGGCGCGCCCGATACTCCGTGAGCGTGGAGGCTTTGAAATCCGCGCCCGGCTCGTTGGGCGGCGAGGCACAGGTGTCGTCGCTGTAAATCGTGTCGCCCAGGAACAGAAAAAAGTCGAGGTCCTGATTCCGCATGACATCGAAGATGGGGTAGCCGCTGGCGCCCTGCCTGCAACGCTGCTGGCCGCCTAAATCGCCGCTCCAGGCAAAGGTCACCGGCGCTGAATGCTGCGCCGACAACAACGTCGTGAATTCGCCCTGCGCGGCCAGCGTCGCATCGGTCGGCGCAGCGCCATCGCCAAGCGGCTCCACCAGCACATGATAGCGATAGAGAGTGCCAGGAACCGCCCCGTCCAAGGGAACCGTCACTGTAAAGTCTGTCTCGGGACCGGTCAGCATACGCGCCGTCCTTGCAACAGGAGCCACCGCCGACGCCATCTTCGAAGCCGCCTCCCACACCGGCGGCGGCGCCCATTCCACCTGCACGAAAGCCGGCCCTTCCGTACGCACCCAGAGCAACGCACCCTTCGCAGTCACATCCCCCACCGCAAGCCCCTGCGGAAGCACGTCAGGTTTCACCACACCCACTACGCGAAACGGACTGCTCGGAGGAAGCCCCTCGCGCGAAGCAGAGGTGCAGCTAACCGGGAGCAGTGACAGCAGAATAGCGGGAACAAGAAGAACGAGATGTCGCATGAAGTACGTCCTATCCTATGAAACACAGAGGATCAAGCAGGCGTGCCTATCGAAATCTTAGCCCTTTGAACCCTCGAAACCATCGGGGACCTTGAAAACCGGACAGGCCGCCCGGCATACTGGGACCTCACACGAGGCACACCATGCATGACATCAACTGTTGCGTTCAGAATTGCCAAGCCACTCCCTACGCGCCAGCCGGCACCAAATCGGTCTGCAAAGACCACTTCATCAACTTCCTGACCTGGCGCCGCCGCCGCGGACCGCAGATGTTCATGAAATACGCCGCCATGACCATGGGCGAACGCGACACCGTCTCCGCCGAATGGCAAAAGACCATCCAAGTCGACGAAGTCCCCTCCAACGCGCCGAAGAGTTAAGACTTCACGATTTCGCGCCCATCAAGCGGGTCATTGTGTCGTTTTCTCAAGCGCGCATTGAGCGAGCACCGCCCATATACTGAGGCTCTCAATAGATTCTTGCGTGCGCGCTCAGCGAGCACAGGAAACGACACAACGACCCCCGCCCCCGCTACCCCATCACCGCACTCCCATGGTGATGAATCAGCAGCCACTCGTCGCCGATGCGTTCGAAGAGATTCGTGGCGAGCACCTTGGCCTGCTGCGGTTCATCGGATTGTTGGTTGACGATACTCTCGACGCAGATGACCCAGGCCATGTCGCCGGCCACCTGGATCATGACCTCAGACAGTTCAAACTTCATGGAGAACGTGTTGTTGAAGATCATCACCCAAGAGTCCCGCACGTCGGGCCAGTCCGACCGGAGGGTCCAGCCGGGGTGAATGCAGGTGACATATTCCTGGTGCGCCCAGATGCGATCCATCTTGGCGATATCGAGGCTTTCGAACGCCTCGTAAAACGCTTGGTTGGCTTTGGTCACTTCGTCGATGCGTTGTTCAAGCATAATCGCTGGTCCTCCTGAAGGAGGCCATCATACTGCAATCGATGCGAGGAAGAAATCACACGAGTGGCCGAACGGCGGCCTTTCGAAGGGCGGGGCGGATACCAGCGACTTCCTGAATCAGCAACGGAAACTGCTCTCGCAGATGAGACTTATCGATTGCCTTGTCGACCGTCGGCATCCGCCGCGCAATGGCAAGCTGAACCTCGTTGAAGGACATAATGACAACTCGAACTAAGGGGTTCCATCGTTTGATCGGCTCGACTGCTTCCAACCCTCCCATCACGGGCCTATTGGCATCAAGCAACACCAGATCTGGCCGCCGTTCAGAGAGACAGCTGAGGGCCGCTTCAGCCGACCCAAATATTCCAACCACCTCAACCAGCGGAACTCCGCGCAACCAGTCCTCCAAGGCAGAGAGAAGGACCGGATGATCGTCGATCACCAGCACCCGGATCATGCCGGCCTCTAAGTGTCGGCTACTGTCCTGGCGCATTTGGATTGGCCCCCTGAGTCGGCCACGGCACTCCGACGCCAAACTGCCTGGCCAGCTTATAGATGCCGATCATGGCCTCCGCGCGCACGCGGGCCTGCGCATCCGCCGACAGGTTGGTCAAGACCCAGCCTTGCGGCTCGTGCAGGAAAATCCGAAACGATGTAGACCCATCGCCAATTTCGGACTCGCCGGTCACTAAATACTCTTCCCCTTGAGGCCCCTTCACCATGAGTCCAATGACAACCATCACTCCCTCACGTTACACATCAATGGACGGCCTCCCCTCAGGTCAAGAGTCTTATCAGAGACACTCCTCCCTAACTAGTGAGGAAATTCCTGATGCCTGCGCGTAAACGCATGACCTGGCCGGCCAACCGCCCGCGCTTATAGGAGGGAGGAGGGATGGACGAGCCCGACCTGGATCGCAAATCGGACGAGCCCGGCGACATCGTGAATCTCCAGCCGTTCCATCAGTTGGGAACGATGAGTCTCCACCGTTTTCGCGCTGAGGCTCAACCGAAAGGCAATCTCTTTCGTCGAGTGGCCTTCGGCGATGAGTTGCAAAATCTCCCGCTGACGCGGACTGAGCCGGTCGAGCGGGTTGAGCGGGCGAGTCCCTTCATGCTGATAGGCCTCAATCGCATACCGGACCACCGAAGGGGTCAGGTATGGCTCGCCCTTGCTGACCGTTCTGATCGCCAGCTCCAATTCCTGAATGTCGGCGCCTTTCAACAAATAGCCTGTCACTCCAGCCTTCAAGGCCTGGTGCAGATACTCTTCGTTGGCATGCATCGACAAAATGATGACCTTGACCTTCGGCCAGCTCTTCGTAATCCGGCTGGCGGCTTCCAATCCGTTCAACCCCGGCATTGCAATATCCATCAGCACCAGATCGGGCTGATGCAGCTCCACCGCTTTTACCGCGGCCTGCCCATCGCTGACCTCCGCCACCACCGAAACGCCGTCCATCTTATCCAGAAGCGCATGAATCCCGGCTCTGACAAGCTGATGATCTTCGGCCAACAGCACGCTGACCTTCATCATAACGAGACCGCCTCCTGCTGCGGCTCAGTAAGCGGGACGGAGAATATCAAGGCCGTTTGCTGCCCCGCCGTCGACTGGATTGTCATGTTGCCTCCGACAAGGCTGACTCGCTCCTCCATCCCCAGCATCCCTAGACTCAACCCCTGCTGGGATCGGACGCGCATGGCCGTCACGTCGAACCCGCACCCGTCATCCTGCACCACCACACGCACTTCTTCGGAAGCCACTACAAGGGAGAGCGCCACCGATGTCGCCTTGGCATGACGCGCAATATTGGTCATCGCTTCTTGCACGACGCGGAAACATGCAATGTTCCGAGAACTCGTCAACGTCAGCGGCGTGTCGTCCAAATGCAGCTGCAACTTCCAGCCGGCCCGCTCCGCCTGCCTGGTCGCATACCAGCGCAGCGCCGGCACCAGCCCCAAATCGTCCAACAGCGAGGGCCGCAAATCCAGCGCCAGGTTTCGCACTCGCGCCAAAAGCTGATCGCTGATCTCGATGCTTTCGTTCAACTCCATCGAGGATTCGGTCCCTTGCCCATCGCGCTGCACCTGCTGCAAATTCAATTTGAGCGCCGTCAGGAGCTGGCCGATTTCATCGTGGAGATCCTGCGCCACGGCGCGCCGCTCCGCTTCCTGTACCTCGAAGAGGCGCTGAGCCAGCGTCCGGGCACGCACGGTCGCACTGCCGAGTTCGGCCGTTCGCTCGGCGACGCGCGCCTCCAAGGTCGCATGCGCCTCCCGAAGTAGATCCTCCGTCTTTCTCCACTCCGTCACATCGTCCACAATGAAGGAGCACCGCACGGCTCCATTCGCTTTGTTCCCGATCAGCGAGACCGTCGCCAGCAGCGAGCGCCGGTCGGCTTTGCCCTCGCATACGTTGCGATGTTCATACTCAAACCGCACCGGCGACTGCTCCTTGATGCAGAGACGATAGTGATTCAGCCACATGCGGATGACTTCCCGAGACAGCCCCAGCTCGGAGGCGGTTCGCCCGCGCATCGCCTCCTGCGTCGTGCCCATAAAACTGGCCATCGCCCGGTTGACCGACAGGTTCCGGATGTCGTCATCAAGGATTTCCACCACACCCATCATGAGCGAGGCGCTTTCAAAGAACGCCTGCAGCGTGACTTCACTGTGTTTGTACGACGCCTCCGTTTTCAGCTTCGCGGTGATGTCGTGCGCGATGGTGGACATGCCCACGACCGCCCCGAATTGGTTTCGAATCGGCGACCGGCTTAGCGACAACGCAATTGCCGATCCATTGCGGTGCAGCCACACCGTGTCATACGGAGGCACGGCTTCCCCGGAGACGAGCTGCCGGCTTGCCACCGCTTCTTCGCGCGCCTGCTCCGAGGCCATGATCGCGTTCAGGGGATGGCCGATCCGTTCAGCGGCGTCATAGCCAAACAGGCGTTCCGCCGCCCCATTCCAGCTCGTGATCGTTCCATCGACATCCTGACTGATGATCGCATCCACCGATGAATTGACCAGCGCCGCCAATCGCCTGGCGTTTCGATCCAGGACAGCCGCGCGGCTCCGGTTCACCAGCACCGCCACAACCCAGAAGACTGTGACGCTGAGTGTACGGTTCAGAAAAGCCACATCCGCGGGAATACCGGCTGGAGAAAGAGCCCATCCAGCATAGGTGAAGAGCGTCGCCAGGCCTGCGACAAGGTAGGCTGCCCACATCTGCTCTAGCCACAGGGTAAGCACAATCGGCACCGCA
The DNA here is from genome assembly GCA_020846195.1 of Nitrospira sp. Lineage (GTDB taxonomy): Bacteria > Nitrospirota > Nitrospiria > Nitrospirales > Nitrospiraceae > Nitrospira_D. The sequence goes on from JADLEJ010000004.1 coordinate 125,316, forward strand.
TGGAACAGAAACTCCTGATCCCCCAGCGGCGTGAAACAATCGAACAGAAACGTCCCCGCCAGGATCAGACCGATGGCGATATGAATTCGGCGTGTCGTCATCGGCAGTAGAGCGGGCAATGATGATGATGACGCCGCCAATCGACCTTAAAATGGCAGAAACAATGAGATACTGGCCCTGTGCGGCACAAGTAAGCGCGCATGAATGAGAGGCATCCTACAGGAAAGGACCTAACAGAAGCAGCCCTAGGGCTAACATCCAACCATCAGGAATTTCCTGATGGTGAATACCCTAATATTTTGAGCGTTCAGAATCGGCGGGCAACGCCGTGGAGCGATCGACGAGCCAAACACCGGCGAGGATCAGCACAATCCCACAGATCTCCACCAGACCGATCGACTCGTGCAGAATGAGCGCCGAGAGGGCCACAGCCGCCACCGGCGTAAGATTGCCAAGGATCGACGCCCGAGAAGGCCCGATGCCTTGCACTCCGAACAACCAGGCTTGCTGCGCCACAGCCGTCGCGAAGACCACCAGATACCCGAGCGCCAGCCAATCCGGCATGGTCACAGAGGCCATGCCGGCATCCAGCATTTTACGATCCGTCCACAGCAGGGGAATCTGAAGCAGGGTCGCCACCAAGACCGTCGTCCAATTCACCGTGAGCGGCGAGATCCGGTCCATCACCGCGCGGCTGCCGATGCTATAGAGCGCCCAACTGACGACGCCGAGAAACACCAGCACACTGCCTAACACCGGATGTTCACCGGCCGACTGAAACCCTGCAATCGATACGAGCGCGACACCGGAGCAAGACAGCAGCCCCCCAGCCCACACCGATCGAAACGGCACATCCTGGATCATCACCGACGACAGCAGCGCGGTCACGACTGGAGCCGATCCAATAATGACACCTGCCACGGCCCCGCTGACATACTTGAGGCCCATCATGATCAACAGATGATTGCCCAGCACTCCAAGCCCAAGCAGAAACAGCGTCCGTAAATCGGAGGCGGCAAGGTCCCCCAGCTTGCCTTCCTGCCACCACCATGTGGCGAACAAAATCGCCAGCCCGCCGATATCGCGCAACACCGACGCTTCGACGGCGGAGAAGGATCCCAGCGCCAGCTTTTGGGCAACAATCGATCCGCCCCACAGCACCGCGGCAAGCACAAGGGCCCCATAGGCCGCGCGGCTGGACGATGGGTTCACGACACCGTCCCCTTCTTCCGAATCACCAGGACGCCGTCGCGAATCGTCGCCAATACCGCCGTCACGCGCGGATCGCCGGCCACCGTCCGGTTCAGTTCCTGAATCGCCGCCGTCTTCTCGTCTGGCGGCGGCTGTATCAGCACATCGCCATTCCATAAGACATTATCGATCAGGATAACGCCGGCAGGCGACAGCAGGTCGAGCGCTCGGCGATAATAGTTCAGGTAATTGACCTTGTCGGCATCGATGAAGATGACATCGAAGGGACCGGCCAGCGCTCGCATCGTTTCCAACGCCGGCCCGAGACGGATCTCGATCTTCTTGCCATGCGGGCTGTTGGCGAAATGCTTCCGCCCCAGCGCCGCAGACGATTCGTCGACTTCACAGGTCGTCACCAGGCCATCGTCGGGAAGCGCCTCCGCAAAGCAGAGCGCACTGTAGCCGGTGAACATGCCGATCTCCAGCACGCGCTTCGCGCCTACGAGCTGCGTCATCATCTTGAGAAAGGCCCCTTCCAACGGCCCGACCAGCATTTGCGCATAGGCCATGGTCCGTTGCGTTTCCTCGCGGAGCGCGCGAGCCACGTCGGACTCCGGCATGGAATGCACCTGCGCGTAGGCCTCGATTGCTGGATCCACCAAGCTCTTCATCCATTACCTCTCGACATTATTTGAAAATCGCCGCACGCATTGCGTAGACTGGCTCAAGAGTCGAGATATTAGCATACGCGAGGAGACCGGACGTGAAGACCATCGCAGCCCTTGAGCCTCTGACGACGAAGTTATTAGAGATCACCAGGATCAACAGCGCCGCGTCGGTCTTGTCCTGGGATCAGGAAACGCACATGCCCGCCGGGGGCGGCGAAGCCCGCGCGGAACAAATTGCCGTGCTTCAAGGCATCGCCCACGATAAACTGGTCGCCCCGGACATCGAACGGTTCCTCACCGCCACCGTCGACCCAGCGACCGGCCAAGCCATCGACCAACCAGGCGATCTGTGGGACGAACCCTCGCGCTCGTTGCTACGCGAAAGCTGGCGGGATTTCAGCCGTGCAAAAAAGCTTCCTTCCGACTTTGTGGTTAGACTCAGCCGGGAAACCTCCCTGGCGCAGCAGGTCTGGGCCGAGGCGAAAGAGCGGAATAACTTCCGCCAGTTTCTTCCCAACCTCCGCACCGTGCTGGCGCTCAAACGGGAAGAGGCTGAATACCTTGGGTACACAACCTCGCCCTACGACGCCATGCTGGACGTCTACGAGCCAGGATCCACCATCGCCACGCTCCGGCCCTTGTTTGCCCAGATGAAAGCGCGGCTCGTGCCGCTGCTCAAACGCGTGACCCAGAGCCCGCATCAGATCGACGACAGCATTCTCCGGCATTCCTACGATCAGGCCCGGCAGCTGGAATTCGGCCGGCTCGTCCTGATCGCCATGGGCTACGATTTCGAGCGCGGACGGCTGGATCTCTCCGCCCACCCATTCACGACGTCGTTTCATCCCACCGACGTGCGCGTGACAACCCGCATCCATGAGCACGAACTGCAATCCTGTCTTTTCAGCTGTATTCACGAAGGCGGGCATGGCCTTTACGACCAAGGACTCGATCAGCGCTACTTCGGCACCCCGCTCGGCGAATCCGTGTCGCTCGGCATCCACGAAAGCCAGTCGCGCATGTGGGAAAACTGCGTGGGACGTTCACGGGCGTTTTGGCAATTCTTTTACCCAGTCCTGCAACAGACGTTTCACCATCAATTGCGCGGCATCGACCTGGAACATTTTTACGCCGCGATCAATTGCGTAAAGCCCTCCTTCATCCGCGTTGAAGCCGACGAGCTGACTTACAATCTGCACATTATGCTGCGCTTCGAAATCGAGCAGGGTCTCATCGAAGGCCGGACACAACCAGATGACCTTCCGGGCATCTGGAACCAAAAGATGCAGGACTATCTGGGGATCGTCCCCAAAACGGACGCCGAGGGCGTGCTGCAGGATGTTCACTGGTCGTTCGGCGCCTTCGGGTATTTCCCGACCTATACGCTCGGCAATCTTTATTCGATCCAGTTCTTCGAGCAAGCCAAGCTGGAGATTCCCCACCTGGACGATGAAATCGCCGCAGGGCAGTTGCTGGTGCTGCGCCGGTGGCTGGAACAAAAGATCCATCGCTGGGGCCGCATGTTCACTCCAGACCATCTTGCGCAGCGGGTGACGGGCAAAGGCATCGACCCGGAGCCCTTCCTGACCTACCTGGAAAAGAAATACGGCGAGCTCTACCACGTATAAAATACACCCGCCGACCGCTGCCACTACGGCTAAAGATTATCGATCTCTACGTTTTACGGCTCTATCGATAAATCTCTTCATTGCGCTATCCTAACGTAGCAATGGCTAGGCAGTGCGCGTCAGCACCGCATCCAGCCAAGCCCGCGTAGCAGTCGCCGTCCACGCATCGAATAAGCAGGAGCAATCCCATGCCCACCATTTTGCTTATTAGCGATGACGACCGGTTCCGAGACTCCATCCGGCAGTCTATTGGAAGATGCGGAACCGCGGTGCTGGGCGTCCCGAATACTCGAGAGATTTTAAGACAACCAGGCGCAAGGCAGGTGTTTGGATACGATCTCATCGTCGCGGAAGTGCTGTCCGGAGATCATGACGGGCTCTCGCGGCTCGTGCTGTTTCGCAATCTGCATCCCAATACACCCTTCATCGCGGTGACTCGTGAAAACGAGGAAGCCGGGCTGGCGTATGGCGGATCCGCCGCGCGCACCCTGCATGCCTGGCTCGTTCCCGTCACTTCCGATTGCCTGGCAGGGTTAACCGATACGGCTATGCGCGCATTAAACGGTGAATTGCCTCCGGTGCCGGCAACTCACGCGCGCTGAAACCGCCGCTATCGTTCAATCGCGGTTGGCGAGCGCTCGGCGCAGACCAGGCCAACGACCGGCTAATACCCCATCGCAACGTTGAGTTTAGCGAGAATGGCAGGCGCTAGCGTAAATTCCGTCTGCACTTCGATGCGATGCGGAACCAGCAGCGTGGTGTGGAAGACAATGTCGCGGATGGGAATCTTGAACTCGGGATCTTGAGGCGTGCTCAGCTCGACCGCTTCGACGGAATTCGTGATGGCCCCGCTGTCCTGCGGACCATAGGTGGTCATCACCGCATCGATGATCTCCTTCACCTTTTCGTTGGGCTCCACACCTTCAATGTTCTTCAACAAAAGAGGAATGACCTCTTCTTTCGCCTGATCGGAGAGGGTGAAGTTTTCAATCCGCTCCTTCCGGCGCAGGGACATCAGATCGTTGTCGAGATCCTTGCTGAAGGCGCCGTAGGCGAATCTGAAAAACTCGAAGTGAAACCCCTTGAAGCCTTTCCCGAAGGTTTGCAGCTCGCACAAAAAGCCCAATTGCTGCAACTTGACGTCGCTCAACAATCCATGCGGTTCCGCCAGATACAGCACATAGAGCAGGAGTGCGCGATCAACAGTAATCTGATTTGGCTTTCTCATCCGGCCTCTCCAGCAATTTGCAGAAAATGGCAAACTATAGACAGCCGGCACGCGCATCGTCAAATCCATCCACTGACCATTTGCCCCCTTGACCCTCCGCCGACTTTGGTTTTTAATGTCCACCGGACAACGGGATCGACGCACGCTATGCCCAAGCACGCAAAAGAAATGGAAGCGCTCAAAGCGCACCTCGGCAAACATCAGCTGAAGTACACGCGCCAGCGCGAGCTTATTCTCGACGCCTTCCTCCAGCAGGAGCACATCACCGCTGAAGAGATGTACCACCAGCTGGCAAAAAAGGACCCGCATCTGGGGCTCGCGACCATCTATCGCACACTCAACCTGTTTTGCGAAGCCGGTCTGGCGCAAGCGCGGCATTTCGGCACCCAGACGCAATACGACAACATTTCCCACAAAGGCCACCACGACCATCTCATCTGCACCGACTGCGGCAAGATCGTGGAATTCGAAAACTGCGAGATCGAAAAGCTTCAGCAGGAAGTCGCCACCAGAAACGGCTTCACGATTTCCACCCACCGCCTCGAACTCTACGGCCTCTGCGGGCGCTGCCGTCATTGACCTTCGCCGTTTGACCCCCTGCCGTTTCTTTTGCTATATTCTTGAGACGATTTATCAATTTCAATTACGAGGCGCCGGCGCACATGACCATTTATCTGGACCAGCTTTGCCCTCTCGCAGCGCAGATTCACCGCCGGCTCATGCCGGGATTGCTCACGCTCCTTCTCGTGCTTGGATCAATCCTGGCACCACTTGCCTCCTCCTTTGCAGCCGACAAGCTGGTGGTCTATTCAGGCCGGGCGGAACGACTCATTAAGCCGGTGTTCGATGCGTTTACCGCCAAGACCGGCATTCAGGTCGATCTGCTCTCCTCCGGAACGACCGAACTCGTGAACCGCTTGAAGGCTGAGGGCGATCGAACTCCCGCCGACCTTCTATTGACCAACGATGCCGGAAGCCTTGAGCTCGCGCGCGGAGCCGGGCTCTTGCGCCCGCTCAACATGCGCGAAATCGAGCGGGCCATTCCCCCGCAGTTCCGCGCCGCGGACAACAGCTGGGTGGGGATCTCCGGCCGCTTCTGGATCATTGTGTACAACACAACCATGGTCAAACCCGATCAGCTCAGCTCCCTGCTCGACCTGGCCCAACCGCAATGGAAAGACAAGATTGCCATCCCCAATTCAGGCAGTGAATATCTTCAGGCCGGAGTCTCGGTGATCCGCGCGAGCCATGGCGACGAACGCACGAAGAAATTCCTGGAAGGCCTGCGCGACAATGCCGGCTCCCAGGTCTATCAAAAAAGCTCCCAGATTGTGGATGCCGTCGCCAAAGGACAGGTGGCGCTGGGCATCGTGAACCATTATTACGTCTACCGGCATCTCGCCACGCAGCCAACTGCTCCGCTGGCCGTTCTGATGCCGGACCAAAAGGACGGCGCGATGGGCGCGATCATGAATGTCACGGGTATCGGTATCACCAAATCGAGCACCCATGTCGAGAATGCCAAGCTCTTGATTGAATTTCTCATCGCGCAAGCCGGGCAAAAGATGTTTGCCGATCTGGACAAGGAATATCCGTTACATCCGGAGGTGAAGGCAAACCCCGCGCTGGTCGATCGAAAGAGTTTCCGCGCGGCCCTGGTGCCGCTGACACGATTGGCCGAACTCCGCGAGCCGACACTCACGCTCATCGAGCAAGTGGGCCTCCGCTAATTCACGAGGCCCGCTGTGACCACCCTTCGCCAGCAGCTCGCGTCCCCGCTGCAACTGGCCGCGCTCGCCACCGCTGGACTGATTCTGCTTCCCCTCGGCTATGTCACGATCCTCGCGCTATCGGCGGACCCCGCCGTCTGGTCGCGCCTGTGGGCGACGCGAATTCCCGAATTACTGTTCAACACCATTACGCTGGCCGGGGCTGTCGCCGCCCTCACAGTGATCTTAGGCGTCTCCACCGCCTGGCTCGTGACCCGCTTCGATTTTCCAGGACGCCGTCTCTGGGAGGCCGCCTTGATCCTTCCCCTGGCCATGCCCACATACGTCCTCGCCTACGTCTATACCTATCTCCTGGGGTTCGGCGGACCGGCGGAGCGCCTCTGGCAACTCTGGGCTGGACCGCAAGCCCGCATACTGTCGCCGCACAGCTTTTGGGGCACGACGCTGGTGATGGCCCTGGACACCTTTCCCTTCGTCTACTTGCTCACCCGCAGCGCCCTGCTCAGCTTAAACGTTTCGTTCGAAGAGGTGTCGCGAGTCTGCGGGGTCTCCCGCCTGATGACGCTCTGGCGCGTCACCCTCCCTTTGATGCGCCCCTCAATCGCGGCAGGAGTCGCACTGGTCATCCTCTATGTGGTCTCGGATTTCGGCGCGGTGTCGCTGCTGCGCTATCAGACGCTCACCTACGCCGTATTCCAACAGATGACGGGGCGCTCCGACAATACCGCCGCGAGCATTCTGAGTGTACTGCTCGTCGTACTGGCCCTGCTCTTTCTCGTCACGGAACGCTGGTTCCGCCAGCGCAGCCGCTTCTACCAGACCGCTGGCCGCTATCGCCCGCCGCAGCGTGTGCGCTGCTCCTGGCTTGGCACGGCTTCGATCACCGCATTGATGAGCCTGATTGTCGCCGTATCGTTCGGCATTCCCGCCTACTTGCTGGTCACCTGGAGTCTCTCTCCTGAAGCGCAAGCCATTCTCGACAGCCGATTTTACGGCTTCATCTGGAACAGCGCACTGCTGGCAGCCGCGGCCGCAACCGCCGGCGTGATCGTGGGCCTCCCTCTGGCCTATCTGGCAAGCCGCCGCCCGACGGCGCTGACAATCGGCTGTCTCCAGGCCGCCTATGCCGGCTATGTGCTGCCGGGACCGGTCGCGGCACTCGCGGTGCTCGTGCTCTGCCTGAAGATCGCGCCGGTGCTGTATGGGACCGCCCTGCTATTGGTCATCGCCTACGTGATCCATTTTCTTCCCGCTGGACTCCAATCGCTTGAACCGGCCCTGCAACAGATCTCACCCAACCTCGAAGAAGCCGCCCGCACCTTGGGCCTGGGTGTCCGCGAAACCTGGCGCCGCGTGACCCTGCCCTTGATCCGTAACGGCTTTGTCGTCGCCTGGGTCCTCATGTTTCTTCAGACCATGAAAGAATTGCCGGCGACGCTGCTTCTGCGCCCGGTCGGGTTCGATACGCTGGCCATTCGCGTCTGGCTGGAAGCAAGCGAGGAGTATTTTCAATTGGCGGCGCCCGCAGCGCTGTTGATTGTGCTCCTAAGTTTGCCTGCCTTGTTTCTCTTAGTCTCAAAAGATTGGAGGGCCGCGTAAGAGGCCGCGCCTCAACACCGGCGGTACATTGCATGCCCACTGAAACAGCGCACGCCCTGAGTCAGCCGAACCTCTATCAGCCCGCCTCTAATGTGCTGGAACTGCGATCCGTCGCCTGCGCCTATGAAACCGGACGCCCGGCGATCCGCAATATTTCGTTCGCTGCCCGCGAGGGAGAAATTCTCTGTTTGCTGGGCCCCTCCGGCTGCGGGAAAACCACGATTCTCCGGGCGATTGCCGGATTCGAACCGGTTCGATCCGGCGAGCTGTTTCTTTCAGGCCGCCTGGTCTCGAACGCCAATCTGACAATCCCAACCGAAGAACGGCGCGTCGGGATGGTGTTCCAGGAATACGCGCTATTTCCCCATCTGCGCGTGGCCGACAATATCGCCTTCGGACTCCAGCACCTGTCTCGAGGCGACCGCAAATGCCAAGTCCAAGAGATGCTGACTCTCACCGGCCTTGAGGGATTCGATCGCCGCTATCCGCATGAACTGTCCGGCGGGCAACAGCAGCGTGTCGCCCTGGCGCGGGCGCTGGTTCAAAACCCCGTGGTCCTGCTGCTCGATGAACCCTTCAGCAATCTGGATCCCGACATGGCCGGCCGAATGCGCCAGGACCTGCATGCCTTGCTGCGCCGCACGAAGACCACCACGATCCTCGTCACACACGATCACGAAGAAGCCTTTGCCATGGCCGACCGGATCGCGGTGCTCAATCAAGGCGCGCTGGAGCAACTGGATACTCCGGAATCGATTTACCACACCCCGGCCAGCCCATTCGTCGCGGACTTCGTGGGCCAGGCCGATTTTATCCAAGGCGAGATCCGAGATGGCATGATCCACACAGAATTGGGAGAATTTCCCAATACGCTCTCGGACGCGGAAGGCACCGCCGTCAAGGTCATGATCCGGCCCGACGATATTCACCTGGCACCCGCCAAAGGAGCCGGCGCCCGCATTGAAGCGCGCCAGGTCCGAGGGTCTGAAAATCTCTATACTGTCCGCCTCCCCTCCGGGCAAACTGTCCACAGCAGCGAGAATTCGACCAGTGTGTATCCAGAAGGAACCGCGGTTGAGCTTCAAATCATGGCGACCCACACGGTGGTATTTCCATCCTCCTCCCCATCGTCTTAGACTCAGCCACGGGGCTGTCATATTGACAGGCCTTTTGACCATCTGGCATTGATGAAGGACGATCCGGCCTCGGTCCCAGCCGGTCCTGACTCAACGTCCGTCTTACCGAAGGAGCATGTGCATGGACTCGCTGAAACATGTCGTGGACTATGGCATCATCGGACTGCTGCTCGGCCTGAGCCTCTGGTCGGTCGCCGTCGCCGTTGAGCGCTGGCTCTTCTACCGCCGCATCAATCCTGCGCACTACCCCAACGCCCAAGTGTTTGAAATCGCCCTGACGAAGCGATTAGTCATCATCGGAACGGTGGCGGCCAACGCGCCCTACATCGGATTGCTGGGCACCGTCCTCGGCATCATGCTGACATTCCACACCATGGGATCCTCCGGCACCATGGCGGTCAACACGATCATGATCGGATTAAGCCTCGCGCTGAAAGCGACCGCCGTAGGATTGCTCGTCGCGATTCCCTGCGTGGTCATGAATAACGTTCTCCGACGCCGGGTCGCCGAGCTGCTGACCCAATACAAGGTGGATCATGGATCGTCAGCAAGTTGATCAAATCAACGTCATCCCGCTCGTGGACGTCATGCTCGTGCTACTGGTGATCGTCCTGACGACCGCCACCTTCATCAGCACCGGACAGATCCCGGTCAATCTGGCGAAAGCCAAGTCTGTCAGCGACCGCAAGGATGTGCCCCTCGTCATCACGCTCACATCGGAAGGCCACCTGTTCCTAAACGACAAGCCCGTACCGGATGGTGGCCTCTCCTCGGCGCTCGGCGGGGAATCGCGCGACGCGGCCGTCGTCGTGCGGGCGGATAAAGTCACGGTGCTCGAACGCTTCGTCGCCCTTGTCGATGAAGTGCGCGGACTCGGCTTTCAGCAGGTCAGCCTTGAGGTCATCCGCTTGTGAGACAAGTCGAGACGCAGCACCGGCTGGATGCGGGGCAGACACACAAAACCGGATGGCTGGTTTCACTGGGCCTCCATGGCGGCCTTCTGCTCGGAGCAATGATCTTGCTGCAACAGATGGAACTTGCGCTGCAGGAGAAGCCCTTCGAATGGGATATTGCGATGGTGCAGCCGGCAGCGCCTCAATCGCCGGCGGCCGCCAATGAATCTCCACCGAGTCCGGCCCCTCCCTCCGCCCCTGCGCAAAAACGCGTGAGTGCCGAGCCGGCTCCACCCGCTCCATCCCCCGTCGTTGCAACACCGCCCACAACGCCACCGGCTCAACCCGTGCAACCTCATATTGAACCGGCTCCACCCTCCATCGTCGCGACACCGCCCGCAACGCCGTTGACTCAACCCATGCAGCCTCATGCTGAACCGGTCCCACTAACTCCATCCCCCGTCATCGCCAAACCACTCCCGCCGCCACCAGCTCAACCCACGCAGCCTCAGGTTGAACCGGCCGCACCAGTTCCCATCCAAGCCGCAGCACAGCCAAAGCCCGCCCCTACGCCTGAGCCGGCACGCGAAGAATTGCATCCTCAGCCGCCCGCAGCCATGCCATCGAATACCGCTCCATCCAAAACGACCTCAACCGATATGCCAGCACCGGCAGCTCCACCCGCCGTTGTTCCCTCCGAACAACCATCAGTTGCTGCGCCGTCCAGTGCAACGGCCAAACATTCAGAATCGGCCCCAATCAACCCGGAACCTGTTCCTACTCACGTAGAAACCCCGCGCCAAACGACGACCGCACCCACTATGGCGGCGGAAACATCGACACCAGTCGATCGACCGGCCGCACCGACATCCACGGACGTGGCCGCACTCACTCCCGCAAGTCAGGCCAACACCGCAAAATCCGATGATGGCTGGCTCTCAACGCTGATGGGAAAGTGGATTGCCGATCTGGAAAAGCACTACCCGGCGTCGCTGCGCATGGAGGGCGTGCAGGGGAAAGTCGTGCTCGTGGCGATGCTGCATGAAAATGGGACGTTGACGGATGTGAAGCTCGCAAAAAGCTCAGGCAATACCGTGCTCGATCAAGCGGCCATTGCCGATGTGGAGCATGGCCCCCCGATTAAGCTTTCACGCCCGCTCGGGCGGCCGCAACGTCCCATTAAGTTTTCGATTAGTTACGATCTGAGAACGGCTCGGTAATGACCGCCGGTTTTGTCGCACAATCCTGGTCGTGCCAGTCCCGCAACATCCCCGCCTGGTCGAACGTCAGCAGATAGGCCCGGCAATATTCCGCTTTGGCATACCCGCTATAGCTGCTCGTCCCGCTTCCACGAACATAATACGTCCACAGAGCGCGGCCATCCGACTGCGTCTCCTGCTTATGCGGCGGTCCATATCGCTTGGCCACATCTTCCTGCGTGACCTGATTCACCTTACTCTGGAAATAACCCGTCTCAAACTCTCCGCAGCCACTTAGTAGCGTCAACGCAAGAACAAAAACACCACAGGTCCATCGCTCCGACCGACTCAATCTCCAACTAGACATCGACACACCTCCTATCAATACCATCTACATTCTATGGATATCGCACGCGGGTCCGGAGTCCTGACGAAACCGCGACTCGCCCTCGATCGTCGATAATCACGGCCTCGACATCGGGCAACTGCTCGACCAGCGCCATGCCGCGCTCAGGTCCAAGCACGAAAATTCCTGTATCGAGCCCATCCGCCACCGCCCCCTCGGACGCGATCACCGTGACGCTTTGGCATTTCCTCGCCGGCTCAAGCGACTGTGGATCGAGGATGTGATGGTACCGAATGCCATCCCGCTCAAAATACCGCTCGTAATCGCCAGCGGTGGAAATGGCCTCGTTCTTAAGATCGATCATGGCGATGAGATTTCCTTCTTGGCGCGGATGGCGTATTCCGACAGGGAATCCATTCATGCCGGGCAAATCGCCAAACGTCTTGATATCGCCAGAAAGCGCGACAACTCCTCCATGCGCCCCCGCCTTCTTCATCGCATCCACCGCCCGATCGGCCGCATACCCTTTGCCAATACCGCCCACATCGATACGCATCCCCGGTTTCGGTAAAAAGACGGTATGAGTCTGTTGATCGATTTGGATCCTGGACCAGTCGACCAACGGCTTGAGGGCATGCAGATCCTCCTGGGTCGGAATACGCTCGCGCTCTGTCACGCTCCAGGCTTCCACGGCCGGACCGATCGCAATATTAAATCCACCTTCCGTCAGGCGAGCCATCTCAAGCGAACGAAGAACCAGCTCGAGCGTTTCCTGGCCGACCGCAACAGGCCCTCGCCCGGCCGCCGTATTGACCTGCGAAAGCTCACTTGAGGCAATCCACGTACTCAGAAGCTGTTCCAGCCGTTTAATCTCGTGAAACCCCACCTCAATAGCGACCTGCGCCGCGGTTGCATCGGCCGCCACCGCCGTGATGGAAACCACAGTCCCCATATGCATTTGCGCCCGCTTGACCACGACAGGAGGAGCCACCGCCGAGACACTGATGCAGCCCTCGGCCGTCATAGACAAGAACAGCGCCCACACCGCCATGGCCCACCTGCGATTCCTCAACATCATCCCCCCTCTAGCCTGCTGGCGAATTATAAGTAACCGCTTTTCAGAATGCACCGGCGGCGCAGCCGAAGCCCCGAGTCTCCTCTTGACAATCGACCGGCAGCCAGGATATTAATAATCGTTCTCAATTTCATTTACAAGGATCGCCGATCACCATGGTCACTACAAAAGCTCCGGATACGAAGCTCTGCCACAGCGATGAAACGCGTTGCGAGTGCGGCCAGCTGATGGCCAAAGTGCGCGGACGCGGCATCGAACTGAAATGCAAGCGCTGCAAACGCATCGTCGTCATTCCGTTTTCGTCCATCGAAGGATGGAGTGCCATCGCGTCATGATGCCATTCTCCAAACCTCAAGATCAGGTGCGAGTCTTGAGCGTCTCTCAACATTCACGCACAGGCACAGACCAGAGACCGTCGAGTCCCGAGTCAGACCATTTCTTTCATCATGGAGGTTTTCAATGAGGATGCGGTCAATCCTCGGGGCTCTTATGATTGCCAGCCTGTCGGCCATGCCGGCATTGGCGGTCGATATGACCCCGGAGGACATCAAGAAGCTAGTCGACGACGCCGTGAACAAGCGCATGCAAGAGCATGAACGGCATGAAAGCCAGGCCGAACGGGCCATGGAAAAGAAAGAAGGCCAGCCAGGCACAGCCCAGTATCCCATGGCATCCGGCCCGATTACGGATATTCGAGTCGAACGGAAAGGCGAAGAAAGCGTTCCGCTAGGATTTGGATCGACCGGATCGGGAAAACTGATCTACGCCAAGCCCTTTTTGAGCGCGCCCAAAGCGACGGTCGGCGGCTACGTCGATGTGATGTACAACAACCTGTCGCGTCCGAACTTGGACAACCCCAGCCGCAACAGCTTCGGCCAGCAGCGACTGGTGCCGTTTATTTATGCGGACATCACCGACCACATCAAATTTGCGACAGAGCTTGAGTTCGAACGAGGCGGGGCGAACGCGCCTCAGAGCGGAGACGGCTCGTTTCAAATCGAATTCGCCCAATTAGACTATTTGATTCATGAAGCCATCAATCTGCGCGCCGGTATTTTGCTCATGCCGGTCGGCAAGTTCAACTTGCTGCACGACTCGCCGTTGAACGATCTGGTGGATCGGCCAATGGTCTCGCGCATTATTATTCCCAGCACCTGGTTTGAATCGGGCGCCGGTATCTATGGAACCTTGTACCCAACCTCGCTCTCGAAGATCGACTACGAACTCTATGCTGTCAACGGCATGAGCTCGACGGCTGGGACGGTCAACGATCTCGGCGTGCGCAGTGTGCGCGGCAGCGTGTCCCGCGATCGCGATCAAAGCAAAGCGATTGTCGGTCGCGTCGCCATTAGTCCGATGCTGGGCATCGAAGTGGCCGGGTCCGGCTACCACGGGCAACTGAGTCCCGGCGGGCAGAACATCAACGGAATCAATGGCGTCAGCAACATCACCATCGCAGCCCTCGACTGGACTCTCCAGCGTGGCCCATTCGAATTGATCGGTGAATCCGCCTGGACGACCATCACCAACCCTGGCATAGGCCCTGGCAGGATGCACGGCTACTACGTGCAGGGCAACTATCACTTCATGCCGGACTTCCTGAAGAAATGGGCGCCGAGCCACTTCACCGATGCCTCGACATTTACGGCTGTCGTCCGATGGGAACAAGTCGACACCGATGTGGACAACCGCACGCTGAACAACGCAGGGGGCGGCAACCGGCGAGAAATTGACCGGCTGACCCTCGGCCTCAACTTCCGGCCGATCGAAGACACCGTCATCAAGTTCGACTGGCAGCTCAACACGCAGAATAACGCAAGAGGGCTCGTTCCCGCCGGCGATCTCGCGACCGGGACCAGCCTCTTAAACGGCAACGGCTTCCTGATTCAGGCAGCCACGTATTTCTAGAGCAACCCGAGAGACCGCTCCACTCGGGGCGGTCTCTCACACGAAGAAACACTGAACGCTTATGTTACGACGATCCATTCTCCCGCTCCTCGTATCGACCATATTGACCGCTTGCGCCTCCATGAGCGGGATGCAGCAGCGCTTTGCCGTCTGTAGTTACGATCACGCCTGGGAAGCGGCCCTCGACGCCGTCAAGGATCGCGCGGTCGTCACGCAGGATAAAAATGACGGCCTGATCGTGACCGGCTGGCTCGAAATCCCCATGCCGGGACGGACCTTTGGTGCCCTCCAGCGAGACTTGGGGGATAGCAGAGATCGGTCCCGCATTACGCTCACGGTCAACCGGCTCGACGATGTCATCAAAGTCAGCTTTGTCGAAGAGCGGCAACGATGGGCCTTCCGCGGTGGCTCGCGCCTCTTCGGCTGGGCCTCCACCGATCCCTCGGCGGAAGTCATGAACGATGTCCAGCGCCGCCTGGACACGAAACTAAAGGAGCACGGATGTTCTCTCAATTGAGTGCGTTCCGCACCGTGACGATGGCAGTACTCTGCCTTGCCTCGGCCCTCCCGGCGCTGGCAAGCGAGAAAGTCTGGGATAGCGAATTACGCCGTTATCTAAAGGACGACGACTTCAAGTATGAAGAGTTCATGTCTGAAGAAGAGGCCGTGAAAACGATTCTCCCGAAATCTCAGCGCGTGCGCAAAGAACTGATCCGCCTCACGGCGGAAAAGAAGGCGCTGATTGAAGAACGGATCGGGTGGAAATTTCCGGAAGAATCATTCGACCTGTATATCGGAGAAACCGGAGACAAGATCGACGGCTATGCCATGATCCATAACACCATTGGCAAATACAAACACATGACCTATATGGTCGGGGTCGATTCGAAAGGCACCTGCACCGACGTAGAACTGCTCGTCTTTCGCGATGCCAAAGGCAGCGAAGTCGGGAAAAAGCGTTTCAACGCACAATACGACGGAAGAACCGTGTCCGATCCCATCCGCATCAACAAGGACATCATCAACATCAGCGGCGCCACGATGTCCGTCCGCTCAATGAGCGCCGGCGTCAAGCGAGTGTTGGTCCTCGTCGACGAGTTTTATTTGAAGCCGGCCGGACTCGGAAGCGACACCGTCGCCTCCCGCAAATCCGACAAAGGCATTTTCACATCCATATTCGGCAACTAGAAAGAGCGGACCGCGCGTCCCTGTATATGAAAAACTTTAACCAACGATTCAAACTCCGGGATTCCGACCGCCATATCAGGCTGCTCTACACCCAGTTTCTGTTCTTGATGCTGGTCGGATTCCTGTTTTCGTTCTTTTGGGCTCACAGCATGACCAGCTTGTCGCCACAAGGCATTGCCGAACATTACCGGGGCTCCGATGCCACCTTCGGGGAGCCGATGTCGTTCCGCGAGCTGGCGGAGGTGACCCACTTTCACCTATTCACCATGCCGGTCGTCTTCATGATTCTGGTGCATGTGTTATTTCTGACCAGCGCCAGCCAGGCCGTAAAGGTCTGGATGACCTGGTTGTCCTTCGCCGGTGTCGGATTGGATCTGGTGTCGCCCTGGTTGATCAGCTATGTGTCCCCGGTCTTTGTGCTCACCATGCTAACCGGCGATACTCTGATGATGGTAACCTTCTTGGTCATGATGTGGATTCCCCTGCATGAAATGTGGATCTTGAAACAACCGCTCATGGGCGGGAAGCGCCCCACGGAGACCTAGCGACAATCCGCGCGGGTCCGACAATCTAGAACGGCCAGAGGTTATTCACCCAGAGCCCAAGATCACACCAGTGGTCTTGGGCTTTTGTTTTTTCTGCCGCGTTTGCGGCGGATGGAGAATGCGCAGCAACGTCACCGCAGAGACCAGAGGCCCCAGCGCCCCGCGTCAGTTTTAATTTTCACTATCCTAGGGGAGCCTCACGATGAAGACCGCATTACGACTCGCTCTGCTCATGCTCGCGTTATGGCCAGGATCGCAGGCCTTTGCTGAAGACAAAGCGCTCGAAGACCGGCTCAAACAGGTGGAAGAGGAACTGCGCCAATACCGGGCCACTATTAAGCAATACCAAGAACACGAACATCGCGAAGGCGCCTCGGAACGGCGGGATGGCGCTGCAAGTCCGTCGAGTGAACCAGGGATCGGCTCCCTTCCCGAGGTCGGCAAAGATCTTCGCACACCGACACAGGCGCCCCTGTCATTCGGATCGAGCGGATCGGGCCGCTTGGTCTATGCCAAGCCCTTTGTGGCAGCCCCGAAGGCGATCGTGGGCGGCTACATGGATATTCAGTATCGAAGCCATCGCAAGGGTGTCCTGGAAACGGGTGACTATAACGCCATCCGAAACAACCAGGGCACGACGAACGGGTTCGACCAGCAGCGCTTCGTTCCGTTCATTTATGCGGACATTACCGAGCACCTGAAGTTTGCCTCGGAACTCGAGATCGAACACGGAATCAGAGGGGCCGGAGAAACAGAAATCAGCTTGGAATTTGCGCATCTCGACTACCTCGTCAGCGAACCATTCAATATTCGCGCGGGTATTCTCTTGATCCCGATCGGCAAGTTTAACTTGCTCCACGACTCTCCGCTGAACGACTTGACGGACCGCCCGCTGGTTAGCCAATTCATCATTCCCTCGACCATGTCCGAGACAGGCGCCGGCTTCTACGGCACGTTCTACCCTGGCCCAACCAGCAAACTCGACTACGAGCTCTACGTCACCACCGGCCCTTGCGGGAGCGACCCGAACGGCACGCCGCGCATCAGCGAAGAAACCGGCACCAAAAACTCACGCCAGCGGAAATGCGAAAGCACCGCGGATGGACTCGATATCAACAATGGCAAAGCGGTCTCTGGCCGCGTGGCCTTTAGCCCGATCCTCGGCATAGAAGTCGCCGGATCCGGCTATTTCGGCAACTCCTCCCCGAGCAGCTACAATCCCCTCAGCATTATGGCCATCGATTGGACCCTCCAAAAGGGCCCCTTTGAGATCATCGGCGAAGCCGCCTGGGCCTATGCAAGAGGAAACTCGCGCGCCATTCCCGGCAACACCATTGGGTTTGCGCCGGGCGCAATCATGACGGGCATCAATACGTTTAACCCTCTGGCAGGACCGCCGCAACGGCTGCAAGGGTTCTATATCCAGGGCAACTATCATTTCATGCCCGCCTTCTTGACCGCCCTCTCACCCAAGAGATTCGGGGAGGGCTCCACCTTCACCGCCGTGATCCGCTATGACCAGGTGAACTTGAATCGGGACAACCGCGGTGAAAACCAAGGCCAGCTGGACCAGATTTCATTCGGTTTGAACTATCGGCCGGTTGAAGATGCGGTCTTCAAGATCAGTTACCAATATATGCCCAAGGCCTTCAATCCGAACAGCGGCCAGCGCATCCACGACAGCGCGCTGGTCCTCTCCGCGGCCACGTATTTCTGACAACGACGGGCCGGATTTCCAGAAGGGAACTCCGGCCCGGATCGTCTCACTGGAGGTTCTGCATGACCGTTGAAACTGACGCGCCTGTCACAGCCGTGCTGTCACGAGTCATCGCAATGCTGGGCAAGATTGACGGCCTCCGGCTGCCTCCTGGCTCCCGCCGCGATGTCGAGTCCATTCTCGTTCGTCAGGTCACCAGGGAACTAGAACGCGCGTTGCCCTGGCACGCCGGCCATGGACGCAATACCGCCACGCTCGCCTGCATCATCGGACGGGCTATGGCGCTCGATGTCGAGGCCTTGCACCATCTCAAACTCGCGGCCTTCCTGCACGATATTGGGCTCCTGATGCTCCCGCCCCACCTGACCGAGGACAAAGCGCCGCTTGAGTCTGAATCGTACATCGCGCTCCAACATCATGCCCGGCTCGGAGCCAATCTGCTCGAACCCTTTCGGTTCATGCGGGAGGCCTCGGTACTCATCGCCCACCATCATGAGCGATGGGATGGAACAGGCTATCCCTACGGCATTCGCGGGACCTATATTCCATTAGGCGCCAGGATCCTGGCAATTGCCGATGCGTTCGATGCCATCCAGGTACCGGACTCGCCCGGCCAAGAGACGCGCAACAGAGTGGCCCTTCGCATACTTCAAGTCGCGGCCGGCACTCAATTTGACCCGCAGCTGGTCGACCTGCTCGGCCACATCGTCCGCTCAGCCGCGCCTTCGGAACACAATGAGTCGTTCACGTATTTCCATGGTTCTACTTTGCCTTGAGGAGATTGTCCCATGTTCACCTCTCACCAACCGGTCACTGCATCCGTTCACGTCGGTGGAATCGTCGGCAGCCTGTTGCTCTGCGCCCTGTTCATCGGTTGCAGCGGAGGCAACAGCCAGAGCAGTAGCACACCTCCATCGGCAGCGTTTTCAACCAGCGGCACCGCCGGCGCCGAAGAGGCCGTCGGCGAACGCTTGTTTCTCGAAACCCGTTTCGCGCACGCCTACAAAGTCTTTTTAGATAACGGTGGGAATATCAACGATCCCAACGCTGGCGACCCAGTCATGGCCCAGCTGGAAACCCTCGGCGCGCCGCTGCCCAGCCCCTTCGCGGGCATGACCATGAATTGCCGCGCCTGCCACCTCGTCGACGATGTGCTAACCGCCCCGGGCGGCGGCATGCGCACCTATGCCGATTTCGCCCGCCGCAGCCCGGTCCCGGCCAGAACGGACGGGAAGACGCATGCGCCCCGGAACTCTCCAGCCCTGGTCAATTCGACGCTGGACCGGCCGGACGGCGTGCTCTTCCATTTCGACACCGAGTTCAATTCCATGGAGGATCTGGTCGCCGCCACCTTCACCGGCCGGAACTACGGCTGGCTGCCCGGCGAAAAGGCGCAAGCCATCGCGCATCTTGCGCGAGTGGTGCGAGGCGACGACGGATCTTTCGATCTTACCGACACCGGCCTGTCCTATCGCACTCTTTTCACAGGAACGGATTCGGCTATTCCGGACGAGCTCCGTCTGCCTCAACAATTCCGCGCCTTCGTCGGCTCCGGCACCGATCAAGAAATCTTCAACGCAGTCGTGAAAGTGGTAGCCGCCTACGTCAACGGCTTGCTCTTCTCGAAAACCGACGACAACGGCGTGCCCATCCGTTCGCCGTACGATATCTTCCTGGCTATCAACGGTCTGCAGCAGCAGCCAGACGCGAATGAATCGGCACTCGACTATAGCCGCCGACTGCGGACACTGATCAATGCCCCAGGGTTCGCTCCGCAGTTCGTCACGTCGAATCCGAACCGGCAAGACGGCCAATTCCAGTTCCACCCAGGGCAGACTTTTACATTTGGTGCGATTGAACTTGCCGGACTCAAAATGTTTCTGGCTGAGCCAGCAGCGCCTCTCGCCTCGCCCGCTGAGTTAACCGCAGGACGCATCGGCAACTGCATCGCCTGCCATGCCGCGCCGAATTTCACCGATTTCAAATTGCACAACACCGGCACGGCGCAGAAAGAATACGACGATATTCATGGAGCCAATCAATTCGCAGGGCTATCGATCCCAAATCTGGCCACCCGAAACGGAAACTACAATGCTTACCTGCCCGCGACAGAATCCCATACCGCCGCAGCAGGCCCCTTCCGTGAAATTCCCTCGGCCGGCGCTCCTGGGCTGACCGATCTTGGCGTATGGAATATTTTTGCCAATCCAGACATGCCCGGCCCCCAGGCCAAGATTCGCATCCTCTTGTGCGAGGGACAAATCCCCTGTCCGGTCGATTCCATCCTCTTAGACGGGGCCATCGCACGCTTCAAAACTCCAGGGCTTCGGGATCTCAGTCATTCCCCCCCGTTCATGCACACCGGCCAGTTCGACACGCTGGAGGACATCATGGCGTTTTATCGGCTGGTCTCTGGACAGGCCAGGGCCGTCACGCTCCGCAACGGAGCCACACAGTTACAGGGCATCGCGCTCACGCCCAGCGATACCGCGCCATTAGTCGCGTTTCTGAAATCGCTGAATGAGGATTATCAATAGGAGGGACGACGAATCGATCGACCAGCCGGCGTGCTCCACGCGCCGGCAACGAAGTGGGAGCCATGACCTCCCACTTCTCAGGCGGGGGCCCTCAGTCCTCCTGGGGCCCCCCGCTTACTATTTTTTAGAGCTTACGACTTGATCTGTTCGGCGAGATAGCCCGTCAGTCCGACTTGGGCAATTGTGGCGAGCTGCCGCTCGAAGTAGTCCACATGCTCTTCTGAATCGACCACCATCTCTTCAAGTTTGTGCCGGGTCGTAAAATCGCCCGCACTGGCCGCATGCGCGATCGCCGTCCGCAACATCTCCACGTCTTCCCGTTCGAATGCCAGGTTGGTTTCAAACAGGTCTTTAACAGAGGCTCCGCCTTTCACCGCGTCCAGCACGCCGACGTCCGGCTGGCCGCCCAGATACAGCATATGGCGAACCAGCTGGCCGGAATGGGTGACTTCCTCCGTATAGAGATGCTGAAACTTGTCCGCCAGCCGCTCATAGCCCCAATGACGGCAGAGCTCAGCATGGAGCAAATATTGATGCACTGCGGTCAGCTCGGCGGTGAGAATTTTTCCAAGTCGTTCGAGAATTCCGTCTTTAGCTTTCATTGGCGGCTGTCCTTTCGTCTTCGTCTGTTCCAACCCGTCGTTAGCTGTCTTTCTTGATCTGCTCGGCCAGATAGTTTTCCAGGCCGACTTGCTTGACGGTTTCCATCTGCGTTTCGATCCAATCGATATGAGCGTCGACGTCTTTGGCCATGTCTTCCAGCATATGCCGGGTCGTGAAATCCGCAACCTTCACGCAATGCACGATCCCCTCGTTCAACAACGCCAGCATTTCCTGCTCGGCCTTCAAATCGAGCGTGAACTGCTCCGGCACGGTTTCACCGACATGCACCGTATTCATCCGCTGCACGTTCGGCACGCCTTCCAGATACAGAATGTGCCCGATGAGCTGATCGGCGTCTTTCATTTCGTCGATGCTCCGCTCGCGCACCTTGTGCTCAAGCCGGTCGAACCCCCAGTTTTCACACATCTTGGCATGGACAAAATACTGATTGATGGCTGTCAGGTCGGCGGTCAAGACCTTATTCAGGATATTGATGACTCCCTCTTTCGCTTTCATAGTGATTCCCCCTTTCTCAGAAGATAATAGGCCCGCAGATGAGGGGCGCAATAATGTCGGATCAACGCCGCACGATAAACTCATTATCGTCTCAGACCAGGCAGAGGTCAACAGCGAAAACACTGTCTGGCACAGGCGAAACGTCGCTGTTAATGAGGTTGCTTCTCAGTTTCGAGGCGGCGGCAAACAGAGGCGGGAGAGAATCGGCCGTCCTGATGCGGGAATTATCCGGCTTCTCGATAGCCGCATTCCTCATTGCGGCATTGCACGCTTCGGCCAGCCTGCTTGCTCACTTTTTCAATGAGGAAGGGCGCCTGGCACGTCGGGCAGGCTTTATTGATGGGACGATCCCACAGCGCAAACTCGCACTTTGGGTAATTGCTGCACGCAAAGAACGACCGCCCCTTCTTCGTGCGCTTCTGCACGAGATCTCCTCCGCAATCCGGTTGCGGGCATTTCACACCGAGCGCCAGCGGTTTCGTCGTCTTGCATTCCGGATAGGCCGAGCAGGCGATGAACTTGCCGAACCGGCCCGTCTTCACCACCATCGCGCTCCCGCACTTGTCGCACTTCTGGTCGGTGGTCAGTTCGATTTTAGGGACAATCTTGATCGTGCCGTCTTCGAGCTTCTGAAAGTTCTGCGTATTCTTGCAGGGCGGGTCCGCCTTGTAGGCCGGACAGGCAAGAAACTTTCCGTTCCTGCCCCACTTGATCTCCATCATCTTGCCGCATTTTTCGCAGGGAATGTCCGTCGGCGGCTCAACCGTGTCTTTCGGGCCAGGAATCGTCTTCGCCAATTCCAGTTCTTTCGTGAACGGCGTATAGAAATCCCTGACCGCCGTCACCCAAGGCTTGCTTCCCTCTTCCACTTCATCCAGCTGCTCTTCGAGATGCGACGTAAAATCGACGTTGATCAGCTCGGGAAATCCCTTCATCAAATAGTCGTGCACCGTCTTGCCCGTCTCCGTCGGCACCAGCCGGCCTTCGGTCTTTTCGACATACTTGCGATCTTGGATCGTGGAGATAATCGCCGCATACGTCGAAGGACGCCCGATGCCCTTTTCTTCCAGCTCCTTGATCAGCAGCGCTTCGTTATACCGGGGAGGCGGTTGGGTAAAGTGCTGCTTCGAGGTTAAGCCCAGAACCGATTCTCCCTCCTGCTGCACCAGGCGCAGCTGTTCCCCTTCGGACAACGCCGGGAGCTGGCGGTCGTTGTCGTCGTCCGCCTCCTGATCGGCTTTCGGCTTTTCGGTGGGCAGCTCCTTATCGACACCTTCCATGTACACAATCGTGTGCCCAGGAAACTTGACGACCGTTCCGGTGGAACGAAAGATATACCGCTCCTGCGTCCCGACCGGCGCCGAGTCGATTCGGGTCACATCGAGAATCGCCGGCACCATTTGCGACGCGATGAATCGATTCCAAATCAGCTTATAGAGATTGTACTGGTCCTGATCGAGGTACTGGCGGATCGATTCCGGATCGCGCGCCGCTGACGTTGGCCTGACCGCTTCGTGCGCTTCCTGCGCGGCCTTCGAGGTCTTGTAAATATTGGGCGTCGCCGGAAGATAGTCCGACCCGAACCTGGCCTGGATAACGTCGCGCGCCTCCGTCATCGCCTCGTTCGAGATGCGAGGCGAGTCGGTTCGCATATAGGTAATGAGACCGGTCGTCCCTTCCGCGCCGATTTCCATCCCCTCATACAGCTGCTGCGCGAGCGTCATAGTTTTCTTGGGCGAGAAGTGCAGCTTCCGGGAAGCTTCCTGCTGAAGGCGGCTGGTGATGAACGGCGCGACGGGGTTTCGCTTCTTTTCGCGTCGCTCGATGGATTCGACGACAAAGGCCTTCCCTTGAATGCTCTCGACCACACGGGCAGCCTGCTCGCCATTCTCAATCGTAGCGGCCTCGCCGTTGATGCTCTGCAGCCTGGCTTCGAACGGCGGCGGATTGACGCCGGACAACAAGGCACCAATCGACCAATACTCTTCGGTTCTGAAGGCCTCGCGCTCGGCTTCGCGCTCGCAAATCAAGCGCATCGCGACCGACTGGACGCGCCCCATGCTGAGCCCGCGCCGGACTTTATTCCACAGCAACTGACTGCCTTGATACCCGACGATGCGATCCAAAATCCGGCGCGCCTGCTGCGCGTTGACCAGATTCATATCGATCTCGCCGGGCGACTCCAGCGCGCGCTTCACCGCCGTCTTGGTGATCTCGTTGAACAGCACCCGGAAAATCTTTCCATCCTTCTTCTTTTTGGACTTGCCAAGCAGCTCCTGCTCTAAATGCCAGGCAATCGCCTCCCCTTCGCGATCGGGGTCCGGCGCCAGGAAAATCTTGTCAGCTTCTTCGGCTTTCTTCTTGATATCGGCGAGGACTTTGGCCTTGCCCTTGATCGTCACGTACTGCGGCTCGAAATCGTGTTCGAGATCGACACCCAGCTTGCTCGTCGGGAGATCCTTGATATGGCCGACCGAGGCCATCACCGTATACCCGCGGCCCAGATATTTCGTAATCGTCCTCGCCTTGGTGGGCGACTCAACGATGATCAACGATTTCGCCATAACGTCTCCATCTCCAGATAACCCTCATTCCCTTCACGTACCAAACTTTTTCTCATCCTGCAACTGGAATGCGCCCAGCCACGGGTCAGCGGCGCACATAGTGCGGACCAGGAAGCTGCCGCACATACCCGCGAAGCTCCAGCACCAGCACCGCCGCCGCGACCTGCGCGGCGCTGAGTCCCGTCCGCTCGATCACCGCATCCACCGATTGCGCCTCAGCGGTCAGCATCTCGTAAATGCGTTGCTCATCCGGAGCCAGCCGTTCGTCGCGCGCCGGCGCAGTCATCGCTTCCACTGTCGCACGGGCACGGAACGCCGGTTCGACTTGCGGCAGCAGCTCTTCCATCATATCCGCCGCACAGTCGACTAGTTTCGCCCCGGCTTTGATCAGCCCATTCGATCCGCGACAGCGGGCTTCTTTGACCGAGCCTGGCAGGGCAAAGACTTCGCGCCCTTGCTCCAATGCCAGCTTGGCCGTAATGAGCGAGCCGCTGTTCATCGCCGCCTCCGCCACCAGCACTCCAATCGACAGGCCGCTGATAATCCGGTTCCGCCTTGGGAAATGATGGCTCTGCGGCGGCGCGCCCATCGGAAGTTCCGTCAGCACCGCGCCATGTTCCTCGATCTGCGCACGCAGCCGGTCATGTTCAGGCGGATAGGTCTGATCCACGCCGCAGCCGAGCACCGCGATCGTGCGGCCCTGACCAGCGAGCGCGCCGCGATGCGCCGCCGCGTCGATCCCACGCGCCATTCCGCTAACGATGGTCCATCCGCTTCGAGCCAGCGCTTCCGCAATCTCTTCCGTGCTGGCCCGTCCAGCCTGAGAAGCCGACCGTCCGCCGACAATCGCGACAGCCATGCCGTCTTGCTCATGAAGCGAGCCAGTGTAATACAGCAGCGGCGGCGGATCGTGAATCATCCTGAGCCGCTTCGGATACGAGGGATCGGTCAGCGCGAGGACATGAATGCCGAGCTGTTCAACCAGCTTCACCTGGCGATCAATCAGATGCCGAACTTGGGCCGACGGCCTCCGGCCGATCGCCTCGGCGAGGTCAGCGCTGCATCCAACCCGAATCAGGTCTTCCAGCGGAGCCGCCAACGCTTGTGCCGGAGAACCGCACGCGCGGACCAATTTCATGAGGGTGCGGTCACCGACCCCGTCGATCGATTGCAGGAGAAGCCACGACGTCAGTTGAGTGGAATCCATGCGACAGGTCCGCACCGGAGCACCGCCTGAGGCTGAATACGGAGACGACGCACCCTACTTCCTATAAGGTGACGAGATCGTACTGTTCCAGATGCAGCTGACTGTCCGACGTCACAATGATCTTCGCCGAACACTCCCGCTCCAGCATCTCCACCCCTTGACGTTCTTCATCCTGGAGCAACCCTGCCACGCTCGGGTGGGCGCCGATGACAATCCGTTGCTTTTCCCCCGCCTCGCCGATCTTGCGGATCTCGCGGAAGATCTCGTACGCCACGGTCGTCGGAGATTTGGTGTAGCCGCGGCCGTCGCAATAATGGCACGGCTCGGACAGAGAGCGGAGCAGATCCTCACGCACCCGTTCGCGGGAAATTTCAATCAGCCCCAGATCGGAAATCCTCGAAATTCTCGTCCGCGCTTTGTCCGACGCCATCGCATCCACCAGCGCGTGATAAACCTTCTCCCGGTTCTTTTCCCGCTCCATGTCGATAAAGTCGACGATGATGATGCCGCCAATCCCGCGGAGCTTCATCTGGTAGGCCACTTCCTTGGCCGCTTCCAGATTGTTCCGGAGAATCGTCTCTTCCTGATCGCGCTTGCCGACAAACCGCCCCGTATTGACGTCGATGACCGTCATCGCCTCGGCATGATCGATCACCAAGTGGCCGCCGGACTTCAGCCAGACTCTCCGGCTCGTCGCGCGCGTGATCTCTTGCTCGATGCCCAGATGATCGAACAGGCTTTCATCCTTGTCGTAGAACTGGATGCGGGAGGTCTGCTCCGGGGAAAACCGCTGCACGAAATCCCGCACCGCCTCATACTCCTGCCGTGAATCGATCCACAGCCGGTCCACTTTTTTCCCGAACAAATCCCGCACCACGCGAAAGCTGAGGCTCAGATCCGTATGCAACAACGCCGGCGCGGCCAGCCGCTCGCGATTGGTCAAAATGTCCTGCCACAGCACATGCAGGAAATCCACGTCGGACTTCAGT
This sequence comes from Nitrospira sp., assembly GCA_020846195.1. Taxonomy (GTDB): domain Bacteria; phylum Nitrospirota; class Nitrospiria; order Nitrospirales; family Nitrospiraceae; genus Nitrospira_D. Next base: position 151,783 of record JADLEJ010000004.1, read on the forward strand.
TCGTCTTCTTTGACGCCTTCGCTGACCGTGCGAACAATGTAGCCACAGCCTGGGCGCCGCACCCGGCGCATAATGTCTTTCAAGCGGGCACGCTCCTCGTCCTTTGCGATGCGGCGGGAGACCCCGATGTGCTCGACGTTCGGCATGAACACCAGGTAGCGGCCGGGAAGCGACACATACGTCGTCACGCGCGGCCCCTTCGTCCCGATCGGGCCTTTCGAGATCTGGACCATCAACTCCTGCCCCTCGGTCAGCAACTGCTCGATGGGCTTGGCGCTCTGGCGTTTCGGCCGGAGCATGTCCGCGTCCTTATCGTCATCGTCGTCGGCCGCATCGACCAGCGTATCCCCCGGCTCGGCTTCTTCCGAGAGATCGGACACGTGCATGAACGCGGCTTTGTCCAAGCCGATGTCCACAAACGCCGCCTGCATGCCCGGCAACACCTTGGCGACCTTCCCCTTGTACACATTCCCGACGAAATCCTTATGCTTGGCCCGGTCCCCGAATAAGTCGGTCACCACGCCGCCATCCAACACCGCCACGCGGGTTTCTTCCCGCGCGACCGAAATCGCAATCTCAATTCCCATAACTACTCCTTTAATCTGCGAGCCCTGGCACGACGCAATGGGCGACGGACGCGGGCGCAAAGCCCAGGTCCATCACATCCACCATCCACGCCGCATCCCAGCGACTCAACATCACTCTTCACCGCATTCCACTCATCACACTGCGCAACAGGCATGCTCGACTCAGTAGAACAAGCTCAACCGTCTTCGTTTGACGTTCAACAGCAACCCCAAGGAGGCCATTGTCATCACCGTGGCGCTGCCGCCGTAGCTCATCAAGGGCAGCGGAATCCCGACGATGGGAAACATCCCGGCCGTCATGCCGATATTCACCACGACGCAGAAACACAGCATGGCGACGATCCCGGCGGCCAGCAACGCTCCTAATTGATCTTTTGCCTTCGACGCGATCTCCAGAGAGAGCCAGATCAACGCGACAAACAGCACTAACAACAACAAAACGCCCAGAAATCCCCACTCTTCCGCATAGACGGCAAACACAAAGTCTGTATGGCCTTCCGGGAGGAACTTCAGCTGGCTTTGCGTTCCCCCGTAGAGTCCTTTTCCCATCAGTTCTCCGGATCCGATTGCAATCCTGGACTGGAGGGCGTGATATCCCTTTCCTCCCGGATCGTAGTCTGGATCGACGAAGGCCATAATGCGCTGTCGCTGATAATCATGCAAGGACCCCCACACCCCTTCCCAGGCGAACGGGAACAACATGACAATGAGAAGGAGAATGACGCCCAGCGCCTTCGACCGCACACCGACCATCAACAGCATCGCCGCGTAGACGGCGACGAAGCTCAATCCGCTACCCAAATCGGGCTGTTTGAGGATCAACACCAGCCCGGGGAACATCAGCATCCCCGGCATAATGACCCGTTGCAACCACCCTACCCTGGGAGCCTTCGAATAGTAATGCGCCAAGACCAGAATCAGCACCAGCTTCGCAAATTCGGACGGCTGAAAGCTGAACGGGCCCAGCGCAATCCAGCGCTGCGCGCCCTTGCTCGTCCGCCCGTCGAACAACACAAACGCCAGCATCAGCAGCACGACTCCATACAGCGGATAGGCCAGCCGCGCGATCCGGTGATAGTCGGAGACCAACATGAAGATGAATGCCGCGCTGCCCATGACAATCCAGGCCATCTGCTTGACGTAATAGGGCGCGAGACCCGCCTGCTGGCTGTGCGTCACACTATGAATCGACAGCACACCGATTCCAAGAATCGCGAACACGAGCGCGAGAAAGCGATAGTCGAAACTATCGAGGCCTCGGTTATCGATCAGACGATCAATCATAACGATTCACACCTGCACCCAGTGGCCTGCCCCGCTACGATTGCGGGGCAACCGCCGGCTCCTGCGCGCGCAGCTTCATATAGGTCTCAATCACTTCTTTGGCCAGCGGCGCCGCCGCCGACCCGCCGTGCCCCATATGCTCGGCCAGCACGGCCACCGCAATCTTTGGAGACTCCACCGGCGCAAAGGCGACAAACCAGGCATGGTCGCGAAACTTCTTGGGAATGTCTTTCTCGGCCTTCTTTTCTTTTCCCAAGGCCGCAACTTGCGCTGTCCCGGTCTTCCCCCCGATCGTCACGATCGAAGACTTCGCGCGCGTCGCCGTCCCTTCCGTGACAACTGCTGCCAGCGCCTCTTTAATGATCCGGAAGGTTTCCGGTTTGGCATGGGCCTTCCCTCGCGCCACCGCCGGCATCTCCTGTAAGTTTCCTGTGGTGCGATCCATGATGGCCTGCACCAAGCGCGGACGATAACTGACCCCGTCGTTGGCCACGGTGCCGATCATGCTGGCCATTTGCAAAGGCGTCACCGTCACATAGCCCTGCCCGATGGCGGCGGAAATCGTCTCACCCGGCAGCCAGGCTTCTTTTTTCACTTTCAGCTTCCAGGCCATGGATGGAATCGACCCCACACGCTCGGAAGGCAATTCAATGCCGGTCTCGCGCCCAAGACCGAAGTCCTTGGCATACTCCGCCATGGTATCGATCCCCATCCGTTGTCCGATGGTGTAAAAATACACATCGCAGGACTGGACCAGCGCCTTGTGCAGATCGACAGACCCGTGCCCGGTCGCCTTCCAATCGTGATACACGCGCTTGCCGAATTGGTATCCGCCCGTACAGAGCACGGAGCTTGACGGCGACATGGTATTGGATTCCAAGGCCGCGACGGCCATCGGCACTTTGAACGTGGACCCAGGGGGATATTGTCCTTGGGACGCGCGATTATTGAGCGGGCGCCGCTCGTCCTGGACAATTTCCACCCACTGCTTGGGCGTGAGTTCCCGCGACATGACATTCGGATCGAAACCCGGACGGCTCGCCATCGCCAGGACGTCGCCGCTCGTCGGATCCAAGGCGACAATCGCGCCGGATTCTTCTCCCAGCAATTCCTCTGCCACCTTCTGCAGGGTAATATCGATGGTGAGATAGAGATCGTTTCCGGCAAGCGGCTTATCGACCGACACCGTTCGCTTCTCATGCCCCAAGGCGTCCACTTCGACGCTTTTTTGCCCGGCCTGGCCGCGCACATGGCGGTCGAACGATTTCTCCACGCCATACTGCCCGACCACACTGCCCTGATGAAGGTCCGCGAATTCAGGCTTTTCGAGCTGTTCAGGGGAAATTTCCCCGACATAGCCAAGAAGGTGCGCGGCGGCCATGCCGCCGGGATAGTTCCGTTGCGACTCGACTTGAATCATGACGCCCGGAAGGTCGAGCCGGTGGGACTCAATCACCGTGGCATCGCGCAGGGTCAATCGATCTTTGACTTTTTTCGGCAGCATCTTGCTGCCACGCACCGCCAGTTTTTTCCGGATCATGGCCGGATCGAGTCCAAGCAAGTCCGCCAGCTTCTGGATCAACCCCTCCCGGTCCTTGACGTCTTCCAAGGTGACATAGAGACTAAAGCTCGGCACGTTGTTCGCCAGCAAGACTCCGTGGCGATCGTAGATCAGGCCTCTGGCCGGTTCCAGCAGCACAGACCGGGTGCGATTATTCTCCGAGAGGTCGCGGTAGTACGGCCCTTCACGAATCTGCAGATGCCACAACCGCACCGCCAGGAGTCCAACAACCAGGAGCAACCCCACACGCAGCAACACCAGCCGCCGCTGTAATTCTCCAAGTTCAGACTCATGGGTCCCACTAATCGCCACGGTAACTCCTAGACCTCTCGCCCCTCTGCCAGCCGGTCAAGATTCACCCGGCTCCAGATCACCCAATAACACAGGCCGCCGACCACCGCATCGAAACAGGCTTGCGGCATCAGAATCGTCCGAATCATCCACCAGCTATCTTGCTGATCGTTCGGTTTGAGCGACCACATCGTCATCAGGCTTGCAACGGTCGATGCGACAACCAGGCCGCCGATCAGCACCAACGGAGTAACCTGCGCCACCTGGCGGCCGGCCAGTCCAGCAAGAAATCCCACCGCTCCCTTGGCCACCATGCTTGTCCCCAGATCGACGGCGGAAAATAAACTCATGGCCCACCCCATGAACAGCCCGACCAGCAACCCTTCCAATTCACCGGCCAGCAGGCCGATCAGGCAGACCGCCACAAGCCCGATGTCCGGCTTAACCCCCCACACGCTGATATAGGGAAGCATCGTGATCTGCACTGCCACCAGGGCCGCCACCGCACAAACATACACGACAATCTTCACAGCTTGGCTTTCGGAAGAAGCTCGTCGCTCTTTCCGTCCTCACCGGGAATATAGGGAGACTGAATGACCAGCACCTCTTCGACGCGGTTCACATCGACTTCCGGGCGCAATTCCGCCGATTGAAACAACGCGCCTTCCTCTTTGCCGATGGTGGTAATGGTGCCGATAGCGAGTCCGCGCGGAAAGCCACCGACGAGTCCGGAGGTCACCACGCGATCGCCTGCGCGCACATTCGACAGCAAGGGAATGTATTTGAGCCGCGCCAAACCCGGGGTCGTCCCTTCGACAATCCCCTCATCTCGCGTGCGTTGAATCAGCCCCGCAATGGCATTATTGGGATCGGACACCAAGAGCACGACCGCGGTCGCCATCGTCGTTTTCACCACTCGCCCGACCACGCCGACAGAGGTCACAACCCCCATGTCCGCCTCTATCCCGTCCGCGCTTCCCTTATTCAGAAGAATAGTCCGATGCCAATTGCCCGTATCGCGGCCAATAACCTGCGCGGCGATCATGGTCGGGAGCGCCTGCGCCTTGAATTCCAGCAAGGCCGTTAACCGATCCGTCGCCGACGCGGACTCGCGCAATTGACTGTTTTGCCCTTGCAGCAATTCAAGCTCTTTGCGCAATTGCCGATTCTCGTCTTCCACATCCTGCAAGGCCACGTAATGGCTCCAGGTCTCTCCGATGCCCTCTTGCACCGAAGCCACCAGGCGGATCGGCCAGCTAAGCACCCACCCGACCGGGCCGCCGATCTCTTGGAAAAGAGCCTGAAGTTGCTGCGGAAGCAAGAAGAAACCGAGGAGGATAGCGAACAAGACTCCGAGGGCAAGACGCCGCGCGCCGTATGATGAACGAAAATTGGCCATCCGCATGGGAAGGACGGAACCTTACCGGAGGCTACTGCATTGAGACATGACCGACACCTTACGGAGAAGATCCAGTTCGTCCAAAATCTTCCCGACCCCCAACACCACAGACGTCAGCGGGTCGTCGACCGTAATAATCGGCAGATTCGTCTCTTCACGGAATCGTGTATCCATTCCCTTCAGCAGGGAGCCTCCACCTGTGAGCACGATTCCGCGGTCAATAATATCCCCCGCCAATTCCGGCGGAGTGTTTTCCAACGCAACCTTAATGGCATTGACGATCGTTCCGATCGGCTCCTGCAACGCCTCTCGAATTTCGGCATCGTCGACCACCAGCGTGCGGGGAATGCCGGAAATCAGGTCGCGCCCCTTGATCATCATCGTCTTGCGCTCTTCAAAGGGATAGGCCGATCCGATTTCAAACTTGACCCGCTCCGCCATATGTTCGCCGATAAGCAAGTTGTACTTTTTCTTAATGTAATTCATGATCGCCTCGTCCATCCGATCGCCCGCGACCTTCACCGATTCGCTATAGACGATCCCGCCGAGGGAAATCACCGCAATGTCCGTCGTGCCGCCGCCCACATCGACGACCATGTTGCCGGACGGTTCGGTAATCGGGAGCCCGGCCCCGATGGCAGCCGCCACCGGCTCTTCGATCAGATAGACCTCTCGCGCGCCGGCCAATTCGGCTGAGTCCCGAACCGCCCGCTGCTCCACCTGGGTAATACGCGACGGCACCCCGATAATGATCCGTGGCCGCACGAACGCGCTCCGGTTATGCGCCTTGCGGATGAAATGCTTGAGCATCTGCTCGGCCATTTCGAAGTCGGCAATCACGCCTTCCTTCATCGGCCGGACAGCGACAATGTTCCCAGGAGTTCGGCCGAGCATTTTTTTCGCGTCGGCCCCGACCGCTAAAACTTTCTCGGTTTTCTTTTCCACCGCCACCACCGAGGGCTCATTCAGCACGATGCCTTTTCCATGCACATACACCAGCGTCGTCGCTGTCCCCAAATCGATCGCCAGATCGTTGGAAAACCATCCGAACACATCTCCCGTGAACCCCACGGCGCTCTCCCTTCGTCATGAACTCGCTTCGCGCTGCGCGAGTCCCTCGCTATTCATAATTTAGTCGGGCACTACCAACTGGCCTGCATCCAAAACCTGGGTACGCGCAACCTCGTCGCCAAGGCGCCGTCCATGCTCATTGCCGACAATCAAGACACTTTCAAATGCCAATACGGCCACGGACCCAATCCACCCGACATACGGCACCGCAAACAGCAACTGGGCTGCGCCGAATGGCAAATTCCGAATAATCGATTCACGAAATCCGGCCGTCTCACGAATATCGAGACGCATGGTCTGCAAACCCACCAACCGCTTCCCGATACTTCTCCCGCCCGCAAACCCGTCCGCAATCAGAATATAGGCGAGTCCGGACAGAAACCCAACCGGCGGGGCAACCTCATCAGCGGCCACGACAATGAACACATCGATGAGCTTCGCAATAAATCGATTGAGCACATACGCCTTGGGATAGACGGCCCCTTCGATGAGCTTCGCGGCAGACCCTGCCCCTATCAAGGAATCTCCTTCTAATTAATGGCAAAGTATAACAAAATCAAATAACTTGCACAAACAAACCGCCTTGCTCCCTCCTACATATACCATTTCTCTTCGAAACAACCAGGGGAGGCGCCCAATAGGGATAATACGTGGCCGGAGACGGAAACTAAATCCCTACGTCCTCCGCGCAACGCCATCACGTTCAGATAGATTGTTTACTATCGATGGCCGCGCATGATCTTGCCTTCAGCCACAGCGCCAAGTACAATCCCAAAATTATTCCGAGTGAACAGGAGTCGCTATGATCAAAGGGTTAACCTATATCCACGCCAAACACCCATGGTTTCTCGCTATCACGATGGGATTCATTGCCATCACTTTCATTATCGGAATGGGGTGGTGGGGATTTGGCGAACAGGCCGGCAACAGCGTGGCCTCCGTCGGCGACCTATCCGTTTCGCGGGACGAATTTAAACGCGCCTACGAAAACATGTACCGCTTCTACAAGGAAAAAGTGCCCGGAGAGTTCAAAGATGAAACGATCAAGCAATTTGTCATCGAACAGCTGGTCGACAACCGTCTCTGGCTGCTCGCCGCAAAGGATATGGGCATCACGGTCTCGGACGGCGATTTGCGCGCGATGATCGTCCAGGTTCCCGAGTTCCAGAAAAACGGCGCGTTCGATCCGGAGCTCTATCAACGGCTCCTGGCCGCCAACCATCTCACGCCGAAAGTCTTCGAAGAGGCGCAGGCCAAGGAAATCCTCGGCAATAAGGCGCGAATGTTTGTCCGGGATGCCGTCGCTTTAACGCCGTCGGAAATTTCCGAAGGCCAGGCCCTGATGACGAGACAGCCGGACGCCGATCCCACTAAAGCCACCGCGGCCAAGGATCGCGTGCTGGAAGACATGCTTTTCCAAAAGCAACAACGCGCGCTGGTGGCGTTTCAGGAGTCGCTCAAAGGCAAAATCCCCGTCAAAATCCATCGGGAATCACTCTAAGACCGCTCACTGCAAACCGCCTGCTCACAGGATCAGCATCGCATCGCCATAACTATAAAAGCGGTAGCGCTGCTCCACCGCTTCAGCATAGGCCTTCCGCATCGTCTCCACACCGGCAAGCGCAGAGACCAGCATCAAAAGCGTGGTGCGTGGCAGGTGGAAGTTCGTCATAAGGGCATCGACCACGTTGAAGCGAAATCCTGGCGAGATGAATAACCGGCTCTCACCGACGACCGCCTGAAGCCCTCCAGCCTGCTGCGCGGCCGATTCGAGCGCGCGGACTGCGGTAGTTCCCACCGCAACGACCCGTCCCCCGGAAGATTGTGTCTTACGGATCGCCGCAACCGTCGTTGCGCTCACCTCAAACCATTCCTCCCCCATCTGATGGTCTTCGATGCGCTCTACGACCACCGGCTTAAAAGTCCCAGGTCCTACATGGAGCGTCACCGCGGTCGTCTCCACTCCACGCGCCCGCAAGCGATTCATCAACTCAGGCGTAAAGTGCAGTCCGGCTGTCGGGGCCGCAATCGCGCCTTCTCGATCCGCAAAACAGGTTTGGTACCAGACTTGGTCTTCCGGCTGCGCGGACCGCTTGATGTACGGCGGAAGCGGCATGCGCCCATGAGTGCGCAAGAAGTCGACCACCGGAACCGGACTTACAACCTTGATTTTCGTACCGCGCTCATCGCGCTGCACAACCGTCGCGCTCGCCTCTCCGCCGAACAAGATCGCCTGCCCCACGCGAAAATGCCCTTTAAGCATAACCTCCCAGACCGCATCGCCACAGTCCTTAACAAACAACACATCCACGACGGTTCCCGTCGGCTGCTTGCGTCCGGACAATCGAGCTGCCAGCACCTTCGTATCATTCACAACCAGCAAATCCCCTGGCGCCAGCAGCTCCGGAAGGTCGGCCACCTGTCGATGCGACAAGCCTCCTGTTCGTGAACCGAGACAGAGCAAGCGCGCGGCATGGCGCGGCAATACGGGCTCGGAGGCAATCAAGGCAGAATCGAACGGAAAGTCGAATTCGGAGAGATTCATCTAATACGAAACCGGAGCCGGAGGCATTTTTGTCAGGGCCACATTCTGCAACTCAGTGCCGGGATAGTAATACCGTAGAATTGACGAGAAGGAATACCCCAGCTCGGCCAGTTCCTTCGCGCCCCACTGGCAAAGCCCTACCGCATGACCGGCGCCATAGCCGGCTAGCACGATGTCCTGCCCTATCGACTCGATCGTGAACTGCGTGCTCGGCACAACGGTGTAGCCAATCGCCTTCCGAAGATCCTCGCCGCGCAGAATGAGCTCGCCCTTGGAATGCAGAATGCGCAGCTTGGATACGCGCCCGGCTCGGCTAAAGCCCACCGGCGTCATCGTGGCAATCGTCCCCACCGGAAATCCCTGCTGCCTGAGATTGCGCTCCAGCGTCGCCACTCTGAAGGACGCCTTCCACTGATAGTACGGAGACTCCACATCGAACGGACATTCGACACCCTTCAGATAGGGCAAATCCTTCGACCAAACCACCATCGCATCCTCGGTGATCCCTGCCGCAGTCGAAGAAAACGCGGCGTAGATCGGCGCGCCATCATGCGTGACCACCAGGCCGCGGGTCGACTCCACCGCCTCCTGCACGCGCGCGTCCACCCCCTGCCGCCCGCGATAGACCTGATCCTGAATGCTCGCCGCCACATCGTAATCGCGCGACGCGCTCAGCATATGCTGATAGAGCGCATAGGTCCGAGCCGCGACGGCCTGCACCTTGAGCATTTCAGCGTGCCAAGTGGAATTCACCTCCGCCGGCACCACCCCCTTCACATACTCCTCAAGATCGACCTGATTGATGACCAGCAGGCCTTTCCCGCGCCGGACCAGATGCACCAGCCCGCTCACATGCAGCGCGCCCCGCTCGTCGGCTGGTTGCAGCGCAGCGCCATGAGCTCCGCCTGGCGCCCGCGGCAACCACAGCTTCAAATCGTGATCGCCTGCGCGAAGCGTGATCTGCTCTCCGGCCACTTTGGTCCCGTTGAGCAGAAGCGCCGCTCCACGCAATTCGATATGCAGCGCATGCTTGAACGAATGAGAGTGGCTTTGCCCGTCGGTCACCCACACCACGTTATCGGCGCGAACCTCGATCCGATGGACATCCGAGGCCATCAAGACACGAATCGACTCCGCCGCTTCTACCGGCGCATTCACCCCGAGAATGGCCCCGAGAACGGCGAGCCGCAGAAACTGTCCTACCGATTGAAAAGCCATGATAGAAGATAGAATAGCAGACTCAGCCCGATACTGAGCACCAGGCTAGTTCCCAGAGGTGCGAAAAAAGAAAAGGACTCGCGCTGAATCGAAAGATCGCCCGGCAGTTTCCCAACCCATCCAAACCATCCGCTTAACCCAGGCATCCGGTCGCTCAAGACGAACAGCAGTCCCACCGCGACGAGCCCACACCCGGCGGCGATCAGGAGTTTCCCAACCGCGCCCCATTCATCCATCAGCCCTGCACCAGACACTCGGCAATTTGAACGGCATTCAAGGCCGCGCCCTTTCGCAGATTATCGGAAACCACCCAGAGATTGAGCCCATTCGTCACCGACTCATCTTCACGAATGCGGCCGACGTAGACCTCGTCTTTTCCAGTCGCATCCAGCGGCATGGGATAGAGCTTCTTCAGCGGGTCATCGTAGACCAGCACCCCCGGCATCGCCGCCAGCGCCGCCCGGGCATCGTTGGGGCTCAACGGCTTTTCCAGTTCCACGTTGATCGACTCGGAATGGCAGCGCAGCACTGGCACCCGCACCGTGGTGGAGGTCACTCGCATCTTCGGCGCATCCAGAATCTTTCTCGTTTCCCGGACAATCTTAATTTCCTCCGAACACTCGCCAGACTCAGCGAACGATCCGATATGCGGCAGCAGATTGAAGGCAATCTGGTACGGATAGACGTCGGCTTTCACATCGCGAAAGGCCATCAGCGCCCTGGTTTGATCCAGTAATTCGTCCATCGCCGCGGCGCCGGTGCCCGACACCGATTGAAACGTCGTCACCACGACGCGCTTCACCCCCACGGCGTCGTGCAGCGGCTTCAGCGCCATCACGAGCGGCGTCGTGGTGCAATTGGGAATGGACACGATCCCTCGTGGCAGCGACCGCAATGCGGCAGCATTCACCTCTGGAACCACCAACGGCACTTGCGGATCCATCCGAAAGACCCCGCTGTCGTCGATCACAATCACCCCAGCCGCGCCCAAGCGCGGGCCATACTCTTTACTGATCGCATCGGTCGCGGAGACAAACGCGAAATCCACTCCGGCAAAGGAAGACGACTCCGTCAATTCTTCCACTGTCCATTCCTTGCCCTGGCAGGTCATCACTTCACCGGCCGAGCGCTTCGAGGCAAACAGCCGCAACCCGGCAAGCGGGAAATTCCGCTCTTCCAGAATTTCCAAGCTCTCTTTGCCGACCGCCCCGGTCGCCCCGAGAATGGCTACGGTATACGCTGACTTTTTCTTGAGCATGTGCAGAATCCTATTCCAGCGAGAGCGCGCGAATGCGGTGATTAAAAGTATCGGCGATCAAGAGTGTCCGCTCATCTTCCGCGACAATACCGAAGGGGTAACACAATCCTGCTTCCAGCGCCGTCCCGCCGTCGCCGGCGGATGAGGCAATCCCAATGCCGGCAATGCGAATCACCAAGCCGGTCGTCCGTTCCCATCGACGAATCAGATGGCTGTCCGAATCCGTCAGGAACAAATTGCCCTCCCGATCCAGCGCAATACCTGACGGACGAGAGACGCTGGCCGACGGCGGATCGTCGGGAGACTGATAGCGATAGCTGCCACCGTCACCAGCCACCGTCGCAATCATGCCGCTGGAAAGATCGACGGACCGGATGCGGCCATTGAACGTATCGGCAATATAGAGCGTTCCCGCTGCTACGGCTAACCCACTAGGCCCCGCAAGAGTCGATTCCGTCGCCGGCTTGCCATCTCCATCGTAAGCCGCCGATCCTGTGCCCGCGATGGTGCGAATCATCCCGGTCTTCAAGTCTACCGCACGCACACGATTATTACTCTGATCGGCAATGTACAGCTGCCCTTGCGCATCAACCGCTAGCGCCGCCGGTTCATTCAGCGCCGCACGATCGGCCGGCCCACCGTCGCCTGAGAAGCGCGCCTGTCCAGTACCGGCCATCGTCGAAATAATCCCAGTCTGGGCATCCACCCGGCGAATGCGATGATTCATTGTATCGGCGATATACAAATGGCCCTGCGCATCGACCGCGACCGCTGTGGGAAAATTGAGGATTGCCTGAGCAGCCAGCCCGCCATCGCCGTCAAAGCGTTTCGGCGCCGCAGCCCCGACGAGATAGCGCACCGTCCCACTGAGATCCGTCTGCTGAGTAAACCGCTCGGTCGTCTTGTGGCTCGTTTCGGCCAGCGGATCGGCCTCTTCTTCATAGGCGGCCTCCGCGCTTCCTGATAAAGAATCCGGCGCTGCGCTTTCAGGCGCGCTGCCGGCCACGGTCGTAATGAGACCGGTGGTTCGATCTACTCGCCGCACAACATGATTCTCGGAATCGGCAATGAAGAGATGTCCCTGGCCGTCGACCGCCAGCCCCTTCGGCTCATTCAAAGCTGCCTGCGCAGCCGGACCGCCGTCGCCGGAAAACCCTGGATCACCAGTCCCAGCCCGCGTCGCCAGCGTCCATGATGTAAAGGGAGTTGCCATGCGAAAGTTCCGTCTCAGTTCAAATTTCGCAGAATCGCGTCGCCCATCTCGGTCGTGCCGACGACTCTGGTCCCCGGACTTTGAATGTCCTTGGTGCGATAGCCCATATCGAGGGTTTTGACGATGGCCTGCTCGATGGCCTCGGCCTCTTTCTCAAGCTTGAACGCGTACGACAGCATCATGCCCGCGGACGCGATCGTCGCAATGGGATTCGCAATGTTCTTTCCAGCGATATCCGGCGCGCTGCCATGAATCGGCTCGAACAATCCACCCTGGGCGCCAATGCTGGCCGACGGCAGCATGCCGATCGATCCAGTCAGCATGGCCGCCTCGTCGCTGAGAATGTCGCCGAAAATATTGTTGCAGACCATCACGTCGAACTGGCGCGGGTTGCGGACCAATTGCATCGCGGCATTATCGACATAGATGTGATGCAACTCGACGTCCGGATAGCTCTTCTGCACTTCGATCATCACCCGGCGCCACAACTCGGACGATTCGAGCACATTGGCCTTATCGACCGACGTGACTTTCTTCCGCCGCTTGCGCGCCGCCTCGAAGGCCACCTTGCCGATCCGGCGAATTTCCTCGGTCGTGTAGGCTTCGGTGTTCACGCCGCGCTCTTCTCCATTGGCCAGTTTTTCGATGCCCTTCGGTTTGCCGAAGTAGATGCCGCCGGTCAATTCACGCACGACGAGAATGTCGATGCCGTCGATCACCTCGCGCTTCAAGGTGGAGGCATCCAGCAAATTAGGATAGACCTTGGCGGGGCGCAGGTTGGCGTAGAGCCCCAAAGCTTCGCGGATGCCGAGCAGCGCCCGTTCCGGCCGCAGGCTGTACTCCAGCCCTTCCCACTTGGGCCCGCCGACCGCGCCCAACAGCACCGCATCGCTTTGCTTGGCCAGCGCCAATGTCTCTTGGGGAAGCGGCACGCCCACTTTGTCGATCGCCTGCCCGCCGATGTCGGCCGAGGTGAATTCAAACGAATGCTGATACGCCTCCCCGATGGCTTTCAAAACCTTGACCGCCTCGGGAACAATCTCGCGACCGACTCCATCGCCCGCCAATACTGCAATCTTCGCTTTCACGTCACGCACTCCTTCCTGCGAACCACTCGGACGCCTTACTCCGCGACCTGCTCATCTTCACTCCGCCAGGCCGGATCGACCATGCACAGAAACTCAATGTCCGTCGTGCCGATATTTTCTAACGACTGATTTTCTCCCGGCGGCACATACACCACGGATCCGCCTTCGACGAGCTGCGTCTCGCTCCCGGTACTGAACCGTCCCCGCCCGGCAATAAAGTAATACACTTCCGACGAAGCCAGCTTGTGCCATTTGGACCGGCGTCCCGGCGCCAGCCGGCCATGCGCAAGGCTGTAGCCCAGTTGCACCGGCTGCTTGGCCGGATGCAGCAATTCACGAAGAACCGTATGGTCTCCGGCGAGAAATTCCGGGCATTCCAAGAGAGTTCGCTTGAGCATGACTGACCGACCCACCCGGTCCGCATCTCACTCGCCCACTGCCTGCGGACCGCAGGGCCGATCACTCTAGCGTGGCGGGAACGGTCAAATCAAGCGGACTTTCTGCTCGCCTTCCGCCTGTTTGGACGCCATGTACGCCAGTCGATTCAGCGCATTGAGGTACGCCCGGGCCGCGGCCACGATGATATCCGTATCCGCGCCATGGCCCGAGACCGTGCGGCCATCTTCCTCCACGCGCACCGACACTTCTCCTTGCGCGTCCGTCCCGCCCGTAATCGCGTTGACACCGAACATCAGCAACTTGCTCTTCGTCTTGGTGATGGCCGCAATCGTGCGATAGACCGCATCGACCGGCCCGTCGCCAACACCCGATTCTTTCATCGCCTGGCCATCGATGCTCAATTCCACCGTCGCCGTCGGCACAAGCGTGGTGCCGCTTTCGACATGGAAGGATTTCAACACGATCCGCTCGGTCATCTTGGCCAGCTCTTCCGACACAATCACTTCCAAATCCTCTTCGAAAATTTCCTTCTTCTGATCGGCCAGCTTTTTGAAACGCTCGAAGGCGTGGGTGAGCTCCTCCTCGCTGAGCTTGTACCCCAAATCGTCCAATCGCTGCCGGAAGGCATGGCGCCCGGACAACTTGCCCATGACCATCTTGCTCTCGACCAGCCCGATCGATTCCGGCCGCATGATTTCGTAGGTGGTCTTATCCTTCAACAAGCCGTCCTGATGAATGCCGGACGTGTGCGCGAACGCATTCGCACCGACAATCGCCTTGTTTGGCTGGACCACCATCCCGGTAATCTTGCTGACGAGACGGCTGGTCTTGGCGATTTCTTCGGTCCGGATGCCGGTATCGGCCCGATAAAAATCCTTCCTAGTCCTGAGACCCATCACGATTTCTTCCAGCGACGTATTGCCGGCCCGTTCGCCGATCCCGTTGATCGTACACTCGACCTGGCCCGCGCCATTCATGATCGCCGCCAAACTGTTCGCAACGGCAACGCCCAAGTCATTGTGGCAATGCACGGAGATGACCGCCTGTTTCACATTCGGCACTTTGTCGAAGATCCCTTTGATCAACGCGCCGAACTCTTGCGGCACGGCATAGCCGACCGTGTCGGGAATGTTAATCGTTCCCGCCCCTGCGGCAATCACCGCTTCGATCACCTCGTAGACATAGGATTGGTCCGAGCGGCTCGCGTCCATCAACGAGAATTCGACATCGTCCATATACCCCCGCGCCCGCTGGACCATCTCGACCGCGCGCTTCTTCGCTTCTTCCCGCGTCATTCTGAACTGATGTTTCAGGTGGATGTCGGAGGTCGAGAGGAAGGTATGAATCCTGGCCTTCGGCGCGCCCTTGAGCGCCTCCCAGGCCCGGTCGATGTCCTCCGGACGGGCCCGCGCGAGGCTGCACACCGTTGGCCCTTCGACCTCCAGCGCAATCCGGCGCACCGCATCGAAATCGCCGGGCGAACTGTAGGCAAACCCGGCTTCGATGATATCGACGCCAAGCCGCGCCAGTTGCTTCGCCACCATGATTTTTTCTTCTACATTCATGCTGGCGCCAGGCGACTGCTCGCCATCGCGCAACGTAGTATCGAAAATCCGAATCATCCGTTCCATGCCATCACCTCCTCACAATTTCAGAATGCTCAAACAGACTGTCCAACGAGGCCGCGGGCGACACATGCACCGCAGGCGTACCCGCAGGGTACGTTGAGGATGCATTGACGCCGAGAACAAAGTTGGCGGGCTGTTTCAGCATTCTGAAAATAAAAAAGCCCCCGCCCCTATCCTCTACTGGATCAGGGGCGAAGGCTTGTGATGCGCTTCGCGGTACCACCCTGGTTCGGCAACGAATGACTTCAAGTCATCCATCGCCCTTCATTGGCCCCTTACGAGGGCGAAGCGGAATCCATTACTCGACGTTCACGGATTCGGCTCGGAGGCGAGTTCGGCAACGCACAGACCGGCTTGCACCACCCGCCGGCTCTCTCAGATCTGCGCGGTTCGCCTACTACTCCTCGTCATCGCCTTACAATTTGGTTTCTACCACAGGCTGATCGGACTTGGGAAGAGGTTTCTTTCCAACCGCTCTTGCCACCAGCCAGAATAATCGCTCCACCGGCCCCATCAGCGCATAGCTGGCAAACACCACAAACACCATCACTTCCGGCCAAGCCGCGATCATCATGAGCGCAAGAATCCCCCAGACAAGATAGGTAATCTGCTGGCGGCCGTTGAACTTCAGATCCTTGAAGCTTCGATACTTCACGGTGCTGACCATGAGGAACGAAAGGGCGAGCGTGATGATCAGCACGAGAACGGGCTTTACCTCCGCCCCCATCCGCACAATATGATGATCGAGAATCACCAGCGACGCAACCACCCCGGCGGCCGCGGGAATCG
Organism: Nitrospira sp.; assembly: GCA_020846195.1. Classification (GTDB taxonomy): domain Bacteria; phylum Nitrospirota; class Nitrospiria; order Nitrospirales; family Nitrospiraceae; genus Nitrospira_D. Next base: position 168,114 of record JADLEJ010000004.1, read on the forward strand.
CGAGCCCGGTAAAGTATTTACCGTCAGCCTGCGCCGCCGTTGAATTAAAGCGCGCGAGCCGCACGGCCCCCATCGCCACATACGCGAACATCACCGCCACGCCGAACATGCCCTGGCCGCTCAATGCCCACGAATAAATCAGGAGGCCTGGCGCAACCCCGAACGACACCACATCGGACAGGGAATCGTACTCCAATCCGAAATGACTGGTGCTATTCGTCAGGCGGGCGGACTTCCCGTCCAGCATGTCGAAAATCATTGCGACTAAAATGGCGATCGCCGCCGCCATATAGTTGGCGTTGAAGACGGAAAGGATGGCATAGACACCGCAAAATAGATTTCCCGTCGTGAGCAGGTTGGGAATCAAATGCATGGCCTGGCGCTTCCGCGTTTCCTTCCCCAAGGCATGCCGCAAGCCGCTTCCCTTCATTGCAGATCCCCCAAGATGGTTGCTCCGCCTTTCACGCGATCTCCCACGGCCACTCTCAGCTTCGTGCCGATCGGAAGAAAGGTGTCCATCCGCGAGCCGAATCGGATGAGCCCAAACCGCTCCCCCAGCGTGGCCCGTTCTTGGGGAGACACCCAGCAGACAATCCGCCGCGCAATGAGCCCCGCCACCTGCACGCACAACACCTTCGCGCCGTTGGCCGCCTTAATCATAAGCGCGTTCTGCTCGTTCTTCACAGTCGCTTCGGGCTTGCTGGCAACCAAAAAAAGCCCCGGCTGATACTGAACATCTTCGATGACCCCTTCGCAGGGAACCCGATTGATATGCACATCGAACACGTTGAGGAAAATCGTCACGCGGAGGCTGCGTTCCTTGAGATAGCGCGGCTCGAATTCTTCTTGAATGGCGATGACTTTCCCATCGCCTGGAGCCACGACCAGTCCGGGGCCTTGTGGAATGATCCGCGCGGGGTTGCGGAAAAACCATGACACGAACAGCGTAAAACCCGCGCCCACCACGGCAACCGGCGTCCACCCCAGCCATCCAGCACAGAGTGTAACGCCCACGGTCGCTCCAATGAAGGGAAATCCTTCTTTGGCAAAGGGAATGCCGACTGCACGATCAGCCACAGGGCTCGTCCCTTCTAGTTTTTGGTCTTGTCGACCAGCTGATCTTTCTTCAGCCAGGGCATCATCGCCCGGAGCTTGGCCCCCACGGCCTCGATGGGATGCGCTTCGCCTTTGGCCAGCAACGCATTGTAGACGGGACGATTGGCTTGATTCTCAAGCACCCATTCTTTGGCAAACTGACCGGTCTGAATCTCGCCGAGGATCTTCTTCATTTCCTGTTTCGTCTGCTCGGTCACGACTCTAGGACCGCGGGTGATATCCCCGTACTTGGCCGTGGTGCTGATCGAGTACCGCATGTTGGCAATGCCGCCCTGATAGATCAGGTCGACGATCAACTTCACTTCATGCAGACACTCGAAATAAGCCATCTCAGGCGAATACCCGGCTTCCGTCAGCGTTTCGTAGCCCGCTTGAATGAGCGAGGTCAGCCCGCCGCACAACACCGCCTGCTCGCCGAAGAGATCCGTTTCCGTTTCCTCGCGGAAATTGGTTTCGATGATGCCGGCGCGGCCGCCGCCGACGGCGCTGGCATAGGCCAAGCCCACCTGCCGGGTCGTCCCGCTCGGATCCTGATGAACGGCGAGCAAACAGGGCACTCCGCTGCCTTTCGTGTATTCCGAACGAACCAGATGTCCCGGCCCTTTGGGAGCGACCATGAACACATTGATGTTCGCCGGGGGCACGATCTGGCCGAAGTGAATGTTGAACCCGTGCCCGAACGCGAGATACGAACCGGGCTTCAGGTTCGGCGCAATGTCCTGACGGTAAATCGCTGCCTGCAATTCATCGGGTGCCAGGATCATCACCACATCGGACGCCTTCACGGCATCGGCGACTGGCATGGCTTTGAGACCGCTTTGCTCCGCCTTCTTCCACGACGCGCCTTCGCGCACCCCAACGACAACATTGACACCGCTCTCCTTCATATTGAGAGCATGCGCATGCCCCTGGCTGCCGTAGCCGATAACAGCGACTTTCTTGTTGCGGATCTGCTGAATGTCGGCGTCTTTGTCATAATAAATCTTCATCGTGCACTCCTCAGGACCATCCTGTGTCAGAAATAAATACGACCTGCCCGTGAACTCCAGACTACTCGCGCGCCACCTTCTTCGGTTGCGCCGCACTCGCTCGAATCGGCTCCCGCGCCACCGCCACCCGTCCGGTTCGAGTCAATTCCTTGATCCCGAGCGGCTGCAAGAGATTAATGATGGCTTCAATCTTTTGGGGATCCCCCGTGACTTCGACCGTATAGGTGCCCGGCGTCGAATCGATAATATTGGCCCGGAAAATATCCGCGATTCTAAGCGCCTCGGCCCGATCTTCGGCCTTGGTATGCACCTTGATCAACGCGGTCTCGCGCGACACGAACTCGCTCTCGTTCAGATCGACGACCTTGATGACATCGATGAGCTTATTCAGATGCTTCACAATCTGCTCGATGATGCGATCGTCGCCCGACGTCACAATCGTCATCTGCGACATCGAAGGGTCCAGCGTCGGCGCCACCGACAAACTTTCGATGTTGAATCCCCGCCCGCTGAACAACCCGGCGACACGGGACAACACCCCGAATTTATTTTCAACCGTGACAGAAATAATGTGTTCCATGTTCTGGTACCTTATGCGGTCAAAACCGTGTCGTTGCCATCCGGCGCCACTTTCTTTCCACCCGCCTGCTTGTCTTTCAACTCCGGCGGATCCTCTAGAATCATCTCGTGATTGCACCCTCCGGCCGGAATCATCGGATACACATTTTCAAACCGATAGGTCGGCACATCCACGATCACCGGCCCATTCACCGCAATCGCTTCCTTGAGCACCGCGTCAAGATCGCCCACTTTGTTCGCCCGCAAACCGACAGCCCCATAGGCTTCCGCCAGCTTCACAAAGTCTGGAGTATTCTCAAGATCGCTGGAGGCATAGCGGCCTTGATAGAACAAGTCCTGCCACTGCCGCACCATGCCGTGGAACCGGTTGTTCAAAATAATGATCTTCACCGGAAGCTTGCTCACCACCGCGGTGGCCATTTCCTGCATATTCATCTGAATGCTGCCGTCTCCCGCAATGCAGAGCACCAGCCGGCCAGGAAAGGCCGCCTGCGCGCCCATCGCCGCGGGAAACCCAAAACCCATGGTCCCCAGCCCACCGGACGTCAACCAGCGATTCGGCTTCGCCAGCTTGAAATACTGCGCGGCCCACATTTGATGCTGTCCCACATCGGTGGCGACAATCGGATCCCGGTCTTTCGTAAGCTCATACAGGCGCTTCACCACGTACTGCGGCTTGATCGGTCCCTCCGCATTCTGCTGATACGCCAGCGGATGGGCGGCTTCCCACTCCCGAATCTGCTTCCACCACGGCTTCCGCAACTCCTTCTGCTCTCCGTTCACCGACGCCCGGAGAATCTGATTCAACTCGCGCAGAACCGTCTTGCAGTCCCCGACGATCGGAATATCGACATGGATATTCTTTCTGATCGAGGTTGGGTCGATATCGACATGAATGACCTTGGCATGGGGGCAAAACTCCGAGACCTTTCCTGTCACCCGGTCATCGAAGCGCGCGCCGATCGCAATGACCAGATCGGAGTAATGCATCGCCATGTTGGCTTGATAGGTGCCGTGCATGCCCAGCATGCCCAAGGACAATTGATGCTCCCCAGGGAATGCCCCAAGGCCCATCAACGTCATATCGACGGGGATCTGCGTCAGTTCGGCCAGCTCGATCAATTCGGCCGAGGCCCCAGAAAACACCACGCCGCCGCCGACATAGAGAATCGGCTTCTTGGCCTTCATGATGGCTTCCGCGGCCTGCTTAATCTGCCACTTATTCCCCTCGTAGGTCGGGTTGTAGCCGCGGATCGAGACGGAAGTGGGATAGACAAATTCCGTCGTCGCCATCGACACGTCTTTGGGAATATCGACGAGGACCGGACCGGGCCGGCCCGTTGTCGCGATGTAGAACGCTTCTTTGATGGTCATCGCAAGATCGGCAACATCCTTCACCAAGAAATTGTACTTGGTGCAGGGACGGCTGAGCCCAATATTATCGGCTTCCTGAAACGCGTCGTTGCCGATCAGGCTGGTGGGCACCTGGCCGCTGAAGCAGACCAGCGGAACGGAATCCATATAGGCATCGGCTAACGCGGTAATAACATTCGTCATGCCTGGGCCGGACGTCACCAAACACACGCCCGCTTTCCCTGTCGCCTTGGCATAGCCCTCGGCCATGTGGCCGGCGCCCTGCTCGTGCCGCGTCAAAATCACATCTAAGTCTTTCTGCTGATGGAGCATGTCGAACAGCTTGAGGACCACGCCACCGGGAAGCGCAAAAATCGTTTTGACGCCTTCACGCTTGAGGCACTCGATGAAAATCTCAGACCCGTTGAGCTTCATATCGTTTCCCTCCCCCGGATACCCGGAGTACTGTTTTCAAGAACGTGCAGCCCTTCACAAGATGGCCAGAAAAGGCCTCCGGTCGATCCACCAAGAAATTTGTGCAATATCAATAGGAAAGAATGCGAGATCCTAACACCACGCCAGACGAGGGGTCAAGAGCCGCCTGTCCATCGCGCCTCCTCAGCGTCACCGAAACGACGAGGGAAACGAGGCACTGCCGGAGATAAAAAAGCGCGAGCGAGGAAACCTATAAGCCGGATTCTGTCCCGCATGAACCGGAGTTCATGCATGGGTGACCATTTCTCTGGGATTCGAGTTACCTCGAACCTCGAGCGACCTACCCGAAGACCCCGACCGGGCCAGTCGTTGCGCCGCGCCCTTGCGAACGCCGCGCGTGTCTTCCTATTTGGCCTTGCACCGGGCGACGCTTACCGTGCCAGCGATGTCACCATCCCTGCGGTGGGCTCTTACCCCGCCGTTTCACCCTTACCTGAGCCGCAGCGGCGAGAGTGAACCCGCTGCCTTGGCCATCGGCGGTTTGTTTTCTGTGGTGCTGGTGTCGGATTGCTCCGCCTGGGAGTTACCCAGCGCCCCGCCCATGGAGTCCGGACTTTCCTCCCGGCACACAAGGTGCCGAGCGATCACCCAGTCTCCTCTCTCGCGCCGCCGCAGTATAGGGGAAGGGAACGGATGGTGACAAGGACGCACTGCACCGATGCATCAATTGAAATCCTGATCGATCGGATACGCCTTTTCCTACGACCCTCCGACCGCTGGCAAGTTTGCCGCCGGCACGGGCTGCTTCGTCTGGTAGATCGCCATCGCTTCCGGCATCCACTTCTTTAATTGTTCGATGCGAGTCTCATGGCCGGGGTGAGTGGACAAGAACTCGGCCTGTGCCCCGCCGCCTGAATGCTGCGCCATCCGCTCCCATAAATGAATGGACTCACGAGGGTCATAGCCCGCATCGGCCGCCAACAGAATCCCGATATAGTCGGCCTCCGACTCGTGCTTCCGGCTAAACGGCAGCAGGATACCGACCTGGGCACCGGCCCCCAACGCCGCTATCGCCGCCTGCGACATCAACCCGCCGCTGCCGCTGGCACCGGCGGCAGTTCCCGCCACTTGCAACGCCGCGTTCGTCAATTGCCCCTGGCTCATCCGTTCCGCGCCATGACGGGCCAACGCATGAACCACCTCATGCCCCATGACGGCCGCCAAACCGGCCTCTGTTTTCGCGACTGAAAAAATTCCGGTATAGACCGCGATCTTTCCGCCCGGCAACGCAAAGGCATTCAGTGTCTTGTCATCCTTAATCACCGTGACTTCCCACTGAAACTGCTGCGCCATCTCTCCGTACTTCGAGCGTTTCGCCGCCTCGATAATCCGCGCCGCGATACGCTTGACCGGCTCGATCTCGCGCGGATCCTGCGACGGCTTCATTTTCGGGTCGCTTTTCACCTGACTATAGGCTTGCGCGCCCATTTGGTTTTCTTCTTCGACCGACGTCATGAGCAACTGCGAGCGCCCCGTGTAGGGATTCGTTTCGCATCCGCCAATCCCCACCAGCGCACACAGCATGACCCCGGTCGCCATGAATCGTCTTATCCGCATCCCGTGCCTCATAGATATGTCTCCGTGCATCTGATCATCGATCCCACCGCATGAATGAATTGACCGCCCCTACTCGATTCGTTAGATTACCGCGCCCTACATATTTTTTCTACCGGGAGCACCGCGTGGCCATCCCGCCCCCATCCATCGAACGCATCGGCATCGACGAGTCTGGGAAAGGCGACTACTTCGGCCCGCTCGTGATTGCCGCCGTCTTTGTGGGTGCCGTGACCCAAGGCGAACTGGCCCTCATGCAGGTGCGGGACAGCAAGAAAATCTCGGACAGTCGAATTCTTGAAATGGCGCCGGACATCAAACGCATCTGTCCTCATAGCATCGTCGCCATCGGTCCGCAGAAATACAATGAACTGTACGCAAAGATACAGAACTTGAATCGCTTACTGGCCTGGGGCCATGCCCGCGCTCTGGAAAACCTGCTGGACAAGGTGTCGGCCACCCGCGCGATTGCCGATCAATTCGGAGACGAGCGGCTGATTCTGAATGCACTTCAGGCTAAGGGAAGAACTATTGTATTGGAACAGCGCCCCAAAGCCGAGTCAGATCTCGCCGTCGCCGCGGCATCGATCCTCGCGCGCGCCGAATTTTTGATTCGGCTTAAGCGACTATCGGATGAGGTCGGCACATCGCTTCCGAAAGGAGCTTCGTCTACCGTGGAACTAGCCGCTCGAATGGTAGTGAAGAAACACGGACAAGAACGGCTAGAGCAGGTCGCAAAGATGCACTTCAAAACCACACAAGCCGTACTGGCAGGACTCGCCTAACGCAGTGCCTTTCGGTGCCAGAAAATTTAATCCGGAGCGGACGAGTCCTGATGGAAAACGAGTCGCGCAAATGTACGAATGCAAGACCTGACCTTTCAAGAGCGACCCTTCAAGAGCGTTTCGGATGGGATGGGTCGGCTTAGTAGAAACGCCAGATGGGCGTACTGGGATCGAGTCGGGGGTTGGGGGAGTCTCGACACAAGTCTTCTTTGCCAGTGGGACGTCCTCCCCGATACAGGGGAACGCAAGCGCCAGTCAGTGTAGCCTCGACGATAAGCTGTTCCTTGCTGACGGCCATTCCTCCAACACCTTTTTCATTGGGGAAGACGAGAGGACAAGTACTCTTGGGACTGGCTTTCTCGGAGCCATCCCCAGCACAAACCAACTTGGGGGGGATCGTGATCAAGCGCTTACCGCCGACAGCCATCCCGTTGAGACCCAGGATGATTCCAATTTGATCCAGGTCGAGTGCACCGGCTTCTCGAAGACTATTGTGAATGAATACGCTGCCCGCCATTACCCAGTAGATGAGAACGGGGCCTTGGTAGGCGACCGTTCCGCTCCCAACGTATCGAGCGACCACATCGGCCCTTATTTTTCGCCCCCAAGCAGCGACGGGACCAGTGCCAACCTTAAGGTCCTCAAGTTTGAGGACCTCTCGTTTCAATCGCTCGAACTCCTGCCTGGACTCGTAGTCGAGAGTAAGGGGCTTGAATCCCCCCTCTTCCTCTTGGCCGGGGGTGCAACTGGTTTGGGTCACAAGAACGAGGAAGACAATCAGAAGATATTTCAGCATAGTCTCTCCTTTGGTACCCAAACCTTACCGCTGGATCGTGTCAACCACATAGGGTCAGGTCTTGCAATCACACACAGGCTACTTCCACTTGCGGGAACCGCCAGCTCACCATAACCGGGTGGATACCCATAGATGCCGCAGTCTTGGCAAGCCGAGCCGATAGGAGGTGGCGTCTGGTGGGATATCCTCTACAGACAAAAGCCTGTTGAGAGACTACGAGCGGAGCTGAAAAGTGATCGACCTATCGGGAGGAACCAAGGGAAGTGGGAAGAAACCTGACCTGAAGCCTTCGCACACAACAAGCAGCTATCGACTTACTCTCAACAAATGACCTGCCAACGCAAGAACTGTTCCTCTCACCTACACCGACTCGCCGGCCTCCAGATCGTGCTTCCTGGCGACACTCAGTGCCGAATGAGATTCGGTTGGAATCTCGCCTTCCCAATAGAGCATGCGGCGGCAATAGGGACAGACGTGGAGATCGTCGGAGCGCCGGACTTGCGCGATCAGCTGCGGCGGAATTTGCAATCGGCAACCGGTACACATGCCGTCACGCACGGCGGCAATCGCCCCGTCTTTCCTCGACTGCTTAATTTGCGTGTAGCGCGCCAGCAGACTCTGATCGACTTGTTTCGCCGCTTCGCGTTGCTGGATTTCTAATTGCGCCAACTCTGTCGCGAGATCCTTGTCCGCCACATCGAGCACTTGCTTTTCCTTGGCGAACAGCGCCTGCGCGGCATTCACTTTTTCCTGCAATTCTTTGATCGTCCCTTGCAGCTGATCGATCTTGTCCATGGAGATCAAGATCTTTTCTTCGAACTCCCCGCGCTTTTTATTCGCCAATTCGACTTCGAATAGATGCGCTTGATATTCCTTGTTGGTCTTCAAGCTAGCCGCGTGCGACTTCATTTTTTCGGTTTGCGACTCATGCATCTCGAGATCTTTTTCGTGCGCGCGCCGCTCTTTCACCAACGCGTCAGCCCCCGCTTTCGCATCGGCCAGCAACTGCGCATCCGCGCGAAGCGGCGCTTCCGCGACCGTCAGCCGCTCAGGGATTTTCCGGCGCTGTTCGACGATCTCCAGAATGCGGAGATCCAGTTTTTGCAGGGCAAGCAGGGGAGAAAGTTTCTGGCTCAACGGGCTCCTTACAACGATAGGCTCGTTCGATGGCGATACAACTCGATGTACAACAGGCCCGGCCAGATGTGGTGGGCCCACTAGGACTTGAACCTAGGACCAGCTGATTATGAGTCAGCCGCTCTAACCACCTGAGCTATGGGCCCGATGGGGGTGAGCCGGCGGCTCACCCACGATCCGCGCACCCGACAGAGATCCGGCGATTTTAGGCCGCGCCTCCCATGGAGTCAAATGATCCACGGCCGGCCATTCTTTAGACGCTTTCGACAAAGCTGCGCAGCTTCTTGCTCCGGCTCGGATGCCGCAACTTGCGCAAAGCTTTGGCCTCGATCTGCCGGATGCGCTCGCGCGTGACTTCAAAATCCTGCCCGACTTCTTCCAAAGTATGATCGGTGGCCTCGCCGATCCCGAACCGTTTCCGCAAGACTTTTTCTTCGCGCGGCGTCAAGGTCTCCAGCGCGCTGTTGATCTGCCGCTGCAAATCGTACCGGATCGCGGCTTCCAGCGGAGAGACCGCTTTTTTATCCTCGATGAAATCGCCCAAATGGCTGTCTTCTTCTTCGCCGATCGGTGTCTCCAGCGAAATCGGCTCGCGCGCGATCTTCAGAATCTTCCGGACTTTGTCGAGCGGCAAATCCATCCGCTCGGCGATTTCTTCCGGCAACGGCTCCCGGCCCAACTTCTGCACGAGATGCCGCGATGTCCGAATCAGTTTATTGATCGTTTCGATCATGTGCACCGGAATGCGGATCGTGCGCGCCTGGTCCGCAATGGCACGCGTGATCGCCTGCCTGATCCACCAGGTGGCATAGGTGCTGAATTTATAGCCGCGCTGATACTCGAACTTATCCACGGCCTTCATCAACCCGATATTGCCTTCCTGAATCAGATCCAGGAACTGCAAGCCGCGATTCGTATACTTCTTGGCGATGCTCACCACGAGGCGCAAGTTCGCTTCGACCAGTTCCGCTTTTCCGCGCTTGACCTTGTCCTCGGCGACATCGAGATGCTTCACGGCATCTTTGATTTCATCCGCCGGCACCAAGGCTTCTTCCGTTTCCAGCTGCTTAATCCGCGCCTTCGCCGCCTGATAGATTTTCTTAATGTCCGACAGCGTCTCCTCGGAGACTCCGGCTTTCCGCCTGACCGCCAGGAAGTCCGGCCTGGTCCGGCACATTTTCCGCAACTGCTCGGCGCCGGCTTCACCGCCGATGCCGATGCGCCGCTGGCAACTGGCGACTTCCCGCTCGGACATGCGGAACTGCACGGCTAAATCGCGCACCCGCTGCACCATGCGATCCTTCAAGACCCCGTGCAGATTCACCGATTCGATCTTGTCCACGACTTGCTGGCGGGCCGGATCGAACTGTTTCTTGTATTGCTTTTGCTTGGCCGGATCGCTGCCGACGGATTTGCCTTTCTCGACCAGCGCCTTCAGCGACAGCGACACTTTTCGAACCGTGTTCAACGCCTCCAGCGTTTTCACGCGCAGTTCTTCATAATCCCGCTCGACCGGCTGCGCATCCTCTTCAAGCTCTTCCTCCGTCTCCTTCACCGGCACGATCTCGCGCACATCGATTTTGCCGTCCTTCAATTGATCGCGCAGGGCCAGCACAAACTCGATGGTCATCGGCAAGCCATAGATGACCGACGCCACTTCCTTCTTCCCCTCTTCGATCCGCTTGGCGATCTCGATTTCCCCTTCGCGGCTGAGCAGCGCCACGCTGCCCATTTCCTTCAAATACAGGCGCACCGGGTCGTCCGTGCGGCTGAGGGCGCCGGGTGTCAGGTCGATCGGCTTCTCGTTTTCTTCTTCGGACTCCGACTCGGTCTCGGCCTCGGAGTCGTCCGCATCGTCGCTGGCCTCGCCCCGCTCCGCGCGCTTCTTGGGCTGCTCGCCGTCCGGCGCATCCACAATCTCAATGTCCAATTCGCCGAACATCGTCATGATGCTGCCGAACTGGTCGGAGGAGACCACCTCCGCCGGCAAGGTATTGTTCAACTCATCGTAGGTCAGGAAGCCTTTTTCCTTCCCGATCGTAATGAGCTTCTTCACCTCGCCGAGCAACTCTTGCTTCGCCATAACTACTCCTTCACCAATGAGACTGTGCCGGCGACTGGCGTGCCGGCTTTCCGCATTTGCAATTCGTTCACTTGCAGATTGATGGCCTGCACGTCTTCCCAACGGCCTTCACGTTCCGCCCCCTTGAGGCGTGCAATCAGCTCCCGCATGGCCGCCTCGAACCGCTTTCGGTCCAACTGATCGAGACAGCCTTTGATATGTTCCGAGAGGTCGTCGAAATGGGCGTCCCGCAGCGAAAACTCGGTGGCCAGCGGCCCGCACTCTGGATCCTCCAGCGCCGCGTCGAGGAACGCGCGCAGCTCAATGCGCCCATCCGGCCCCACATGCGCCAGCGCGCAGGCGACTAGTTTCTGACAGACCGGGATTGAAAACAGCTCCGGCTTCAACCGGCGGATGTCCGCCGGGGACAGTTTCCCCTGCAGCAGCAAAAAGGCGAGGTCCCGCTCTTCCGGCACGCCCTTGAACACCGGCACCGGTTTCGGCGGAGCCGGTGAGGCCGGTTGCCCCGGCGGCTTCCGCTGCTCGGCCATCAAGGCCGGGTACCGTTCGATCAATCGCTGCTGATTGATGCCCAGCCGCTCCGCGACCACGCGCAGCCGTTCTTCCCGCTCGATTGGATGCTCGCTCTTTTGAAGAATCCGCAAAATCTCATCGACGCTCCGAATCCGGCTTTCCAGCGATCCGGCTTCGGCCTCGGTCACGCTGTGTTCCAACGCATAATCCAGCAAACTCGGAGCCGCCGCCTCAAGCCGCGCAAACGCCTCCGCTCCGGCTTTCCGCACATAGGTGTCGGGATCGTCTCCGTCCGGCAGCGTGACCACTTTGACCCCAAGACCGCTGTTCACAAACAAGTCCAGCCCACGCAGCGCCGCCCGCACGCCTGCGGCATCCGGATCGAATAGGAGCACCACGTTTGCCACGAACCTCCGGAGCGCCTGAATATGCTCCACCGTCAATGCCGTCCCCAGCGTCGCCACCGTATGTGTGATCCCGGCCTGGTGCAACGCAATCGCGTCGAAGTAGCCTTCCACCACGATCACGGTCTTCGTGCGGGCCATCGCTTCGCGGGCCTGATCGAAGGCAAACAAGGTCTGGCCTTTTTTGAATAACGACGTCTCCGGGGAGTTCAAATATTTGGGCGTGCCGTCGCCGAGCGTCCGGCCGCCGAATCCCACCACGCGCTTGCGCAAATCGACGATAGGAAACATGACGCGGGCCCGGAAGCGATCATAGAAACCAGTCGCTCCGTTCCCTGCCTGTTCACGCGCAATCGTCAATCCGGCCGCCGCTAAATCGCCGGATGTAAACCCCTGGTGCGTCAGCGCCTTAATCAAGCCTTCCCATTCCCCCAAGGCCACGCCGATCGCAAATCGCGTAATCGTGGCGGGTTCAATTCCCCGCTCCGCGAGATAACTCCGAGCCGACTCGCCCGCTCTCGCGTCCTGCAAGTTTTTGTGAAACCATGCGGAGGCGGCCTGATTCACTTGTTCGATGCGTCCGGACTGGGCCGCCTGCGGATTGAATCCAGCCGACTCCTGCACCTCGACCCCCACTTTTCGGCCCAGCTCGCGCACGACTTCAGGGAAACTGCCCCCGGTGATCCTCGTCAAAAATGAAAACACATTGCCGCCAGCCCCACAGCCGAAGCAATGAAAAATCTGCCGCGACGGGCTCACGGTAAACGACGGGCTTTTCTCTTGATGGAATGGGCACAATCCCTTCAGGTTCTGCCCAGCCCTGGTGAGCGAGACATGGTGGCCGACGATATCCGCGATATCGACCCGGTCACGAATCTGGTTGATGATGTCGTCAGAAATCAGGCCTCGGCCCACGAGAGTCCTGGCTCCTTTGCACCCGTCATGATCGGCCGACGGACTAGCCTGTAAATGATCGGAAAATTTGACTGGTCAGGGTATCAGACGGCCTGAAACCCTGTCAATTACGCGCGCGCCTGATTAGCCTGGCGGCCAGCCGAGAGGACGACCGCCAAGCACATGGAAATGCAGATGAAAAACCGATTGCCCACCATCGCGGCCCGTATTGGCCACAATGCGATACCCTGGCTCGGCTAGCCCCTTGTCGGCGGCGACCTTTCGGCAAGTCAGCAGCAAGCGGCCGAGCAAGGCTTGATCCGCCTCGCCGAGATCCTGCACCGCCACGACATGCCGCTTGGGAATGACCAAGGTATGAACCGGCGCCTGAGGAGTGATGTCATCGAATGCCAGGGTATGTTCATCCTGATACACCACCTTCGCGGGAATAGTGCCTTCGACAATGCGGCAAAAAATGCAGGTGCTCACATGCCCTCCCTGGCTATTTTTCAGGCCTGAGGCCGGACTTTCCGAAGCGCGTCGCCAATTCCTGATAGATCGTGGACAGCGGGATATCGTGATAGCCCAAGACCATGAGCGTATGAAAAAACAAATCGGCGATCTCGTAGACGATTTCTTCTTTCTTCCCGCCCTTCGAGGCCAGCAGCACTTCGCCGGCTTCTTCGGCCACTTTCTTGAGAATCTTGTCGTGACCGCCTTCGAACAGCTTCGTCGTATACGAGCCCGGTTGAGGGTTGGCGCGTCGCGTCGCGATTGTCCGAAGCACGGCATCGAGAATGCCGCCCGCGGCCTCATTGGTTTTACCGAAGCCCACGGCGCCCGACTCCTCCATGGGCGTAAAGAAACAGGCTCGCTCGCCCGTATGGCAGGTCGGTCCAACCGGTTGCGCCTTCACGAGTATCGTATCGCGATCGCAATCCACAAAGAGCGTCTTCACATGGAGCTTGTGCCCAGAGGTCTCGCCCTTCTCCCAGAGCTGTTGGCGCGACCGGCTCCAGAAATGAACGGTTTTGGCGGCCACGGTCCGATTCAAGGCCTCTTGGTTCATGTACCCGACCATCAAGACCGTTCCATCCAGCCAATCCTGCACCACGGCGGGAATCAGCCCCTGCGCATCGAACTTCACCGACTGTGTACCCTCGCGTTGTTCCATTGCTTCACGCCACCGGTGCCGATTGCTCCAGCCGGACCGGCACGCCTTTCTCTCGCAAATAGGCTTTGGCTTGCGGAATCGTATAGGTCCGGAAATGAAAAATCGAGGCCGCGAGCACGGCATCGGCTTTCCCCTTTGTAAACCCGTCATAGAGATGATCGAGCGTTCCCACTCCGCCTGACGCGATCACGGGAATCGAGACGGCCCCGGAGACCGCCGCCGTCAGCCCCAGATCGTAGCCGCTTTGCTGGCCGTCTTGATCCATGCTCGTGAGCAAGATTTCGCCCGCTCCGTAGGTTTCCATCCGCTTCGCCCACTCCACGGCATCCAGCCCGGTGGATTTCCGGCCGCCATGCGTAAAGACTTCCCACTGGCCAGACGCGGCGCTTCGTTTCGCATCGATGGCGACGACAATGCACTGGGTGCCAAACTTCTGCGCCGCTTCCCGCACGAACTCCGGACGTTGCACCGCCGCCGTATTAATGCTCACCTTGTCGGCGCCGGCATTGAGCAACGCGCGAATATCGTCGAGGGTCCGCACCCCACCACCGACCGTCACCGGCATGAAGACACGCGCCGCCGTGTGCTCCACCACATCGATGATCGTCTTCCGGTTTTCGTGGGAGGCCGTGATATCGAGAAAACAGAGCTCGTCCGCCCCCTCGCGGTCATAGACCGCCGCCACTTCCACCGGATCGCCCGCATCGCGGAGATTCACGAAACTGACGCCCTTCACCACCCGGCCGTCTTTCACATCGAGACAAGGGATGATGCGTTTCGTCAGCATCGCGCCTCTAGCGCCGCCACCGCTGCGGCATAATCCAGCTTTCCATCGTATAGCGCCTTCCCAACAATCGCGCCTTCGATACGAGAACCGAGTGCATGCACTGCTTGCAGATCCTCCACTCGCGTGATGCCGCCCGAGGCAATAACGGGGAACGCGGAATTTTCGACGACCTCGCGCAACGCGGGAATATTAGGTCCGCTCAACATGCCGTCGCGCGCAATGTCGGTATAAATCACCGCGCTGATCGCCAATCCTGCAAGCTCTCTGAGAAGATCGATGGCTTTCGTCTCCGATACCGCCGTCCAGCCCTTCACCGCCACCTTGCCGTCGCGCGCATCGAGCCCGAGCAAAATACGCTGGGGAAACTCCTGGCAGGCCTGCTCCAGAAACGCCCGATCCGTGAGCGCGGCTGTCCCAAGCACCACGCGCGAGACCCCGGCGTTCAGATACCGCCGCACCGTGTCGATCGTGCGAATACCACCGCCGACCTGCACCTTCACACTCACCGTCTTCATCACTGCTTCGATCTGCGGTAAATTCCTGGGCACCCCATCGACCGCTCCGTTCAAATCGACGACATGAATGAGACCGGCTCCGCCTTGCTGCCACTTGCGAGCCACCGCCGGCACATCTTCCGAATACACCGTCTCCGCGGCCATATCGCCCTGGCGCAGCCGCACACAACGCCCGTCTTTCAAATCGATGGCTGGAATCACACGCACGTTACTTCTCGCTCCCTGTTCCGAATGGAAATTCTTTCAACACTTCATCCACCCCATACTGCGCCAGTTCATCCGCGGTCACAAAAGCCCAGCGATGAATGAAACCCATGAAGTCTTCGATCATCGGCCGCTGCCGTTCATAGTAGTTGCCCACCCACAGCACCTGCCCATCCGCGGCCACGACTTTGATCTCAAACCCGACGGAGGCCGGCGGGTTCGCCCCAAGCCGGCTGCCGACTCGCTCCTGATACACCAGCACCTGCCCGATCAGCGCCGCATCCTGCTTCAGTTTCTTCGCCACCACCGCCGCCGTCATGTCCGGCGTGGTCTTCGACGAATCGCCGCCAGACATGGCCGCGGCTTTCCCCGCATCGCTAGGCGACGACACCGCCACACCAGCCCGATTCCGCAATCGAGTCCAGAACAGTTGCGTGACCTTCTCTGCCGCAGCGCCCGGCACCATCACCGTCTGCCCTGGCGGCGGCTCCACATTCGACGGCACCCCGACCGAAATATCGGATCGACGAACGCTTTGCGGCGTCGACAGGAACGGATCTCCCTGATCGCGCAGCTGCGGGGTCGCGATCGTCGTAAACGGGACTAACGCCATCGTCTTGATCTGATAGCGCGGCAACTCATTCGACGCTTTCGTCGTCACCTTCGACCCACTACATCCGGCCACAGCCAACAGGCTGCCGGCAAGACACGCCAGGCCGATTCTTGAAACAGGCAACAGAGCCACGCTTACGCCCAGCCTCCGAAGTTCTTGATCAGTTGCAGGCCTGCAGACTGGCTCTTCTCCGGATGAAACTGGCAGGCCACGACATTGTCTTTCCAAATGCTCGACACAAAGGGAATCCCATAGGTCGTCGTCGTGGCGGCAATCTGCTTCTCGACCGGATCGACGAAATACGAATGAACAAAATACCAGTTCGCATTGTTCGGGATACCGGCAAACAGCGGGCAAGCGCGCTGTACAGCCGCCTGATTCCACCCCATGTGAGGCACTTTCAATGCAGGATCGGCGGTAAACCGCCGCACCTTGCCGGGAATGAGGTCCAGCCCCTTATGCATGCCGAATTCTTCACTTTCCGTGAACAGCAATTGGAGCCCCAGACAAATCCCCAGAAACGGCTTTCCCGATTGAACCGCCATCCGAACAGAATCAACCAACCCATACTGCTCGAGATTCGCCATACAATCGCCGAATGCCCCGACGCCGGGCAGCACGACATGGCTGGCATTCTTGATCGCCGCCGCCTCGCGCGTCACCACGGCTCGATGGCCGACGGCCTCAAACGCCTTATGAACACTGCGCAAATTGCCCATGCCGTAATCGATGATGGCGATCATAGAAATCCAATCTGTGCAAAGGCAAAGAAGAGTAACAATACCGCAACCGGCGCCCGTCCTGCCACTGCTCTTCTTGGAAATAAAAAAGGGGGCAGGCTCTACGCAGCCTGCCCCCTTGTGTCTTTCGAATCGCGTTTCGGCGAAGCCTACAGCATCCCCTTGGTCGAGAGAACTTTGCCGGCCAGCCGTTCTTCCGGCAGGGTGGCTTGATCGAGCGCTTTGGCCAGGCCTTTGAAAATGGCTTCCATAATGTGGTGCGGATTGCGGCCGTACATGAGATTTACGTGCAGGTTCAATCCGCCGTGGGTCACGAAAGCCTGGAAGAAATCTTCGAACAAGCCTAAGTCGAAGGCTTTGATCTTCCGATCCGGCAAGGCCACGTTGTAAACGAGATAGGGTCGGCCGCTCAGATCCACCGTGATCTGGGCCAGCGTTTCGTCGAGCGGCGCCGAGGCGAATCCAAATCGCTTGATCCCCGCCTTCTCGCCCAGCGCGCGATGGAATGCCTGCCCCATGACAATCCCGACATCTTCAACCGTGTGGTGCTCATCGATATCGATGTCGCCCTTGGCTTTGACGGTCAGGTCGAAAAACCCATGTTTCGCCAGCAGCTCCAACATGTGATCGAAAAACCGAATGCCGGTGTCGATCTTGCCCTGCCCGCTGCCATCCAGCGCCCATTCGACGGCGATATCCGTTTCCTTCGTCGCGCGATGAATGCTGGCTTGCCTGGGCGCCGATCCCTGGGCCTTCATGAGAACCTGCTTTCAGCCGACTTCGCATGGGCATCGAACCCTTCGATGTGGGCGAGACGCACGAGATGATCTTTCACCTTCCTCAGCTCCTCTTTCGTGTAGTGCACGATGTTGCTGGTCTTCACATAGTCATTGACGGACAAGGCGGAGAAAAACCGCGCGGACCCGCCGGTCGGCAACACGTGATTCGGCCCGGCAATATAGTCCGCCACGGAGGGCGGCGTATGCCGTCCCAGGAATAACGCCCCCGCATGACGTATTTTTTCCAGATAGTCGAACGGATTGTCCACCGACAGCGTCAGATGCTCGGCGGCAATTTCATTCGCCAGCGCGATGGCTTCTTCCATCGTCGTGACGACAAACGCCACCGCATGACCCGCTATCGACTTCGACGCAATCTTCTCCCGCTGCAACCCTTTCAACTGACGATCGATGTGCTTCGAGACATCTTTAGCCAGCCGCTCGGACGTAGTGACGAGAAACACTTGCGCCGCTTCATCGTGCTCGGCTTCGCAAAGCAGATCCGCCGCGATATGGTCAGCCTGCGCGTCGCCATCGGCAACGACCAGCAACTCGCTCGGCCCGGCAATCATGTCGATACCGACGGTCCCGTATAGCAACCGCTTGGCCGTCGCGACATAGATATTTCCCGGCCCGACAATCTTATCCACTTTCGCAATCGTCTTGGTGCCATAGGCGAGAGCCCCGACTGCTTGCACGCCGCCGACCCGGTAAATCTCGTCCACACCAGCAATGTCGGCGGCCACGAGCAAGTAGGGATTGATGGCGCCCTTCTGCGGAGGCGTCACCATCACGATGCGCTCGACACCGGCGACTTTGGCCGGAATGGCGCACATCAAGACAGACGAGGGATAGACCGCTTTACCGCCCGGCACATAGACTCCCACCGCATCGACCGGGGTCACGACTTGTCCTAATGTCGCGGTCTCGTCCCGATACATCCAGGTCTTCGTGCGCTGGCGCTCGTGAAACGCGGTGACCCGCTGCGCGGCGAACCGCAACGCATCGCCTTCGTCTTTTCGAATATGGTGATAGGCTTCTTTGATTTCTTCCGGGGACACTCTGAGCGCGTCGGCCTTAAGCGCGACGCGGTCGAACTGTTTCGTATAGCGCAAAACGGCGCGATCGCCGCCCCGTTGCACCGCCTGAAGAATCGTCCGAACGGTTTTTTCAACCGCGCTGCTCTGGACCGCCCCTCGCGAGGCGACCTTCTTCACCGTCGCGGCAAACGCCCGATCGGCCTGCGTGAGAATTTTCATGCGCGACCCTTCGCTGAGGTGGAGGCTCGTGTCGATCCTGACTTGCCGCGTGGCATCGTGGGCGCTTTCTGAGAAGCCGCCACGGCCTTCCGCAGCCGGCGAATCATATCCATCAGCGGCGCATGTTTGAGCTTGAGACTTGCCCGGTTCGCGATGAAACGCGCGGTCGACTGGGCAATCAGGTCCACTTCGACCAGATCGTGCGCCTTGAGCGTACTGCCCGTCTCGACGAGGTCGACGATCCGGTCTGCAAGTCCAACCACCGGCGCCAATTCAATCGAGCCGTAGAGCTTGATGATCTCAACCGGGACCCCGCGCTGATTGAAAAAGCGCTCGGTGATCCTGGGGTATTTCGTCGCGACGCGGACCTTGGATGAAAACCGATCGCAGGCCACCTCAGCCCGCAGCGCGGCGACCGAGATTCTACACGCTCCAAACAGCAAATCCAATGGCTCGTAGACGTCGCTGTCCTGCTCCATCAAAACATCTTTTCCGACAATGCCGGCGTCGGCGCCGCC
Organism: Nitrospira sp.; assembly: GCA_020846195.1. Lineage (GTDB taxonomy): Bacteria > Nitrospirota > Nitrospiria > Nitrospirales > Nitrospiraceae > Nitrospira_D. Next base: position 187,401 of record JADLEJ010000004.1, read on the forward strand.
ATGTTCCACATAGGTCGGGACATCGCTGGGCCGCACAATCAAGAAGGTGGTATCGATCTCGGGACAGGGAAAGATCAACCGCCGACTCTCCCCCACGAGTCCGGCGGTTTTATAGCCGGCCCGGCGGAATAGCTCTAGCGTCGGTTCAATCAACTTTCCCTTGGAGAGCGCAATCGTCAGCATAGGTCCCTCTAATGGGCTCCTGTCGGAAGGCCCGTCTTGCGGCGTTCGATATTCGCCCCGACCGCCCGAAGCTTGTCCTCAATCCGTTCGTAGCCCCGATCCAGGTGATACACGCGCTGCACTTCGGTCGTCCCCTCGGCAGCCAACCCGGCGAGAATGAGCCCCGCGCTGGCCCGAAGGTCCGAGGCCATGACCGGCGCCCCCGTCAGGGCGGGGCGCCCCGTCACAATCAACCGATTCCCTTCGACGCGAATATCCGCGCCCATCCGCCGCAGCTCTTCCACATGCATAAAGCGGCTTTCAAATACGGTCTCCGTCACGACGCTGGTGCCTTCCGTCAACGCCATCAGCGCCACCATCTGCGCCTGCATATCCGTCGGAAATCCAGGGAACGGCAAGGTCCGGACGTCCGTCCCCTTCAGCCGGCCATTCCGCTTGATGCGCACCGTCTGCGCCTCAACCTGAACATCCGCACCCGCTTCCCGCAACTTCATCAAAACAGCTTCAAGATGAATGGGACGGCAATGGGTAATCGTAACATCGCCATCCGTGATCGCCCCGGCCACAAGGTGCGTGCCGGCCTCGATGCGATCAGGAATCACCTCATGATCCGCCCCATGAAGTTCCCGCACCCCTTCAATCGTCAGCACGTCCGTTCCAGCCCCGGCAATACGAGCCCCGCGCTTGGTCAGGAACTCGGCCAGGTCCACGATTTCCGGCTCTTTCGCGGCATTTTCGATGACGCTCGTTCCCTCGGCGAGGGAGGCGGCCATCATCAGATTTTCCGTACCGGTCACCGTCGTGGTGTCGCAATAGATCCGCGCGCCCTTCAACCGCTTGGCCCTCGCGGTGATATACCCATGCTCGATGGAAATGTCAGCTCCTAATTTTGCCAGCCCGGCCAAATGGAGATTCACCGGGCGCGAGCCGATCGCACAACCGCCGGGCAGCGATACTTTCGCCTCGCCCCAGCGCGCCAGCAACGGCCCCAGCACCAGCACCGACGCGCGCATGGTTTTCACCAAGTCGTACGGCGCCTCGGTGGAATGAATCATGTCCGCTTTAATGACGGCGCGGTTAGCCTCATGCGAGACCTGAGCGCCCAAAATGCCGAGGAGCTTCCCCATCGTCAGAACATCGACCACGCGGGGAAGATTTGTAATGACACATTCGCCGCCGCCTAAAATGGTCGCGGCCAGGATTGGAAGAGCCGAGTTCTTCGCCCCGCTGATCCGGACTTCTCCCCGCAACCGATTCCCGCCTGTAATGACAATCTCATCCATCGACGTTGTGCTTCCTATTCCACTCGCTGAGCAACAACCACCCGTTCGATCCCTGCTGCGTCTTCAATAATACGCAGCGGCGCATACCCGCCAACCTGCGCTGCTACTTGTCGAACCATCGGAGCTTGGCCTGCGCCAATCTCCATCACTAGCACTCCTTCAGGAGCGAGAATCTTCCGCGACTCGCTGAGCAAGCGCTCGTGCAGCTCCGTTCCCCGCACTCCTCCGACCAGGGCCATGCGCGGCTCGAAGACCCGCACCTCGGGCTCCAAGCCGGCCCAGTCCGACTCTGAGATGTACGGGGGATTCGAAACGATCGCATCAACGGAGCCCTCAGGCACCCGGCCCAGCAACGGGGCCAGCAGATCGCCCTCCAGCCATTCGATCCTGTCGAGAACCGCATGCCTGGCCGCGTTGGTCTTCGCCACGGCCAACGCATCGGAAGACCGGTCAATCGCAAAAATGCGCGGCTTCGTCAGACGTGTGGCTAATGTGATGGCGAGGCAACCGGAACCCGTCCCCACATCGACAAGAATGGCTCCAGAACGAGTTTGCACATGATTGCAAACCTGCCGAACGAGCAATTCCGTCTCAGGGCGGGGAATCAATACGGCGGGACTGACGGAAAATTCGAGACCGCAAAATTCTTGCGTACCAAGCACATATTGCAGCGGCTCACGAGCCACTCGCCGCGCGACCAAGATCTCGGCGCGAGTCCAGGCGTCAGAGGAAACAGGCTGCTCGGCCTCGCTCACCAGCTGATGGCGTCGCATGGCAAGCGCATGTTCCAATAGCCACGTCGCTTCCTGCGCCGCATTGCTTATCCCGGCGTGAATCAACGCCTGCCGGGCCCATGACAGGAGGGCGCCAACCGTCTTCCGTTCTGGCATGACAAGGGCGGCCATAGTTCCCTACACGTTGGCGGTGTCGATCTGTTGCTGTTGGGCTTTCAACGCCTGGACGAATTCTTCCAGATCGCCTTGCATGACTAGCTCCAGCTTATGCAACGTCACCCCGACCCGATGGTCGGTCACGCGGTTCTGAGGGAAATTATAGGTACGAATCTTCTCGCTCCGCTCGCCTGTGCCGACCTGGGACTTTCGGTTTTGAGCGATCTCGGCATCATGCTTTTCCCGTTCCGCTTCCACAATCCGCGCGCGCAAGGTCCGCATCGCTTTCGTACGATTCTTCAACTGCGACCGTTCGTCCTGGCAGCTCACCACCACCCCGGTTGGGATATGGGTAATACGCACAGCCGACTTGGTCGTATTGACACTCTGACCGCCGGCACCGGAGGAACAAAACGTATCGATCCGAAGATCGCCAGGATCGATCTTCACATCGATTTCGTCCACTTCCGGCATGACCGCCACGGTGATGGTGGAAGTGTGAATCCGGCCGGCCGCTTCCGTCACCGGCACTCGCTGCACACGATGCACACCGGCTTCGTACTTGAAATGGCTGTAGGCTCCCTTGCCCTCGATCAGGGCGGTGATGTTCTTGTATCCCCCGACCCCATTCTCTGCCGCTTCGACCGTGTCGACCTTGAATCCTTTTTTTTCCGCATACCGGATATACGAGCGGAATAACTCTCCCGCGAACAGCCCGGCTTCGTCTCCGCCGGTGCCGGCTCGGATTTCCAACAGCAGACTCTTCTCATCCCGTGGATCTTTCGGGATTAAGAGTTCTTTGGCCTGCTCTTCCATCGTCGCTTGCTGCCGCTGCAACTCATTCGTTTCATCCGCCGCCATCTTGTGCATGTCGCTGCCGGCTGACGGGTCGGCGAGGATTTGCGCCGCCTCTTCGAGCTGCCGAACATTGCCGCGGTAGGTCTCGAACATCTGCGCCGCCGGCTCAAGATCCATCCGCTCTTTACTGAGCTTGTGGAGTTGGGCCGGCTGGCTGACGACAGAGGGATCCATCAGTTGATCGGTCAACTCTTGGAATCGCGACGCCACGTATTCCCATTTTTTAAGCAAGACGGCTTCCATCGTTCTCATTCCTCAGGCGCAAGGCGCGGACCGGCCAGGCGATAAAAACAAAAAGACCCTGCTCCAACGCGAAGCAGGGTCTCTTCTATGACACGTAGAGTGGCTACTTGTCCTTCTTCGCGTACTTCTTCTTAAACCGCTCGACCCGTCCTTCGGTGTCGATGATTTTTTGCGTGCCGGTAAAAAACGGATGGCAGGCCCCGCAAATATCGACGCTGATTTCCCCGACGGTCGTGCGCGTCTTGAATGAGTTGCCACAAGCGCAATGGACGGTGGCTTCCCGATACATTGGATGAATACCCTTTTGCATGACCTACAACTCCTTGCCAAACATTCGCTCAGGTTCCTGGCCCCACGCCAGAAGCGATACACTGTATCCGAACCACGGGGGTAGAAACAAGCGCCTCTTATCGATTCATGGATTGCAGGAATTCCTGATTGGTTTTGGTGCCGCCAATCTTGTCCATGATGAATTCCATCGATTCCACCGTGCCCAACGGACTGAGGACTTTGCGCAAGATCCACATTTTGTTGAGCCGGTCCTTGTCCACCAGCAGCTCTTCTTTTCTGGTTCCCGACTTGCCGATATCGATCGCCGGGAAGAGACGCTTATCGGCCAGACGGCGATCCAGATGGACTTCCATGTTGCCGGTTCCCTTGAACTCTTCGAAAATCACATCGTCCATGCGGCTGCCGGTGTCGACCAGCGCGGAGGCCATGATCGTCAAGCTGCCGCCGTGTTCGATATTGCGCGCGGCGCCGAAGAAACGCTTGGGTCGCTGCAGCGCGTTGGAATCGAGACCGCCGGAGAGCACTTTACCGCTGGGCGGCGCGATCGTATTATAGGCCCGCGCAAGACGCGTGATGCTGTCCAACAGAATCACGACATCTTTTTTATGTTCGACTAAGCGCTTGGCCTTCTCCAGCACCATTTCGGCGACTTGCGCATGGCGCTGCGCCGGCTCGTCGAACGTCGAGCTGATGACCTCAGCCTTCACCTGCCGCTGCCAGTCGGTGACTTCTTCCGGGCGTTCGTCGATCAGCAAGACAATCAGCGTGACTTCCTTGTGATTCTTAAGAATGGCCCGCGCAAGGGCTTGAAGCAGCATCGTCTTACCGGTGCGGGGAGCGGCCACGATCAATCCACGCTGGCCCTTGCCGATCGGCGTCGTCAAATCCATCACGCGCGTGCAATATTCTTCGCGGTCGAACTCCAGATTGAGCCGTTCCTCTGGATAGAGCGGGGTCAGGTTATCGAAGAGGATTTTGTCCCGCGACACTTCGGGGTCTTCGTAATTGACCTTCTCAACCTTCAGCAGGGCAAAGTACCGCTCGCTCTCCTTCGGGGGCCTAATCTGCCCGGAAACGGTGTCGCCGGTGCGCAGGTTGAACCGCCGAATTTGGGACGGCGAGATGTAGATATCGTCGGGGCCGGGAAGATAGTTGGAATCCGGGGCGCGCAAAAAGCCAAACCCATCGGGAAGAGTTTCCAGCACACCTTCGCCATAGACCACCCCATTCTTTTCCGTCTGGCCCTGCAGGATGGCGAAGATAAGCTCTTGCTTTCGCAGATTGGCGGAGCCTTCGATCTTCAAGTCGCGCGCCACCTCATTCAGGTCGGCGATAGACTTCTGCTTCAACTCCGCCAAATACATAACCTCTCCCTTAGCAGCTTGCATAACTCTCCTATCGAGCCGTTGGCTCTGTTGTCATGGGAAACGACTGACTAGATTGATTGACCATGCGCGGAACAGATGTGCGTTTATATTTGGATCGGCGATTATCGTACGTATTGGGGAGGATAACTCGTACCGCACCCTGACTGCGTACGCTGTTTACGTTGAAGATTCAGACCGTGGTCTCCGAAACGCCTGAGAGATCGCATGCAATTATAAATGAGTGTTACTGGCGTTCGCCTTCTACTTCGGTGCTGGCTAACTCGTGTGGTTTTCGATTCGAGAAAGGTTCCGGAGGTTGAACTGACGCGGAGAGCGATTCGCATCATTAATGTGAATGCTAGAGCGGATGATACGCATGCCCCTTTCCGTTGTCAACAGAACAAAACATTTTTATCCCCCTGCCATTCCCCATAAATCGCACCTAACCACACCCTCCCATTGAACCGGGAAATCGGCTGTGATACACAGCCCTGGGAAGGATTTATATCTATGGCTGAAGATCGAGACGAAGATGGTCCGGGTCGGGTATTTACGCTTTTTGAAGCGAATCAACTCATTCCGCAGCTCCAGACTCACTTGGAAACCGTCAAACAGTTCAAGTCCGTCCTTATCCAGACCCGCGAAGAAGTCCAAAAAGCCTCGGAGCAAGCCCTATACGGCGGAGGCACTCCTGTAGGAGCCCAATACGTCATCAGCCTGCAAACGATTAGCTCCAACCTGCACGCCATCCATGAATTAGGCGTCCATGTGAAGGATATCGATCTAGGCCTGTGCGACTTTCCTCATGCCCGGGATGGCCGAATTGTTTATCTGTGCTGGAAGCTTGGGGAAACCGAAATCCGTTGGTGGCACGAAGTGACAAATGGGTACAAGGACCGGTGCCCCCTTGAAGACCCTGCTTAGACTCCACTCTCCTCAATATGAACGAGACCTGCTCGCAAGGAATGGCTGCCAATGAAATTTGTGATTCTTGGATACGACGGCCCTGAGGGCGAAGCAAAACGAAAAATTCACCGTCCAGCCCATCTCGCCAACCTCGAGCCATTGGCGCAACAAGGCCGCGTCATTCTTGCCGGTCCGCTCACCGATAAAGCCGGCAGCTTGATGGTGCTAGAATTCGACTCGCAGGCTGAGGCCGAGCAATTCGCCAACCAAGATCCCTACATGGTGAACGGCGTCTTTGAGCGAGTTGAAATTCACCCATTCATGCAAGTACTGCCCAAATAAGTTCAGCATTTCCGCACCTCTCTCGCCTCACAGCCATTCTCCCCTGCCCTCATCAATATTCACGCACCAGCCCATACCTTGGGTGCATTGTCCGGTCAGATCTCGCGCGGTATAGTTGCACTATGCATCACGCAACTTTGCCGCCGGCCGCATGCGCAGCCATCTCGCTACTCATCACTGCTCTCACTGCCTCCAGTGCCACCGCAACCGAAACTGTCGTTGTGGCCGAAGGTCAATACGTCATGGCGGACGGCGACACGTTGGCCATGGCGGAAGACAAGGTCCTGCAACGCGCCCAGCGCAAAGCGATTGAAGAGGCCGGCATCTATCTAGAAGCCATCTCACACGATTACGAAGCGGTTCGAAACGGAAAGAGCACACAAGTCAGCTCCCTAGAGATCCGAACGCTTTCCGCAGCCATCACTAAGACGGACATACTGGAATCTCGACGTAGCTTCGAGCGCGATCGACCGGTTTTTACGATCCGCATTCGGGCCGTTGTGAATGTGGAGCATCTCCAAGAGGCCATTCGTCGCTGGCGATCCGAAGAGCAACTGACGGCACATTTCAAACAATTACAAAAAGAAAACGCCGAACTCAAAGCGCAGCTCCATGAGACGCACACCCCGCCATCAGGAACCCGCATGCTCATGATCCAGCCCCCAGGGCGCACGAAACCGCAGGAGCAAGCGCAGTATCTCGTAGGAAGCGCCGTCCATTCGCACAATCTTCAGCAGAAGATCGACCTCACCTCACAAGCCGCTACATTAGATCCTCAGTCTGTAGAGCCACTGATAGTCAGGGGACAGACCTATCTCAAAATGGTTTCACTAGCCTATTCCAACAAATCTCGCCTCAGCGAATACGCTGAATATATCGACTACGCCCGAATGGATTTCGACCGAGCCCTCCTTTTGGACTCAAGGAATTCATGGGCGCTCCTCGGACAAGGGGATGTGAGTACATGGCTAAACCAGCCGGAAGCAGCTGAAGCCGCTTATACGAAGGCCTTGGAAATCGATCCATTTTTCGATATCGCCCGCCAGCGGCTCATTCGCGTCATGACGACTCAGGCTCGCAAACTGATAGCGACGGCGCAATGGAATCCTGCCATGACGGCTCTCAATCGGATCCTCAATTCATCGATCTCTGAGAGTTGGACGCCATTGCAAAAAGAAGCGTACTTCCTCCGAGGAGAGCTCCATCAAAAACTGAATCAGCCAGCGCAAGCTATTAATGACTTGAGTATCGTCATCGACATAGACCCCACTCACATCCAGGCGCTTTTGATACGAGGCACTCTCTATAGAGAACAGCTCGAAGGCCAGCTCGCCAAAGAAGACTTTGAGCAGGCCTGCCTTCTTGGCGCTCCAACCGCCTGCGAACAGCTCCCCTGATACAGCGGTAACGCGCATGGAGAAACTTGGATGCGTGAATGCGTTTTGACAAGGCTCCATCCAGGCCAGAATAGCAGCAATGAGTTTGACAAGGAAAAAGCCCGCCCCCTATAATGCCAGCCTATTTAGAGTCAGAATCATATGTTCCTGGTGTACCGTTGGCCGTCCCTAAAGGCCTAATCTGCCTTTGTCCGCATAGCCCAAAAGCTCAGGAAGGTGGGCCTTCTGTGAGGTTGCAGACGATGTGGAGAAAAGCTTAGAGTGTTGACAGGATTCACGAGTCGAAACTGAGTCGTTGCAGAGGCCCTTCAACCTTTTGCCGGAGAGTAAGGCGTAATGAGTCAATACCGCGTGCTTCCAGGACCAGAACACTTTCTGCCCCCCGCTGCAGCCAGTATGGGCATTCAGTTGCCGAACCCGGGCGAGGCCCATATCAATGGCGTCATTACCTCCGAGGAAAAGGCCTATGAAGAAGCGGCCAAGCAGTTCTTGATGGCCAAAGTGCCGACCCTCTTCCCCGGCCCCTTGATCCTCTGGGCGTGGAATGAAAAGGCTGCCAAAAAGGCTACGGCAATCCGCCATCTGTACAACACGCTCAAGGAATGTGTGCAGCCTGGCCAAAAGCCCATGCTGATTCCCATGCCGGACTATCGCCCCAAATACCCCAAGATCAATCCTGAAGTTGAAATCAATCCCAACCATCCGAATCTGACCATCTGGCATAATAAGATCGATTGCTGCATGTTCATTGGCGTGCATTGCCACCAAGCGAACCTGTCGCTCAAGATCATTCGGGGCGGGACTTCATGCTACACAATCGCAATGTGCGCGCAGGCAGGCCATGAGGACGCGATGCTCTCGTTCCGAGACGCATCCGTCGAAAAAATCATGACGCTGGCCGACTGGGTGAGAAAGTTGAAAGGGACAGTCCAACCACGGCTGACGTCAGCCAAGAGCGGGGCTTCAAACTAAGCCGTTTGAACCTCTGCATAGCCCGAAAGGAGGCTGGGTCATGGCAGATATACACTCAGTCATTGGCACGAAAAATAAGAAGGGCCAGACATATACCGATACCTGGAAGCTGATGAACGAGGCTCCTCGGACGCCCTCGTTCTACACCGGAAGCGAAGTCATTAAAGAAGCCGTGCGTCGCGCCAGCTGCGATGTCATGATCGCCTATCCCATCACCCCGCAGAGCGAAGCGGCAGCCTTGATCGGCGAGCTCTTTGCCGAAGGGTACATCGGCGACTACTTCCGCGGCGAGAGCGAATTTGCCGTCATGTCGCAATGCGCGGGAGCGGCCTTCGGAGGCGCGCGCGTCTTCACGACAACCGCGGGACCCGGCACGATGCGCGCCATGGAGAACTTCCCCATGTGGTCCGGCGCGCGGCTGCCGATTCAAATGATCGTCACCTGTCGCGGCATCAACTCACCGCTGTCGATTCAGCCCGACACACTCGAAATCGCCTATCTCTTGAACACCGGCATGCTGGTCTGGCATGCGGAAACCGCGCAAGACTTCTTCGATTGGATTCTCAAAGGCTATATGGTGTCGGAAGAGCCTGATGTGCATTTGCCGCTTGCGCTCTGCTGCGACGGATTCTTTGTCACGCACACGAAAGACGTCGTAAATCTCACGCCGGCCGATATGTGCTTGCCGCCCTATGACCCATATCGTTCGCCGGTGCCTTGCATGGACATGGAATGCCCGCCGGTTCGGATGATGCGCGATCCCTTCGTCATGAAGAGCAACTACATCAGCTACGCCACCCATGCCAGCTGGCAGCAAGAAGTCTGGGCGGCGGTGGAGCGTTCCCGAAAGCACTCGATCAAGTGGCTCAATGGATTGATCGACGTGGAAAACGCGGATGCCGAGATCATGCTCCTCGCGTCAGGCACTGCGGTGTCGCAGAGCCGTGAGGCTATCCGCCTCCTCGAAGACGAAGGTGTCCGTTGCGGGCTCGTGAAGGTGAAGACCTTGCGCCCATGGCCGGAAGAAGAGATCCGCGAGGCCACGAAGAACGCCAAGCACATTTTCGTGCCGGAGTTTAACGTGACCGGCTGGCTGGCCAAAGAACTCAAGGCAACGGTACCCAATCATGAGCGAGTGCATGCGGGTCCGCGCGTCGCCGGCGGCATGACCATGCCACCGGAAATCATCGTCAACGAAATCAAGACGACCTTGGGACTCAAAAAGTCCTTTGTGATGGCTGGGCGCGGAAGCTGAGCAATACACATCCAGAACCAGTTCGCATGGTGCTTGCGAACCTGAGGAGGCATACATGAGCAAAGAGAAAATTAAGATTTCTGAAGCCCTCTACGACATCATGCCGTCGGATTACCAGGACCTGGTGAAGAGCGCGACCTACGGCAAGGAAGATCGTGGATGGAAAGATATCGGCAACAACAAAGAACTCATCGAGCAGCATTCGCTCTGCGCCGGCTGCCCGGAGTCCATGGCATTCCGCTATATCCTGGCTTCGCTCCCCAACCCAGAGGACACCGTGATGGTTGGCTCCACCGGTTGCACCAGCCTGGTGTTCCCGATGGTGGCCGTGCATAACATTCACTCCCTGTTCGGCAATCAAAACGCCATTGCATCGGGATTGAAGCGCGCCCTGAGCGTCCGTTTCCCAGATCGCACAAAGGATGTCGTGGTTCTCGCCGGCGATGGCGCCACCGTCGACATCGGTCTCGACATGACCTTGCAGGCCTGGTTCCGCCAGGAAAAATTCACCACCATCTGCTTCGACAACGAACTCTATGCCAACACCGGTGGCCAGGAGAGCGGATTGATGCAGAAGGGGTTCGTCGCCAAAATGGCTCCTGTCGGCAAGCTGTTCGACAAGGTGCGGCTGCCTGAGATTGCCCGTGAATCTGGCTGTCACTATGTCGTCAACTGCACCGTCAGCAAGCCGTCCTTGGTCGAAAAAGTCATCCGGAACGCCGTGCATATCGCCCGTGAAATCGGACCGACCTATCTCCAGCTCTATACGCCTTGCATTCTGGAAATCGGAAAGAACAGCATGGAAGGCCTCCAGGAAATGCGCGATTCGGAGAAGCCCACCGAGCGTTTCGCCTATAAAGAATACGTCAGCGAACCGGCCAAGCAATTGCTGGCTGAGCTCGCGGCGAAGGATAAAGAGCGGAAAGCAGCCGCCAAGCAATTGGCCGGGAAAGCCTAACGAAACCGGAGGTGGTTCATGATTAAGAAGCGAATCAATATCCGGATGTCTGGCTTCGGCGGACAGGGCGCGGTCACCGCAGCCCATGTCTTGGCCATGGCCGCCAACCGGGACGGAAAGTTTTCAATTTCCAACCCATTCTTTGGCGCCGAGAAACGGATGGCACCGGCCGAGAGCTATTGCCGTATCGGAATCGAGCGGATCTACGATCGCGGCGAGCTGGTGTTCCCGGACGTGATCCAAGTGTTTCATCCCCAGGTCATCACGATGGGGAAAAGCTACACTATGCCGTTCTATTCTGGCGTAAAGGAAGGCGGCATCGTCATCATCAACTCCGCCGAGCCTCTTCTGTCGGAAGAAGATATCGAGAGGCTCAAAGACCTAAACGTCGCCTTGTTCTACATCGCCGGCACCGAGCTCGCCATTGAAGTGGCCGGCACCGAGCTGTCGACGAACATGGCCATGATCGGGGCCGTCTCAGGCATCACCAAGTGCGTCTCCATGGACTCCTTGGATGGAGCGCTGCAAGAGCGATTCGGAAAGAAATTCGTCGCTTCCGGCGGTACGGCCTCATTGGACGAAGCGATCAAGAAGAAATTCGCCAAGAAAGAAATGTTACTGGCTAAAAATCTGGCCACCGTCAAGGCGGCCTACGAAATCGCCAGCGAGTGGGCGGACAAGAATAAGATTGAGTTGAAAGTCGGCAATCCTGCCGTTGCAGCGTAACAGAAGGAACTGCGTCGCATGTATAACGTAGCGCAAGTCATCGATGAGAAATGCACGGCCAAGAAGGGCTGCCGCCTCTGCATCATGTATTGCCCGGAAGCCAATTGCCTGGACCTGAACTCCAGCAAAATGGTTGCTGAGGTCCATATCGATCGCTGCAAAGGGTGCGAACTGTGTGTCGTCGTATGCGACGCCGCCAAGCACAACGCGATTGAGATGCAGGCCGTGAGCGCCACCGGTCAGCTGATCGCGAAAAAAGGCGAGTCGGCAGCTCTGGGACAAGCCTACCAAGGCTAATCCACTGCGATGTGAATAGCGGGAAACCCCATAGCGTCCACGCTATGGGGTTTTTTGTTGAAAAAAGAGGTGGCCATGAACGACGAAGACAATGTAATCGACGAGCTGCTCAGTGAAATTTCCGGCTTGATCGCGCAATATCCCAAAGCCATTGAACGCCGCGCCGCTCAAATCCAGGCAACGGGGAAAGACCCTGAACTGGTCGATAAGCTCATCAAAGCCGCCGACACGATGCGGGATAGCGGGAATCTCTATCTAACCTGGGCGAAGCACTATGCCGCGCTCGCCGACGGCAATACAGACGCCTCTTCAGACGAAGATGAGACTGAGGATTTTGACGTCTAAAAAAGACTCCCTCTCCGCAAAAAGTTTTGCTAGAATGGGGCCCGCTTCCATTGAACCCTACGTTCCCCGGTAGCTCAGTTGGTAGAGCAGCCGGCTGTTAACCGGCTGGTCGCAGGTTCGAGTCCTGCCCGGGGAGCCAATAAATAAAGAGAGGGCTGACGGCAACATGCCGTCAGCCCTCTCTCATTTCATGGGCTATCGCTGGCCTGCGAAAGTCGCGGGGTTCTACCTAGCCGCGCGCGCGGCCACGCCGCTTTTCAACACGATTTCGCAGATATGATCCAGCCGCTCGACATGTTCGTATGCCGCCCATGGATCGTTTGCCACCGCACACACCCCGTGATTGGCCTGTCCCACAATATCGAACTCCAGCGTCCCATCCTTCTGCAAACCAAAACATTCCGCCGTCACATCGGCCAGATCGCGCGAGAGCGCCGGTAACGCTGGAACCGTTCGCCCAACTCGCGTATAGCGCGAGATCTCAGGAAACTCGGCGCTCATCGCCTGTAAATCCACTCCTGCATAAATCGCCGCGACAATATGGGTCGCATGCACATGGACCACCGTCCGCGTCTTCTTGGAATCCCGTTGCAGATTCCAATGCATCCACAACTCGCCTGAAGGTTGCTGCCCATCTCGAATTTTCGGAATCGACAGGCCGGTCGCAGGATCGTTGACGATCTCGAGCCTGACAACATGTTCCGGATGAATGATCGTCTTTCGCCAGCCGGAAGGCGTGATGTATAAATACTTCCCTTCCCGCTTCCGCATGCTGATATTGCCATCTCTGGTCGTGATCCATCCACGCTCATACACCCGCCGCATCACATCGCCAATTGCCGTCAACATACCCGCCTCCTTTGCCAGCCATCCAGCCTCTGTTATCGGTCGATCCCCATCCCCGCTTGAGACTCCCAGCTCGAACCTATCACAAAGAAGTTCTTGCTCCATATCGCCGCGATATTGGATATGATGGGACGACTATGCACGCCGCCACTTCTTTTGCCCCTCCATTTTTCCTCCAAAACGCGCATCTCATGACTCTTGCGCCGCGGTATTGGCCTAGAGAGACCTCTCTGAGAGAGATTCCGCAAACTGAGCGCCTCTTCACCACCGAACCGGGCACGCAGCTCCTCGGATTCTGCCACTGGCAGCCACACACGTCAGAGTCGCCCACCCTCATTCTCGTTCACGGGCTAGAGGGCTGCGCGGACTCGCACTACATGCGGGGCATCGCGGCCAAGGCCTATCGGCGTGGATTCAATGTCCTGCGGATGAACCAGCGAACCTGCGGCGGCACCGAGCGCCTCACGCCAACCCTCTATAACAGCGGGCTCAGCCGCGATTATTGCGAGATCGTCCGAGAACTGGCGGCAGTGGATCGCCTGACGCGCATCTGGTTAGTCGGCTATTCGATGGGCGGCAATCTTGTGCTGAAGGCCGCCGGCGAAATCGCCGCTACGATGCCTGCCCTCGCAGGAGCCGCCGCTGTATGCCCGAATATCGATCCGACCCAGTGCGTGGCGGCCTTGGAGCAGCCACGGAACTGGATCTATCACCAGCACTTCCTCTCCCGCCTCAAAGCGCGAATGAAGCGAAAAGCGGCGCTCTTCCCCGGCAAATGGAATCTGGAAACAATGCGCTCGATGAAAACGATCAGCCAATTCGACGACTACTACACCGCCCGCGACGGAGGCTATCGGAATGGCGCGGACTACTACAATCGCGCAGGCGCCCGGCATGTGTTGCATCGAATCGCCGTCCCGACATTAGTTATCACCGCCCAAGACGATCCATTCATTCCCTATGCTCTATTCGCTGACCCTGCGCTCGCCGAGAACCGACACATCACCCTGCTGGCGCCTCGCCATGGCGGCCATTGCGGATTCTTCAGCCTGAGCCCAGGCGGTGAAGACTGTTATTGGGCGGAAAACAGAATTGTCGAGTTTGCGAGTCAGAGGCAGTCCTGAACGCGAGAGCCTTGCTAAAAGACCGCCCCTGAGAACCGATCGGCTAAATAGCTTTCTTCAAACGACGAGGGGCCGCCGCGACGACAAGCGGGGCGCAAGTTCTCATCCATGTCGCAATCAGCCATGCAATCGCCGCCACAATTCCCACGATGAAAATCCAATTATAGATTTCCTTGGCGAATTTATTTAGAAACGGGCCACCCACCAGCAGCAGAACGCCATACGCCAGAATCATCGTAACCAGCGTCGTGACCGGAAGAATCAGCGCCCGATAAGGCGCTAGCCATTTCCAGTCCTCGGAAGCATCTGCCGCTGCCTGCCGGGCGCCGAGCCAGGCCAGCACGATCGCACCGCCATACCCGAGAAACTGAACGAGATCCGAGGCGGTTAACTTCCCCACAGCCGTCTCGCGAAAGAGCGGGACCTGCCCAAGGATCAGGGCAAATGCACACGAGAGCAGTATCGCCACGCCGTATTGCATCATCCATGTTCGTACTTTCATTGTGAGTCTCCTGCCCGGCACATGAGAAATCGCTCGTGCCCGCCAAGCATACCATTCTAGCGGCGATTTCCTAGAATCAACGAATTCTGCGCGGCGCGGGGTCGGCAAAGAGCGCGGCCCTCAGGCAGGCTGCACGTAGGTGCGAACGTCTTGAACGTAGGTTTTGAACGGATCGGGCATGGGAAACGGCGTGCGGCCTTGCACCTGAACGATCGACCAATTGATGACATAGTCCGGAAAGAATCGCTCATCGGAGACCGAGCCGCCGGACTTCATGCCGGAACCGGCCGCCAATAAATGGCGCACCAATTCACCACGGCCGAACGCCCGGGTGTTGCGCGGAGGATGTTCCATCGCGAGCGCAATCGCCTTGTCCGTTGTCATGCGGGGCACTCGTCCCTCTTCGAGCAGGCCGAAATAAAGGCCGCGGTCTGCATGCAAATTATGATATTCGAGATCGAGGCTCTTGAGCGCCGGATCCTGCCAGTCCAGCTGCTCGGCCTCGCGAAAGGATTCGAGCAGCCACAGCTTGGAGGCCCAATCGACACGGCCCACCAGCTTGGCATAATCGCCCCGCAAATCGGTCAGGATCGATTCCCACTGGTTGAGCACCCAATCCGTTTCCTCATCTTGCCCGGCGTAGGCCTCCCGCGCGGCCGCGAAGAATTGCTCTTGGATATCGATCGCTGAAATCGTCCGGCCCGATTGCAGCCGCACAATCCACTGGCGTTCCTGATCCTGCGAGATCTCTTGCAGCGTTTCGACCGGCTCATCGAGATCCACACCGGCCGGCGCCTTCCCCTCCTCGATCAACTGCAAGACCAATCCTGTCGTCCCCATCTTAAGCGCCGTCGCAACCTCCGCCATATTCGAGTCGCCGAGAAGCAGATGAATCCGCCGGTATTGATTGGGGTCCGCCAGCGGCTCATCCCGCGTATTAACGATGGCCCGGTTCTGCTGCACCCATTCAAAAAAATCGTTCACGATATGATCGGCCCGCTGCGAAATCTGAAAAGGAATCGACGGCTGTGGCGCATGCGAACGGAGCGCCCCGCGCGGCACGATCAGACGGTCCATCTGAATCCAGGCATCCTGCGGACTGGCCGCGCCGATACGCCCCGAGCCGGTGAAAATCTGCCGCGTGACCAGGAACGTGACGAGCGGGCTCAGGCCCCGCCGGCTGAAAGGAAACCGCCTGGTGACCAGGTAGTTTTCATGCGACCCGAACGTGGCATCCGTTTCATGGTCGATGTTGTTCTTAATCAGTGAAATCGTATCGCCAAACCCAAGTTCCTCAATCGCCTCTTGCAAAAGCTGATCGCCGGCCCGATCGACCGCAACGAGATCGACGAGCGACTGGCATTCGGGCGAGGCGTACTCCAAATGGCCCATGTCGAGATACATCCGCCCGGCATTGGTCAGAAAGCCCCCGTTCCCCGGCGGCTCGTCATGCCCGCGATGATGCAGATCCAAGACGCCCCGGCGCTGGGCATGAAAGAGATGATCGCGAATCTGGTGCGCGAACCACGTCGGCGAGTGGTCGGGACGATCCTGATTAACCAGGAGTCCGTACTCCGTTTCAAGGCCGAAGATGCGGTTCAGCATGAACAGGCACCCCGGTGGAGCCCACGCATTAAATACTCGCCAATCTGGCTGGCACACCAAGCCAGCGAGCGCTCGGGACATTCCCGATACATCAAGAGCCCATACTCCGTTTCAAGGCCGAATATACGGTTCAGCATATTAGCCGGTCACAAGGGCCTGAAAGTCTGCAGGAAGCAACCGTGCCAGCTCAGCCGGTTTCAATGCGCGATACTTCGACGAGCCGGCCTGCTGCCGCTCCAAGACCGCGCATTCCAGCGTCCGATCCACGAGCACCTCACGGAGATGCGCGAGGAGCGCGGCCTGATCGGGAATCGGCGCGGCCGCGTCGCGATTGCGCTCCGGGCCGCTATCGGCGGACGCCTCGACCGAATCCTGTTGATGTGCGAGCGATCCGACCGCCCAGGCGCACAACGCCAGCAGCAAGCCCTGCTCAAGCGAACAGGGAGATACGGCCTGCGCTTTCAGATAGTCTTGCATGCGGGTTTGCGCCTGCTTCGTCGCGGCCAGCACGGCAAAGTCTCTGCGCTCGTCGAACGTGCCGTCATAATTGATCGTGAGCAGCGTATCCTTCTCCGGTTTCTGCCCCAGCTCGGCCAGGAGCATCCTCACGATGAACGGCGCTTTATAGACCTCTTCAAACGCCTGCTTAATCACCGGCGCAATCCCGTACTTCACCAGGCGCGAGCCTGTCACATCCGACGGGGATCGGTTGAACCCCTCCGTATGAGCCATCTCTAACAAGCTGAATCGAAGCTTTTCTAAATCCGCCGGGTGGCCCATGCCTCCCAGAGCAAGGCGGTCGTAAATCTCGTACAGCTTCGGCGTGCCTTTACTGGCCGTCGTCAGGAGAATGCCCCCCTCGTAGCCCAGTGCAACCACAGGACTCCCCTGCCTGAACTGCTCATCTAGATATATCCGGCGATTACCAACTGCCTCTACCCATCGATAGGGTTCTTCATACATGGCGCGACACCTTCGTTTCGAACAATTGTTTCAACGTGGAGTCCGGAACCGTCCTCAACCCTTCCTGCGTAATGAACTTGACGACCGGGTACAAACTTGCCTCGCGATTGACTCCACCGGTCGCTGAATCGAACTCCGCTGCACTGGTTAAAAGGCGCAATGCCTGAACCGTCGCCTCTTCCTCCGTGAGCGCGGCCAGCGGGCGCTCGCCCCAGGTATTCACATAGTGCAAGATGCCGCGGATCGTCGGTGAGCCAGAACCGGACACCGCATATTCGACCCCCTCGAATTCAGCCCCCAGAATGTCATAGAAGAAAATCTTGGCCGCGCCCTGCTCGAAATCGTAACCGGCAAACACCGGCACCACCGCGCCAGTCCCCGCCAACGCCGCGGCGACATTTTCCTTCAACAGTTTCGAGACGGCGCGCAATTTCCCTTCGAAGCTTAATTCTTGAAGCTGCGTCCGCCGGTAATATTTGAACGAGTGTTCGAGAATCCGCACCATTTCATAGGCTGTGGCCGGCACGCCCGCGATGGCCATGACACTATGGCGGTCGATTTCAAGCACCTTGTCCGTCCGGTCGTACATCACCATATTGCCGGCCGTCGCCCGGCGGTCGCCGGCGACGAGCACGCCATCGCGATACTTGAATGCCAGAATCGTCGTCGCACTCGGCAGATCCACGCCAGCGCCGGCCACCGCCGGCTGGCCGAATTGATAGCCCTGCTCCTTCAACAGCTGAAAAAAATCCCCCTGCATCCCCATCCCGCCACCATGCCTTCCTAGTTTACTTTTCTTCCACGATGGGCACCGATGTTAGGGCTCACTGCGCGCGTCCAACGAGGGCCTTCCACTCTCACCCGCCCACCCTCGCGGCGCCGAGACGCCGCGTTTTCCCAACGGGCGCGCGTTCGGCGAGCACAAACCCTGGATCGGTAGCCATCCTCACTCCCCTGTTCTTTGCCGATACCGCTCGGCCTGCTTGGGATCGACCTTCTTCATTCGCTTCATCAAACTGTCTTTATCCGGCGATCCGGTTTCAGGACGGCGAGGCCCGCCGCCCTCCTCCGACGGGCTTGGCGCCTTCGGCATCGGATCGACCGGACCCTCGCGTCGTTCAGGCATCATCTGATAGATCATGACTGCGATTCCTTTCTTCTACTCCAGGCGGCCAGCGCATCGGCTGGAGAAGCCGCCCGCTCAAACATCTCCGCACAGGCCGCGACCTCGGCCGGATCGAACAAATCGCCCATCTCCAGCGTCTTTCCCTTCAACAACCCGCCAGAGAACTGAATGCGTTCCCACTGCATCGCGGTGATCTGATCGGGAAACCGCCGCACGCACAACCCGCGCAATCCACCGCGAGTATCCTGAGGCCCAACCGACAAGGCCTGCTCGATGTCGGCCTCCGTGGTCATGCGCCAGGCCTTGCCCTCGGCTTCCAGCCCGAGATACAGGCCCCGGTCGGCATTCACATTGTGATATTCGAGATCCAGGCTCGCCAGCCAGGGATCGTCCCAGCCGATCCGCTCTTCCCGCACAAAGGTCTCAAACAGCCACCGCTTCGTCACCCAATCGAGCTTGCCGACCAATTGGCTGCGATCCTGCGCCAGCAAGCGCAACGTCTCGCCCCATTCGTTCAAGACCCAATCGGTTTCGGCATCGGCACCGGCTAACAGGCGCCGCGCCGCCACATAATACTGCTTCTGAATCTCCAGCCCGGAGAGCGGCGCCCCCTGTTTCAGGCGCACCGTCGCCTTCAAATCGGGATCGCGTGAAATCTGCTTCACTGCCGCCACCGGATCGGCTAATTCCAGTACAGGCACGCCGCCCCGGTCGATCAAGTCGAGCACAACCCGCGTCGTCCCCACCTTCAACGCCGTGGCGTATTCGCACATATTCGCGTCGCCGATGATGAGATGCAGCCGCCGATACTTCTCTCGCACAGCATGCGGCTCATCCCTGGTGTTGAGAATCGGCCGGTTATGCATCGTATCGACGCTCAGGTCCGTCTCCATAAAATCGGCGCGTTGAGACAGCTGATACTGCCCAGGGACGAACCCGCTTTCCTGCGCCTCGACGCCGACTTTCCCCGCACCGGCAATGACCTGGCGGCTGACTAGGAACGGCACCAGCCCCGCCACCAGCTGCGGAAAGGGAATCGACCGCGAGACGAGGTAGTTGTCGTGGCAGCCATAGCTATGGCCATGCAAATCCGTATTGTTCTTATAGAGCTGCACGTGCGGCCCGCCGAGCTGGCGATTGCGCCGCTCAGCCGCGCGCTGGATAATCCGCTCCCCCGCGCGATCCTGCGCGAGCAAATCGCGCAACGTCCGGCATTCGGGGGTCGAATATTCCGGATGGGTGTGATCGTTATAAAACCGCGCGCCGTTCGGCAGCACCAGATCGCTCTTCATCTCATGAAATGAAAAGGGCCGGTGCGCATCCAGCTTGGCAAAATCGTCTTCTTCCCGATCTTGCTGCAACCCGGACACTCGGAATCCCCGGGCGTCATCGTGCGGGTCTTCGCCGCCATAGTCCCAGCGCCGTTCGAACGAGGCCGTCAGGTGCGCCCGCACCAGCTCCATCGACTCGACGACCGGATCCACCGCATCGAGGTCCTCGCGCGTAATACCGTACTCGGTTTCTATGCCGAAAAGACGCATCGTTAAATAATCTGATTAACCGCCCGCTCTTCGCTCTGCCGGCCGCGACGGAACGACGACACTCCGACGACCTGCTCCGGATGATGGTCGAGCAACTTCAACCATTCTTCCGCCGCATCGTCGGGCGGCAACATCTCCCCCTCGCGGAACTCTTCCTGCACGGAATCGGAAAGATCCTTGGCGACAAGCCCTCCTGGCTGGCCGCCGGACTGGCCGGATTGAATCATGCGGTCGATGGCCTTTTCCTTAGCCCGCTGCACGATGGAGGACAGAATCGCCCCGCTGACGAGGTCGCCCCGATAAAGCACCTTGCTCTGCCCGCTGCGAAGCCGAATCGAGAGTATTCGGTTGTCATCCGTCCGTTTGTAGATCTGGTCGATCACCTCATCCACCAGCGAGGCAACCGCCGTCGCCTTCTCTCCGCCCCGTTCGGCAAGGACGGAAGAATCCAGCGGCAACTCCTCCGTGAGATAGACCTTCAGAATCTCAGCGGCCGATTCTCGGTTCGGACGGCTGACTTTGATCTTGCGATCGATCCGGCCTGGCCGGAGCACCGCGGGGTCGATCAAATCCGGCCGATTCGACGCCAGGATAATCACGACGTCGCGCAGGGATTCAATCCCATCCATCTCGGAGCAAAACATCGGCACCAGTGTGCTCGAAATATTGAACGAGCGCGAGGCCCGCCTGGTGCCCAGGATCGATTCGGCTTCATCGATGAAAATGAACGGCAGCGCTCCCTCGCGCCGGCGGGCTCTGGCCTTGGCGAAAAGATCGCGCACCATCCGCTCGGATTCCCCGAGCCACATGTTCAGAATCTCCGGCCCTTTGATATGGAGAAACGCCCCGCCCGTGACGGGAGGCAGCGTCTCCGTTTGGCCGGCGGCGGCCATCGATTCGCTCACGAGCTTCGACAGGCTGGCGGCCGCCGCCTGGCCGATCAACGTTTTCCCGCAGCCCGGCGGACCATACAGCAGAAAACCTTTGGGTTGCGTGAACTTGAACTGCTGAAATGTTTCCGCATGCAAGAGGGGATACTCAATCGCTTTGCGAATTGCGCCGATCGCCTCCTGCTGGCCGCCGATCTGTTCCCACGTTACCGTCGGCACATCGTCCAGCACATGGGACTTGGCGTTGCGATTTTCCAGTTTTTCAATCGCGATCCGGTGCCCCGGATCGATCCGCAATTCATCGCCGGCCTTCAGCTCCACTCCCACGAGATCGCTCGACCGCTGAAGTATCATGGACTGCCGGCCCATCTCCTGCTCGAAACGCAGCCGCCCGTCCGGCAACGCTTCCGTCAGTTTGAGCACCGGCCCATTCAAGTCATAACCCAGCGTCTTGATGACCGCGTAGGCCTCGTTCACCAGAATCTGCGCGCCGATCTTCAGATCGCCCGCAGCCACGCGCGGATCGACATTCGCATAATATTCGGCCCCGCCGACGACGATCCTGGCCAGGCCTTCACCCGGCAAATCCAGCAACGTGCCGATACGATTGGCCGGCGCCGTCAGCTTCGCCACCACCTCGCTGATTTTTTTGAATTCGGCTTCGCGCTGCTGCTGACCGGCCGCCGCCAGCATGACGGAGTGCCGCAGCTTGTAGAGGATCTGCTGCCGGGGATCGTTCTCAGGAAAGGACGCGAGGCATTGCTCGATCAATTCGAGCGGATCGGCCGCCGCCGCGGCTGGCCGCTTCCCCGCTCCCGCGCCAGTCTGTTCTCTATCGTCTGGTCGATGGTCGCTCATGGTCGTCTCCAGGTTGGTCAGGTGTCATCATAACAACATGTCGGAGCCGGACGCCACCGGCCGGGCCGGCGCCGCATACATCCGCTAATTGACTGCCTGGAGCGTCACCGCGATGCGCTGCGGCTTATTGGCACGGATGATATCGAGCGTCACTTGATCGCCAACCTTGTGCGCGTCCATCACATCCATCAAATCGTCGACCGTCGCGACCGGTTTGCCTGCCACCCCCACAATGATGTCGCCAAGCTCGATGCGCCCGCTTGAGGTTTGCCGCGCGCCTTTCAGTCCTGCCGCATCGGCCGGTCCTCCGCGAGACACTTTTCCGATAATCAATCCCTTGATGCCCCAACGAGCCGCCATCGCATCGGGCACCAGCACCAGGCCCAACCCCGGCCTGATCAACTTTCCGTGCTTGATCAACTCCGGAATGATCCGATTCACCGTATTCACCGGCACAGCAAACCCGACTCCGGCATAGGCGCCGCTGGGACTGACGATTTGCGTGTTCACGCCGATCAACCGGCCGCTGCTGTCGAGCAGCGGCCCGCCGGAGTTGCCGGGATTAATCGCGGCGTCGGTTTGCACCACCCCGTCGATCGTCCGGTTCGACATCGACTTGATCGTGCGCCCCAGCGCGCTCACCACCCCCGTAGTCAGCGTATGGTCCAATCCGAACGGATTGCCGATCGCCAGCACTTTCTGTCCGACCCGCAAATCATGCGACGCCCCGACCGCCAGCGGTTCCAGCAACGCTTCGGAGACGTTGATCTGCAGCACGGCCAAATCATGGTCCGGATCGGCGCCGACAATCTTGGCTTGATGTTCGCTCCGGTCGGCCAGTGTGACCTTGATGGTATCGGCTCCGTAGATGACATGAAAATTCGTCACGATATAGCCCTGCTTGCTCCAGACAAAGCCGGAGCCGGAACCTCGCGGAACCTCCATCGTATCGAACGACCAGACATCGCGTTGAATGGCGGTGTTGGCAATGAAGACCACCGACTTGGTCGCCCGTTCAAATACCGCCATGGTGGCGCGTTCATCCGGGCTCAATTCAGCCGGTGCGGGAGTCACCGGCCGGGGCTTGCCGTCCGCCCCCTCATAGGCCCCGCCAAGCGGTTTGCCCCAGTCCGCCGCCATGACGATGGGGCTGGCGGCGAGGGCGCAGACCGCAACGAGTGCGTAGACCGGCCTCTGCATAATCCACCGCATGCTCACCGTCACTCCCCGACGATTTGCACGATCACCTCGCGCGTGCGCGGTCTGGTGTCGAAATCGACCACGACGATTTGCTGCCACGTGCCCAACAGCAACGCCCGTTCTGAAAACGGAATGGTGACGGACGGCCCTTGCAGCTGCCCGCGAAGATGACTGTGCCCGTTGTCTTCACCGGCATTCCGCGTATTGTGCTGCCAGGCCGGATCGGCCGGCACTGCCCTGGCCCAAAACGCTTTGGTATCGGCGCGAATGCCCGGCTCGTCTTCGATGACCATGATCGACGCCGTGGTGTGCTTCACAAACACCGTGACGATGCCGGCGCTCAACCCGCAATCGGCAACGGCGGCCTGGACCGATGACGTCAGATTCTCGATGTGCGTGTCGCCGCGCATGTCCACGCGAGAGGTCACAGTCTTTACGGCCATATCAACACTCCATTTAACGATGCTGCCGATCCTGCTGCTGTCGCAGAAATTTCCGTTCGGCCGGCGAGAGCCGCCCGCCGCGCGCCTCTTCCAGCACCCGGTCGAACTCTCCCCCGGCGGCCAGCCCGCGCAACGCCGCCATCACCGCCTGGCTCACGATGCCTTCCTGCCGTAATGTCTCCAGATAGGCAAAGGCATCGGCAAGCGTTTCTTGCTTCCGCACATAATAATCGCGGCCACGGCGTTGATTGCTATAGGCCTCGAACTGTTCGCAGGCCACCAAAATCTCCGCCAATTGTTTGACCCAGGCCGGAGCATCCGCCAGCTTCTCCGGGTAGTAATAATAGAGCATCACCCGCTGCATCCAGGGCTCCCAGCGCACGCCCAGCTGCGCGATCTCGCCACGCACCGACCGCAGCCGCCGGGACAGCCGCCGGGAATACCCGAGCCGCATCTCGACCTGCTCTTTCGCCCAGGGCGTCATCGCGATGCCGGCGGCTTCGAGTTCCTGGCGATAGCGAGCGAGAAACGCTTCCGTCTCGCGTCCATAGGCCGTCTCCGGATGGAGGGCGCGCCATTCACGCGGCCTGGTTGGAATCCCCTGGGCTTTCGCCCAAGACCAGATTTTCCCAAAGAGGACGCGGTCCAGCCCGGCTCGACCCAAATCGTGCAGAACACAGGCAATCTGATATTGCCGCACCCGCGCGGGGTCATGTCCCAGCGCAGCTGCCACGGCCACGCACATGCGCGCGGTGCGAACAGCATGCGGCCGGTCATAGCCACGGATGAGGCGCTGCGGATTCATCGGGTGCGGATAGTCGTAGAGCCGCAGCAGCCGGGCCACGAGAGCTTTAGAAATCAACAACGGAGCGCGAGAAGCCGTAGATGTCATGCGTCATAGGACCGGAAGGAGACTGCCATCGACTGCGGCGAGAATAGCGTCAGGCGAAACGAGGTGTCAAGGCAACGACCGGCGCAACCGGTGGATTTAGGGGCTCGATCAATTCATCGATTCTTGCTATGCTCCGCCGCGTCCTCCCGTAGTCGATTTCACTGAGTCTCGAGGCACACGATGATAGGCAGAGAATCGCTGTTCACCTGGCTTGCTGGCGCGGCGCTGTGCGCCGGGGCCATCGGCTTCAGCACAAACTCGATGGCATCCCCCATCGACCATCTCACCGATCTGACCGGCAAGGTCACGGTCATTGTCACACTCACCGGGCGCGATAATTTCACGAGCGAGTATCGCTACGACGTCAGCGTCCGCAATCTGACCGCCGATCCGCTGATCGCCGACTCTCTGATCGTCACGCTCGATAAGATTACGAACCTGGCGGGAGAAGACCATGAGGGACTGACCAATGAACCCTTCCTCAACCGGTTCGACATCCTCGGACAGGATGGAGAAACCGACGAGGGCAAACCCTTCTTTCGCATTCCGCCCGGCAGCACCGCGGACGTAGGCCCGCAAACCAATAGCCGCGCGGCCGCCGTCCGGATTCGCAACAGAGATTATGTCGCCGTATTCACGCCGGGCTTCAAAGTCTACGGCAGCAAACGGCCGCCGCCTGAAGCGAAACCGCCGGCCACCCAAGCGCAGCCCGCCGCCGCTCAACGGCAGACGGACAAACAGACCGAGCGGCTGCTCCAATTGCTGCTCAAGAAAGGCGTCATTACAGAGGAGGAGTGGCGCAAGGCCAATCAACCATGAGCGAGTCCACGACAACCCAGCTGTGCAACGCCTGCCAAGGCACCTGGCCGCGCGCTGACCATTTCATCGCCGACCTCGGGCTGTCGCAAGCCTATGTGCACGAAGATCAATTTTTCAAAGGCTGGACCGTCGTCGTCTTCCGGCGCCACGCCACCGAACTCTTCCAGCTCGCGCCCACGGAGCGAATCCAGTTGATGGAAGAAGTCACTCTGGTGGCCAAGACCCTCGCCCATGCGTTTGAGGCCCGAAAAATCAATTATGAGCTGCTAGGCAATCAACTGCCGCACATCCACTGGCATCTCATCCCCCGGCTGGCCACCGACCCGGCCCCTCTGGAACCGGTTTGGCGGGTGCCGCACGAGCCCGTCCACCTGGCCACCGAAGATCTCCAGGCCCATATCGAGCGCATCAAGGCGGAACTCGCCAAACTACGCTAGCCACGGATATCCAAAATTTGACCGATCCCGGGGAGGATGCCCCGCCCGATCAAGTGCTATAATCACCCCCACACATGCCCATCTCAAGAGGGTCGCAGGTTTCGATGCGTCGTTGTCTAGTGCTCGTGACCGTCCTTGCTGTTCCGCTGCTCGCCGAACGTCACGGTCTGTCGTTCGCCCAAACGCCTGACGAACAGATATCCTCGCCGCCGATTCTCGAGTCTCCCGGCCCCGATCCCACGCTCACGGTGGATCCCAATCAAACTCCACAACCTCCACAGCAGAACCACCCGCAGCCCTCTGAATGGACGGAGCAAGAGCGCAACAATGCCGTCTTCATGCTGAGCGAGCTACGCGGACGGATCAGGATATTTCCCGCCAGCGCGGAGGACCGCCTCAAGCTGGCGCAGGGACTCTATCGCGTCGGCGACTTCGATGCCGCACTCGACGAATGCCGCCTTGCGCTCAAGTTGCAGCCGAACCATACCGGCGCGCTGCTGCAACTCGGCATCCTGCTCATGGCGAAACAAGATGGACATGGCGCCGCCACCGCCTTCATGGAAGCCCTGCTGCTCGACCCCGCACTCACCCACGCGCACTACAGTCTCGGCGGCGTGCAATATTCGCTCGGCAATATCAAGGCCGCGACACAATCGTATCGGCGGGCGCTCGAACTCCAGCCGCACTTTCCCGACGCACGGTACCGCCTCGCCTTGCTGCTAAAGCTGACCAATCGCCATCAGGAGGCGGCACAGTTCATGGAAGAAGCGGCCAGCGGCGGAGTGCCACAGGCACAGTTCTTTTCAGGGAATGCCTACAAGAGCGGCCAGGGTGTGGAGAAACATCTCGGACGGGCGATCTTCTGGTGGACCATGGCCGCTGAATCGGGCCACCAACCGGCTGCCGACGCGCTCGCCAAACTCCGACGGCAAGCCCTGTCGGCCACACTCGCCGACCGACGCCGCACCGACGCGCTCGCAGGCTTTCAATCCTATCGCGCACTGCTCTGGGAAAAATTCCCGGACTACAGCCGGACTGGAGACAGCGACACATTGGGGACCCTGCTGCTCAAAGATAATCGGACCGACGCGGCGGTCTCGACCCTCCTCCAAGAAAGTTACGCGCTGAGCGACATCGCCTTGGCCAAACTCGTCCGGCTCTACGAAACAGGCTGGGACCAGCACCTCGCGCCCTTCGATAAAAACATTCTCGGCTGCCTTGAGACCACCGCCGCAGACGGTTTCGCGCCAGCCAAGGCCGCGCTTGCGCGCATCTATGACCAGGGCCTCGGCGTCGCGCCGGATCGAGCCAAAGCGAAGGCCGCGCTCAAGGGCCTGTCGAAGCAAGACACCCAAGCCCTGCTCGATGAACTAGGCCTCCGATAATTCCATGCTCGACCGACAAGCACTCTGGCGGCTCCTCATCACCTCACTGCCCCTCCAGGCCCTCATCATCGGTCTGCTCGCGGCTCTGCTGGCTGGAGCCCCCTGGCTGGCCGCCCCCGCGACGTTCACAGCGCTCGATTGGACGGCCTACGATACGTGGCTCCGCCAGCGCGCGCCGATCGCGGTCAGCCCCTCGCTCACAATTGTCGTGCGCGATCCCGCGAGCGACGAGCGGTTCGGAGCCGGATCGTTGGACCGGGCCGTTCTGGCGCAGCTCATCGCCGCCGCGCATGACGCTGGCGCCGCCGCCATCGGCATCGACCATCGCATGGGCCACGCCAGCCCCCCGCAACTGGGCGGAGCCGCCAGCGACGCATTGCTTCTAGAGGCGGCGAAAACCGCCGGCCGCATCGTGACCGTCTTCGAGGACGACGCCCCGCCGGCTCCAGATGCCATCATGGAAGGACACCTCGCACTATCCCCCCACAGCGACCACGTCGCGCGCGCCGGCCCCCTCTTCATTGAGCAAGGCGGTCGAACGACGCCCGCTTTCGGACTGGCCCTGTATGCGCTGGCGAACCATCAACCACTTGCCAGCATCGCACACGAGACCGGCCTCATCGACATCGTCGGAAACGGTTCGCTGGCCGCCCTGCCGACCGTCCCTCTATCCTCCGTGTGGAAAGCCATCCATCAGCATGACGAAGCGGCCCTAGACAGTTGGTTCAAGGATCGCGTCGTGGCCATCCTGCCAGCGGCCGCCACGCACCCCGTCTGGCTTCTCCCGACTGGAGAATCCGTCAGTGGGATGGTTGCGCAGCTGCACCTCCTCAACAGTCTCCTCACTGGCAACCGGCTCGATCAGATCCATCCTCTCTCGCGATTCATCCTCACCGGGATCGTTGCGTCGCTCATCGCTTGGGGGCTGGTACATTTCCGCGGAATAGCCGGTCTGGCGTTCGCCGCCGTTGCCATCGCACTTTATGCCGCCACAACCGGCGTCGTGCTCGGCGGACTGCATGTGGTGCTCCCGGTCGCGCTGCCGTTGACCGCGGCATTCTTCGTTCTGCTCGGCGCCACCGCCTGGACACACCTGACGGCCGGCCAGCGCATGCGAGTGCTAGAGCGAGACATGCTCCGCCTCCAGCAGGATGCCGCCGCCGTGCGGGAAGCGCTCGTGCTGCGGGAGAATCGCGCCGAAGCCTTGCAGGAAGATTTGGACGCAGCCAAAGCCGCGGTCGCGCACTCGACCGGCCAGCAGCAAGACCTCGCCCGCACAGCGGAATCCCTGCGGTCCGAACTGGCCGATGTGCAGGCGCAGGAACAGGCCGCCCGTCAACAGCTCGATGAACTGGAACAGCAGCTCCACGGCTTGCGCGCCGCCGATTCCTGGCCCGGCTCCATCGGCGATGCCGAACTCGACCAACTGCGGAACGACTGCCGCCAGCTAGGGATTGTCACGCAAGATCCGTCTCTCCTGCGCCTGTTTCGAGACGTGAAAAAAGGCGCCAGATCGCCGCTAACCGTCTTGCTGTTGGGTGAGCCAGGCACCGGCAAGGAGCTGTTCGCCCGCGCGGTCCATCGGCTCAGCCCTCGGTCGAGCCGGACCTTTATCGCCGTGAACATGGCCGCCATCTCGCCGGAACTGTTTGAGAGCGAACTCTTCGGCCACACGAAAGGCAGCTTCACCGGCGCCACCGCCGACCGGCGCGGCTACTTCGAACTGGCTAACCACGGCACCATCTTCCTGGATGAAATCGGCGACCTGCGGCTAGACCACCAAAGCAAGCTGCTGCGCGTCTTACAGGAAAAGTCTTTCTATCGTGTGGGAGCGACGATCCCGACAACCGTGGATGTGCGCATCGTCGCCGCCACCAATCGCGACTTGCAGCGCGGAGTGTCCGAAGGCTGGTTCCGGGAAGATCTCTACTTTCGCTTAAAGGGATTGGTCTTCAGGCTGCCGCCGCTCCGCGAACGGACAGCGGATATTCCCCTTTTGGCGGACGTTTGCCTGGCCGAGATTGCCGCGCACATGGGGCGTCCGGTCCCCACACTCTCCAATGACGCCCTGCGCTTGCTGACCGCGCATGACTGGCCGGGCAACGTCAGGGAATTCCGCCATGCCCTTGAACGAGCCATCGCCCTAAGCGATGGGCCGATGCTCACGAAACAAGCCTTCTCCCTAGAAGATACTGCGGCAATCCAGGCAGAGGAGCAGCCGAACCGAACGGCCCTGTTGCCGGAGCCGGCGAGCGATGCCGCGGTCCTCGCCTGCCTGCGCCAACAGGGATTCGACATGCAATCCACGGCAAAAGCGCTCGGCTGGGACCGGAGCACCGTCACCCAGCGTTTGAAAGGGCTCTGTTTTCAGGCGCTTGTCGAATCGCAAGGCGACCAGGCCAAGGCAGCCCTGGCTATCGCCGGCGATCCAGGCTCTCTGAGAACGGTCGAGCTCAAGCTTCTGGATTATCACAGCCATCTCATGGCCGTCATCGAACCCTTCAAGACGGCTCATGACGCCCTCGCCGATTGCAAACGTCGCTTCAAAAACCTGCCGGACCGGCACTTTGCCCAGGTCGAAACCCTTGTACGGGATCATTTTTCCAAGCGCTCTCGCCCTGACTCCCATTGAACCAGCCCCACGCCCCCCTGAAAGCGGCCACCGACAACAGACTGACTAGGTAGAACCCTTCACCATTCTAAAAACACATTTATCCCCTCTGCATAACCGCCACAGCCCATGAGGCACTGTAGCAACCGACGCCTACACTTCTACAGAATCGGCTGGCCAAGAATCCTACAATCCACCGATTATCAAGCTTTTTTCACATATCGGTCGCCACCGCGCCACGGCACCTGGATTGCACATGTCCTCGCGCCAACGTGAACCCATAATTTTATTTTTTTGGACTTTTTCATGACGCACTTTTCTTATGCCAAAGAACTCCGCTTCACCCAGATATCGCTCGCCGTCACCGCCACCGCCACCGCTTTGCTGATCTGGTCGACCGGATCCATCGCAACAACCGCCCTGGCTCAAGGCCGCACCGGGTATCTGCTGGAAGCCCTGCTCTTCGGCGCGCTCGCCGGCTTCTTAGTCTATGGCAACCTCTGCTACCAATTGGCGCGGCTTGGACAGCTCAAACGGGACGCCGCCTTCCGGCTCTCGGCCTCGCAACCGGCAAAACCCTTCGATCCCCTGACGGCCCCAGCCCTCACCGTCCTCGTGCCGTCCTACAAAGAAGAGCTTCCTGTCATCCGCCAAACGCTCTTGTCCGCCGCGCTCCAGAATTATCCTAATAAGCGGGTCGTGCTGCTGCTGGACGATCCGCCTGCCCCCAAAACTCAATCGGACCGGGCAGGATTATGGGCGGCGCGCAATCTGCCCTTTGAATTACAGGCCTTGCTCGACGAACCGGCCGGCCATCTCACCCAAGCCCGGGCGGCATTCCAAGCGAGACGGGCAACCCAGGCCCTCGCGATACCGGACGAATGCGTCTGGCTCTCCGATTGTTTCAGGCTGGCCACTCAGTGGTTTGAAACCCAGGCGAAGCATTCCCCAGCCGACACCCATACCGATGTCTGGTTTGTCGAGCAAATCCTCACCCAATCCGCCGAGTCCTGCCGGGAACAGGGCGCCCGCTGGTTCGCCCGCCGGAGAGAATCCTCGTCCGCCTCAGAGGAACAACTCCTCGAAGAAATCGACGACGCCTATACGGAATTGGCCGCGCGCTTTCAGGTCGAGTTCGATGTCTTCGAGCGGAAGCAATACTGCAATCTGTCCCACGAACCCAACAAGGCGATGAATCTGAACAGTTACCTGGGCCTGATGGGCCAGCGCGTCCGCCCGGCCATGCGCCCGGCAGGCCTCGCGCTGGTGGAAACCTGTTCGCAAGCCGGCAGCCGCCTGATCCCCGATACGCCCTACGTCATCACGCTCGATGCCGACAGTCTGTTGAAATCCCATTACGCCAGCACGCTGGTCCGCTTCATGGAACAACCGGAACATGCCCGAGTGGCCGTCTCCCAAACGCCCTACAGCGCCTTCCCCAACGCGCCGGGCGTGCTAGAGCGCACCGCTGGAGCCACCACCGATATTCAATACCTCGTGCATCAAGGCTTCACCTATTTCGGCGCGACCTTTTGGGTCGGGGCCAATGCCTTGTTGAGAAAATCGGCGCTCGAAGAAATCTGCGTCGAATCCAATGAAGGCGGCCACATTGTGCGCCGGTACATCCAGGACCGGACGGTCATCGAAGATACCGAATCGACGGTCGATCTCATGGCCAAAGGCTGGTCGCTGCACAACCATCCCGAGCGGCTGGCCTACAGCGCCACTCCGCCGGACTTCGGTTCGCTGGTCATTCAGCGGGCGCGCTGGGCCAACGGCGGGCTAATCATCCTCCCCAAGCTCCTCTCGTTCCTGCGCCGCACACCGAAGCAGGCGGGCACCGTTCCGCAAGCCCTGCTGCAAATCCACTATTTAAGCTCCTTGGCCTTCGCGCCCTTGAGCGTGCTGTGCCTGCTGGCGATTCCGTTTTCCTCGGAGTTGATGACGCCCTGGATGCTCATCGCCGCGCTGCCCTACTTCGCGCTCTATATCCGCGATCTGAAAAACATCGGCTATCGACCGTTCCGGGATCTCTTTCGCGTCTACGCGCTCAATCTGCTCTTGATTCCCATTCATCTCACTGGCGCGGTCACGTCGATGCAACAGGCCATCGCCGGCACCAAGATTCCGTTCCGCCGAACGCCGAAAATTTCCGGACGAACCAGAACAGCTGGCCTGGATCTGGCGCTTCAATTGGGCATGGCGCTCTCCAGCCTGGCCTTGGGCCTCTACTATGTCTCGCAGTTCCGATGGATGGCGGGCGCCTTCCCACTCGCCAATGCCGGCCTGTTGATTTACGGCATCCACCGATTCATCGGTTTTGCCGAAATGCAGCAGGATCTTCGCCTGAGCCTTACGGAAACCTTCACCGCCGTAGCAAATCGCGCACGGATGGCGAGCACACGCTTCATGACCCGCGCGCTCGCTCCGCTGGCCCCGATGCTCGAATGGGGCAAAGAATTCACCTTGCCGATCCGTGCGCGGTTCGCCTCCCGCCAGATTCTCTGGAGTCTGCTGGTGGCACTCGAAGCGATCTCGCCCGCGCTTGCCACCGGGCAAACCGCGGCCCCGCTCAATCTCGTGCAAATCGAAAATCGCAAACCGGGCACTAGCGACTGGATGCTGGCCAAACCGGCGCGGAATCATGAGATTGAAGGCTACGCCTCCGCAGCCAGTATCGACCAGGGCGGGAGCATTCGTTTTTATGTGAATACACCCGCGCCGACGTACCGCCTCACGATCTATCGCATGGGATGGTACGGAGGGCTTGGCGCGCGGCAAGTCTCAGAGACGAGAACCGTGCCGGGGCACCGGCAGCCGGCTCCGGTCGTGGACAATGACACGGGATTGATCGAATGCCAGTGGGAACAGCCAGTCGTGCAGACCATCCCGGCCGGCAATCAAGGCGAGAACGCCTGGCCGTCAGGCTACTACTTGGCCAAACTGACGGCGGAACCCACGGGAGAAGAAAGCTACATTCTGTTCGTCGTTCGGGACGACCGGCGCGCCTCGGCCTATCTCGTCCAAGCCAGCGTGACGACGTATCAGGCCTACAACAATTGGGGCGGCCGCTCGCTCTATTCATTCAATAGCCCAGGCGGACAGGCCGCGAAGGTCTCGTTCAATCGTCCCTATGCCGGCAGCGCCATTCCCGCCGCGGCCTCCGGGACCGGAGCTGGCGATTTCCTGATTTCCAATTCGATTCCACCCGGCTACCCAGCCTCCCCTGCCGGCTGGGAATACAACATGGTTCGCTGGCTGGAACAAGAAGGATACGACGTCACCTATGCCACGAATCTCGATGTGCATGCAGACCCCGCGCTGCTCGCCTCGCATCGCGCCTTTCTCTCGATCGGGCATGATGAGTATTGGACCTGGGAGATGCGCCGCCATATAGAACAGGCGCGCGACCGGGGCATTCATCTCGGTATCTTTTCATCGAATACCTGCTATTGGCAGGTCCGCCTCGAGCCCAGCGCCACCACCGGCGAACCGCTCCGGACCATGGTCGCCTACAAAGAGAATGCTCCCAGGCGCGATCCCTTTTTGACCGACCAGAGCCCGAATAACGATTACCTCGCCACCACACGCTGGCGCAACGCGCCCGTGAACAGCCCCGAAGCAGGCCTGCTCGGCACGATGTATCTTGAAGTGGATAATCCCGTCGATAGCGCGTACGTGATCGAAGAAGCCGATGCCTGGATGCTCGCCAAAACCGGCCTGGCCAAAGGCTCGTCGCTGCCGGGCGTCGCCGGCTATGAAGTCGATGGACTGAGCGCCGCCAGCCCAACCGGCACGCACATCGTCGCGCGCATGCCCACCGGACAGCTCGCCGGCGCCGTCACCTTCTATCGCGCCCCCAGCAACGCGCTGGTCTTTTCAAGCGGATCGATGCAATGGAGCTGGGGGCTCGACGATTTCCAGGCCCCGCACCTGCGCAAATCCGTTCTGAATCCAGCAGTCCAGCAGATTACCCGCAATGTATTGGCGCGATTCACGCGCGCGGAAGACTAACCCCCTTTCATCGATCCCACACCGATCTGGCCTAATCCGCCGCGCGTCCGCAGACAATCCCCTATGGCAATCGCAGCGACATCACTCCAGCCTGCAGGGCCGCCTTCTAGTCCTCCCCTGCCCCATTTACGCTCAGCCCAGTACGATGTCCTGCGAGTCGGCGCCTGCCTCGCCGTGATCCTGCTGCATCTGGCCGCAACCATCGTGATGGACCGCGAATTCTTCGGCAGCCTCGACTGGCACGTCTCCAATGCCCTCGACGCCGCCACCCGCTGGTGCGTCCCGGTCTTCGTCATGCTGAGCGGCGCGCTGTTGCTCGATCCTAAAAAGCACGCCAGCCCACACGAATTCTGGACAAAGCGCATGAGCCGGTTATTGCCAGCGCTTATCGCCTGGCCGGCGATCTATTTTGCCTGGCGCGCATTCTACTGGCATCAACCGCTCTCGCCCGGCACCATCGTCCACGATATGATTATTGGCCGTCCCTACGTGCATCTCTACTTTCTCTTTCTCATCGCCGGGCTCTATCTCGTCACACCCTTTCTGGCGAACGCGCTCACAGCGCTCAGCCTCCCGCAGCTGCGCGATCTGATTCTCATCATGGCCGGACTGGCAATGAACGCCAATCTATTCGACTCTCTCGCCTCCAGCGCCTTCACCCTGTTCGTCCCCTATCTGACCTATTACCTGGCTGGCTGGTATTGCGCGCGGCTCAAGATCGAGCGGCCATCGATCCTCGCATTCATGATCGTAATTGCCGCCGCGATCACTACGCTCCTGACCGCCATCCTCGCCTTGACGCGCGGGTACGACGACCGCTGGGCCTTTTATTTCTATGAAGACTTCAGCCCCACCGACATGGTCATGGCCGTCGGCCTCTTCTTGCTGATTCTGCAAGGGACGATTTCGCCCAGAGTCGAATCCATCGCGAAGACTCTCGCGCCGCTGACCTTCGGCGTCTATCTGGCCCATCCCATCGTGGTCGAACTACTGCGCTACGGATATTTCGTCGCAGCGCCGGTCCTGCTCCGCCCGCCCTACTACGTGCCTCTCACCTTCCTGCTCACCTCTGCCATCACCTTCCCGCTCGTCGCCCTCATGCAGCGAGCGCCGGGATTGCGGCGGATTGTGTAGGGACACAACGAGCGAGTTAGATTTCGCGAGGTTGCCAGGTAGAAGGCTTGAAGTAGGCGTGGGAGGGGGACTGATTCACGGCCTTGCGGATCACTTGAAAATGCGTGGAGCAGGAGAGGGTGTCGATCTCACTGGGAAGGAAGAGGCGCGCATCGGATGTCTCTTCGTGGTCTGGACGAGGTGTCCCGCGAATCACCTTCGCGGCAAACACGGTCGTGACGGCGGCAAGCCGATCACCGTTGTCGTAGGTCTTGGAGAAATGCTCGCCTGCAAAGACGCCGAGGATATGGGTCAACTCCACAAACACGCCGGCCTCCTCCCACACCTCCCGCACCGCCGCGTCGGACGGCAGCTCATGCGGATCGACGATCCCGCTCGGCGCGCTCCAGAGGCCGGAGTCCTTATCCTGAATCAATAAAAGCCGCCCCTTATCGTCGTATGCAAAGGCCGAGACAACCGGCACTTGCAACAGCTCGGTGCCGATCTTGGAACGCAGGGATCGAATGAATTCTGGAATAGGCATAGGCCAACGATTATCCAATTCTTGTTAACAACACTCGTCCTGCCACTGCGCTAGCCATTCTTCAGCAACCACACATGCTCTGTCGCCGGACACTTTCCTTTCAATCCGCCGGGGACGTCGGAGCTGGCCAGCAGCGTGAGATTGTAACTGTCGGTGTAGTGCCGACGGACTTCGTCCTGGCTCACGGAAAAGGGCGGGCCGCCGATCACGCGCTGATCGTATTCGTAGGCAATCACCAGCTGCGGCGCATCGTCGGAAATCTGCACAAGATGCTCCGTGTATCGATCGCGCATGTCTTTGGGCAGGGCAACCAACGCCGCCCGGTCATAGATGGCATCGACCGGGCCCAGCATCTCGCGAGTCACATCGAAAAGATCGCCGAGAAAGATCTCGATATTTTGCGCGCGATAACGCTGGACGCTCCCCACCCCAGATATCTTCGGCTCCACCCCAAGCCCCTCGAATAACTGCGTCACAGCAATCTCGCTCAGCTCCGCCCCAGCCACGCGATAGCCTTGAGACAGCAGCCAGGCGATATCGAGCGTCTTCCCGCACAAGGGCACAAATACCCGGCTGCCTTTGGCCAGCGACAGCTCTTTGAAATAGGTGACCAGGAACGGGTTCGCTTGCTTCTCGTGAAACCCAATCTCATTTCGCTCCCATCTATCCTTCCAAAAACTTGCATCCATGCGAACCTCTGTACAATTTCACACACACGAAATGTTGAATGAAAGGGCCGGACCTATTCGACTGTCCCACATTGCGAGGCGCACCTCGGCCATCTCACACGTAGCAGCAAGTCTATTGAAAACACATCCGTTTATCTACTGTCGGTCTCAACATACAGAGGGAGCGAATTGCTAGAACCATTCACGAACCTTCCCCGCGCCGCCGCCTCATCGAACATTCCCTTGAGATTCAGATGCCGAGGGGCGGCGGTTGAAGTCGTAGGGGCTTTCTGCCTAACATCACTTCGCATAATAAAACAATCGTCGTGACCGCCGATTCATCTCATGTAGTCGATCCACCGTCATCATCAAGGAGGACTCCATCATGCACACGGCAATAATCGGCCTTGGAAACATTGGCGCTAGACTGGCGAAGAATCTTACTGTTGGGGGGATGCAGGTCATCATCGCAGACAGGACTCCCGC
The DNA here is from genome assembly GCA_020846195.1 of Nitrospira sp. Taxonomy (GTDB): domain Bacteria; phylum Nitrospirota; class Nitrospiria; order Nitrospirales; family Nitrospiraceae; genus Nitrospira_D. The sequence goes on from JADLEJ010000004.1 coordinate 223,781, forward strand.
AAAGGCAACAACTCTCGCCGCTGAATTGGGCAACAAGGCGGAGGTCATGACGGTCGAAGACGCCATGAAAAAAGCCGACGCGATCATCCTGGCGATCTACTTTGACGCGGAGAAGCAGTTGATCGCGGAATCCTCGTCGCTGTTGCAGGGGAAAATCGTTGTCGACCCGTCGAATCCGATTGGGCCGGACGGCAAAGGCGGCTTCAAGAAGATCATCCCCATAGAGCAGTCGTCGGGACAGATCATCGCCTCGCTCCTGCCTGCCGGCGCTCGATTCGTGAAGGCATTCGGCACACTCACGGCCGAGTCGCTAGGCACCGCGGCAAACCGTACGCCCGACCGCGCCGTCTTATTCTACGCGACCGACGATGAAGCCGCCGGCGCGGTGGTGGCGAAGCTCATTGAGGCAAGCGGGTATGCGGCGATGCGGGTCGGGGGCGTCGCCCAATCGATCCGCATCGAAGTCGGCGGCGATCTGCATGAAATGGGGGGGCTCGGCAAAACGGTGTCCGCCAAGGAAGCATCGGCACGGCTCTGAGTAGCCCTTCGAATGGTGGAGCGTGCGACCCCATGCAGGCCTGGCCAATTCACTCCCCTACATAGAGGACTTCATTTTATGAATAACTCCCGCGACCTTATTGCAAAAGACCAGGTGCAGGCCGTCACGCAATCGCCCATTCTCCTCAAGTTAAAGACCAAAGAGGATATTGCGGGAACAAGAAAGTCCGTGCGCCTGTTCAGTTCAAAAACAGACGACACTTTTTTTGGCAAACGAGTGACCGTCAATGACGATGTGAGCGTACTGATCTACAGCCCCAAAGAGTCGAGGAAAGATGCGCGGCTGCCTGCGATCTATTACATCCATGGCGGAGGCTATGTGTCGGGCGCCGCCGATCTCTACGGCAACGAGCATCAGGAAAAAGCCACCAAGCTGAACTGCATCGTCGTTGCCATCGAGTATCGGCTGGCACCAGAACATCCACACCCAACGCCGCTGAACGACTGCGTGGCCGGGATATCCTGGATTCACGACAACGCGGAAGAACTGGGCATCGATGCGGCACGAATAACCGTGATGGGGGAAAGCGCGGGCGGTGGGCTTTCCGCCTCACTCTGTCATTACCTCAAGGATACCTCGCCGATAAAACCAAAAAACCAGATCTTGATGTTTCCGATGCTGGATTACAAAACGCCGGCCGATCCTAAGTCCTCCAGTAATAAATATGTCGGTGAGTATGTCTGGACGCATGAGTTGAATAATTTTGGATGGACGTATCTTCTTGGCGAGAACAAAATAACTGACATCGACATACAATATTACTCGCCAGCGCACGCATCGAACTTTTCCGGCCTGCCAAACGCCTACATTGCCGTCGGCAGCCTCGACCTATTGCTTGAAGAAAGCCTTGAGTACGCCAAGCGCCTCAGCCGGGCAGGCGTGCCTATTTCCATGGAAGTCGTTGCTGGCGCTGTGCACGGATTCAACTTTATCCCCAGCGAAACCGCACGGAAGTTCAATAACCGGCTAATGGAGTATTTAGCTGGCGTGCTGTGAACAACTGGGAAGCGAGAGTGCGACCGCTGCTCATCGTCTCTCATCGGAAGGCGGCAATCGTTCGACCGTGCGTCGCGCCTGCGTCAGGCGATCTGCCGTGGTTTCAATTTTCTGCACATGGCAACTGTCGGACGGCTTGCCCCAGATCAGTTGGAGCGACTGATTGAATCCGGTTTGCAGCGAGAGCTTGTTCAATGGCAGGATTCGCAGTTGCGGAGCAGCAGGCAACGGAACGACACGCTCGACTTCAAGCGTCTGCTGCCGGTTACGCCAGTGAATTCTGGCGCCGAACCAGTTACCGACCCCGCCGCGATCGATAAGCGCCAATCCCCGGCCATCCGCACTCAGATTCAGATAGCAGTACGTGCCATGCTCCCCAATGCCAGCCCATTCGCCCGCAAAAAACTCAGGAGAATTGTCCGGGAGAGGAGTCAGCGCAAACGCGGGCTGTACGAGGGCAACAACCAGGATTATTCCAATGAGATAGCGCATGGTCATAGGGAATGTGCGATGGATGAGACTCTTCATGCGACTTTCAGCACAAGGCGCTTACCGCAAGCCTTGACGTACCTCCGCAGCGTGGCCACAGATGGTGAATGCCTGCCGGTTGCCAGCGCACGTTCGAGCCTTGCAACGGCCGGCGCTTGGGTGCCCATACGTTCAGCAACCTGAGCCTGCGTGAGTCCCGCTGATTGCCTGGCCTTGAGCAGCGCATCGAGGAGTGCAGACTCTTCACGTTCGAGGCGTTCCACTTCTGCACGAACGCCGGGACGACGCATGAGCTTCTTGATCAGTTGGTTATGCGTTTGCATGTTTAATCTCCTTCAAACGGCGCTCCGCAATCCCCCGTTCTCTGCGGACCGTTAAAGAACGTCACTCGTAATGAGCTGCGGCTCTATAGACCAAGTGATCCAGGCCGAAGAAGAACACCTCCGCCGCCATGCCCTTGACGCCTCGATAGTAGATCGTGACCGAATCCACGCCGATCAGCGTCTGAACATGCTCAAACCTGAGACTGGGCAGCTTTTCCAACGCCGCCGCCCAATAGGCGCGGACCGCCGCCTTTCCGGTCAAGATGCCCGACGCAACCCCCGCGAGCTGCGCAATATAGGGCGACGTCATCACGAAGTCGTCCGCGTAATGCGATAGGATGCGGTCGAGATCATGGCTATTCCATGCCGCAACCCATTCCTTCGCAAATTCTTCACCGAATGCTCGGTTGATCATAAAACTCGTTATGCTGAACACCTTTCAGGAGTCTGACTTGGTCGTTTCCCAATAAGTTAAGCCACGCCCGAAGTTCTCCACCGCCGGGAATTCAGAATGTTCCTGTTTTTCTCCATTCATTTCCCTCACTCCAAATTGGGCCTCAATTTACGATTGAGCCCTTGAGCGCAAATGGACGGCCAAGAAGTTCTGTTGAAAAAAGCCTGTAGTGAACCGGAACTTGCGCCACAAACGGAAACTTTATTCTGAAACCAGCAATGTATCGTTCAAAGTTTTCTCGGTCTTGTATATAAGACCGCCAAAGAAATGGTTCCGCCCCGCAATCAAGACCGAAGTGGCCTACATAAACAATTTCACCTGGATTCACCGTGAATGTGCCACCGACCGGCTTACCATCTTTGATGAGGTTGTCCTTTGATCCTTTTATGTGGCCGACATCTGTCACCGAACGTGCAATCTTTACGTCAAAACCTGTTAAGACGTATTCGCCAGGCTGGATGACAAACGCGTAGGGCAAGAACTTGTTATCTACATTCAACTTGGACGGCATTTCAAGATCGAGAGACACCGGTTCCGGTGTGTCGATAGGAGACTTTGTGAAGGTGAACGCGTGAAGCTGCGCATTCTCGAATTGACCGCATTTCCATACACGCCCCCAGTTCACTTGGATAATGAGTACTCCAAGGTCGGCCTTGTACGTGTCTTTGCTCAGGCTTACCGGTCCGCCAGTCTTCATATAGCTAGCGGCACAACCCGAGCAGAAGATTGCGAGACCGAACAACAGAGCTTTCAGTGACCTCATCCCATCCTCCCCATGCCTTTGGTTACTTATTGCCTTCTCGTAGCCCAACAAAACTCGGCAACCTAGGAAACGACCGAGTCGAGTCTACTTCAAAGTCCATTAGGTATCCAACACCCGCAGGGGCTTCCCCATGGAGCCGCAAGAAGGTCCTTCACTGCGCGCATTGAGCGACCACTGTTTTATCGGGGGGCTCAGCAAGCAAGAAGGATTATCTGGTGGTTTCACTCTCCTTCCCTTATGAGACTATGCCTTCCACAAGCAGGAGAACGACCAGACCACCTCAGTAAGATGTGCAGAAAAATGGTTGGGACATTTTTTGATCCAGGGTGGATAAGGAAGCCCCCTTTACTCCACTCGGGGTGCTAGGGCGGTGTCAGTACTGTTTACACTCTACACGTCCCAGCCCACCGTCAGCCCGTTTGGCAGCGCAATACTACACTGATGTCTGCGAGGCCGCTCTCCCCACCACCCGCCATCGTGCTTCAATCGTATCGGCCGACAAATCAGCTCCGCATTCCCATTCGACAAAGTATCCGCCGTTGGCCACCTTTTGAAACTCATTGGGATCGCGAAGGCATTCAAACGCCTCCAACTCCAAATATGGTTTGACGTCAAATTCGCCGATTCGGCCATCATCGGCGACGATGAACAAGACCCAATTTGGCTGTGAACGAAGTTCATGGATTCTCATTGATCGAGCCCCTTAATCGGAAACAGCCGTTTCCCATAAACAAACCAGGGCGTTCTGACTACCTAGAGAGCATCGTTCAAGTCCCACTTCCCCAAGATCACAATACTTCCGTTTTCATGCCTCGGATCGGAAACATCCCCATTTTCACACCCACTCATTGTCGAATCCCAAGAAGTCTATGACATTCCGCAATAATGAGTGGCGCCGTGTTTGCTTTGTTGAAACCAAATTGCTCATGTCCTGTTTGCTCACGGGCAAGCGCGTCAAACCTCGTAAGCTCAGCTGGCCAACCTACATGCGTACAGAGAGCGCTCAATTGCTCACAGCCATTATTAGGGTTGTTCTCACCGTCGATGACCTGACGAGCAATGGCTTTGGCCTCATCCAGAAACGGAAGCGGCACCTTTATATTTCCGACCTAGCGTTCGTTCCCACGACAATCACTATTTGGCATACTGTTTCGCAATCCCCACCCACGTCTTTTCCAATTGCGGAACGAGCAACTTAAATGCTTCCTGCTCCGCCTCCACTCGTTTCAGATCAACAGTGTCCGAAGAGCCCCATACATTGGTTAGTCCAGCGGTTTTGGCCGTGGCTTCCGAAAGACCATAAACAAATCCTGTGCGGACATCGGTGAAGAGGGCCGATGCTGTTGATGCTGTTGCGGTAATGTGGGCATCCCGGTCAGGCATCGCGCCAAGAGACAGTATGGAGAGTGGTGCATAAACGCGCCCTTGCACCCTGAATGATGTATCGATTGTATAGACCAGCAACACATCAGCCTGAACTTTTGCGGCAGACACCCGTAGATCATCAAGGGAGTCTAAATTGGGCGAGAGCAGGAGGCGGTTAATCGGAGCGACGCCTGCCACTGAAGGCCATTTCTCCATACCTTGAATCTGTTCTTCTGTAAGCAATTCCTGGGTTGTCACAACACTAAAGCGGCCAGTACCCCAGCTATCCGACTTGTACGACTTATATTGAGGCGCCTGAACTCGTACGATGGCCACTCGTGCAGGGAAATTTGGAGAAGGCTTGCGCGAAGCGACTTCAGCAATGTCAGCGCGATTGATGTCTGCCAGACGCACCGGTCCACCAGGGGTCACGTAACTAGCGGCACAACCCGAGCAGAAGATTGCGAGACCGAACAACAGAGCTTTCAGTGACCTCATCCCATCCTCCCCATGCCTTTGGTTACTTATTGCCTTCTCGTAGCCCAACAAAACTCGGCGACCTAGGAAACGACCGAGCCCAGTCTACTTCAAAGTCCATTAGGTATCCAACACCCGCAGGGGCTTCCCCATAGAGCCGCAAGAAGGTCCTTCACTGCGCGCATTGAGCGACCACCGTTTCATCGTGGGGGCTCAGCGAGCAAGAAGGATTACCTGGCGGCTCCCCCCTTCCCCTTCATGCGGGGCTATCCCCGCATCCCCTGCTGGGCACAGCTTCCCCGCATCGCTTTCAATCTTCCTCCATTCTCTGAACCTCTGAATTTTCCTCACGGTTCTCCCGAGTCCACCACCTCCACGCCACCGGCATTCCGGTTGCTCAAGCACAGGACCGTCGGCGCACGGAACCAGCGGCGGGAAAGGGGGTGAAGCAGAATCGACGCCGCGTTGAGATTCTGAAACAGCTGACAACCAGATACACACTTTCACGTTTTGAACGGACAAGGAGAATGCCATCATGCAAAAAGGTCCATCGCAGGTATCGTCAGGCAACATCAGCCCCAACGTCATGGGGCCACAGAAAGACACCAAGGACATCGTCATCCTCTCCAGCCTCGTCCTGCTCCTGGCCGGGCTCTCGGCTGTGGCTTGGATCTATACCGAAACGAAAGATCCGAAGGCCCTCACCGTCCCCTCGGACAAGGTCGAGTCGGCCAAGGTCTCGGAGATCCTCAAGAAGGCCAGCGGGCTCTCGCAAGCGGAAGCCTCAGTCACGTCCTCCACGCCGGTGACCGCCCCGGTCTCGCCCCTGGCCGACATCATTCACAGCGATGTCTACTTTGAAGTGGGCCGCAAGGGTTTGACCGATGAAGCCAAGGCACAGGTGGCTGCTCAGGCTGACCTGCTCAAACAGAATCAGGACTATGCCGTGCTCATCCAGGGCTATACCGACCAACAGGGATCGGCCACCTACAACAAGAAACTGGGAATGAAGCGGGCCGAAACGGTGAAACAAGAACTGCTGAATGCCGGAGTCGCCGAACAGCAGATGCAGATGGTGAGCCTGGGTGAAGAAGGCCTGCTCTGTGTGGACAACAGCGATGTCTGCAAGCGCCTAAACCGGCGAGTCCATCTGGACATCCGCAAGATCGGCCAGGAGCATCTGGCGGTTCCAGTCGCCGCCGCCACCGAAATCGATCCGGCAGAGTCCGCCATGGACCAGACCGGCACCAGCCAGCCTGCGGCCTCCTCGTCCGATCCGACAGTCACCACCTTCGACCCGGCATCGGGCAGCTGATACCTGATCGGATGTCTCTGCTGCGCGGGGATTTTCCTCCCCGCGCAGCAGCCGATCCAAGCAAACCATCATCTACCATCCCGACTGACACAGACGAGGATTCTATGACCAGACACTTCTTCCTTCGCGCCACACTCGCGCTCTTTCTCTCGCTGGGCGCCGGCGGCCTGTCGCTGGCCCCCGCCTGCGGAAACGAACTGGAACAACCGGATTCCACCATTGGATTGAACGACGTGAAAGGCGGCAGACTGCTCTTTAAAACGAATCGGCCTGGCCGCTATCTCCCCGCCCCCACTCTCAAAACCGATGTCCGCATCTCTGTGACCGGACTCATCGCCCGCGCCACGGTGACGCAAGAGTTTACGAACCCCAGCCTCGAAAAGGACGCCTGGGCAGAAGGCATTTATGTGTTTCCGCTGCCTGAAACCGCCGCCGTCGATCATCTCCGCATGAAGATCGGCGAACGAATCATCGAAGGCCAAATCAAAAAACGCGGCGAGGCCAAGAAGATCTACGAACAGGCCAAGCAGGAAGGCAAACGGGCGAGCTTAGTCGAACAGGAACGTCCAAACATCTTCACGACTTCTGTCGCGAACATCGCACCGGGCGACCGGATCACGGTCGAGATCGAGTACCAGGAAACGATCCGCTACGACCAAGGCGCGTTCTCACTTCGCTTCCCCATGGTGGTCGGCCCGCGCTATATCCCCGGCACGCCCGTCGTGATGGAAGATCAGCCGCCCGGCAACGGCTGGTCTCTCGATACAGATCGTGTGCCGGATGCCTCGCGGATCACGCCGCCGGTGCGGCATCCTGGCTATGGTCCGATCAACCCGGTCAGCCTGAATATCGACCTCGCGCCGGGCTTTCCCCTCGGCCTCATCGACTCGCCCTATCACGAGATCCTGACCATCGCTGAGCCAAACGGTCGGCGGCATATCACGCTACGGGAAGATACCGTTCCGGCTGATCGCGACTTTTTGCTGACCTGGCGCCCGGCTGCCGGCCAGGCTCCAACTATCGCCGCCTTTCGTGAACAGTCGGGCGACGATCACTATGCCTTCCTGATGGCCATGCCTCCGGTAGGATCTGAGCGGTCGATAACCCCCGTCGCGCGCGAGACCATCTTTGTCATCGACACCTCCGGCTCCATGTCCGGCACATCGATAGAACAGGCCAAAGCCGCGCTCCTCCTCGCCTTGAATCGACTGACGGCGCAGGATCGCTTCAACATCATCCAGTTCAACAGCGTGACCCATGTGCTGTTTTCACAGCCGCAACGGGTGAAGCCAGACACCCTTCGCAAAGCCGTGCGCTACGTTGACCAGTTGAAAGCCAACGGAGGGACTGACATCCTCCCGGCGCTCAAGATGGCGCTGAAAGGCGAGGCCCCTGCAACGCATTTACGGCAGGTGATCTTTCTGACGGATGGCCAGGTCGGCAACGAAGATGAGTTGTTCGACGTCATCCGCTCGCAGCTGGGGACCAGCCGCCTCTTCACCATCGGCATCGGCTCGGCGCCGAACAGCCACTTCATGCGCAACGCGGCGGAGTTCGGACGCGGAACATTCACCCACATCGGCAGCACCAGCGAAGTGATGGCTCAGATGGATGCGATCTTCCGCAAGCTGGAACGGCCGGTGCTGACGGATATCACTGTCGCAGGGCTGAATGATCAGATCGAGATGTTTCCTTCGCGCATTCCGGATCTCTACGAAGGCGAGCCGGTCGTCCTGGCGATCAAGGGCCGCGCGTTGCCTTCGTCCGTAACGATCACCGGCATGATCGGGAACCAACCCTGGATGACTGCCGTGGCATTATCGGAACAGGACCAGCGCGAAGGATTGTCCGTCTACTGGGCACGCCAGAAGATCGCCGCGCTCATGGACCAACAACGGTACGGACAAGACGAAGCCGTGACGAGACAAGCCGTGCTCGATGTGGCTCTGCCCCATCATCTCGTCAGCAAGTACAGCAGTCTCGTCGCCGTGGATATCACGCCGGTGCGCCCGGCTGACAAGCTGCTCCAGACCCACGCAATGAAGACCAATCTGCCGGACGGTCAGGACTATCAGGCCATCTTCGGATTGCCTCAGACCGCCACGAGCGGACAGCTCCAGATTCTGCTGGGACTCGCCGCGCTGCTGTCCGCCTGGTTGCTGTGGAGCCAGCGCGGATGGCGGAAACAGGTCGCATGAGCCCGATCCGACTTGCTCCTCGCGCGCTGCTGCCGCTGATGGCGTGCCTCCTCGCTGTCGGCGTCTGGCAGATCGGGGAAGGATCGTGGATCTATGCGAAGGCCGGGCTCGCGCAGCAGTTGCTGCAGCGGGCCTGGTCCCACACCCTCGCCGGAGAGGCGAACAGCAAGCCCTGGCCCTGGGCCGACACCTGGCCGGTAGCGCGATTGATCGTACCGGCGCAACGTATCGATCAGATTGTCTTGGAGGGGGCCTATGGAAGAACGCTGGCCTTCGGGCCCGGCCATGTGGAATCGGCGCAGCCCATCGGAGAATCAGACATCATTATTCTCACCGGCCATCGCGATACGCATTTCAGATTTCTTCGGCAGCTTCACCCCGGCGATGCGATTGAGCTGGAAACGGCGGCAGGCGCTCGACGGCGTTACCAAGTGACGGACGCCTGGATTGCAGACTCGCGCACTGGCTCGATTGCACTCGCCCAGGGGCAGCCCAGGCTCGTGCTGGTCACGTGTTATCCCTTCGATACAATCCAGGCCGGCGGACCGCTCCGCTATGTAGTGACGGCTCTACCGGATGACTAGTACCCGTCAAGCCTCTGAGTCTACGTTCTGCCGCCGGTGCCAAAGGCGGTACAAAATCGGCAGCACCACCAGAATCAGCACCGCTGATGTCAGCATCCCGCCGACCACAACACGGGCGAGCGGCTGTTGCGATTGCGATCCGATTCCCGTCGCCACCGCCGCGGGCAGCAATCCGATGGCGGCGGCCAGAGAGGTCATCAACACCGGACGGAGCCGCACTTCGGCGCTCTGCATAATCGCGTCGTCCATGTCCTTCCCTTCGCAGACCAGCTCCTGAATACGGCTGATGAGGATGAGCGCACCCTGCACCGCCACGCCGAACAACGAGATGAACCCCACCGACGCGGAGATGCTGAAACTGGTCCCCGTCACGGCGAGCGCCAGAATGCCGCCGACCAGCGAGAACGGCACCGCAATCAACACCAGCACGGCGTCCCGCATCGAGTGGAGGACAAAATAGACCAAGAGAAAAATGAGAAAGAGCGTGATCGGCACGATCTTCGCCAGCCGCTGTTTTTCATCCTGCAGCTGATCGTATTCCCCGTGCCATTCGGTCCGAAATCCTTCCGGCAGCTTCACGTGTTCGGCGATGCGCCGCTGCGCGTCCGTGACCGTGCTTTCCAGGTCGCGCCCGCGCACGCTAAACTTGATCGGGATATACCGCTCGCTGTTCTCCCGGTAAACGATGAACGCGCCGGTCTTTTCAGAAATCTTCGCCAGCTGCCTGATGGGAATCCGCGCGCCATCCGGCGTGCTGATCTGAATCCGGCCGATGCTGTCGATGTCGCGCCGGTATTCCGGCAGAAAGCGCACGACGAGATCGAACCACTTTTCCCCTTCGTAGACCTGCGTGACGGCCTGCCCGCCGATGGCGGCCTGAATCACGTCGTTCACGTCGCCGACCTGCAACCCATACCGCGCGCATTCTTTGCGATCCACTTCGATGATCAAATTCGGCTGCCCCATGAGGTGAAACGTTCCAAGATCCTTCACTCCCGGCACTTCTTTCATGACCTGCTCGATCTTGGCGGCCTCTGCTTCCAGCTGCTGAAGATCGTTCCCGTACAACTTGATCGCATTCTCTCCTTTGACGCCCGACATCGCCTCCTGGACGTTATCCTGAATCGCCTGGGAAAAGTTGAAGTTGACCCCAGGAATGTCGGCCAGCTCCTTCTCGATCTGCTCAATCAGCGCGCGTTTTGTGGGAACGGAGGGACGCCATTCCTTGAACGGTTTGAGCGTGACCAGAAATTCCGCATTGAAGAAACTGGTCGGATCGGTCCCATCGTCGGGCCGTCCCAGCTGCGAGGCCACGTCGATCACCTCGGGGTACTTGCGGAAAATCAGCCGCACATCCGTCGACAATTGCGCTGCCTGCTCGAATGAAATATCGACGGGCATGGTCGCCCGCATCCAAATATTTCCTTCTTCCAGCGCCGGCATGAACTCTCCGCCGATGAACGGCACCGTGGCCACCGCCACGGCCAGCGCCGCGCCCGCGCATCCGACCACCAGCCACTCGTGCGTGAGCGCCCAGCGCAGCACCACGAGATAGTGCCGCTTCACCCAGGCGACAATCCACGTATCTCGCTCTTCGACATTCCCCGTAATCAGCAAGGTGCAGAGCGCCGGCGCCAGGGTAAACGCCATCAGCAACGCCCCTGTGAGCGCGAGCCCGTAGGTCATGGACATCGGCGCGAAAATCTTGCCCGGCACCCCGGTCATGGTGAACAGCGGCAGGAAGGCGACCACAATGATCGTCGTCGCAAAGAAGATGGGCCGGCCGACTTCACGCGTCGCCCGCATCACATGCATCGGCACGGTCAGCCCCTGCGAGCGCTTGTGCGAGATGTGATAGAAAATGCTTTCCACCATGATGAGCGTCGAATCGACGATGATGCCGAAGTCGATCGCGCCGAGCGAGATCAGATTCGCCGACTCTCCGCGCAGCACCATGACCCCAAAGGTAAAGAGCAGGGCGACGGGCACGGTCAGCGCCACGATCACCGCCGTGCGGAGATGCCCGATGAACACATAGAGAATCACGGAGACCAGCAGCACGCCGGCGATGAGAATGTCGATGACCGTCTCGATGGTGGTGTGGATCAGGACCGTCCGGTCGTAGAACGTGGTCAGCTGCACGCCGCTGGGCAGCCGGCGTTCGTTCAGCTCCTGCATTTTTTTGTGGACCCGCTCCAGGACCGGCAGCGCTTTCTCCCCGCGCTGCAACAGCACGACGCCCTCCACCACATCGTTCCGCTCGTCGATGCCGACTTTGCCCAGCCGGACGCGATAGCCCTCGCTGGTCTGGCCGAGGTTGCGCACAAAAATCGGGGTGCCGTCCTTTTCGGTTACGACGGTGTCGGCAATGTCGTCGAGGTCCCGCATCAGCCCCATGCCGCGCACATTGAAACTTTGCGCTCCCATGGTGAGATAGTTGCCGCCCACGTCGGTATTGTTTTGCTTGAGCCCTTCAATGACCTGATCCAGCGACACGTTAAATCCCAGAAGCGCGCCTGGATCCAAATCGACGTGATACTCCTTGGTCGTCCCGCCGTACGTACTGACGTCGATCACCCCCGGCACACGCTTGAATTCGCGCCGGATCTGCCAGTCTTGAATCGTCTTCAGATCGGTCAGGCTTTTTCCTGGGCCGGTGACTTCATAGCGAAAGATTTCGGCGATGGCCGACCAGGGCGAGATCGCCGGCTGCACGTTCTGCGGCAGCGCGATCGTTTGCAGCCGGTTGAGCACTTCCTGCCGATCGCGGAAATATTCCGTCCCGAAATCGAAATAGACTTTGACGTCGCTCAATCCAAAGATGGAGAGCGAGCGGATGTCGGTCAATCCCGGCATGCCCTGGAGCGCAATTTCAATCGGCAAGGTGATCGCCCGCTCCATTTGCTCGGCCGACCATCCGCTGTACTGGGTAATCACTTCGATCATGGGCGGAGAAGGATCCGGATAGGCGACGACATCCAGCACATGGAATGCGTAGAGCCCCCCGAACAGCAGAACGAGCCCAGCGACGCAGACGAACATCCGCTGTGTCAGCGCAAAACCGATCACTTTGTCGATCATGAATCCTGCTCCTTCTCCACCCTGCTGTATCGGTGCGGACGGCGGTGGACTTGACGCGGGAATCCGGCCGTCACAACTCGATTAGGAAATGACGTGGCACGGAACGCTGGAAGGGAATGAGGGATTCAGATCCGAAACTGCGATACCTGGAGATAGAGAGGAGAAACCACCCGTTGTTCGTGCGGCGCAGGTGAAACCGACCAGTCTTGGGAAGGAACCATCGCCGCCTGATCGCCACGAGACTCCGCCTCATGGCGAAGCAGGGGCAACAGATCGTCATCGAGCTCTTCGCCTTCCGATTCGACGATGCCGCCTGCTACCGCGAGAGGCTGAAGCAATTCATCGTGCAAGTCGCACAAATCGATTGCCGCTAACCCACAGAGGAGAACCAGGATGGCGATGATGAGAGAGAGGCGATGGGAGCGGATGAAGGTGGAGAGCATGGAGCGAACCGCGAGTTCTCTATCGTGGAGTCGAACTACTCTCTGCTGTGCATGGAGCCGACGACCCGGATTGAACGGAGCAACCTGTCATCGGTTCGGCTCTGAAACTTGCCTCACCGATTCCTACAAAGGGGGCCAAGCCCCCTTGTACGATCCCCACGAAGGGGGCATACCCCCTTCGCATCCCCCGCAGTTCGCCCGTTCAATGATTGAAGAAGGAAAGATGGAGCCGACGACCCGGATTGAACGGGCGACCTGCTGTTTACGAAACAGCTGCTCTACCAACTGAGCTACGTCGGCGATCCTGACATGCAGCGAACGGTTCGGGCATTCCGCACCCTGCCCCGCAACCAGGTGCAATGATAGCGGCGCACCCAGCGGCCTGTCAACGAGGAGCGCCGCTCCGTCGCATTTATTGACCTGGCCCTACTCCTGCAGGCGATGCGGCGGACACCTCGCCTGGCCCTGCAGCCTCTTTCTTCCCAGGCGCCATCGGCTTCGGATTATTCCCCTTCGCGAGGGGATGGATCCGAACCAACGCCCCCTGGCCGGGAGCCGGCAGGCAGACCGGCTGTTGACTGCTCCCGATCTGCTCACTCGTCATGCGGGCGACTTCTCCTCGGGCAAACGCACACAACTCTCCCGCCGCCACAATTCCATCGCGGTCGAGATCGGCCGGTCCTTGCAGCCCCCTGAGCAGCTGATAGGTGAAAAGCCCGTGCCGGCCTGCTTCGAAGGCCTGGGCTTCTTGCAATCCGTTATTTCCGATCATCCACATCATAGTGGCGTTCGCGCCCGTGGCGCCGGTCTCCCATGTCGGAGCCGCGCCGATTGCCGGATCGGCTCCGGCCATATGCTCCAATGAAACATCGAACATAAGGATGGCCCGCTGAATCGGCAGCCGCGCCAGCGATTCTTGCAATCGGCGGAGGGAATACACCCGGCTCATCGACGCGGTCGTGCCGTCATACGGCACCAGCGAGACCGCGCCGGTCGCGCCGTCGACCAGCGCCCGTCCGGCAACATACACATAGACAACGGTATTGGCATCGACGCGCTTCGGCAGCCATTCCTCGAACGTCTCGGCAAAATCCTGTTTGAGCCCATGGCCGTCAGTCAGCACACGCACACGGTCGGCTGGCAGCCCTGCGAGCGATTGCAGCGAGGCGCCCATGATCTCCGCATCCCGCGCCGCAAATTTCACAGCCGGCACCAGTGGATCGCGATACCGGCCCACTCCGATCGCTACGACGACCGCTTTCGGTTGCTTGATCGCTGCCGTGCCCTTCGGCAACTGATCGACGTCGGCCACTGTTTGAGATCCATCCGCCGCGCCAGGCTTGACGAGGATGGTGAATTTCTTGACCGGCGGGACCTGAGCCATGGGTGAAGCGGCTCGCAAGCCGAACAACAATTCTCCACGCAACGGTTCCTGCACGCCTATGACCGGCTTGGTCAGGACTTCCCGCTTGATCTCCCCCGGCTGCACATCTCCGATCACGATCGTCGGCGGAAGCTGTGCCGTCAGCGCTCCGGTGCCCCCAACGACGACTTCAACGCCTCGCGCTTCCGCCGGGCCGTCGTTCTTCACTTCAAGCTCAATCGTGAGCGACTCATCGGGCTGGAGAATGTGGTCCCGATTTTCATCGCGCAGGATCGCCCGGAAGGTCAACCCCTGGGAAGCTCCACTTGGCTGAGGAGCTGCGGAAACGGGCGCCGGAGGCGCTTGGGGTGCAATGTCCGCCGGCATCTGCACCGGAGACGAAGCCGCAACCGCCTGTGCCCTGCTTGGCCGAGTGCGTTGCATGGCTTCGGCATAGTCGCGAATCTTGCTCGACTCGCTCGCATGCATAGCGAGGCCCTGCGCAACGATGTTCGCAGCCGACTTCACGACCGCATCGAGGCCAATAACATCGCACGACGACTCCTGAACCTCCACCGCGCCAGTCTCGGAACTTTTGACCTTCTTCGTCCACAGCGTGCTGCCATCTTCCGTCGCATAGGCCGCCTCCAGCCCGATTCTGACGGTCACGGGATAGACCTTGGCGACATGAGGTGGAATCGTCAGCTCAATCTGTTTTAGATTAAGCGCCACATCCATCGCGCCATCCGACGCAACAGCGGGATCCACAACGATTCGCTGAAACACTTGTCCCAGCCTTTGTTTGAGCGCAACGGCAAGCGGCTCGCCGAGGGACAGGGTAACCGGGTCCCCGCAGGCATTATTGTACGTGAGCGTCATGGCGGCTGGATTGGAAAGGCGCAAGAGCGGCGCGAGAGAGACCTGAGAGTCTTTCTTTGCGGCATCGCCCCGCGCAGTCCAAGCACAGCCTGTCCAGGCGGCAAGCAGCAGCCCCACGAAGAGGAGCCTGACTAGACCGCTGGCGGGAAAATACTGATGTCGTCGTGGCATCATCGTCTTATACAGATACGCAGGAGCGTTCACAACTTAGACGGCAAATTGACAGCTATTTCGTCCTGGGCTAAGGTCCCGCTCATGCCCGAGCGCCCGCCAGATATTTCTCCGGACTCCGCACCCGTTCCATGGAAAGCCGGACTGCGACTCATCCGTTTTCACAACCAAACCGGCACCGCGCTCCTGTTGTTGCCGACTTGCTGGGCGCTGGTCCTCGCCGAGCGCGGCTATCCATCGCTGCGCCTGCTCGCAATTTTTGTCGCCGGCTCATTTCTGATGCGCAGCGCTGGGGTGGTGCTCAACGATCTCGCCGATCAATCGTTCGACCGCCGGGTCGCCAGAACGAAAACCCGGCCGCTGGCATCCGGAGAATTGACGAGGCGGCAAGCCTTCATCGTCCTTGCAATGCTTCTCGTCCCGGCAGCCGGTCTTTTGTGGCTGCTCAATCCATTGACACGGTGGCTCTCGCCGATTGCACTAGCCTTGGCCGCACTCTACCCTTTTTCCAAACGCGTGCTGCATATTCCCCAGGCGATGCTTGGGCTGGCGTTCGGCTGGGGCACGATCATGGCGTGGACCGCCGCCAGAGGTACGCTCGATGAGACCGCCTGGACGGTCTTTGCCTCCGCGATCGTCTGGGCGGTCGCGTACGACACTATTTATGCCATTCAAGATATGGAGGACGATCGCCGCATTGGCGTGAAATCCTCCGCGCTGTTTTTTGGCTCATCCATCTGGCTTGCGGTCGGGCTGATGCTGGGCGCGATGCTGATACTGCTACTTGCAGCAGGCCTGCAGACCGGAATCGGCTGGCCCTACTTTCTGATGCTGGGCGCTGTGAGTGTATTTTTTGCGGCACAGGCCGGAACCCTGCGCGGGGCGGTGACCCCGGCGCAGGCATTCCGAATGTTTCAGGCTCATGTGTGGGTCGGACTGGCGATCTTGGTCGGGCTGATCGCCGGATTTGTCATCTGATCGTTCGATCAGTTCGCGGGTTTCTCCGCCGCCGGCTCGTCCGCCTTCGATGCGCGCAAGGTGGTCAAATACATACTGACGGCCTTGGCATCGACATCGCTCAGCCCCAGCGCCGGCATTCTGGTCTCCGGCTTCATCGCCTGCGGGTTCTTCAGCCATCGGTAGACCCAGGTTGCGTTCAAACGGAAACCGGCGCGATCCAATGCCGGACCGACCTTGCCGCCTTCACCGGCCAGACTATGGCAACCGTTGCAGCCGTACTTATTTTGATAGAGCCGCTTGCCCAGCTCTATCTGCTGCGTAGCTTGCTCAGGCGTCATCGTCATGTCAGGGCGGGCGATGTTGAGACCTTTGCCTGGACGCCCACTGAAATTATTCAGCATGACTTGGGCGGCATCGAACGCCTTCTTCGCGGCCACCATCGCTGCCTGCTCTTTGGCATAGGACGCCTCATCGACTTCCACGTCCTTTTTTGTAGCTTCGCTTTTCGCCTCGGCTTCGTCGCTGGCTTTCTTCTCGGCCGCTTCGTAGGCTTGCTTGGACTGGTCGTAACTCTCTTGGGCTGTCTTGAGCCCTTCGGCCAGCTCTTTCTTGCGCTCTTCGACTTTAAAGTCCAGCTTCATGCCATGCAGCGTGCGCACATAGCCGACGATTGCCCAGACTTCATCTTCCGACAGCGTGTACTTAAATGTGGGCATCGTCGGAACGGCAAAATCGTCGTCGCCGATTTTATCCCCGCCCGGGCTGGTGTCCTTCATGTCGCGAGAGATCGTATTGAAAATATCCTCGTCCTTGAAGGTGCTCATCTCGGATTTATTCGACAGATCTTTGGGCTTCGGATCCGGCATGGAGGACCAATTGAATCCCTCGTTCTGCCGGCCGCTCTCTCCGTGGCAATGCATGCAGTAGTGGGCGTACAGCTCCTGGCCCTTTTTCTGCTGCTCGTTCGCGCAACCGCCCGCAGTCATGGCCCAGATTCCAATCAGGCCGGCGACCGCGCCTATGACTTGTAGCCTTGCCGCCTTCATGCTGCCTGTCCTTTCTTCAATTTTCTGATCAGGACAAACTGGAACCCCAAGGCCAATGCCGTCGCAAAGGCCGCGTAGTAATAGCCCGAGTAATCCGGCGGCGCTTCCGCGCGGAAATACCACCAGGACGACACGGCCTTCTGCGAGCCCTTCTCGACCAGGTCGCCAGATCCGTCTTTCCGCCCATCCCAGACTGCGAAAGCGATGTTGATGAACCCGCCAGGAATGAGCTGGGTGTCTTCGTCGGCATGCTCGGTCGCCAAAGGCCTGGTAAATACCACTTTCCAGGTGCCGTTCGAAAAGGCCCCGGTGGCCTTGACGTCTTGATGCGTCTGGATTTTCAGGGTGCCGAATCCCTGGGCATTCATATCGACGCCCTTTTTATCTTTGTTCTTCCAATACCAAATGTTAACTGGGCCGCCCTCTACCTGCATCATCGGCTGGCCGTGCGCGAAGTGGGCTTTTTTATCGCCGACCATAAACTCGATGGCGGCGGCGTCATCCGGGTCTTCCGTCGGATCGGCATACTCCACCAGCATGGCGACTTGCGTGCCATCGTGCAACGCGCGCACGACAACGTCCTTGACGGTGGTTTCCAAGATGCGATTCGGCCAGTGAACCTGCGGAGACATCGGGAATTTGGCTGGCTTGGCCGTGCTCCAGATCGCCGCAGTAGGATCGTCAACGGGAAGCGTTCCCTTGACTAGCGGAGCGCTCACAGACACGCTCGCGCCTTCCTGAGCCAAGCCAGGAGCCGCTCCGGACAGAATAAGAGCCGTCACTGCGACCGCTCCAATTCCGTTCACCCATTGTCTAACCTGATTCGCCGGTTTCATACGGGCCTCGTATTCGATTCACAGAAGGACAACGACCAACGGTCGCGTCGCATTATTCCCACGTTCTCGGTGACTGGTGGGCGCCGTCGTACTCGCCCATGATGATCTTCCAGATCCACTCATCCGGCAGCTCCACTTCCCACCTCGGCATGGCCGACTTCCAGGGCATGCCTTCGATCGGAAGGCCGACGCCGCCTTTCTTGATCCGCCAAAACAGATAGCTCTCCTGAAGCATGGCAATGGTCGTCGGGTCTGAAAAATTCGCCGGCGGAGGATTGAACCCGCGCGCGGCCGGGCCTTTGCCGTCGAAATTTCCACCGTGGCAAGGCGAGCAGAACGCCGCGTAGAAGCCCTTCCCCTGCATGATGTTCTCCGGCGTCTTGGAGACCGGATTGGACAAGCCCGTATATTCCCCAGGAGGCGCCGGGTGAATGGTGCGATTTTCGGCAGGCGGCGCGTCGCTCACCGCCGTGCTGCCGAATGTCTGCCATCCCACCAGCAACGGAAACAGGACAAGAAGCGCGTAGCGGGCCGTCGACAGCACGCCAAGATTCTCACCCGTCAGGAACCGTTGAATCGGCCCCCAAAAAGCGTCCTTGGATTCGCTGCTCATCGTGTAGAAAATCACGATGCCGGCCGTGACGAGCATGAGATAGAGGAAAATCAAGCTAGCCGGAAGCGGGGCTGATCCGGGAATATTGGGCACCACGAACTTCAGGAACAAATACATGGCAACCAGTAGAATTGCCGGTTTTGTTAACATTCCCATCGAAGCCTCCTCAGTGTGCCTGTGCGACGGCGACAGGCGCCGCTTCCGCAGCCTTGACCGGTGCAGACGGCGCCTTGCCAGGCATTTCGAGTTCAGACGGATTGACCGAAATCGGCTCTCCGCTCATCTGCTGCAAGAACGCGATGATCGACAGGATTTCGTTCTTGGACAACCCGATCGGGTCCTTGTTGATGTACGGCATGCGCGCGGGGTATTCCTTCGGGATGCCTTCGTGTCGGTAATCGAGATAGATATACGCCTGCGGCTGCGTCAGGCTTTCGAAAATGAATTCCCGGCTCAGCTTCGCGCCGATGCCCTTCAAATCCGGGCAGCGGGCCGATTCGCTCGGGCCGATGGAATGACACAACGCGCACTGGCCCTTGCTGAAAAACACCTTCTGGCCGATGGCGGCCATGTCGGCCGGGGTCTTGATGCTGGCGATATCGATGCTCTCTTCGGCCGGCGGCAACGATGCCATCTGCGGAACAGCCAGCGCGACCAGCGAGAACAGGCCGAGGACGATGGCTACAAACCCGATCACTCGCAAGAACTGCGATCGGATAAACAGCAAAATAAGGACGCCGCTCCCGATGACCGAGAGACCGATCAACTGTAATTTGACGACTTCACTCATAGGACTCCTCTGAGCAAGACAATCCGGTTAGATCTGCTTGTCCAATGTTTGAGAGCCACCCGCCATAGCCGGCAATGCCCCATGGCCGTCGCCACTCTTTTCCTTGCCGCCGTGCGCAGGCTTCGCTTTATCGCCCATGGTTGCCACCCAGAAGATGAACGCCACGATCATGCAGAACATGAAGGTATTGGCTGCCATTAGCACTGCGGCATAGCCCAATGCGGGAGAGAAGGCATACTGCGAGGAATCGCGCATGACGCCGTACACATGCCAATGGACGCGCGATGATGACCGGGCGTAACCCATCAAGGTCATCAGCAGAATGACCATCACGGCGTTCAGGACAAGCGCGTAGCCGGCTCGCGGCGGCATGCGGCCCCAGACCATTTCCGTGGTGGTCTTGGCACTCTTGAGAATAGCCGAAGTCAAGAGCGTGAAGGTCACCAACACGAAGAGCACGATGCCGACCTGCGAGGTCGAGAAGTAGTTGATGCGGATGATCGCCGGCACGAAATACCCGTAGACGCCGAGCGCAATAACGGCGAGGCCGGCGATGACGAGCAGCGCATTCATGATGGCTTTCGCGACACGCGCCCATCCGACTGTGGCCTGCTTACCGGCCTGCCAATACATGAGAAAGCTCATGAACGTGACAAGCACCATCAGATTCGACACCGTCATCTTCGCCGACATGACGCCGAAGACACCCAGCAGCGGATGGTGCGTACCGCCCATCTTTTGAGCTTCTGCGAGGCTGGCGACCAGGGAGTGCGGGGTCATCCAAACGCCGAGGCACAGCAGGAGAATCACCAACATCGTCAAAATCGGCTTCTTATACTGCGCTTCCGATCCTGGGATACGGTGTGCAATCCCCATCCAGAAATAATAGTTCGAACCAAGGAACAGCACGCCGATGAGCATGGCCTGCAGAATAAACAACCAGGACAGGAATCCTCCCATCAGAGTAATGCCCATCTGCTGGTTGTATTGATAGATCTCGCGCATCAGCCAGTACCCGGCGAAGGGCAGCGGCAGCAGACCGAACACACCGATGAAGTTTCCGACGTAGCCCATCCAGTCGTAGTGCTCGCGCTCTTCAGGAGTCCGAGCGGAGAGGTAGCGAATGCCGGCATAGGCACCGCAGATATAGCCGCCCAGCACCACGTTGGCGATCAAGCGATGGATATTGACCGGCCACCAGGTCGGATTCCAAGTCGCCGCCCAGGCTCGGGCGAGATCGGAGCCCTCCGCGATGACCACCGGACTTGCCTGGAAGGTAGCCCAGGAGTTCGGGATAATCATGATGAAAAACGCGAAGAAGTTGAGCATGAACCCAAGGAACAGGTGGAACACTTTCGAGCCGCCCTCGGACATCGCGTCCCACCCATACCAGTACATATAGAGGGTCGCGGTTTCGAGCAGGAAGAGCGCGCAATACACCATGAACGATGGGAAGAAAATATCGCTCAAGTACGCCATCAGCTTGGGATAGGCGCCGATAAGAATGAACAATAGAATGCCGCCGAACAGGGCGGTCGTCGAATAGGCGGAGCTCAGCAGCTTCGTGAACTCTTTCGCCAGCTTGTCGTACCGTTTTTCACCGGTCTTCCAGCCGACGACTTCGCAGAGCCAGGCGAAAATCGGCACACCCAGCACGAAACCGGCGAGCAACAGGTGCAACTGCGCAATCACCCACACCAGGTTTCGACTTCCGACCACCGGGACATCCCGATAGGCAACCGCTGAAGTAAAGCCGGTGTCCGCCGCCAGTCCGACCGCCGGGGCGACCAGCGCGCCCAGAGTCGCCACGAAGGCCGCCACCGCAGCAGGCGATTCGGCAAGAAACCGAACAAGCCGTTGAATTATTCCAGGCCGTTGCATCATGGATATCACCTCTCCGTCGCCCAGTCTTAGGGTGTTGCTGGAGCCTTCGCCGGCGCCTTGGCATCGGCAGGCTTGGCCTTGCCGGCCTTCCCCTTGTCTTTTTCTTTTGCCGCTTCTTCCTCAGCCTTCTGCTTTTCTATCGCCTCTACCTGCGCTGTGAGCTGAGCTACGTGCTTTTCAGCTTTGTTCAGCGTATCGACGGGCTTGTAGAGTGGCGCGGCTTTCACCTCTGGCGGTTTGCAGCACTCGTGCGGATGCGGCGTGCTGACCGGCAGCCCGGACCAAAACAGCATCGAAAGAACCAAGCCTACCAGCGTGGTGGCGGTCAGCATCAAGCCTTGGTCGGCCGGCACACGCATCAAGTCCCATCTCGTCACCACACTTTGGTAATCGCCGGCCACCGGTGCGGCGCCTTGCGCGGCGCGCCGAATCACACGCCCGACCAGAGACACGCCCAGGAGCATCATGACGATCAGCACGGCGGAAGATGCGCCGCCCCAGAGCGTCAACTCGATGCCGATTTTCTCCGCGACCGGAACAGCCTTGAGCAGATCCGTTTCAAAAAGACTGTGAGAGAATTCGATGGACGTCTGCGTGGCAAAACTCACCACCACCCACAAGATCGGCATGAAGAGGGCGCCGGCAATCGCATTCTTTATCCAGACCGACAGCCCCAGGCCATCCGGCGGTTCGAGCCGAAGCTTTTCAAGAAACAGCGTCCTGACCACAACTCCGGTCGCCCAAATATCGATGGGAATGCAGATCAGAAATAGCAGCGCGATCCCGGCCCCTTCGCCCAGATGCGGCTCCGCGACCATGCTCAGAATCGGCATGGCAAACACGGTCACCGGGCTGGCGAGATACATGAGAAACGCCAGGCCGATACGGGTCTCAAAATGAATGAGGCCTAGCGCCATGAACAGAAGACACAAGCCAATCTTGATTGGAAAGCCGGTCCAACAGATGGACCACAGCGCGTTCAATCCAAGCTTGACGGGAGACGGCAATTCTCGCTCGGTCATAGTTTCACCTGGAGCGCGGTTCACGTCGCCTCGCTCAACTAGTCCAAAAATTCCCGGTTGATAATGGCAGCCACGGTAAACAGCAAGATCATCGCCATGACGACGATCCAACCGATCAATGCGATGGGGCGCTTGAAAATATTGCGCTCCGGGTCTTTGTCGATAAACGGAAGCGCCGCCATGAGCGCCATGAATGCGCCCGGCAAGGCGATGGCGCCGAGGAACTGTCCGAATTCACCGCCAAACATCTTGAGCCGCAGCAATTGGAACAGGAAGAGGAAGTACCACTCCGGCTCGGGGTGATAGTCGCCAGGATCCGGAGTCGCCTCTTCAAGCAGAACCACAGGCTCCCAGAACGCCAGCGCGCAGATCGTGAAAAACACCGCGATCATCCCGACGATATCCTTCCAGATCTGTCGCGGGAAGAAGTAATCGGTCTTCGCCTTGATCTCTTCAGGTGTGCCACGGAACGGCCCGGCTGGGCCAGCGGCTCTGAATAGGAAGATGTGCAAGCCGGCCAGGCCCATCAACGCGGCTGGCAGAACCATCACATGGATCACAAAGAACCGGCTAAGCGTCATCTGGCCTGGAATGGCTCCCCCCTTGAGGAAGCGCGCCATGAAGTCTCCAAGCAAGGGCGTCTTGTCCATGATCTCAACGCCGACCGTGGTCGCCCAATAGGCGCGCTGGTCCCACGGAAGCAAATAGCCAGTAAACCCAAATCCCATCACGATTCCGAAAAGCGCCAGACCGACCAGCCAGATCAATTCGCGCGGGCTTTTATAGGCGCCCCAGAGAAAGACCTGCGACATGTGCGCGAACACACAGACCACCATCGCGGTGGAGCCCCAGAAATGGTAGCTGAGAAGGAACCACCCGTAGTCGACTTCATGAATGATGTATTGCGTGCTGGCAAACGCATGGTCGGCGGTCGGCACGTAGTAGAACATCAGCAAAATGCCGGTGATGGCCTGCATGATGAAGATGAACAACAGAATGGAGCCGAAGACATAGGCCCAGCGCGAGCCTCCCGGCACCGGTTCATTGAGCATCTTTGCTTGAAGCGTCTTAAGGCCGACCCGCTCATCGACAAAGGCAATGACCTTTTCGAGTGCGGTAAGCCCGGCGGGAGAGGACGGTGTCTGTTGCATAATGATCAGATGATCCGGATTTGAGATTTAGTACCGGCCTTGAATTCCATATCGATAATCTCGACCTCGCCCGTCGCGGACACCTTAATGGGAAGCGCGTCGAGCGCGCGAGGCGCTGGTCCGTCGAGCACTTTTCCAGACGCGTCGTAGATACTCAAATGACAAGGACAGAGGAACACTTGCCCCAAGACTTTATGCTGGCGCCACTTGTAACCGCAGCCCAAGTGAGGACACTTCCCAGAAAAGGCCACGTATGGGAAATCCTTCTTATTCGTCCAAACAGTCTTGCCCAAGGCGTCCTTAAACTCCATGTCCTTGCCCTGATAGACCTTGTCCATGACGGCCGGCGTAACCTTCAATACCCAGACGTTTTTTTCGATTTCCGATTCAGGCATGTAGGCTTCTTTGACCTTGCGCTTGTATTTGAACTGGAAGCCGATGTCGTCCTGCTTGATCTTGCTGACATTACCGATCTTGAGCCAGCCGTTGTCGAACGGCGAATACATCGGCTTCATGAGATAGCGGAGAACCGGAAACGCGATCGGAAGGCCGATCAGGAATCCGATGACATGCGTAAAATTCATGAAGAACGTACGGCGCTTGACGCTCTTCTCAAGCTCTGGAAATGGAACCAGCACTTCGCCAGGCGTCACATGCACGCGGTCTTCAAGATGCGCAATCTCGACTTCATGCGTCGTCACATAGTCGTCGCGCTTGAACGGCGGCAATTCGAGAATATCGCCGGCGGCGGCACGCAATTCGACGAGACCGTCGGTGACAGACTGGACGAATGCCATAGAGACCTGGCGCTCGCCGCTGCCATTCATCGACACGACGATATGGCTGATCTCGTGCGAGAGCGGATCGACGATGACCTTCGAGACTTCTCCGATTTCGCGGTCCGTTGCGCGGACTTTTGATGTAAGTTTCGGCTGCATCATTACTTCATCTTGATGGGTTTCGGTGTATTGACTGACGTGTTCTTGAACGTCGCGAGCCAGGCAGCCAAGGCCTGCACATCCTTGAGATCCATCAGGTCTTTATATTTGTCCGGCATCTTGCCCTTGTCGTATTCGGCGTCGAAGCCTTCCGCCTTGTACGACTTCGGATCGAGAATCTTTTTGGCGATTTCTTCCTGCGACAAGAGCGTCCCGATATTGTCCAGCTCCGGACCGCGCTTCTTCCCGCCTTCGCCATTCAACTTATGGCAGTTATAGCATTCCTGAAGCTGCCACTGCTCCTCACCGATCTTGAGCACATCGCCGCCCGATGCGCCCGCGGCAACAGGAGCCGCCGCCGCACCGGCATCTTGACCGGCAACACCCTGCACAGTCCCCAAAGCCTTGATCCGCTCGGTCAATTCCTTAGCTTTCAGATCCAGCTCCTTGGTGCGCGCAATCACTTCATCCGCCTTCCAGGGATCGAGAATGTTGGGCTTGCCTTTCAAAATCTTGACGATTTTGCCTTTCTCGTCTTCCGGATCATATTGCGGCCAGAGGGCCGCGCCAGAAATGAATACCGTGCAGAGAATGGCGTAAAAAACCAGAAGGGAAACGAGCGCTTTGCCACCGCTCATCACCTTCATGGTCGGCGCATCGAGAATCAAGAAGACGACAGTGCCCAGCACGGCATACCCAAAGAAAAGCCATCGGAAGACAGGCGGAAAATCGAGCGCCATCGTGCCCACATACAGGCCGACGCCGATCACGAGTCCGACGATAATCTTAATGATTGCCTTGCCCATAATGCTCCTCGTTCTAAAGCCCTATGAAGGCACCAGGATAAACTCGACCGCTATTTCGCTCCAGCCGGAACTGGACTGCCCTCAGGTGCATGCTCCTTGGGATGCGATGCGCGCAGCGTCACGATGATCGCGAAGCTGACCACCGCATAGAACACCACCGTAATGCCTGTGATGTACCAAGCCGAATAGGCCAAGGTCGGCGTAAACGATTCCGCCGTGAAATCCGGCAGCAAATTATACGTATGAAAGTATTTCCGCAGGAGCGAGCGAACCGCGCCCATCAAACCCATCGTCCAGATCGCGCTGAAGGCCAGGAAAATCAGGACGAACTGCGAGGCATAATCGATCTTCCCCCAGACAATGGTTCCCTGGGTCACCGCACGATTATAAATGATGTAGTTGACCACAGTGACAAAGACGAGCGTGAAGGCCGCTGAATTCTTCGCAGGCATCAGCGCCAGGAAGTTCCAATCGGACGGCAATTCCAATTCAGCCACCAGCTTGGCGCCTGTCGGCACGAAGCCATGCGGCGTGAGCCAAATCGCATTGCCCACCACCACCATCAAGAAGCCGATCTTGATGACTGTCCGAGAAGAGACCGTAATCGGGATAAAGCGCCCAAGGATGGCGGGAGCCAGCAACATGGGCAAGAGGAACATCAGCGACTTCGGATCCGGCGCCGGGTAATCGGTTAACACCTTTGTCATGACCAAGGGAAGCGCGATCATCACGATCGGAGCGATAATGGTCATGCGAACCTTCTCGACACCCTCGATGCGCTTCATACTTAGCCAGATGTAATAATTACTGGCCAAGAAAATGAGCCCGATCATGGCCCCCTGCATCTCGAAGAACATCGACAACTGATCCGCCATCATGTACGGGCAGATCGAGGCATCGTAGTCGCACAATTCGTACGCCAGCAAATAACCCATGAACGGCAGGAACAACAATGCTCCCACGCCGATCATATTGCCGATGAATCCCATCCAATCGTAATAGGCCCGCTCTTCGTCCTTCGTCGACCCCATGTACATGTACGCGGCAATCAACCCCGCCACGAATCCGCCGAACGTCACATTCCCAACGAGCCGGTGCATGTTGAGCGGCATCCAGCTGTAGTTGAACATCTTGTCCCAGATGCTGGCCGTCGCCAGGAATTCAACGGGAGACACGCCCTCCGCCTTCACCGGCGTGTTCATGAAGGACGTGGGGCCATCGATCACAAAGAGCGTAATCGATCCGATGAGATTCAACAGCACCCCGAGCGCGATGTGGCGCGCCTTCTTATTCCCCTTCCACGCATCCCATGTATAGAAATACATGTAGAGCACGAAAGTCTCTCCGATAAACAACAGCGGGTAAATGACGGCAAAGACAATGAAGAAGTGATTGATCAGCCAAGTCGTAAACTGCGGATAGGTCGCCAGCAGCACGAAAATAAAGAGCCCACCGGTCAATGCGGTCATACTATAGAGAATGACCGTAACCTTCGTGACCTCTTTTGCCAGCCGGTCATAGCGGGGATCCTGCTTGCGATACCCCAACCACTCAGAAATGACCACGAAAATAGGAGCCCCAAGAATAAATCCTGCGAACAGGATGTGGAGCTGAGCGACGATCCAGACCGCTGTCCGGTTCCCGGTATACGGAAACTCAACGGGCGGCGTGCCTGGTGCCTGCGCATAGGCCGCCCCGCCGAACAGCGCCAGAAGCGCAAAGAGAGCCATGAGACCGCGCTGCCATGTTTTCATGATGACTCGCCGCTCCTCCTTACGAGATTAATCTGCCGTCTACTTGCCGGCTTCCGGGGCCGCCGCAGGAGCAGGTGCCGCTGCCGCAGGCGCCGCCGCAACAGAAGCCGCATCGACCCACGCCTTCTTACCTTCATCCCAGCCCTTGCCAGCCAAGCCGAAACTGCTCTCAAACAACACGAGCTTCCAGCGATCTTCATCTGACAACTTGCTCTTCCAGGCCTTCATCTTGGTATTCGGCACGCCCTCTGAAATGCGCCAGAACCACACGGCATCCGAATACAATTTCATCCGATCGCCGACACGAAAATCGCGCGCACCCGCCTTGACCGGCTTGCCATCCTTGCCGTGACAGCTGGCGCAATTCACATCGGGATTCGTCTCACCGATGAAGAGCTTGCGACCCTCTTCAATCTTGGCGGCATCGCCCCACCAGCCCGCAGGCATGTGCTTATCGGCATACTCGGCAGGGGCAGGAGGAGGCGGAACCACCGGACCTTCGCCACCGCCTTCCCCACCGCCGCAACCAACCACCGCTAAACCCAACCCCAGCACCATCATCAAATGCCATGACATTTTCATATAATTTCCTCCACTCCTTTTCTACGACCCACAACGCTTTCCAATGCAACCACAATCGCCACTAGGCATAAAAAAGCGCCTCCGCAAGGGACTCTCCCCTACAAAAGCGCTCCTCTGCATTCACCCCAAAAAACCACAGCTATACGTTCCCCAACTTTTCCGGCCTTCCGCTTCACGAGCGCATCGCCCTGCCCATAGATCGGCCGACTATTTTTTCCGTCGCCCCTGCCCCTTCTCTTGCCTTCCGCCACGCTTGCGCTGAGATCGAGCGACTTTCACACCAATCAACAGAGCGATCACCCCTCCGACAGATGCCAAACCCACCCACAACCACGCCGGAGCTGCCGATCGATCCACAATACAGCCAGAGCCGAAATTGACCTGGATCTTTCTCTCGCTCTCAAGATCCTTCGGATCGAACTGAATCTTATGATGCTGCTGCTCACCCTTAACCTCAACCAGGAGCGGATCACCTAGGTTGTCATTATGCAGGTGAAACGCTGCCCTATAATATCCCCCGTCATCCGTGGTGACGGTCTGCCCATATGAAATTCTCGTATCCTTGACTAAAACTTCCGTATTAGCGCTCGGCTTCCCATCGGCAGTACAGACAAACCCTTCGACCGTGTACCGATGGTCCGCTTCATGAGTAGCATGCAGAATAGCGGGACGTGCAACGAAGGCGCAGATACCGGCTGTGGCGACAATAACGATCCACCGAGAGCCAGACTTCCTTCTTAATTTCCACTCCACTCGTCCGTGCCGATCCCTCATTCTTGCCCATCAAATGACCCGCTGCATTCGACGATTGTCATCCGCAGCACCGGTCATTTTTAAGGCCGATTCTTCTAACATAGCCCCTATTCTTTGTCAATTGCAGGACGGTGAAGAATGCCTCGTGCGGCGACGAGTTTTCTGCGCGGAGAAGATCGGTTGACGGCGGTGAAGAGAGTATGCTGAAGACGCGATGTCGCGGGATGCGATGAGGCGGCGCAAAGGCTTCTGGCGCGGCTAGAGCAGCCCGCGCGCTCTGGCGTCGGCCTCGACTCGATCGGCCTCAGCGCGCCGCTCCGACTCTTTTTTCGACGCCCAGGCTTCCCATGAATTACCGTTCGCCGTGTCCTCGCCGGTGAAGGCGATCGCGACAATGTCGGCATAGGGAATCTGCCTGGGTGCAGGCTTATCGGCAGGAAAGATTTCTATGGCGGGATTTGCGCCAGTCACGTGCCTATTATAAATGTACCCGTTCAGAGATTCGCCAGTGTAAAGCTCGAGCGTGACATCGCCTCGATAGTCGAACGCCAGATCGATCGCCTCAACTCTTTCAGCAGCCGAGGCGGGGCGGAACACCCGACCTTCGAGCGATCCGCCGCCATCCATCCTATGCCCAACTGTGTCAGTCATACTATCCCAGGCC
Organism: Nitrospira sp.; assembly: GCA_020846195.1. Lineage (GTDB taxonomy): Bacteria > Nitrospirota > Nitrospiria > Nitrospirales > Nitrospiraceae > Nitrospira_D. The sequence continues at coordinate 253,040 of JADLEJ010000004.1, forward strand.
TCTCCTCTACCGCGAAGTCGGCAAGAGCGTGAGTTTGGCGGTTCGTGCAAATCCTGAAACAGTGCCGAAGGTGTCGCTCACCGCGGAGGCCTCGTAGCCGCAATGCACCATGCACTCGACGCACTTCTCATTCTTGCTCGTGCCATAGTCTTGCCATTCCGTCGTGTCCATCAATTCCTTGAACGTCTTGGCATACCCTTCCTGCAAGAGATAACAAGGCTTCTGCCAGCCAAATACATTGTAGGTAGGATTGCCCCACGGCGTGCATTCGTATTCTTTCTTCCCCATTAGGAAGTCCAGGAACAACGGCGATTGATTGAATTTCCAGCCCCGCTTGGGACGGCTGAGAATCCTGGAGAAGAGCTCGCGCGTCCTGGCTTTCTTCAGGAAGTGCTGCTGATCCGGCGCCTTCTGATAACTGTAGCCAGGGGAGATCATCATCCCCTCGACTCCCAACGCCATCATTTCATCGAAAAACTTTCTGACACGGTCGGGATTGGCGTCGTCGAATAAGGTCGTATTAGTCGTGACGCGATGTCCGCGCTTCAGCGCCTCCTTGATCGCCTTAACCGCAATCTCATAGACTCCGTCCCGGCAGACAGCCAGATCGTGCTCGTTTTTCAGCCCATCCATATGCACGCTGAAGGTCAGGTATTTAGACGGCGTGAACTCCTTGAGCTTGCGCTCCAGCAGAATCGCATTGGTGCAGACGTACAAATACCGCTTCTGCGCGACCAGCCCCTCGACAATTTTCCCGATTTCAGGATGGATCAGCGGCTCGCCGCCGGGAATCGCGACAATGGGCGCGCCGCACTCTTCGGCTGCGGCCCAGCACTGCTCAGGAGTTAATCGTTTGTCGAGAATGTGGTCGGGATATTGGATTTTCCCACAGCCGGCGCATGCAAGATTGCAGCGAAACAGCGGCTCCAGCATCAAGACCAGCGGATAGCGTTTCACCCCGCGGAGCTTCCGGGCGAGCACATACGACGCAACTGTATACATTTGGGAAACCGGAACGGCCATTTCCCACTCCTTCCGATGAAGTTATATCGTGGACGGCTGGCGATGACAGCCGGACATGGGGGCACCAGAAAATTCGGTGAATTTTAACACCTGCCTAGGACTCAGTCAATTTTGGCGCAGCCGCGCATGACAGGTTTAAACGGACGGCCGCGTAGTCACTCGGCGGCGAATCTTATCCGAACCGTACAGGGGAAAGAGCAGGCGAGAAATTGGAGGCGCCGAGCGGGTTCGAACCGCTGCATCGCAGTTTTGCAGACTGCTCCCTTACCACTTGGGTACGGCGCCTCACGAAGGTGCGCATTATAGCGGCCCTTCATCCGGTATCTCAACAGCCGATTTAGAAGAGATCGTTGCCGGAGGGTCTATGCATCGCCTAGAGATTCGGCAGGACAGGAATTTCTTTACCCAACGTCGTCGATTGCGAGGGGCCCGTCTCCAACGACTCCCATCCTTCGTCAGAGGAGGACGCGACAGCCGCTCCGCTCGCCTCGGCTTCTTTTTCTTTTGCCAGAATCTCTACTTCTTCGATCAAGGTGTCCATCAATTCTTCGATGGGGACTTTGCGAACGAGCTTGCCCTTCTTAAACAAAATTCCTTTGCCCTCGCCACCAGCCACCCCGATATCCGCTTCCTTGCCTTCACCGATTCCGTTCACGACGCACCCGAGCACCGAGACATTGAGCGGCGTCTTGATATGCCCGAGTTTCTTTTCAAGCTCATTGGCCATCTTGACCACATCGATCTCGACGCGGCCGCAGGTCGGGCAGGCGATCACGTTGATGCCGCGATGACGCAGTTCTAACGATTTCAGAATCTCAAACCCGACTTTTACCTCTTCGACAGGATCGGCTGCGAGGGACACGCGCAACGTATCGCCGATCCCCTGCGAGAGCAGGTAGCCAAGCCCCATCGCCGACTTCACAGCGCCGGTCATCGCCGTCCCAGCTTCAGTGATGCCGATATGGAGCGGATAATCGGACTGATGGGCGAACAGCCAATAGGCGTCGATGGCATGATGCACATCGGAGGCCTTGAGCGAGACTTTCATGTTGGTGAAACCGACATCTTCCAGCGCACGCACTGCATTCAGCGCGGACTCGGCCAGCGCTTCAGGAGAAGGCCAGCCATACTTGTCCAGCAGATGGCGCTCCAGCGAACCTCCGTTGACTCCGACCCGCAAAGGGATTCCGCGCTCATTCACCGCCTTGATGACTTCTTCAACCTTCCACCAAGCCCCGATGTTGCCGGGATTGATGCGCACACAATCCACCACTTCCGCCGCCTTGAGCGCAAGCCGGTGATCGAAGTGAATGTCCGCGATCAACGGAACGGTCATCGCCGCTTTGATTTTCGACAGAGCGGCGGCCGCCTCATCGTCCGGCACCGCGACGCGAATCACTTCACAACCGGCGGTCTCAAGCTGGTGGATTTGTTCGACTGTCGCAGCGACGTTACGCGTGTCGGTCGAACACATCGACTGGACGGAAACCGGCGCATCTCCACCGATCTTGAGAGAGCCTACTTTAATCTGCCTGGTTTTTCGTATTGAAATATGCATGGCGCGAGATTGCTTAGCTCCCCTGTTCATCCCCGTGCGGGAGATGATCTATTGAAGCGCCGACGGCAAATCGATCCTGTTTCGCAACCGGAGCTTTCCCGACCAGCTCCTTGACGCTCTGATAAATCCCCTCGGCCGTGAGTCCATAGCGCTCCCGCAGGAGATCCTGCGGACCCTGCTCAATATACCAATCCGGAAGGCCGAGCACTTTGGTCGTCACATCGGTGATGCGGGCATCGGACAACGCCTCCAAGACCGCGGAGCCGAAGCCGCCCATCTTGCATCCTTCTTCCACCGTCACCACGTACCGCACCCGCTTCGCCACATCGGCAATCAACTCCTGATCGAGCGGCTTCACAAAGCGCGCGTTCACCACGGCGGTTGAAATCCCCTCTTGACTCAGCCGTTCCGCGGCTTGCATGGCTTGCCAGACCGAGACACCGATGGCGACAATCGCGACATCGGAACCATCCTTCATCAACTCGCCTTTTCCGACCGGCAGCGCCGTGGGCACGGCGTCCATCTGAACACCGAGACTCACCCCGCGCGGATACCGGAGAGCGACCGGCCCATCGTGCTGGATGCAGGTCTTCATCATATGCTGTAATTCATTTTCATCCTTCGGCGCCATCACCACCATATTCGGCGCATGGCGCAGATAGGCGTAATCGAACGCCCCATGGTGCGTTGTGCCGTCTTCAGCAACCAGCCCGCCGCGATCAATGCAGAACACCACAGGAAGATTCTGCGTGGCCACATCGTGAACCACCTGGTCGTACGCCCGCTGCAAAAAGGTCGAGTACATCGCTACGACCGGCTTGATGCCCTGCGTCGCAAGCCCCGCCGCAAACGTCACCGCATGCTGCTCGGCAATGCCGACATCGTATATGCGATCGGGGAATTCTTTTTCGAATCCGGTGAGGCCGGTTCCTTCGCACATGGCCGCCGTAATGGCCACGATCCGCTTGTCCTCGCGGGCCAGCTTCACCAGTGAGTCCATGGCGATTTGCGTATAGGAAGGACGGGCGGCTTTCTTGGCCGGCACACCGGTCTCGCGCACGAACGGCGGACAGGCATGAAACCAGACCGGATTATTGATGGCCGGTTCATACCCGAGCCCCTTCTTCGTAATCACATGCAGCAGCACAGGCCCCTTCATCTTCAACACGTTTTCCAGAGTCGGAAGCAAATGTTCGAAGTTATGGCCGTCGATCGGCCCGCTATACTGGAACCCCAGCTCTTCAAACAGCAGCCCTGGAAGAATCGCCCCCTTCGCCAGCTCTTCCGCCCGGCGAGCCAGCTTCTGCATATCCTCTCCGATGTGAGGAATCTTTCGCAGAAGTTGGCCTGTCTCTTCCCGCATCCTCCCGTAGAACTCACCGGTAATCGTCCGGCTCAAATAGGAGGAAATCGCGCCGACGTTCTTCGAGATCGACATTTGATTGTCGTTCAAGATCACCAGAAAATCCTTATTCAACCCACCGGCATGATGCAGCCCCTCAAGGGTCATCCCCGCTGTCATCGCGCCGTCCCCAACGACACACACAACTTTATTTTTCTGCTTCAGTTGCTCCCGCGCTTCGACCAGCCCGAACGCCGCCGACACGCCGGTGCCGGCATGGCCAGCATTGAAGGCGTCATGCGCACTTTCTTCTCTTTTACAGAAACCGCTCAACCCGCCGTACTGACGCAGCGTATGGAACTGCTCGCGGCGGCCAGTCAACAATTTATGCGCATAGGCCTGATTGCTGGTATCCCAGACAATCTTGTCGGTCGGCGTCTTCAAGAGATAATGCAACGCCACGGTAAGCTCTACAACACCGAGATTCGACGCGAGATGTCCGCCGACGCTCGATACCGTGTTGATGATCTGCTCGCGAATCTCTTCACATAGCGCGGGCAATTGGCTTGTCGGTACTCGCTTGAGATCTGCGGGGCTTTGAATCGTCTTGAGGATCGACATAGGATGGTCTCCCTTAGAATCGTATCTCAGCTATTCTGATTGATTTTCACAAACGACGAGGCAGAAGGGTGATGCAATCGCACCACAACAGTAGATTATCAATAAAATTATTTGTCAGTTTTACACAGCGGCCCTTTGCTGTCAAGCAGTTAGGCGCGCTATCCATCGGACCGTCGCGCTTCACGACTCAAATTGAAACGTCATCGTTGTGGAAAGCGTAAAGTCGGCGGCGCTTCCGACAATGAAGTCGAGATTTTCGACAGCATACACCTGCCAGAGCAACTGAGGCCGCAACCGATAGTTAAACCCCAGCACTCCCTCTGTGACACCCAGATCGAACACGGGCGAGCCTGTTCCCTTCATCGGCGACGAAAAATAGTCGAAATGCCCCACGATGGAGAAATTCTCCGACCAGAGATACTCCACTGCGACCAGCGCGGACACGACCGGCTGCAACTCGAATCCTGCAATGCGGCCGGTCGGAATGACCCCATTGAGATTCGCATAGACCATCCAGTCCTTGGCAAGATGCTTCTCCATGGCCACACCAAACCCATAATCGGGACTGCCGCTTCCCAAGAGATGCGACTCGTCTCCCGTTGGAAGTTTGATCGCGGCGCGAAAAGAAATCGTCGGCAACAGATTCGTTTCGGTCAGCACCTGATACTTTCCCAGGATGGAGGCATCACCCAGTCCGACAGCGCCGTTCCGCGCGTTAATCGCATTTCTCCCACGCGATACCACACTATAGGCATAATTGGTATCTTCCAGCGCTCTGCGATCCGGCGCTAACCCGGTCGTCCCCCGCTCAACGGCTGAGATCATTCCATTCATGATCCCCTGATACCGGTACAGCACCGGGATTTCCACCGCCATTTCCAACCGCTCGGTCACACCGTATCGGAGAAACAGTCCCGACCGGACACTTTCAAACTTCATCGAGACTGAGGCCTGCGAATTCGTGTCGGAAAAGACGTTGGCGGTATTGGCCAGTTCGACCCGCAAATCGAGCGCGCCTGGTTTCAAGACCGTCGCGCGATCGCCGGGCATCCCGAGCACCAATTGGTGAAGCGGCTGAAAGTTTCTGACCGGGAACGGGCCAAATCCCTCAGCCCACACAAGCCGGGGGCTCACGCCACCGGCCAGCGCAAGGCTCACAAACAGGATGGCAAAAATGACCCGACTCCCCAACATCTTCAACCTCGCTCTCTAGTACGGAAAATCAAGTCCGGCGAAAATGGCGCCGCCTTCACGGCTAAATCCATAATCGAGCCGCCCCACGACATTCGGCCGCACAATGCCGCGAATGCCGATCCCCGGAGTCATTCGGTAATCTTTGGCACTGACATCTTTGAAATTCCCAAAGACTTGTCCGGTATCGAGAAACGGAGCCAATTCGAAATCGGCCATGACCCCGGCCAGCCGCGTGCGGGCGATATGAATCCGCTCCTCGATACTAATGGCAATCAAATGCTTATCGATGTATCGATCGACGCCGAATCCGCGGAGATTGTTCTGCCCGCCCAGCGAACTTTGCTCGAAAAACGGGACCTGCGTGCCGATCGTGGCCTGCAAATTGGCCCGCACGACAAGAATGGCCCGCTTGGACTCGCTGGGGAACAGCTTCTTGATGTCGAGCTCATAGCGCGAATAGATCGGATGCTCCCCGTTTCTCACATTCTGATTCAGCTCCGCGTAGGCCGTAATGGCCATCCCGTCCGTGGGCGTCACCAAATTGTTGCGCGTATCGTAGTAAAAACTCGCGCGATGCCCGACGATGATCGACTCCCCTCTCACTCCGTCCACCGCCCCAAATTGCTCGCCCGTGAACGGGAGATTCGTGGCCCCGCGCTGAAGCTGCACATCGCGCACACGCTGGGCCAGCGCAATCTGCGTCACCTCATTCATATAGACGCCGAACCGCCAGTTGGCGCGTATTTCCCGGGCGGTGTAATTCGTTTCGTTTCCTTCAATGGAATCCTGCCCAAGACCGAAAAACCGGGACGTGGCATTCTTAAAAAACGATCCGCCGAACTGCAAAAAATACCGCCCGTTGCTGAAAGCGGGATCCACATAGGAAAAGACCAGCTTGCGTTCGATCTTTTCCGTGAGCGATCCGATAAATTGAATTTGCCGCCCGCCCGGCTCGTACTGGAAGAAATTGAATGCGCCTCTGGTGCCGACGATTGAATTCCGAATCAGCATCGGAGCCATCAAATACTTCAGCTCTCCGTCAGGATCGGTGATCAAAATCGGCATGATCAGCCCGAGATCGTTCCCGTCGTTGCGCGTCGTCGACACCGACGGCACAGGAATAACCTGCGTGTCCGCCCAGGCGGAAGACAGGCACAGCCCGCCGTGCCCTACCCATAGGCACAGGGTCAACACAGCAAGTCGATGCAGGAAAGACATGAACAAACGGCCTGACTGGTCTTACGGAGATTTGAGCTTATCGGATTTCTTCCGGAGTTGATCGACAAGATCGGGATAGGATGAGGCGCGAAGGATCTTGGTGAACTGTCCACGATAATTGTTCACTAAACTCACGCCATCGACCACCACATCGTACACCCGCCAATCGGCGCCGTGATTGATGAGACGATAGTCGAGCGGGATTTCCGTTTTCCCCGAGAGGATCTTGGTCCGCACTTCGGCATACTCTTTCTCTGTCCGTTCGTGCAAATACTGCACGCCTTCACCCGAATAGGACTCCACTTTTTCCGCATACGAATTCGTCAAGAGCGTCTGAAACAACGACACGAACTCCTGCTTCTCTTTATCCGACAGCTGGTTCCAGGGAGCTCCGAGCGCCCGGCGGGACATCTCCTGATAGTCGAACCGCTCGGCCACCGTTTTCTCCAGCAGGGACCGCCGCTCGTCGGCCTTGGCCGCCTGCTTCAATTCCTTATCGTGAATGATGCGCAGCACCTCGTCGATCGTGCCCTTCATCGAGTCCGTCGGAGGACCGGCAAAAACCTGAGGCGGCACAAACCCAGACGACAGCCATAGCCCCACCAGCCCGATCAAAGCCAGCCGGCCAATCCGCCGCACCGTTGCGCCATCGAGAATTTTCATACCATGCGTGGCCATCGCAGACTCCTCCCTATCGAACTGTCCACCAAATCGCGCACGAAAGATCGAACGCGTCAGTTCACCTTACCATGAACGAATTGACTGACGACTTCCTCAAGATCCAAGCCGGATTCGGTATCCCGAATGGTACCGCCGGCCTTCAGCGGATCGCCCCCGCCGCCGGGCGACAGCGCCAGAAACTTTTCCCCGATAATCCCTCTCGTCTTGATCGATGCAATGGTATCCGTATAGAGTTTCACCCCGTTGCCGACTGCGAGCGTAACAACCGCGCGATCCTCTTTGAGCGCGATGCCTCTCACACGCCCCACCTCCACGCCGGCAATTTCGATGGCCGCCCCAGGCTTCAGGCCGGTCGCGGTATTGAACAGCGCCGTCACTTCATACAGATCGCCGCCGATGACCTCCAGCTTTCCCAGCTTGATGGAGAGGTAGCCCAGGCACAGAATCCCGACCAGGACAAACGCGCCGACCACCAGTTCCAGTTTGGTATTTTCCATCGCCATACTCCCGTTACGAGCGTGCCGCCGCGCCGGACAGCACGACCGGCCCCCCGACTGAAATAAACTCCTGGATCTCCGGATCTGTCGTGCGGATGAATTCAGCGGGCGGAGCCATCACCGCAATCCGACCCTGTTTCAAGATGGCCACGTAGTCGGACAGAAAGAAAATCTCCGGGATCTCATGACTGACCATGACCGCCGTAAAGCCGAACGTCCGCTGCATCGTCGTAATCAACTCGTGAATGGCTTTCGCCATCAACGGATCCAGCCCCGTGGTCGGCTCATCGAACAAGACGATCTCTGGCCGCACCACTAACGCGCGGGCCAATCCGGCGCGCTTTCTCATGCCGCCGCTGAGCTCAGCCGGGAATTTGTGCCCCATGCCGGCCAAGCCGACCTGCTCAAGCATCTCGTTCACCCTTGTCGCCACGTCAGGCCCCGTCATCCTCAACTTTTCTTTTAGCGGGAAAGCTACGTTCTCGAACACGGACATCGAGTCGAACAGCGCGGCCCCCTGAAACAACATCGAAAATCGCTTCCGCACATCATTCAACGGCCGGCCGCGCAAGCGAGAGATCTCGACATCCCCAACCCATACTTGACCTTCATCCGGCTGGAATAGCCCGATCATGTGCTTCAACAGCACGCTCTTCCCTTCGCCGCTACGCCCGATAATGGTCGTCAGCTTTCCCGTGGGGATCGTGAGATCGACCCCTCGCAAAACGGGCTGCGTCCCCAGCGTCTTTTTCACCCCGACCAGCTTGATCATACTTAGAGCAAAATCGATGTCAGGAAATAATCCCACACGAGAATCACCACCGAAGACAAGACCACCGCCTCCGTCGTCGCCGAGCCCAGCCCTTCGGCGCTCATCCGCGTGTAGAATCCCTTGTAGCAGCAGACCCAGCTGATGATCAATCCGAAGCTGATCGATTTGAGAATCCCGCCGTAGATATCTTTCCACTCGACGGCGGACTCGATCGACGTCCAGTAGGAGCCGGCATTGACGCCCAGCAAATCCACCCCGACCAGATAGCCGCCGTAAATCCCGACCACGTCGAAGAGCGCGACCAGCAGCGGCACGCCGATCAAGCCCCCCACCATTTTTGGCGCAATCAAATATTGGAGCGGATTGATGGCCATCGTGTCGAGCGCGTCGATCTGCTCCGTGATGCGCATGATGCCGATTTCAGCGGTCATGGCCGAACCAGCCCGAGCCGTCACCATCAGCGCCGCCAGCACCGGCCCCAACTCACGAATCATGCTCAACGCCACGGCCGACCCGAGCAATCCCTCGGAACCGAACTTCCGCAAACTATAATAGCCCTGAAGGGCGAGCACCATACCGGTAAATCCCGCCGTCAGCACGACGACAAATGTGGATTTATACCCGATGAAATGCAGCTGCTTGACGAACTGAATGAATCGGAACGGCGGCCGCACCAACCATCCAAAAGACGACACGAGGAAAATAAGCATCCGGCCCATCTCACGGACATGCTTCAAAACCAGCCGCCCTATCGCTGCAACCATAGTCATCGCGTCACCGCCATTGGTATCGCTGCGAGAATCGTCATCGTGTCATGGGTGAATCGGACATGGTTCCGAACCGGGCAGTGAGCAGGGTCCGCAGCTGTCTCGTCAGCGCCGCCGCGGCGACAGCGCTCTGCCGCCGCAATCGATTAAGCCCCAGCAGGCTCGACGGATGCGCGAGCACCGCGCCGACACCCTTCAGCCACCCAGTGGGCCTGAGAAACAAATTGAAGTCAAGGGGCAGCTCTTCCATCACCAAATCCGACACGGATCGCACGATGAGGAAGGGCACCTGAGCCGTCTTGGCCTCACTCGCCAATGCCGCGCTCTCCATATCCAGCCCCGTCGCGCGCGTCCGTTCTGCCAGCGCGACTTTCTCCTCGGCACGATACACGATGCGGTCTGAAGAAATAAACGAGCCAGACGCGGCATAGCCGGCGGCTTCGGTTTCATTCAACAAAACGCACCACCGTTGCCGTTCCTCTCCGTCCACCTCAAGATAATCGAGCGGCCCGCCGGAATGAATTGCCGCCGCCTTGGTTCCAATCAGAATATCGCCTATGGCCGCTGGCCGCAGCGCGCAGGCAAATCCGCTTGAAACCGCCAATGAAAAATCCTGCCGCGACAAAACATCCCGCGCCGCCGCATGCGCCCTTTGCGGGCCCACTCCGGTCTGAATCACCCAGCATTCCCCCCCATCCACCGCCGCACAATACCGCGGCCGCCCTTGCATCTTGTCCATGCGGCCGCCGGGAATGGCAGCCTTCACCGCGGCAAACTCCCAGACTGTCGCGACGAAAATCGCAATGCGGATGGCAATCGGAGAAGTAACAGGAGGAGAAGACAGCGCCGCCGTCGAAACGGGCGCGTCCGTCAACGATCGAACCGATAGCATCCGGAGGACTCGACTTGCTCCCGAAGCTCTTCGGCCCGCATACAGCCCCGCGAGCGAAGGTTGCGATACATCGCGAGCGCCCACAGAGGGAAATACTGGCAGTACCAGTGGTAGCGAAGATAGAACACGCGAGGGAATCCCGTGCCGGTGTGCATCACTTCTTCCCAGGAGCCATCTTTGAGCTGGTGCCTCAAGAGGAACTGCACGCCGCGGGCAATGCTCAGCGACTCGGTCACACCCGCGGACATCAAGGCCATCAAGGCCCAGGCTGTTTGCGACGGCGTGCTCTGGCCCTTGCCGCTATGGGCATCCTCCGCATAGGAAAAACAGGTCTCGCCCCAGCCGCCGTCGGGATTCTGCTTGGACTCAAGCCAGGACACGGCCCGGCGAATATACGGAGCGGACACATCCTCGCCAATCGCCCGGAGCCCGGCGAGCACGGACCAGGTGCCATAAATGTAGTTGACGCCCCACCGGCCATACCAGCTTCCGTCGTCCTCTTGTTGTTTCTTGAGAAACGCCAGCGCCGGTTGCACCGCCGGGTGAGTACGGTCGTAGCCGAGCGCGCCCAGCATCTCCAAACAACGCCCCGCGAGGTCCGCCGTGCTCGGATCGAGCAGCGCCTTATGGTCCGCAAACGGAATGTAGTTAAAGACCACTCGATTATTATCTTTGTCGTACGCGCCCCAGCCGCCGTCGGAACTTTGCATGGCCAGGACCCATTGCATCCCGCGGCGAATGGATTCCCGCAGGTCGGCCGGTTCCGGCATCTTCAGCTTCGCGAGCGCCATCAACACGACGGCCGAATCGTCCACGTCTGGATACAGCTCATTTTCAAATTGGAAATACCATCCGCCCGGCTCGGCCTGCGGAGAAGAGATGATCCAATCGCCGACCGTTTTTGTCTGCCGGGACATGAGATACGCTCCGGCCTTGACCAGCGCCGGATGGTCTTGCGGCATGCCCGCTTCGATCAACGCGTTCATGAGCAGCGCGGTATCCCACACCGGAGAATGGCAGGGCTGCAAGTGCAACGTCGGCACGCGCTGGCCTTCCACCACCGCCGTTTCATGCACTTCCAGATCTTCAATTTCTCGAAGAGCTTTCTGCACCAGCGGATCATCCATCTCATAGCCCAAACACCGCAGCGCCAGCACGGAGTTCGCCATGGCCGGATAAATCGCGCCCAATCCGCCACTCCCCTTGAGATGATCCAGCATCCAGGTGGCGGCCTTATGCATCGCTTTTTCACGCAGCCAGAGGAGCGGCATCCGGTCGTACAGCTTGAGCACGGCATCGAGCATGACAAAGAAATTATGCGGCGTAAACCAGGCTTGGTCTTTATTGAAGGGCGGGTACTTCCAATACGGCACCTGTCCGCGCGGCACGAGGTATAACTCTTCAATCCCTTGCTCGCGGGGAATACGGCACACCGGTTGGTGCGCAAAGACGATCAGCAACGGGATGAGCACGGCGCGGGACCAATACGAAATCGCGTAGATGCTGAAATAGAACCGCTTCGGCAGCAGCATGATTTCGACCGGCATGTGGGGCACGCCTTCCCAATCATACTGATCGAACAATGCCAGCGTGATTTTCGTGAAGACATTCGCCTGCACAACTCCGCCCATCGCCATGATGCGCTCCCGCGCGCGCAGCAGGCAGGGGTCCGTTGCAGGAATGCCACTGAGCTTCAACGCGAAGTAGGCCTTCACCGAGGCACTGATCTCCGCAGAGCCGCCGTAATGGATCGGCCACCCGCCATCTGGCAGCTGCATCGCCTTCAAATACCGGACGGCGCGCTCTTCCTTGACCGGATCGACGCAGTCGAGAAACCGCCGCAACATCAGATACTCCGACGTCAACGTCGTGTCGGCCTCGAGTTCCGCCACCCAGAACCCCTCGGCGGGATCCTGCTTGGACAGAAACCAGCTCTGGCTGCGGCGGATCGCGTCGTCGATGGCGTCGGGCTGGCTCACCGTATGAGCCGATGGCCGGCGCGAGAGATCGGCCGCCAAGGGCGCCGCTTTATCTGAAACGAGTCTGAGTGGAGACGTTTGCGTATACTCAACGGCCGGATTGTATCTCCCAGGAATCGTCGCGAGTACGCTACTGGAAATCCGGTCGAACAGCGTGCGAAAGAGCTTCATGAAATTCTAGCAACCCTGTGCAGATGAAAAAGAGGCGCGCCCGCACGGCACCCACTCGGCATAACACTGACACACCCCTGCGCGAGCGCCATCCATCGGTGGGGGATATAACAGACACCCCTACCTGAGTCAAGCAAGAGGCAAGGGAAGTCCTCTGCGATATCCAAGCGTTGCAACTCGTTTTAGGCCGGTTGAAGATCGCCCAACCGCACCGACACCAGCTTCGACACGCCCGGCTGCTCCATCGTCACGCCGAACAGCGAATCGGCAATAGCCATGGTGCGTTTATTGTGGGTAATGACGAGGAACTGCGCGTTCTTCGACATCTCCCGCAGCACGCTGGTGAAGCGCCCGATATTTTCCTCATCGAGCGGCGCGTCGATTTCGTCGAGCAGACAAAAGGGCGTCGGTCTGATCAGAAAACTGGCGAACAGCAGCGCCATCGCCGTCAATGTTTTTTCACCGCCGGACAACATCGTGATGCTCTTCAACCGCTTCCCAGGGGGTTGCGCCACAATATCCACGCCAGGCTCTTGGCTCCCTGCGCCTTCTCCGTTTTCGCCAACCGGCTCCTCGACCAGCAATAACTCCGCGCGCCCACCAGGGAAAAACTGGCCGAACACTTCAGTGAACTTCTGCTGGAGCTCGGCGAAAGTCGTGACAAACATGTCCTTCGTCGTCTTATTGATCCGCTGAATAATCTCCTTGAGGGAACCGATCGATGTGGCCAGGTCCTGCTCCTGCGTCGTCAAGAAGGTATAGCGCTGATCCAGCTCCTGATGCTCGCTGATCGCCGCCAGATTGATCGGCCCCATGCGATCGAGCCGGTCGCGCAGCTTCTGCAGCTGCTCCTTCAGTTCAGCGTGAGGCGCCTGGGCCAACGGATTGGGAACCGCCTCCACAACGCCTTCGCCCCCGGCATCGACGGCAGAGTCAGAGCTGGGCGCCGCGCCGCTGGCCAGCGCAACCGGATCCAGTTGATACGTTCCCGACAAGGTGCTTTCGACCGCGCTCAATTGCGTGCGCAGCTCGGCCCGGCGAACCTCGACCGCCATGCGCGCGTCCCGCACCGCCGACATGGCGCGGCGCACGCCGTCCAAGCTGGCCTCCAGCGACTGTCCGACCGTCATCTCCTGGGCCTGCTGTTCTTGCGCCGCCACCAACTGCGCTTTAATCTGCGCCGCTGCGACGCCAAACTCCTGGCACAATGCTTCCTGGCGGCCGCGCTCTTCCCGGCTGTGCTGAATATCGCGGTCCAATCCCTCAAGGTGGCTTTGCAGAGTCTGCCGGCGCTGCTCGCTTTCAACTTGCTGCTGCCTGAGACGCAGCCGATTCGCCTGCTCATGCCCTTGCTTGGCGCGCAGCCCCTCTGACAGCAATCGCGCTTCCGTCACCCGCTCTTGAAATGCGCGGCCTTCTCGATCGATGGTTGTCAGCCGCTCCCGCACACGCCCCAAACTGGCCTCTTGCCCAGCCTTCTCGCTGAGCCACTGCGCCAGCTGCGCTTGCGCCGATCGCGCCTCCTGCTCGAACCGCTGCCGGTCCACCATTCCTTTTTGGATTTCTGCGGCAATCCCGGCCAGACGCACATCGAGGTCTGCCATAAATTGCCGGAGGTTTTCTTCGTCTTTTCGCAAGGACAAATCCTGCATTTCCGTATCGCGCAACGACTCGGCTAACTGCCGGATCTGCAGGCTCAAGCTCTGACCGAGCCCCTGCAATTCGAGCCGCCGCTGCTTGTCCGATTCAAGCGCCGAGGTCAGTTCGGTCCGCTTCGTCTCCAGGCTGACCACCTCGCGCCGGCGCTCCAGCAAGCCCTGCCCCGCATGGGCATGACCGCCGCTGATGACGCCGGACGCGTCCATGACTTCGCCTGCCAGCGTGACCAAGACCGGCCCTTCGGTTCCGGCCCAGAGCTGCCGTTCCCACAATCGCACCGCATGCTCCAACGACTCCACAATCACCACGCCATCGAACAGGCAATCTTTCGCCGCCGCCCGAGCCGCGTCCGCTTGAATCAAATCGACCGCCCGGCCCACCACCCCAGCCTGATCGGCGAGCGCCTGCCACCAAGATTGCGCAGCCGATCCCGCGCGCTCCCAACGTGGCCGTTGAGGAATGAATGTTCCGCGGCCCAGCTCTTTTTCACGCAGAAAACTAATTGCGCGCTGCGCCACGGCCGGTTCATCGACGAACCACCCATGCACCCGCTCCCCTAAGACCGCTTCGACGGCCCGGTCCATGCCGGGAGGGATCACGAGCCATTCAGCAATCGCATCGCGCACGCCCTCGCAGGATTTGAGCGCGGTGCCTTCATCCTGGCCTTCCCGCCCATATCCCATTTCTTCGCGCACCACGCCTTGCAGCGCCTGCAACCGCGAATCGACCGCCGCCAATTCCTCCGACCGCTGGAGAATCACCCGGTCGAGCTCCTGCTGCTCCGCCGCCACCTGCGCCGCCTCGGCCTGGACATCCTCTTGCTGCGCGCGAATCGTGGCGACCATGCGCCCCGCTTCGCCATACTCCTGCCGCAGGGCTTCGTGCCTGGTCAATGCCGTCGAACGATGGCCTTCCAGCTCCTCTTGTTCCGTCGCCAGCTTAGTCCCTCGGTCGGCCACTTCACCCGTCCTGGCAATCAACTGCGCCACGCTCTGCTCGGTATTCGCCACGAGGACCGCCAGCTGCATGATGTCGAGCCGCCCGCGTTCCTCTTCCGCAACGGCAGACGCCCGCTGGTGCAGAAGACGCTCCATGTCCCGGTCAAGCTCCGCAAACGCCTGTTCGCGCGAAAGCAAATCCTCTTCCAGCGAGACCAGCGATGCCTCAATGGTCTCCAGCGAGTGCGCCAATTCTTCTTGCGCGGCCGCCAGCCCTTCCAACTCATGGGACTCTTGCTGTTGCTGTTGCTCGAATAACTGGCTCCGGTTCCGCTCGACCTCTGCCGCCGTCAAGGCTTGAGCCTGTCGATGTTCAATCTGGCCCAACTCTTCGCGGATCTTTCCGGTCGACTCGCCGATATCAATCGCCCGCAAGCGGGATTGCTCCAAGTCTGTTGCGAATCGCGCCTGCCCGGCGGACGTTTCGGATTCTTGCTGATCGAGGCCCGCCACTTCCGCTTCGACGTCTTTTAAGCCTGCTCGCAACGCGACGAATTCCCTGGTCAACAGTTCGATCTCGACGGATCGCGCCTCCTGCTGCAACGTCTGGTAGGTGCGCGCTTGCCGCGCCTGCCGCTCCAACGAGTTCAGCTGCTTCTTCACTTCCGCAATGATGTCGCGCACGCGCAAAATATTTTGCTGAGTCGCGTCGAGCTTGCGCAGGGCTTCGGCCTTTTGCTTTTTGTAGCGGACAATCCCGGCGGTCTCTTCAATCAACTCGCGCCGGTCTTGAGGCGAGGCATTCAGAATCTGATCGATCTGCCCCTGCGCAATGACCGTGTGCCCCTTGCTGCCGGCCCGCGTATCCATGAGCAGCGTCCGGATATCCTTGAGCCTGCAGGCCGTTTTATTGATGAGATATTCGCTGTCGCCGTTTCGATAGAGCCGCCGGGTAATCATCAGCTCCTGGAACTCGGTCAGTTCGCTCGGCAACCCCGCCCCACCCTCCTGCGGCAATGCCATGTGATCGAGGCCGCCGATGATGAGCGAGACCTCCGCCATCCCAAGCGGCTTGCGCAATTCGGTGCCGTTGAAGATCACGTCTTCCATTTTTTCACTGCGCAACGTCTTGGTACTCTGCTCGCCCAGTACCCACAGGATGGCGTCCACCACGTTACTCTTGCCGCTGCCATTCGGGCCGACGATGGCCGTCACCCCTTGCGGAAACTCAATCCTCGATTCGGCAAACGACTTGAACCCCAGCATATCGAGCGATTTCAAATACATCGATTCACCTTTAGTTGAGCAGTCGGATTGGCGAGCGGAAAAACAGCTCGGCCCTTGTAACATAGGGGCAACAGGAAATCAAAATAAAATACCGCAGGTAGTAGGGAGCTTTTCAGCCCCCTACTAGATATATGGATTTTCCACGGCGAGTGACTTATCTAGCGGCGCCTGCAGCGGGCTTACTGGACGATTCGATTTGAACAAGTTCCTTAGGCAGGAGAAATTCGACGTCTTCTTCAATCACGGTCAGCTCTTCCACCTCTGATGGGCCGGAGCTTTTGAGAAACGCCACGACTTCCGTCACGAGCACTTCCGGGGCCGATGCACCGGCAGCAATCCCGACTGCTTTGGCCGACGTCAGCCATTCAGGATGAATGTCGCTGGCTGAATCGATCAGATAAGAAGGAATCCCGCATTGCTCGCCCAACTCGCGCAGGCGATTGGAGTTTGAGCTGTTCGGCGAGCCGATCACCAGAATTACATCCACCAAGCGAGACAATTCTTTCACCGCATTTTGCCGGTTTTGCGTCGCGTAACAGATGTCTTCCTGATGCGGGCCCTTGATGTTCGGGAATCGCTTATTGAGCGCACTAACGATATCCCGGCATTCATCCACACTGAGAGTCGTTTGGGTCACATAGGAAAGATTCAGCGTGTTATCTACATGCAGCGTCTCCACATCTTCGACCGAGGAGACCAGGTGAAACTTATCGGGAATCTGCCCCAGCGTGCCGATGACCTCGGGGTGGCCGGCATGGCCGATCAGAATCAATTCATAGCCCTGCGTGTATTCCCGATTCACTTCATTGTGAACCTTGATGACCAGCGGACAGGTGGCATCGATAACGTGCAACCGGCGCTTATTGGCCTCGGCCCACACCGACTTGGCTACGCCATGCGCACTGAAAATCACCACGGACCCTTCGGGCACTTCACTCAGCTCCTCCACGAACACGGCACCCTTTTGCCGAAGAGAATTCACCACATGACGACTATGGACGATTTCATGGCGGACATAGATGGGCGCGCCATATTTCTTAAGCGATAGATCCACGATATCGATCGCGCGATCGACCCCGGCGCAAAATCCCCGCGGATTGGCAAGGTATATCTTCATAGCGATTTCTGCTCCTTCACTAGTGGTTGACGAGGCGCAGCCCGATCCCGGCCGGCTCACCGCACGCGTTTCACCTTACGTCAGATCGTCGAATGTCGTCAACAGAAGGGCCTCATCGACCAGGTTTCGTCAAAGCCCACGGCCGCTTGACAGGGCCTCCCCTCCCCCGTAGGCTGAGAGCCGCCTATGTCAGGCTCCGCCCACAAGAAAATCCTAATCGTCGAAGACGAGAAAGACATTCTCCAACTCGTCAAGCTCTACCTGGAAAAGGAAGGCTATCGCACCGTCACGGCCTCGACGGGATCGGAAGGGCTGGCCCAAGTTCGCGCGGAAACACCCGACCTTATCGTGCTCGACCTGATGCTGCCTGAGATCGACGGACTCGAAGTCTGTAAGCGCCTGCGTTCGGCCCCCGAGACCGCAATGCTGCCCATCATTATGCTCACGGCCAAGGCTGAAGAATCGGATACGATCATCGGCCTGGAATTGGGCGCCGACGACTATGTCACCAAGCCCTTCAGCCCGAAAACGCTGGTCGCACGGGTCAAAGCGCTCTTCCGGCGCTTAGAACGCAAGCCGGAGGATGGCCCAACCCGTTTTATCTATGGTCCACTTATCCTGGATCTGACCCGCCATGAGGTCACGGTGAAGGGAAAAGAAGTCCCCCTCACCGCCAAAGAGTTTGGCCTGCTGGAGCATCTGCTCCGCCATCCCGGGCGGGTACTGACGCGCGATGTGTTGTTGAATGCCGTCTGGGGCTATGAGTACTACGGAACCACCCGGACCGTCGATGTGCACATCCGGCGGCTCAAGCAAAAGCTGCCGTTGCTGGATACCGCGATTCTCTCGGTGAAGTCGCTCGGGTATAAGCTCAAAGAAGCGGATGGGTCTGGATGAAACTCTCGATCCGCTGGAAGGTCGCCCTCGGCAGCCTTCTCGCTGTCACCTGCGGACTCGCCATCGCGGGCCTGCTGGCCATGCAGTCGCTGGAGCAGCAGGAAATCTCCCAGCTGAACGATATTCTGGACGCCAGAAGCAATCTGGTGGAATACAGTCTCCAACCGGCGTTCGCTGCGCCGCCCTCTCCGGGACAACAGACGCATCTGAGAGATATCGTCCGCCAGCTGGGAGCCAGGGCGCTGGCCCGGGTGACCGTGGTTGCCGCCGATGGCACGGTCATCGCCGATAGCGCCGTGGACGATGCGGGACTCGCCGCAGTCGAAAACCACCTCTCAAGGCCGGAAATCCAGCAGGCTCTTGCGACGGGGCAGGGACGAGACATTCGCGCCAGTCAAACAACCGGCAGCCGCACAATGTATCGCGCCATCCGCACCGAGCTGCGCGATGGCGGCCGGCCGGTGATCCTGCGCCTCGGTCTTCCGATGACGATGCTGGAGGAGGAAACCGCCAAGCTCCAGCGCCACCTGGCCATCGCCATCGGCGCCGCGTTTCTCATCGCCCTCCTGCTCAGCCTCTGGATGGCTCGCAGCATTACCAAACCGCTCTCGGATATCGCCGACGCCGCCCGCCGGCTCTCAGCCGGCGATGCGACCATCCGCATCCATACCCACTCGCACGACGAAGTCGGCCTGTTGGGCGAAACGCTCAATCATATGACCGACCAGCTCCGCACAAAAATCGACGAGCTCTCGGAAGATCGCGCCCAACTCCTGGCGATGCTCACCTCCATGGTCGAAGGGGTCATGGTCCTAGACTGCCGGGGGCGCATTCTCCAAGTCAATCCAGCCCTCGAACGCATGTTCGATGTCCGCCGCACTGAAATCCGCGGGCAGATCAGCACCGAGGTCCTCGCCCATCCGGAATTAAACAGCCTCATCACGACCATCCTCGCGAATCGGGCCGGCCAAGAAGCCGAGATTACCCTCACGCCGGGAGGCCGCTGCCTGCATATCGAAACGTCGGTGGCCGGGTGCGAACGCGAGAACGAAGCCTGCGCCGTCCTGGTCTTCCACGACATCACCGAACTGCGCCGCCTGGAAAAAATCCGAAAGGACTTCGTGGCCAATGTATCGCACGAACTGCGCACGCCCTTGACCTCGATCAAGGGCTACGTCGAAGCGCTCTTGGATGGAGGGAAAGACAACCCTGAAACCGCCGTCAATTTTCTCGCGATCATCCTGAAGCAAAGCGACCGGCTCAATCTGATTCTGGAAGATCTGCTGGAGCTGTCCAAGATTGAGTCGGGAAGGGTCTCCTTCAAAGAAGACCCTCTGGACATCCGCAGTTTGATCGAACGGACGCTCTCGATGATCAAGCCGCTAGCCGATAAAAAAGGCCATCGTTTGATCTCCAACATCGACGGCCAGATTCCGCCGATTGCCGGGGACGAAAGCCGGCTCGCGCAGGTCCTGACGAACCTCCTCGACAACGCTGTGAAGTACACGCCTGAGCAAGGCACCATTACTGTCACCGCGAAGAGCCTGCCGGACCAGACGGTGGAACTCGCCGTGACGGATACAGGGCTCGGCATACCCGAACAGGACCGCCCGCGAGTTTTCGAACGCTTCTACCGGGTCGACAAGGCGCGGTCGCGCGAGATGGGAGGCACGGGGCTCGGCCTCGCCATCGTGAAGCATATTGTGGAAGGACATGGGGGACAGGTATGGGTGGAGGCTCATCCACCGCAAGGCAGCCGCTTTCTCGTCCGCCTGCCGATCACCCGCCAGGCAAGAAGCGCCGCTCACACCATGGATGACAAAATCCAATAGACCAGAGCGCCCAGCGCTCCCGCTCCCGGCATTGTGAAAATCCAGGCGGAGAAAATCTTCGTCGTCACGCCCCACCGCACCGCCGACAGACGCTTCGTCGCCCCGACGCCGAGAATCGCCGACGTAATCGTGTGCGTGGTGCTCACGGGAAGCCCGAAGTGCGCCGTGAACAGGAGCACACTGGCCGCGCCGGTTTCAGCGGCAAATCCGTGCACCGGTTCCAGCTTCACGATGCGCATCCCGAGCGTCTTCATGATCTTCCACCCTCCGATCATGGTGCCGCCTCCCATGGCGAGCGCGCAGGCCACAATCACCCAGGTCGGCACCTCGGGAGACGTCAGCTGACCGGAGGCCACCAGCGCCAGCGTGATAATCCCCATCGCCTTTTGCGCGTCGTTGGACCCGTGGCTGAACGCCATAAAACTGGCCGAGAAGAGTTGCAACCGGCTGAAAACTTTCTGCGCGATACCCCGCGGCACCTTAAAGAAGGACCAGCTGACCGCCACCATCACCAGGAGGCCCATTGAAAATCCGAAGAGCGGAGAGAGGATCATCGCTTCGAGAATCGCCCGCAACCCTTTGAACTGCACGACCGACCAGCCGCCATGCGCCACGGCTGAACCGACGAGCCCGCCGATCAAGGCGTGCGAAGAACTCGTCGGCAATCCGAGGCCCAGCGTAACCATATTCCACAAGATCGCGCCGGCCAGCGCAGCCGCCACCACCACACTCGTAATGGCTTCGGGAAAGACGATGCCGCCCCCGATCATTTTCGCCACGGCCGTCGAGAAAAACGCCCCGGCGATATTGAGCACACCGGCCCACATCACGGCGGCCAGAGGACTGAGCACGCGGGTCGATACCACGGTCGCCACGGCATTGGCGCTGTCGTGCCAGCCGTTCGAAAAGTCGAACAGCAGCGCCAGCACGACGGTCACTAAGAGCATTCCGGTTAAATCAGGCATGGTTGTCCAATAACAATGAGGAAGAGGAGGGGGCTCCGTCAGTTATGCTTCAACACAATCCGCTCGAGAATATTCGCCACGTCTTCGCACCGGTCGGTCCCCGCCTCGAACGTTTCGTAAATCTCTTTCCATTTAATGACGGCAATCGGATCGGTTTCTTTTTCGAAGAGGCCGGAGATCGCATCGCGCGACACCCGGTCGGCTTCATTCTCCAGGCTGTTGACCTGCACGCTGCATTCATTGATCTGCGCATGAGACTGTCCCACGCGATCGACCGCCTGTCCGACGGCCACAGACGCCTGATACAGAATGTCGGCTAGACGGATTGCCGATTCGGTCGGCTTGGTGAGCTTATAGATGACAAACCGGTCGGCGACGGCTTCAACCGCGTCGAGAATGTCGTCCAGCGCGCTGGCCAGATCGTGAATGTCTTCACGATCGATCGGCGTGATAAACGTCTGATTGAGCTTGGTCGCGATGTCGTGCGTAATGCCATCGCCGATGTGCTCGACATCCTTGATCTGCTTCGCCTGCGCCGCCGGATCGTGGAACTGCTCCATCATGACTTTGAGCAGGCGGCTGCCCTCGATCATGTTATGGGCCGCCTTCTTGAACATCTCGAAAAAGGCTTCTTCTTTTGGAATGAGACTAAACATCGCCGTCCGCGCTCCTGAAATAGATAGACTGCCCCATGCCTGTTAACGTCTCCGTGCCGCAGCCCGAGACCGCCCGAACGAGATCCAACACATCCTCACCAGCGCACGACCCCTGTCGCCCAGGTCAACCCGCCCCCAAAGCTTCCTAACAACACCAGATCGTTTGTCTGAATTTTCCCCGCCCGCACTGCCGCATCCAGGGCAATCGGCAGCGAAGCCGAAGACGTATTCCCGTACCGGTCGATCACTGAGGTCAGTCGATCGGCCGCAATGCCCAAGCGGGCCGCCACGTTCGAGAGGATCCGGCCGTTGGCTTGGTGAAGCACCACCTGATTAAGCTCATCGATCTGGAGGCCTAACTCTTTGAGAATCTCCTGCACGGCCTGCTCGACCCGCCTGACGGCGGTACGAAAGAGCGACGCGCCCTGCATCCGCAGCACATGCTCATGCCGCGCCACGGTCTCCGCCGACGCCGGCACCCGCGATCCGCCGGCGGGCACACGAATCAACTCATGCTTCGATCCATCCGAATAGAGCCGAATGCCAAGCATGCCGCGTCCATTCGAACCCCAATCCTCTTCGCCTTGCACCACGACCGCCCCAGCCCCGTCACCGAATAAGACCGCCGTCGCTGCATCCGCAGGATCTAAAAACCTCGATTTCACTTCAGCGGCCACAACCAGGCAAGTTTTGGCCTGCCCGCTCACAATCATGGCGTTGGCCATCGACAATCCATAGAGAAACCCCGAGCAGGACGCGGACACATCGAAGGCGGCCACTCCGCGACAGCCTAACCCGCGCTGGACCAAGCAGGCTGTAGAGGGAAACGCCATATCCGGCGATGTGGTGGATAGGATGATCGCGTCGATCTCCGTCGCCGCGCACCCGGCGGCCTGAAGGGCCTGACGGCTCGCCTCCACGGCTAAATCGGAAGAGGCCTGCCCCTCTGCCGCCCACCGCCGCTCGCGGATGCCGGTCAATCGCTCAATCGTGGCCGGTAATATCCACAGCGGCCCGGCGACTTCCTCATTCGCGACGACTCGCTCAGGCAGGTAGCTGCCGGTCCCTATTACACGCATTCGATTCATGGTCATGAGCAACTCTCAGCGCAGTCACCCCTTCTAGGCATTCATTGCTGCGCGGCGGGATTATAGGGGGCAGCGGAGAACCGGTCAACCAATCAGGCGCAGCATTGCTTTTAGGCCTAATTCTTGTTATCAATTTTACAGCTATGAGGAAAATCGACCAGTTGCCACGCCCTATGAAGAATCTCCTGCGTCAGCTTGGCATGTCGGTGGGCAGCCTGCTGCTCATCTCATTACTGGCGGTCGGATGCGCAAGCAAACCGAAAGAGCCCGCCGTTGCGGGAGGCAAGGCGATCGGAGGCACCGACGAGCAGATTTTCATCGGCGACACCATCGAAAAGAACTACGACCCGAATGTCATCATGAAGCGCGGCGAATCCTTCTTCGAGCAGGAAGAATATGCCGAGGCATTGGTTGAATATAACCATTTTCTCGACCTCCACAAGACCCACATGCTGGCGCCCTATGCCGCCTTCCGGATCGGCGAGGCCCATTTCAAAATGGCCAAGTCCGTCGACCGGGACCCAGAGCCGCTGAATAAAGCCATCGCAGCGTTAGAGCGCATGCGCAAAGACTTTCCGGGAAGCCGGTACGATGCCCAAGCGCAGCAAAAAATCCAGGAATGCCACGATTGGCTCGCGCAGGTACATCTGCTGGTCGGACAGTTCTATTACCGCCGCGAGTCGTATTTAGCTGCCGCTCACCGCTTTGAGCAGATCATGAAGATCTACCCAGACAAACCCGTGGCTCCCGATGCGCTCTACTTTCTAGCATTGAGCTATCATGAACTGGGCGCAGACGATTGGGCCGCCGACAACTTGACCCTGCTGGCCGAGAAATATCCGACCAGCAAAGTAGCGGCCGACGGACGATCGCTGATGGCCAAGCTCGGCAACAAAAAGCCGGACACGATGATTGCCAAAGATTCTGGGGCCACTCCGTTTTCGGATGCTCGCCCGTATGTCTCCCCAGGCGAAGGCTCAGCGCTTCTAGACTCCTCAAACGCGCCCTCCACTTTCAGCACGCTCAAGCTGCCCTCGGCCAATGCCCTGGGCCAATCCTTCACCACATGCCGTCTCGGCGCCTGGTGCTGAGCCAACTAGTTGTCAGCCGATAGCCTTCCGCTCTCAGCAAATATCTTTCTGAACAATTTTGGCGTGGTACGTTAGCTGAAGACCGAGGGCTGTTTGCTGGCGGCGAAGCTACTGGCTGAGATACCAGCCGATGCCATAGCGTTCAAGAAAGCTGGTGACCATCGTGAGTGAATTCGCGTAGATCATGACGCCGACGACAATGAGCAACACGCCGCTCACCGTCGACACACCCCACAGATAGGCCCGCACCTCTTTGAAATAGGCCAGGAACCGGTCAACTCCCAGCGCCGTGAGGAATAACGGCAACCCCAACCCGAGGGAATAACAGGCCAGCAAGACCACCCCGTTCCAAAGCGAGTCGGTCGTGCTGGCGTAGAGCAGAATCGTTCCCAGCACCGGGCCGACGCAGGGTGTCCATCCGGCAGCAAACGCGACGCCGATAAAGAACGACCCTAAATAGCCGGCGGGACGATTGCGGAACTGATACCGGTGTTCCACCTTCAAAAAATTGAGATTCAGAATGCCGAGCAGGTACAGACCGAACACGATGATCATCACACCGCCGATGCGGCGGATGTGATCCTGATACGTAATCAAGATCTGTCCGAGAAAGCTGGCGGAGGCGCCGAAGGCAATAAACACCGTCGAAAACCCGCCGATGAACAAAAGCGCATTGAGAATGATGGCAGACTTGAATTTATTCCGCTCACTCGCATCCGTCAGCTGCTCCACCGAGAGCCCAGTGATATAGGAAATATACGACGGCACGAGCGGCAGCACACAGGGCGACACGAAGGACAGCAGGCCGGCGGAAAACGCGGCGAGCAGTGAAATCTGTGGCATGGATTGCATCATCGTCAGGATTTCATGAGCGCCTGAATCAATGCGCGCGCATCGGGGCCACCCCAATCGCGGGCGCCCGGCACCTTCTGACGGACAATGCCGTTGCGGTCGACCATGAACGTCATGGGCAAACTCCGCGCGCCGTACATCAAGCCGATGCGATATTCGGCATCGTGCAGAATCGGAAACGTGAATCCCATTTCCTGCTGAAAGGGACGGGTCACCGCCGCGCCCTGCGGATCGGTGGAGACGGCAAGAATTTCAAAGTCTTTTCTGGAGTAACTCCGGTACAGCTGTTCCATGGCCGGCATCTCAATCCGGCAGGGGCCGCACCAGGTCGCCCAGAAATTGACCAGCACCACTTTCCCACGCAGCTGCGCGAGCGAGACCGTATTCCCGTTCAAGTCCCGCAGCTGAAAATTCGGAGCTTCTTCGCCTACCTTGACGACGCCACGCTCGGCCACAGGCATTGCGGAAGCAACGCCCTCATGGCCTGTCCAGGCAGAAGCCCCGCCCGGCATGGTCACAACACCCAGTCCGATAAAGAGCAGCGCCGATAATACCCGCATCATCATGCTCCCTCGCGAATCCCAGGCTTCATCGTACCACGGTCCTGGGGCACTGCGGGAACAGGGGTCACATTCAGCAACGTTGCGAGCGTCTTGAGATTGTCGATCCTCGTCCAATCCTTCGGCCCGATGATGATCTCCCGCACAATCCCCTGCTGATCGATAATGAACGTTTCCGGCACGCCCAGTCGTTTATAGGGCTTGTCCGTAACGCCCCACGAATCGATGAGCACGGGGAATGTCAGATTGAGGCTCTTCACAAACGGAGGAATATCTTTTGTCGTCGTCACCCGGTCGATGCTCACGGCGAGCACCACTAATCCATCTTTCTCAAAACTCTTATTCAGCACTTCCATGGAGGGCATTTCTTCCCGGCAGGGAGCGCACCACGTCGCCCAGAAATTTAGAAACACCACTTTCCCGCGAAAATCCGAAAGCCGGTGCGGCTTGTCATTCAAATCGGTCAGGGAAAAATCCGGCGCCTCCTTGCCCACTACTAACGGCTCATACTTCGAGCTCTGCATCCAAACAATGGCAAACGTCACCGCGAGCACGACCGCCCCAGCAACCAGAATGAACAGGCGCGAGCCGCCCTTCGGCCGGTCTTCAATGGTCGGTTGAGAAGCAGTACCCTGATCAACCAAAACTAAATCCTCCTCAACATCTTGCGTCTCGCTCAAAATGGTCTTCCGGCAAGGCCGCAAGGAATGTGAAGGCCGAGGGCGTACTTCCAGTACGTTGAGGCATTCACATGACTGAGAACGCCGCTGGAAGCCATTTTCAGCGCGACGCTACGCGTACGCGTGCAAGCCCGACAGCAAGAAATTCACGCCCCAAAAACAGAAAATGACCATCAAGAACCCGAACACTGCATAGACAGCCGCCTTATGGCCTTCCCATCCACGCGTCATCCGGGCATGAATATAAGCGCCGTAAATCAGCCACACGATCAACGACCAGGTTTCCTTGGGGTCCCAGCTCCAATATCCACCCCACGCATAATTCGCCCACATGGCGCCGAGAATGATCCCGAAGGCTAGCAAAGGGAACCCGACGGTGATGGCTTTGTATCCCAATTCATCGATGGTTTCGAGATCGGGAAATGCGGCATAAAAGCCGGTGGTTTTTCCGAGGCGCTCGGCCCGCTCTTTGAAGAGATACATCACGCCCAGGCCACCAGCCATGGCAAACGCCGCATAGCTCGTCAGCGTCACGGAGACATGAATGTAGATCCAATAGCTGTTGAGCGCCGGCACCAGCGGCTCCGCTGTCTGATAGCGATACGGCAGAAGCGATGCCGCTCCCATCGCGATGAACCCGATCCCGACGACAAACGCCCCGACCGCCTTGATCTTGTACCGCATTTCCAGCAGCACGTAGCCGAGGATAATCGCCCAAGAGACATAGGCCATCGCCTCGAATTGATTCGACCAGGGCGCGAAGGTGCCGGAATGTTCCATTCGCTCGAACGCCCGGGTCAAGAGCGCGCCGGTGTTCAACATCCAGCCAAAGATAGTGACCAACGTCGCAACCTGCCCGAGCTGGGTCGCCCAGGCGCCGTCACGTTCATCGAAATTCTCAGGAAGATGCCCCGCCGGAGCGAGCGCCATTGCCGGACGGCGCGCAAACAAGTAGCCGATATAGAGCGCCAAGGCGGCCAGATATAGCCAGAAAGTCATATCGAACAGGAACAACGACTTCATCATGATGTCCTCCGTCTATCGACTGGGCAGAGACGTGCATTGCCGCATCATACCCAAGAGCGAGGCCCGTCGCTACCGCTCAGGCCTTGAAGGTCTGGATCTTCTCCGTCAACTTCCTGAACTCCTTCTGAAAATCGATCTGGCTCTTGTGGGTCGTCCCGCCGAGATGGACAATCACCCCCGTCGGCCCCGGCACAATCTTGGCCCACAGGCGGCGATGAAAGATGAACGACGACAGGGTAATCCCCACCACGATCATCGTGCAGCCAGTCCACACAATATTGATCCCTGGATTTTTCGCAATCTGGAGTCCCGTGAACTTCCTCGGCTTGTATCCGACCAGTTCAAATTGATACTTGGAGTCTTTGATGTTGAAAAGATCGGGGAATTGCTGAAAGAGCCACGGCGTGGCCTGCACGGAATCCCGCTCGTTGATCACCAGCTTCACCGCGGGATTGGCATGCTCAATGGTCTTGGAATAGACCTTCTTCTCCGTAGAATTGAAGGCAAAATCAGCGACGAAATCCGTGATCGATAGTTTTACATTGAGATCGGGCAGCGATTGCTCCTTCTGCCATTCGAGGTCGACCGTTTTTACAATCTTGTCGGTTTCCTTGTCCTTGATGTTCACTCGCGCAACTTCGACCTGATCCCATGCATCGCCATAGCTGGATTGATAAAACCAAATCCCTTTATAGACCAGCGGATCGTTCACCGAAATCGTCTTGGTCACCACCGGCTGTCCGCCGTCCACCACTGTCAGGGTGCTGTTGTAGGATTTGACCGACCCATTCTCGTGGTAGTCGATCCAGAACTTGTCAATCTTCAAATCAAAGTTGCCGCGAGGAATGTGGTAGGTCTGGCCTTCCAGGCACACGCCAAACTCCTGAAAGCCATAGTAGGTCCCGATCAGCCCACCAAGGATGATAACCGTCGCACTCAAATGGGCCATATGGGCGCCGACGCGCCCCAGCACCCCTTTTGTCGCGTAGACCGTCACTTCTCCCGGATCGTTCTTGGCGAGGACACGGTAGCCCTTCGTCACAAAATAATGCACTAACTGCTGCGCCACCGCTTCCTTGGTATTGTCGAGAGGGATTTCCGCCTGCTGCTTCAGGTTCTTGATGAACGCCATCGTGACGCCCACCTTGTCCTGCTTCATGGACCGCCAGACGGAGGGGAACCGCTTATAAAAACAGGTTAATGAGTTGACGCAGAGCAACCCCAGCAAACTCGTAAACCACCAGGTGTGATAGACGTCCGTAAACCCCAGCCTGAGAAACCACCGATAGGCATTCTCCCCATACTCCTGCACATACACTTCCGCCCGCTCCCCTTGCTGGATCACCGTCCCGATCGTCGCGGTAATCGCAATGAAGAGAAACAGAAAGATCGCGAGTTTGACGGACGCGAAAAACTCGACAAGTTCTTTTGAGAACTCATCCCAGCCAAGGCCGGGAGTCGATGGACGGATGGCTGGCTCTTTAGGGGAAGCGTCTGGGTGGCTGTTCATGCGGCTCTATTATTCGCCTTCGACCCGAACAAGACTCGCTCGCGCGAAGAGGTTTGGATGCGCCCCAAAACCAGACCGTGCCGATCTTCTCGGCATCTCCGCCTGAACTACGTTGCGGCCGAAGGATTGGATTGCTGGCGTACGTCTAAGTGCGTGAAAACTTTCTCATACTACAAGTGGATTTTGCCGAGTGTCAAGCAAGGCACCGCCGCGATGGCTGGAATCCTATTGGCTCGAAATGATGGACAAAAACCCCTTGGTCCGCTAAGATTCGATCACTACTTAAGAAGCGAACCTGTCATGGGCACAGTACTCACCTGGCCAGACACCACACAGACGGCTTTCGACAACCAGAAACTAGAGGGGGTTCATGAGAAACAATTATCTATTCACTTCTGAATCAGTCACAGAAGGGCACCCCGACAAAATTGCCGACCAGATTTCCGACGGAATTCTCGACGCAATTCTCGCCCAAGACAAATATTCTCGCGTCGCCTGCGAGACGATTCTCACGACCGGCATCGCCTTTGTGGCCGGAGAAATCTCGACCAAAGCCTATGTGGAAATTCCCGATATCATCCGCGAAGTGATTAAGGATGTCGGATACAACGACGCTTCCTGGGGATTCGATTCCCACACCTGCTCGGTCCTAACGGCCATCCATCAGCAGTCCGGCGATATCTCCATGGGCGTGGATTCCGGCGGCGCCGGCGACCAAGGGTTGATGTTTGGCTATGCCACGAACGAAACGACGGAGCTCATGCCGCTGCCGATCGTTCTGGCCCATCGGCTGACGAAACGTCTGGCCGAAGTGCGCAAGAAAAAGATTCTCAACTGGGTGCGCCCGGACGGCAAATCCCAAGTGACTGTCGAATACAAAAACGGCAAGCCCGTTCGAATTGACACCATCGTGGTCTCCACTCAGCACAGCCCGGATGTCACCAATAAGCAGATCGAACGCGACATCATGGAAAAGGTTATCAAGCCTGTTATGCCCAAGGGGCTCTATAACCAGACCAGCGTGAAGCACCACATCAACCCGACCGGCCGTTTCGTCGTCGGTGGGCCAATGGGCGACACCGGCCTCACCGGCCGCAAGATCATCGTCGATACCTATGGCGGCCATGGCAGCCATGGGGGCGGCGCCTTCTCCGGCAAGGATCCGACAAAGGTGGATCGCTCAGCCTCCTATATGGCTCGCTACATCGCTAAAAACATCGTCGCAGCCAGACTTGCCGACAAATGCGAAGTTCAGCTCGCCTATGCGATCGGCGTGGCCGATCCTGTTTCAGTGTTGGTCGATACCAAAGGCACTGAAAAAGTGGCCGTCGAAAACCTCGACAAACTCGTGCGCAAGCACTTCCCGCTGACCCCGCGCGGCATCATCGACCATCTCAAGCTCCGTCGGCCGATCTTCCGCAAGACCGCCGCCTACGGGCATTTCGGTCGAAATGAACCGGAGTTCACCTGGGAAAAGACCGACAAGGCCAAAGCGCTACGCCGGGACGCAGGTCTTTAGTTGTCATAGTCTCCGACCGATACGGCAGAAGGGGGCAGGAGCATCATCCCTGCCCCCTTTTTTCTGACGCTTCTTTACCAACCATGCATCTCACTCATCACGCGGGAGGGCTCTGTGGATTACGATGTGAAAGACATTAAACTGGCGGACGCGGGCAAGTTAAAGATCGAATGGGCCGAAGCGACCATGCCGGTGCTGCGGCTTATCCGAAAGCGATTCAAACGGCAACAGCCGCTCAAGGGCGTGCGAGTCACCGCCTGCCTTCACGTCACCACGGAAACGGCCAATCTGGCCATCACGCTGAAAGCCGGCGGAGCCGATGTGCGCCTCTGCGCCTCAAACCCCCTCAGCACACAGGACGAAATCGCCGCCGCCCTCGTCCAGCACGAAGGGATTCCCACCTTCGCCATCAAGGGCGAAGACAACGCGACCTACTATCGCCATATCGAATCCGCCATCGCCCATCGCCCGCACCTTTCCATGGACGATGGCGCGGATGTCGTCTCGCACCTGCACTCCAAGCGGAAAGATCTCCTGCGCAATGTAATCGGCGGGACAGAAGAAACCACGACAGGCGTCATTCGCCTACGCAGCATGGCTGAGAAGAAAGTTCTCAAGTTCCCGGTCATCTCCGTGAACGACGCCGATACCAAGCATATGTTCGACAATCGTTACGGCACCGGCCAATCCACCATGGACGGCATCATTCGCGCCACCAACCGGTTGATCTGCGGATCCGTCTTCGTCGTCGCCGGCTACGGCTGGTGCGGACGCGGCATCGCCATGCGCGCCAAAGGCATGGGCGCCGACGTCGTCGTGACCGAGGTCGATCCCTTGAAGGCGCTTGAAGCCGTGATGGACGGGTACCGTGTCATGCCGATGGAAGAAGCCGCCCCGATCGGCGATTTCTTCGTAACGGTGACCGGCAACTTGAAGGTCATTCGCGGCGAGCATTTCGCAAAAATGAAAGACGGCGCCATCGTCTGCAACAGTGGCCACTTCAACGTGGAGCTGGACATTCCGGCCTTGGAGAAACTGGCCAAGAAACGGAAAGTCGTCCGCGACGGCGTCGAGCAATTCACCTACAAAAACGGCAACCGCGTGAGCCTCCTCGGCGAAGGCCGCCTGGTCAATCTCGCCACCGCCGAAGGCCATCCCTCCAGCGTCATGGACATGAGCTTCGCGAACCAGGCGCTCGCGGCCGAATACATCGTGAAGAACTACAAGATGCTTGAGAAGAAAGTGTATCCAGTCCCTGCCGCCATCGATAAAGAAATCTCGCGCCTCAAACTCGCCGGCATGGGCGTGAACATCGACAAGCTGACGAAGGAGCAGGAGAAGTATCTCGCCTCCTGGGAAATGGGCACATAGCAGGACGCTGAAAATGTCCCCCAGCGGCGTTCTCAGTCGCCCGACTTCCTGCAACGTACCCCAAGGGTACGCTTCGGTCGCCGGGCTCCCTGTGGCCTTGCTGGGGTGCCATTTTGAGCATCCTGCATTCGAATGGTGCTCGGTGAATGCGCGCAAATGAGAGCGCCCACCCCGCACCTGCTAGAGAGAAAAGAAGAAAGGCCGCCTCATTTGAGTGGGGCGGCCTTTTTGTTTCATTCACCAGTATTTCTCTACCTGAATAAGCACTTCATTCGTCTGTTTGTTTCTCCGCTTGCGACGAAGGTACTGGAATTACTCCCCCCGCCACAGACATCCCAATGACAACCGTACTCCCAACCGAATTTTGTAGCGCCCTCAGTTGTAACAGGCCTGGATTTTTCTCAATCATTTGCGCAGCGTTGGCTAAGCTTCGCAACGCCGCAGTTTCTCCGCGAGCTTTCTCCAGAGCAGCAAGTCCTTCTTTCTTAGCAGCAACAACTTGCGCGAACACATTCTTTAGCTGCCCAGGAAACATCACATCCTTGATCTGGACCGAGTGGAGCTGAAGTCCTAACTCCGCGCTTTTCGCTTCTACTATCTCTTTCAACTTACTCCCGACTTGATCTTTCCTTTCTAGAAGCTCATCTGCAGTTGCAGCACCAATCACACTTCTGAGCGCAACCTGGAGATCAAGATATAACGCCGCTTGGTAGTCTTGGACTTTATTGATGGACTTGTCCGGGTCCGCAACTTGGAATGAAACCGCCAGACTGATCTTCAAACTCACATTATCAGCAGTTAATACTTCCTGCCCAGGAATTGTGATGGCCCGTGGGCGAAGGTCAATAGGTGAAATGACCGTGACATACGATAGGTACCAGTATTGGCCGGCTTTGAGCACTCCTGAAAAACGCCCATTGGTATACTTAAGTCCACCTTGGTACTCGAAGATTGTGATCCTACGCAGTCCATAACGACTCAAAAGAACTACCGCCAAGCCTAATCCAATCACTGGCAACACCAAATCCATTCACACACCTTTACGAAAGAGATTATGGCCCATCCCAAGAAGACTCAGACCAATAACGGGGGGCTTAACCCACAAAGCCACTGACCTGCTGCGTTTCCGCCATCCCCCTGGGATGAAGCCTAGTGGGGATTCGAACCCCGGAGCCTTTCGGCAGGCCTTAGAGAAGCGCAAAACCATAGTGACGATGCCACAATGGCTGCGTTATGCTCCTCTACCGCGAGTCTAAGACGCTGTTGATTGCCCTGCAAGGAATAGTTATAAACGGAACAGTACTTTGCAAGACGAACAGATTTGGAAAAACAATAGGGACATTCTTAATTTCAGGGAAGAATTACCGCAACCCACCACTGCTACCGTCGAATTTCGTGGAGAGAGCGATCACGTTGAACCCTAGACTGAGAAGATGTCTGAGGGGGGAAGTCCAATCTCTCGACCTACCGATACACGTCTTTGCGATGCTCAATGGAAAGCACGTCAAGCCAACCTGAACCAACTCGGCGATAGAGCACACGATAGGGCCAGACGCGATACGGCCAGACCTTGTCTTTCTGGAACTGCCCCTTGAGGGGTTTGCCTTCGAGCGGATGTTCGGCAAGATACCGAAGGGCTTCTTTGAGGCGGGATCGGGTCAATTCATCGAATGGCTTGAGATCTTTGACGGCTTGCGGCGTAAGACGAACTTGCCTCACTGCTCCTCACCGAACACATCCTCGAAGGAACTGAACTTTCCTGCTTTGGCTTCTTTTAATCCTTGCTTGAGCGCCTTGACGGCCTTGGGATTCGACAATAGCTCCAGCGTCTCAACCCAGCTTTCAAACTCTTCAGCCCCCATCACAACGGCTGTAGGTGCGCCATTCTTCGTAACGACAACGCGCTCGGACAGCCGCCCAACACGGTCGACAATCGTAGAAAACTGACTTCTCGCCGCTTTGAGAGACAAGGTTTTAGTCATGCTCGATAGCTCCTTTATTAGAACTGTACACAATTGTGTGCCCCCGAGCAAGCCTGATTCGAGAGAGATATAGATGGCACGTTAACAGGCCATCTGCACAAACTACCAAGAAGACACCTGGAGGCCAATCTCTCGATTCAGACCATACTCAGCTGTGGTAAAGTGAGCATGGGTGCTTAGGTCTCCACGGATCGGAGGCTCCTATGCGATCATCCGCTTACACTCCTCTCGTCCTCTCTGATTACAACATCTCTCCTGAACAGGGCTTTCTTCCGTCAGATCCGCTTGAACAATTGCAGGACTCGCCAATGCTGAGTCAGCTTGGGCACGAGCTTCCGAAATTACTCAGTGCGCGAAGGATCCGGCAGTTCATAAACGGGCAGCGGCAACTTCTCCCGTCTATTCCTTCCACATGGCGGGAACAGGATTATCGGGCCGCGATGCGGATTCTCTCGTTCGCCGGCCATGCCTATGTGTGGGAGGTGCCGGATAAGCCGGCGGCGACAATCCCCGCGCAACTCGCGCAACCCTGGTGTGACCTAGCGCTGAAGCTGGGCCGCCCCCCGGTGCTCTCCTATGCGTCCTATGCCCTCGATAACTGGCGCAGGCTCGATCCCGCTAAGCGGATTCAACTCGACAACATCGTTCTCCTCCAGAATTTTCTGGGCGGCTTGGATGAAGAGTGGTTTGTGGTGATCCACATTCAAATCGAGCGGCAGGCAGGACCGGGTTTGGCTGGACTTATTCGAGCCATCAATGGAGCCGCCAGCGACAAGCCCGAGGAAGTACTCGCCGGACTTCGATCCCTTGCTGCCGCCCAAACCGCCATGAGGGACACTCTGCTGCGCATGAAAGAACGGTGCGATCCGTATGTATATTACAACCGCGTGCGTCCCTATATTCATGCCTGGAAAAACAGCCCTGCACTGCCCGATGGCCTGACGTATGAAGGCGTTGCCGCCTATGCCGGAAAACCGCAACAGTTTCGCGGTGAAACCGGGGCCCAAAGCTCCATCGTGCCCTGCCTCGATGCCGGGTTGGGCATCACCCATGCCCCCGATCCTCTGACTGTCTATCTGCAGGAAATGCGGGAGTACATGCCTCCACAACATCAGGATTTTCTCCGCGCACTCCAGCACATGAGTGATGGAAGTGGCAGGCCGTTGCTTTCCGGATATGCCCGCGATCAGAGATCACGCAATCCGGCACTCTGGGATGCCTATTGCACCTGCGTCGATCTGCTGGCCCAGTTCCGAGAAATCCATGTCGGATATGCGGATAGCTATATCCATCGCCAACACCAGGTCCATGCCAGCAACCCCAGCGCCGTAGGGACGGGCGGCACGCCCTTCATGGCCTATCTCCAAAAGCACTTGGACGAAACGAAGCGCGCCATCGTTGACTAGACTTGCCGAGCGGCGTATCGTTTCGCACGCACTGGGCCATTTGTGCGCGCCCCACTATCGAGGTCTCACCGTGCAATCTGCTTCAACGTATGATCCTCGCCTTGCCCGCGATCTCATTCTCGACGAATTGTTCGATCTGTCTCTCTACAAGACGCTGCGGGAGGTAACCCAGCCGGATATCCACGCAACTCTCGATGAACTGATAAAAATTGAAACGGCCCACCTGGCCTTCTGGCAGAAATTCTTCGACCTGAAACTTTCCGATCTCGATCTTGGCCGGCGCATTAAACTATCCGTCATCATGCTGGCCTGCCGGTTTTTTGGTTCGACCGCAGTGCATCTCGTCCTGGAATCAATCGAGGTCCACGGAGTGCGGAAGTATCTCGCTATCTGGCAAACCTACCAAGGCACGCCGCTGGGAGATGCGTTGCGCGGGATTCTCATGGATGAGTTCAAGCATGAAGACGTGCTGGTTACGGCATTGACCCAACGAAAGATCAACCCAGAAAAGATCCGCAATATCTTTCTCGGCCTGAATGACGGCCTTGTGGAAATTCTCGGCGCGGTAAGCGGATTCTTTGGAGCCTTCGGCAGTACGACCATGGTGCTGATCGCCGCCACAACCACCGCCGTCGCGGGAGCCCTGTCGATGGGAGCGGGCGCGTTCCTGGCGCTCAATTCCGAGAAGGAAGTAAAATCGACCGAGGTGGCGAAGAAAGTCTTCTTGGGCGAGGAATCGGAGTTCGCTCCGATGGAGGAACAGCCGTTGTCATCGGCGCTGGTTGTCGGCTCAGCCTATCTGTTAGGGGCTATCGTGCCAGTTTTCCCCGTGCTGATCGGCGCAACCGATGCCAGGTTCTCCGTCTTAACGGCCGGACTGATGGTTGTCCTGGTCTCCACGATTCTCTCGTTTCTCTCCGGCATGGACATCAAGCGGCGCATCATGCTCAACCTGGCGATCATCGCCGTGGCCGTCAGCATCAGCTATGGGATTGGAATTGTGGCGAAGAATTACTGGGGCATTGCGCTGTAACGTTTACCGGGCCGGCACCATGGGAAGCTCGCGCGACCCTTCCGCCTCTCGCTGAATGCGCTCTCGCTCTGCGCGGGAGGCTTCCAAAACATCGTGCAACATGTCGTCCGTCATTTGCGTCATCTGCGCCGCCGCATCTTTCATATCGGCGTGCTCCACTGCGCGCGTGAGCACTTCTGATTTCGTCGCGCCTTTTTTCTGCCCCATGAAGGGTTTCGTAATCAGAAACACCACATCGCGCACTGGCATGAACCGCAAGAATCGCCGAAGCAACCGAATCGTCTGGATCGGATAGCAGAAAAGCTTGTACATGAACAGCTTCTGCAGCCCCTTTTGCCGCACGCGATTGATCGTCTCGCCGGGCAAACAGGTGGGATCGATTTCTGAACACTTGAAGTACTTGTACCAATCAGTCGATTCCTGCACCAGCCCGCGCTTTACATATTCCTGCCAGAGCGGAGTCCCGCGATACACACAGAGCCGGTTGAACCCAAATGTATCCAACGGCAGTTTGGCGGCAAAATCGAAGGTGGCCTTCATATCTTCAATAGTTTCGTCTGGATTGCCGACGGTAAAGAACCCGTGCACGATTTCGATACCGGCCTTCTTGGCATTCTTGACCGCCGTGGTCACCTCCGCCAACGTCTGTTCCTTTTTCAGCCGATCAAGGATCTTCTGGCTGCCGCTCTCGATTCCAAACATGACCGTGCGGCAATGGGCCTTCGCCATCGCGGGGAACAGATGCTGCGCGACGGAATCGACTCGGCCCTCGATACCCCATTGGATGGCCAACTTCTCGTCCATCACGCCTTGGCAAATGGCCTCGATCCGCTTCGGCTGAAGAAGGAAATGATCGTCCACGAAATAGACCGATCCGTAGCCGTGCTCTTCGAGATATTTGAGTTCGGCCACGACGTGCGCGGGAGTCCGCGCGCGCCATTTCCCTTCGTTGAAAACCGGGATATCGCAAAACACGCAGGGCCAGGGACAGCCGCGAGAGGTCTGCATTGTCGTGAATCGTTCCATCGAGAGGACCGCCGGCACATCCAGCGGCATCGACTCGATGAAATCGAGCTTGAGGCTCTCACGGTCAGGAAACGGCCACTGATCCAAATGGCGTTCCATCGGACGGTTTGGATTATGAATGACTTTCCCGTCCTTCATCCACGTTACGCCAGCCACGGTTTCCGGGCTGCCCAAATTCTCGAGCAGATCGAGCAATAACTGCTCACCATCGCCGCGACAGATGAAATCCACTTCGGGACACTGCATTTTTACTAGCGGGGCATTGAGACTGGCGAACACACCGCCGAAAGCCAGCTTGACCTTTTGATTGGTCGCGCGAATCTGGCGCGCAAGAATTTTTGCGTAGGGATAACTTGTCGTGCTCAGAAAGCTCAGACCGACGAGGTCCGGCTGCTCACGATTAATCTGATCGATGATTGTGTCGTTCGGCGTGTCGGGATTCGCCTGGTCGAACATCACGCATTCATGCCCGGCTTGCTTCACGACGGACGAGAGCGACATGATGCCGATGGGCGGAAAGCCCATGACGCGAATATTGCCGTTTTTCGCGCGGGTTTTTGCCGGAAGCGCGTAGAACTGGGGATCACGGACGTGGATCAGAAAAACTCGCAGACAAGCTCCTTGGTTCGGCCTTAACTTTCACTGAGTGCGGTGACAGCGGAAGGATGCACCGGAGTGAGTGGGATGCGGTGAACACACGCAAACCTTGGGCAGAGACTAGCACGATACTAGGTTTGTGGAAAGAGAATAGTTCAAGGACTGCCCCACTTCAGCTCATCGATCGAACCATGACTGCTTGGTCCAAATACAGATCGGGGGTGCTGAGCATCACTCAGCACCCCCGATCACACACCTTAACGGGAAAATCGCTAGCGGCCCAGCGCCAGCTTGATGGCGTTACCGATCTCCGCCGGATTCTTGACGACCTTCACACCGGCCGATTCGAGCGTCTTCATTTTTTCAGCGGCAGTCCCTTTACCACCCGACACAATGGCTCCGGCATGGCCCATACGGCGACCTGGAGGCGCCGTGATGCCGGCGATGAAACTGACGACCGGCTTCTTCACATTCTTCTTAATGAACTCAGCGGCTTTCTCTTCGGCGTCGCCGCCAATCTCACCGATCATCACGATCCCCTGGGTCTCAGGATCTTTCTCGAACAGCGCCAGCACATCGACAAAGCCGGTTCCATTCACCGGATCGCCGCCGATCCCGACACAGGTAGTTTCACCAAGGCCCAAGGTCGACAACTGATGCACCGCTTCATACGTGAGGGTCCCGCTGCGCGAAACAACCCCGACGATGCCCTTCTTATGGATAAAACCCGGCATAATGCCGATCTTCGCCTCGTCCA
Source organism: Nitrospira sp. (assembly GCA_020846195.1). GTDB lineage: Bacteria > Nitrospirota > Nitrospiria > Nitrospirales > Nitrospiraceae > Nitrospira_D. The sequence continues at coordinate 291,604 of JADLEJ010000004.1, forward strand.
CCGTAATCACACCAGGACAGTTTGGACCGATCAATCGCACATCGCGGCCATAGAGTGCCCGCTTCACCTTCACCATGTCGTTCACCGGAATGCCTTCGGTGATGCAGATGATCAGCTTCACCCCGGCATCGGCGGCTTCAAGAATCGCATCGGCGCAGAACGGCGGCGGCACAAAAATCAGCGAGGTGTCGCAGCCTTCTTTTTTGACCGCATCCCGCACCGTATTGAAAACGGGGATGCCTTCCACTTCCTGTCCGGCTTTCCCTGGGGTAACACCAGCAACGACTTTCGTGCCATAGGCCTTGCATTGCGTCGCATGGAACGAGCCTTCTTTGCCCGTAATCCCCTGCACCACTACCCGCGTGTTCTTATTCACCAGAATTGACATAGTCTCGTCCCTTCACAGGCTCCCGTTTCTAAAAAATGCCCTTTTGGTGCGCGTCTTCAATGGTGGCCCGATGCATGTCGTACTGCGCCGCGCTCAGCTTTACCGCGGGACTGTCAGCAAACGGCATGGCAAACATCAAGAAGAACTGAATCCAGAACCCCATTTTTTCTCGCTTTTCAACAGTCCCGATCTCTTTCGACTGGCGATCTCTATAACTCGTTTGCGTCGCAAGGTCTTGAGCAACATACCCGGGGATCATGGTAAATGTGATTGCCGATACGGCCGCAGACCAGGAAAACCCATCGTCTCCCGCATCAAGCACAGTAATATCCGCATGAAGATCGGCAGGAGTCCCATTGGTAATCACGGACGAAAACAAATCCGAGTCTAAATACGCCTTGATCGCCTGCTCACGAGAATCGCCAAGGCCTTCCTTCCCCTGAGGGCCGATCCCTGCGACATGGAGCGCAATGGACTTCTTGGCCGGCTGAGCCGACTGTGCCGGGCGCTGCCCAGGCGTCGGCACCGCCCCATCCCGGACCATGATGCATCCAGAAGCGCTCATTGCCAGAAAAATCACGGTCAGGATTGCCCAAGGCATTTCCGCATTCCACCTTCCGCGCACGCGCTGGTCCATGAACCGCAACTGTCTTGTCAGCGCAAATACCGGTTTCACTTACGCCGCTTTACCGGTCAACTTTACAATCTTTTGCGCGGCTTCCCACAAATCATTGGCCACTTCCAATTTCAGACCGGATCCAGCCAGTAACGTACGGCCCTCTTCCGCATTCGTTCCTTGCAGGCGAACCACTAACGGCACCGTGATTTTGACTTCCTTCGCCGCTTCGATCACTCCGTTGGCGATGCGCTCACAGCGCACGATTCCGCCGAAGATATTGATGAAGATGCCCTTGACGTTCGGATCCTTGAGGAGAATCCGGAACCCGGCTGCGACGGTTTCCTTGGTGGCGCCGCCGCCGACGTCCAAAAAGTTCGCCGGCTCGCTGCCCGCCAGCTTGATTACATCCATCGTCGCCATGGCGAGACCCGCGCCATTCACCATGCAGCCGATGTTGCCGTCCAGCTTCACGTAATTCAAATTGTTCGCGCCGGCTTCGATTTCGAGCGGCTCTTCTTCATTGAGATCGCGCATCTGCTGCACATCGGCATGCTTGAACAGCGCGTTGTCGTCGAAAGAGACCTTGCCGTCGAGGGCCACGATGGTTTTTTCTTTCGTAATGATGAGCGGATTGATCTCGACCATCGCCGCATGCTTCTCCATGAACAGGCGATAGAGATTGCCCATCATCGCAATAAACGGATTCATCACGGCTGGCTCGATTGCATTGAGGCCAAGGGCGAAGGCGACATTGCGCCCGTTGTAACCCTGGAATCCCACGGCCGGATCGATCAATTCCTTGATGATTTTCTCGGGCGTCTTTTCCGCCACCTCTTCGATTTCCATTCCGCCCTCGGTGCTGGCGATGAACACCGGCCAGCCGGAGTCGCGGTCCACGAGAATGCTCAGATACAATTCCTTGCTGATATTCGCGCCCTCTTCGAGAAGGAGCCGATGAACCTGGCGTCCCTTTGGGCCGGTCTGATGCGTCACCAGCGTCTTGCCGATCAACTCCTTGGCCAGGCCTGCCACGGCCGCTTTATCTTTGGTGATCTTGACGCCGCCCGCCTTGCCGCGGCCGCCCGCATGAATCTGCGCCTTCACGACAAACACCGGCGTGTTCAGCTCAGTGGCCCAAGCCGTCGCCGCTTCCGGAGACGTTACTTCTTTTCCACGCGGGACCGGCACACCAAATTGCGCAAACAACTGCTTCGCCTGAAACTCATGCACATTCATGCTGTACCCCTCTTAGCTCTCTTTTCTGGTGTAGGCTGGAAGGACCATGGGCGAAATGACATTGCTCAGATTGCCGTGTTGTTTCGCATCGGCCCGGAACCGCTGGAGATGCTGCACCGTGAGTTTGCCCTGCTTCATCGAACCAGCGCGCCCGGCGGCGGTCAGCCCCGAGCGTTTGCCGAAGACCATCAAGTCCAGCAGCGAATTGCCCATCAATCGATTACGTCCATGCAAACCGCCAGAGGCTTCGCCTGCGACAAATAAATTCTTCACATTGGTTTCTGAATTCGTATCGATCTTCACGCCGCCATTCTGATAATGCAGCGTCGGATAGATCAGGACCGGATCTTTGCTGATATCGATGCCGAACCGGTCAAACTGCATCAACATAGCTGGGAAATGCTTTTCGACTGTGCCTGGCCCATGTTCCGCGTCGAGCAACGGAGTGTCCAGCCAGACGCCGACCCGGCCCGACATCGTGCGAATGCCGCGCCCTTCCTCACACTCGCGAATGATCGACGACGACACCACATCGCGCGTATCGAGCTCGTTCACGAACCGCTCGCCCTTGGCATTAACCAGCTGACCGCCCTCTGACCGAATGCCTTCGGTCACCAACTGCCCAACCAACTGTTCGGGATACACGGCCCCTGAGGGGTGATATTGGAACGTATCGATATGCGCCAGCTTCGCCCCCATCCGGTAGGCGATGCAAAGCCCGTCTCCGGTCGCGCCGTAGTGATTACTGGTCGGGAATCCCTGGATGTGCAGCCGGCCGATGCCGCCGGTCGCAAGAACGACTGACTTTGCCGCGACGACGACATACCGGTGATTGTCCAGGTCCTTGAAAATGGCGCCGCTGCACTGGCCGTTCTCATCGCTGAGCAACTCCACCGCCGCGCAGAATTCGATCAACTGAATCTTTTGGCTCAGGACCTCGTCCTTCAACACCCGCATGATTTCCAGGCCGGTGTAGTCGGAGCAGGTCAACAGCCGCGGCTTGGAACTGCCGCCGCCCTTCTTCACATGCAGATTGCCGTCCGCCTGCCGGTCGAACAACACGCCCAGGTCAATGAGCCACTTGGCAATCGCAGGACCGTCATCCACCATGGTCTTCAGCAGATCATGGTCGTTGTGCATGTGGCCGCCCTTGAGCGTATCGAGAAAATGCGTGACGGGAGAATCCTCCGGCGCCACGGAAATCTGCATCCCGCCCTGCGCCATCACACTATTGGAGTCGCCCAGTCTCAGCTTGGTGGCCAGCATGACTTTCGCGCCGGCTCCGTGGGCATGCAACGCCGCGGCGCAGCCGGCCCCGCCGCCGCCGATCACCAGCACATCGGTCGTATAGTCGGGCGTCAGGTCCACATCGTCCTGAATCAGGCTGTCCCCTTCGAGCAAGGTCGCCAGCTCAACGACCGTCTTCTCGCTGCTGTTGGGGCCGAACCGGATCGGGCGATAGGCGCTGGGCCGATAGTCGGGGTGGTATTTATGGATCAACTGATCGCGGTCGGCGGCAGAAAATTTCGGAATGGTTTGCTTCCGGCGAGCATCCCGAGTGTTGTGCACAATCTGTTGGAGCGCGTGAATATCCATCTCGGGCAGCCTCGACAATAAAGCTATTTTACGGTCGCACAGTGGTCGGCAAGTTCTTGCTCGCTCATGGCGAGGACTTTCTTCCATTCGGCATTGAACCGGCCCTCTCGGATTTCCTGAATGCGAGTCTCCAGCCCTTGGGGCTTTTCCGCGAAATGCGCGCCCTGCGCGCGGCTCACATACAGCGCCACCAGGTTCGGCGCAATGTCGGCGATGCAGACCGGCGTGCACATGCCGCACATGACGCAGTCCATGAACATCTCGGAGACGTTCTTGAAGTCGCCGAAGACCGCTTTCCAGACGCCTTCGCGCACATCGATTTTTTGAGGGCAGGCTTCGGTGCAGGCATTGCAGTTCCGGCACAGCGGCGCTTCAGGATAGAGGTTGAACAGGTCCTGCTTGGGATCCTTGAGCATCTGGATATCGTACGTGGCCTTCCGCGCGGGAAACGGCGGCATGATGGTAAACGACATCCCATCTTGCACGGCCATTTGACAGGCAAGGCACGTCCGCACCTTCGGATCGTCTTTGGTGCGATAGTACGTCGCGCAGGCCCCGCAGAATCCGCCAAGACAGCCGGCCCCTCGCACCACTTCCTGGCCTGTGTACCACAACGCCTTGATGACGGTGATCCCCTCCGGCACATCGTATTTTTTGCCGGAGATTTCGATCGAGACCATCCGGGGCTTCATGACCTCAGGCTGATCGATAACGTTGGTGTCTTCTTGTGCCATGTTCCTCAAACCGGTGAGGGGTGAAGCATGAGGGGCAAGGAGAGAGACGCTCTCTGCCTTACCCCTCGCTGCGTACTCACACAGTATACGTTCCGCTTACTGCAAAAAAGAACCCTCTACGCTAGGCAATCGCATCGACAATCGCGTTCAATGTCGCGCTCGGACGCATCGCCTTCGCCGCCTTCGCATCGTCCGGGTGATAGTACCCGCCGACGTCCTGCGGCTTGCCCTGTGCGGCGAGCAGTTCGCCCTCGATCTTCTTCTCGTTATCGCTCAGGTCCTTCGCGATTTTCGTGAATTTCTCGGCGATCTTCTTGTCCGCGGTTTGCGCCGCCAGCGCCTGCGCCCAATAGAGCGCGAGGTAGAAGTGGCTGCCGCGGTTGTCGATCTCGCCGACCTTGCGCGCGGGGGATTTATTGCTTTCAAGGAACTTCGCGTTCGCCTGATCCAGCGTGTCCGCCAGCGTCTTCGCCACCGGATTATTCCCCACCTTCGCCAGGTGTTCGAGCGACGCAGCCAGCGCGAGGAATTCACCGAGCGAATCCCACCGCAGGTAGCCTTCCTCCTGGAACTGCTGCACATGCTTCGGCGCCGATCCGCCCGCGCCAGTCTCGAACAATCCGCCGCCATTCAGCAGCGGGACAATCGAGAGCATCTTGGCGCTGGTGCCGATTTCGAGGATCGGGAACAGGTCCGTGAGATAGTCGCGGAGCACGTTGCCTGTGACGGAAATCGTCTCCTTGCCTTCCTTCATCCGTTCGATGGAGAAGCGGCAGGCATCCGCCGGTGACATGATCTTGATCTCCAGACCGTTCGTGTCGTGCTTCGGAAGATACGCATTCACTTTCTTGATCAATTCCGCGTCATGGGCGCGGGTCTTGTCCAGCCAGAACACGGCCGGCGCGCCAGTGGCGCGAGCCCGCGTGACCGCCAGCTTCACCCAGTCCTGAATCGGGGTATCCTTGACCTGGCACGCGCGCCAAATATCGCCCGCTTCCACCTGATGCTGGTGCAAGACCGTGCCGTTCGCATCGACGATGCGGATAGTGCCGTTGCCAGAGGCCTTGAAGGTCTTGTCGTGGGATCCATACTCTTCCGCCGCCTGCGCCATCAATCCGACGTTCGGGATCGTGCCCATCGTGCGGGGATCGAACTGGCCCTTCTGCTTACAGAACTCGACGACTTCATGATAAACCGGCGCGTAGCTGGCGTCGGGGATCACGCACTTCACATCGGCGGCCTTGCCGTCCGGCCCCCACATTTTGCCCCCGTCGCGAATGACTGGCGGCATGGACGCGTCGATGATGATGTCGCTCGGCACGTGGAGATTGGTGATGCCCTTGTCGCTGTTGACCATCGCCATCGGCGGGCGCTTCTGATACACCGCCTGAATGTCGGCTTCGATCGCCTTGCGCTGATCGTCTGGCAGCGACTTGATCTTTGCGTACACGTCGCCGAGACCGTTGTCCTGATCGACGCCGAGCTTCTTGAACGTCTCGCCGTGCTTCTCGAACACGTCCTTGTAATAGACAGTCACGCCGTGGCCGAAGATCTTCGGATCAGAAACCTTCATCATGGTCGCCTTCATGTGAAGAGACCAGAGGACGCCTTGCTTCTTGGCTTCTTCGATCTGCTGCTCCAGGAACGTGCGCAGCGCCTTGACGCTCATGAACGTGGCGTCGAGCACTTCGCCAGCCTGCAGGGCAATCTTCTCCTTCAGCACGGTGGTCTTGCCGTCCGCGCCGACGAATTCGATCTTCGCCGTCGTCGCGGCGGGAATCGTGACGGACTTTTCATTCGAACGGAAATCGCCGCTGTTCATATGAGACACATGGGTCTTGGAGTCCGTGCTCCAGGGCGTCATCTTATGCGGATGCTTCCGGGCATAGGCCTTCACGGAGAGCGGCGCGCGGCGGTCGGAGTTGCCTTCGCGCAAGACGGGATTAACCGCGCTGCCCTTGATTTTATCGTAGCGGGACTTGACGTCCTTTTCCTTGTCGTCCTTCGGATTTTCCGGATAGTCCGGCAGCTTGTAGCCCTGGCTCTGCAACTCCTTGATCGTCGCCACCAGTTGCGGAATGGACGCGCTGACGTTCGGCAGCTTGATGATATTGGCTTCCGGTGTCTTGGCCAGCTCGCCCAGCTCGGCCAGCGCATCGGGCTGCTTCTGCGCGGGCGTCAGGTATTCCGGGAATACGGCGATCACGCGGCCGGCCAGCGAGATGTCGCGCAATTCGACCGTCACGCCCGCCGCCTTCGAGAAGGCGTTGATGATCGGCAAGAACGAATAGGTCGCCAGCATCGGCGCTTCATCGGTCTTGGTGTAGATAATCTTGTCTGCTTTCGTGCTCATGATTTGTCCTCTGTTAGCTATTATTAGTTCAGCGCGTTGAGCGCCGAACCAGCCTTGAACCACGCAATCTGCTGGGCGGTGATGCTGTGGTTCGCCTGGATGGTGAGCGCTGTGCCATCCGCCTTGTGTATTGTCACCTGCACCGGCTTGCCGGGAGCCAGGCTGTTCAGCCCCGTCACGCTGATGCGGTCCTGCTGCTCGATCTTCTCGTAATCCTTCGGATCAGCGAAGGTCAACGCCAAGATCCCCTGTTTCTTCAAATTCGTTTCATGAATGCGCGCAAACCCTTTGACGAGCACTACTTTGACGTTCAAGAATCGCGGCGACATCGCGGCATGCTCACGGCTGCTGCCCTCACCGTAGTTCTCATCGCCGACCACGATCGAACCGATCCCCTTGGCCTTGAAAGCCCGGGCAATCTGCGCGATGGTCAAGTTAGATTCGCCGGTGAGGACATTGGTCCCCTTGCCAGGCTCGGACGAAAACGCATTGTTGGCGCCCAAAAACATGTTGTCGCTGATTTTATCGAGATGCCCGCGGAACTTGAGCCAAGGACCGGCCGGAGAAATATGGTCGGTCGTCGTCTTGCCCTTGGTCTTGATTAAGAGCGGCAACTTCTCGAAGTCCTTTCCATCCCAGCGGGGGAACGGCTGTAACAACTGTAACCGCTCACTGGTCGGAGGAATATCGACCGTGAGTCCCTCGCCGTTTTCAGCGGGAGCGACAAAGCCTTCCTCGCCCTTGGCAAAGCCCTTCGCGGGAAGCTCTTCGCCCTGCGGCGGTTCCAGCTTGAATTCCTTGCCATCCGCACCCTTGAGCGTGCCATTGACTGGATCGAATCCCAAGTCGCCGGACAGCGCATACGCGGTGACCACTTCCGGGCTGGCGAGGAACGACAACGTCTCGTTAATACCATCGTTGCGGCCGGGGAAGTTGCGGTTGAACGAGCTGACGATGGAATCCGCCTTGCCCTTCACGCCATCAGCACGCTTCCACTGGCCGATACAGGGACCGCAGGAGTTCGAAAGCACCGTGCCGCCCAGCTGCTCGAACGTTTCCAGAAAGCCATCTCGCTTCATCGTGTGATAGATCCGCTCGGAGCCCGGCGAGACGAGGAACGACGCCTTGGCCTTCAAGCCGGCCTTCATCCCCTGTTTCGCGATGTGCGCGGACCGGCTGATGTCTTCGTATGAGGAATTCGTACAGCTGCCGATGAGGGCCGCCTTCACTTCGATGGGATAGCCCTTCTCCTTCGCCTCGGCGGCCATCTTGGAAATGGGCCTGGCGAGGTCCGGAGTATGCGGGCCAACCACATGCGGCTCCAGCTTCGACAAGTCCACTTCGAAGATCTGGTCGTAATACTTCTCCGGCGATTGCGCGACTTCCGGGTCCGCGACGAGCAATTCCTTGTTCGCCATGGCGAGATTGGCAAGGTCCGCGCGATCCGTGATGTTCAGATAGGCGACCATTTTCTGATCGAAAGGGAACACAGAGGTCGTCGCGCCAAGCTCCGCGCCCATATTGCAAATGGTGCCTTTGCCAGTGGCGCTGATGGTTTCGGCGCCGGGGCCGAAGTATTCGACGATCTTGTTGGTGCCGCCCTTCACCGTGAGCAGGCCGCAGAGATAGAGAATGACGTCTTTGGGAGAAGCCCACCCGCTCAACTTGCCGGTCAAACGAATACCGATCAGCTTCGGATGAAGCACTTCCCAGGGAAGCCCGGCCATGACTTCGCCGGCATCCGCGCCGCCGACGCCGATGGCCAACCCACCCAACCCGCCGCCGTTCGGCGTGTGGGAGTCAGTCCCGATGATCAAGCTGCCAGGGAACGCATAATTCTCCAGCACGACTTGGTGAATGATGCCGGCGCCAGGCTTCCAGAATCCGATGCCATACTTCTTCGCAGCGGACGCGAGGAAGTTATAGACTTCCTTGTTCTCGTCCATCGCGCGCAGCAGGTCCTTCTCGGAACCCATTTCGGCACGGATTAAGTGGTCGCAGTGGATCGTGCTCGGGACGGCCGCCTGCGCCTTATTCGCCTGCATAAACTGCAACATGGCCATCTGCGCCGTCGCATCCTGCATCGCCACACGGTCCGGGCGCAATGCCAGCATGGCCTTGCCGCGATCCCAGGTCTGCGTGTCAAAGTTATCTGCATGGGAAACCAAAATCTTGTCGGCCAGCGTCAGGCCGCGGCCGAATTTCTTTCTGGCCTTGGCAAACACATCCGGCATCTTGGCGTACAGCTTCTTGGCGAGATCCATCGACATCTCTCTTCTCCACATTCTGGCTGAAGACTACCGGCAGCAGGCTATGGGGCTACAGGTTCCACCAAGACCGACCGCCTCGTATCTCCCGCCCATTTTAATGGGGGCACTTCCCGCAACTATTTCAGCGGCGGGACCTCCCGCCGTTTCGGTGCGGCATAGTTCACGAGATAATCGAACAGCCGGATCAAGCGGCCGTCCTGACGCTTCTGATCCACCCAATGGCCGATCAACCCGATCGTCCGCGAAAGGATGAAGAACCCATTCAAGCTATCGACGGGGAATCCGATATCGACCAGCACGGCCGCCATCGTTCCATCGACGTTCAAAATCAAATTATCTTTCTTTGCGGCGGTTACTTGCTCGACCGCCAGCGCAAAATCGAGGCAAGGCGTCTTGATGTTCAAACTCTTGACGTACCCGACCAATTCCTTCACACGCTTATCCGGATTGCGCAAGCTCTTCACGCGATGGCCGATGCCCGGCACCGGACCATGATTCTTCTTCATGTAGGTCAGGAATTCGTCCACGCTCATCTTATTATCGACCGCGTATTTGAAGAAGCGGCCGGCATCGGTCACGGCGCCGCCGAAACGCGGTCCGATCATGATCATACCAGCCGCCACCGATTGCGACAGGCCGATGCCGGCGCAGGCCGCAAGAATGGTCGCATAGGCGCCGCTCACACAGGGGCCGTGATCGGCCGACAGCATCATGATGCGCTTGACGATCTCCGCGTCCTGCTTCGAAATAAGCCGCTTATCCCACAGCAAGCCGACCACGTGGGGAATTTCATACCCTTTATTGATAAGCTCGGAAGCCGGATAGCCGTCGTAACAAGGCTCTTCGCCACGGTCGTCGCTGATGGTCGTGCGAATCAGCGGGGTCACCATCACTTCATCCGCCTTCATGGCCGCTTCGATGCTCTTCGGCAATTTCGGCAGCGAAGCCGGCTCCACCGGTTCCTTGACTTGGCCGGACTTCAAAAGCTCCTGATACGTTTCCTTGATCGCGGGACCCAATGCGCCGAACGTCGCCGGTACAATCGCGCCAGCCTTTTTGAGAGCGTCGGATTTTGAGCGGGCCGAACCTTCCCCCTTCATCCCCTCTTTGGCGCCGGCATGGCCGAACTTCATGCCCTTCGGCAAACTCTCCTGGCAGAATCCCGAGACGACCGCCATCAACTTGATGCGCCGCTTCTTGGCTCCGTACCACTCGGCGGCCCGCTCTTCCAGATCGCCGCCCATTTCGCCGACGATGACGACCGCTTTCGTCTGCGGATCGTTTTCGAACATTTCGAGATAGCTGACATAGTCGGTGCCCGGATAGGCGTCGCCGCCGATGCCGATCGCCGTGGTGATGCCGTCGGCGAACTGCGAGCAGATCCAGATGATTTCGTTCGAGAGACCGCCCGACTTCGTGATGACGCCGAACGACCCTTCACGATAGAGCTTCGAGAGCACGAGGTTGTCGAACGCACCGCCGATCACACCGAGACGGCAGGAGCCGGCCGACACAATTCCAATCGACGACGGACCGTTGAAAACCTTGCCGAGCTTCCGCGCATGGGCGCCGAGAATCTTCGCGTCCTTCTCCGGCACGCCTTCGGTGATCATCGACACCACCTTGATGTGCGAGTCATCCAAGGCTTCCATGCCGCCCTTCATGGCCCGGTCGGCGCCGATGTAGACAAGGCTCGTGTTGATCTGGGGATGGTTCTTGGTCGCTTCGGCAATGGTCTTATAGACAGGAACCGCCACCAACCCGCTGCCGTAAGGAATTTCGTTGGACTTGCCGGCGTCCGGCGGATAGACAAAGGCCAGGACGTTCAGCGAGCGCTTGATCAGGTAGCAGAACTCCGCCATCCGGCGCGCGGCGTTCACACCGGCGACGCCGCCCTGAATGACCACATAGGTGTCTTTGTTTGCCAGGATACTCATCGGGATCTCCCCTTGTATATTTTCAATGGGCCATGAATGGCAGGCTATTTCGCCTGAAGTGCCATATCGACGATATCGGTCAATGGCGTATGGCGGTCAAAGACGGTGATATCGAATCCTTCGTCCTTGAGCGCGCGCATGGCATCGAGCCCTTCCTTCTCACGCGGGCCACCCCGGCGCACCCAGATCTTGACACCCTTGAGCTTCCCCTCGGACTTCGCTTTGCGGAACCCATTGATGATGCCGCCGAACGTTTTCACGACATCGGTGAAATTGGCGATCGCACCGCCGACGATGATGTTCTTGATGCCCGGCAGGGAGCAGATTTTTTCCGTGAGCACTTCGACGGCCCAGTCCGGCGGATCGCCGGAATATTCGGCATAGTTCGCCAGCTTGCCACCACGCGCCACGACGGCATCGGAATAATAGACGCTGGCGCCGCCGCCGGCCGGCAGCATCGCCGTATCGCCGCCGGGAATTTCGATGAACTTGACCGATCCCTTGATCTTGCTGTCCACCGACATCACTTCCGTTTCGTCCTTGGAGTAGGCACGTCCGAATTCAGCGGCAAAGGCAAAGTTCCAATCGGGATGGCGGAATTTCGCGTCGCCGTCGAGCAAGGTCACGGCATCGAGTGCCACCAGTTCGCCATCGCTGGCGCGAGTCACGACTGGGTTCACTTCCAGGTACTGCGCATCCTCGCTATCGAAGCAGGCAAACATTTTTCCGGCAAACTCGGCCATTTTCTTGATCAACGGGCCGGTAAATCCCGCTTCTTTCGAGAGCTTTTCGAGGGCATCGGCGGATGGAGCCTGTCCGATTGCAAGCTCGAGCCGCTTGACGCGTTCCCAATTCGATTCGACTTCAATACCACCGCAATTGGCGACCAGGATTTCGCTGCCTTCGCGCGTGGACTTCACCGCGCAATAATATTCTTCTTTGTGGGGAATCATTTCAGACACGATCACTTGCGTGACTGTGATGCTTCCGACTTGGCGGCCGATCATCTCCTTGGTCGCGGCTTCCGCTGCTTTGAAATCCAAATCGACCTTGACCAGCCCGAGCTTAAACCGCGATCCGAGGGCCTCGTGGGCCTTGGCAACGAGCTTGGATTTCTTCAGCCATTCATTGGCTTGCCCCAGCTTCGTCAGCTCATCGACGGAGGTGACAACAACGTAATTGGGGACATTGATTCCCCACTTTTTCATCAGCCCCATTCCGGGACCTTCAAGCACCTTGGCCATGACGACACTCCTTCAGCGTAGTGGAAGCCAGCGATAAGGGAGCCGGATTGTAGCGAAATCGCAGGGATGACTCAATACACCAGAGGTACTAACTCGCCCAGGCTCAAAAGGCCTAGTCCCTTCCTTTCTCAGACAGAATGAGCGAGCGAGATAACTTGTTGAATTGTCAACCGATCTCTATCTAAATTCATTGCCGCAGCAGATCCAACCCCTCTTACTTATGCCTACGCATTCACCGGCGCGTCCGAATCTTCTGGCAAGTGGTGCAAATAAACGAGCTTCGCTCGCTCTGTATTCTCCTGATAAAGGTTCCACATTTCCCAGGACAAGGGAGCCCTTCCTTGCCATACACAAGATGATGCTGCTTAAAAGTTCCCGCCGAGCCATCAGGCGCAAAAAAATCTTTCACGCTAGAGCCGCCACAGGCACTGGCTTCTCGCAAGATTGCCTGCATTGCATGATAAAGACGGTTAGCTGCGGATGGAGCCAGCTGGCTTGCAAGGACATCCGGATGCAAGCGGGCTCGAAACAGCGCTTCATTCGCATAAATATTGCCGATCCCTGCGATCACCTGTTGATGCAGTAATACGGCTTTTAAACGGCGCCGGCGCTGCAGAAGCAATTCCGCAAACTCCTCGCCAGTCACCTGAAGCGGATCGCATCCGAACCGCCTGGCACGATAGCGGTCCAGCCCAGCACGATCCAGCAGCGAGAGCCGGCCGAACCGGCGCGGATTCCAATAGCGTAATGAACCGGTCGACGCGGAATCGAATTGCATCGTGTAATGCACATGCTGGGGGAACTTGATCGGCACGGTCGGAAAGAGCAGCAGTCCGGTCATCCCAAGTTCTGCCACGAGGTAGCGCCGATCACCCGCCTTCTCAAATTCAATCGCGACGCTCTTCCCGTATCGATCGACCGCCGTTACCACGCTCCCGGGGTACCACCGATCCGTCTCGCCGCCTTCGCGAACGATGTCGGACCTCCCGACAAGGACACCGGTAACCTGGGCTCCGATCAATCGCGCGCGAAGTTGACGAGCGGCGACTTCAGCTTCGGGAAGTTCAGGCATAGAACCCTTTACACAAAAAACGAGTACCGCATCAATGCGACTCGTTACACCATGGACTAGAGGAACTGCAATATTGGAGAGACCGGCCCCACGCCCAGCTACAAGGCGCGCGGAACAGAAGCGGGTCCGGCTTTCTTACTCGATCGACTGGCGCGCAGCGTAATGACCTTTTCAATAGTCTCCTGCAGCTGAGGGAGCGGCATCGCTCCAGGCCGGCGGGCTTTGACGAACGCTACTGCTTCCTCATAAGACAAGCCCTGGTTGCAGCAAAAGTAGGCGATTAGGACAGATGCAGACCGTCCCATCCCAGCTCGGCAACAGACAAGTGTTCGGGTCCCAGGAGCACGCTCCTCAAGCCAAGTCACCGCGCGATCTAGCCGCGCAGGATCCACCGATGAAAACTCCTTGAATGGAATATATTCGTAGTCTAGCCAGGCGGGCGGCTCAACTCGAAACTCTTCCGCCACCAGCAAGAGGCCTGCAATCCCTGGCATAGGGTTTCGAGCCTCGTCGATATTGCCAAGTATCAAGGCGTCAGAAATCACGTGCATGGCGACATCCCTATAGGATTGCGTGAGATGGGTCAATTGAGCCACGGCTCCTCGGCTTGGCCGTTGCAGTCTGCTGAACCCCCTCGTTATACTCGCTTAATCAGTTACTACGATGAAAAGAGGAACGAAATGCCTGCTCTCTCGCCGGAAGAAGTTGAACGAAGACTGACGTCTGTCCACTGCGCCATATGCAAGGGAGATCGATTCGGGATCGACCGCCGCTTCATGCAGCCGGATGGCGAATGGCGGGGGGTCTGCGCGAAATGCCGGTACAGCTTCCCTGTCTACACCGACATGGAATTCTACCAGCGCACCCAGCCGGACATCCCCTATCGCCTCAAAGAGATCGCCTGCAAGACATGCCAGCACCGCGGAGTCGCATTGGATTTCCGTATTACCATGTCCGTCCGCGAGGCAATATACTTTGTGACCTGCCTCAACTGCAAAACCGAGTTTCCTGAGCAATCGTCGCTGGAAGCCTTCGAATAACTCCCTTTTAGTCCATCTGCGGGTGTATACTCAAAACATGGACGATGAGAAAAAACAGCAGGAACCGGAGCAGGCGCCGAAAGCCCGCAAGGAAATCCCTCTCATTTCAGTGCCCAACGACCGCGACATGATCGCGGCTGAAATGGAAGCGTTGTTCGACGAGGATCGTGTGAGCCACCAGCACGGCAGCTCAGAACCGGAAGCGGACTAGCACTCCATCAAGCTAATCGAATTATCTGCACCGCTCCATCCTGTTCGATCCGTCCCAACGCCGACACCTTTCCTTTCCGCTCCTTCCGAACCACTCGCTCAATCTGCACAATCGCACCGCGATGCCATTGATCGAATGCGTCATTAAGAGAAGATGCCAGGCGATCCTGCCGCCCGACTTCTTGTCGACCCTGCTCATTACACAGCCAAGCCCGCTTCTCTCCCTTCATGTCCCGCAATTCACTGACCACCCGATACACATCAGCTCGGCGCTCGACAATAGTTCGCCCGTCTTTTCGAAGCAGGAGATAGGAAAACTTCAATGCGTCTTTGATGAATCCCACCTCATCGTCAATCTGTTGAATTCCTGACGGCGGGTCCCAGCCTCGCTCTTCGTGGCACCAATCGAACGGGTTCACCAATGCAGGGCAACTATGTTCGTGGAGGCAGGGGCTATAGATCGTGCAGCGCTTCTCCTGAATCAATCGATCCCGCACCTGATGCAAGGCCCTCGAGGTATCACGTAACGCCGGCTCGACAATCATCAGCGTGCCCGTTGGGGCTAGGCTCGCTAACAGTTGTGTCACGAGCCCTGCTCGAGCCTGCACAGGATCGGCACTTTTCAGATAGAGTTCGTTCAGACAATTTGCCGCGATGATCAAATCATACGGGCTGTGCGGCTCACCCTGGCTAAGCCAGGCCTCATTCGACGATCGCTCCAGATCCACTTCCTGCGTAATTAGCCGCCCCACATTGTCGCCAGACTCCCGCCCATAGACCTCCCAAAGATGACTCGCCTGCTGTAACGCCTCCGCTGAGCCATCAACTGCGACAACCGTGAGATCCTTACTGCGTTCAGGACAATGCTGATGAAACCAATCGCATACAGCCAGCGCTCCAACGCCCGGCCCTGATCCCACATCGAGAATTCTGATCGGACGATCCGCCTCTTGCTCAGACCAGCCTTGCGGCATCTCGTCGAGCAGAATCTGAATCTTGGACAGGTTGACCGGCAAAAAATATGCGAGATAGGCAGCAGCATGACTCGGATGATCGAGATAGCCACCCTTTAACGAGGCGCGATCTTTCGTAAAAATCCTGGAGAGATCGGCCACGGTTTCCGCAATATGCCTCCTGCCACTCCGAGCCAAACTGGAGGCAACCTGTTCAATGGCAGCAAGGAGAATCGGCGAAAGGCGAGCCCCTGACTGGTGTTGGTTGAAGGCCATAGCAGCCTAGTGTATGCTCCCTTCCCAAGGAGAACAATCATGAGTGATCCACTTCTGCAAGCCTATAGAGAAGTCGAGATGGCGATGGAACGCTTTACATTGGTGCTGCACGACCATGTCGATCACCTTCGTAAAACGGAGTCGGCCGGCTCCGATAAATTGCATCGTATGGCCAATGGGACTAAAGCTATGCGCGATAGCGCATCGATCTACTTGTCTTATGCCAAATACGTCGCTCACGGGATGCCAGCCAGCGAGGAGCTAATCGAAGACGACCTGCAAGGATAACGGCTGCCTGTTGGTTGGACCAGCCGTTCCCAGCATATAAAAAGAAAAGGCCCGCCGGGGTGATCCCCCGGCGGGCCTTTTCATACTTCCTTTCGCCAATCGACTAAATGCTGCGCATAAAATGCGACACGTCTTCTTGATTGACGGCTCCGCCCATGATCGAAGACATCGCGACGTTGGTGGATTTCTTGCCGCTGAGGCCCGATTCCACTTCGTCCACAATCAATTCGACCGGCATGGACTGCCCGCCATAGACCCGCGGGCCACCGATGATCTTGGCATTGGAGTAGCCATAAATGGCCGTGGCCACTTCCTTCGCCAGCCACCCGACATAGTTGAATTCCGGCACGACGATCAATTTGGTATTCTTGCACAGCTCACGGAGTTCCTTCGTCGGGAACGGCCGCAACGAACGCACCTTGATCAGGCCGACCTTGATGCCTTTTTCAGCGCAAATACGAACTGCTTCGCGAGACTGAGCCGCGGCGCTGCCGGAAGCAATAATCACAGCCTCGGCGCCATCCACATTTTCAGCCGTGAGCAACCCGCCCATGTACTGATTGATGTACTTACGGGACCGTTCAACAGCCGCCCACACTTCTTGCTGCCACACCGCGTGAATGTTGTAGGCCATGAAGTTGGACTTCTGAACCGGGGCGTCGCGCGAGAGACGCGCGGGAGGATTCTCCGCATCGAGAACAGGCACCGCTCCACGCCAGGCTTCGCGCGGGGGCAGCTTCATGCTGCGATCCTGCATGCGCACGTAGCCACGCGCATGCGTGACAAAGAATCCGTCGCAGCAAACACCGACCGGCAGGGTCACATCGTTCTTCTCGCTGATGATGAACCCGGCCATCGTAAAATCGAACATGTCTTGCTGGTTTTCAGCGTGGAACACGATCATGCCGCAGTTCAGGAGATAAGCGACTTCAATGTTATCCGGCTGAATCGCAAGCGGGGCATTGACCACACGGCAGGTGAACATTGCCACCGCCGGCAACCGATGGCCTGGCCATGAGGCAATACCTTCAAGACCTCTCAGCGTTCCAGGTCCCGCCGTAGCGGTATAGCAGCGGACGCCTGCGCGGGACCCTCCGGCGATGGCGGCCATGACACCGACTTCTTCCTCGCCGCGATAGTACTCTTTTACATATCCTTCGCCGTAGAGCACGCCCACGAGCTGCATGGTTTCGCTCTGAGGCGTAATCGGATAGGCAATCGCAAGATCTACATTCGACCGGCGAATGGCTTCCTTCGCCGCTTCGCTGCCGGTGATAAATTCTTTTGTCCTCGGGGCTTCGTGAAACAGATACTCCGGAGTGACGACCTTTTGCCGCTTGGCTTCGGCATGCGGGTCTTTCTTTGCCGGCGCCGCAGTGGCAGCGGGAGGATTCGTTTTGACTTCAGCGTCGCTCATTGTTGCACCTCTTGGCTATATCGCCCGTGATCCCAATCCTTACCCTTCACGCTTCATCTGCTCAGCCGAATGGCCAAACGCACCCGCACTGCCGACTCCGGCAACGGAAGGCATGAACGTCAAAGGATTGGTATGGGTCTTCCCACCGTGGACTTTGGACTGTGTTCCGGTAAACCGAACGTTCTCGCCGTTTTCCGGCAGCTTGATTCCCATTTCCTCACGGATCTTCTTGAAGATCTGCGCGGTCTTTTTCAGCTTAAGCACATCCGAATCGCGAATCGTCAGCATGGCATCTTCGTGACCCTGCTCAGCGCAAATCGCCATCGTGCAGCAGTTTGTCCCCGCACGAATCATCTTCAACGTCAGATTCGCATAGTGGCAATGCACGCCGATGAAAATGCAGGCTTCAATCTTATTTCCCCAAATGGTGAGATTCGGATGATTCGGATTGATGACTTCTTCCGGATCGATCTTCGGGTACTTGGGCCGGTAGTCCGGCATCGGGATAATCATGACATTCGGAATCTGGGCGGCAATCTCCAGCGTGGCCTTGGCCTTTTCGATCGCATGTTCATTCCAGGCCCATAACACCATCGGCCCCGGGAACAGCGTCGCATTAGGGCTGGTCAACATCTTGCGGGCCATCTCTTCGATGACCTTATCCTCGTTCGGCTCCAGCAGTCCGTAGAACAGGCCTTCGCCTGGATCGGGCAGCGAAACACCAAGCTGCGCAGCGGATGGAGGATGAAATCCGGCCGGACCCGGAACGATGATTCTCTCTCTCTTGTCTTGCGTTGTTGCCACGCCCGTTCCCCTTTCTTGCCGAATGATCAGACGCTAGGGCTTACTAAAACCGCCGTTGTGCTCTTGTCGCCATAGGTAATATTGTCGGTGATGGCGGCTAGCGGCAATTGATCGATCATGATCATCTTAATGGCGTTGTTCTTAGCCATGTTGTCGCACACCCACACACACTGCGCGCATCCCTTGCACCGATCCACGGCGACGTAAGCGGACCCATACTTAAATCCCTTATCCTTCCCCATTTCTTCACTGTACTGAATGGTGTTGGCTTCGGGACAATACTGCGTGCAGAGCTTGCAGCTCTTTGCGGCACAAATTTCAACACTAATATCAGCTACGAGATACATGGAAAACTCCTTCTGTATCGCTATTACGCACTGGCAGCGGCCTCGACGGCCGGTGCTTCCACCCGCTTCACATCTGGCGCAGACCATCCGTGCTCAACGGCGTAGTTCCAGCCGGCCCGCATGACGGCCACGTTCTTATCGATCAGTTCCTGCTTCTTTTTGAACTTTCTTTCTACGACACTGTCCAGCGCCGCCGTTCCACCAGATACGACAAATCCTTTGCCCAAGAACCGGTCCTTCACGGCCTGCTCCAGCCCAGCCATGTTCGTCAATCCGGTGATGGCTCCAATACAGCCCATCAAGGCCATATTCGTCGCCAAGTCCATTCCTGCTACTTCCAACGAGAGTTTCGTCGCAGGGAAGTAATAGAGCTTTGCCCGGCGCTCTTTCAGTTCAGCCGCCTGGTCCCGATGAAGATTCATCGGACCGTCGTTGTTGATCAACGCGATCCCATCTTCCTTCAGACCGAAATAGAACGGCATCGTATAGGACTTGCCGTGCGTAATGACCTGCGGATGGAAAATGATGATGATATGCGGGAAGGTGATTTCGCCGATCTCGTAGATCGGTTCATCCGACACCCGCACATAGCTCTCGACCGGCGCCATGCGCTTTTCCGATCCGTAGAACGGAACGATCGTGCTTTCCCCGCCGGCATTGATGACCGAGGTGCTGAGGATGTGCGACCCCGTCACGACACCCTGTCCACCGACGCCTGCCATCCGAATGTTGAAACGCTTTGCCATGGGCAATCCTCCTTACCGGTCGGGCTTATGCTTTGTTGGGAATGGCGCCAGCAGGAGCGGCTGGCTTCGGGAGAAATTCCTTATAGCCGTAACGCTCAGCCAGGTACTGCTTCGCTTCTTCGCTGACATACTCCGTGAACTGATACCGATCGTTTTCAACGTTCTTGGCGTCTTCCATGACCTTGTCGGTCGGAATCGCATACTCGATGTTGCAAGACGTGTAGGCCTGGATGTAGGCGGAACCGACTTCGCGGGCAATCAGGACCGCTTTCTTGATGACACTCTCGACGCGGCGGGGATTGTTCGGGACAACGGTGGCGACATAGGCGCATCCGGCGACTTTTGCCATCTGCAACATGTCCATCTTCTCGAACTTCTTGCCCAAGGGAGCCATCTTCAACACTGCGCCACGGCTCGTCATACCGCTTTCCTGTCCACCGGTGTTTCCGTACACTTCATTGTCCAACATAATCGTGGTAAAGCGCTCCTTGCGGAACCACGAGTGCAGCACTTGCTGGAATCCGATGTCGGCGGTGCCGCCATCGCCGGCCATCACCACCACGTCCTTCGGCTTGTCGCCGAACCGGAGCCGGAGGCCGCGCGACAACCCGCTGGCCACGCCGTTCTGGTCGCCGTAATTGCCGTACACGAAGGGAATCGCGGCCTGCGAAATCGCCAAGCGGCCGCACCCGGCCGTGCCAACCATAATCGTGTCTTCGGGATTCGGAACGGCAATCATCGCGAGGCGGATGAAGAGGGTCATTGCGCAACCGGCGCACATTGGATGCTCCTCAAGGATTTCCTTGAAGCTTCCCATCTGTGAGACGGAAATCTTCTTGCCGAACGGACCGTGCTCGACCATATCCCGATATTCTTTCGGCATGAATTTCTCGAAGCCGTTTGTAAACTTCACATAATCGAGACTCATCAGGCACCTCCCTTATGTCACTGCAACGGGAACCCGTTGCCTATGGTTCAACTCTATCGCGATAAACGAATACGCCCTGCGGGACGATGGGGATGGACAACGCACAACCGAGTCTAATTCTTTCAATTGCGTCACGCATCCTAGCAAAGCTGAAAAAAGACTGTCAATTGTATACTCCGATCAATCCCTCAACTGCCAGCACTTTAGAGATACTATAATGTCCCGATATTCAACACAACTTCTCAGAAGGCCCACGACATCCGAAAGAAGGCCTAGGCCTAACCAGGCCAATAGGCCGTTCGCCCTAAAAAGAAAATCCCCTGGACAGACACATCCGGAAGAGCCTACTAATTTTCCGCTTGAAATTGCACCCGATCATTGCCCATCACCACCAATCCGGTTAGACTGCCATCTATGCCACATCGAGTATTGATTCCCGGCGAAGACGATGCCGGAACCCACGCCGGCGGGGTGCATAAGCGCCCGCCGATTCCGGACAACACGGTGAAAGCCGAATGCCCGAAATTCATGGCCCATGGCCCTTGCGGCGGTGTACGCAAAGGCGGCTTCTGTGAAGTCTATCCGGACATGAAATGTCCATGGGTCTCGATGTTTATCGAACTCGAAAAGATCGGACAGACCGATTGGATGAAACAACTCTAAAAAAGCATGAGGCTTGACTCGTGAAACGTGACGCAGCGCGACGCACATCGAAAACGACGAAGCTGGGGTACAACGAACGGCATGCGAAAAGCGGCATCGCGGCGCCATTGCCCGATATTGAAACATTCCCAAACCAGTACAAGGGCTACGAGATCACGATTGAGATTCCTGAATACACCGCCATCTGCCCGAAGACCAACCTCCCGGACTTCGGTACCGTGACGATCCATTACATGCCGGACAAGGCCTGCCTCGAACTGAAATCGCTCAAGATGTACATCCACGCCTACCGCGACCTCGGCATTTTCTATGAGAACGCCGTCAACCGGATTCTCCGCGATGTCGTGAAGTCCTGCCGGCCTGTCTGGGCGACCGTCACCGGCGGATTCACCGCGCGGGGCGGGCTTTCCAGCAAGATCGAAGCACGATACCGCTGCCAATAAATACTCTTCACCAACACTCTTCACACGGTAGATATTCATCGACTCCATAGCCTCCGACGAGGCTACCTGACCGAACCAAGCCTCCGCTCACTGCTCCGTGCATACCATCTGCACAACATCTCCCTAACCGACAGTAACCTCAAGTTACCCACTCTATCCACCGATACCATCCGTGACGAGCCGGAAGACTTTGCCTCTTCTAGGGCATCCCTCTATCCACTGGATCGCACCATCATGTCTTTTCGATATCTCAGACGCCGCACAACCGCAACCCATCGATGGGCAGGCCTATCATTGACCGCTCCGCTCTTAGGACTCGCGGTATATGCCTGCGCCTTGCCGGCCTGGGCCGACGCCCCCCCCGTGACGGATCTCACCGAACTAAGCCTTGAACAACTCATGACCATCGAAGTGACCTCCGTCTCCAAGAACGCGCAGCCACTTGCACAAGCAGCTGCGGCCGTGTTCGTCATTTCACAGGAAGACCTCAGGCGGTCGGGGGTGAGGACGATTCCAGAAGCCTTGCGCATGGCGCCAGGCATTCAAGTCGCCCGCATCGATTCTCGCCGATGGGCGGTCAGCTCCCGAGGGTTTAATGGAGAGTTCTCGAACAAACTGTTGGTCTTGATGGACGGGCGAACCGTCTACACCCCGCTCTTCTCCGGTGTGTTTTGGGATGTCCAGGACACCAGCCTGGAAGATATCGATCGCATCGAAATCATCCGCGGCCCCGGAGCCACACTCTGGGGCGCGAATGCCGTCAACGGCGTCATCAACATCATTACGAAAAAGGCCAAGGACACTCAGGGGCTGCTCGTGGTCGCGGGAGCCGGCACGGAAGAGCGGGGATTCACGACCGTACGCTACGGCGGGTCACTCGGAACCGACACGCAATTCCGCATCTATGGAAAATACTTCGACCGGGACGACTTCGCTCGAAGCAACGGAGACTCGGCGGCTGATGGCTGGCGCAATACGAGAAGCGGATTTCGTGTGGATCATGAAGCCTCCGCCCGCGATAGCCTGACCATCCAGGGAGACTACTACAGTGGCTCTGCCGGGGCAGATTTCCAGGAACCCCTCCTAGCGGCTCCCTTCAGCCGAAATGTATTGAGCAAATGGGGCTATGCCGGCGGGAATCTTCTGTCGCGATGGAAACATTCGTTCGCCGATGGCTCCTCTTTCGTCCTGCAAACATACTACGACAGGACCGAACGCGAGAGCGCCCTCTTTGGCGAACGGCGGGATACCATCGATCTCGACGCCCAGCATACGTTCGCCTGGGGCAACTCCCAGCGAGTGGTGTGGGGCCTCGGATATCGATTTACGAACGATCAGCTCGTCAATACCTCGACTCTACAGCTCACGCCCTACAGTCGATTCGTCAGCACCTTCAGCGGATTTGCCCAAGACGAGATTACGATCATCCCCGATACCGTGGCCTTCATCGCAGGCACGAAGCTCGAACACAACGACTACACCGGCTTCGTCGTCCAGCCGAGCGGCCGTCTGCGCTGGACTCCAACCCATAACCTGACCATCTGGGGAGCGGTCTCGCGCGGTGTCCGCACCCCGTCCCGCGCGGAAGACGACGTCCGCATCAATCAGCGCGCGCTGCCTCCCAATGCCCTCTTCACAGGCTCCCCGGTCGCCCTGGTCTCCCTGCTCGGCAACCGGGGCTTCCAGGCCGAAACCCTCGCCGCGTACGAACTCGGAACCCGTTATCAACCCATCGAATCGCTCTCGATCGATGTCGCCGCCTTTTACAACCGCTACGACAACCTTCGAAGCTTTGAACCGGGGACGCCCTTTGCAGAAACCAGCCCGTCACCGGTCCATCTCGTCGTACCGCTGAAAACGAGCAACAAGCTCGCCGCCGAAACGCACGGGGTCGAAGTCTCGACCGACTGGCGCCCGCTGGAATGGTGGCGCCTCCAGACGTCGTATACCTATCTGAACATTCGGATGCTGACAGGCAGTTCGTTGGATCCCACGAGAGCCAATGCTAGTGGAGAAAGTCCTCAGCACCAGGTCTCTGTCCGCTCACTCATGCGACTACCCGGCAATCTGGAACTCGACCTCTGGGGCCGCTACGTCGATCAACTGCCTGCGATCGCCATTCCCGGATACTTCAACCTCGACGTGCGACTCGGCTGGAGGCCCGTCAAGAATCTTGAGGTCTCCGTCGTCGGGCAAAACCTCTTGGACACCCGCCATCCAGAATTCAGCTCGACCACTGTCCCGCTGAATGGATCGGAAATCCAACGAGGGGCCTACGTGAAACTCGTGTGGCGGTACTGAGCCGCTATCCGGAAGTCCGAACCGGGTCGGGGGAAACGCTGATCGCAGCCAGGCAGTGGAGCGCGTTGATACGGGTGACATGGCACGGGTAAACCATCATACACTGGCGCGCTGTCGAGTGCGCCTCGCGAGGCGGCAGACAACCGCGCTCGAACTCTGCCGTTCGCCCTCTGGCGGATTGAGATGGCTGGCATTGATCGTCGCGTTCGCCATGCTATGGCCGGCCGGCGGCTCCCTGCACGCGCAGCCGGCGGGGTCCGCTGAATATCTGCTGAAAGCCGCCTTCCTCTACAACATCGCCAAGTTTGTGGAATGGCCGGCCAGCGCAACTCCTGACAGCTCTGCCCCCGTCACCTTCTGCATGGTCGGCGAGGCCTTCGGCGCAGCCATCGACAGTGTGGACGGCAAGCAGATTCATGGGCGCCCCATCGCCATCAAACGAGATCCTTCGGTTCAATCCGTGAAAGACTGCCATCTCCTCTTTATCAGCGAGACGGAATTCGGCAAGAGCGCCGCCACCCTCGCCGCCGTGAAGGGAAGCCCGGTGCTCACTGTCTGCGATGCCGCGCGATGCGCCGAACAGGGGGTTATGGTCAACCTGCAATTGACCGATAACAAAGTGAAGCTGGAGATCAATGTGGACGCGGTGCAGCTGGCCCCCATCAAAATCAGCTCGCAACTCATGAAGCTCGCGCGCCTGGTCACCCACAACAGATAGGACTCCATTCCGATGATTGCCTTTCGCCATTGGTCTATTCACAAGAAACTGACCGCCATCACCATGGCCGTGAGCGGGCTGGTGCTCCTCTTCGCCTCCACCTCATTGGTCATCAACGATCGGGCCACCGCACGCGAGGCGCTGGGGCAAGAAATGGCATCGCTCGCGGATCTCGTCGGCACCAATAGCACCGCCGCCCTCACCTTCGACGACAAGAACGCTGCACTGGAAACGCTTCGGGCGCTCTCGCACCACCCGCATCTGCTGCTCGCGGCCACCTATAATCGCGCCGGCGAGCTTTTTGCGGTATACCGCCCAGAATCGTCATCGGTCGAAGCGCCTCTCACCCTGCACCAGCGCACCGCTTCGCAAATCTTCGAGCGCAGCAGTCTGTACGTCGTGCATCCGATCACACTCGACCGAGAGCAGCTTGGATCTGTCTACATTCTCACCAGTCTCCAGCCCCTGCAAGACCGGCTGTTTCGAACCATCGCCATTGCGACAGGGTTTATGCTGGCGTCGAGTCTCGTCGCCTATGCAATCTCGCGCCGCCTCCACCGCCTGGTCTCCGATCCACTGCACGCCCTCGCCTCGACCATGCACCGCGTATCGAACGAGCATAACTATACCTTGCGCGCACACACTCCAAGCGCGCAGGATGAAATCGGCGTGCTGGCGGCCGGCTTCAACCACATGCTGGCGCAAATCCAAGACCGCGACGAGCAGCTGAACGCCTACCGGCACGGGCTTGAGCAACAAGTCTTGCAGCGCACCGAAGAACTCTCTCGCACCATCGACGACCTCGAAACGGCCAAGACCGCAGCTGAAGCCGCCAGCCGGGCCAAGTCGCAATTTCTCGCCAACATGAGCCATGAGATCCGCACGCCCATGAACGGCGTGCTCGGCATGGCCGAGTTGTTGCTGGCCAGCACGCAAAATGACCGGCACCGCCATCTCACCGAAAGCATTCAACGATCCGGCGAAGCGCTCTTGGCGGTCATTAACGACATTCTCGATTTCTCGAAAATCGAAGCCGGCAAGTTCCATCTAGAGCAACTCGATTTCGACATCCAAGAGACGGTGGAAGAGGCCGTGGCCCTGTTCGCCGCGCCAGCGCAGCGAAAAGGGTTGGAGTTGACCTGTCACCTGCCCGGCGCCTTCCAACGAACCCTGCGCGGAGACCCGGTCCGTCTGCGTCAAATCCTGCTGAATCTCATCAGCAACGCCATTAAATTTACGTCCCACGGCGGGGTCCATGTCCACGTCGAATCTGCCGAGGATACTCATGAATCCGTCACGCTCCGCTTCGCCGTGACGGATTCCGGCATCGGCATTCCCGCCGAGGCCCAACCGCGCATCTTCGACGCCTTCTCCCAAGTAGACGGCAGCACGACAAGGCGATTCGGCGGCACCGGCCTAGGGCTGACAATCGTCAAGGAACTGGTGACACTGATGCAAGGCCAGATCGGCGTCGAGAGCCAGGTCGGCAACGGCTCGACCTTCTGGTTTACAGCCCACTTTCAACGGCAAGCCAACGTCCCCGTCACAACGCCTCAGCAGGAATCGGACCTTCGCGGCAGGCGAATCCTGATCGTCGACGACACCGCCGCCAATCGAGAAATTCTTGGTGAGCATTTGCGAAGCTGGGATGCCCTCCCGACCCTCGCCGCATCGGGACGAGACGCCTTGACCTATTTGCAAGCGGCCGCCGACCGCCAACAGCCGTTCACTCTGGCCATCCTCGACCTGCACATGCCCGACATGGACGGATTGATGCTGGCCCGCGCGATTCGCGAAGATCGGCGGCTGGCCGGACTGCGACTCCTCATGCTCACCTCGGTGGGGTACGACGCCTGCGAAGCGGATGTCGCAAAAATCGACTCCTGGGTCACCAAGCCCATCAGGAAATCGTTACTGTATCAAGCCCTTCTTGGGTTATGCCGCACGGACTCGGCCCTGCCCCCTGCGCCCCAACAAGCCTTGCCCACGACACCCGAGCCATCCCGGATGATCCCGCTGCGCGTTCTTTTAGTCGAAGACACCGCGGTCAACCGAGAAGTCGGGATCGGCATGCTCGAGCTCCTGGGCCATCGAGTCGATGTCGCCGAACACGGATTGCAAGCCGTCGAGGCCACCGCGCACACACCCTACGATGTCGTATTGATGGATTGCCAAATGCCGGTGATGGATGGGTTCTCCGCCACTGGCGCCATTCGGGAACGGGAGCGCTCGAGCGACAGCGCACGGCGGCTGCCTATCATTGCGCTCACCGCCCATGCGGTCGAAGGCGACCGCGAGCGCTGTCTTTCCGCCGGCATGGACGACTACCTCACGAAACCGTTCACGCTGCGGCAACTCCAGGACCTGCTCGCCCGCTGGCACCCCGCTCAGGATGCGCTCCCAGACAGGCTGCATGAGCCGGAACGCACCGTTCCACCCATCGACGCCGCGATCGATACGGCCGCCTGGGATGCCATTCGCGCGCTCCAGCGGCCGGATCGGCCCAACCTCTTGCACAAGACCATCACGCTCTATCTCGCGCATTCTCAATCGCTGCTCGATCAACTTCAACAGACCCTGACGGAACCGGACATCCCATCGGTTCAGATGGCAGCCCATACAATCAAATCTTCCAGCGCGCAGTTGGGCGCGCATCGCCTGGCGCAGTTGTGCAAAGAGATAGAAGCCGCCTGCCTGGCCGACGCAGCAGCGCAATTGCCGAGACTCATTCCCCTCCTCGTCGAAGAACACCGGATGGTGCGCGCCGCCCTTCAGGCCGTGCTCAACGACGAAAGGCCCTATGCCGCCTAATGGGGAACATCCCGCGCTCGCGTTAATAGCGGACAACAATCCCGTCATCCGGCCATGGGGCGCACGGCGGCCTTCACCCAAGACCGAAGCAACACATCTCTAATCCCGCCCTACCTTCCTCCAGGCGCCACATTATTTGGGTCCCTTCTTTTCACGCATTTAAACCGCGGCAGATTCCGGTAAAGCTCTGTCTCCTCTCTTCCGATAAGAGAAAAGAACCGGCGCGTTGCACGCTTGGTCCGTTCGCATCCGAGGACAGCATGATCTCCCGCAAATTATCGGCTTCGAGGCACATGGCCCACGCCTTCCCTCTGCGGCTTGGGATGCTGATCGGCGTCGCGATTCTCGCGACCGGCGGATTTGCCCTCGCCGTCTACGACACGATGAGGACGATGCAAATTCACGGGCCGCTCTATGCCCAAATCGTCCAAAGCAACGACCTCCTCGCGGCCACCCTCCCGCCACCGCTCTACATCGTCGAGTCCTATCTCGTGACGGTAGAACTCTTGAGCGCCCCGCCCTCACAACGGCAGGCTCTCATCGAGCAATTCAACCGGCACCAACAGGCCTACGCGGCCAAGCAAGCCGAGTGGCACCGGCGCCTCCCGCCAGGATCGTTGCACGGCGCGCTCGCGGAATCCTCCGGCCAATGGGCACAGGCGTTTTACGAACAATGGCACCGCGAATTTCTTCCCGCGCTGGAACGCGGCGACACGCGCGCCATGACCGCCCTTGTGTACGGCCCGCTGGGCAACCAGTTCGAACAGCACCGCCGGGAAATTTTAGATCTCACCCAATTTGCCGACACCCAACGCCGCCGCGTCGAAGAAGAAGCCCGCGCGACCTTCAGTGCCCGGCTCTACTTTCTTGGAGGACTAGGAGTCAGCCTCATCGGCGCCATGATGCTGATTGGCTGGCTGATCAACCGGCAGATCAGCGCGCCGCTGCTGCGCCAACTCCAGGACAGCGATGAGCTCACGCACTCCATCGTGACAAGCGCCTTGGACGCGATCATCGTCATGGACGCGCACGGCCGTATCACCGACTGGAACCCGCAAGCCGAACGGATTCTCGGCTGGGCCAAAGGCGATGTGCTGGGGAAAACGCTCTCGGACACTATTATTCCTCCGCAGTACCGCGAACGCCACGACCGGGGATTGCAACAGTACCTGGCCACCGGCGAAGGGCCGGCGCTCGGGAAACGCCTGGAACTGACCGCCTTGCGCGCCGATGGAACGGAGTTTCCAGTTGAGCTGGCCATCACGCCCCTGACACTCGCCTCAGGCACGACCTTCAGCGGCTTTATCCGCGATATTTCCGAACGGAAACAGTGGGAAGACACGCTCCACACCGTGGTGGAATCCGCACCGAGCGGGATGGTGCTGGTCGATCAGTCTGGCATTCTGCGCATGGTCAACGCCGAAGTAGAGCGGATCTTCGGATATCCGCGAGCCGAACTGCTTGGCAAACCGATCGAAACCCTGCTCCCCGAAGCCATTCGCCAGCAGCATGTCAAAGACCGCACCGCCTTTATGGCCAAGCCCAGCTCACGAACGATGGGCACCGGGCGCGAGCTGCATGGACGGCGCAAAGACGGCTCGGCGTTCCCCGTTGAAGTCGGGCTGAAATCCGTTCGCACCGCAACAGGGCTGAGCATTATCGCGACCGTGATGGATGTGACGGAGCGGAAACAGATCGAAACGGCCCTCCGCCAGGCCAAGGAACATGCCGAAGCCGCGAACACCTCCAAATCCCAGTTTCTGGCCAATATGAGCCACGAGATCCGGACCCCGATGAACGGCGTCCTCGGCATGGCGGAGCTCCTGCTCAATTCACCCTTGACCGAGAGACAGCGGCATCTCGCCGACAGCGTCCACCGATCGGGGACCGCCTTGCTCGGCATCATCAACGACATTTTGGACTTCTCGAAGATCGAGGCTGGCAAGCTGGAATTGGAACGGATCGAATTCGGACTTCGGGAGACGATTGAAGAGGCCGTGGATCTCTTCGCCGATCCGGCGAGTAAAAAGGACGTAGAGCTGACCTGCTATGTCCCCGATGACATTCCGGATAACGTCATCGGCGATCCGGTCCGGCTGCGGCAGGTGCTTCTCAACTTAGTCGGAAACGCCGTCAAGTTCACTCCGCGCGGCGAAGTCACCGTCCGCGCAACGCTGCTGAACAAAGAGCCAGACACCCTCATGTTGAAAGTCGACGTGACCGATACCGGCCTGGGAATTCCTCCTCAAGCCCAATCGCGGCTTTTCACCGCGTTTTCCCAGACCGACGGCTCCACGACCAGGCGCTTCGGAGGAACCGGCTTGGGCCTTGCCATTGTCAAACAATTGGCCCAGCTCATGGGCGGAGAGGTTGGACTGACCAGTGCGCTGGACCAAGGATCGACGTTCTGGTTCACCACCCAACTGGGCTGGGTCGCGCAACCGCCCGCCATCAAAGCCACCGATCGGTTTCTGGATCACATGAGGATTCTGGTGGTGGACGATAATGAGACCAACCGCTATATCCTGGAAGCGCATCTTGCCTCCTGGGGCGCCGACACCGTCTCTGCCGACTCGGGCGCCGCCGCCCTGGCGCTCCTGCGCGAACAGACCGGCCGCCACGCGCCGATCGATCTGGCGATTCTCGATATTCACATGCCCGACATGGACGGCCTCATGCTCGCCAAAGCCATCAAGGACGATCCGGCCACCCGCCACATCGACCTGTGGGCGCTCAGCTCTGTCGACAACCTTACGCGCGGCGGAGCCGGCGCCGCGCTTGGATTTTCCACATGGCTCCGAAAGCCGGTTCGGCAATCCCTTCTGAGAGAGTGCCTGCGCCGACGGCGGCAGGGCACTCCTGCCATCCTTCCCGTTCAGGCTCCACCATCGGCCGGCCGTCCCTCCCTTCTTGGGCGAGTCCTCCTTGTCGAAGATAATTCCGTCAATCGTGAGGTCTCGGCCGGCATGCTCGAGCTGATCGGGTATCAGGTGGCCGTCGCGGAGAATGGACGGCAGGCGCTGGCTGCATCCGCAACAGAAGCGTTCGACCTCATCCTCATGGATTGCCAAATGCCGGTCATGGATGGATTCACGGCGACGGCGGCGATTCGAATTCGCGAGCAAGACAAGAACGAGCCCCATGTCCCCATCATCGCCTTGACGGCCAACGCCATGGACGGCGACCGGGAGCGCTGCCTGGCGGCTGGCATGGACGACTACCTGAGCAAACCCTTTTCCCAGCAGTCGCTGGCAGGCGTGCTGGCCCGCTGGCAGCCCTCTCATCCCCAAACTCAGGTTCTAGCCGCTCAACCAGGCACAGAAACCCCTCCCGCGAAAATGCCGCAGCCGGCACCGCCAGAAGGGCCGATCGACCGGACCGCATGGGTGGCCATCGCCGCTCTTCAGCGGCCAGGGCAGCCGAACCTGCTGCACAAAAGCATTGGACTCTATCTCACCAGCTCCCACACCCAGATGGAGGACATGCAGCGCGCATTCCAGCAACAAGACCTCCAGGCCATGCTGGTTGCGGCCCATACGCTGAAATCATCAAGCGCCATGCTCGGCGCCAGCGGATTGGCGGCACTAGCCGGTCAACTGGAAGCCGCCTGCCGAACCGGGCAAACGATACCGGCAAGGGAATTAGTTCCCCTTGTCGAAACAGAACATCAGCGCGTGTGCGCGTTGTTCCGCCAAGAACTTTCACGACCGACCGAGGAGGCCGCATGAAACTCTCGACCTTTACCTATCCCGCTTCTCACCGAACACCCATTGCAAGCCTGCCGCTCAAGGATCCGGCCCGCACGCTGTTGATTCTGTTCGGCCCCTCGCGGCTGCTCGATAGCCCGGAGCCGGTCCACACCGTTTTGGCCGCCTATGCCGGCGCCGCCGTCATCGGCTGCTCCAGCTCGGGAGAAATTTTCGGCACGCAGGTGCAAGACGACACCCTGGTGGCCGGACTCCTAGAGTTCGACTCCACCACCGTGCGCACGGCCTCGGCCAAGGTCGCCGACCAGAGCCATTCCTTCGAAGCGGCGCAGACCATCGCCAATCAATTGCACGATCCCACGCTCCGCGGAGTCCTGGTCCTGTCCGATGGGCTCGGGGTCAACGGCAGCGATTTGATTCGCGGGCTGAACTCCGTGCTTCCCGCGCACGTCGTCGTCACCGGCGGGCTGGCCGGAGACGGCGATCGCTTCAAACACACCTGGGTGCTGCAAGGAGGGCAGCCTGTATCCGGCTATGTCACCGCCGTGGGATTCTACGGCTCTGCGGTTCGGCTCACGCACGGCTCCAAGGGGGGATGGGATCTTTTCGGACCGGAGCGGCTGATCACCCGCTCGCGCGGCAACATTCTTTATGAACTGAATCACAAACCGGCGCTTCAACTGTACAAGGACTACCTGGGCGAGCTCGCCAGCGGGCTGCCCGGCACCGCGCTGCATTTCCCGCTGGCCATCCGGCGGCAGCAGGGCGATGCAAAACATCTCGTACGGACCATCCTCGCGATCGATGAAGCCGACCAATCCCTCACATTCGCGGGCGACCTGCCGGAAGGCGCCTATGCCCAGTTCATGCGGGCGAACTTCGACAATCTCATCCAAGGCGCCTCCGATGCCGCCACCGCAGCGGCCACGGCCAAGGCGGCGGCGACTCCAACACTATCGATTGCCATCAGTTGCGTTGGACGGCGCATTGTGCTGGGCGAACGGACTGAAGAAGAAGTCGAGGCGGCCTTCGACATGCTGCCCACCGGCGCCGCCCAGATCGGGTTCTACTCCTATGGGGAAATTTCCCCGTACGCCACGGGCCATTGCGACCTGCACAATCAAACGATGACGCTGACCACCATCTCAGAGGCAGCCTGAGGCCAGCGATGCATCCGCTCTTGCACCGGCAACTCAAGCGGCTGGGCTTCGATCCAGCGCAGTGCCCCTCCGATCTGGCAGGATGGCAAGCTGTACTGGACCGAGTCAGCCAGAGCTATACCGAAGCCGATCAGGGCCGAAGCTTGCTCGAACGATCGCTGGACGTCACATCGCGGGAAATGCATGGGCTGTACGACGATCTCCGGCGGGCGGGCGAATCGGAATTGGCCCGAGAGCGGAACAAGCTGGCGGCCGTGCTCCATTCGCTCGGAGACGGGCTCTGCGTCGTCGATGCCCGATGGAATATTGTCCTCATGAACCCGCAAGCCGAACATCTGTTCGGCTTGCCGCTGGCCAGCCTGAGCGGCCAGCCCATCTATCACTTCCTCTCGCCCAGCCCCGAGGAATTCAGCCATGCGAGCCTCATCACCGACACCACGCTGCCGCCGCTCGAACAGGGCGTTCCCTACCGCACCGACGATGGCCTTCTCTTACGACACGATGGCCAGATGATCCCCATCTCACTGGCCGTCACGCCGGTGTCCGGCGAAGGCGCGATCAGCGGCGCGGTGCTGGTCTTCCGGGATATCACCGAGCAGAAGAGAATGGAGGAACACCGAGCCGAGAGCGCCGCGCGGCTCCGCCGGATACAAGCCGGACTGTTGAAGCTGGCGACCAATACGACGCTCTATCGCGGAGAACGCGCCGAGGGATTTCCGATCATCGCGGAAGTGGCGGCACAGAGCCTCCAGGTCGCGCGTGTCAGCATCTGGTTCTTCGCCGAAGTCCGCGCGGCCCTGCACTGCGCCGAGCTCTTTGAGCGATCGACCGGCGGCCACACCGCCGGCACCGAACTGTCCGCCTCCAGCTACCCTCGATATTTTGCGGAACTGGCCACGGAAAATGTCATCGCCACCGACCAGGCTCAAACCGACCCCAAGACGTCAGAATTTTCAGCCAGCTACCTCATCCCCCTGGGCATCACGTCCATGCTGGATGCGCCGATCCGGTCGGCGGGCAAGATGGTCGGCGTCATCTGCCACGAGCACATTGGCCCTCCGAGAATCTGGACAGCTGAAGAACAACAATTCGCCCTGTCCGTCGCCAACACCATCTCGCTGGCCTTGGAAGCGGCAGACCGCCGAAAGGCCGAGCAGGCGCTGCGCGAAAACGAAGAGAAGTACCGGGGCCTGTTCGAGGGCTCCCACGACGCCATCATGATTCTCTCTCCGCCGGAGTGGAAGTTCACTGCCTGCAATCCCGCCACCGTCGCGCTCTTCGGCGCGCAGAGCGTGGAGCAGGTCACGACACTGGGCCCCTGGAGCGTGTCGCCCGATCTTCAGCCCGACGGCACGCCCTCTGCCAGCGGGGCGCTGAACATGCTCATGACCGCGCTGCGCCAAGGCTCTCACTTTTTTGAGTGGACCCATAAGAAACTCGATGGGCCCGATTTTCCCGCGACAGTCTTGCTCACCCGCATCACCCTGCAGGGACAAGTCTGCCTGCAGGCGACGGTCCGCAATGTCAGCGAGCAAAAGCGCGCCGAGATGGCGCTCCGGGAGCTGTCCACGTTCCAAAAAGCGATGCTGGATAACGCGGGGCACGCCATTATTTCCTATACCCCGGATGGCATCATCTGCCTCTTCAACCCGGCGGCGGAATCGCTCCTGGGGTATCGCGCGGAGGAATTGGTCGGGAAGAGCCCCGCGCTGTTCCACGATCCGGATGAAGTCGCCCTGCGCGCCCGCCTCTTCTCCGCGGAACTCGGCCTCACGATCGAGCCGGGCTTCGATGTCGTGGTCGAAAAGAGCCGCCGAGGACTTCCGAATGAGCACGAGTGGACCTACATTCGAAAAGACGGCGCGCGTTTGACCGTGCTTTTGACCGTCACCGCGTTGCGAAACCCGCAGGGCGACATTACCGCCTACCTGGGCATTGCCTCGGACATTACCCCGCGCAAGATTGCTGAACAGGAATTGATCGCCGCCAAAGAAGCCGCGGAGGCCGCGAGCATTGCGAAGTCGCGGTTCCTTGCGAACATGAGCCACGAAATTCGCACGCCCATGAATGGAGTCCTCGGATTGGCGGCGCTCTTGCAGCAGACCTCTCTCACCTCCAAACAACGACGTTTGACCGACACGATTGTGCGATCGGGCAGCTCGCTCCTGGAGATCATCAACGACATTCTCGACTTTTCAAAAATCGAAACCGGCAAGCTGGAGCTGGAACGCACCGACTTTCCCTTGCGCATGCTGATGAACGATGTGCTCGAACTGTTTGCCGCGCCCGCGCACCAGAAGCATCTCGAATTGATCGGCGATATCGCCGACACGATCCCCGCCTTCGTCACAGGCGATCCCGCTCGGCTGCGCCAGATCCTCATCAACCTTATTGGCAATGCGATTAAGTTTACGGCTCAGGGCGAAGTGGTTGTGCGGGTCGCCCCTAGCGCCGAAGAAAACGATCCCTCGGTCCTCTGTTTTTCGGTCAAAGACTCCGGCATCGGCATCGCCCCCGACGCCTTGAGCAAAGTGTTCCAGCCCTTTGCCCAGGCCGACGGGTCAACCACCAGAAAATACGGCGGCACTGGGCTCGGGCTCGCCATTGCCAAGCAACTCGTGGCCTTTATGGGGGGAGAGATCTGGGCGGAAAGCCAGGCCGGCTCGGGCGCGACGTTTTTTTTCACCACGCATCTGCCCCCTTCCCTCCAGGGCAACTCCGATGTGCTGCTCTCAACCCATGCCCTGTCGAACCGGCGCGTCTTGGTCGTGGACGATAATCCCACCTTCCGCCTCTCACTCGACCGGCAGCTGCGCCACTGGGGGATCGCATCCGCAACCGTTGAATCAGGGCAGGCCGCGCTCCGTCTCTTGACGGACGCGGCACAGGACGGCCGCCCCTACGACACCGTCCTGGTGGATCTCGAAATGCCTCACATGAACGGACTCGACACCATCCGCGCCATTCGCACGGCTCTCCAGGGCCCTGCGCCCCGAGCCATTCTCATGACGCCCATCGATCACATCGACATGGCCATGGACGATCCCGGGCGAGTCTCAACGATTCTCACGAAACCCATCCGGCCAGCCGAGCTTCATCGCGCCCTGTCCGGACAACCTGTTTCCGAGGCCCTCGCGCCCCAGCGCCCGCCGCAGACAGACGCACAGCCCGCCGCTCACCAAGGATCGATTCTCCTGGCAGAGGATAATGCCGTCAACCAAGACGTCACACTGGGCATGCTGGAGGTGCTGGGATGCACCGCCACCGCCGTCGAGACTGGGCGGCGCGCGGTCGATCTTCTCGCGGCCCAACCGTTCAGCCTGATCCTCATGGATTGCCAAATGCCTGAGATGGATGGATTCGAAGCCACGCGCACGATTCGGCGGCACGAGCATGGCACCGGAAAAAGAATCCCGATTGTGGCGCTGACCGCTCACGCGCTACAGGGAGATCGGGACCTCTGCCTTGCGGCTGGAATGGACGATTATTTGAGCAAACCGTTCACGATCGAACAGCTGAGAACCGTGCTCCACCGGTGGCTGCCGGGCGTATCGTTCCTATCCCACCCTGCAGCACCTCCTGACGCGCCTCCCGCTGCGATTCCTTCGGCGCCACCACCGGCGGCCCAAACAGACGAGTCCCCGGTGGATCCAAAAAGTTGGGACAGTATTCTTTGCCTCCAACGGCCCGGCCAGCCGGACCTCCTCGCAAAAGTCATCGGGCTCTATCTTAAAGATTCGCAAAATTTGGTCGATAAGATATTAGCAGCGGCGGAAGGGATGGACTTCACAGCCCTGCGGGACGCTTCCCATAGTTTGAAATCGCGCAGCGCCACGCTGGGAGCCTGGCGCGTCGCGGAGCTCTGCAAGGAGCTAGAGGCAGGGGCACGGGCCCAAACCATGGTATGGACGGACGCCGAACGGCTGAGCAGACAATTACAACAGACCTTTACCGCAACCTGCGAAATCTTTGAACGTGAACGACAGAGGAGAGCGGCATAAATGAATCCTCCCCCACTGGCCCTCATTGTTGACGACGATATCACCTTGCGCGTCCTCGCACGGGAAGCGCTGGAACAAGCCGGATGCCGGGTCGAGGATGCCTCGACGGGGCAGGAAGCCCTCGCCGCCTTTCAACGGGAGATGCCCGACATCATTCTCTTGGACGTCGTGATGCCGGGGATGGACGGGTTCGCCACCTGCGCGGCTCTCCGCAAGCTGCCTGGAGGAGCGGCGGTGCCCATCCTCATTATGACCGGGCTGGACGATGTGAAGTCCATTGCCACGGCCTATGACGCCGGCGCCACCGACTTTGTCACGAAACCGTGGAATGCGCTGGTTCTCAGCCACCGAGTCCGCTACATGCTGCGCGCCAGCCAGGCCGTAACAGAGCTGCTCGAGCGGGAGATGAGTCTCGCCGAGGCTCAGCGGATTGCTCATCTGGGAAACTGGCGGTGGGATCTAGCGTCGAACCGATTTACCGCTTCAATCGAAGTCTTTCGCATCCTGGGCGTGGTGCCTGACGGCGCCACCCAGGATTTCACCTTCGAACAATTCATCGCCCGCATGGATTCACCCGATCAGGCCAGCGTTGAGGCCGGAATCCGCCAGGCCATCGCCACCGGCGCGCCCTACTGTCACGATCACCGCATCCACCTGCCGGCCGGAGACGTCCGCGTCGTCCACCATTACGCGGAAGCCGTCTTTGAATCCGGCGGCGCCATGACGTCCGTCGTCGGCACCATTCAGGATATTACCAATCAAAAGCAGGCCGAAGCCCAGATTCACTTCTTGTCGAACTACGACCGTCTGACACAGTTGCCCAACCGCCAGCTGTTTCACGATCGCGTGACTCAGGCGCTCGCTGCGCAAAAACGGCACGGGCAGCACGGCGCCGTGCTGCTCGTGAACCTCGACCGGTTTCAACGCATCAACGACACGCTCGGCTCCAAGTGCGGAGACAGCATTCTCCGCGAGGTGGCCGAACGGCTGCGCCATTGCGTGCGACAGTCGGATTCGGTAGCGCGGCACGACGATCAAGAGCCCGTCATTCTCTCCCGTCTGAGAGGGGACGAATTCACCGTGCTGCTGACCCATCTGCACGCGGCGCAAAGCGCCTCGAAGGTCGCGCAGCGAATTCTGGAATCTCTCAATGCGCCGTACCAGGTCGACGACCGGCCGGTCGAGGTGACCGCCAGCATCGGGATCGCGCTGCTCGGGCAGGACGGCGAGGATATCGACACCCTGCTCCGCAACGCGGACGCGGCGGTCCATGCGGCGCAAGACAAGGGGCGCAACACCTATCAATTCTATTTGCAGTCGATGAACGTCGCGCTGGCGGAACGGTTGAGCCTGGAGACGGATCTTCGCCGGGCTCTGGAGCGCAGCGAGTTTGTCCTGCACTACCAGCCGCAAGTCGACATCCGCCGATGGGAAATCGTCGGCGTGGAAGCGCTTATCCGGTGGCAGCATCCAGAGCGCGGCATGGTCTCTCCAATGACGTTTATTCCGCTGGCCGAAGAAATCGGATTGATCGACCGGATCGGCCAGTGGGTGCTGCGCACCGCCTGCGTGCAGCAGGTTGCCTGGATGGCCTACGGGCTCGGCGATATCTCCATTGCGGTCAATTTGTCGGGGGTCCAGTTCCGGCAAGCCGATCTCGCGAACTCGATCCGCACGATCGTACAGGAAACCGGCGCAAACCCCAGATGCCTGGAGTTGGAATTGACGGAAAGCACCGCGATGCAGAATGCGGAAAACGCGGTCACGATCCTGCACCAGCTGAAGGCCATGGGATTCAGCCTGTCGATCGACGATTTCGGCACGGGGTATTCGTCGCTGGCCTATCTCAAACGATTCCCGATCGACACCATCAAAATCGACCGGGCCTTCGTGAAGGATCTCGCGTCAGAGTCCGAACATGCCGCCATCGCCATCGCCATTATCGCAATGGCGCACGGGCTCAAACTCCGAGTCTTGGCTGAAGGCGTGGAAACCCAACCGCAACTCGACATTCTGCGCGATCAAGGCTGCGATGCCATTCAGGGGTATTTCTTTAGCCATCCGCTGCCGGCCGACCGGGTCGAACAACTGATCCGCGATCTCCGCGCAAAATCCGGTCACGACCAGCGCGCGGCCTAGCGGCATGCCGCGGTTCACCGGCACAGGCCTCGCGTAACCCGGCTTGTATTTCGAGGCGGCGCGCGATACCCTCGCCCCATCGCTGTTCATTTGCTACACGATGGCCATCTACGCAATCGGTGACATTCAAGGCTGCGCACGTTCTCTCGAGCGGCTGCTCGACCTGATCCGGTTCGATCCTTCCGTAGACCGCCTGTGGTGCGTCGGCGACCTGGTCAATCGCGGCCCGGCCTCTCTTCGCGTCCTTCGCTCTCTCAAACAACTGGGGCCCGCCGCGCAGGTCGTCCTGGGCAATCACGATCTATTCCTGCTCGCCGCGGCGGAAGGCCTGGCCTCCTTGCGCCCTAAAGACACCATCCAGGATATTCTCGCCGCCGAGGATCGCGCAGAGCTGCTGGAATGGCTCCGGCAGCAGCCCCTGCACTATCGCGAAGGCGCGCATGTCATGGTCCATGCCGGACTCCTGCCGCAATGGTCGATTGACGAAGCGTCGGCGCTGGCGCGAGAAGTTGAAGCCGTCCTTGCCGGGCCGGAGGTCCGACTCTTTCTTCACGCACTCTTTCACCGTCCAGCCCCGCAGTGGAATGCGTCGCTGACTGGCTATGAACGGCTGTCCGCGCTCGCCCATGTCTTCACCCGGCTGCGCACTTGCACCGCGGAAGGCGTCTTGTCCGGCTTTTCCGGCTCCCCAACCGACGCCCCTCACGGATATTTCCCTTGGTTTCGCATTCCAAACCGGCGCGCGAGCGACCACACCGTTCTCTTCGGCCATTGGGCCGCGCTCGGCTTGCACATCGAATCGAATCTGTTGGGGTTGGACAGCGGTTGTGTGTGGGGCCGGCAACTGACCGCGATCCGGCTGGAGGACCGGGCGGTCTTTCAAGTGGAGTATGCGGATGACCGCGGGCATACGTAAATGGTTTCTTCCGGGCGCGACGGTCTAATCGTTACACGCCGACTGCGAGCCGCACAAGCGGAACCTCTTCTCCGATCCCGAAGGTCAGCGGCTCTTTGATGCTATCGGGATCCACATAGGTCCCAAACAGTCGATCCCAGATCGTAAACAGCGCCGCGAGATTCGCCTTGTAATGAAGCGGGCTATCGCTGTGATGGATATGGTGGTACCGCGGAGTGACGAGAAACCATTCCAGCCAGTTCGAGCGCCAGGTCACATTGACATGCATCCAATCGTTCTGAAACGCATTGAACGCGCCGATGGCCAGCTCCATCCACCATGGGGTCAATCCCAAAAACGACCAGGCAAAAATATAGGGCAAATTGACAATGACCTGCTGAGGGATGGTGGTCCGCACTCCGGCAAGCCAATACATATATTTAGGCGCATGATGCCATTTATGAATGCGCCACACATGCTTCGTGTGCATCAATCGATGGATCCAATAATGGCCGAAGTCTGCCACGGCGAAATAGCAGAACACCCGCACCGGAAAGGGCATCGCAAGGATCGCCTCAGGGAGGTTCGGGCGAATGGCTATCCAGCGGTCGAGATAGATCGCACAGGGGAAGATCACAAAGAAATAGAGACAGGCAACGGCTAGATCCTTAAGCATCACCTTGCGATACTCGACCACCCGGCTCGGCCAGATCAGTTCGATGGCGGTGATGCCGATGCAGCGCCCGACAAACAACAGGGGAAAAAAAAGATTATTATCGAGGATGAACTGACGAAACTCTCGACTCAGCAGATACTCGGCCCATTCCATCTCGATCGCCCCTTTCAGTCCCGCGGGGCCACCGTACCAGACTTGCCTTGGCGAGTCTCTCCCTCTTTCGAAGGGCAGATATTCTACAAAACCTAGTCAAAAAGCTGATTAGTGCGCACGAACGCGCCACGTTACTCCACGATCCGCTGAACGACACGCAGCTGCCCGCGGTCCTGCCACAATTCGATCCAGGGAGGAGAGTCTCGCCAGGTCCAGAGGAGCAACTGGCAATCTGGCCGCTCATCCCACTCTCCGACGCGCCACAACCTCGGCCAGCCGCCCACAACGACATCGATGGAACGTCCCGCCAGATTCAACTGTTCCGCATAGGCTGAGGCGCACAACTCTGTCGTCCGATGGTCCTTGAACTGCGGGCTATACCCCCATTCCGGCTGCCATTGATTAGTCCGCAACCACGCCTGAACGGCCGCAGCCCCATATCGAAAGATGGCGTCCAGCGGAGGGAGACTCGCGGTCTGATGGGCGTACAGCTTCACGCCGTCAGGAGCCGGCGGCAGCGTCGCATGCCGGTTCACCAGCACCAGCCCCGTCGCGCGATCTTCCTGATTGGCATAGACGCTGAAGCAGCCAGTCAACCCATGTTCTCCAGGCACAATCCGGCTTGCCACGGAGATCCAATGGCGAAACCGTGCATCCCGCAGAGGGACGACCCCCATCCCACCCCAGACCCCAGCATAGTCGTTTCCATCACGGGTCAAATGCACACAAGGCTTCGCCAGCCTATGCCCTTCTTCCAAGAGCTCCTCAGGAGTCATCTCTACTCCAATTGATTCGACCAACTGCTTCCGCGTCCATACGAACCAACAGATCCAGACGGCCACGATTCACTTTTGCGTGGGCTGCGCGTTGACCGATCGGAGACGACGCCATATGGCCAGCCATCGGAAGAAATGAATGCCCACTCGCCGAACAGCGACTCAGTGATAGGACTCGGAATCGCTGGGAAACTTTCCGAGTTCGACTTCTTCCTTGAACTGGCGCAGCGCCTGGAACGCATCCGCTTTGAGATGGGCATAGGGCTTGACGAATTTCGGCACAAAGTCGTCAAACAACCCGAGGAGATCGTAAATAACCAACACCTGACCATCGCAATCGGGACCGGCTCCGATGCCGATTGTAGGGATCGACAGCTCCGCGGTGATGTCCTTCGCCAGCGACGCGGGAATCGCTTCAAGGACAATCCCAAAGGCTCCGGCAGCTTCCAGCGCTTTCGCGTCGGCCAGCAACTCCTTCGCCCGATCCTTGGCCTTTCCCTGCACCTTGTAGCCGCCGTATTGATTCACCGACTGCGGAGTCATCCCGATATGTCCCATCACAGGAATGCCCACCGCGGTCATCGCCTCGACCCGGCCGGCCATCGCCTGTCCCCCTTCAAGCTTCACCGCATGGGCGCCCGCCTGAATCAAACGTCCGGCATTCCGCAGCGCATCGTCTTGACTGGCTTGGTAGGACATGAAGGGCAGATCGCCGATGACTAGCGCTTGCTGCGCCGCACGAGCGACTAGCTTGGTGTGGTACAGCATGTCTTCCATCGTGACGGATAAGGTGTTGGCCTGCCCCTGCACGACCACGCCTAGAGAATCCCCGACCAGAATGGCAGGGACCCCAGCCTGCTCGACAATGCGAGCGAAGAGCGCATCGTACGCGGTCACGACGGTGAGCTTCTTCCCCTGGCGCTTGTGCTGTTGAAACTCTGGAATCGTCATCAGCCGATTTTCGCCTTGGTAATGATATCCGCCAAGCGGTGGGTGCCCTTGATCGCCATGATATGGACCCCGTCGCAATGCGCACGCACCGCATTGATGGTTCGCACGGCAATCTCCACACCCACATCTTCCGCCTTGTCGCCGGCGGCTTTCAATTCATCGATCATCTCCTGCGGCACCGACACGCCAGGAATATTGGCATTCATAAACTCGGCCATCTTGTGATTCCGCAGCAACAGAATACCGGCCAGCACCTTGACCTTGTACGGCCGCACAGCCTTCATGAAGCTCGCAAAGAGATCGGGGTTATAGATCGCCTGGGTTTGAAAGAATTGCGCGCCGGCTTTGACCTTCACTTCAAACTTTGCCAGCATCGGCCCGACTGGATCGGCCTCCGGAGTCACCGCCGCGCCAATGGTAAACGCCGTCGAACCGTCCAGCTTATTGCCGGCCATGTCCTGGCCATTATTCAGCCCATGCACTAATTGCATGACCTGCACGGAGTCGAGATCGTAGACCGGCTTCGCCTCTTTATGGTCGCCGACCGTCGGATAGTCGCCAGTCAGGCAGAGGATGTTGCGGATGCCGAGCATATGGGCGCCCATCAGATCGGACTGCATGGCAATGCGGTTTCGATCCCGGCAGGTCAGCTGCATCACCGGATCGTGGCCCATTTCATAGAGCAACCGGCATACCGGCAGCGACCCGGCCCGCACCACGGCGGCCGTATTGTCGGTCACATTGACGCCGTGCACCCGCCCGACTAGCGTCTTCGCGCTCTCCAGCACCTTCGAGATATTGGTGCCCTTCGGCGGGTTGTACTCAATCGTCACGGCAAACTGCCCACTACTCAACACCTCGCTCAACCGCCGCAGTTCCTTGCTCATGCCATCTCCTTCACCCTTCCCCCACCCTCTACTCATCTAGACTGAGCGGAGCACTTCGCACTGCGCGCATCCAACGAGGGTCTTCTGAGACCGCGCGTTGGGCGAGCACCGAAGTGCTCTGCTCAGCTGCTTCCGCCTACAACATCCCCGCCATCCGCTTCGCCGACTCCACCGTATTCGCAAGCAGCATGGCAATCGTCATAGGACCGACGCCCCCGGGCACAGGGCTGATCCAGCCAGCTTTTTGACTCACCGGCTCGAAATCGACGTCGCCGCAGAGTTTTCCGTCCGTCCACCGGTTGGTGCCCACGTCGATCACGACCGCGCCTTCTTTCACCATATCGGCTGTCACAAACTTGGCTTTCCCAATCGCAACCAGCAAGAGATCCGCTTCACGACAGACCGCGGGCAAATCCTTGGTCTTAGAATGACAAATGGTCACGGTCGCGTTGCGCTGCAATAGCATGAGCGCCAATGGCTTCCCGACAATATTGCTGCGGCCCAAGACCACCGCGCGCTTGCCTTCAATGCCGACGCCGGTGGATTCAAGCATCTTGATGACGCCTTTGGGCGTGCAAGCTTCAAAAACTGGGTTCCCCTCGACCAAGCGCCCGAAATTATACGGATGGAACCCGTCGGCATCTTTGTCCGGCGACACCGCTTCAAGCACGACGCGGCTGTCGATGTGCTTGGGAAGCGGGAGCTGCACCAAGATTCCGTGAATCTTGGAATCCGCGTTCATTTTTTCAATCAAGGCCAGCAGCTCAGCCTGCGTCGTGCTGGCCGACAACTTGTGGTCGTCGATATAGATGCCTGCCGCCTCGCTGGCTTTCTGCTTGCTCTTCACATATTGATGCGATGCAGGATCGTCGCCCACTAAAATCGTGGCCAGGCCCGGCTTGACCCCGGTCTTTGCCAAGACCGCCGCCGATTCCACGGCCAGCCGGTCGCGAACTTGCTGCGCCAATGCCTTCCCGTCGATG
Organism: Nitrospira sp.; assembly: GCA_020846195.1. Taxonomy (GTDB): domain Bacteria; phylum Nitrospirota; class Nitrospiria; order Nitrospirales; family Nitrospiraceae; genus Nitrospira_D. Next base: position 335,326 of record JADLEJ010000004.1, read on the forward strand.
AGTCGTGCTCCCACAATTCCCTCCCTGAATTCAAGCGGTTGGCCTTCAAACTCGCAGGCACCTTAACAGGGCATTTTTCATCAAGTCAACGGTCGAACAGCCGGCGCAGAAAGGAACCATCCTCGCGTCCGTATACTGGACCGCCTCACACCTGAAATCACGCTTCTTCACAGCCGTTCCTTGACAGTCTCTTCACCCGTTCGCTACGATGCACGAGACGCTTCACCGTGATCGATCAAGCTTGAACATCCCATCATCCATCGATAATTTTCGCCAAGTCTTCTTGAGGACGACGCTCGCCTGGTGCGCATTTGCCGGGTTGCCGAGTTTCCTCCATGCGGCCCAGATTACCGGGCTGGAAGCGCCGAACAGCTTCGTCGGCGACCAACAGGGCAAAGAATTCTTCATCTCCAATGTCAATGGGGAACCGGACGCCCGGGATAATAATGGCTTCATCACCAAGGTGGACGCCGAAGGGAAGGTCCTCAACCTCAAATTCATCCAGGGCGGCATTGTCGATGTCAGCCTCCATGCGCCCAAGGGGATGGCCGTCGTCGATCAAACCCTGTACGTGGCCGACCTTGACCAGTTGAAGGGATTCGATCGATCGACAGGAAAATCTCTCGTGGTGGTCAGCTTTCCCCCGCTTCCCTCAAAGGGCACCGTCTCTCTCACCGATGTCACCGCCGGACCGAACGGCCTGCTCTACACATCGGATCAATCGCACAACACGATCTACCGCATCGAGCCAGCAGCCGGTCATCGCGTGAGCTTGTTTATTCATGACGACCGCCTCGCCGGCCCTTCCGGCCTCGCCGTCCACCCGCGAACCGGCCATCTCATTGTGGTGAGTTGGGAGAAAGGCAAGATTTTCGACATCACCCCGGAGGGCCAGCTCTCCGAACTGGAGTCGAATGGGTTTTTCACCGGCCGGTTTCAAAACCTGAGCGGGGTCGATTTCGACCGATGGGGCAACATGTATGTCTCGGATTTTTCCAGGGGGAAAATCTGGCGCATGACCAGAGACCACCGCTTCCAGGTGATTGCCGAGTATCTCCTCTCCCCCGCCGATATCAGCATCGACCGGGCCAATAATTTGATTCTCGTCCCCTATCACTATGCCCACGCGGCGGAAATCAACGGACTCGAAGCGCCCTCGGATGGCAAGAGCCGCGATAACCGGCGGACGCTCGCCGACTACGGATTTGGCGCCGCGGGTCCGCCGCAACCCGCAAACGCCAAGGAAGGAACCGCCGCGAAATGAGCCTCTGCGACTACTGCCACCAACGCAAGGGCAAGCGCGCCTGCCCAGGCTTGAACGGACTCATCTGCAGCCAATGCTGCGGGGAACATCGCCTCGTGCGCGTGACCTGCCCCAGCGACTGCGCCTATCTCGACAGCGGCAGCGACTACCAGCAAAAGCGGCTCGCCGTGCAATTCATGCCGCTCCGCCGGGAGTTCTACCGGGAGCTCGGCGAACTCGGCGGCGCGCAAGCCGTCTCGCTCTTCAATCTCATTGAAGTGATCACGGTCAGCTTTTTTCAGGGGCGGCGCGACGGGCAGGATGCGGAAGTCATCGCGGCGATTCAGGGACTGCGCCGCACGCTCAGTCCGCTGCATGTGCCATCGGCGCCCATGCCCATGTTCGCCGAACATCTGATCAAAGAATACGAAGCCTTTAAAAAGCAAAACCCGAAGCAGATCGCCGATTCATCCAACGCGCCGGAAATTCTCGACCGGGCGGTCGAATTCGTGTCGGAGTTTTCCGGGAAAGACTTTCAATCGCGCCGCTTCCTCGCGGGGCTTGTCGGCTACGTCACGGCCTATCATCCGGAGATCGCCGCCAGCCTCCAGAAGAAACATGAGCCAGGCCATATCGTCCTGCCCGGTCAATCCTTCATGCCGCCGCCCGCCGCCGCGGAGTCTCATACCCACGGACCGGACTGCCAGCATCACCACCACTGAATCATCCGCCTACAGCCCGGCCCGGAGCGGCCTCGCGGCCGGCAGTTTGCTGTAATGTGCGCTCGATAAATCCCGCAAGCTGAAAATCCGCTCCGTTCGATATGGAAAGCACTTCCACGCCAAACTCGCTCCCACGATCCCACCGCACCCGCGCTTGATCGATATCGATCGGGGCCGAGACGCCTGGCAACCACACCCGAATCATCACAGGCGTGCGCGGAGAGAGCACTGCCTTTCCCTGCCGCTTGATTCGAAATCCACTCAACGACAGGTCGCGCACCGTGCAGCGATGAATAGCGCTGGACGTCAGAATACAGGCCTGACAGTCCCACTCGACTCGCCGGTAGAGTCGCCGTGTCGATGAGCTTTTCACCGCGCACCTCCTCGTTGATCACCCGCTCGACTTCGATAAGGCAAGAATATCTCGGAGAGGGCCCAGAGGAAATCCCACGAAAGCCCCCCACCGAAAGTAGGGGCCGCAATACCGCCTGTCGACGATGAGGATCAGATCAACTCAGTGCAGGAAGAAAACGATGGAAGGGCGCCGCTGCGCCCGTATACGGAGGGCGCAGCGGCTGAAAGACGCGACGTCGAAACCCTGGCTCTCTACTCAAGAATCGTGACGGTCATCTCAACCCGTTCGTTTGGCAAATCGCGCTCATTTCTCGGCAAACCCACAATCTTGTCGGCTATGCCGATCCCTTTGGTGACTTCTCCGAAGACGGTATATTTCCGGTCGAGAAACCGCGAGTCTTCCACGACGATAAAAAACTGCGACCCCGCCGTATCCGGGTCGTTCGCCCGCGCCATCGAGACAATGCCACGCTTGTGCGGCGTATCGCTGAATTCAGCCTTGACCGTATAGCCGGGGCCGCCTTGCCCATACGAATCCTTCTTCAGCGAGTCTTTGGTATTCGGATCGCCGCCTTGGATCATGAATCCGGGAATCACCCGATGGAAGATCGTGCCGTTATAGAACCCCTCCTTGGCCAGCTTGACGAAGTTCTCCACATGTTTCGGAGCCAGATCGGGAAGCAGCTTCAGCTCGATCTCGCCAAATTTCGTTTTGATGATCGCCCGGGGTCCCTTCGCCGCCTCGACGACCTTGGGAGCTGGCGTTTTTTCCGCGGCATCGCTGGCACCAGGCCCAAATGCGAATGGAAGACATACTGCCAATACGGCACATCCCATCAACCGGCTCAATCTTCTCTGCATCGTCGCCCTCCCTTTACCGTAGGATCCCTGCATTGACTATAGCCACCAGCGCGCCTGGCTTCAAGACTCGATCCGGTCAAGCGCATGATGGGCCGCCATCTGTTCCGCCTCTTTCTTGCTCGCCCCCTGTCCGGTCCCCGCCACCACCTCGTTGACCCGGACTTCGACTTCAAAATGCTTCTGATGATCCGGCCCGGACTCGCGCACCATCGCATACTGCGGCAGCTGATCGTATCGCTTCTGACACCACTCCTGCAGTCTGGTCTTATAGTCTTCTTCTCCCGGCGTCGATTGATGGGCTTCGGCCTGGCGCAATTCCTCCTGCAAGACATCCAGCGTAAACGTCCGGCTGGCTTCTAATCCCCCATCGAGGTACACCGCCGCAATCACCGCCTCCAACGCATCGGCCAGCAAAGACGGTTTCTCCCGCCCCTGCGAACGCTCTTCTCCGCGCCCCAGGCGCAGCATCGCGCCGAGATTCATCCGGCGGGCCGCCTGAGCCAGGGAGGCTTCACTGACAAGATGCGCTTTCAGTTTGGAGAGAGCCCCTTCACTGAGTTGCGTATAGCGCTGCGCCAGATGATCGCTAATAATCAGCGAGAGCACCGCATCGCCAAGAAACTCCAGCCGCTCGTTATGTGTTTGCGCGGCGCCTTTTCGCTCATTGACATGAGACTTGTGCGTCAACGCTTCCGCGAGCACGCTCGCATTCTTGAACTGATAGTGTGGCAGGGATGGAACAGAATCGGCTAGCGGAGCCGTGGTCATAGGCGCGCCCGCGCTAGGCCTCCAGGCGCCTGAAAATCAGGCACGCATTCACACCGCCGAATCCGAACGAGTTGGAGAGCGCCACCTTGACCGGCACCGCTCTGGCCTTATTCGGCACATAGTCGAGATCGCACGCCGGATCTGGGTTTTCCAGATTGATCGTGGGAGGCAGGAGCCCATGATGAAGCGCTAAAATACTGAACACGGCTTCGATGCCGCCGGCCGCGCCGAGCAGATGTCCCGTCATCGACTTGGTCGAGCTGACGGGGATCTTATAGGCCTGCTGGCCAAAAACCTGCTTGATCGCCCGCGTCTCAATGGCATCGGCCATGGTCGACGTGCCGTGCGCATTGATATAGCCAACCTGGTCTTTGGCAATCCCGGCATCTTTCAAGGCCAGTTCCATGCAGCGCACGGCGCCTTCGCCCTCTTCAGGCGGCGCGGTAATGTGATAGGCGTCGCTGTTCATACCGTACCCGATCAGCTCCGCGTAGATCCGAACGCCACGGCGCCGCGCATGCTCAAGTTCTTCCAAGACCACGACCCCGGCGCCTTCGCCCAGCACGAATCCATCCCGGTCCTTGTCGAACGGCCGGCTGGCCCTCGCCGGCTCATCGTTGCGGAACGAGAGCGCTTTCGCCGCGGCGAACCCTGCCACGCCCAGCGGCGTGATTGCCGCCTCCGCGCCGCCCGCGACCATCACGTCGGCATCGCCATGCTGGATCAGCCGAAAAGCATCGCCGATGCAGTGGTTCCCCGTCGCGCAAGCGGTGACCGCGCAAGAATTCGGCCCTTTGGCGCCGATGCGAATCGCCACCTGGCCGGACGCCAGATTGATAATGGTCATGGGAATGAAGAACGGCGACACGCGGCCTGGCCCTTTTTCCTTGAGCACCTCGTGATAATGCTCGATCGCGCCCAGCCCGCCGATGCCGGAGCCGATATACACGCCGACTTTCGTGGCTTCTTCCGGAGCGACCTTCAATCCGGCGTCATCCACGGCCAGCTGGGCGGCGCCCACGGCGTAGTGGATGAAGGTGTCCATCTTTTTGATTTCTTTTTTTTCGATGAATTGGCCAGGATCGAAGTCGCGCACTTCGCCGGCGATCTGCGCGTCATACGCGGCCGGATCGAATTTGGTGATCCTCCCGATGCCGGACTGCCCAGCACAGAGCGCGGTCCAGGTCTTCTCCACCCCGGTCCCGAGAGGGGTGACCAAACCCAACCCTGTTACGACAATGCGCCGCGTCGATCGCTCAGACATACGTACCGCTTAGGATTTTTCCTTGATGTAATCCAACGCTTTCCCGACCGTGAGGATTTTTTCGGCATCCTCGTCAGGAATCTCGATCTCGAATTCTTCTTCAAGCGCCATGACCAGCTCGACGGTGTCGAGCGAATCGGCTCCCAGGTCTTCGACAAAAGAGGCTTCGGGAACCACTTCGTCTTCTTCGACGCCGAGCTGCTCGGCGATAATCTTTTTCACGCGCTCATCAACGGTTGCCATCGATCTGCCTACCTCCTTCCCCAACGTGACTGACCCGGCGCTGCACCATGGGGATATGCTGCAGCGGGTTGTTCCCAGACCTTGGGGACCATCTATACCATTAACATACCGCCATTCACATGCAAAACATGCCCGGTAATATACGCCGCCTCATCTGAAACAAGAAAGCGGACCGCCGCCGCGATATCGGCCGCTGTGCCAAGCCGCCCCAGCGGAATCTGCTTCTGCAAGGTTTCTTTCACGTCGTCCGACAGCCCGTGCGTCATCGCGGTATCGATAAATCCCGGCGCCACCGCATTGACCGTCACATTGCGCGTCGCATATTCGCGGCCGACCGTCTTGGTGAACCCGATCACGGCCGCTTTCGACGCGGCATAGTTCGCCTGCCCGGCATTGCCCATCACGCCCACGATCGACGCAATGTTCACAATGCGACCATACCGCTGCTTGGTCATCGGCTGCAAGACCGCCTTGGTGCAATTGAATGTGCCGTTCAGGTTGACCTGCAGGACCAGATTCCAATCTTCTTCCTTCATCCGAAGCAGCAGTCCGTCTCGCGTGATCCCGGCATTGTTGACCAAAATGTCGATCTTGCCCCAAGCCTTCACGACCTGCTCGACTAAGGCTTTCGTATCGGCCGCATCCGCCACATTCACTTTGACATTGAGCGCTTTTCGGCCCAACGCCTCGACCGCCTTCACCGTCTCTTGCGAGCGGCTGGGATCCAGATCGGCGACGACGATGTCGGCGCCCGCTTGCGCCAACGTTTCCGCAATCGCCCGTCCAATGCCTTGTGCCGCTCCGGTCACTATCGCTACACGCCCTTGCAATGACATGCCGACTTCCTTGTTAAACGTGAGGGATCAGGCCGGATGCGCAGCGCCAAGCGCGTGCAACGTCGCATCCAACGATTTGGGATCATGAACGTTCAAGAGGGTTGCATCCGGAAGAATGCGCTTGATCAAACCCGTCAACACCGTCCCGGGTCCTACTTCAATAAAAGTTGTCACGCCCAGTTTCGCCATCGCTTGCACCGAGTTTTCCCAGAGCACCGACGACGGCAGCTGGCGCACTAGCGACGGCTGAATCTCGGCGGCCCGGCGGATGGGCGCAGCTTCGGCGTTATTAATAAGCGGCACGGCCAAGTCAGTCCATTGCACCGCCGCGAGATCTTTCGACAACCGATCTGCCGCCACCTGCATCAACGGCGTATGAACCGGCACACTCACCGGCAGCGGAATCGCTTTTTTGCAGCCTTTGCCTTTCGCTAATTCGATAGCCCGTTCGACCGCGGCCTTTTTGCCGGCAATGACCACCTGCCCCGGCGAATTGAAATTAGCCGCGGCGACCACACCGACGGACGAAGCTTCGCGACAGACCTCGCGCACCACGTCCGGCGCCAGCCCGAGCAACGCCGCCACCTGGCCGGTGCCCGGCGGCACGGCTTCGGACATATAGCGTCCACGCTTTTGCACAAGCCCGACGGCATCGCGGAACGACACACCGCCCGCCGCCACCAGCGCCGAATATTCACCCAAACTATGCCCGGCCACGGCCACTGGCTTCAGACCGGCCTGATCCAATGTCTTCAGCGCCGCGATGCTGCTCACCAACAAGGCCGGTTGCGTATTCTCCGTGAGATTCAATCGTTCGGCCGGTCCCTCGAAACAGAGCGCTGCGCTGTCGTAGCCGAGAACCGATGAGGCCTCGTCATAGACCAGCTTCAACGTGGGATAGGCCTCGCACAGTGCCTTGCCCATGCCGACCGACTGCGACCCTTGTCCTGGGAACACCAATCCGATGCCTGCATTCATGGGGGGTAGATATCTTAGAAATGACGTGGAATGTCAACGGGAAAAGTTTGCATAATGGCGGCGCGTCCGCTTGCCGCCGTCACCAGCGAATCAGCGCCGAGGCCCAGGTCAACCCGGCTCCAAATGCGCCGAGCATAACCAGCGATCCGTCCTGAACCCGCCCCGCGCGAACCGCCTCGTCCAGCGCAATGGGAATCGACGCGGCCGAGGTATTGCCATACCGCTCAAGGTTCAACATCACCTTCTCAGGCGGAAGGCCGAGCCGCTCCATCACCGCTTTGAGAATTCGCACGTTGGCCTGATGCGGCACATAAAGATCGAGGTCTTCGACCGTAAGACGATTGGCCGCCAGCGTCTCGCGCGCAATTTCTTCCAGCATCCGCACAGCGACTTTGAACGTCTCGTTCCCCTTCATCTTGATGAAGTGCGTCCGTTCAGCCAGCACTTTCTCGGACGGCGGCATGCGCGACCCGCCTCCCGGCACGGCGATCAACTCACAGAGGCTGCCGTCCGACCGTAAATGTGTCGAGAGAATGCCCCGCTCCCCGTCGCTCGCGCTGACCACCGCGGCCCCAGCCCCGTCGCCAAACAGAATGCAGGTGTTGCGATCAGTCCAATCGGTCATCGCCGACATCACCTCGGACCCGATCACCAAGACATGCCGCATCCCGGTTCGCACATAGGCATCCGCGATCGATAAGGCATAGACGAACCCGCAGCAGGCCGCCGCCACATCGCAGGCTGCCGCCTTCGTGGCGCCCAACTGATGCTGCACAAGACACGCGGTCGCCGGAAGCGGATAGTCGCCCGTGCAGGTGGCAACCAAAATCATATCGAGATCGGAAGCCGCAAGCCCGGCTGCCGCCAATGCGCGCCGCCCGGCCTGAACCGCAAGGTCCGAGCAGGCTTCGCCGGAGGCCGCAATGTGGCGCTCGCTGATTCCTGTCCGTTCGCGAATCCACTCATCGGACGTCGCGACCATGCGCTCCAGCTCCGCATTCGTCATGATGCGAGCGGGGGCGTAGGAACCGGTTCCCGTGATGCGGGCGTTCATGCGGACGGCTCCGCAGGCGATGGACTGGCCAGACTTTCTTCGATGTCGCGCTGAATGAGTTCGTGGACGCGTCCTTCGGCCATGCCTTTGGCTCGGCGAATGGCGTTTTTGATGGCTTTTGCCGACGAGCGGCCATGGCAAATCATGGTAATTCCGTTCACCCCAAGCAGCGGCGCGCCGCCGAACTCCGCATAGTCGATCTTGCGTTTCAAATTGAGCAGCGGCGCCGCGATCAGCGGATAGGCCAGCCGGCCCAGCCACGAGCTGGAGATCTCTTTGATTAAAAGCTTCTTGATCGTCTCGGCCACGCCTTCGGAAATCTTCAGCGCGACATTCCCGATAAACCCGTCGCAGACCACCACATCGGCGGTGCCGCTATAGACTTCACGCCCCTCGACGTTGCCGATAAAATTCAACGAGCTGGCTTTCAAAAGCTTGAATGCTTCCTTCGTGACTTCATTGCCTTTGCTGTCTTCCTCACCGATGCTCAACAGGCCGACGCGGGGATTCGGCTTGCGGAAAAGATGCTTCCCATACTCGTTTCCCATCAAGGCGAATTGTTCAAGGTGTTTGGCAGAACAATCGACGTTGGCGCCGACATCCAGCATGATGGCTTCGCCGGTGAGTGTCGGCAGACTGGTGGCAATGGCCGGCCGCTCGACCCCCTTGGTCAAGCCCAGCACGAAAAACGACGCCACCATGCTCGCGCCGGTATTGCCGGGGCTGACCACCGCACCGGCCTCGCCGCTTTTAACCAGCTCGGTCGCAATCCAAATCGACGACTCCCGCTTTTTGCGCGCCACCGACGCCGGCGATTCGTGCATTTCCACGACCTGCGGCGCATGCCGGATCGAGAGGCGTCCATCGGTCGCGCCGAGACGCGCGCATTCGCGCGTTAACGCCGCTTCGTCGCCGACGAGAATGACCTCAACGCCAAGTTCTTTGGCGGCCTGGATGGCGCCCTCGATACAGGGTGCCGGACCATGGTCCCCCCCCATCGCATCAAGCGCGATCTTCATACAGGATACTGTGCTCGAGATTGGAATAGATGGCTGAACACGCGTGGCACCCGTGATTGTCCCCGATGTGCCGAGAGCTTAGCGCAGGCGCACGAAATGCACAACCGGAGCGAACGACGGCGGAGCCGACCGGCTCCGCCGCATCTGTCCTCGCGGTCCTGCTAGGCTTCTTCGACCTGAATGACGGCCTTGCCTTTGTACGTTCCGCAGTTCAAGCACGTATAGTGCGGCAGCTTCAACTCATGGCACTGCGGGCATACGGACATCCCCGGAGGGGTCATTCGCAGCTTTTGCGTGCGGCGCTTGTCGCGGCGCGCGCGAGAATGTTTATGTTTCGGATTAGGCATGGCAACTCCTTCCCACGTTCACAACAGCCGGGAGATCCGCTCCCCCGGCGTCACTTCTGTTCAGTCTTCAAACTCTTCAAGGCTTGAAACGGATTGGCCGGCGCCTCTTCTTGGCAGGCACACCGCCCGTCATTCAAATTCTTTCCGCACTGCGGACAGAGCCCGGCACAGTCGAGCTTGCACAATGGATGCATCGGATCGGACAGAATCACTTGCTCTCGCAGCATCGGCGCGAGTTCCAAATGATCCCCCGCATAATGATAAATCTCGTCATCCGTCTCGTCCGGCTCGATTTCTACCGGCTCAACAGCCCGCTTGCGATGATCCATCCGCTTGGCCGCCGCAGGAACCGCTTTCGGCTCCGGTTCATAGACGACACGCAGCGCAAACGCCAACGGCTCAGGAAAAGGAGCCAGACACCGCACGCACTCACGAACTGCCGTGCCCTCGACCACTCCGGTCACGCAAATGGTGCGTTCGAATTTAGTCAGGTCCAACCCGACCGCCAGCGAACCTTCGAGCTGTGTATCCGCGCCGGTCAGCCCGATCTCGTCAGCCGTCACATCTCCCGTCAACGACAAGCCGTCGGCGGTGATATCTGCAAGATGCGGTGTGAGCAGATCCATCATGATCTCCGGCGACGCGCCGGCTCCCCACGCCTTCATACCGTCACGTTCGCTCACGCCCGTTATCGCTCCTCGGCAAAACTAATGATCGCGATATGCCGGGCGCGCTTGACCGAAATCGTCAATTCGCGCTGATGCCGCATGCAGTTCCCTGAAATCCGGCGCGGAACGATCCGCCCGCGCTCCGTCAGGAAATTCCGGAGCAAGCCGGCATCCTTAAAGTCGATCGGGGCCTTCTCTAAGCAAAACCGGCATGGCCGGCGCCGTTGAAACAACCGCCCGCCGCCCCCGCCGCCATCACGTCGATCACCGCCGCCTGCGCCACCTGTTCGTTCCATCCCTGCCTCCTCATTCGTCCTTATCAATGCGGTTCGTCATACTCATAACTGGGTTCATCGTGGATCGGCGGCTCGCCGCCCGACCCGGCACTGGCCCCGCCGCCGTCCTGGCGCTTCGGCATAAAGGTCACGCTCTGCGCCACCACTTCATGCTTGCTGCGCTTCTGGCCATCTTCGGTTTCCCAGCGTCGTTGCTGCAGCCGGCCTTCGACGATCGCCCCATTGCCCTTGCTCAAATACTGTCCGCAGTGCTCCGCCTGCTTGCCGAACACCACGATGTCGACAAAACAGACTTCCTCTTTCAATTCCTCGCCCTGCTTGAATCGCCGGCTCACAGCCAATCCAAAGCTCGCGACCGGAGTCCCGCTCGGCGTATACCGCAGCTCGGGATTCCGCGTGAGATTGCCCATGAGGATGACTTTATTAAACCCGGCCACCGTCGGTCTCCTGCGCTGAAGCCTCTAACGGACGCGGCGGAACGAGTTCTTTTTCAAGATGGACGGTCAAGAACTTAAGAATGTTGTCTTCTAAGCGATAGGCCCGCTCAAGCTCTCCGACCGTGTTGTTCGGCGCGCGAAAGTAAAAGTAGGCATAGGTGCCTTTTCGCTCATGCCGCACTTCGTAGGCCAGCTTCTTCTTGCCCCAATTCTCGGCCTTGATGAATTTCGCGCCAGTCTTATCGGCCACGGCTTTCATCTTGTCGATCAGGGTGTTGGTCTCCTCGTCGGAGACGGACGGACGGATAATAAACAGAGACTCGTACAGCTCCATGCGGCAATCCTCCTGGACAAAGGCCCCGGATCAAAGTCCGGAGCGAGGTGTAGGCGCCTCTATATGAGGCATAAGAACGGTGGACGGTATCACAGCGGCAAAGAGACTGTCAATTGAATCGCGCTGCTCGAGGGCGTTAGCGGTACGACATCGCCTCGTGCCAGCCGCCGCCGAGTCTCTTCGGTCGAATCGATAGATCAACTCAAAAAGATGGAGATCCATCCCACAGCCGTCTTGTCCGTAGAGCGTGGCGTCCGAGTGGACGTTCGTACTTTATTCAGCCGCCGCCTACGCCTCATCCGGCAGAGGCTTCTCACGGATATTGAATTGATTCATGGCCGTGGAAAGACCGCGGTGGATCAGGCATTCGAGCGCGTCAACGGCTCGGTCAAGGCATGGCGCAATCACTGCCATCTCATCCTGCGTGACAGGCTGCAGTACATAGTCGGCGGCATCTGCGCCAGGAACGGGGCGTCCGATTCCGACTTTGACCCGGATAAACTGCGGGGTCCCGAGTGCCTCGATCACCGATTTGATCCCATTATGCCCGCCGGCCCCGCCGCCTTGCTTGATGCGCAGGCGGCCCGGCTCCAAATCGAGATCGTCGTGAATGAGAATCAGGTTGTCCGGTTTGATTTTAAATTCGCGCAGCAAGCCCTTGAGAGGAGGACCCGTGAGATTCATCCAGTCCAACAGCCCAGCGAGTTCGATGAACTCCGAGCCGAGCCGGCCTGATCCTCGTTGCGCAGTACCGCGAGACGCGAGACGGATGGACCATCGAGCGGCGGCCCGCTCGATGGTCCACATGCCGACATTGTGACGGGTCTGGGCGTAGGCCTTGCCAGGATTGCCCAGTCCGACGAGGAGATGCACCGCTACTTCTTCTTTTCAGGTTCCTTTTTGTCAGCCTTCGGAGCATCCTTGCCGGCGGCTTTCTTGTCGCCACCCTTGGCATCTCCGGCTGCTGCGGCTGCGCCCGCCTTCGCAGGCTCTCCGCCTTCCCCTGCTTCCTTGCCCTTGGCTGCGACTTCCGGTTCCGTTGCCGCGCCTGCACCGCCAGTCAACAACGCTTCCAGCTTGGCATCGGAAATCGGCGCCGCCACGCTGACAATCATCAGGTCTTCGTCGTCAAGGAACCGGATGCCGTCACGCCGCGCAATGTCCTTGAGGTGAATGCCCTGGCTTATGCCCAAAGACGACGCGTCCACGTCGATCTGATCCGGCAACACCGCCGGCGCGCACTCGATATGGAGTTCGCGCGTATTGTTGTGCAGCACGCCGCCTTCCTTCACGCCGATCGGAATACCGCCGGTCACATGCACCGGCACCTTGACGCGAATCGGCTTGTCCATCGAAACCTCGAACAGATCCGCATGGAGCACGGCGCCGGTAATGGGATCGACTTGATAATCGCGCAACAACGCCGTGCGGCTCGCCTTCGTCTTCGCTCCCTCTATGGTCAACGAGACCAGCACCGTGCTGCCGGCCTGCGCCTTGAGCATCTTTACCAATTCATCCGGGTTGGCGGTCAACAAAACACACTCGCCTTGGCCATAGAGCACCGCGGGGATCTTGCCGCTCCGTCGCAACTGACGCGCGATTCCCTTCCCCGACTGCTCCCGTACGGTCACTGCTAAATCAAATTTCATGATGCTCCTCCGTCTCTCTTGCGTCGATCGAGTCCCCGCGACTCTATGGACTCAGGCAAATAATGAGCTGACTGACTCGTCTTCGTGAATACGCCGAATGGCCTCGCCCAGCAGCGGCGCAACCGAAAGTTGGTGCAACTTGGGGCAGGCTTGGTCTTTCCCCCGAAAGGGAATGGTGTTGGCCACGACGACCTGCGACAAGCAGGATTTGGTGATCCGTTCCAATGCCGGCCCGGATAGGACCGCATGCGTGCAGGCTGCCCACACATCCAGCGCGCCCTTGTCGGCGCAAGCCTGCGCGCCCTGCACAATGGTTCCGGCCGTGTCGATCATGTCGTCCAACAGCAACACGCTCTTTCCCTGCACATCGCCGATGATATTCATGACCTGCGCTTGATTGGGACCTTCGCGGCGTTTATCGATGATGGCAAGATTCGCCTGCAACCGCTTGGCAAACGCGCGCGCGCGCTCGACCCCGCCGGCGTCAGGCGACACCACCACTAAGTCATTAATTTTCTTCTTGGTGATGTAATCCAAGAGCACCGGCAACGCATATAAGTGATCGACCGGCACATTGAAAAACCCTTGAATCTGCCCCGCATGGAGGTCCATCGTCAACACGCGATCGGCGCCAGCCGTACTGATCAAATCAGCCACTAGCTTCGCTGAAATCGGCACGCGCGGCTGATCTTTCCGATCCTGCCGCCCATATCCAAAGTAGGGAATGACCGCGGTGATCCGGTTGGCCGACGAGCGCTTCAGCGCGTCGATGATGATGAGCAGCTCCAGAAGCGAGTCGTTCACCGGCTGACAAGTCGATTGCACGACAAAGACATCGGCACCACGAACGTTTTCGTCGACTTTGACGCGAATCTCGCCGTCGCTAAAAGAGGACACTGTGGCCTCTCCAAGCTTTTGCCCGAGATAGGCGCAAATTTCATGGGCAAGCGCAGGATTAGCGTTCCCAGAGAATATTTTCAGTTCTCTGTTCATCACCGGCTTCTCAACACGTTCAATCTCTACTATTAAGTCGCTGAATTGTTAAATGAATTGACTCGCCGGCGGACGTCGACAGCGTGCGGACACTCCGCCATCTGACTCACGGCTCGCTGCGGAAGAAGCCAACCAAGTGGCGGACTGTATCGGAAAGAGCCCGGATTTGTCAACCGATTGCTAGCAAATCGAGCAGGGAATCACTCAATCCGTAATTTCCCAGAATTGGATTGCACCACAAAAACTTTCAGCTCCGACCGTTCCTGAAAGAACGCCGCGGCCCGGCGAGCCCCGGACTCCTCTCCAAATATTCCGAAGACGGTCGCGCCGCTGCCGGACAGTAAGGCCAGCTGAGCACCCTGGCTCAACAAGTCCAGCTTGATCTGCTGCAGAACAGAATGCGCCGCAAACACCGGACCTTCGAAATCGTTTGAGACCAGACCGATCACTTCATCCCAAGTAGTCCGGCTGTGCGATGCAAGCTGAGCGCACGGCTCGGAAAGCGGGGTCACGCCCTGCCGGGTCGTGGACAATTGCTGATACGCCCACTTTGTTTCCACGGGGAAGCCCGGATTTACGAGCACCGCCCACCGGGAATCGGCCACATGAATCGCCCGGACCCGCTCACCGCGCCCGGCAACCACCGCAGTGGGCGCATGAAAAAAGAACGGCACGTCGCTTCCAAGTTCCTGGCCGATTTCCGCCATTTGGGCTGCGGACCAGCCCAGATTCAGCAAGCGATCGATTCCGAGAATAGTGGCCGCCGCATTGCTGCTCCCACCTCCAAGACCGGCGCCCATCGGAATACGTTTTGTCAGTTGAATATCGAGTCCGACCTTTCGCTGCGCTTGCGCGATCGCTGCGGCCGCCGCACGATAGACCAAGTTGGTCCGATCGACGCTCAGTGACGGGCTATCGCACTGCAACCGGATTTCGGCATGCTGCGGAGCGAAACGAATGGCAACCTCATCTTCCAGCCCAACCGTCTGCATCAGGGTCCACAGATTGTGAAACCCGTCCGGACGGCGATCAAGCACTCGAAGGATCAGGTTAACCTTGGCGGGGGCGAATACGGTCACGGCGGATCGAGAAGGGCTGGATGAATCTTCGTGCGGTCTAGTCACGGCCTCCCTTTATAGCATACTTCTCAAGCCGGTAGCGGAACGATCGGGTGTTGAGCCGGAGCAATCGCGCCGCTTTCTTTTTCACCCACTTGGTCCGTTCCAAGGCCTTCAACAAGAGATCTTTTTCCAGGCCGTTGATCATGCCCTCAAGATCCACGCCATCCTCCGGCAGATC
Source organism: Nitrospira sp. (assembly GCA_020846195.1). Lineage (GTDB taxonomy): Bacteria > Nitrospirota > Nitrospiria > Nitrospirales > Nitrospiraceae > Nitrospira_D. The sequence continues at coordinate 350,691 of JADLEJ010000004.1, forward strand.
GGTCGGAATCCCTCCCTGCGGTTGAGGCGAAACCGCACGGTGAAACCATCCGCGTATATCCGCATCCGTCACCGGACCGCCGGTCGAAAATGCGACTACTCGTTCAATCAAATTCTCCAGCTCTCGCACATTGCCGCGCCACTCATGCCCCACCAGCACCTGCATCGCTTCGGGACTGATGATCGGCGCCGGCTTCCCGCTCTCTTTGGAAAACCGCGTGAGAAAATGCGTGACGAGGAGCGGAATATCGCCGGACCGCATGCGAAGCGGCGGAAGACGGATGGGAATGACATCCAATCGATAGTACAGATCTTCGCGGAAAGAACCGTCGGCCACGGCCTTCTCCAGATCTTTATTCGTCGCAGCCACAATGCGCACATCGACCTTGATATCCTGCGTTCCGCCGACCCGGCGAAACTCACGCTCCTGGATCACTCGCAATAATTTCACCTGAATCGTCGGCGTCGTGTCTCCGACTTCGTCCAGAAAGATCGTGCCTCCGTCCGCAATCTCAAACAGTCCGGCTTTATTGGCTATGGCGCCCGAGAACGAACCTTTCATATGACCGAACAACTCGCTCTCCAGCAATGTTTCAGGCACGGCACTACAGTTCACAGCCACAAACGGCAACGCGCTGCGCGCGCTATTGTAATGAATCGCCCGGGCGACAAGCTCTTTTCCGGTTCCACTCTCTCCGCAAATCAGCACATTGCCCCGCGAGTCGGCGATTTTTTTCACCACATCGAACACCTTCTGCATCGACTCGCTTTTCCCCACTAACTGAGCAAAAGACGATTGGCTCGCCATCTCACGCTTCAACAAAATATTCTCCGTCGTCAACCGCCGCTTCTCGAGCGCATTCCGGACGATCAATTGCACCTCATCGACCTGAAACGGCTTCGTCAAATAGTCGTACGCGCCCTGCTTCATCGCGTCTACGGCCGAGTCGGCCGTGGCAAACGCCGTAAGGATCAACACCACCGTTTCCGGCGACGCCGACTTGACGGCCCGGAGCACCTCCATCCCGTCCACTTTAGGCATTCGCAGATCGGTGATCACCAGATCGAAGATTTCTTTCTGCAGCTGCTCGATCGCCTCTTCGCCGCCCGACACACTCGTGACCGCATACCCGGCCCGATTGAGCATAATGCTCAAGACTTCTCGCAAACTCTGTTCGTCGTCGACGACTAAGATCTTTTCCATGGCTCCCTGCCTTCGTGCCAGAGTCTCACGCCCACCTCGACCGACCGAGGCAAACACACCACAAATCGAGACCCCTCATGTTCTTTGCTCTCAACCTTGATCCATCCACCGTGCAAATCGACAATCCGATGAACCGCCGCAAGGCCTAATCCCGATCCTTGTTTTTTCGTCGTAAAGAAGGGAAGGAAGATGTTGTCGAGGTTTTTCTTCGAGATCCCTTCGCCCGTATCTTGAAAAGAAATCTCGATAACATCCCCTTTGTGGCCGCCAACATCGATGGGCCTGCAGCCAGTCGCAATCGTCAAGTGCCCGCCTTTCTCCATGGCGTCGAACGCATTTGTCGCGAGATTCCAGAACACCTGCTTCAGCTGATTTTGATCGACCTGGCCGACCAGCGCCTCGCGAGACGGCTTTGCCTCAATGCAAATATTCACTCTGGTTCGCGCTTCATGTTGTACCAGATCGAGCGTCTCAGCAAGGAGTTTGTTCAAATCGTGCTCGGCCAGATTCAGCGCTGGCGGGCGGGCGTATTGAAGAAATTCCGTAATGATCGTATTCAGTCGCATCGCCTCCCGAATGGCAATGTCCATCAGCCGTTGACTTGTTTCATCCGCAGGCAAATCCTTCCGCAACATTTGCATCGCCCCGGCCAACGCACCCAGCGGATTGCGAATTTCGTGGGCCATCCCGGCCGACATTTCGCCAAGGCTGGCCATCCAATCCTTTCGACGCATCTCCTCTTCAAGATCCCGAATCTGCGTTAAATCCTTAAAGACGCCAACCATCCCTGTCCTCTTCCCATGTTCCTGAAGCGGCGACAGCGTCATGCCCAACACCAGGCGATTCCCGTCCGCGCGCAGGCACTCCACTTCGAACCGCATATGCGCAGCCCCTTCGTCCGGCGCATCCAGCGGCCGGTCCGAATGCCAATTAAACACCTCTCGCCAAAAGCGCCCGTGAACTTGCGCGAGATTATATCCAGTGGCTTCTTGAGCAGCAGGGTTAAAGGAGGTGATCCGCCCATCCTCATCGGCCGTGAATACGCCGCTGCTGATACTGCGAACAATGTTTTCGTGAAATGCCTGAAGCTGGCTGAGCCCCTGCTCTTTCTCCTTGAGCGAATGATCCGCGCGTTGAAGCTGTTCGGTCAGCAGGCCGCTCAAGAATCCCACGACCAACAATGCCAGACTGTGCACCCCAAACGTCTGAAGCGTCTCAGGCGCGCTCAACCTTGTTCGAGGCAGCCAGCCCCAGGCTTCGGTTAATCCATATAATTGCAGATTCGTAAGCACGCCAAAGAGGATGACACACAGGCTGGCGGTTAGGAGGCCGACCTTCCGTCGAGGAATAAGACTCGCCAATGTCACTGAAATCACGTACAGCACCAAAAACGGACTCTCGATACCACCGGTTCTGGCGATTAAAACCGTCTCCAATAGGAAATCGATGCCGATTTGCACCCAGGCGAGTTGGACCAACGCTTCAGCGGTAGTCATAAACCGAAGGGCGAGGGCATATCCAATCGTGATCGCGTAGGTGAATACAATCAGACTATAGAACGTCTCGACCTGCTCTCCTCTTGTCACTTGAAACGTGAGGGAGAGGCCGAGAAGGAGAGACACAACGAGGACTCTCAGGCCGATCAGCCATTGGATTCTTGCTTTCATTTCAATCACAGAAACTCCGAATCTCTAGGAGAGGCCACCGCTTCGTGGAACCGTGGGAAAGGGATGGGACACCGTCTAGCATGAATTGAGATGCTGGGAGAAACCGGTACAACCGCCAGGTCATATCGACGGACATCGGTAAGCTCTTGCGCCGATATCCGTCGAATCACCTGAGTTGCACGGTCTGGATCACAACCTCGTTACCCAATTGCCGATGCCATCGTAAAGATCGGCAAATACATGGCAATGACAATAAACCCGACGGTGACGCCGAGAAACACCATCATCATCGGCTCTAGCAATGCCGTCAGATTCGTCACCGCCGCATCGACTTCGTCCTCATAGAAATCGGCGATTTTCCCGAGCATGTTGTCGAGCGCACCCGTGGATTCACCCACGGCAATCATATGGGTTACCATTTTGGGGAAGGCCTCGCTCTTGGCTAGCGGCTCGGAAATCGTCTTTCCGCCGCTGATACTGACACGGGCGTCCAGCAGCACATTTTCGATGACTTTATTCCCAGCCGTCTTGGCGCAAATCGACAGGGCCTCCAGCAGAGGCACCCCGCTCGTGATCAGTGTACCCAATGTCCGCGTAAACTTGGCAACCGACGCCTTTCGAATCAAGTCGCCAAACACCGGCAGTTTTAAGACAAGCTTGTCGACCGCCAACCGGCCTTGAGCCGTCGCATAGTATTTTTTAAACGTAAAGACGCCAGCGACAATCACGCCAAGGATGACATACCAATACCCTTGCGCAAAGTTACTCATGTCGATGACGAGCTGCGTCGGTCCCGGCAACGCCATTTTTCCATTCGACATTTCCTTGAACATTTTCTCAAACACCGGAATGACCCAGATCATCAGCACCGTGATCACAATCGCCGCAATGCCGCAGATCGCCGCCGGATACACCATGGCGCTCTTAATCTGCGATTTCAGCTTCATCGCCTTTTCAATGTGCTTGGAAAGTCGCGCGAGAATCGTGTCCAGCAATCCGCCGACTTCACCGGCGTTCACCATGTTGCAATAGAGATCGTCGAAAATTTTCGGGTGCCGGCGCAACGCATCGGAAAAGGTCGATCCGCCTTCAACCGCCCCCTTGATTTCACCCACGGCTTTTCGAAGCGCGGCATTTTCCGACTGTGTCGAGAGAATCTCCAAGCATTGAATCAAGGGCAAGCCCGCATTGATCATCGTCCCAAACTGGCGGGTAAACACGACGAGATCCTTTTCCGTCATCCCGTTGCCGAAGCTCAGCGTAAATCCTTCTTTCGCCCCCTTCTCCTCCAGGCTCGTCACCACCACGCTTTGCTTCCGAAGTTGGTCGACCGCCTCACCCCGGTTCTTGGCTACCAGCTCGCCCTTCTTGACCGCACCAGACTTGCTTCGTCCAACGTACGCAAACGTAGCCATAGACGTGTCATCCTGTTGTGGCTCTCTGAGCCGGTTAGGGAACAAAACGAGTACTGTCGTGGTGAGTCTACTGGGGGGGCAAAAACCTGTCAAAATAAATGCATTATTTACGCGAGTTACGAGCGGCAGGAGCGCAAGGATAACGCGCGGTACGCGCCTGCGCGCGTACGCTAACCGATAGAACCGTTCACGTGAGTTCGCCGGTACCCTCGATATAAATAGTGCAACCCGGAGCCTAACGTAAACGCCACCATCACCACGAGCAACGGGAACAACGCCCCGATCTTCATACCTCGCCAGATCATGGCAATCACCGATACAACATAGGTCAACTGGCACAAGGTCGTACCCTTGCCCCATATCGTTGGCGTGATGTCGATGGCAATATCCGTCACATGCGCAACCACAGTCCCCAGCATCAAGATGAGATCCCTGCTCACCACCAAAATCACAACCCATGATGGCACCAGATGCAGGATGGAGAGCGTGAGAAAGGCCGACGTGAGGAGAAGCTTATCGGCAAGAGGATCGAGAATCTTCCCCAACTCTGTCTGCTGATTAGTCATGCGCGCCACCAGCCCATCCAGCGCGTCGGTGAGGCCGGCGCTGAGCAAGGCCGCCAGCGCGTATCCGTACTGCCGATAGGTCATGAACCCCACGAATACGGGAATTAGGAGGATCCGCAAGATCGTCAGGCTGTTCGGGATGTTCATGCGGCTACGCAGAGCCTCCATCTTCTTTCTCAGAGAACGCCGGCCGCCATCTTAGTGAGAGGATTTTGGCCTTGTCAACGCGGTTGCAGTGGCGCAGCCAGCCGCCTATAATCCCTCTCGTCATTCCAATTCTGACTCGCGGGAGGAATCGATGAGCGCGTTACCCTTGATGATGAAGAAAGACGGGCTTGCCGAGAAGCATCAGCTGGAAGGCATCGACCCGAGCGATCGCTATTTCAGCCGCGCCCTTCTCGTGAATCGCACCAGCGCCGGCTATTCGGGGAAAATCATGTACGAAGCCCTCGTCGTCCAAGGCACCTCGCACTCGACCATCGGCGCAGCCGTGCGCGAGATTGTCGAGAAGCTTCAAGGCATGGGGTTTGTGCGCATGCGCACAAGAGCCAACTTTAGAGGCGCCAGGTACCTCGCCGAAAAAGAAACCTGGATCGACTATCCCGACCCCGCCTAATCGCCGCCGGCATATTCCCGATACACCAACTCATGGATCAGCGGCCGAAACGCTTTGATCCGCTCGTTCTTCCTGGTCGGATGCACCCGATTGGACAACACGACAACCTCCAGCTCATGAAGGGGATCGATCCACACCGATGTCCCCGTGTACCCTAAATGGCCAAAGGAAACCTCGGGCAGAAATCGCCCCGCCGATGACGGAGACGACGGCATATCCCACCCCAAGGCCCAGCTCGATCCAGGCACACAAGCCTCTCGGCGCGTAAACGCTTCGACAAGGCGCGCATCGAGAAGGGACGGACGACGATGATAGGCCTCAAGCCACGCCCCCGTCACCGCCAACACCGCCGCCGCCGTGCCAAAGAGCCCCGCATGCCCAGCGACACCGCCTAGCGCCGCCGCATTTTCATCATGCACTTCACCACACAAGAGCCGGCCCCTCCAGGGATCCTGTTCAGTCGGAGCAACACCACCCCCACGATGCCAAGCATCCTCAAGAAAGGCAGCGGCCCACTCTGCCGGCACAAATCCTACCTGCGCGGTTCCTGCCAGAGGCGCGATTCGGTCGCGAAAGAATTCCTGGAGCGGAACCCCACTCCGCCGCTCCACGATCATTCCCAGCAGCATAAACCCCAGATCGCTGTAGAGACTGCGCGCCCCTCGCTCGTAGATCATCGCTTCGTCTCGAATCAGCTTCATGACCGCGTCGCGCGAGAGACCACGCTGTTGCTCCGTCGCGGGAATGGAGGCAGTCGGACTCAGACGCTCGTAATATCCCCGCCAGCCAGGGAGTCCCGAACTATGCATCAGGAGATGCCGGATCGTCGCCTGGCCAATCGGAGCCCCGGCCAGCTCCGGGAGCATCGATTCAACTCTATCGTGCAGCTGACATTGTCCGGCTTGGATAAGCAGCGCCACGGCCGTCACCGTGGACAACGGCTTCGTGAGCGAGGCCAAATCGTAAACCGTCGACGGCTGAACGGCTCGAGCCGCTTCAAGAGTCGACAGCAATCCCGCGGCGAACTGATCGACCTGGCCGCCGCCATGGCGCACCGCCAATACGGCACCAGGAAACACTCCGTCAGCGACGGCCTGTTCAAGCGCCGCCTGAATTAGAGAGAAATTCAGCATAATAGTGGAAGGTTGCTCACGAAGCTGACGAACGCGCGTCGCTCACGCATCACCAGAGCAAGAGGCCGGAAACAACAGCGATTCACTCGCACAGCGCAGATGAAGACATCATGACCGCGCCGGGCTCGACTCTCCCTCCATCTTTCCCTCAGGCACAACCCCGCCGTCTTGATACGCTTCCGTCGACTCGACATCCAGCATCCGCTCGAACGTATGGAGGGTCGCCCGCATCCGCTCGACCATGAGCAGCCGCTGCTTCTGCAACTGGGACAAATCCCGCTGCGTCTCGCCCAATTCCACCCGCGCTTGGCGAATGACCTCGCCTGCCTTCAGCTCCGCTTCCTTGACGATCAGTTCGGCATCGCGGTTGGCGCTGCGCTTGACCTCGTCGGCCAGCGACTGCGCGGCAACCAGCGTATTCGACAACGTCGTCTCGGTCCGTTTCAATTCGGACACCTGCTGCTCCGCCATGCCCAGCCGTTCCCGCAGGATCGCATTATCGCGATTCAACGATTCCACCGTTTGCGCCAGCTCTTCGAGGAACCGGTTGACCTCCTCGCGATCGTAGCCGCGAAACTTCGTGCGAAACACCATTTGTTGAATGTCGAGCGGTGTAATCTTCATAGATGCCCCCGTTCAGTGAGTCAATTCATCCGCAACGCCAAATCCTTTAAGGACTGCACCACCGCAAACTGCAGAAACGTCAACGCGAGAATGGCGATAATCGGCGAAAGATCGATGCCCATGCGCCATCCCATCCACCGGCGAATGGGCGCGAGCACCGGTTCCGTCGCGCGGTCGAGAAATTGGACGATCGGATTCCATGGATCGGGACTGACCCAGGAAATCAAAGCCCGGGCAATGATAATCCACATATACAACCACAGCACATAATCCAGCACCGTGGCGATCCCCAACAGTACATTCCCAAACACAAACATCAGCGTCCAAGCTCCTGAGATCGTTTCGTCGCCGCTTCGATAGCATCGATGAGCGTCGCGCGCATCCCGCCGACTTCGAGACGATGCAAGCCGGCAATCGTCGTGCCGCCTGGAGACGCGACTTTGTCTTTGAGTCTAGCAGGATGTTCTCCGGTTTCGATCACCATCTTGGCGGCGCCCAAAACAGTTTGCGCCGCCAGCACCTCAGCCGTCGCGCGGGGCAACCCCATCTTCACACCGCCGTCGGCCATCGCTTCGATAGCCAGAAACACGTAGGCCGGACCGCTGCCGCTGAGCCCTGTCACCGCGTCCATCAACCGTTCTTCAACCGTCACGACCTTCCCAACCGATTCGAACATCGTGCGCGCAAGACCGGCATCCCCTTCAGACACGCCCGGTCCAATGGCCAGTGCCGTCAGGCCTTCCCGCACCATGGCAGGCGTATTCGGCATGGCTCGAACTACGCGCGTGCTAGCCCCACCGGCATTCGCGATGGCCTGGATCGGAATTCCCGCAGCTACGGATACCGTAAGCGCGCGTTTCAACTCCCCGGCAATATCCTTCATGACTCCGTCAAGAATCTGCGGCTTCACGGCCAGCACAATAATCCCGGCCCATGCAGCCGCCTCGCGATTCGTCCCGCCCACGCGGATACCGTAGAGACGCTTCAACGTCTCGCCGCGCGCCGCCACTGGATCTGTGGCCCAGATCCGATCGGGCTCGCAGCAATGCGTCGCGACAAGCCCTGCGATCAGGGCTTCGGCCATCTGCCCGCCACCGATGAACGCAATCTTTTCCGCAATGCCGGGCTTAGACATGGCGCGCTCCAAAGATCGCCGTGCCAACGCGCACCAGCGTGGCGCCCTCTTCGATCGCGATCTCAAAGTCATGCGACATGCCCATGGATAACTCCTGCATTGTCACCGACGGAATCCCTTCTGCACGAATGCGCGCTCCGAGCCCGCGCAGTTCACGAAAATACGGCCGGGCTTCTTCCGGCTGTGCCGCCGGGGGCGGGATCGTCATCAACCCTTGAATACGGAGATGCGGCAATGCGCCAAGGCTCGCCAGGTCTCGCATCAACGCATCCGGCTGAAACCCGGCCTTGCTGGCTTCGCCGGCAATATTCACCTCCAGCAGCACCGCTTGCGCCACGCCGGCGGCACCGGCACGGCGGTCGATCTCTTGCGCCAGCTCGACAGAATCCACCGAGTGAATCAGCTCAAACCGGCCGATGGCATCGCGCACTTTTCGCCGCTGAAGCTGGCCGATGAAATGCCAGCGCGGCGACAGGTCTTGAAGCAGCGCGACTTTTGACAGCGCCTCCTGCATCCGATTCTCCCCCAGGAGGGAGAGACCGGCTTGGAGGCCTTCTCTGATCCGCTCTACCTGAACCGTCTTCGTCGCGGCGACCAACCGGACAGTCTCCGATGACCTACCGGCCCGTTCCGCGGCACAGTGGAGACGGTCCAACACCCGGTGCACGCGCCGGGCAAGAGAATCATCTGCGTCCCGCTCCATCATCACTGCACCAGCGCACGTCCTGTCCCTATGCACCCACTCGCTGGCGTTATTCTAACGGAACCCCCTGGGAATTGGCAGGGGCGCTGGCCTCCCTGCGTCACACATTTGCGGATAGCCCTATCGCGCTCACCATCGTGCCAATCACTTTCCCCTCGCGGCGATAGGAGAAAAAGAGGTCTTCATGACAGATCGTACAGACGTTCACGCTCGTGACCCGCTCACCGGCAATCCCGCAATCCTGCACTTGCCGCCTGATCAACGCCTTCAAATCAAGACGCGCTTTCCCCTCGCGATGGTCCCGCAGCACAGCCTCCCACCAGGAGAATCGCTGCCGGATTTCATTCAGCACCGGTTCGTCCACTTCATAGCAACAGACGCCGGCAGAAGGACCGATGCTGACGTGCAGCTGGTCGAGACCGGCCCCGAATCGCGACTGCATCAGCGCCAGCGTCTTCGGCACGATCCCGGCCACGGCCCCGCGCCATCCGGCATGGATCGCGGCCACCACCCGCCGCCGCGCATCGTGCACCAGCACTGGAACGCAGTCGGCGGTGCGCACCGCCACCATCGTCCCAGGCTGATCCGTGACCAGCGCATCCCACCCGCCATCGAACCGGTCGGCATCGGTCACTGGACGGTCGACCACAAGGGCCTCCGTCCCATGCACCTGTTTCACCGACAAGATCCAGGGGGCCGAAACGCCGGGCGCTCGCATCGGCGCGCCGGTTCCCAACCGCAGCTGTTCAGCATGCGCCTTGGTGCCGAAGAAGTGCCGGACTCCGCTTCTCACAGAAGCAAACGCCGGCACCGTAATCACCGATGCTCGTCCCATGCGTCGATCCTCTTCTCCCGTTGCCTTTTGCCCTTCGCCTCTCGGCACTGAATATGGCTCGGCAGGCTAGTTCACCTGCTTCCGGAGGAACGTGGGCACATCCCATTCATCTTCCGCCACGAGCGCCCGATCGATCGCCTCACGGGCATCGTTTCGCTGGCGAAGGAAGGTGGGGCGATCCAGGTCTTTCATCGGCCGGTCGGCCATGCCCATGGCGGCCGCGCTCACCCCCACACCAGCCAATACCGGCTGCACCGGCTTCGCTGCGCGCGCCGACGTCTGTTCGACGCTCGCCGCCATCGAGACCATATCCTCTTCGCATTCAAAGCCTGTGGCAATCACCGTCACCACCAAATCGTCGCCCATGTCGGGATTGATCACTTGGCCGACAATGATGTTCGCATCCGAATCGGCCGTTTGCTGAATGATCGAGGCCGCCTCTTCGATTTCGTGCAGCGTCATGTTCGGACCGCCGGTGATATTCAGCAGCACGCCGCGGGCGCCCTGCACGCTGCCTTCTTCCAGCAGCGGGCTGCAGATCGCCCGTTGCGCGGACTCAATCGCGCGATTGGTGCCCCGTGCGATGCCCATGCCCATGACGGCGCGGCCCGTATGCGACATGATCGTCCGCACATCGGCAAAGTCGACGTTCACATGGCCGGTGGTCGTGATCACATCGGCGATGCCTTGGATCGCCTGGCGCAACACATCGTCGGCGACTTTGAAGGCTTCGAGCAAGGGCGTCGACTTGTCGACAATCCCCAGCAGGCGCTGATTCGGAATCACCAGCAGCGTATCGACATGGCGGCGAAGATCGCGAATGCCCTCTTCCGCATGTTTATGGCGGCGCTGGCCTTCATATTGAAAGGGCTTGGTCACGACGCCCACGGTGAGAATGCCTTGCTCCCGCGCAATGCTGGCCACGATCGGAGCCGCGCCGGTGCCGGTCCCGCCGCCCATGCCAGCCGTGACGAACACCATGTCCGCGCCTTCGAGACATTCCCGGATATGGTCTTTGCTCTCAAGCGCCGCGTCTTTCCCGATTTCCGGACGGGCGCCAGCGCCGAGTCCGCGAGTCCGCTCAGGACCCAATTGAATCTTGTACGGCGCCAGCGACCGGTCGAGCGCTTGCAAATCGGTATTCGCGGCGATGAAATCGACCCGGGCCAGCCCCGACCCGATCATCGTATTCACGGCATTGCAGCCGGCCCCGCCGACTCCAACGACCTTGATCCTGACCGGTAACAACGCATCTTCCTGGAATGAGAACATTGCGGCACCTCCTCACCTGTGATCGCCGAGCGGCACCATGCCGCGCGCGAAAGTTAAAACACTTCCCACACCCGTTTCGTCCAACCCACCATCTTGGTCCAAGCCCCTCCGTTCCGGAGGCCCGCGGTATCCAATTCGTCCGCATGCTTCCGGGCATGCAACAACAGCCCAACGCCGGTCGCATGGCCGGGATTGCTCACAATGTCCCTGAGCCCGCCGACTCCCGACGGCGTCCCGCGGCGCGCCGGCAGGTTCAACACTTTTTCCGCCGCATCCGGCATCCCTTCGAGCAACGACGTGCCGCCGGTCAGCACGACCCCGGCGCCCAACATGCCCTCATAACCGGCCCGCGCGATCTCGCGCCGGACCAGCTCAAACATTTCATCGACGCGCGGCTCAAGAATCTCGGCGATATCCCGGCGCGAGAACGTCCGTGCCGGACGGTCGCCCACCGACGGCACCTCGACGGTCTCATGCCCAGTCACCAAGTCCGTCCGAGCCGTGCCGTACTGCATCTTGATTTTCTCGGCCTCGGTCTGAGACGTCAGCAAGCCGATCGCCAGGTCCTTCGTCAAATTCTGTCCGCCGATGGGGAGCACCGCCGAATGCCGGATACTGCCCTCGAAGAAAATCGCCAGGTCGGTCGTCCCGCCGCCGAGATCCACCATGGCCACACCGAGATCGCGCTCTTCATGACTCAAGACCGCTTCGCTGGACGCCAGCGGCTGGAGAATGATGTCCACCACGTCGAGCCCGGCGCGGTTGACGCTCTTGATGATATTTTGCGCGGAGGTCACCGCGCCGGTGATCACATGCACATTGACCTCGAGCCTGGTCCCGGACAGCCCGAGCGGCTCGCGCACGCCATCCTGCCCATCGACCATGTACTCGCGGGGCAAGACGTGCAGGATGCGCCGCTCATGCGGAATCACCGCCAGCGTCCGGGCGCTCTCGATCGCCCGATGGATATCCTCGCGCGTCACTTCGGCCTTCTTCAGCGCCACGACGCCCTTGCAGTTCTCCGCCGAGATATGGCTCCCGGCAATGCCGGTGTAGACCGAATTGATCTGAACCGCCGCCATCAGCTCGGCCTCTTCGACCGCCTTCTTGATCGACTCCACCGTGCTCTCGATATCGACCACCACGCCTTTGCGAAGCCCGCGGGACGGACTGGCGCCGACGCCGATGACATTCAACGCGCCGTCGTCCGTAATCTCCGCGACGATCGCGCAGATCTTGGTCGTCCCGATATCCAGCCCGACAAGGATTTGATCTCGTTTTGGCACCGCGATCACCCCCTCTCTCGCACAATCACACGATTCTCATACCGCAGATCGATTTCATTGCCGCCCCGGCTATGCCCATCGAACGTCACCGTCTTCAGCGACGGCTTGACCCGTTGAAACCGCTCCCATTGATCGCTCACGGCCTCTTCGCCGAATTGAAATTGAACGCCCCTGACAGAGGCCACCAGGTTGGCCGGGTTCGCCGCATTCACTTGCAAGCGCCCCTCGATGCTCTGCCCGACCAATCGCGCCAGCTCGATACCGGACTTGACCGCGCGGCGCACATCCGCATCCCCGCGCAACAACTCCCGGGAGCCCAGGCCCGTGACCATCGGAAACATCGCGTTGTCGTCCTGCCCCAATCGCGCCAGCACATGCCCCTCGTCATCGCTCAGGAAGTTTTCCGAATTGGCATGCACAATCGCCGCCGGCTTGCGCTCCACCACGGAAATACGCAGTTCATGAAACGGCACCCGGGTCACCACCGCATCCTTGACCCAGGGATGAGACTCCACCCGCTCCTTCATCGCCGTCGTCACAATATGATGAAGGGGAGTCCCGGGCTTGAGCGCCAGCCGGTCCACCAGCTCCTGCTTCCCGATCTGATGCACTCCTTCAACCGTCACCGTTTTGATTTCTAGAAGCCGCTGAAGCAACGGGCCGGAGCGCTGCACGCCAACGGCCAAGCCCCAGCCAGCCAGCACCACGCCGACACCGATCGCGCCCCATCGAACAAACTGCCGGCCCTTCGCCGCCACGTGCGCGCGGCGAGCCACACGATTCTGGCTCACGGCCTGGTTGGAGCGAGACCCTTTCCATTGATTCTGCCGGGGGCCGTCCGGCTTCTGCGCATTGCGGCGCGCAATTGTCCATTTCTTCATGCCCGCGATCCTTTGCCTTTTCCGGCTGGCGCCATTCTGCCGGCGCGATCCAGCGCCGACTGCAAGATGCGCTCGACTAAGCTGTCGTAATCGATGCCAGCCTGGCCCGCCGCCATCGGCAACAAACTGGTCTCCGTCATGCCAGGCACGGTGTTGATCTCCAACATGTAGGGCTTGCCGCGCGGGGTAATCCTGAAGTCCACGCGAGCGGCTCCTTCGCAGCCCAGCGCCTCATAGGTCCGGCGCCCCAATTCGGCAATCTGTTTCAATATCTTGGCCGGCAACGGAGCCGGACAAAGATACTGGGTTTTTCCCTTTTGATACTTCGCTGAAAAATCGTAGAAGCCGTCCGGCGCCACGATTTCCACCGCCGGCAAGATCGTAAGCGCGCCGGACGGCCCGCCCAAAATCGACACCGTCGTTTCGTGACCCGGGATATAGGCCTCGACCATCGCATCCGGATCGTACCGATGAGCCAGCGCCAGCGCGTCTTTCCATTGGCCAGGCTTCCGGACTATGGAGACGCCGATCGTGGATCCCTGCGACGCCGGCTTCACCACCACCGGCAACGTCAGCTTCGCCGCCTTCAGCACCATCGCCAGCGACGGCTGTTCTCCGCGCCTTATCTGCGTCCCGGCCGGAACCGGCACCTTTGCCGACACCGCCAGAGTCTTCGTCGTGACCTTGTGCATGCCCATCGCGCTCGCCTGCACACCGGACCCCGTGTAGGGAATCCCGAGCGTCTCTAAAAATCCCTGGATCGTCCCGTCTTCGCCGCCCGGGCCATGCAGGGCCAGGAAGGCCAGCTCGATATTGTGCTTTGTCACATCGCGATACAGATTCGGGCTCACATCGATCGCCACCGCGCGATAGCCCCGGCGGAGAAGCGACTGGTGCACCGCCCGCCCAGTGCGCAGAGAAATCTCGCGCTCGGACGATTGCCCGCCCATCAACACTCCGATTCGCTTCTTCGTGAGCACCCGACGATCCGCCATGGCCATTCCTCGCTTACGCCCGTCCAACCACCTTGAGTTCTAATTCCAGCTTCACACCAGTTTTTTTCGCCACCGCCGACCGGACTTTTCGGATCAGCGCCAGCACATCCTTGGCGCTCGCCTGTCCCTGGTTCACAATAAAGTTCGCATGCTTGTCCGAGACCTGCGCATCGCCGACCTGGGCGCCCTTGAGCCCCGCCAAATCGATGACGCGGCCCGCCGAATCCTTGGGGGGATTCTTGAACACACAGCCGGCGCTCGGCAGCGCCAGCGGTTGTGTATCGCGGCGGTAGTGCAGGTAGTCTTTCACCACTTGCTCAATCGCCGTCCGCACGCCGGTCTTCAGTTGCATCCACACGCCCACGACAACACCGGCAGGCAACGCCGCCCTGCGATAGGCAAAGGGAATCTCCGACGCCGGGATATCGACAATCTCTCCCTTGCGAGTCACCAACCGCACCGCCTTCACCGCATCTTTCATCTCGCCCAACTTCGTGCCCGCATTCATCACGACGCATCCCGCAACCGTGCCGGGAATACCGGCGGCCCATTCGAGCCCGGCCAGCGCATGGCGGATGGCGTACCCAATCAGCGTCGGCATCCCCACGCCTCCTTCGGCATAGAGCACCGCGCCCGGCTCTTCTCTGATCGCGCGAAGCTGCCCGAGATTGACCACCACGCCTTTGATCCCCTTGTCGCGAATGAGGAGATTCGTCCCGCCCACCACAAACAACGGAAGCTTCTGAGCCGCCGTTTGCCGGACCAGTCGGGCCACATCCTCGACATCGGCCGGTTCCACCAACACATCGGCCGGTCCCCCGATCCGGAAAGACGTGTACTCTTTGAGCGGCGCATTGAACGACACCGCCCCGCGAATTCCCTCGACTGCGGCGTCCAATCGACGCTGGGCGATGGCCCGGCGGCCGGTCTGTCCATCTGTCCGTCCTTGCCGCGCCATTGCCTACGTGGTGGAATCGGGCGTCATTCTCGCCAGCAACCCCGTCCCAGCTTTCCAAATATCGCCGGCTCCCAGCGTCACGACCAGATCGCCCGGCTGCAAATGCGGCAAGACCTGATCCGGCAACGATTCCTTTTTTTCGATGAACGTCACGCCCTGGTGCCCAGCGGCCTTAATGCTGTCGGCCAGCGCGGCGCCGGAGACGCCCGGGATCGGCGCTTCGCCGGCCGCATAGATCTCCGTCATGAACAGCAGGTCCGCTTGATCGAACGCATGCGCGAATTCGTTGATCACATCGCGCGTCCGGCTATACCGGTGCGGTTGGAACAACACCACCAATCGCCGGTCCCAACCCTGTTTCGCCGCCGCCAATGTCGCTTTGACTTCCGTGGGATGGTGGCCATAGTCATCCACCACCATGATCCCGTTCGCTTCTCCACGCAGATGAAACCGCCGCTCTACGCCGGTAAACGCCGCCAGCCCCTTGCGGATCAAATCGACCGGCACCTCCAGCTCGATGCCGATGGCGATGGCCGCCAGGGCGTTGGAGACGTTGTGGATGCCGGGGACCGCGAGCCGAAAGGGCCCGAGGTTTTTTCCGCGGAAATGCGCGCGGAACTCCGCGCCCCATTGCTTGAGGCTGATATCGGTCGCCTTGAAGTCCGGCACCACTCCGGGCCGTTCGTGGAGTCCGTAGGTGTGATACCGCTTCACAATGCGGGGGAACAGCGCGTGCAACCGCTCGTCGTCGGAACAGAGCACCGCCAGCCCATAGAAAGGAATCTTGTTAATAAATTCGAGAAAGCTGTCGTAAATCTTTTCCATCGACCCGTAGTGGTCGAGATGCTCGCGGTCCAGATTGGTCACGGCCACGATCGTCGGCGACAGACGGAGAAACGACCCGTCGCTCTCATCGGCTTCCGCCACCAGCAACTCGCCGCGGCCGAGCCGCGCATGGCTGCCGAGAGCGTTGACCTTGCCGCCGATGACCATCGTCGGATCCAATCCGCCGGAAGCCAGCACATTGGCCACCATCGACGTCGTCGTGGTCTTGCCATGGGCCCCGGCGATCGCGACGCCGAACTTCAACCGCATCAGCTCGGCCAGCATTTCAGCCCGGGGAATCACCGGCACTTGCCTGGCCTTCGCCGCCTGGACTTCGGGATTAGTCGCGGCCACCGCGGAGGAAATCACTACCACCTGCGCCTCGCCGATATTGGCTTCCTGATGGCCGATGGCGATCTTGCCGCCAAGCTCCTCCAGCCGCCTGGTGGTTTCCGAGGCGTGTAAATCCGACCCGCTGACTTTGTATCCCATCGTCAGCAAGACCTCGGCGATCCCGCTCATCCCCGACCCACCGATGCCGACCAGATGAATGTGTTGTGTTTTTCGAAACATGGCCGTTCGCCTCAATCCTGGTGATCCTGTTGATAGTCGCTGCGCTTGCTCTCGCGTCGTCCCTGCATTAGACTCCTGTCGCTCCAACAGTCCGGTGGATGTCATGATTCACCCCCATGAGCGCATAGCATTCGTGGACTATCTTCTCAGCCGCATCGACCCGGCTCATCGCCCGGCTCTTCTCCCGCATCGCGCGCAAGCGGTCCGGTTGCTGCAACAACATGGCGATGGACTCCGCCAGCTGCGCCCCGGTCAACCCCGGCTGCGGCAGCACCACCGCGCCGCCCGCCGCCTCCATCGCACGCGCATTCTTCATCTGATGATCGTAAATCGCCGTCGGCAGCGGGATCAGAATGGCCGGCTTCCCGCAGGCCGTCAGCTCCGCAATCGTCATCGCCCCAGCGCGCGCCACCACCAGATCCGCCGCGCGCAACACCGTCGGCATGTCGTAGAGAAACGGGCTGACTTCAGCCTCAACACCGGCTTGCCGGTACGCCTCAACGACCCTCGCATGGTCAGCCTCTCCGGTCTGATGCGTAATGGAGAGCCCTGGAAGCTTCTGCGCCAATGCCGGCAGCCCATCGATGACCGCGCTATTGATCGCCTTCGCGCCCTGACTGCCGCCAAAAATCAACAACCGCTGCCGCCCCTCGCTTGCCGGCGAGGATTGTTCGAGCGCCGCCAGGAACGGCTGCCTGATGGGCGTGCCGAACAGGCGGACTTTGTCCTTCGCAAACTTCTCGGCGGCGGAAGCAAACGCCAGGAAGACGCGCTGCGCACAAGAGCCGACCGCAATATTGGCCATGCCCGGATAGGCATTCGGCTCCAGAATGACCCGGGCAATGCGCTTCACAGCCGCCGCCACTAACATCGTCGGACTGGTATAGCCGCCCACCCCGATCACGAGATCGGCACGGTGCTTGGCAATCAGCCGCATCGACTGCCAGAGGCTGACCGGCACGGAGCATAATCCCCGCAAGGCCTCTCCCAATCCTTTCCCCATCACCGGCTTGGCCGTAATGAGTTCGAGTGGAAACCCTTCATGCGCCAGCACCTTGGTTTCGATCCCTTTCGCCGTTCCGACAAAGACAATCGCAGTCGAGGGGTCCTGCCGCTGAAACTCACGGGCCAGCGCCACCGCCGGATACAAATGCCCGCCCGTCCCTCCTGCGGCGATGAGGATCGTCATCCGCGACCGGACCCGCCGCGGCTGCCCCGCCGGCCGCCTTCTTCCGGGCCCGCTTGGCGGTCTCTCGAAATATTCAACAGAATCCCGACCGCCAGCAGACTGACCACCAGGGACGATCCGCCGTAACTCACGAAGGGCAGCGTCAAGCCTTTGGTCGGCAGCATCCCCGTCGCCACCGCGGCATTCACCAACGCCTGCCCGCCGATCAACAGCGTGATCCCGATGCCCAAATACCGCCCGAATGGCATCCGGGCTCTGGCGGCAATCTGAAAACCGCGCACCACAAACAGCGCAAAGAGCAGCACAATCGCGCCCGTTCCCACCAAGCCCAATTCTTCGCCGACCAGCGCCAGCACGAAGTCCGTATGGGCTTCGGGAAGAAAGAACAGTTTCTGCTTCCCCTCCCCCAACCCCACTCCGAAAGGACCGCCGCTGCCAAAGGCGAGAAAAGACTGGGTGATCTGAAACCCGGCGTTCGACGCATCCTTCCAAGGCGCCAGAAATGTCAGGAGACGCTGCCGCCGGTAGCTCGAGCCGAGGACGAGCACCAAAACGACCGGCACCGCGCACAGGCCCAATCCCAGCAGATGCTTCAACTCCGCGCCGCCGAGAAACAGCAGCCCGATCGTCACCAGCCCGATCACGACTACGGTCCCGAGATCCGGCTCCAGCAGCACCAAGCCGCTTAACACGCCAATCACCAGCAATACGGGCAGCAGGCCAGAAGAGAAGTTCGTGATCCGGTCTTCCTTTTTGGTCAGATAGGCCGCCAGATAAATCACCGCCACCAGCTTGACCATCTCGGCCGGTTGAATCGAAATCGGCCCGAGCCGCAGCCAGCGCCGCGCGCCTTTGGCCGCGACTCCAAGCGAGGGGATCAAGACCATCACCAGCAGCAGCGCCATCAACCCCAGCAGCGGCACCGACAGGCGCTTCCACCAGATGTAGTCGACCCGCGACGCGACGTGCAGCAGCACGAATCCGAATGTCAGCCAGGCCAGCTGCCGCTTGAGGAAGTAGCCGGAGTCGTGGAACCGATTCCCCGCCACCACCGCGCTCGCACTGAACACCATCACCAAGCCGACCAAGGCCAGCACCATCGTGACGATCAAGAGGGTGTGATCCATCGGCACCCGCTTCTTCGCAGCGCGGGGGCTCGTGGTGGGCCACGGCAATGCCAGGGTTCCTGCAGCTCTCTGTGACATCGTCCAGCGTCAAATCTCCTCTGACTCGCCGCCCTTAGGCCGGCAAGGACTGCACGAGGGCCTTAAACTGCCGGCCCCGGTCCTGATAATCCGCAAACATGTCGAAACTGGCGCAGGCCGGGGAAAACAGGACAACTCCGCCGGATGCGGCGCTGTCGGCCGCCGCCTGCACGGCTTCTTTCAATGAAGCCGCGCGGCTGATCGCGGGAAATCCCTCCATCGCCTGCGCGATCAACGGTGCCGCCTCTCCTATCAAGATCAGCCCCTTCACCCGCCGGCGAATGGCCGGCGCGAGGCGGGAAAAATCCCCGCCCTTGTCGCGGCCGCCGGCAATCAGCCACAGGGGTTGCTCGATGCTTTCAATCGCCTTGAGCGTGGCATCGACGTTCGTGCCCTTGGAATCGTTGACGAACCGAACGCCACGGCGATCGCGCACAATTTCCAGGGCATGCTCCAAACCGGGGAAGGACTGAAGAACCCGCCTGACCGATTCAAGCGAGCTGCCGCTCAGTAACGCATAGGTGGCGGCCACCATCGCGTTCTCCACGTTGTGATCGCCGATAATCTTGATCTCCTGCCGGCGACAGAGCTCCTGCCGTGCGCCCATGACCGTCGTCACCAGCCGATCGCCATCCAAATACGTGCCCCCGGTCACATCCGACGGCAGCGCCGATTGTCTGGTGAATCCCAGTACCCGAGCCTTGACGCTATGTCGAAGCGCCGCGACTCGTTGATCGTCCAAGTTGAAGAGGGCATAGTCGGTCGGCTTCTGACTTTCGAAAATACGCCGCTTGGCGGCCACATATTCTTCGATCGACTCATAGCGGTCTTGATGATCCACCGTCACATTCAACAGACCGGCGATCCAGGGATGGAACCGTTCGACCGTCTCTAATTGGAAACTGGAGACCTCCACCACAAGGGCATCGAAGGGACTGGGCAATCCTTGCTGCGACGCCAGCACCGTTTGCATCGCCGCTTCGCTCAGCGCCGTGCCGAGATTCCCCCCGACAAACACCCGCTTCCCGCTGTCCTGCAGCATCTTGCCGATCAGCGTGACCGTCGTGCTCTTGCCATTGGTTCCGGTCAGCGCCAGCATCGGGGCCGAAACAAATCGCGACGCTAACTCCAGCTCGCTGATCACCTTCGCGCCGCGCCGCCGCGCCCGCTCCAGCGCCTCCAGTCGATAGGGCACGCCGGGGCTAATGACGACAAGTTCGGCCGACTCCAACGCCGCCTCATACCGGCTGCCGACCGTGATGTCGACAGAAATGCCCTCTAATTGCGCGAGGACCGGGCCGAGCTCGCTCCGTTCTTTCCGGTCGGCCACGGTGACGCGAGCGCCAACGGCCTGGAGCAACCGCGCAGCGGCGACACCGCTGCGGGCCAATCCGACCACCGCGACCTTCGCGCCCTTCAATTGCATGACGTCTTCGCTCACCATGTCATTCCGCTTATTATTCCGTCTTCGCGCGCCATCCCGGCAACGCGCGTTATCGCAACTTCAATGTGCTCAAGCTCAGCAGCGCCAACAAGATCGCAATGATCCAGAGCCGGACGACCACCTTCGGCTCTTCCCATCCCTTCATCTCGAAGTGATGGTGAATCGGCGCCATCAGAAAAATCCGCTTCCCGCGCGACTTGAATGAGATCACTTGAAAGATGACCGACACGGCTTCGATGACGAACACGCCGCCGACCAACAACAGCAGCAGTTCATGCTTGCTGATGACGGCGACCGTGCCGAGCGCGGCGCCGAGCGGAAGCGACCCCACATCGCCCATGAACACGGAGGCGGGGTAGGTGTTGAACCATAAGAACCCAAGGCTCGAACCGAGAATGGCCGCGGTGAACACGGCAATCTCGCCGGCGTTTTCAATGTGCGGGATCAACAGGTAGTCCGACATCAGCCGATGCCCGGCAACATAGGCGACAATCGTGTAGGCCAGGGCGGTAATCATGACCGGGCCGATGGCCAAGCCGTCGAGGCCGTCGGTCAGATTGACGGCATTCGAACTCCCCACGATGACAAGCACCGCGAAGACGATGTAGAACCACCCCAGATCCGGCGTGAAGTTTTTGAAAAAGGGCACGCTAAGCTTGGTCGTGTACCCCGGCAGGAAATACAACGTCAGGGCGATCGCCAAGGCGATCGCGACTTGCGCGATAAACTTTTGCGACGCCGACAATCCCTTCGATTGCCGCTTGATGAATTTGAGGTAGTCGTCGGCAAACCCGATCGCGCCGAACCCCACCATCGCCGCGAGCACCAGCCAGACATACGGCTTCGTAATATCGGCCCAGAGCAGCGTGGAGAGGACGACCGCGAAGAGGATGAGCAGGCCGCCCATCGTGGGGGTCCCGCTCTTCGCCAGATGACTCTTCGGCCCATCGTCGCGAATCTGCTGGCCCAGCTTGATTTCTTGCAGCTTGCGGATCAGCCAGGGAGCCAGGATGAAGGCAATGAGAAACGCCGTCACCGCCGCATAGATGATGCGGAAGCTTTGATAGCGGAAGACGTTCAGAAACGAGAACTCTGTGTGGAGCGGATAGAGCCAGTTATACAGCATAGGACAACCGTCACGACGGCGCCGGGGGCCTGCGGCACCGAACCTAGTTCTGCCCCTGAATAATTACGAGGCCTTCTTCGAAACCTGCTTCACGCCCTGCAAGGCACTGACGACTTGCTCCATCTTCATCCCGCGCGACGCCTTGACGAGCACCACGTCGCCGGAAGCCGCCATGGCTTTCACTGCGGCCGCAGCCGCAGCCGCATCCGCCACTTCCAACACCCTGGATGGCTCCATCCCGGCCCGGCGCGCGCCGTCCGCCAGCCCACGCCCCAGCGCGCCGGATGCGATCAACTGCGAGACGCCCTGCTGCGCGACGAAGGCGCCAACTTCTTCATGCATGCGCACCGCGCCCGGCCCAAGTTCCAGCATGTCACCCAATACCGCGATGGTCTTTCGCCCGGTCCCCGATTGAGCCAGCAACTGCACGGCCGCCTTCATCGAGGCAGGGTTCGCGTTATAGCAATCGTTAATCACTCGAATCCCTTGGCTCATCACGATCTGCGACCGCATCGCCGCTGGGCGGAATCGTGACAGGCCTTGCGCGATATCGGTGCCGGACAGGCCCAGCACCGTTCCGACCGCCGCCGCGGCCAAGGCATTCGCCACATTGTGCGAGCCCTGCACCTTCATGCGTACGACGGTGTGGCGGACCTTCCCAGGCAAGAGCAGCCGGAACACTGTCCCGTCGGGCCCGTCGGACTTTTCCTGAAGCGCCTGCACATCCGCTTTCGGCGAATAGCCGAACGACAAGACGCGGCATCGGGCCCGTGCGGCCAGGTAGTCGAAGTACGGATCGTCCGCATTCAAGATCGCCGTGCCATCCGGCGGCAGCAGATCGAGCAGCTCCGCCTTGGCCTGCGCCGACCCCTCCATGCTGCCGAAAAACTCCAAATGGTCCGGCCCGATATTCGTGATGACGCCGATGGTCGGGCGGGCGATTTCGCACAGGCGCGTCGTCTGCCCAATGTTATCGACACCCATTTCGATGACAGCGGCCTCATGCCGGTTCGTCAATCGCAAGAGAGTGTGCGGCACGCCAATCCGGTTATTGAAATTGCTTTCCGTCTTCAAGACCTGCCAGCGCTGCCCCATGACGCTCGCCACCATGTCTTTCGTGGTGGTTTTCCCATTACTTCCCGTCACGGCCACCAGGGGAATGTCGAAGCGGCTGCGGTGATGCGTGGCCAGCTGCTGGTAGGCGAACAGCGGATCCCGCACCCCCAGAATGAAGGGTGGCGCCGACGTGGCCGCCGCCTTCAGCAGGGCTGGAGTCACGACGTAGGTGTCCTGCACGATGACGCCGGCGGCGCCCTGGGAGAGCGCCGCAGCCACATAGTCATGGCCGTCGAATCGATCGCCTCGAATCGCGATGAAGAGCTCGCCGGCGCGGATGGCCCGCGAGTCGAGGCTGAGTTGTCGAATGCGCTGCTTCGCCCACCGGGGCGCATCGCCGGACAGCATTTTGACGCTGATGACTTCTCGAAGTTCTTCGCCGGTTAAGAACGGCATGAGCATCCCAATCTGTAAGAGAGCTCCGGTTGAATCAGGCGCAATTCGTCAACTCACGGATCGCGTCACGGGCAACTTCACGGTCGTCGAAGTGAAACTTCTTGGTCCCGATAATCTGATAGTCTTCATGCCCCTTCCCGGCGATGAGGACCATATCGCCGGGTTGGGCCGCCCGCATGGCTGTCGCAATCGCTTCGCGGCGGTCGGCCACCTTCTGATACTGCACATGCGCGCGCTGTTGCAGCGCGTCCCGCACGCCGGCTTCGACATCGTCCAGGATCGACAGGGGATTTTCCGTGCGCGGGTTGTCCGAGGTCAGAATCACGACGTCGCTCTGCAGGACCGCCGCGCGCCCCATCTTGGGCCGCTTCCCGCGATCCCGATCCCCGCCGCACCCGAACACGGTGATGATCCGGCCAGCCTTTAACGCCTGCGCGGCGGACAGCAGCCGAACCAGCGCGTCTTCCGTATGGGCGTAATCCACGACAACGGTAAACGGCTGTCCGGCCATGACACGCTCGAATCGCCCAGGCACATTGGTAACGCGAGTCACTGCCTGCCGCACCTGGTCGACCGTCGCGCCTTCATGCAACGCCACGCCAATCGCAGCGAGCATGTTGTAGACGTTGTGCTCGCCGACGAGGTGACTCTCGACTGGAAATGTCCCGACAGGCGTTGCCGCTCTAAACGTGGTGCCGTTGAGAGAGAGCTGCACCTGTTCCGCCTGAAGATCGGCCTTGCCCTTGATGCCATACGTCCACACCGGCACGGGGCAGAGGGATGCGATGCGGACACCGCTGGGGTCATCGCTGTTGACGATCGCCCGCTTGTTCGGCTTCTTGATTCCGGTCAGTCCTGTAAAGAGCCGGAGCTTGGCCTGAAAATATTCTTCCATCGTCTTATGAAAATCGAGATGGTCTTGGGTCAGGTTCGAAAACACAGCAACGTCATACTCGGACCCGCTCACACGATCCTGTGCGAGCGCGTGCGAGGACACTTCCATCACCGCCGCTGAGCACCCTCCGTCGACCATCCGCTTCAGCAACTGCTGCAACTCCAACGCGCCGGGCGTGGTATGGGACGCTGGAACGATCTCGTTTCCAATCTGATACGCCACGGTTCCGATCAATCCGATCTTGCCTCCAACGGCTTCCAGCAAGGCCTTGCACACATAGGCCGTCGTCGTCTTGCCATTCGTTCCGGTAATGCCGACCATTCGCAGGCGTCCCGACGGATCGCCGTAAAACCGGCTCCCCAAATACCCCAGCGCTTTGCGCGAATCCGCAACCCGCACGTACGGCCGATCAATCCCGGCAGCCGCCTCCTGCATCACCACGGCCGCTGCTCCGGCTGCAAGCGCGGAGGAAATATAGCGGTGGCCATCGACCTGCTCGCCTTTCACGGCGACGAAGAGGCTTCCTGCCTGGACCGCTCTGGAGTCGTCGGTAATACCGGACAGCGGCACCTGGAGATCCCCTCCCCGCTCAAGGACATCGACCTGCCCATGCAGCGACTCTGTCAATTGCCCCAAGGTCATCATCGAATACTCGCGCTACCGGCGGTTAGACGTCATGGCCAGCTTTACCGGCTCGTTCGAGGAAACACCGAGATAATTCAGCACCTGCTCGCCGACGCGGCGAAAAACAGGGGCGGCAATCGTTCCACCCCAGGATTCGCCTTGCGGCTCATCGATCACCACGATCATCGCCAGACGGGGATTGTCGGCAGGAACAAACCCGACGAAAGACCCGACGAACAACGTCGACGAATAGGCGCCAGTGCGCGGGTCGATCTTCTGCGCCGTGCCCGTCTTTCCTGCCACTCTGAACCCAGGGATTGCCGCCTTCACCCCAGTCCCGTCCGTCACCACACCTTCAAGAATCGACGTCACGGCCCGCGCGGTCTCCGGCGACACTACCCGGCGCTTGACTTGCGGCAACATCTGCCGAAGCGTTTTCCCCTGCGCGTCGCGCACCTCGGACACCACATAGGGCTTCATCAGCACCCCGCCGTTCGCCAAAGCCGCCACGGCAGACACCATCTGAATCGGCGTGACACCGATTTCTTGGCCCATTGAAATCGAGGCCAACGACCGGCGCCCCCATTCCTTGGGATGCTTGACCAGACCGCCGGCCTCCCCAGGGAGATCGATCTCCGTCTTCTGCCCAAACCCAAAGGCCTGCAGATAGCGATACAACCGTTGATCGCCCAGAGCCATCCCGGTTTTAGCTGCACCGACGTTGCTCGACTTCTGAATCACTTGTGCAAACGTCATCCATCCAAGCTTTTCGTGGTCATGGATGACGGTATTCGCAATGGTCATTCGTCCATTTTCGCCATGCACCATGGTGCCCGGCTTCATGACTTTCTCTTCCAACGCCGCAGCCGCCACAAGCGCTTTCATCGTCGACCCAGGCTCGTAGGCATCCGTCAACGCCCGATTTCGCCAGCGATCCGCCGTCAAAGACGACACCGCATTTGGATCGAAACGAGGACTGATCGCCAGCGCAAGAACTGCCCCGGTCTGAGGATCGAGCACAATGACGGTGCCCGATTTCGCATGCGCCTTGGCGACGGCTTCTTCCAATTCTTTTTCAGCGATGTACTGAATGACTTCGTCGATCGTAATGACCAGACTATGACCGGCGGCGGGAACTTGCTCCGCCTGCCCTTTCGGGAATACCGTCCGGCCCATGGCATCGCGCTGCAGAATCACAACTCGCTTTTCGCCATGAAGCTGCGACTCATACCGCCGCTCAAGCCCCTCAAGCCCTTCTCCATCCATCCCGGCAAATCCCAGCACATGCGCCAGAAGCGGGCCCTTGGGGTAAAATCGTCGCCCCTCCATCACTAACCCGATCCCCTCCATCGGCATACGCTCAAGGCGATGCCCCTGCTCAGGATCCAGCTTTCTCGCCAGCCACACAAAACTGCGATCCTGCCGCAGCTTCTTTTCCAATTCGTCGGTCCGAACCTGTAGCACAGGGGAGAGAGAACGAGCCGTTTTAGCAGGACTTTCAAGAGCGGTCGGAATGCCGAACACGGAAGGCACTTCCATATTCATAGCGAGCACTTTACCGTGACGATCCACCACCGTCCCCCGAGCCCCCTCCAAGGACACCGTCTTCTGATGCTGACGGTCCGCCTTGGCCGCAAGCTCCGCCGCCTGCAAGACTTGCAGACTCACCAATCGGAACAGCACCACCGCAAACCCGCAGAGCATCACCAACAGCAACGCATACCGCCGGCCCCGTGACGGCGAACCAGTCACTATCGCCTCCCGTCCAACACATCGTTCCTGGCAATCCGCAGTTCCGCTGCCGAGGCAGGCGAATCCTTCGACTTCGACTGCACCATCACAACCTGGCCGGGCTGCGGCAAACTCATCCCAAACTTTTCGGTCGCAACTTTCGCAATCCGATCGGGCGAGCTCAGCGCTGAGAACTTAACCTTCAGTTCATCGCGCTCCCGCTCAAGCACCACCTTTTCATGCTTCAACCGCTCAACCTGGTATCCCAGGCGCACGGTATCCACCCGCTCCCACACAAACACGAACACCAGACAAAGCCCCGCTGTCACGGCGAGCATTTTCATTGAATAGACTCCTTTGGCAGACGCTCAACGACCCGCAGCTTGGCGCTGCGCGCGCGAGGGTTCTTCTGACACTCTGCTTCGGAAGGGACTTGAGGCCTCTTGGTCAGCACTGCCACCTGAGGATGCGGCCGCTCCGCTAAAGCACGAAACGTATGCTTTACGATTCGATCTTCGAGCGAATGAAACGAAATGACTGCGAGACGGCCGCCTGGCCGCAACATGTCGACCACGTCACGGATCGCCGGCTCAATCACATCCAGCTCGCGGTTAACAGCAATGCGCAGCGCCTGAAATGTCCTTGTCGCGCAATGGATGCGCCCACGCCGATACGCAACAGGCACGGAATCCTTGATCACCGCAGTCAAATCCTGCGTCGAAGCCAGCGCCTGCCGTTCGCGGGCACGAACAATCGCACGCGCAATACGGCGGGAGAATCGCTCTTCGCCGTACAGAAAAATGAGATCCGCCAATTCCGACTCCGGCAATGCATTCACCAACTGGCCCGCGGTTGTCCCCGTCGATTGATCCATGCGCATATCGAGAGGGCCATCTTCCTGAAAACTGAACCCTCGGCTCGGATCGTCCAACTGAGGCGAAGACACCCCAAGATCAAACAGCGCGCCGTCAATTGTGGAAACGCCAACTTTTCGCAAGAGCTGCTTCACGTCAGCGAAGTCTCCCTTGACCAGAATTGCACGCACGCCAAACCCTGAAAGACGTACTTTTGAATAGGCAAGAGCTTCCTCATCCCGATCAATTCCGACAAGAATGGCTTTATTTTCAGCCATTTCAAGAAACTTATTACTATGCCCACCATACCCCACCGTACCATCGACAAATATCTCTGCTCGATCTGTAACAAGCCACGCCGTTACTTCATCAAGAAAAACAGGATTATGCCTGGCATCGCCTGAAGCATTTTTCTCACCACTTATATCCACTTTCACCCACTTGAAGGCCGAGTATACTCCCGCTGGACTCCTTGTCAATAGCAAATTCATGGACTTAGATGACTTTAAGGTCGTGAGAGAATTCGCCTGAAATTTCAGAGAGGATGCTCGAATTTGATCGAATCGAGTGAATCAATTTTCTTGATTTTCGACCTATCCGCCTCATTTAATTTTAGAGACCTGATCGATTGCGAGGCACACGACCTGCCACCAAGAGTATGGCCCGTCGGACATCTCGCATCTGTCGAGAAATCATCAGTCAACTCCATTGATCCAAGATCAAGCCGACACTGTCCCGATGGAGTAGATTCGTTGACTTTGATGAACTAGGAGGGGAAAATATTTTTATGATTTCCGTAAAACAAAAATGCCTGCTAACGACCGCCTTCCTTTCAATGGGCATCGCCATTTCTCTTGGAGGCGCCACGCACACAAAGGCAGCCCCTCAACTCGAATTTTGCGAACATAGTTCTCCCGATCAACAACTGCGAGCTTCCAAGAATACATCCCCATCCGGCAGTACCGGCTGCGTGCCCCTGATAGAAAAGAAAGAACCCGCCACGCTCGACGGGCACGTGAGCCAAGAATCCGCTCGCCAAATGAAAATCGATAACTTACAAAACGAAGCCGTGACGTTTCTTCAAAGATACAATCAGTTTCTTGAGTGCTGCCGGACCGATTTGGCCGAACTCCAATCGGTGGAAGAGCTCGGCAACGAGGTTAATGAATTGCTGACCATGGCCCAAACGGGGCTCTTCAGTGAACATATGAAACTCAGGGGATGGACCATTGCGGAGCTCTTGCCGCCGGTCGCCAAGGCTCGCGCGGATCTAAAGCGATTGCACGCCAGGCTGGAGGCCATCGGCAACGCACGAAATCAGCTCGACCAGCTTGACTACGAGTCCGCCGCAAAAGAATCGCGCCGGGTTCAAGAACTGGAAGATTCGATCCAGAAAGATTTTCAGACTCGCTCCCTTCCGGGAGGCCCAAAAACCGGAACGGGCATTGGCGCTAGCTCAACCGTGGGGCCCAACATCGGGAAAACACCGCGAGCCGGCGCGGACATCGGAGCCGGAGGCTCGCAGGCAAGCGACGTCGGCGCGACGCCTCGAAGCGGCGCATCTATCGGCGCCAGTGGGCCAACCGGCTTTGACATAGGTGCGACCGGCCGCGCAGGAGCAGATATCGGTGAGTCTCGGTTGAATTCAGATCAATCCGCAGTGGGATCAAGCTTGCAGCAGTCTACGATCGGGTCAAGTATCAGCGACACAACGGTCGGATCGAGCATGGGCCAATCTACAATTGGCTCCAGCTTGAGCGACACCTCAATCGGGTCATCGTTCGGTGGATCATCGGTCGGATCGAGCCTGCAAAATCGCAGCACCAATCGCTGACAATCTCTCTCTGCCTATCGATTCAAGGACGCCTCTCATTTCCGGCATAGAGCGGCGGCATCGATTCCCACGTCTCGCCCGCATCCTTACTCCGATACAAGCCGCTCCCGTTCGTCCCCGCATAAAACAATTTCGGATCTGACGGGCTCTGCGCGACTGTCCTGATATTGGTCGTGGCAAATCCGTTGTTGATCGCCGTCCACGTCGCGCCACCGTCTTCACTCCGATGCACACCATCGCGCCCCGCAATATAGATCACGCCCTTGCGGGTCCGGTCGAGCGCCATCGCAATGATCATCTGATCCGCAAGCGACTCTCCCATGCGCGTCCATGAGGCCGCTCCGTCCGTTGTTTTGTAGAGGCCCGCGAGCGTCGCCGCATAGACGGTATCGGGCTCGTAGGGATCGACTAGGATCGACGTGACATTCAATGCGCGCGACGTCTTCACCATATCCGCCGGCACCAACCCGTTATTCGCTTTTTCCCAATGCCCCGCCTGATCGATCGATTTATACACGCCCCCGCTCGTTCCCGCATAGAGAATGGCTGGACGCGTCGGATCCATGCCCAACGTCACCACCATCAGCACTTCTTTCATCCCCTCCATCCGCTTCGTCCAGCCCTCGCCGCCGTTCTTGGTTTCAAACACCCCCATCGTAGTCGCAATGAGAAGGTGCTGGCTGTCGGCCGGATCGAACACGAATTGATTCACCACCGACGTAATCGTGGCGTCATCCAGCCCTGAGCGCATCGAGGCCCATCGCTGGCCGCCGTCGTGGCTTTTGAAGACCGCGTCGCCCTTCGTCCCCGCATACACCGTTGCGGGATAGGCCGGGTCGATCGCCATCGAAATCACCCGCGAGTGGCTCATCCCCTTCGACAGGTTCGTCCAGGTCTGTCCGGCGTCACGCGTCTTATAGATGTAGTCGTTCGTCGCCACGTAGATGATGTCGGGATTCTTAGGATGGAGCTGCAGCACGACAATGGGGTCGCTGCGGTTGCAGCCGATGAGCGCGGCCAGGAACAGCAGTACGGAGAGACCGCGTGTCATGAGACAGAGACGCACACCCCAGCCTTATCGATAATTAGTAAATTGCAGATCGATGCCGAAATCTTTCCCCTTGAGGAACGTCATCGTAGCCTGCAAATCGTCTTTACTCTTGCTGAGCACCCGCACTTGCTCGCCTTGAATCTGCGCCTGCACTTTTAGCTTCGACTCCTTGACCGCCTTGGTGATTTCTTTGGCTTTCTCCGTAGCGATCCCGCTCTGAATCTTCGCCGTCTGCCGCACTGTCCCGCTGAGCGCCGGCTCGATAGCGCCATACTCAAACGCTTTCAGGGACACCCCGCGCTTTGTACATTTCGTTTTAATGATGTCGATCACCGCGTTGAGCTTGTACTCGTCATCCGACAGAATAACGAGCTCCTTCTCTTTCTCCTTCAGCGTGATCTCAGTTTTTGAATCCTTGAAATCGAACCGCTGCTTCACTTCCTTCGTCGCTTGATCGACCACGTTCCGCAACTCCTGCATATTCACTTCCGACACCACATCAAATGAAAATTGATCCGCCATCGCACCCTCCTCGCTAGCAACAACCGGTTCCGTCCGGCAACTTAAATCTCTTGCAAGACTCATCCACTGTAATCGTCGTCTGCATCCGCCCCGCCGAACCTCCGCCTGCCATCACCACCACTTCACTGCTCGTAAACGGCTTCTTCAAGATCACATAGCCATACCACTGCTTCATACTATCGCTCAAGACGATCAATCCGAGAATCGCCACCACCGCCACGAGCACCGCGTCCAGGTACAGTGCAAAGGCCGGTCCCGCCGCCAGCGGCGCCGCCTTCGTCAGGAACATCCAAAACATCTCATAGGACCCGGCCAGCGTCACGATACCGACAAACACCATCGGCACGGCCGTCACCCAGAGATACGGCGATTTCCACATCTTAATCAGCACCGTCGTCCCGATACAGAGGGCCAGCGTCCCCAGCAATTGATTCGCCGCGCCGAACATCGGCCAGATCGTCGAGATACTTCCCGTCCCGATCAGGTACGACCAGGAGCCGACCACGAACGCGCTGCTCAGCAGCACTCCAGGCCACCAGTTCATCCGCCGAAACGGCGCATAGACTCGCCCCGCCATCTCCTGAATGAGATAGCGCGCCACGCGCGTCCCCGTATCGATCGTCGTCAGAATAAACAGCGCCTCAAACACCAGCGCGAACTGATACCAGTAGGCCATTAATCCCGACATGCCGGGTAGCGCCGCGAAGATCGAGGCCATGCCCACCGCAAGCGACACCGCTCCGCCGGGCCGGCCAGCCACATCCACCTCGACCAATTGCGACAGCTCCGCAATACGCGAAGGCGCAAAGCCCATCGCCGCCAACGTATCGGCGCTCAACGCCGTATTGATCGCCAGGTAATCGCCAGGGATCAATACCGACGCCGCGATCAGCGCCATCACCCCGACGAAACTTTCCAGCAACATCGCCGCATAGCCAATCACCGCCTGCGACTCCTGCTCGATCATCTTCGGCGTCGTACCGGACGACACCAGCGAGTGAAAGCCCGACACCGCCCCGCAGGCAATCGTAATGAAGAGAAAAGGAAAGAGCGTGCCGGGGATAATCGGCCCACCACCGGCGGCAAACGCCGTCACGCGCGGCATCTCAATCGTCGGCGCCATAAGCACCACACCAAAGCCGAGCAGAAACACCACGCCCAACTTCATAAAAGTGCTGAGATACCCGCGCGGCACCAGCAACATCCAGCCGGGCAACACCGAAGCGAGAAACCCGTAACCGCCCAAGAGCCAAACCAGCGTCGGCCGTTCAAACTCAAACCACGGGGCAAACGACGACTGACCGACCACACGCCCGAACAGCACCGCCGCGATCAGCAGCACCACGCCGATCACCGATACTTCGGCCACCGCGCCGGGGCGAAATTTCTGGAGATAGAATCCCATGATGAAACCGATGGGAATCGTCATCGCAATCGTGAACGTCCCCCAGGCATTGTGATACAGCGCATTCACCACCGCAAAACCCAACCCTGCCAGCGCCACCACTACGATAAAGAGCACTGCCACCGCCGTCGCCGTCCCGGTCACAGACCCGAGCTCATCATGCGCGATCTCCGGAAGCGAGCGCCCGTTCCGCCGCATCGAAGCCACGAGGATGATGAAATCCTGCACCGCCCCCGCCAGTACCGCGCCGATCACCAGCCAGAGAAAACCGGGAAGAAAACCGAACTGCGCCGCGAGCACCGGCCCGAGCAACGGCCCCGCCCCGGCAATCGCCGCGAAGTGATGACCGAAGAGCACTACTTTATTCGTGGGGTGAAAATTCACCCCGTCGTTCATCCGCACGGCAGGCGTCACGCGCTGATTATTCAGCTCAACGACTTGCCGGGCGAGCCAGCGGCCATAGAAACGATAGGCCAATACATAAATACAGGCCGCCGCAACGACCAACCACAGCCCATTCACTTTTTCGTGGGGATTGACGACCCCGACCACATGGGCCAGCGCCACAGCGCCAAGAACGGAGAACAGCGCCCATATGAGGTGGAGGAAGTGTCGCACGCGGCGCATCCTAACAACCCGCCAGACGCTTGTAAATCAAGAGCCTTGCCGCTAATCTAGTGAAGCTCGCTGAATTAGAAACAACGTTTAGCAGGATTTGGATCCTGAGCTTCAAGCAGGACGAGGTGTCTATGCCTTCGGCCAAAGAACAAATCGCAAAGATTCTTCAGGATCAGCCCGACGACAGTTCGTACGACGAAATCCTGCGGGAGTTGGCGTTTGCGCGAATGGTCGAAAGAGGTTTGACTGATTCGGATGCAGGGAGAACCCTCAGCCATGAAGAGATGGGCCGCCGCATCAAAACATGGCAGAGCTGACCTGGACAGCAGAAGCCCAACGATGGCTACGCGACATCCACGATTTTATCGCGCAAGATAACCCCGCGCTGCAATCCGCACCGTTGCCACCCTCTACCAGAAAGTCGAGATCCTCCGGGAATTCCCCGAGTCAGGCTACCGATACTGGCAACGGCCAGACCGCCACATCCGCATTCTTCTTCATGGGCACTACCGCATTGCCTACGCGCTCAAGCCTAACGGAGAGATCGACATCCTCGGCGTCTTTCACGGCGCACTGCGCATCGACCGCTACATGCTATAACCTCTAACAACGTCCGTTCTTGCACGCAATCGCACCGATCCCGCGACAACCAGCCCCAAGCCATTCATCTTCTTCATGGAGATTGATGACACTATCGACATGGGAACGCCACAGCACGAAGGACAGAGAGCAGCGCCAGAAGCAGAGTAACAGCGCACTTTCATGCGCGGCTTCTCACTGTAGAGTCCGAGCTTTCAATCGCCTTAGATTCACAATTACCCCACCTACCAGGCTCGACGGATCACACTTGCACGCCTAAATACGCCGACTCGCCACATGCAACGTTCATCAGAACACCGCGGCGCACACAGTCCTTGCGACAAACAAGCGTTAACAGATATCCTGAATCATCGCATTGCAATGCTAGCCATCTCTTTACCGCCGGAAGAATACGGTGCTAATTCAATCGGAGCGTACACTGAGGGAAAGCTTTCGCACGGCGCTCGTCTATTTTGCCGCTTTCTTTGCGATCGCATTTTTTGATCTACATCCCATTCCCTCCTATGCGACTGATCCAAGCTTTCATGAAATGCATCAGATATTGCGGACCGCTCACACAATAATTTCAGAAGACCGAGACGCCTCTCACTCACATGATAGAGATACTGCCTTATATGACATCGCTGAACTTCAAACGATTTCAGGTGATTTTCCTGGGGCATTCGCCACAGCCACATCAGCATCTCCCGCGACAACGCAAGATCTTCTGCCTCCCTTAGTGGAGGCTCAAGCGCGCGCTGGTTATGGGGAACGTGCGAGACAAGCTCTCGCCTCGTGCGAAAAGCAATTCCTAGACCGATGCCGAAAAGGCCTGGCAAGCGGACTTGCATCAAACGGAAACTTCCGCGATGCGTTGGGAATCACTGCCACCATCGAAGACGCAGGCATTCGCGGATTTACCCTGGCAATTATTGCGGAACAGCAGGCCATAGGCAGCCAAATAGCCGATGCGCTGCTGACATCACAAGCCATTCCTGACAACAGCCGGTACCGCACAGGGATGGGATTCCTGGACAATGAGGCTGAAGCCTTATCGCGCATTGCCTCAATCCAAGCAAAACAGGGCCACTGGGTAGCAGGCCTCCTCATAGCAAGCCGCATTCGGGATGTTTTCCATCAAAGTCTTGCTCTCGGAAAGATTGGCCAAATATTAGGAGAGCAGGGCGATCTGCAAACCGCAAAAGACATTGCCACGGCTCTTCCCACCCTCAATCAGAGAGCCTGCGTGTTGCAGGAACTTGCTTTGATTGAAGCTAGAACTGGAAAGTGGTCCTCTGCATTGAAAACTGCGCAACTCATCGCTGCGGACGGGAAATGCGTCACCGATGATGTGGTCAGCACGGTATCGGCCGACTCAGTTGTGGCTCAAATAGCTTACATACAAGCCGTCGAAGGCGATGGTCTCGGCGCACAGCAATTACTTAACACTGTTCAAGATAAAACTATCCTCGGCACAACCATGGCCAAACTAGCGGCTATCCAAGCAGAGTCTGATAATCTGGCAGGAGCAGAACACATTCTTTCAGGAATTCCTGAGGAACATGCAGATCACGCCCTCGCCGCTATCGCCATATGCCTAGCCAGACGGCTGCAATTCGAGCGCGCCATTAGCACAGCCGGGCGGATTAGCAATATGCATCAACGCCAGCTCACGAGGAACAAGATCGTTATCGTAGAGACATCTAGAGGAGATGCTCGCCGAGCGATCTCGTTCGCGACAAATCTTACAGACTCATGGGAGCGCGCCCGTCTACTCGCACAAATTGCAATCGAGCAAGGCAAGCACGCTCCTATCTCAGATGCTCTTGCTACACTAGAACACATCCCTTCGGTCAAACAGAGGCGTGGATTTACGCATCTCGTATCGATAACCCTTGCGGCAGACATTGCCCAGCATCAACCTTCATTTCATAAACCCAGCTGGATCGATGAACTTCTACGCCCAGAAGATAGAGCGTACGCCGACATGGGGCTAGCAAAAGGGTTCATGGAAAAGAAGTTGGGACACCCCTTGTATAGGCCTGTCAGCCTGAACGATTACGAATGACGCTTCGCTCTTTGCAGCAACTGATTCGGATCGCCGGTCGTTGTACCTAGTTCACATTGATTGAGCGAGCGCCACCCCATCAATACTCCTTCAGGGCTTCTCATCCTTCTTTTCAGCCGGCAGCCTGCATTTGACTCCCCCTCGCATCTGCCGACTTTGCTATACTCCGGCGCATCATGTCATCAGACGCGCCGGCTTCGCAGCCCTCCGGAAGAGATCGCCGAGAATACTATCGGATTACCGTCACGCTGCCCATCCGTATTCAGCTCGAAACGGACACGGCAGAACGTGCGCTTGTCGAACAATCCGTCAACCTCAGCGGAGGCGGCTTCGGCGTGACCATCTCCGTCCTCTATCGACCCGCCGATCTTCTCGCCATCACATTCCTTCTGCCCGACCATGGCTTGTTTACATCCTTTGCCGAAGTGTTACGGCTCGACCCTGTCCCCTACCACGAAGGAACCTATCGCCTCCACGCGCGCTTCGTCCGGATGCCCTCGCAAGACCGGGAAGTATTGATTAAACACATCTTGCAATTTCAGCGAGACCACCTGCATACACACTATTCCGCCTGACCGCCCTCCGCATTACATCGCCTTCCACACACACGCCCAGCACCTTGCCGCCATCACTAAATGACAATCTCCTTGGCGATTGCGCGACCATCTCATAGACTGTGTTCGACCTTAGGAGGAAATTCTAACTCAATGTCCGATACGCAATTTGAACAATTGGTGCGCCGCCTCGAATCCTACGCCCGGCAACATCCAACCCGGTACAAGCTGAATGTCGCGCTGGCCGCCGCACTGGGCTACGCTTATCTGCTGGCTATCCTGGGCGTGGCCCTAGTCGGCAGCGCCTGGTTGCTCTCCGCGCTCAATGACGGAAGCGCCGACGGTCTCAGCTCGATTGCACTGAGGCTCGGGCTTGGCCTGCTCGCGGCCATCATGGCCGCGTATGCGTTCCGACTGCGCCTTTCCCTCCCGGCCGGATTCGAGGTCCATCGCGACGAGGCCCCGCGCCTGTTTCTCCTGATCGACAAACTGACGAATGCGTTGGGCACGCGGCCCGTCCACCAAGTGCTCATCGTGAATGAGCTCACTGCCGCCATCGCGCAGACCCCGCGTCTTGGCATCTTCGGCTGGTATCGGAACTCTCTGCTGATCGGCCTGCCGCTGATGCTGGCGATGACGCCGGTCCAGTTCCGCGCCGTGCTCGCGCACGAGTTCGGACACCTCGGCCGCCGCCAGAGCCGCTTTGACTCATGGATCTCTCGCACCCGCATGGTCTGGTTTCGCCTGCGAAGCGAGCTGACCGCGCGCCCCCGTTGGGGCTCATTCCTTGTCACAAAGTTCCTGGGCTGGTATGCGCCATTTTTCAACGCCTACACCTTTGTCCTGGCGCGCGGCCAAGAATACGAAGCCGATCGGCAGGCCGCCCGGCTGGTCGGATCCATATGCATGAAAGACGCGCTGGCCGTGCGGTACATCGTCGAGCGCATGATGAACGATCTCTATTGGCCTGCGCTGAACCGCCGGACTATTACCAATCCCACACCGCCCGCGTCGCATCTCGATGAATTGATCGCCCTGTTGCAGCGAGTGCCGGAGCCCGGCACACTACAGGAATGGATGACGGCTGCGTTGCAACAACCCACCGGCTATGCCGACACCCATCCGGCGCTCGTTGACCGGCTTGCGGCGCTAGATGCGCTTTCGGAGAAACAGGAGACCTCGGCCCTGCCTCCCGCCTTCCCAAACCTGCGCGATCCTCATGAGGAGACCGCAGCCACCTTTTATCTAGGGACGCATGCCACCGCCACACGCGCAGGGCTCGACCGCCTCTGGGCGGACTCCGTTGCGGACGAGTGGAAGCAGAAACATCAGGAAATGGCCATCGTGCGGGCCCGCTGCCAGGCCTTAAGCGACAAGTCCGCCATCGTGGGGCTTTCGACCGACGAACTCTGGGAATATGCCTGTCAGATGGAAGCCCTCGAAAGCGCCGTGGCCGCCCTTCCCCTGCTCCAGCAATTACTCGCGAAGGATCCGAACCACGCCGCGGCGAATCTGGCGATAGGACGCCTCTTACTGGCGCAGGACGATCAATCCGGCTTGCAATATCTAGAACGCGCCATCGCCCAGAACCACGAAACCGTGATTCCTGCCTGCAAGCTGGCCTGTAGCTTTCTTGAGCGACGGGGCAACCATAAAGAGTCCATGCGATACCGCATCAAAGCACAACGGCAACGGCAGCAACTCCTTGAGGTCACAGAGGAACGCCGTTCGCTCAAGACCGGGGATACGGTCTAACCGCATAACCGCTACCGCCATAGACTCCCACTGATCCGGCAACTAGCCATCCTGTCGACGGCCACATCACCGATATCTTGCCCAGGCCGCACCCGTAGCTGACACTGCTATTTAGACTGGCAAATCGCAACGGTCCACAACAGCCACTCACCGCTCGGATTTCCGCTCACCGGCGCCTACGCCCCCTCCCAAGGAGGGATACGTTTGCCAACCCGCGCCACGTTACACTGCGATCTATTATGGAGCAGACAAAACCCTACAAACGCGAGCATTACCGGCTGCCGTTGCCCACCGCCTATCCCGTCATGTTTGCAGGCGCCACAGCGATCGGAGAAGGCACGATCACAAACCTCTCCGTGCTCGGCTGTACGATTGAATGCGCCGCGCTGCCGCCCTATGCGACGAACTTATTGCTGCGAGTGATTTTGCCCGACCGGCAGGAATCGCTGCCCATCGACGAAGCCGAAGTGCGCTGGATGGACGACCGGCGAATTGGAGTCCAGTTCAGAAAAGTGGAGCGTGCGGCCAATCTTCGCCTGCACGGATTCGTATGGGACCGGATGCTCGAACGGCTTCAGACGATGAAGCAGGAACGGGCGAGGGGCTAGCAACTTTCCTGCCGTCAGTTCCCGCTCCATATCAATGAAGACAGCGCCTGCCCCATCTGGGCACAGAGTTGTGCGCCGAATAACACCGGAGGGCTCTCCCGCCACGACCAGACACGTTCAGGATATGCATCGAAATCGATCAGTTCTCTGTCCCCGCTGAAATCTGTCGCGAATCCTATGCCATGCATGCCGATTGAAAACGCTGCCAATCCAATAAGCAAGCGCTTCAATGGCGCACTCTGCTGAATCCGCTCGACGACCGGATATAAAAGAAGACAGAGAATCGGGACACTATCGGCAAGAAGCCGCGGGCCATAGCCATGTCCTCCCCACCAATGCCCCAGCGTCGATACCGGAATGAGCAAGAGAATAGGGCTCAAGCTCAGATACCGTAACAGCACCTGCCCCGGCTTCTTCCAGACCAGCACCATGCCGGCAATGGAGCAGAGAAGAATCGGAGAGTACACAAACAATCCGCGCGATGGGCTAAACAAGACTCCCGCAACCCCTTCGAGCACCGGCGTATTAAGCCATGATAGATGCTGCCCAACAAGAGAGGCGGGCGTCACGACGGTTGCACCGAACCCGGTCCGAAGGGGAGAGCCGAAATAGGCTGCGTTATACGACATGAAGAGCAAGAGCGACGGAACGCCGGCTGCGATGAAACCGAAAAACTGCGCCCGGTGCTTGTGGAGCACGTACAATGCGATCGGCAGCGCCATCACCACATTCAGTGGACGGCAGATAACCGCATAGCCCAGAGGAAGCCCGGCCCAGGCGATCCACGAAGGAGACTCCCGCCCCCGCACCACACAGTAGAGCGTGAGAGAAAAAAAGAGCTGGCTCGGCCCATGCTGCCACAGGGCTTGACTGCTAATACTCAGACAACTCGTACCGAAGGCATACACCACCGCGATGAACCAGGCGATCGCCGGTCTCGCCATGCGCCGCAGCGTGAGCAGGACCATGAGAACCGCGAGCGCGGTGATCAGTACCGCTGCCCGCTTTTCCAAGTCGAACAGCGCCGCATGAGAAATGCGAGTCGCATTTTTGAGAACAGGGATCAGATACACCGGCACGGCAAGAACGGCTCCCCAGGGAGGATAGGTTGGCACCAGATGACCGTTGAAAGACCGAACAAAGTACTGATCCTTATAGACGTCGATCGTCGAGGCGTACTCATCCAGATAAAAATCATGGGTCACGAGAAGACTCGCCGGAAGCAAACGGGCCGGCAGCGTATCCGCTGTCTCAAAGGTATGCCCGTTGAGGTAATACAGACTCATCGCGCCGATGAACAACAGAAGAGGAGATTGCACCCACTCGAAAGCTGAGACTCCAGCCCTCCGCCCTTCCAGCCACGTCGAGGCGAGCGCGAATGCCAAGCAGACCAGCAACCAGTTCCTCAGCGAATACGCATGAATATGGAGCGGTCCAAGCTCAATGTCGTACCCGCCTTGGACAAAGAACAGGATAAACACGTTGGCACAAATCATGTAGAACAGGGCGCGAATACCCATCTCGAAAAGGACTCCAATCCGAGACTCATCGACCGCAGTGGATTTCAGGCGTTGGCCAAACGTCACAGCTTGCTCTCAATCATATTCTTCGATCATGGGGTCTTTACACACTCGCTGTTGCCGCGCTGCTGGCAACCCATTGCCGCAATCCTTGGGGGAGAAGCCCGATTCCCGCAAACACACATAGATCGAGCACAC
Source organism: Nitrospira sp. (assembly GCA_020846195.1). Classification (GTDB taxonomy): domain Bacteria; phylum Nitrospirota; class Nitrospiria; order Nitrospirales; family Nitrospiraceae; genus Nitrospira_D. The sequence goes on from JADLEJ010000004.1 coordinate 390,670, forward strand.
TAGGAACACTGTGGCGAAAAGATTCCCTCAACAGCGGCCAGAACGCCGATCGGTCTCCTTGCTTCACCGCATTGGCGCTGAGCCAGGTTAACAGGAACGAGGCGTAGGCTCGCAGGGCCATCAAATGGCGATTCTGTTGTACCCAAGAAAGCGAAAACCGCCAATCCTTACGACTGCTCATTGTCTCCAGATGCCCCGGCCGGTGCCAAATTGCGAGCGGCTCAAGGGACGGCACAAACTCAACGGCCCTCTTCTCACGCACAGTGGCACGGAGAAGCCAGTCGAGATCGTCATGCCTTCCCGCCTCTGCTTGAAATGGAACTTCCTGCAGCACGTTCTTGGCGGTAAAGATCGTAGAGGTTTGGACAAGCCCTTCTCCTCCACACAAGCGCGTACAACGAAACAAGTATTCGCTCATGGGCTCGCCTGGCAGCGGCAATCTCCGGGGCAGCAGAACATCATCCGTATCGCTCCGCTTAATAAACCGGCATGCAACGATGGAATCTTTGAATCTGGATTGCTGCGCGGCGCGCAGCTGGATATCGAGCTTGGCTGGAAGCCATTCGTCGTCATCGTCGAGAAAAGCAATCCATCGACTGCAAGCGGATTCGACCCCTGTGTTACGCGCCTGGGCTGCCCCGTGAGATTGAAACAACGGCTTCACAAGAAGCCTGGACTCATTCAACGCTGCGAGCGCCTCCTTCGTTTCCTCATCAGGCCCATCGATAACCGCGATCACTTCAATCGATTGCAGCGTTTGCGCGAGCGCGCTTCGAACGGCTCGCACGACTAATTGCGGCCGGTTGATCGTTGGGATCACAACTGACGCCAGTGGATTCTCGCTCATCAGACGAAACCCTTTACTCTAATTCCGCCGGTGTACCTGCACCTTGATTCCATTTTTGGGGCGCAACGTCATTTTTGGATCCGGCACGATCGCCTGTCCCGGCACTAGGGACACTCGGAACCGCTGGGCGATAGCGGTGAGCGTCAAGATCGCTTCCATCTTGGCAAAATGCTCTCCGATACAGACCCGGGCCCCGCCGCCGAACGGGAAATACGCAAACTGCGCCCGCTCTTTCTTAGCCGTTTCGGTGAACCGTTCTGGATTGAACCGCTCAGGGTCAGGGAAATATCGCGGGGTGCGATGCATGACATACGGGCTCAAATAGATTTTCGCCCCCGCAGGAATGATGGCGCCGCTCGGCAGCTTGTCGCCCTCCAGCGCCACCCGAATAAAGATCCAGGTGGGCGGATAGAGGCGAATAGATTCAGCAAGCACCATCCCCGCATAGGTAAGCCGCGGAAGGTCTTCGACTGACGGAAGCCGACGCCCAAGCACTTCGTCCACTTCAGATAAGAAGGCGGCTTCAATCTCAGGATGTTGAGACAACAGGTAGGAGGTCCACGTCAACGCCTCTGCAATTGTCTCATAGCCGGTTATAAACAGTGTCACCGCCTCATCGCGAACCTGCTGATCCGTCATTCCAGTCCCATCATCGTACCGTGCGCGAAGAAGCCGTGAAAGCAAGTCCTCGCCATCTGCGGAACGCGCGCGACGCGATTGAATCGCCCGGTAGACAATACCGTCGATCCGGCGCATGGCCTTGCGGTAGGCCATGCCGATTCGACTCGGCATCCATTGAGGAAACGGCGAAAAAAACACGTGCTCCATGTAGCGGCGCCTGACCGTAATGGCCTCTAGCAACGACGGCATTTCCTGGTCCGCATCCGATCCCAACAACGTCTTGACGATATTTTTTTGGGCCAAACCCATCATTTCACGGCCGAGATCGATCTGCATGCCATCCGTCCACCGGTCTAACATGGTCGCAACGCCGGTTGTGATCGTATGCGAAAAAGACTCCACGGTCTTTCGATAGAACACTGGCTGCATCATTCTTCGCTGCTTGAGATGCGCTGCGCCCACGCTGGTTAAAAGGCCAGATCCCGACAGCCGCTTCCCACTCACACTGGTCATGCGAGGTGACTTGCCATAGTTGTCCGGGTTCACCACCAAGACATGCTTGACGTCTTCTGGATTATTGAGCAAATACGTCGGCTCGCCGATAGTCAGCTTGACCACGTCGCCATACTCGGCAGCGCAACGCGAGAGAAAGCCAAGCTGGTCGTACAAGAATGCCGGGAGATGCCCCACAAACGGGTAACCAGCCGGCCCCCGAGCCGTCGATTCTGCCTTGTTGCCGCTACTCATTTTCAGACAATCCTTCGCAGGCCACGACCGATGCGCCCTTCTTTTTCTCAATCGCGTCGATGATCCGGAGATAGCCAGCCAGATAGCGTTCTTGGGAATAGAACTTTTCGTACCCGACTCGGGCTCGCTGCGCAAGGGTTTCTCGTAAATCGCCGTCCAGGGCCAGCGCAGAGAGCATCCTCCGAAGTTCTTCGCCCGACCGATACACACATCCGCCACCGGTTTTCTCGACCGCTTCGCAACTCCCGCCGGCGTCGTGGGCCACGACCGGCGTTCCACAAGCCAGCGCTTCAAGCACCGCTAATGGAAACACTTCCGGCGCCAACGACGGTAAAATCAGCGCCGTTACCCGCTGATACAGCCCAATCAGCTCAGACTGCGGGCGCGCGCCCAAGAAACGAATGTGCGGACGGTCTCCGTACCGCTCCTCCAACTCAGTCCGCAAGTCTCCCTCACCGACGACATCAAGGTCGAATTCAGGCAAGTGCACAAATTCTTCAAGCAAACGGACGATGCCCTTGGAGGCAGTTACCCTGCCGACAAATAAAAAGCGCGGACGCTCTCCAGAAGCACGCCAGACCGAGAGGCCCGGCTCAAGACTGGAGAACGTCGGCAGAACGTCGATCGGCGCAGCCACCCCCGCAGCTCGGTGTCGCTGAGCCGTGAATTCGCTTGGGGCTAAGAGTGCGTCGACATGGGCCATGCTGCGCTGAATCAAATTCGTATACCGCCATAATTGAGGAGGGACCCCAGACCGAAGACAACAAGTGAAGCACTCCGGGCCATCGCAGGCTTGCGCTCGATCCTTCCAAAAGATATGCGTCGGGCAGAGCAACCAGTGCTCGTGCAAGGTATACAACGTCACCGGGGCGCGGCTCAGCCGAAGGGCCCCAGGGCCTCCGATCAAAGAAATGTTGTGAAAATTGACGACGTCGAAACCACGGTCGAGCACCGCTTGCAATTGTGCCGTTTTCACTCCAGGCTGCCCCGTTTGTTGCGTAATCAACGGAGACAGTTTGCCAAAGGGGCTGCGCAGGCGATGAACCACCACCCCATCCTGCTCGGCTTGCGCAACCGGCTGCCCTCTGCCTTGCAGGCGGTAGGCATCTTCGCAATGCACCACCTCGACATGATGCCCTTTTGCCACCAGCGCACGGGACAATCCCTGCACAAACGTAGCGTCCCCTCCGAAATGATACGGAGGATAAAATGTCGTCACCATGCAAAATCGCATCGACTGCTAATCCTGCCGGCTGCTTCGATTCACAGCTGCTCGCCGAGCGTCGGCAAGAGCCACGACCTGGGCACCAAAAGCAGCTTGTACTGTCGGCAGATGGAGAGTTCTGGTGACGCGGCCGGCCCCGACAATTCCAATCCTAAGACGCCGCACTTCGTCGGACTTCATCCAATACACTCCTGATTACACACCCAAGATATCGATGCGATCCTGCTGTTGCACAGGCTGAAGCCGATCGGCCTCATACTGTGCAATTTTTTCGAGAGCATTCCCCTACGCCAACGGCATAGCCGATCATCTGCACCACACCATCGACCAAGAGACCGACGGCCAGTGCCACAATCCGTGCCCTTGCTTAGGTTTTTTCGATTCGGTCATTTCGTGGCGCCCTTTTCAACTCCGCTCATAGGACCGCTCCTACGCCAAGTGCCGTGGGCTATTACCCGGGCCGAAGATATACCCGACGAACTCGCCTGCGGCATGACAGATCACAATCAAAGCCGTGAGCGGCAGACTTGCCAAGGCGGGCTTCAGCAGTCGCCGTTTTCGTATCACAGGGCCTTGAGTCACCCACAATAGGTAGGCCGGAAGAACGGTGCAGCCACCGAGCCGAATCAACCGCTCGATCCATGAGACGTGCTGGAGACGAAACCCTGCGATCGACCGGCCGTTGTGAAAATGCGCCGCAAAGGTTCCCCAGAACCCCCACGTCTGATTATGCGAAACGATGAGCTGATCGTCCGCGATAAGAATTTCCCCTTGTTCGCATAATCTGCGATTGAATAAAAACTCCATCATGCCGAGTCGAGAGAGCTTCCGTGGGACAACCCGCCGTTTGTACGAGATGTTGGCCTGCAACGAAATGGTTCGTTGTGTGCCCGTTTCAATCGGCGCGGTGAAGGGCCCGAACACGATCAGGAAATTAGACCAGTCGATGAGTCTGGCGGTCGCGCCATTTTCGACGACCCCGCCGATCGCAGCGGCTTCAGGATGATGTCGGTGCGCCGCCAGCATTCGTTCACACCACTCGGGCATCACCGTGCAGTGGTCTTCGGTCACCGCCACGATGTCGCCGGCTGCTTGGGTCATTGCAAGCTCGCGCAAGAAAAACACCGACCCGCCTGGCCATGGTATCCACTTCACTTCCGGATAGCGCTCAGCCACATCGGCCGGCAACCCCTGGCCATGCCCATCCCCCACCAACACCTCCGCGCCGATCGCCACGGCTTGCGCGTGAAGCGACTCGAGGCAGGGCTGGATTTCCGGCCAAGCCTTGGTCGTCGCAATGACGACCGACAAGAGAATAGAGCCCCCGTTAGCCCCTCCTGCCGTCTCTGCGGTCGCTATACCCACCGATCACCTCATCGTCGCGCAATGGCCATCGCCGCTTGATAACTTTTCACTGTCGCCCTCGCTGTCTGATCCCATCGATACTGGCGGGCCTGCTCCAGTCCCTGTCCCTGCCGTTTAACCCGAAGTCTATCGTCGGCCAGCAGTCGTTGTATCGCATCGGCCAGCCCCGCGACGTCGTCCGGAGCAACGAGCTCGGCCGCAGCCTCAAGATTCTCCGCCAGCGAAGAGGACCTGGTGCTGATCACCGGCACGCCGCAGGCCATCGCCTCCAGCGGAGGAAACCCGAATCCTTCATGGAGGGAGGGATAGACAAACAGTCTCGCGCCCGCATACACGGCGGGAAGATCCTGCTGGCCCACATAGCCGGCGAGATGCACTCTTCCACGCAACGCCGGCGCCTGTATCTGTTTCAGCAACGCCTCGTACCCCCAGCCCAATTTGCCGGCAAGCACCAACCGCTCTTTGAGAGCGCCGGCCTCGACGAGCCGTCGATAGGCTTCGACCAATGCCGGAATATTCTTTCTCGGTTCAAGAGTCCCGACATACAGAATGTAGGGTTCCGGAAGCGCCAGCCGCGTCACGACATCTCGAACCGATGCAGGGTCGCAAGGCCGGAACTCTTCCCCGATTCCTGGCACGGTCACATGAATTCGCTTCGGGTCCAGGTTCGGGAGAAATTCCAAGATCGCCTGCCTGGTCGCTTGCGAAGGCGCCACCACCACATCCGCCCTGCTGAGACTCGCCAACACCATCCGCCGATACCAAACGCTTCGTCGCAGCGCAATGTGGCATTGTGGGTGCGAAAATGACGTCATGTCATGAACCGTCAACACATGACGCGCCGCCCCTCGCAGATAGGGCATGATGAACGATGGAGAATGCACCACATCCGCCCTCCAAAGAGTCGCCGCCGCCGGCAAGAGTATCTGCTGGGAGGCCAGGCGAATCGGCCTGGGCCGCGCGCTCAGGGAGGCATGAGAAACATTTTCCGGCAGCCCCTCAGTAAAGAGATGCCGATCTTCATGGTTATGGTAAATCCTGTACTGGCTGGTTCGATCGACCTTCGCAAGGTGCCACACCAGTTGCTTCAGATACGTGTCGATCCCCGTCATTTGAGGAATGAACGCGGTGAAATCGAAGGCAACTCTCATCTGTCACTCTGCGTCGCACGCCTACCGGTACTGGCTTCCCACGATGGCTTCGCCGCGAAACGCCTGCCACATCCCGGGGATTTCGAGGACATGCGTCACAACAGTCAGCGCCAATGCCAGCGGCAGCTCGTACACCCTGACGTGGTAATGTTTGAAGCACCGAAGACAATCGCGAATGCTGTCCAGCGTTTTCCCCGCCACGATGAACGGAATGGCCGCCACGCCAAGGCGGATCAAGCGCGCATAGGGAAGCCGGGCGTCGCGCAGCCGCGTGATGATAGTGCTATAGCCGTGATTGCGGCGGATATCCCGCTCCATGGGCCACCCTTCAAAATCGTGCACCACCACCAGAGCAGGGTCGAATAACAGCGCCACACCGTCTCGCAAAAACGCCTCCGACTGTATCCGGGATGCAAATGCACCCATCCCAACGGGAAGTGGATGGCGCTGATAGATGTCGCGTCTAAAAGCAGCCGCATTGCCGGAGATGAACCGAGTAGGACCACGTCGTCCAGGGTCAAGATACGACCGCGACAACAGACCGAGGAGTCGCTCCATGCGCGACCGGCCAGGATACAACGTTCTGGCGCTGACGGCCGCTGCGCCAGGATGTTCGGCAATGGCGGCGCGCAGCACCCGCAACCATGACCGGCTCGGAATGCAGTCGGCATCGACGATGGCCAGCCAGTCCCCAGTGGCAGCCTCCACCGCCCGGTTCTTCAGTTCGTAAGACGATTCGGCGTCGACATACAAAATCCTCATGTTGGGGATCATCGCGGCCACATCCCCCGGCACCCGGACTTTAAACCGCGATGACTCGACGAGTATGAACTCGTCGGCAGGCGGCGCATCTTGCTCCGCCCAGGCCCGTAGCGCACGCCGGAGATCCTCCCACGACTTCTCCTCGCCAGCCGCGTAGTCGGAGACCACAATGACAGAAAGCTTGCTCATCGGCGCGTCCCTTGTGTGACGTTCCATGCAATGATCTCCTTTGCAATACCGGCCTTTGGCTGTACATCCTGTTTAGATACGGGCATCGTATGATTTTCAACTGACGCCACGGACGGCCATACCGCCTCCGATGGAGGCGGACATCCACGGGGCAAAGAGCGAGAGACGGCAGCGCCAACGGTATCCCGCATGAAGCGCTTGAGCGTTTCCGCATGGCGGTCAATAGCGAATTGTCCGCGCAACTCCTCTGATGGGACTTGGCGTGCCAGCTGATCCGCTCCGGATGAACTCAAGAATGCAACCCAGTCCTCCGCATTGTCCTTCACCGCCAAGCCTGGTCCAGCTGCACAGGCAAGACCGCGTACGGCCTGTGTCGTGGCCAGTACCGGCATTCGATTGTGCAGGCTCTCCGCAACCTTAATATTGACGCCAGCACCCACGCGAGTGGGGCACACCATGATGTCGACTTGGCTCCAAACTGTTGCGAGATCAGGGACTCTCCCGTGGAGCACGACTCGATCAGAGACAGGCAACCGCTCGCTCCCCCGCCCAAAGACCTGGACCTGGAGCGGTCGCTGAACCTTCGGAAGAACCTCCTCAATCAGCCACAACCAATTCCGACGATTCGGCCACCAGGCAAAATCGGCGAGGTATCCGAGGCGCAACGGGCTGCTCACCCGAGGCAGTCGGGATGCCGGCGGTGCCGTAAAGAGCGGCGGGACATGAAGCGCTCGGATATCGGGAACCTGCCTCTTGCCCCAGGCCATTTCGTCGGCTGAAAGAAAGATCACACCGGCGGCGCGATGAAAAGCCTCGATCTCATATTGCCGCTGCTTACACACTTCTCGCTTGAACAAGTAAGAGAGGATGGGGGAGAGGGACACCTGCTGAGCAAGCACCCGGTACTCAAGGTTGTGGGCAACCAGTAGGATCGGCATCTCTGCGGGAAGTTCCTCGGCGGCCCACAGCATATCGCTTCCGTTTATCACGACCGCTGCGTAGCGGCGCGAACGAACAGCCGCGCGGATTCTACCTCGAAACTCTCCCTGCAAGGTGAAGAGTGCTTTTGCAGGATGCTTCGAAACGCACGAGTATGCCAAAGACATGGCTTGCCGAACGTGCCTCCACAGACCCGTCGGCGGATGCAGCGGGCCCAACACATCCACATCAAATCGATGATCTCCCTGCTGGAGCGCAGCCACCAATCCTCGCGTATAGGTCCTTGCCCCGCCCGGATGCGTGGCAGGATCGACCAGCGATACGATGAGAATGCTCGAAGACACCATCAGCAACCTCGCATTACTCCCAGGCCCCATACCGCACCCGCCAGTCCTCCCGCGGGATACCGCCGTGCATTCGGAGGTACTTTCTTTCTGGCACATAGGGGCTAATCCCCAGGAACCACCGGCTCCGCCATGTCCCTGCCCTCAAGCCACCTGAGCCGGCTCGCGCTTTCGAAGCAGCATCGAACGGACTGCTGTTAGCTCTCTATAGCGAAACTCCCCAATCAACCAATAGCCGAACACACTGAAGATCCCAAGCAATAGTAATTTGGCAAAAACCAGCAACCCAGGAGTCGGCCAGGCCCACGACGCCGCACCGACAACGAAGCCGATCGCCAGGCTTCGCACAAGAGTCCCGGCCGGTGGCCACACCTTCCAGAGCCCGTACACACTCACAAGGGCTCCAGTCGCACCAAGCAAAGAGACTACGACGGTGACCAGCGCGGCGCCTTGCTGCCCCAATCGAGGAATCACGATGAGATGCCCAACCAGCGCCAGCAAAACCAACGGGGCCGTAAACAGCACCGTTCTAGCCGGGAGTCCCGCGGCCGTCATAACCGTCATCGATACCATTAGCATGACATTCGAGACGGCTCCGACTATCAAGAGCGCCAACAGAGGGCCCGCAGACACAAACTCGGATCCGAACACTACCTGCACGATCTCCGGCGATGCGCCGGCAATGATTGCCGCGACCGGAAGGAAGAACAGCGTAACGCGCATCGAATCCCGCGCGAGATCCCTGGCTCTGTCATTCTGGCAATCCGCAAGTTGGCGGCTCAATGTCGCGAGCAGCAGCGAGGAGAAGGTCCAGGAAAACAGCCCGGGCAAGAGCGACAGGCTCTGAGCCGCACTGTAGATGCCGGCTTGCCGCGCGGTGCCCCCAAGAATCTTCAGCATGAACAGATCCATCCCATTGAAAAAGATGAGACAGATCGAGGAGAGAAACAACAGCGCTCCATACCGCTGAATCGGGAGAGGCACTGAAGCCTGCTTGGCAAACATCCCTTCTCCGAGATACCAGCGGCTCAGCAGCAGCTCTGCCAGCGACGAACCGATCACCCCGAGCAACGCCCCCGTGATGGAAAACCCTGCCTGCACCAGTGCCACCACGAGCCCCATCCTGACTAGCCAGCGGCCAGCCCTGGCGGCGGCCCCAGCCCCGTAATTACCCAGTCCAATCAGTACATTTCGATACGCTTGGGCGACGCATAGCAGGGGAATATCGAGCGCGCACAGACGAAGATAGAAAGCCAAATCCGGTTCTTTGAGCAGCGCGCTGAGCGGTGTGGCGAAGACCCAGACGAGCGCCATCGCCGCAAGGCCAAGCTTCAGACTGAGACGAATCACCATGGCACCGACCGGTTTCCAATCGTCCGTTTCACCGACAAACTTGATCGTCGTCTTGGTGAAAAACGAGTTGATCGCGCTTTCGACCCAGATGATCGTGGTCAGCGTGAGCGCCAGCAAGCCATAGCCTTGGGGACCAAGCCGTCTCGTCAAAAATCCCGTCGTGATAAGGGCCGTAAGCGGAAACAGCAGTTCCGCCAGAAATATTCTGGCGGTCCCGTCCATCATGCGGCGGCCTGTAGTCGTCGTCAGTAAGCTCATTCCACCCCTTCGGATCTCATGCGCGGAAGAGGCTCCATCTCCTCAGCAAGTTCCGCTCAACAAGCTAATGCCCCTTCACTTTTTCATTGCCCCGCTTGGCAACGCCTATGGAGCGCTCCCGGATGAACACACCGCGCACTTTGACCTAGTATAGAAACACGATGGCAGGTAGCCAATACCTCTTACCTCACTCCCACCCTACTAAAGAGGGGCCAGCGGCATAAGACATTGCGATGAGACCAGGGCGATTCCACAGAACAATGTGCGCATTAGCGCAGATCGCCCAGCTCTCTTCATTGCCTTGGAAGTCTAGGGAGGAGTCCATATAGGGGCTGGAGAGATCCGACTCGCACCATTAGCCGCATAGCCTGGCCCTGGAAGAATGAGTTACCGACTCACGCGGCGCTTCACAGTCCCACGCCACTCCGTAAGCATCAAACCCACCGTGAGAACCGCAATCCCCATCGCACACAGCTGGACCCCGAAGGGAAGAGTCTCATGCAACACCAGTCCAAGCCCCCATGCGGCGCTCAGAATACCCAGCGTGATTACGTGCGGCCATAGTGCGAAGGAGACCTGCATGGAGGCCGTCGTTTTTGGCGTCGTGATATACGGGACCTGACGGTTAGCCAAAACATCGGCAATGGCGGCAACTTGATAGGGCCATTTCGCAAATTGCAGCAGGCGGGCGCGCCAATGAGTTCCCTGCTCCAATGTCCTATTCAAGTAGAACCGCTGCCGATACCGCTCCCAGATCCGCAGCACCGCAATCATGCACCCGGCACTGACGATCGTTTCAACCGTCGCGATATCTGGCGCTTGCCCCAATATAAGTATAAGCGCGGCAAGGAGCACGGCGATGGGCAGCACGACGCCCCGATGGACATAATTAATTCCATGCAAGACGTTCAGCACTGCGGAAGCTGGCGAGAGATTTTGAACGACCACCGGCGCAACCCGCAGCTTAAGATCGAGGACGGCACGAGTCCACCGTCGTTGCTGATTGAGATAGGTAGGCCAATCCGAAGGAGCCAACCCCCGAGCGAGAACCTCGGGAACATAGACCCCTTCCCACCCACGATTCTGATACAAGAGCGTCAGCAGCAAATCGTCGGCATCGTGCGCCGCAAACCCGCCGCACTCGCGCAACGCGCTGAGACGGTGCGTACTGTGGCACCCGATGATAAGCGGAAACCCTTTCCCAAAACAGGCCATTTGCACGAGCGAGTAGAACTCATAGGTTTCTTCGGCTGCCCCTCTGGCAATAAAACTCTCCTCTTGATTGCCATACACCTGCGGCGCCTGCACATAGCCCACTCGTGCATCATCGAAATACCCAAGCACTTTGGCGAGATACACAGGATCCGGCACATGATCGGGATCGAACGCCGTCAAGATCTCGTATCGATCGAATCCGATCTCATGGAGCCACGCATTATAGTTTCCGTGTTTGGTGGCCTTCCGAAACATGCCGACCTCGGCCTGATAGCGCGGGAACGACTTGCGGCTGAAATGATGGACGCCACGCGCGGCACAGACCTGTTTGACTTCCTCGTCATCTCCCTCGTCCAGGACCCAGGTATCGTGCGGATAGTCGAGAGCAACCAAGGCCTTCAGGGTGCGCTCCAGCAACGCCAATGGCTCAACTCCCGGCACATGGGTGGTCACAACCGCAACCTTCCAGTCCGGCCTCGGCAAAAGAGGGCGTGGCCGTTGCATGCTGGGAAGAATCAGCCATCGCCCAAGATTGTTGAGGAACAGTACAGCAAGGAGCCCCGAACAAACCGCCATGACAAACGCATGTTCTCCCCATGCCGGGAGTTGAAACCAGGTCACGAAAAATACCGCGATCGCCGCCACTCCCAACACCGTCAACAGCCGGTAGAAGACGTGGTCTCTCGGCTGGAGTACCTGGTCACGCACGACGCTGATCGGAATACTGCTCCCTGCGGACCGCGCCATATCCTATCGCCCCCTCTCCTGTTCGCCTAACGGGCGGAGGTGTTCGGCATCGGTATTCCGCCAGGTCTGCCGCGCTCCCGCACGAACCGCGAAGGCGCGATACGCGCCTGTTCCAAACACAGTGCGCAGCCACAATCGGCCCAGGACCCGCCAATACCCCCATCCCACCTGAGCCAATTTGAATGAGGACATGCCCATATCCGGGGTGCGATTGATCCAGGAAATGGGCACCTCCTTTACCTGGCAGCCCATCAGCAGCGGTTGCAGCCCTGTCTCTGCATTCACCGCGAACCAAGGCTCCACCAGGCACAGCTGTTCCACCACTTCGCGGCGAAGCAGTTTCAGGTTATTCGTCAGGTCACGAAAGCGGCGGAGCAAGAGAATCTGCGCGATCAGATGAAACCCGCGGTTGGCGACGATTTTCCCGAACGGATAGTTCAGTAAGACACTGTGCCGGGAGAACCGGCTCCCGACAACCACGTCATACCCCTTCACGGCCTCATCGAACAGATCCGCGATCTCCGGCAACAGATGCTGGAAATCGCAGTCCATGGTGAGCACATAGCGTCCGGTCACCGCGCGATACCCATCGGATAAGGCGCGGCCGACCCCGTTCGGGCCGGTCCGGGAAACCAGCCGAATCCGGCTATCGAGGGCCGCCATGCGCGCAATCACCGCCGCGGTCTCGTCCTTGCTGTTATCGTCGACCAAAATGATCTCGTGAAGATAGTCGCCATACAGCCGGCGCAGCCCATCCACAAGCGGCCTGACATTCATCTGTTCGTTGTAGCAGGGAATGACGACGGACAGCGCGCGCCAGAACGATTGATGGTGGGCCAGCGACACCGCCGGCCGTTCGGCGATACGGGGAGGTTTTTGCGCATGCACCAGAATGGCGCCCGCTAAAGTCCTAACCCCGGGCGCATTTTCCAAAATGATCGAAAGATTGCGAAAGAGCCAGGCCAACCGGGGTGAGAGCGGGGCGAACACGAAATCGTTAAATACGGCAAAGACTCGGATAAAGCCCACTTCCGACATGAGCTCATACAATTGGCCGCGGCTAAGAAGGGACCGAGGGTCCGCCTTGCCGAACAGGCGCGCCAGCAATCGGCGGAGCTTTAGAACAACATTCCAGGGATTGCTTTCATAAAACACCACCTGTCCGCCGGGCTGCAAGAGTTCCAACACATGTTGAAGCACCGTCGCGCAGTTGCGTGTATCGAGCAGGTCCATCGCCACGACAAAGTCAAACTGCCGGCCGCGCAGCGCATCCGGAAAGGCCTCCGCAACAACGAACTCGACGGGATCCTGAATACCATCCGGCTTGCCGGCAAGCGCATCGAACGTCACGGCGGCAATGGGATTTCTCCCGCGGGTAACCTGTACGAGCTGCCGCGTAAAGAGGCCCTGGCCGCATCCCAGTTCAAGAATGGTTTGCCCGGGCAAGAGATGAACCAGATGCCGGAACGATTGGGCGCGCCAATGCAAGCGATCCGTCGCAATAGGATCCCGCTGCAGAAGATAACGATCCCGCGTCTTCTCGCGCAGCGCAAGGGTGTGGAGCATCGATTGGTCAGAAGCACTCATGCCGCTCTCTCACTCATGCAACCGAACATCCCAGGCGGCGATCATGTCGCGAAACACATCTTCCAGCGATTTAGTCACAGACCACTTCGGATAATGCTGCTGAAATCTGGCGAGATCGCTGATATAGCACACATGGTCGCCGGCGCGCGGCTGGTCAAGATACTCGTAGTGCATTTTCTTGCCTGTCAGCTCCTCGACCATGTCGAACGCCTCCAGAATAGAGCAGGAATTCTCTCGCCCTCCCCCCATGTTGTACACTTCGCCGCACCGGGGATTGGCATAGATTTCTTCGATGGCCCGAGCGACATCGAAGCTGTGGATATTATCCCGCACCTGCTTTCCTTTATACCCATAAATCCGATACATCTTCCCGCTCAGCTGCGTTTTGACCAGATACGACAGAAACCCATGGAGTTCGACACCTGAATGATTCGGACCGGTCAGGCAGCCCCCGCGGAGACAATGCGTCTTCAGGCCGAAGTACCGGCCGTACTCTTGCGTCACCACATCGGCCGCAACCTTGCTGGCTCCGAAAATGGAATGTTTCGACCGGTCGATCCGCATCGCTTCCGTCACTCCGCGATAATCCTCCGGCCGGGCGTAATCCCATCGCCGCTCCAGCTCTTTAAGCGGCAGCTCATTGGGCGCATCCCCGTACACCTTATTCGTCGACATGAAGACGACGACGGCGTCCGGAGAATGTTGCCGAGTCATCTCTAGCACATTGAGCGTCCCTGTCGCATTGACATCGAAATCGTCGAAGGGACGGCGGGCCGCAAGGTCATGGCTCGGCTGAGCCGCGCAGTGCACGATCAAATCGAATGGGCCTTCGCGCGTAAACAGCTCGGACAGCCCCTCTCGATTGCGAATATCGAGAGGGTAATGCGAAAACCGTTTCGTGCTCTGACGCAGCCGGTCGAGATTCCACATCGTATCGCCTTCTGCGCCAAAGAAGTCCGCCCGCATATTATTATCGACGCCAATCACCCGAGCGGCCCGGCGATCGAAATGCGTCACGAGCTCAGATCCGATCAGGCCGCTCGAGCCAGTGATAAATACCTTCATGCCGTAGCATTCCTTTTCATCGTCAGATCTTCTTCATGGACATGGCGGAAATAAACAGCGAGGAAAACATGGTCCCTCCACCGATGATCACAAGCGTCGCGCCCAGCGACGCCCACTCGGGACGGGAGAGCGGCAAAAATCCAGACTGCGCCCACTCCCATATCAAAAACCCAAGGAGTGCGATCCCAATAAACAAAATCCCTCCGCCGAGCAACAGACCGGTCTCAAGGCGAAACCAGCCATAAAACGCATCGAGCCCCTTATTGTTTTTGTCGAAGCGGCGGCTCCACGAATAGGTCTTGGCGTGCAGCCCCAAACTCAGGACTTGAAATCCCGCCACGCTGAAAATCGTGCCAAAAATTCCGGTCGCGGTCCCTAGGGGCTTCCCATTAAATTGGATGAGGCCAGCCAGCGATACGAGATGGGCTGAAACTCCAAGCGCCAGCGCGAGCACGCCAGGGAAGAAAAAGACCTTGTTCGGGCAATAGATCAACATCATGCGCAGGCTCCGCCAGCCGTCATGGAACGTGCGCAGCTTCGACTCCCCTTTTCGCTCAGCCAGTCGGATAGGCAGTTCCGCCGTCTGTAATCCAGCCAGCCCCGCGTTGATTGCCAGCTCGAGGTTAAACTCCATCCCGGGGCTGACCGGTTGAATCAGGTCGTATGCGCGCCGGCTAAACGCGCGATAGCCACAATACACATCGGTATAAGCAGTCTTGAATAATCCGTTCAGAATCTTCGTCAGCAACGGGTTTCCGAAAGTGCGATGGAGAAAAGGAATCGTGGCCTGCCCACCCGCCAGATACCGGCTCCCGGTCACAAAATCGTGGCCTTCGCGCAACTTGTCGAGAAACGTGGGGATCATTGTAAAGTCATAGGTGTCGTCGGCATCGCCCATGACAAGGTATCTACCCTCCGCATGCGCAAACCCTTTCAAGTAGGCATTGCCATATCCGCGTTCCGGCTGATGCACGACTCGAGCGCCCATCGCTTCCGCAATCGCCACGGATCGGTCCGTCGACCCATTGTCGCAGACGACTATTTCGCCATCGATCTGCGCCTTCGCGAACGTGTCGCGGATTTTCTGGAGACAGGCGCCGATGGCGGCCTCTTCATTGAGGCAGGGGAGCACAACGGATACCTCCAGCCCTCTTGAAACGAGACAACTGTCGCTCACGGCTGCACCATCCTTCCGAATTGCTGCGCTTCACCGGACGCTCGGACGACAAGGAATAGCATCCGATTCTCCTGCCGGCGCAGCAACTCCAAGCGCCATTCTCCCAACATCAGGTCAGAAAGAAGCCAGTTGAAATCTGGAACGGAAAGGCCGTTGGCCAGCGGCCCGCCGAGAAAGCCGCCATGCACATAGAGAAGAAAGCGGCCACGAGACTGCTGGAACGCCCGCCAGTCTTTCACATTCATGCGAAACCAGGGATTGAGGTCCAGCATGCCTCGATCCATCGTATCGTGCCCCATGTGCCTCAGCGAGGCGTCTGGATCTGCCAGATACACAAGCCGCGAAGACAGACCTCTCGGTGCGTAGTGGGCCAGCATCATGAAGTTGTGTGGGTCGGAAACCACAATAGGCAGTTCGTCCGTTGCACTGACAGCCAAAAACTCGGCCACAGGATCCACGGCTGACGCCGCAGTGTACGGCAAGGCTCGCAGCGTTAACATCGCGAACCCCGCGACAGCAAGGACGCCCCCCGCAACTCCCAACAGCACTCGGCCATTGCCGAGCCGAAACAGTGTCAGCGAGACCAAAACACTGATCCCCAGCACAGTGGGAAGCGCATAGCGAGCCGTAAACGCGCCGGTCGTATACAGCGTGACCGCCACGCCGATCACCGGCAAGGCGGCGAATGCCAGAGCGGCGCCCCATTCATGATCGGGAATCGTCGGCAGAGCCGACACCGGCCTCCGAGCGCTGTTCCCCTGTTGCAGGTACGCGACCACACCGGCACCGATGAGCAGTAGCATGAAGAGCAGCGGCGCGGGCATCAGCAATGTCGAGTAGGTATCTGGAATCCCCTTCCAACTCGGAATCGCCCAAAAGCCCCTGGAATACCCCCGGGCCTGCTGGATCAACGGCCATAAGAAGCCGAGTGGAAGCAATCCGCCAACAATCGCCGTCCACAAGAGCCAATCAGGCCGGCGCGTGCGATACAGCCTCACACATTCGGCAATCCCAAGAGGAACAAACACGAATACGCCGTAGTAGTGAGACCCGACGACCGCGCTGAGGCTTCCCCACAAGCCGATGAGCGACCAAGGCCGCCCCTTCTCTTCCGCGGCGGCGGCCCAGCAGACCCACGCGACCATTGCGAACCCCAGCACCAGTCCGTAGGGCCTGGCTTCATAACTGTAGAACTGCGCGTTCGTGACCAGCAGGCACATCATCGCCGTGAATCCGTATAGCGCTGAACTGCGGCGCTTGACCAGGAAGAACAGGCCCACCGCCGCTCCCCATACCCCGACCATTTCCGGCAGACGCAGGGCCCATTCGTTCACGCCAAACAAAGCCATCGACCATCGAGCCAGGACGTAGAACGGAAACGGACTCTGATCCGCTCCTGTAAGCAACGCGGCCCAGATACCGGACAGCGTAGGCGCCTGGGCGATGAAATACGTGAACAGTTCGTCGTTCCACATAGGCTTGCGCATGGCCAAGACACTGGTCGTCGCAAAGTAGGCGATCGAGAACAATCCGAGCAGCAATCCCCAATGCCTCTCGCACACCTCCCCCAATGTTTCCGCCACACCGTCGAGCCATTGCAGCACTCGATTGAGCATCCCGGCATTTTCCACCGCCGGCCTTTCAACGGGTTTCATGATGCTCCGCTCCAGTGAAGGCAGGCTGAAAGGCCGTGGGCGTCACCGGATCCTGTTCAGCCTGACCTGTGGCAGCCCCCGGATGAAGGCGTTCATAAATGGCAAAGGCCTGCTCGTGCCGGTCTCCCGTTTCTGTTGTGACGTTATCGCCGTACACGCGTTTCCATCGTTCAGGGAATCGTTCGACCACGCCCTTCGTGAATCGCTGGCTATCGATCGCGAGCCCTTCATCGAGAACGAGATAGGTCACCGGAACAGATTCCAAGAGCTGCTGCGCCTTGAGGGGATCGGATTCGAACGGCGGCATAACCACCTTATTCCCTGTCCGAAGATGGACCCAGTGAGGCATCGATACGGCAATGACATCACTGGGCCCAGCATGCGCCAGCAGCCAATCCGCACCCGCATCGAGAGCCCGATAAGAATCCATGTAGAAAAACAGGTGCTGCGACACCCTCCCGGAATGTCGGTCTAGATACTGAACCGGCAAGAAGCGCTTCGCGTAAATCGCGCCGACCGTGGCGAGTTGCTGGACCAATATTCCCCCCACAACGGCGCAGACTGTGGCGAGTAGAATGGCGCGCCCCTGAACTCGGACCATCGCCTGCGCACGTGCCAACAGCCACGTCAAAGCCACGCACAACGAGAGAGACACCACAGGAAGAACCGGCATAAGATACCGATTGAATTGTGCTGGCCAAGGAGTCAGGCTCACAAGGGCAATCAATGCCCACGCGCACAACGCCACCAGAAGCCCCCCCTGATAAACCAGAAGAATCGTGCCGGCAAGAGCCGATGCGCCAAGCAGATACAACGGAACATCGATAAGCCAGTCAGGGCCAACTTCCACACCGAGCGCGGCCCTCACCGCATCCCGCTCGACTTCCCACACACGCCTCGACGCACTTACCGACTCGCCCAGGACACGGATGAGAACCGGAATGTTCGCTACCGTTCGGCTCACCCGATCGGCCACCGTGGCATATCCAAGGCTCGGGTCAAATGGATCGTTCAATGCAACGTTCCGTGCGTAACTCACGTTGTAGAACTGGTAATCGGCTCGTTGATAGGCATACGCCGGTTCCTGGTATTCACGCGTGTGCTCGACGAAATGCACATAGCTAAACCAGATCGCAATCGGTACTGCCGCGAGCGCCGCGCGCGCCGCAACGGCTTTCCACTGCCTCTTTACAAGCGCCTCGCACACCCACGCCGCCAGAATGGCGATGCCCGCCGTTCGTGCGGCAAATGCGAGGACCGCGAAGAGGCCCGCCCATCGAGAAGGGAGAGACTGGATTCGACCGGTCGCGGATAGCAAAAACGCCGTAACCAGCAACCCGAACAAGATATCGGGAAAGCACAGATCGGATAGGAAGAATGTATGGACGCTAAGCAAGCACACGACGGTTCCAAACAGAGCCATTCGAGCCGTGAGATAGCCCCTTAATAGCATCCATATGCCACCCGCATACAGTGCGAATCCTAAGAACGCAGATAGCCGGAGGGCACGCCCGACAATGATCGGATCGCTCGTTCCAAGAACAAGCTGATGGGCCGCAATGATCAGCGGGAGCAGCGGAGGGTACTGATTGGCCTGGATCTCGCCAGGCTCATTGAGCAATCGATACCCCTTCCCTTCAGCCAGCGATGTCCCGAGCACATAGTACACGCCTCCATCCCAACGGAAATCGATCGGGCCTTGAAGGCGAGGGAGCCACAACGCGACAACCAGCAATCCGAGAATTGCATAGAGCGTCCACTCTTTACTCAGCTCACTCCGCAATGGATCCCCCATAATCTCCACGCTCCGCTTCACCAGGATCTCTGGGTCACGCTACTTCTTGCGGGCATCCACCACCGCATTGTACATCCGCCCCACTAGCCACCCGGCCGCCCCTCCCGTGAAAACTCCGTATAACAACCCGACAAATGCTCCCGTCCAAGTTACGGAGTAGCCAACGAAAAAATTGGAGAGAAGCTGAAGATGCTGCCCCGGCTGTGGACCGCCTTTTAGGACTAGCCATGCCGTCATCACAAAGAGGCTCAATCCCCCGATCAGTCCGCAGACAAGCGCCAGCGCGTCCGCCTTGACCCTGGCGATCGTTCGACTGACTTCGTCCTGTTGACTCGCGCGCGATTCCATAACATCCTCCCTCTCGCCTCTCTCCGATGAGTTACATCTTGTCGAGCAGGTGACGACGGTCATCACGCCCTTCTCGCCACTGCACGATCTTTGCGTAGAGCCTAAGCGTCCAATTTCTAAGCCCGGCGGCCAAGGCTCCCACCGCGCCCCCCACCAGTCCGCCTTCGAATAACCCAATGACGGCACCAGGCCAGGTAACATCGAATCCGAACAAATAGTTCCCGAGCAACGACAGGGTTGGGCCAGGCGCAGGCCCGCCGCTGAGCAGCAAGACCGCCGACGCCGCGAATATCCCGGCGCCGCTCACTGCGCCGACAGCTACTCCCAGCGCGAGTGGATCTATTCTTGCGAAGGCGCCTTCGATCACGGCGTTTTCAGCCTCCTCGACCGCTGCATCCGCCATATCGACCGAGACGGCAACACACGTCGGCACCAGCCGGTCCCCTGCATTCGGCTGAGTCGCTCGCTCCTCTTCGTGATATTCCTTCTCCGTATTGACCGACCACACATCGCGCTTGTCTCCAAGGATATTCCCTGCCGCATAGACCCCTGTCAGCATGGAGTGGTCTTGATTATTATAGCGATGCAATCCGTTTCGCCCGATGGTTTGCAAATTCGAGAAGGTCTCCAGGTAGCGACGAATCCTGTCCACGCTCTCTTGATACACCTGGTCGTAGACCGGATAGGCTTTCTCCATCCGCACGACCGTCCCGTCTTTGACGTCCCGCGGATCGATGAGGCCGATTTGAGCACATTCTCGAATGCCCAGCTCAATGAGGCGCTCATCCGACCATGTCCACATCTCATCCGTGTCCCATAAGAAGTATTCCAATCCCAATGAGGTCCGTGAGGGGTCCGGCACCATGTAGGGACTCCAGTTTTTGTAGTTCTGAATCCGTCCGAGCTTGACCTCCGGCGAATGGACATAGAGCCAGTTATCGGGGAAAACCGACTCGCGATCGATGACCAATACCACCGTCAGATAGTCTCGGTACCGAAGAGCCTGCGCAGCCTTGAGCACATCGTCGGGCGGCAACGGATCCAACACCTGCACCAGGTCACGCAGCGGCATCGTCGACACAAAATGCCCACCGTCGTACTCCAGCGACTCGCCGGCGGCGCCTCGGCCCTGCACGCAATCCACCAAGCCCTGGCGATGCCGGACACGTTCCACTTTCACGCCGTGGATCGTCTGAGAGCCCTGGCGTTGGATCAAATCGCGGCATCGTTCCCACATCAGCCCTGGCCCAAATCGGGGATAATGAAATTGCTCGATCAGAGAAGTCAGCGTCGACCCGTCCATTCCCTGCCTGGCGCCAAATACCGCATTCCGCACGGCTTGTTTCAAAGAAAGATTCTTGATGCGCTGCGCCGCCCAGTCCGCCGAGATCTCGTGGCAGGGAATCCCCCAAACCTTCTCCGTGTAGGTCTTGAAGAAGATGCTGTACAGCCGATACCCGAATCGATTCGAAACCCACTGCTCAAATGTTTTTTCGTCATGAATGTGGAAGAACTTCGCCTTGATGTAGCTGAGGCCGATCAGGAACGATTCCAACGGACCGAGGCCGGCCAGCGCATTCATCGGCTTCAGCGGATAGTCGAAGAAGTGTTGATTGTAGTAAATGCGTGAAATCCGCGGACGCAGCAGAAATTCCTCTCCGAGAATTTCGTGCCACAATTCATTAATCAGTGGAACCTTTGAAAAAAATCGATGGCCGCCGATATCGAAACGATACCCCCGATAGTTGACCGTCTTTGAGATTCCCCCGACTTGATCGCTCGCTTCAAGCACAGTGGATGTCATGCCGCGCTTGCCCAACTCATAGGCAGCCGTGAGCCCTGCAGGTCCTGCCCCGACGATCACGGAAGACTCTCGGCTCATCAGCGCTTCTCCATTCGTAGTTCAGGTCGTGATTCAGGTTGCCGCGACTCGGACAGCAGAGGCGCGGCGGGCTTCTCAAGGCCATGATCGTGCCCAGCCAGGTGGCGCAACGTCCCAACCACGAACGCAGCCCCGCTGTACAGGAAGTAGAACCAGTGCCACGGGATAGTCTGC
The DNA here is from genome assembly GCA_020846195.1 of Nitrospira sp. Lineage (GTDB taxonomy): Bacteria > Nitrospirota > Nitrospiria > Nitrospirales > Nitrospiraceae > Nitrospira_D. The sequence goes on from JADLEJ010000004.1 coordinate 412,116, forward strand.
ACCGCGAAGCGGAGCCCTCGCTTCTCCAGGAAAAATCGGTAGAGTTGGATATTAAGGATAAAGAGCGCCAGCCCCATGGCAGCCGCCGCGATCAAGATAGCCGGCTGCCAGTAGGCCAGCACGGCCGCCCCAAGAAGACCATACGCCAGCAAGACGCTCGCGCGCCCGGAGATCCCGATATTCAAGTCATTCACAAAACCCCGATATCGATGGATCAGCTGCGTCCATGGCACGGCTCGTTGAAAGAAATCAGCCCGCAACATCGATGCAAGGGTCCAGCGTTTCCAATGTTTCACCTGAAGCGATTTACAGAGCCGAATCCTGTGGCCGGCCCGTTTGAGGCGATATCCCAGCTCGATGTCCTCAATGGAGGGCTTGAGATACCTTTCATCAAACCCGCCCATCGCGAGAAAGACCTCCCGCTGGATCGCTCCGCAGGCCCCCCAAAACGTTGAGGCCTCCTCCCGGCCATTTTGATGGACATAGTGATGAAGCAGATTGCGATACTGAGAGAGAAAATTCGACTCCCCCGGTTGATCGTCATACGACCCGATAATCGCCGCCACATCAGCATGTCGGGCAAAAATGTCTCTTGACCGCTCGATTACATTTTTAGGGACCGTCACATCGGCATCGACGAAAAAGAGCAGGTCCGCCGTTGCTCTCATTGCGCCAAGATTCCTGGCACGACCCGGCCCTCCCGGCTGGGGAAATCGATAGACCGTCACGCCGGCCGCCTCCGCGTACTGTGAGGAACCGTCCGTATCTCCGTCGCCGATCACGATGATCTCATCCGGGCAAGGGTCCGCACGCCTGATCGACTCCAGGCTCGCACGAAACCGTTCGCCCCCGTTGTACACAGGAACGATGACCGCGACGGTTACAACAGGCGAAGACATTGCAAAACTTACTTCCTTAATTCATCGCATCTAACTGTATCGTTCCCGCATGACTGACCGCATAGCGCCCCCCGGCAAAAGGCCAGTCCTCCGCCAGCCAGGAGCCCTAGTTGAAGCATTCGCGCGAAGCGTAGAGGAAGAAGACTCGGACAACAAGCCCCCCTTCAGTACGGGAATACCCGACTCCCTGGGAAAGCCTGTGAGGTCTCCTCACAACCTGATGGACCGGGATGCATTGGACGAGGCTGAACCCACAACTCAGGCACCGTCTCGAAGCGTCTCTCCTGCAAAGGCCGCCTGACCGGTTTGCAGCAACGGCATGGCGAGAAGCCCCGCATCGGTCAGGCGGTACCAGCGTCGAAGGCCATCCACCCACAGCATCTGCGGATGGGACGGCTCGTCGCCAACGAGCGCGGAAAGCCCTCCTTCGTCGCGGAATATCAGCGGGGTCATGGATAAAAACTCCTCCACAACGTCGGAAGCGCGATTCCATCGAATGAACAAGTCGTGATAGCTATCGGTCTTCTCGTATAGACAGACGCCCCACTTGCTCTTATATCGCAAGAGGCCGTCCGAGAGCGTCGGACGGCTGCCCCGAAAATCCACGACTCGACAACCGCGCTGCTGCGCCCGGCGTCGCAGATCGTCTGCCGTTCGCACGACCAGCAACTCCTGATAGCGAACTTTCGACAGCGAAAGGTAGAACTCCTGATAGAACGACTCGACGCCCTCATCCCCCAGCGACACCACGGGCTGAAACCTTTGCCGGTGAATTCGCCTCACATCCCGTTGGATATTGCTGCGGCTCCGCACCAACGCATCGATATTGTCCAGAACCGTCATCCTGGTCCCCACCCATTCGGTACCGCGAGATAGCCCTGGGGGAATATCCTCTTCCCTGTATAACGGTCGACGCGAACGATGGTCGCGTCAACCGACGTCTGAAACCGATCCAGAAACTGCGGTAGCGACCGGATCGGCACCAGTCCAAGCAATTCGCGCTGTGGCTCACCAATAAAGAACCGCTGGGGGATGTACTAGCCCCACGGATCGTCGCCGGCCACAAGAAGCCGGCGGATTTGGCCGGGTTGTCCCATAGTGCCATGCCATAACGTCACCGCGTACGATGAGCGTAGCAGACAGCCTCGTGGGCTTCGGCGAAAGGGAGGGATCAAAAAATAGGGACAGTCCCGGCACGCATGGTCACCACCTTTTTACAAAAGAGGAGACCGACAGGATCGCGCTTGCGCGTCGGCAGGATCATCGGCCTGGCTTAGTGCGGCGAGGAATCGCCGGAGGATTGCCAGGAGAACCAGTCTCTCGTCCCAGCATAGCGAGGCACAGCAGTCCGATTCCGATCCAGACCAGCTCGCGAAAGCGCCGCAGGAGCGCGAAGGTAATCCCCGTGACATCGGAATAACCGAATGCCTGGAGGAGCAGCAGATTGCCGCCGTCCTGCGCGCCCAGGCTGCCGGGGATAAAAAACGTCCCGCCTTTGATGAACACGGACAGCGCCCCGATGGAGATCGCCGACCATATATCGGCCGGGCCGCCGAGATAGTAGATGATGACGAGCACTTCCAGCGCCTCGGCCAGCCATCCGAGAAAATACAGGCCGGTCGACGCATAGAATGTCGTTCGATGCTGGGTATAGAAATTCAGAATCGTCCGATCCAGCGCGCGCAATTTCTCCTCTCGCGCTTCGAGAAACCCGATTCGGAAACCGAGCCGCCTCACGGCTTCCAAGATCCAGGTAAAGAGACCGCGCCGTTGCACAAACACAAACGCCATCGTCCCGAACGCCAACAGACCGATGCTCAGCAGCCCCGCCGCCACAACTTGCCCCGACGAGCCCTGCGACCCCAAGAGCCAGAAACCCAGTGCGATCCCCAACAGAATGAACAACACTTGTGCAATCGTCATGGTCGTCTTGGCAATAACGACGGAGGCCAGCCCTTCCACCATCGGCACACCAGACTTCTGCAACAGATACGCCTTGAGCGGCTCGCCGCCGACATAGGCCGTCGGCGTGGTCATATTCACCACTTCACCAGCGGTGCGCACGGCGAAGACTCGCAGGAACGAGACAGATTGCCCGGCCGGACCGAGCGTGATCTTCCAGCCATAGGCTTCAACGGCATACATGAGCAGGGAGGGAATCAGAATCGCGCACAAGGCCAGGGGGCCGAGCCGGGTCGCCGCTTCATAGATATTCCCGGGACCGATGTGCCAGACAATGAGACTGAGCGTGAGACAACCGACGAGGAGTAGAACGAGCCTAAGCACGAGAGGTCGCTGACGAACGGGTCACCCACACCATCAAGATCGCAAACACCAGCGAGCCTGCAGACGCCATCCAAAGAAACCAGTCCAGCTTGCCTAATACCGCCGCGATGAGCACGATGACGGAAAAGTCGCGGCTGGCCACATTCTTCAGCATGAATTCCGACCAGGCCGCGTGCACCGAGGTTCTCCACCGGCTCGCCGATTTGATCTTCTGCGCCCTGGTGACCAATGCGAAAGACAACGCATTGCCGAGTACGGCCACCGCGCCCAGCACGAGAAACGTCTCGGCATCGTCCGGCCCAGCCTGCCGATACAGCCCGACGGCAATGCCGGCGAAGATGGCCATATGCACCACATTATCCATCGCGATGTCGAGCCAGGCGCCGAAGGGAGACTCGGTGAAGGTGAGCCGGGCGACTTCGCCATCACAACAGTCGATGACCGCGGCACACTGAAACAACAGCGCCGCCACCACGGCAGACGGATAGGTCCCGAGGCCAAACCCCACGGCAGCCAGGAGTCCCACGAATGTCGCCACCATGGTAATGACGTTAGGCGAAGCGCCAACGGCCAGGAAGATCCGGGTCAGCCAGCGAGAGACTTTGCGATTGAAGTACCGGTCGACAAAACCCTCGAACTCGCCCTTGAGCGACGAGAAGAGCTTCCGCTCCGCCACGAGGACATCAGCCTGCGTTCGCACATCTTGATACCACTGGGAAGAATGCCCGTCGGTCCGCATGACCCGCACCCGCCCATCGATCGCCGCCCGCTCGATCCATCGGCGAATCGGCACAGATCCTGGAGGAGTCTGGATGTCTTGCGCCGCCGCCATGAGGCCCGCCGGGAGCACTAACAGATCCGCCGCTACCAGCGTCGCCTCGTCGGTCCGGGACGATCCGAGGGCCACCAGCCGCTCGGCCTGCACTTTCACCGAAACCCACCGATCGCCTGCTCCGCGTTGAGCCGCGGGTTGCGCCACGAGAATAGCCTGCCCTTCCTGCACTTCCCGGCGCAGGCTTTCGATCAGGCCGCGGGAGAAAACACCCCGCACGCTCGCGACCAAGCAAAACCCCGGCACTTCCGCCGCCATCGCTTCCCAGGTGCGTGGATCGTCGAGCGGAAACTCCCGGATCGGCATCCAACGGACCGGGATCGTGACGCGCGGGCCACGGCTCAACGCCTGCTTGAGCTGATCTTCTTCAGGGCCGGCCAGCACAATCAGCTGCCTGATCCCAGCGCGTTGCAGCGTCAGGACGGCGCGCTGAAACAGTCCGATCCCCACTACCTGCGTCAGCGGACCGGCGCTGCCCGGCACTCGCTCAAGAGATTCGCCGAACACACTGACCGACGGCAGCAGAATGGCTGTCGCCAGGCCCTGCACGTCCGCGCGATGCTGGAGGAGGCTTTCACTCATGAGACCACTCGCTGCTCGTTATTGCGCTTGTGCGCGACTGATGGGCCGTGAGCCCCACGTTGCCGGCTAGAGCCTTGGCAGGATCTCGCGCTCGGCCTTCGCCACATCTTCCGGGAAATCGATCTCGGTCCAAGGCAATCCACCGATCTTTTCATGGCCGACTTTCACGTCGCGGAAAAAATCGATCAGGGCGTCTTCGTACTCCATCTGCCAGGCTTCCCGATCCACAAACTTCCGGAGCGACGCAACGACATGCGGCGAGTCGGCATGCCGCACCCTGAGAAACCCCACACCCTCCCCCGCATATTCATAGCGCGGCGGCATGGTTTTCGTCAGCGCGATCACTCGCCCGCCCTCGACCACGACCATGCATTCTTCACCAGTCTGCTTCACGGAGTCATCCATCAACAGCGCATTCTCGAAGGGCGACTGCACCAGCCTCTGCAGAATGTCACGATGAAACAGCACGTCTGCATCCATCACAATCGTATCGTCGGTGAACGCCGTCCTGGCAATCCACAAAGACGAGATGCTCCCGCGATGAAACTGCTCGTTCACCAGAAAATTGACCCGAACGCCGCAGGAGTCGGATTCGACGGCGGCGCGAATCATCTCCTGCTTATAGCCCACCACGATGTCGGCCTGACGAATCCCCACGCTTGCCAGCAGCGTCAAATACCGATGCAGCAGCGTCTGTCCGCCAATCTTGATGAGGCACTTCGGATGATGCTGCGTGACAGGCCACAGACGTTTGCCGACCCCGGCGGCCAGAATGATTGCCTTCATGCCGGTTTGCACGCCTGCTCGAACGCATCGAGAAATCCCGTCAGCTGCGCTTCGGTCAAGGCGCCCATATTGGCCACGCGGAAAACCTTGCTTTCCAGCTGGCCCTGCCCCGCGTAGATGACATAGCCTTGTTTCTTGAGACGATCATGCAGCTGGTCGTACGTCACGCCGTCGGGAAGCGAATAGGCGGTAATGGTGTTCGACTGGCGCTCCGGCGTCAGCAGCGGCTTGATCCCGAGCTTCGCCATGCGCGCGCGAATCAGCGTCGCAGCCTTTTTATAGCGCTGGATGCGGTTGGCCACGCCTTCTTCCAGTAATTCGCTCAAGGCCTCGTCGAATCCATAAAACGCCTGGACCGCCGGCGTAAATGGAATGGTGCCGCGGCCGTGATCGTCCACATAGTGCGTCAGATGGAGATACCACGACCGTTTGGGATATTGACGCATCCGCTCTAGAAACCCTTTTCGCACCAGCACGAACGAGACGCCGGGAAATCCCTGGATGCATTTGCCGGCGGTGCCTGCCGCCATATAGATATGCGACCCACCCACGTCGATCGTCTCTCCGCCCAACCCGCTGACCGAATCGAGAATGAACGCGCGGTTCTGACTATCGACGACTTCGGCAATCTCTTTTACTGGATTGATGAGGCCGGTGGTGGTTTCATGATGGACCATCGCCACGGCATGCACTTCAGGATGCTGCCGGAGCGCCAGCCGGAGGCGCTCAGGATCAGGCCTGACGGTCCACTCGTACTTCAGCTCGGACACGCCCAGCCGGTGCAACCCCACCATCTGGGACAGGCGCTCGCCGTATACGCCGTTATTCAGCACCAGCACCCGCTTCCCGTGCGGGATGGCGGACATCAGCGCCGATTCGACGGCGGCGGTGCCGGAGCCGGTGATGAGCACAGCAGCATAGTCGGCTTCCGCGCCCGGCGCGAAGGCCTTCAGTAACTTGTCTTGGATCCGGAGCTGCAACTCGGTGAACTCCGACTCCCGATGGCAGATATCCGGCCGCAATAAGGCCTGCCGGACACGCTCGGATACATTGACGGGGCCTGGATTCAATAAAATCACGTCTTCCCCTTCCCTATCCTTCAATCGCTTTCATGAACCGCTTCGTAATGTCCGGCGGCTCATGAAGCACCCGCCCGGCATCTTCGGCAAACTCATTGACCTTGATCAGCAGCATGCTCGGCCCGTCTTTCTTCAGCATGTCTTTGAATTCGTACACGAGATCCTCGCGGTCGAGCACCCGCTCCACATTCACATAACCGGCCGCCTTGGCCACCTTCTCCAGCGGTACCACATTCGAAATAGTCGGCTGGTTGCCGGTGGTGCCGTACACTTCGTTATCGAACACCACATGAATGAAATTTTTCGGCTTCAACGCGCCGACCGTCGCAAGCGTGCCCATTCCCATCAGCACATTGCCATCGCCATCGAAGGTGATGACCTGCTTGTTCGGCTTGGCCAGCGCCACGCCCAGCGCGATGGCCGGAGCATTTCCCATGGAGCCGATCATGTAGAAATGAGTGGGCCGGTCGGCAATCTTGTGCGCTTCGCGCGACGGAAAGCCGTTACAGATAATCACCGGTTGATCCGTCAGCAATTCCAGCAGGGCGGCCAAAGCCTGCGCCCGGCTAATCAGCGTTCCTTCTTCAGGCCTCATGGATGCAACCCTTTCACGACGCCCTTCGTAATCACCAGCGCCACGGGAATGCGCTGCTTCATAAAAGTCTCGGCGACCCACTTAAAATCTTCGACGGCGGTGCTCTCCGTCAGAGTCCGGTGCGGAATCTTCATGGTATCGAGGAAATGCGGCATGACTTCGCCCATCACCAAATGCTCGGGAGCATCCTTGCCGCCTTGGCCCCGCCAAGAGACGATCAAAATACAGGGCTGCCGGTAGATCATATTTAACGAGATCAGCGTATTGAGCGAGGTGCCGAGCCCGGAGTTCTGCATCAAGACGGCGGGAATTTTGCCGGCCATATACGCGCCGGCGGCCATCCCCACCGCTTCGTCTTCCCGCACGGCCGGCGTATAGATCCGCCGCACCATCAATTCAGCAATAATGCCGCCCAGAATCGAGTCGGGGACCCCGGTAAAAAAGTCGACCCCCATATCCTGAAGCGCCTGAACGAACGCATCGCTTTCAATCATCTCGCTCCCGATCGTTGTTCGATGTCGATATGCGGGACTAGCATCGACACAGCCCAGTCCCAAATCCCGCGCATTATAAGACAGGGCTGCACGCATTCTCAACAAACCGTCCGGTTGCGCCGGTCTCAGCACCATGGTAGCGTGGGGAGCGGGCATCGAGAGATTGCTCTTTGGATACGGCGCGCGACCATGACGAACCAACTGCTCCGCCACCTCCTTCTCGGACTTGTCTGTGCCTCCAGTGCGCTCGATGCGTTGCCGGTTTCTGCGGTCCCGATGATCAACGACCCGAAAGGGTTTCAGAATATCGAATGGGGCGCCACGCTGGCCGAACGCGACGGGATCGCGCCGGCGAAAACCGGCTCCCATATATCCGAATATCGCTCGACGGCCGGCCCGGCCATCTTCGCCGGAGCGGAGATGACCAGCATTCTCCTGCTCTCGGTCGATGACCAATTCGCCCGCGTGACCATTCGCTATCAGGGTGAGCAGACCCACGCGCAAGTCATGAAGTTTCTCGAAACTCAATTTGGGCCGTTGGAGCGCATCCCCGGACAGATGGCGCGGGGACTGAACCAGCAATACAATTGGAGGGGGCCTGAAACAGAAATCAATGTCACCTATCAAGCGAACACGGAGCGCGGTTTCATCTTCATCGACAGCCGCACATTGGCGCCGCGCTTCAACGATCACATCACCGACTCGGCAGAATAAAGGAGCCTGACAGACTATGCGCCGCGTCCCATTGCGCCTGACCGCCGCCCTCCTCGGAATGCTGCTTCAGACGGCGCTGGCGTTCGCCGTGCCGATCGTCAACGACCCGAACGGGTTCGAAGGTCTTCCCTGGGAGTCGGCGATCGCGGAAGGCGACCGGTTCACTAAAGTTGAAGAGGCCGGACGGCTGCTGTCCTATGAGCTCAAGAGCGGCCAGCCGGTTCTCGGCACGATCCCAGTCGAAGTCTTGCGCTTCACCACGTTCGATGGCAAATTCGGCCGCGTGCTCGTCCGCTATCACGGCAAAGAAACGCACGAGCACATCCTGGCCTATCTGCAAACCCAATATGGCCCGCTCGACCGCACGCCGGGGCAGATCTCAGTCGGCCCCATCCGCGTCTATGCCTGGCATGGCTTCGACACGGAGATCACGCTCCGGTACGAGTCGCGAATGGAGCGCGGGATCATCTTTTTCGAAAGCCGCATCCTGCGCGAAAAGCTTTCGGAGGGCAATTCCGGCACCGTGTTTTAGCGCGCCCCCGGCATAACGGCGCAAGAATTCGCCGAATCCCTGGCAATTCCTCCTCCTTTGCAACATACTGCCTTCTGTCGCATCGCCCTGCTTCCCAAGCAGCGGAGCCCTCCCATCTTCCAGGGGACGATCCCTCCTATTAGGGAATGTTCAGCAACAGAGCGCGAGCGTACAGTACAACGACAGACCGACCGATAAGGACCTAGATACCGGTTTCCGGAGGTGCTCATGAAAAAGCCGTTACCGACGCCCGTAAAAACCGGGCGCCCTGCCTACTCCAGTCTGGACAAACGCTTTTCCGAGCGAGTCGCCATCACCTGTCCGATGCACTACACAGGAGAAGTTCCAACCCAGCCGCACAAGGGCGAAGGGGTCACGAAAGATATTTCGCTCTCCGGCTGCAAGCTGATCGGCGAACATCCCATCACCCGCGGAACGTTACTATCATTGACGATTGCGCTGCCGGACGGGGAAAGCCCACTGAAGCTCACATCCGCTCATGTCGTCTGGGTGTCGGGGTGCCAGTTTTCTGTCCGCTTTATGCAACTCAGCCAATCTGACCGCAAACGCATTCAAGCCTTCCTCTGGAAAAACATTACGCACAACACAGTTCAAAACCAACGGGCTCGATTCCGATTGGTGTAACAGCATTCGCCGACGCGCCGACTATCTGCGCGTCGGGTTAATCCGGCGCTCTCCCCTCAACTCGACTCAGTCCCATCACTCGAATTCCCGCATCCTGACTCACGCTTCTTTCACAACCACCCATCCGAAATCTGTCTCGCTGCGAATCGGCCGCGACGTCGAATTCGCCCTTTTTTGAACAGCCCCGCGCCTTCATATCCCCCCTTCAGCGGGTGGCCTAATCCCCCGCCTAGGGGGCTGTCAAATGGCCTGACTCACGATAGGGTTACAGCATCGGATCAACGCAAACAGCCACCCGTACGAGACGAGAAAGAGAGACCTCGCGCAATGAGCTGGTGGAAATCGGATACGACGGCCTCATCCTCGCGCACCGCCGTAGCGGGAACGGAACGGCGCCGGGCTCCGCGCATCGGCACAAGATTCACCGTGCGCTATTCGGGAACCGACGACCGGAAGATCGTGATGGGGCACGCCGCCATTGTCGACCTGAGCCAGCAGGGGTTCGGCCTTACCGGCATCCGTGGCCTGAAACAAGGGATGGAGCTGGCTCTCTTTCTCGAACTCCCCGAGTCGGACCGCCCGCTGTGCATTCCACAAGTCCGGGTCCTCTGGATAAACGGGACCCGCTGCGGCATGCAGCTCCCACCGAAGAAAATCGGGGCGATGGCTTGGATGGATGCCCTGTTGGACAGCCGCTAGACCGCACCTCCCGTCGCGGCATGAAAGGATTTGGCTATGAAACTGCACCCTGCCCAGAATGCGCCCCAAAGTCTGACGCGCGCGACGACTGAACGGCGCGGAATCGACCGCATTCCGCTCTCGTTTAGCCTGAGATATTCCGGGTCACATGAAACCGGCGCTATCTTGGGCCATGCCACGGCCATCGACATGTCGCGAGAAGGATTGGGCGTTCGAGGCAATCAACCGGTCAACGTCGACATGGATCTCACCCTGTTTCTCTCACTGTCCGACACGAAACACCCGCCCGTTGTCATTCAGGCTCAGGTCGCCTGGGTCGACGACCATCGGTTCGGCCTGCGGTCCACGCATGGCCCGGTCGCATCAGCGCCCCCGCTTCAGCGGTTTCTCCAGTCATTCTTTCACCCGCCGCGCGCCAGCGGGAAAGCCTAAAAGGAGCACCGATAATGTCTTCAGCCGCCGCACCGCAACCCCGTCCGTCCCGAGCGGACCAGCGACAGACCTATCGTATTACGACGACCAAGCCCCTGCGATATGCGCCACGCCATAAAACCAGCCGGATCGGCAACGCCCGCTTGCTCGACCTCTCCGATGCCGGATGCAGCTTCGACAGCACCAGCCGCCTCGCGATGGGAGATCGACTGGCCCTGGTCATCGAGCTTCCTCAACCGGTGCTGATTACGGATGCGCAAGTGTTGTGGATCGACGGATCCCGGTACGGGCTGGGCTTTGCGCGAGTCAGTCCGCTTGAGCGGTCACGCCTGCGCCGGTTTCTCTGGAAACATCTCCCCGATGCCGCCATGAGCGATCTGCTTCCGCTTTTCGCCGCGATCGAAGAGCCGCATCATTCGCAGAGACGCCCCCACAGCCTGCGGTAACCCGACCCCGCCGCTAATCGCCGCATTGCTTGTCTTCTCCAATTCGCCCATGCTACCGTCGTAGTAAGCACTCACTCACTACGACGGTTATGCTGCGGACACCCCGACCACCCAGACAATCCGGCCAGGAACGCCAGGCCAGCCTGATCCAGGCCGCCACCAGGCTGTTCGCCAAGAAAGGCTTCAACGGCACCACCACAAAAGAAATCGCCAAGGCCGCCGGCATCAGCGAAGCCCTGGTCTTCAAGCATTTTCCGACCAAGCGCGCCCTCTATGCCGCCATTCTCGCCGAAAAAGTGACGATCAACGAACTCCTCGGCGCCATCGAAGCATCCGCCCAGAAACAGGACGACCGGCGCGTGTTTACCTTGATCGCCGGCTATCGCATCCGCCCCGGCGCCGACCCGACGTTATTGCGGCTCTTGCTGTTCAGCGCGCTCGAAGGCCACGAATTGTCCGACATGTTTTTCGGCAAACACCACAAAGTCTTCTACGATTATCTCGCCGCCTATATTCAGGCCCGGATCGAGGACGGCGCCTTCCGGCAGGTCGATCCTCTTTTAGCGGCCCGCGCCTTCATCGGCATGGTCGTGCATCACCGCCTGTTGCATGAAATCTTCGGCGTGCGCATGGATCGATCGTACGACGAGACCGTCTCGACCTACGTGGACATCTTTCTCCAAGGGCTCGTGGCAACCGCCGCACCAGGCCGCGCCAGGAAGTCGAGGGCCCGGGCATGAGGTCGCTGAAACAACACCCCTTCGTCATTCTCGGCGTGATTATTTTCTTTGCGGTCACGGCGCTGGTAGTCTTCCGCCTAAGCAGCGGCGCCAAAACGGACGGCAAGAAGGCGCGCATTATCACGGTGGGAATCGCCACCCCGCTGAAGCAAGATCTCCCCATCCGCCTAGCCTACACCGCCGACATCATCCCCAATCAGGTGGTGAGCCTCTTCTCCCGCGTCAATGGCTACATCGCCAAAATTCACGTGGATAAGGGGGATCAGGTCAAAGCCGGCCAGCTGCTGGTCGAGATCGACCACACGGACTATCAGCATGCGGTCAATCAGGCCAAGGCCAATCTCGCGGCGGCCAAAGCCAAAGTCACGCAGCAGCAGGCGGCCGTCCGCAACGCGACATTGATGCTCGACCGAATGCAGGCGCTCATCAAGGATCAATTTGTGTCGCAGCAGGATTTGGATAACGCCCAGGTCAATTTCGATGGCGCCGCGGCCGCGCTGGAATCCTTGCAGGCCCAGGTCAAGCAGATGGAGGTCGCGCTCGCCCAGGCGGAGACGAATCTCGCCTATTCCTACATCCGCGCGCCCTTTGCCGGCTATGTCGCGGAGCGCAATCTCGATCCTGGCGCCAACGTCACGAGCGCCACCGCCAGCACGTCGACCAATTCGCGCGGCATCCTCAGCCTGCATGAGATCGACAAGGTCAGAATTCTGATCGAAGTGGTGGAGAAGGATATTCCGCTCGTCCACATCGGGCAAACCGCGGAAGTCCGCGCCGAAGCCTATCCCGACCGGGTATTCGACGGAACCGTCACGCGCATCGTCCAGGCGCTCAATCGCGCCACGCGCACCATGACCGTCGAGATCGATTTGCCCAATAAGGATCGCGCGCTGAAAGGCGGCATGTTCGCGCGGGTCGAAGCGCTGGTGGGCACTCACCGACAGGCCGTGCAAATCCCGATCGACGCGGTCAGCCGGCTGGAAGACCTGCAATATGTCTACATCGTGCGGGATGGCATCGCCAAGCGCGTGAATGTCGACATCGGCGCCCGCGAAGAGAATCGCGTGGAAGTGACCAAGGGACTGGCCGGCGACGAGCAAGTCATCGTGTCGGGCAAGGATCTCGTGCACGACGGCACCTCGGTGCAAACGCAATCGCTGCCACAGTCTTGAGTGCTGAGGCCTGAGCGCTGAGCAGTACCGGCGGACCTAGACGAATGCGACAACGTTTCTCGAACGTATCCACTATGACCATCTACCCAGCACCCAGCACTCACCGCTCAGCACGTCCATCATGTGGCTGACCTTACTTGCGCTTCGCAATCGCATCGGCATTCTAATGCTGTCGCTGGCGATGGTCGTGCTGGGCGTCACCTCGCTGGAACGGCTTCCGGTCGATCTGTTCCCCAATATCCAGGTGCCCGTCGCCTTCGTCGGCGTCATCTATAAAGGCGCGCCGCCGCTCGACATCGAACAAAGCGTCGTCTACCCCATCGAAAAAGCCGTCAGCTCCGCCTCCAACGTGGAGCACGTCGAATCGTTTTCCAAGCAAGGGATCGGCGCGGTTCAGATTTGGTTCAACTGGGGCGCCGACATCAATGTCGGCCAGATGGAGGTGATGCAGCGCATCACGCAGATCCTGAACAGTCTGCCGCCCGGCATCTTGCAACCCTTTATCGTCAAGTTCGACGTCTCCAATATCCCCGTGTCGTTCGTCACCGTGTCGAGCGACGATCTCGATGAACGGGCGCTCTACGATCTGGCGTACAACACCATCGCCCCGCAGATCGAACAGATTGCCAACGTCGCCGCCGCCACCGTGGAAGGCGGCAAGATTCGCCAGATCAATATCAATCTGGACCCGGCACTGCTTACCGCGCGCGGATTGTCGATCCTGGACGTGGTCAAATCCGTCAAAGCCGCGAATCTGATTCTCCCGTCGGGCGACTTGAAGGCCGGCAATCTCGACTACAACGTCTTCACGAACAATCAATTCAAGACCGTCGATCCCATTCAAGACGTCATCGTCGCCGTGAACCAGCAGGGCAACCCCGTCCGCGTCCGCGATGTCGGAACCGTGACCGACTCCTCCGACATCCAGACCAACATCGTCCGCACCGACGGCGCCAGAGCCGTCTACCTGCGCGTAAACAAGCAGCCCATCGCCAACACAGTCGAAGTCGTGGATGCCCTGCGCGCGGCGCTTCCCAAGATGATCGGCATTCCGCCGGGCGTGACACTCGGCATCTCCTTCGATCAATCCGTCTATATCCGCCAATCCATTCAGAACCTGATCGAGCAGGCCCTGCACGGATCGCTGCTCGCGGCCGCCGTCATTCTTATTTTCCTGCGCAATCTGACGAGCACCCTGATCATTTCCGTCTCGATCCCGCTGTCGATCCTCGTGACCTTTATCGTGCTCTACTTCACCGGTCAGACACTGAACGTATTCACCCTCGGCGGGCTGGCCTTGGGCATCGGGCGGCTCGTCGACGACTCCATCGTCGAACTGGAAAATATTCAGCGGCACCTCAATACGACCCCGCGCCGCTGGGACGCCATTCTGGAAGCCGCCCGCGAAGTGGCCATGCCGATCTTCGCCTCGACCGTCACGACGGTGGTCGTCTTTCTGCCTATGTTCTTCGTCGTCGGCATCGCGCGGCTGCTGTTGATCCCCTTGACCGTCACGATCGCCATCGCCCTCTTCACCTCATTTTTTATTTCGCGCACGGTCACTCCGGCGCTCTGCTACAAGTTTCTGAAACCTGAGCAAGACGCCCACCGGTCGATGCCTGCCTGGTTCGTGCGCATCATGGACTGGAGCCGGGACCGGTACGAATCGCTGGATCGCCGTTATGAAGGCTCACTGCGCTGGGTGCTTGCGCACCGCCGCACCTTCATCGCCACCATCGTGCTCATCTTCATCGGCTCCCTCATGCTGCTGCCGATGATTGGCACGGAGTTCCTGCCGGTCTCGGACGAAAGCCAGTTCCGCATCGTGCTGCGCGCGCCGGTCGGGCAGCGCGTCGAAAAGACGGAGCAGCAAGTAGCGGAAGTTGAGCGCGTGCTTCGAGAGAACATTCCACCAGACGAACTGGAAACAATGGTCTCCAGCACCGGCGTCCTCGCTCAAGGCCGCTCATCCCTCTTCAATCCCAACACCGGGCCGCATACTTCCGTTATCTCCGTCTACCTCACCCCGCCCGACAAACGGAAACGAAACCAGGTGCAGGTCATGAACGACGTGCGGCCAAAAATCATCAAGCTCTTCCCCGGCGTCGCCATGTTCTTCGATCCAGGCGGACTCGTAAAGCGGGTGACGAGTTTCGGATCGCAGAAATCGATCGACGTCGAGATTTACGGCTATGACTTTGAAAAAGCGCGCGGCGTCATCCGTCAGGTCGAGGACGCGATGCACAAGACCGCGGGAATCGCCGACGTCGAAGTGAGCCGGGAAGAGAACTACCCGGAGGTCAACGTGGTGGTGGACCGTGAAAAAGCCGCGCTGCTCGGCATCAGCGAAACCGACGTGGCCAATGCCGTGCTGTTCTCCCTCAACGGAAACGGCCAAACCGACCCGATCATCTACACCGATCCGCAGAACGGCAACGAGTATTACATCAGCGCCTGGCTCGCCGAAGAACACCGCAAGGATCTCACCGACCTGGAGAACATTCTGCTCACGACGAAGGCAGGCCAGCCGGTGCTGCTCAAGAATGTGGCGTCGCTGAAGCTGAATGCCGGGCCCGTGAAGATCGACCGGAAATATTTCCAGCGCGTCGTCCACATTACGGCCAACCCCACCACTCGCCCCTTGGGAGCCATTGCCGACGATCTTGAAACGGCCTTCGCCGCCCTCCAACTACCGACAGGCTTTACCATCAAATTGGCGGGACAGATTCAGCAACAGCGGGAAACCTTCCAAGGCTTGCAGTTCGCGACAGTCCTCGCGCTGGCGCTGGTCTATATGGTGATGGCGGCGCAGTTCAAATCGCTCATCGACCCCTTCATCATCATGTTCTCGGTGCCGATGGGGTTCCCCGGCGTGATTCTGATCCTCTTCCTGACCAACACCACGCTCTCGACCACCTCGATGATGGGGATCATCATGATGCTCGGGATCGTCGTGTCGAACGGCGTGCTCCTCGTCGATTACACGAACGTCCTGCGCCGCAAAGGCTATGCGCTATCGGATGCCGTCATCACGGCCTCTCGTACCCGCTTGCGGCCGATTCTGATGACCTCGCTCGCGACCGTCTTCGGCTTGCTGCCGATGGCCATCGGCTGGGGCACCGGCGGAGAAACCAACGCTCCGCTCGCACGAGCTGTCGTGGGAGGGCTCAGCGTCTCGACCTTACTGACGCTCTTTCTTGTCCCGACGATGTATATGATCTTTGAAGAATGGGTTCCGAGAAAGTTCAGCGAAGATCCGTCACCGGCCGCGACAGCCCCAGTCAGCCCGCTTCCGGCGCTGGAGTAGCCTCCAGCGCATCCATGTCAGGCTAGTTCAGCCTGCTCCGCTTCCGGCGTCTCCAGACTTGTGCGGCCCAGCGTGCCGTCGCGGTAGTCGGCTAAGAGAATCCTCGCCGCCTTGTCCCGATCCAACGCCCCGCCGCTTCCGGCGAGCAAGCAACCGCGCTTTCTGGCAATCGCCTCGATCACGCCCGCACTCGCCAGCCCCTCCACAGCAAAGCCGTAGCGGGCGGTGAGTCTGGCGGGATAGCGCGCGAGCAACTGCCCGGCAAGGAATTCGGCCACTGTTTCATCGTCCACCACGGCATGGCCGACCGCGTTGATCGTCGCCAGCAACAGGCCCGTCTGAGGATCTTCAATAGTTCCCCATAAAAGCCCTGGCGAATCGACAATGGCCATCTTATCGTTCAGTTTGTGCCGCTGCTGGACTTTGGTCACCGCCGGTTCATCGCCCACACGGGCGATGCGCCGCTTGAGGAGGGTGTTCATCAGGGTCGATTTGCCGACATTCGGAACGCCCATGATCAGCATGCGCAACGGCTTCACGATGCTATTGCGATGGGGAGCGATCTGCTGGCACAGGCGGGGAATCTTGGCCGCGTCCCCCGCACTCTTGCAGGACAGGGCCACGGCCGTGACACCTTCTTGCCGGTTATACCGTTCGAGCCAGGCCTTCGTGACAGCAGGGTCGGCGAGATCCGCCTTGTTGAGCACTTTTAGGCAGGGGCGCTGCCGAGGCTGGCGCAGCTCTTCGATCAGCGGATTGCAACTGGCCTGGGGAACACGCGCATCCAGCACCTCGACGATGACATCGATCGCCTCCATCGTCTTGGCCGCTTCTTTGCGCGCCACATTCATGTGACCGGGAAACCACTGTATCGACATGCCGGCTGGTCTTTCTGGTTAAAAGAACGGTTTCACAGCGTCGCAGAGAGGAGCAAGAGCCGTCAAGCGCAGACTCCGCGCATCCAGCCTGCCGCGATGAGAGCGGCGGACCCACCCGCCAGAAAGGGATCAAGAACCGAGAGTAGGAAAGAGCGATTTGAGCTGCATGGCCAATCCCATGTCGCCACTCACGCGGAGGCGGCCGGTCATGACGCTGGCCGGCACATTGAGCTTGCCGTTGAGCAACTTCAAACAATCCTCGCCAGCCATGGAGATGGTGACGTGCGGGTCGGCGTGCGCGCCAGGCTGTACGGTACAGGCTCCATCCTTCACCTGCACCGAATATTGCCCGCCCTGGTCGCCGCTTAGATCGAACTGATAGACGGCCGTCACATCTTCGGCGGCATCCCGATCGAGTGAAGCCGGAAGCAACTGGAAAAACTCGGCGATGGTGGAGGGCTTCATGAATGGATAGCGGGTAGTTTGTACATGACGGCAATGGGGGCCACCGTTCCGTGGCCCCCACGTTCAGGCAATTCAGCGAGCTGGTTAATATCGCAGCGTGACCGTAGCCATGCTCCGGCGCGCGCCGAAGAATTCCTTCGAGAAAGATTCGACGACGGCAGGGTCATACCCCTTGCAGCTGAAAATGTCGAGATAGGCGTTGTTGGTGTCGTTGGCAAAATGGCCGCCGATCAACGAGGTCGAGATCAGCTGCACCATGGAGTAGCCGGCCACACGACCTTCGCCGAAATTCACGACCTGGCACTCGCCAAAACGCTTCATCCCGATGAGCTCGCACAGCTCAACGACGTAGCGCTTGATGTGGTCAGCATCACGGATGAGGTCGGGATTGCAATCTTGGAGATCGACGGCGGTGCAGAGGCCCCATGCTTTGCCGGGTCCGACCATGTCTTGGACAGGCAGCGACGCGGCGGCAGGGGTATTCGTTGGTAAGATTGACGACTCGGAACCAGCCGAGATATTCATGGGTAGAAACCTTTCTGTTAAAGGATAAAGGGACTCGCGCGCGGCACATTTTTTTGCACTATACCATGAAGTTTTTTCAGTGAGACGCGCCTCTGAAATTTTTTTTGGCTCAGGCCACCCGGGGCTTTCCCACGCCGGTTGACAAGGTTCACACCCCTCGGTGACAATGCGCCCCACTATGAGCAACCCATCGACTCCAACCGCATCCGCCGCCTCGCTCCCGGACCGGCTCTGCACCTGGTGCAAGGTGCCGATGAAGAAGCGCCTGGTCGGCGGCGCGCAATTCGTCCACTACACCTGCCCGAAATGCGTCTTCCAGCACACGACCCGCTTGGGCCCGAAGATTCCTCCGGTCAAACACTGACCCCCCTCTCGGTTGCTTTCCCCCAAAGCTTAAGCGGAATCTCGTCCGTCCTCTTTTATCGCTTTCAGGATTCCGCTAGAGTGCCGCCTGTGACCACCCGCTCGCACCAACCGCCCCGCTCGCACTGGCTCTGGGCAAGCCTCCTCATCAGCCTCGCGCTTTCCGCCTGCCACACCATCCCGACCAAGACCTATGACATCCGCCAGCGCGCCTTCACCTATCAACCCGAGACCCTGGTTCAGGATTATCAGGAGGAATACGCCTACATTGAGCAACGGCGGAACACGGTGGCCAATGGCGAGTCCGGCGCAGTCGCCGACCAGGTGCCGAAGGCTCTGCGCGTGCCTCCGCGCCTCACGGGCCTGGCCTTTTCCGGCGGCGGCATCCGCTCCGCGACGTTTCATCTCGGAGTGCTTCAATCCCTTCATGACATGCAACGCCTGCCGAAGATCGACTATCTGAGCACAGTCTCAGGCGGGTCCTATATCGCCGGCTGGATGCTCGCCCACTTGGGCCAGGAGCAGGATGACGCCTATGGGAACCTCGTTCAAACCATGGATCAAGGCAAACTCCTCGATCCTCATCAGGACTTCATCGCCCATCTGCGGCACCACTCCGGTTTCATTAAGGAAGGCGGGTTCTGGGAAGGCCCCAAGCTCATGTGGGGCTATGCCTGGCGGTTGCTCCCCTATTATCTCTGGGATCTGGTGCTGCACATCAAGACGCCACCGGAGATCGGCAACGAACTGCATCTCTTTACGCCCTATGAAGACCGCATTCAGCTTACCTATCTGCGCGGGAAACAGGAAAGCCCGCTGGTCAGGCTGAACCGAAAGGACGCCGACGCGCCCTATCTCATCATCAACGGCAATCTCGTGAACCGGGGCAGGCCCCGCGCATTCACAACCGAGACGAACCGCCCCTATCGCGACAACTACAACTTCGAGTTCACCCGCGACTACACCGGCTCCGACGGCCTCGGCTACATCCAAAGCGCCGGCTTCGGCCTGCCGGTGGTCGAAGCGCAAACCGAAGACGGCACACCCGCCTGGTTCAATCCGAGAAAAGTCGTCGTTGAAGACCCGACTGAAGGCACCTGCCACAAGCCACGGGCTGAACGCATTCGCGCCGACGCCTGCATCCGCCTCTCCCAGGCCATGACCGCCTCCGGCGCCGGGCTGGATTTGGATAGCCTGGTGGAGGAATGGTATCGAAACGACATCGCCCGCCTGCTATTCCGGTTCGGCACGGCCCCCTTCAACATCAACAACGAATTTCAGACATGGAACTATGCCCGACGGTTCAATACCCCCGTCACCACCGTCTGGGACTATTTCTTGATGATGACCATTCAGCGGATCTGGCCGGATACGAAAAGCCGGTGGATTGAAATCACCGACGGGTCGTTCTACGACAACCTGGGCGTCCAAACACTCCTCCGCCGCCAGGTCAGCCATGTGATCGTCGGCGACGCCACACTAGACACCACCTGGCAATACGACTATCTCCATCATCTACAAACGCGCGGGAAGAGCTACTTCGGCGCAGGCGTCGAATGGTGCGGCGAGATTCCCGAGGCGCATGAAATTGTCTGGTACCGGCGCTTCTGGATCAAACGCCCTGACGGCACCCCGACCGTCATTCACTATCTGAAGCCCTATGCCTATAATCCAACCCTCTTTAAAAAGAACCCGTCGCTGGCCGCGCCCGGCAAGATTGCCGTCAGCGCCGATCCTGAGAGCGGCCGCTCGTTAGCCGACGCGCCGCTGGCAAGCCCCCCGACAAATCCGACTCACTTGGACGGCAGCCGGCTCCTCTCGATGATCGGCAACGAGCAGGCCCGCGAACGGGCGCAGCTTGCCATCAAGAAAGTCACGAAAATCGTCGAAGCGCCGGAAGGAAAGGAATTTCCCCAGACCAGCACCGTATTTCAGTGGTATGAGATGGAAGAATTCGAAGCCTACCGCCATCTAGGCTATCTGATGGGGTGGGCGTATCTCTCGAAGCTGGAATTATCCGAAACGGAACTGACCCCTGCGGCAGCCTGCCGCAGGCTGTAGCGCTCAGCGACGGCCGCGTGAAAAGCTGTTTTGCGCGTACTCGTCAAGAATATGGGCGAGCCGCTCACGATCCTCCGGACTGATCGACGAGATCGTCGCGCCGAACTTCGGAGACCGCGCATGGACGACCTGCAACCCGCAGGTCACCGTATTCCCCTGCTCAAGATCGATCACCAGTTGGAGCGCATCGCCGTTCTTCACGAACAAGCGGCTTTCGATCTTGACGCCGGTCTCGCTGACATCCAGCACGGTGCAAGCCGCCGAGAGTGCGCCGCGCTGCAACCGGCCGGCACGGCCGACTTCGATCCGCGACCCTTTTCGTTTGAAACCCATAGCACTTGCCCTCCTGCCATGGAAGCATAGCAAGCGGGCGGGCAACTCCCAAGAAAATTACCGTATAGCGCTAGAGCTTGTCGCCAGCGAGAGCCCGAATCTCTTCCATTCGCTTCCGGTTCACTCCAAAATCGCCATAGCCGGTGCGCGAGGCGGAACGGAAGTGAAGGGTCTTGGTCTCGTCGTCAAAGAGAAACTCCACATCATCGACGAAGCGGAGCAGCAGGCTGGTGAACTCATAATGCAGGTAGGCCTCATCCTCCGCGACACGCTTCGTGCGCGGCATCGTTGCAATGGCCGCCTTCAACGATTCCTTCGCCTCAGCCCGGGGTTTCTTGTAGCGAAACGGCGCAATGGCATGGCCGGCATCCGTCGCCTGCGTAGACACGCAGTTGGGGCTGGAGGGGCAGGGAGCGAGTCGTTTGGCAGTCTTGATCGGGGTCATGGTGCAATCATCCTGTCATAGTCAGCATGTGTGCCAATCCAAAACTAGGTAATGCCGTCGGGGGCGTCGAAGCCAAGAACCCGATAGTGGTCACCGACTCGCGCCGACTACAATACGCCGACTCGCTTGAGATGAAGAGAGGGGTGTCGCGGATTGGATTTTAGAAGCTCAAAGTTCTTGTCGGCCAGCGATCGAACATCTTCGGGAAGGGCCTGATACGCGGCCCAGAACCGTGATGACGCGGCATGCTTCACAGAAGTCGCGTTTTCCCCTCTTGATGCTCTGTGCGGGCCTCAGTCATCAGTTGATCGAGCTTCCCGGCCTTCAGATTAGATTCAATCTGCTGATCCCACGCCCCTGCATCAAACTCAAGAAACCAGGCTCGAAACTGAGCCAGATCTCCGGGAGAAAGGTTTGAGACGGTGCGTTCAAGCTGCTCAATCTCACTATGACAACCCTCCAAACCAGACGCTGAAATTGTACACGAGTTTACGGCACTTGTCTCATACTGTCCCGGCGTTGGCAGTGAAACGGCGCAATGGCCAAATACTGTTCTGCACGATGGCGGGGTCCGCAAAAGCAACACTGTTATCCACTCAAATAATTTCTTTTGGAAGATCTTGCCCTTGAGCCGCATCTCCCTGAGGCAGAGAGATCCTCGTGCTGCAGACAACACCGTCGCCATTTTGCGCAGATAATCCTTCGCCTTCTCGTTCCTCTAACAGTTTGATGCCTCTATTGCGTTCCATTACGACCCACTATGATCAGCATAGAACTTTGCAAAGTCGATGATCATGCCACTCGCAAAATCATTACTGCAAAGACTAATAAAACCACCCCTGTCGATGCCAAGATCAACCACAATCGCACAAGTTGGCGTCGGTGGCATACCGATACGCTCCAAGCGAACAACGGTAACCAAATAACGAGCATGACCAAACTTAGCAACACATTCCCCTTAGAGAACTGATAGATCGCGAAAATTGGAGGACTCCACAGCGCCATTAAGGCTACGGGCACGATTGTGTCAGCGAGCAACCACCAGGAGGAATGATTTCTCGGGCTTCGCGCCATAACATGCTCCTCTTTGATTCAGTACCTAACCGTCTTCAGAGCCTTCTGCACTTCACTTTGCTCTTCCACGCGTACGGACACGCGCCCGACGATGCGGCCATCTGCGGTTTCGACGTCCACGCGCCAGTCGCCCGGATCGAGGCGCTGTTTCAGCGTATAGGCGCGATAGCCGCCTTCGCGTCCGCCTGAAATCTTGATGGGAATCCTGTCGGCATGGGAGAAGGGCTTGCTGCTGTTCGGCCGAAAATACCAATGGTGATAGACCGTTGTATCCAATGCCACCGGCGCGAAGACGGCGGTGAAGCAATAGATCGGCTCGTTGGCGGGAAAGGGATTCTCGGATCGTTTCCAGATTTCGTACCACTTCCGATCGTAGGTCAGCAGAAAGTGCTCGCCCTGCCGCTGCACATTGCGATAGATGCCGCCGAATTCCATTGAGAGCGGCACGGGCGGGATCCAATTCAAAAAGTAAAATCCCACCAGCAGGCCGATGAGCGCAAAGGCCGGAGCCGTGACTCTGACCGCCTCGCGCTTCGATCGATCCGGATTATTGCGATAGATCAATTGGACGACGCGAAAGGTGACCGCCGCGGTCAGTCCGGCGCCCGCCAGAAAAATGGCCGCGTTCATCAGCCCGGTCATGACCGGAAGAAAGAACGTGAAGAAGGCAAAACAGACAAGCGCATAGAGACTGACCAGCAGGCGCAGGCTGGACAACCGGTCGCGCAAAAATTCGTTCCCGACCAGCAGGAGAATCAACAAGGCGAAGAAGATCGCGCTGCTCGTCAACGTCGCGCTGCGCGAATAGAAAATGGCATAGGCGCTGAACAGCCCGCCCAATAGAAACTGCACGGCCATCGGGTAATAGGGTCTGGCGCGCAGCATCCAGCGCGCAAAGGGCGAAAGCGCGGCCAGCTGCTCGCGATCAGGCGCCGGCTCGATCCCCAGCCGGCCGGTCAAGACGATCAATACGCCCAATAGCAGCAAATAGATCAGCAGCAACAGATTGTCCTGCAGCCGGTCGATGCGGGTAAGCGTGAGGGTGTCGTAGGAGACGCCGGAGAGAAAAAACACCGCCGGCATGAAGGGCTTGGTGAGAAGCGATTGAATCTTCGCCATCGGGCTCATGACCCCACTGTGCGAAATCCGAAGGAATTGTTCAATGAAAATTCGGTTCTTAAAGAGGACGTCTTACCTTAAGAGGTTGCTCAAACAGGATGGCCAGCAAGGCCGCAGGTGAGAAATAACCGGACGCGGACGCGCTAGAGTACGTTGAGGATTATTTCGAGCCGAGAACGCCGCTGGCAGCCTGTTTCAGCAACCGGTCAGACAAATGCGGGAAGCGGCGCATACACCACCGGATACCCGATCAGACGCTCCAACCATGGCCCCATGGCCTCTTCCTTGATCGGCGCCCGGTTGAGGCGGGCTTCAATCTGAAACTGCCCGTTCAGCCCCACGATGCCGATGATCGCCGACGCATCCTCCCCTTCGGGCAAGACCGTCTGCGTTTGAAACTCGCAGAGCGTGGAGTACAAGCGGCCATCCGGCTGGATCGCCGCCAACACTTCGGGCAGCTCATCCAACGGACAATGAACCGAGCAGCGATAGGCAAAGCGGGCGCCAGGCTCAATGGCGGCGAAATCCGTCAGCGCCTCTTCGGAAAATCCCGTCAGGTAGGCGCGCACCCCGGCAGGCTCCGGAGCAACGGTCGCCGCCAGCTTGCTGGCCGGCACGAGGAACTCAAACGAATCGGGTGTGTTGTATTCGAATTGGCAGGGGCCGAACGCATCGGGCCAGGAGCAGAAAAACGGCGTCGCGGGATCGGCTGGACGCAAGATGACCTGCTGCTTCTCGATCAATGTTTCGATCGGCAGTTCCAGCATGGCGATGGCATCGAGAAAGGCCGCCCGCCGCTCGTCCAACCATTCCGCGCGGTCGCTATCGGCCCGCGTCTCGCCCGGCGTAATAACCTCCGTCGTCTGCAGGCGGATGCGCAAAAAAGAATGGGCGTGCCGGAACCCAAGCCAGAACATGCCGCGCGACTCATGCCGCCGCAACGGCTCGCGAATGCGCCAGGGGTGGCTCACCGAACAATAGGCGCCGACATCCTGATACCGCTGGAAGACCGTATGGTACGCTCCGGCCAGCAGGAAAAAGTCGCCCCGCCAGCCCTCGCGCACATGCACCAGCGTGACATCTTCCGTGGCCCAGGGATCAAGCTGATCGAAGGCATCCGGCGCGGAGACGGTCCATTCCTCGACATAACAAATGACGTCTTGCGCGGGCCGCGCCGGCTTGAGTCCCAACGCAGCCAGCCGTTCGCCGACCGCCAGGACCTGGCCGAACGTCAGCGGGGTCGTTGTTTCCCAGCGCCGCTCACGCACGCGTCCGAATCTCCCTGGTCACCACATAAGATACACGGGATACTCAAAACGACCGTCCAGCAAGGCCGCAGCGAGTGAAGGGCCGAGGCGTACCCTCTGAGGTACGTTGAGGATCTGAACGATGCGAGAACGCCGCTGGCGGACGTTTTCAGTATCCCGCTAGTGCGCCGGCCGCAGTGCCCGGTCTGCAATCATCGTGTCCGCGACAAATCGGTCGATGCCGTCTTGCAATGTCGCCGCTAGCAACTCCCGCGCATCGTCCTCGGAAAACCAGAAGACTGTGGTCCGTTGCGCGCCCTCGACGCTTCGAATCGTCGTGCTGCTATCCCCAACGTTGCGCGCCTGAAGGCTAAGCTTGTTGCTGGCGCTGAGGACCGTCGAAAACACCCGGCTCTTGGCCGTTACCGAGAAGTCCGCTATCTGCCCGCTGATAATGATGTCGGCGTCCGGCACTTCCGCACGCGGGCCGACTTGCACTTTCCAGGGACGTCCCCGCCAGCCGCGATTCCTCAAACGATCCGCCAGCGCCTGCGCAATCACTTCGCCCGGACGATCCCCCGCCACATTGAACACCGTCTCGCCGCCCCAGAGATGCGTCCGCTGCCCCACCCGCGTCTTGTCGTCGCGGCGATCTTCCAGCGGCTCAATGACAATCTTGACCGGCTCCTGTTCGGAAGACGGAGCCGCAATCGTCGGCGTCCGCACTTCGAGATAGCGCGTCTCTCCCTTTCCCACACATCCGCCCATCACGGCCATCATGCCAATCAGGCCCAGGCCCATCACCTGTTTCAACATCATTGATTTCACAGACGCCTCCTCACGCTAAACATATGTTGCGCCGACATTGGCCCAGTCTACCCAACTTGGCATCAGGAGACAATTCCCGAAACACCGGGCTATCGAGCCATCATGATAGGCAGCAGCGAACGAAAGGTCTCCCGGCTCAGGCTGGGAAGCAACCCGGCTTGCAGCCTAGGATCGGTCATCGGCACGAACCGCACAATCTTCATAAACCGCCGCTCGGCCAGCACCGATGCGATCTGCGCCTTGCGATCATGCGTAATCGGCAAGGTATAGCCCTCCCCGTGCTTCCATTCCCACAAGGTCGGCGCCAGCGACAGTTCCAACTCCTGCCCGGCCACCTGGTGAAACCGATCGACGACATGCTGCTTATACTGTTTGACGCATTCTCCTTCGAGTATCAACGCGCAGGCCGCATGATGCCCCCACCAGAAGAGCGTCCGGAAGGTGAACTTGTTCGGCCCATCGAAATGCTTCGGATAATCGAGATATTGATAGGGGAAGGATTCGAGCTGTTCGCCTTTGACAAACTGATGCGCGCGAGGATCGAACCCCGGCGGCACGACCAGACTGGCGCGCAAACCGCTCTGACCTAGCTCTTCCGTCAACCCTGCATAAGTCGCATCGAGCTGCGCCCGCACCTTCGCCGAGATCCGCGCTTTCTTGCGAAAGAATTGCGCATCCGCCAGAAGCGCCGCTTCTTCATCTGTAAATACCGGCGAACCCGTCATGCGTAACAATCGTGGCAGAGCGGTGGCAGAGTGGCTGGCATGCTGATGAGGTTACTTCTGACGCATTTCAAACTGAGCAACCGCCAGGTCATAGTGGAGCCGGCAATCGGCGCAGCGGATCAACACCCGGTCTTCAAACACATCCATCTCGCGCAACGACAGCGCCTGGCGATGGGCCGCAATACAGGCTTCCAGCTTCGCCAGCGCCTCAGCCTCGCCGGCAACAGCAGCCGGTGCTTCCGGCTGGCTCGGCATCGCCGCTGCCTGAGCCGTCACGGAGTTGTACTGCACATGATGCGCAGACCGGCAGGAGCTGCACAGCAACACCACCGTGCGGTCGTCGGCCAGCCGTTTCACGGTGACGCACAACGGATGGACCGACCAGCATTGCTGGAGAAACGCGCCGCTGCGAATAACCTGAGTCATGGCCAATCCTTACGATACCGGTCGCACCGACTACAGCTTCCAGAGCGCCAGCATCACCAACACGCCGATCAGATAGGGGATCACACAGGAATAGAGCAGCACGGATTTCGCCCGCTCCGGCGACACCTGGCGCGCCAGCTGCTCTTTGTAGACGAACTCGTAGGAGAGAATCACGACCGTCAGCGTCAGTGCCAGCGTGCGGCTCGTGCGAGGCCAGGTATACTGCCCGCTGATGATGAAATTGGAAGTGAAGAATCCCGCAAACAGCAGGACCAGCGGAGCCAGCACCAGCCGGATCGCTTCAGAAAAATAGCTATGCCACTCGGTGCGGGAAGGAGCTTGATTCGGCGGAGAATTAGACGTCACGACCCGACGGCAGCCGGAGTCTCGTCCTTCGAAGGCGAAGGGGTGCCTTCTTGAGGCGCGCGGCAGCCCTTGCACACACGCGGACGGGCTTTCAGAAACGACACCTTGCCGCTGGCAAGACAACTGTAGTGGACAAACTCGTCGCAGGACGCGCAGCGAGACCAGCCGCCAGTGAAGAAGGTCTTGTTCCGATAGAGACCTTCCTTGCAGACCTTGCAGTGCCGGGGCTCAATCCCCAGCAACATCGGCTCCCAATCTCCGCCGCCTTTTCTGATGCTCATCGTGAAGGGAGTATAGCGAAGGCGTACGGCGATAGGCAAGGGCCATAGTATATAACCTCTGTTATATGCCTCTTTAATTCCCATGAACAACCACCCAAGCCCTCCCCATAAATGCGTGGTGCTTTCCTAAAAGAGAACGCGTATTCTTTGGCGCGAATAGTTGGGTGAGAACCTAGTCTGCAGGGGGATTGTCTCGGATAAGCCAATCAGGTAAGTCTGCCGCCTCCGGATGAATATTCATGGTCGCAATACCTGCTCTCGCATTTTCCTGGGAAGTCTAAAGCGAGAGGGAGCTTCTTGACGACAACATGCTTAAGTAGCCTCCGTCACACCTTAAGCCTTCAGCAATACCACTAGCACCAATGCAACTACCTGATGGGCTATACGATAAGCTTGTTACTGAATCGGTGGCGAATCTAGTAGACGGCCTTCGAAATCCATCTTACCGGACGGTCTCAGCTCTACCTTCTGAGGAAGCATCAGAGCGAATCTCTGATGCTCTCGCCAAGCAAGTAACACAGCTGCTCGATGAGCTAGATGGGAATGGAGCAGAAAAAGCTAAGAAACAACTCGATTTCGTCAACGCACTTCTAGTTCACTTGAGGCAGCAAGTGGCAGGTGGCGTGGACTTGTTAGTGGGGCCACCTCAGATTCTCCGGACTGTGCATCGCATCGGGACTGCTCCGGAAGCTCCGGAGACTGGACTCGCTATTCCTTGGCTTTTTACTGCAGGCAAAGGCTCTCCATCCCTTCTCTCGGAACTTCGACGTGAAATTGCCTGCTGTGACCGAGTGGACATCTTGGTCAGCTTCATCACAGTCGCAGGTGTTCGAAAGTTATTCGACATTCTCCAGACAGCCACAGCCGTGAACGCTGCTGGCCAGCCACGAACACGCCTGCGAATTCTCACCACCACCTACACTGGTGCGACTGAGATGGAAGCACTGGATTATTTCGCACAAATGCCAGGCTGCGAAATCAAGGTTTCACTTGATGGCAGACGGACACGCCTCCACGCAAAGGCTTGGATCTTCCACCGTAAAACAAGGTTTGGTTCAGCTTACGTCGGCAGTGCAAATCTATCAGGCTCGGCGCTGCTTGGCGGGCTGGAATGGACCGTCAAATTCACCGAGCAAGGACAGGCAGGTCTGTTTACTCGCGCGCAAGCGCACTTCGAGACGCTCTGGAACGACGGAGAATTCCAACATTACGATGCTACAAACCCGGAGCACCGCTCTGAGTTGTCCCGCGCCCTGAAACGGGAGGCAGGTGACCAGACTTCTGCCACAACTACGTTCTTCGATCTTGAGCCTAAGGACTATCAGAAAGACATGCTAGAGCAACTCACCCTGGAGCGAGAACATGGTAGGTCTCGCAACCTTGTTGTCGCAGCAACAGGCACGGGCAAGACCGTAGTTGCAGCCTTTGATTATCGTATTGCCTGCCAAGCTATAGGTGGACGGCCACGGTTGCTGTTCGTTGCCCACCGTAAAGAAATTCTGATACAGGCGCGACGAACCTATCGCGAGGTACTACGCGACCACTCCTTTGGTGAAATATTGGCGGGTGGTTTGGACCTGCAGAGCTACGACCACATATTCGCCACCATCGACAGTGTCTGCGCGCGCGACCTCGTCGCGAGATGCGATCCGCAATATTGGCACACCGTCGTTGTCGACGAATGTCACCGGCTGGCGGCGGACCGCTTCGATGCATTTGTACAATCAGTGTCTCCCAAGGTTCTGCTCGGTCTGACTGCCACACCGGAACGATCCGATGGGCAACCAATCTTCCCCTACTTTGACAATCGCCCCGATGGCTCCCCTGCTGTCGAGTTACGCCTCTGGCATGCACTTGACCTCCAATTACTCTGCCCATTCGAGTATTACGGCTGCGACGACGACACCGATTTCTCGGAAGTGCCTTGGGACAAACCTGGTGAGCGAGAGGCCATCGACAACCTTGTGACCGGAAATAACACCCGTGCAAGACTTGTTATCGACGAATGGCGGCGATTGACTGGCAACCCAAAGCGGAGCAAAGCGATCGTCTTTTGCGTGACCGTTGCACACGCCGAGTTCATGACACGAAAGTTCAACCAGGCCGGACTGCCTTCGCTCTGTATAGTAGGCTCGACGAATGCTGATGTTCGTCGCCAAGCACCAGAACGTTTAGCGCGGGGGGAAGTTTGCGCGCTCGTGACTTGCGACCTCTATAACGAGGGCGTTGACCTTCCTTCTGTTGACACACTGCTACTACTTCGACCTACACAAAGCCCCACGCTCTTCCAACAACAAATCGGACGCGGCCTACGACTTCATGAAGGCAAGCAAAGTTGCCTCATCTTAGATTTCGTCGGCCGATACCGTGCAGAATTTCGGTGTGATCGTCTACTTTCAGCAATTAGTGGTCTTTCGCGCAACCAGCTGATTGACGCAGTGAACAAAGGATTCAGCTCCCTTCCAGCAGGCTGCCACATTCAGTTACAGCAATTGACAAAAGAACAAATCCTCAAGAGTCTGCGGACCGCAATGAACCAATCATGGCGGCGGCTCCGCAGCGAGCTTCAGACCTATATTGCGCTGCGCGGACGATCGACTGTTCGGCTTGCAGAATTTCTGCGTGAGCAAGCAGTGCAGCTAGATGAAATTTATCGCGGCCAAGGCCGCAGCGGATGGACCGCTTTGCGCCGCGATGCAGGGTTATTGTCCACTCCCGAAACCCTAGAGGACAAATATTTTGGCCACCGCTTCTCAGACTTGTTGCACTGCAACGATCCGGAACAAGTGGACCTTCTTGTGCGCATTGGTGAATCTTCCGCGCAATATCAAAACCTTAGTGGCCGTGAGCGTCGCCGACTCCAGATGCTCGCGTATCAGATAGACGGCCAACATAACCAGGTAGGTAGTGGAGAAGCCTTCCTTACCCGACTCTCACAGGCACCAGAAATCTCTGCTGAACTTGGCGAGCTAGGTACAGTCCTTCAAGCACAAGACACCCTTCGCTTTCGACCGATACCGGGCTTAACCGACGTGCCGCTATGCCTTCACGCACGCTACTGCATTCGTGAAATCCTAACAGCGGTCGGCTGGCTAACCGCAGAACGAAGAACTCCCTTCCAATCCGGTGTACTTGCACTACAGAACAGGAAGGTGGAACTGCTCTTTGTCACGCTCGACAAGTCAGAGGGCTTCCACGACCGCATCGCCTACCAGGATTACGCAATCAGCGCCGATCGCTTTCACTGGCAAAGCCAGAACTCAGCCGGGCCTGATACGCCAGCCGGTCGGCGTTACCTTGAGAGCCCCAACAACGGCTGGTCATTCCAACTCTTCGTCCGCCGAAGCAAAGGGGGCCCCTATCAGGCTTGTGGTCCAGTGACGATCGAAAAGGCAGAGGGAGAAAAGCCGATGTCTATCGACTGGAAGCTCTGTGTGCCTCTCCCGGTTCGTCTGTATCAAGAATTCAGCGTTCTTAGAGGGCAATAGAATTAATTGGGTGCACCTTTAATGAATTTGGAGGCTACCCTGCCACGTAAACGCCTTGCGGTCTTTCTGACCTTGCATCAGGAGATGCTTTATCGGTCTCTCTTTTTGATTTTTATCAATGTGTAGATTTCAAAGAGCGATCAGTTACAGATTTTGGCCTACCGGGAGGGAGATATGCCAACAAATGAAGAGAGGGCTGAACGTGGCAAAGCAATTCTCGAAATATATGCGGTTCAATTCGGCGATCCTTTTGACCCGGCCGCTAATTTGACGGATGTGCTGACCGACCTCATGCATACCGCAGTAAGACAGCCTGAATTGGGCCTAAAGTTTCAAGCCAGTTTGGAAATAGCAGGTTGGCACTTTGATGCTGAGACAAAGGAATACGTCGAGGAATAAACGTGGGATCGGACGCCTTTTCAATGTCGTGAGCGTGCCCAATGAGAGCTTTCCGAGTTCACGCGTTGCGGAAGACTATGCCCGTCTATCTCCCCCGTTTGACTCCCCCTAGGCCTTTTGTTACTCTCCGGAAAAACAGAGCTAATCGTAACCACCCTCCTTGTTATCTCCATGAACATTAAGGACTATCTCGAACAGAAGCGGATCGCGGTGGATCGCTTTCTGGATGACGTGAGCCCGCCGGCTGCCACGCCGCCGACGACGTTGCACGAGAGCATGCGCTATAGCCTGATGGCGGGCGGCAAGCGGGTGCGGCCGATTCTGACGATTGCCGCGGCGGAGGCGCTGGGCACGACGCCGCCCGGTTTGATGGCAGTCGCCTGCTCGCTGGAATTCATCCATACCTATTCGCTGATTCACGACGACCTGCCCTCGATGGATAACGACGACTTCCGCCGCGGCAAACCGACAAATCACAAGGTCTACGGCGAAGCCATGGCGATCCTCGCCGGTGACGCACTGCTGACGATGGCTTTTGACCTGTGCAGCCGGCCCGATTTAATGAAGGGCTGCGACCCCGTGCGGCAAGTTCGCTTGATTCAAGAACTGGCCTACGGGTCCGGCAACGTGGGCATGGTCGGCGGCCAGGTCTTCGACATTCAGGCGGAGAATAAGGATATCGATCTCCCGACATTGCAAAATATTCACAAGCACAAGACCGGCATGCTGATGCGCGCAGCCGTGCGGATGGGCGCGATTGCCGCCGGCGCGACCGATCGGCAGCTCGACGATATGACGGGCTACGCCGAGGATATCGGCCTGGCGTTCCAAATCGCCGACGATGTCTTGAACGTGACCGGCACGCGTGAAGAATTGGGGAAGAACCCCAATACCGACGCCGAGCGCGGCAAGAAGACCTATCCGACGTTTTACGGTGTGGACGGTGCGAAGAAACTGGCCGACGACTGCGTGGCACGCGCAATCACTCGACTGTCATCATTCGGTCCGTCGGCGGATCCGCTCCGCGAGATCGCGCGATACATTACCTCACGGAAAAACTAGTGCTGGGCGCTGAGCTATGAATGCTGCGTTTCGGATGAGACATTCCGCACGGCATCTTTTGGCTCAGCACTTCCTATGAAAGCTCTCGTGACAGGCGCAACCGGATTCGTCGGCGCGGCGGTCGTCCGCGCGCTGGTCAAAGCCGGGGTCGAGGTCCGTGTGCTCGCCCGCCGCGACAGCGATTTCTCCAACTTACAGCAATTCAAGATCGACGGCGCCTATGGCGACCTGCGCGATAAGGACTCGCTGCGCAAGGCGCTTGCTGGCTGCGGGCAGCTGTACCATGTCGCCGCGCACTACGCTCTCTGGGCCAGAAACCCGTCGATCTTCTATGATGTGAATGTCACCGGCACTAAAAATCTGCTGGAAGCCGCACGGGACGTCGGCACCGAACGCATCATCTATTGCAGCACCATTGGCGCCATCGGGCTGCCGCCCGGCGGTGGGCTGGGCACCGAAGACACGCCAGCCTCACTAGACCAGATGGCCGGGCACTACAAACGCTCCAAATATCTAGCCGAGCAGGAAGTCTTGAAGCTGGCGGAGCAGGGGTTGCCGGTCGTGATCGTGAATCCCAGCGCGCCGGTTGGTGAAGGCGATGTGAAGCCGACTCCCACCGGGCAGATGATCGTTGAATTCATGAAAGGCCGCATGCCGGCCTATATTGAAACGGGCATGAACATCGTCGATGTCGATGACGTGGCCGCCGGCCACCTGCTCGCCATGCAAAAGGGACGGATCGGCGAGCGCTATATTCTCGGCACAAAGAATCTGATGCTGCGGGACATCTTCGAAATCTTGAGCCGGCTCACCGGCGTCAAAATGCCATCAGTGAAACTCCCGAGAGAACTCGTGCTCCCTCTCGCCTATCTGAATCTAGCCTTCTCCTGGGCCACCGGCATTCCTCCGCGCATTCCGCTGGAAGGCGTGAAGATGGCCAAGTACAAGATGCACTACGATTGCAGCAAAGCCATCCGCGAACTCGGCATCCCGCAGACACCACCCGAAGTCGCGCTTGAAAAAGCGGTACGATGGTTCCGCGACCACAAGTACGCATAGTCGAATGCTGAAAAACGCCCCCAGCTTCGTTCTCGGCTCGACAAGATCCTCAACGTACCCCCGAGGGTACGCCTCCGGTCTTGTCGTCGCCTGCGGCCTTGCTGGATGGCCTTTTTGAGCATCCGGTAACACTCCAAGATGGAACAACTCCTACTTCTATTCAACACCATCCTCTTCCGGCCCTACGTATTCGCCTTTCTCGCAGCGTTTTTATTTGCCGCAATTCGCTTGATCGGCTGGCCGCGCACCTGGCGCTTCTGGCTGATTAGCTGGGCGACGGCGTTCATCTGCGAATACTCCTCGACGCGCAACGGCGTTCCCTTCGGCTGGTACCACTACAACGGCTCGACCGTCGGACAGGAACTGTATTTCTCCAATATCCCCTTCATGGATTCGATCTCGTTCAGCTTTCTGCTCTACGCCGCCTACTGTTTGACGCTGTGCTTCCTCCTTCCAAAGGCGGCCTCGCCCGGCACGCCGGGCTGGCTGGCACCATTACGCTTCGATCGCGACGCGCGGACCGGCTGGACGGCCCTGCTGGTCACGGCGCTTTTCTTCGCGTTCATCGACATGGTGATCGACCCCGTCGCCTTGCGCGGCGATCGCTGGTTCCTCGGGAAGATCTATTACTACCCCGATCCCGGCACACACTTCGGCGTGCCGCTCGCGAACTACGCCGGTTGGGCCGTGGTCGGCCTCATTTCGTTATCGATCTATTTTCCACTGGACCGTCGTCTCCCGCCGCTCGGGACAATCGAACACAGTTCCGCGACCCCTCGCCTTCTTTTGGGTGTGGGACTCTACTACGGCGTACTGGCCTTCAATCTCGGCGTGACCTTCTGGATCGGAGAGGATCTCCTCGGCATGACCGGCACGCTGCTGTATGTCCCCGTCACGGTCCTGTTACTGATTCGCCTGCTCCACCGTCCGGTCGCGGCCCTCAACAGCCGGTCCCTTCAGTAGCATTGACCGATAATACTTTGTATAGTGAAGGGCACGAGGGCACTGATGCGCACGAAACTCATTACGATACTGGTCGTTGGAATTGTCGGGACCCTGGCGTTGCTGGCCTGGTTCGGCTATCAATCGTTCACGACCGGATTCAGCGCCAAAACCGAGCCTAATGCGCTGGAAGTGTTGCTGGCCAGGCAGGTTCGCTATTTGGCCATCCCCCTCGAACAGCGCAATAAACCGAACCCTGTTCCCGTGACCCCGGAAGTGCTGCAGGACGGCCTGGCGCATTTTGCCGATCACTGCGCCACCTGCCACGCAAACGACGGCAGCGGCCAGACGCCGATCGGCAAAAATGTTTACCCCAAGGCGCCGGATATGCGCGAGTCGCCGACTCAAAATATGTCGGACGGCGAGCTCTTCTGGGTGATTCACAATGGCATTCGTTTTACCGCGATGCCGGCCTGGGGCGAAGGCGATCCCGAGCAGGATCTGGATAGCTGGAAGCTCGTGCATTTCATTCGGCATCTGCCGAAGCTGACGCCGCAAGAATTGGAAACCATGAAGTCGCTGAATCCGAAGTCCAAGCATGCGGCTGACGAGGAAGCGGCCTTCGATCAATTCCTGCAGGGCGATGACGCAGCGGCGGGATCCGGGCATCATCATTAATCCTGTTCAAAAGGAGCTGGCACTTACCATGATTCGACATCTTCTCTTGGCCTTCGCGCTTATAGTCACCTCATCCACCGCCTGGGCCCACGGTTCAGGGCAGCATGTGATGGGCACCGTCACCGCAATCGATGGCACCCACATCGAAGTGAAAACACCCAAGGGCGCGACGGTCTCCGTGCAACTGACCAAGCAGACGCACTTCAAAGAAAAGGGCAACCCGTCATCGACTGAGCCGCCGGCAATCGGCGATCGCGTGGTGATCGAAGCGACCAAGGACAAAAAGGCACTGACCGCGACGGAAGTCCACTACTCCGCGGCGAAGAAAGTCGCGGCACCGCCACCGGCGCCCGCAGCGGCACAATAGGGAGGCGCCTCCGGCATGGAGAGGATTCAGATATCCCGATTCGCGCAGGCCTCGCCCTTTCACGGGGGGATGCAGGCTGCGCTTACCCGTGTGCTGACGACCGGCCTGGCCGTTTTTCTCGCCGTCGCCATCGTGCCTGGCATCGAAGCCTCGACCCTGACAGCAGGCGTGGCCGCCGTTCTCGTCTTGACCTTTCTGAATCTCATCCTGCGGCCGATTCTGTTGATCCTCACGCTCCCGCTGATCGTCCTGTCGCTGGGACTGTTCCTCGTCGTGGTGAACGCCCTGCTCCTGGAATTCACCGCCTATCTCGTAAAAGATTTTACGGTGTCGGGATTTTGGCCCGCCGTCGGAGGCGCGCTGGTGATCAGCATCGTCACCAGCATCCTGAACGTGCGCCGCCTTGAACAGCCGCCGGTCGAGCAAGTCATTGTCGAGCGCCGCGCCCCGAAGATTATCAATCCGGACTAAACTATCTAGACGCGTGTCATTGCATCACCCCTCCATCGTTGCTAGAATGCGATCCCTTAATCGAGAACGCCACCCATGACCATGCCCGCGACCCAATCGAAACAAAACGCTGAAACCCATTTGCAACGGACGCTGAATACCGCCCTGAACGACTTGGGGACAGAGTCGGCGCTCGCCGCTATTTTCCATCAGGAACAAGGGCCGCTCGTCGGCCACGCCTCACGCGGCTTTACCCCGCGCGATGTGCAGGCTATTTTGCGGACGCTCTCAGCCCAAGCCGCAATGGCCCCATCCGCGCCGCAGGATCAGGAAGCCGGCCGCACGATCCGGCTGCGCCTCATTACGCCGGGCGCAAAGTCGCTGCTCGGCATGCCGCTCCGCCATCGCCAGCGCACTTACGGCTTCCTCGTCATCGCCCGAAAAGAAAACGCCACCTTCGCCAAGAAGGAAAAAGGCCTGATCGAACAGGCCGGCGACGACATTACGAAAGCGCTGGAGCGCGAAGGCCTGTTCGACATGAACGTGGTGCTCAGCCGCCCCTATGTGTCGCGCGAACCAGCGCCGGCTGCGCCAGCGGTCTCGGAAATATTCGCCGCGCCGACGGCGCAATTCACGCCTGAGTTGGAAGAAAAAATCATCAAGGTGCTGGAAGAGGCGAATCAATACACCGCGTACGACCGGGCCTGGGCCTGTTATTATGATCCCCTGGCTGGCAGCATGGAAGTGCTCGGCATCGCTGGCGACCAAAAAAGCGAGAAGGACAGCAAGAAAGACATGCGCGCCGGGCACCGGCTCACGCTCGACAGCTCGGCCTCCGGCTGGGCCGTCAGGCACCGGAAGCCGCGAGTCGATCATGACCTCGCCTCGACCCAAGGGCGGTTCCTCGACCATAAGCATCTCTATAAAGACCGGTTCGTCTCCTCGCTCGTGGTCCCGTTTTTTGTCCGCGGGCAAGTCGGCGGAACGCTGACCCTCGGATCGAGGGAAGCATCGCGCTATCAAGCCACCGATGCCCGCACGTTAGAGCCGGTCATTCTGAAGCTGGCCGATCTGCTTCAGGCCCCGCCTGCGCCGGTAGCCGCGCCCGTGGCCCAGCCGGAAGCCGGAGCCGAGAGCGCCGCCGCCCCCGCTGCCGCGCCGACCACCTTGGAACCGGCGATCCGCAAACAGGAGCGCCAAGCCGCTATCGGAGAGTTCAGCGCATTCCTCGCCACGGAAATCCGCGAGCCGATCGGCGCCATCCGATCCCAATTGGAAGAAGTGACCGCCGAAGGCATTCTCGACTTTGACCCGCAAACCCGCGTGGAAAACGCCATGCGCGACTTGATCCGGGTCGAAGCCATCCTGAACGAGATTCTCGATTTCGCGAAGCCGCTGGAACTGAACCGGCGCCTCTGCCGCATTCCCGAAGTGCTTGAGAGCGCGCTGGTGGTAGTGGGCACCGACTTAGAAGTGACCCGCATCCAGGTCACGAAAGACTACGCGACGCAGATCGCTCCCGTGCGCGGCGATGAAGCCAAGCTCCAGCAGGTCTTCCTGAGCATCTTCAAGAACGCCGGAGAAGCCATGACTCCCGGTGGCCACCTGCATATCCAGGTCACGCAGCATCGCGCCGGCCGCGGCATTGAAGTGCAGATCCTGATCAAGAACGACGGCGCCCCGATTCCAGCGGAGATTCTCGACAAGGTCTTCGAGCCGTTCTTTACGACGAAGCGCTCGGGAACCGGCCTCGGTCTCGCGACCGTCAAAAAAATCATCGAAGAGCATGGCGGATCGATCGCCATTGCCAGCGCCCCCGGCGAGGGGACCACGCTGACAATTCGCCTCCCCGGGGTCAGCCGCGGACCGGCCTTCCGCCACCGTGGACGAAGCAGGCGACCGGCTCCTCGCCGTCCTACCGCCTGATCCAGCGGACAGGGCGCGTTCACCCGCGCCAACATGCCGGGAACCACGACTCAATCAGATCGTTTGAATACTCACGTTCGCTCGTTCAATGCGCTAGCCCGCATTCCGTTGCACGCTCACCCTTCGCTTTCTCGCTTGACAGGGCTACCCCCCCATCGCTATGATTCCCCCCACTTGATTCGGCCTAAAAATTTAGCTGTTCTTAAACGTATTTTCTCCAGTCACCATTTTTCAAAGGAGTAGGGTATGAAGCTCGTACTCGGCACTATTGCGACGTTGTCCGGTGTGCTTTTCACGTTGTCGTTGGCCTCCGCGAACCCCTCATTGCTCCCCAAGCATGAAGGGTATCCGATGAAAAACAGCGGCAGTCCAGTCAATGGCCAGCCCACCGCCAATGACCCAGGCCAATCCGATGCCCGCGGCGAAGCGACCCTGCTCAAGTCCGCAGACTCTATCAAGAGCTCGCAGCAGAATTTGACCAAGACCGATAATGCCCGGATCGTCGAGAGCGCCGGAGCAGGCCGTCTCCCGAAGGTTCAGGGCCCACAGATCCAGATCGCTCCTCCGGTGACCTCAGCCACCAAGATTGGCGCGGATCGTAAGATCGAGTAGTCTGAACTCTAGCGCATTGCCGAAACGGGGCCGTCGTAGCGCTACGACGGCCCCGTTTCTTTTTGTCCGCCGCCGCGACTCTCAAACTGGCCACTACTGCACTGCCACTCGACGCCTCCCCGCACGTCTTCCAGGCTTCGCATTCAACGCCATCTGCAATCGAAACCTCCAGGGCTTCTTGGCCCATGCGCCGGCATAGTCGACACCG
The DNA here is from genome assembly GCA_020846195.1 of Nitrospira sp. Classification (GTDB taxonomy): domain Bacteria; phylum Nitrospirota; class Nitrospiria; order Nitrospirales; family Nitrospiraceae; genus Nitrospira_D. The sequence goes on from JADLEJ010000004.1 coordinate 450,683, forward strand.
ATTCGAGGAAGCGCCGCCACCTGTTTGCGCAGGACACGGCCTCCCCGATCCTCAAACCACAAATCTCCTTGAGCGGTGAGGTCGATTCGGTTCAAGCTCCGGTCAATCCCCAATGCGCGGCAAAGCCGCCCAGGGCCATCGATCAATTGCCCATCGATGTCAATCGCCCGAATCAACACGGCTGCGGGAAACCCCTCACCCTCCGTCACCACATTCAAGCAGTGATGCATCCCGTAGATGAGATACACATAGGCCATGCCGCTTGGACCGAACAGCACCTCGGTTCGTTGCGTTCTCCCCTTCGACGCATGGCAGGCCTTATCCTGAGGGCCAACATACGCCTCCACCTCGATAATCCGCCCGGCAATTTCCCGCCCATCAAGCGAACGGACCAAATACTTACCAATCAACGACCGCGCCACTTGAACCGTAGGGCGGGAGAAATATGCTTGAGGAAGAATGTTTCTTATCTGGGCCACTTCCGCCGATATTCTCATAACGCCTCCCCCAAATGACATCCGGCAAGGCCGCAGTGGGCTCGACGACTGAGACGCACGAACTTGGCACGTCGCAAGGAGGCGAACCCACGAGAACGCAGCTGGAGGTCATTTTCAGGAAGCGATTAGAAGTACCACGCTAGGCCGCCCATAAACGTCCGCGGATTGCCCGGCACAAAATGAATATCGGTCACCGCCGCCGGTTCATTGCGGAGCTGAGAGGCAAACGCGAAGGTCGCCTGCTCCCATTTTGTGTTGAATAGATTCTGGATGAACAGGAACGCTTCCATTCGGCCATGAGACAACTTAATCGGCAATTGGTACCGCTCCGATACGTCGAAGTCGATCCAGGCCGGCGATTTGATGCTCCGGTCTTCGGTCAGAGGCCGCACGCCAAGATACGTGGCCTGTAGCTGGGAGGTCAGGCCTTCCGGCCACTTCAAGAGCAGCGCGCCATAGGCCGTCACTTCAGGCGCCAATGGAATGGCATCGCCGTTGCGGAATTCCGCCTTCGTCCAGGTCACACTGCCGTTGAAATACAACGGCCCCCAGACCTGGCCGCGGGCGGCGACTTCCACCCCCTCTCTGGTGGTCGCCCCGCGAATCTCCGTGGTGCCTTCATCGCCGATAAACACGAGTTCCGATTTCAGGTCGAGACGCCACAGCGTCGCGATCAATTCCAATCCATCGGCGCCAAACGGCTTCGACCGCACACCTACTTCATAGCTTCTAGCCCGCGCCAGCGGCGACGATCCCGGCGCCACCGCCGACCGCGCATCGTTGCTGTGATAGCCTTCGCCATAATTCAGGAACAATTCTGTGCTGGCCCAGGGCCCCAGAACCACATTCATCTTCGGCAGCACAATGCTCGAACTCTTCCGTCCAGCCGGTTGCTCGGCACAGGTCGCGCAGCGGTTGCGAACGTCGAAGGTAAAGGTTTCACTGCGAAGCCCTCCAGCCAGCCGGAGCCAGTCCGTCGGCTGCACCTCAGCTTTGACAAAGGGAGCATAGGACGCTTCCAGAATATCGCTGTCCGTCGTCACCCCCGTCACCGCCCGTTTGACTTGCGTGCCGAGCCTGGCATGAATGTCGTCCACCCGGCTTTGCACGCCGACCGTCCCGATACTGGGAAGGCCGAATATCTCGCCGCGCTGCTTATAGCCAATGTCGCCTCCGTACATCACGCGGCGGTCAGCCTGAATGATGCCATCTCCGTTGACCGGATCGTTTTGGAAGAAGGTAAAATTCGTGTACAGATCGAGCCGGTAGTACTGCGCATACGCGTTGGCAAAGAACTCCCCGCCTGTCGTGGTGTCGTAGTGATAGTTCAGATGCGCCGTCGTACGCATCGTCTTCCCGCCTTCAGACGGATCGATCGCGCCGAAGCGGTCGAGCGTGCCGTCATGGACAGCCCGCAACGGAATCTCGCCGGAGGCATTCCAATGCGCCTGATGAAAGGTGGCTTTGACACTCAGCTCATCCCGCCCGGTCAGATTCGTCGTCGCCTTGCCGAAGAGATTGGCACGAAAATACCGGTTGTCGCTCTGGAACGGCCCATTGGTAAAATACCCCTCTGCCGCGATCAGGCTGCGCACCTTGTCTGTGGTCGGCGAGAACATGAGAAGATTTCTGGTGGTGCCGAATTGGCCGCCCGCCGCCTGGACAATCCCTTCTTGAACGACTTGCTTTGTCCTGAAGTTCACCGCTCCCGCCGTCGCGAAATCGCCATACTCAGGCAAATAGGCTCCCTTATTCACGTCGAGGCCTTCAATGGTTTCAGGAATGATGAAATTGAGATCGGTATAGCCCTGGCCATGCGCATGGGAACGCATATTCACCGGCATGCCGTCGGCAAAGAACGCGACATCCGTGCCGTGATCGGCATCGAAGCCGCGCAGAAAATACTGGTCCGCTTTTCCCGCGCCGCCGGAATGTTCCACCGCGAGAAAACCAGGGATCAGCCGCAACACCTGGGCCGGGCGGCCCTGCGGCTGAAGGAGATATTCTTTATCGGGAATAAACTGCTGAGAAGAGGCCGCCACCGGACGCTCGCCGATCACGGAAACTTCAGGCACTTCCAATTCCGGCACATCCGGATCATGGGCCTGAGCCGGCTCCCCCGCACTCAGCGCGACGACAGCCGCCAGCACCCATAGCGAAACGCGTCTCATCTCCATAACTCCTCAGTCGCAGTTCGTATGGACGGATGAGACGCCCACGGTAATCGAACGACAGCCGGCTCATCGACTGGCGCAGACCCTCGTGGCCTCGCAACTCAGCATATGAAGAAACAGACAGTCAGGCTTGGCAGGCTGCCCGCACCAGGGCTCCGACTCGCAACAGGGAGCGAGCGATCAGCATGTCCAGGGTCCGGTCTTCGGTCCCCACAATCTCCACCTGGGCCCGATTCAAGGGCAACAACACCTTCTTGGCCTTCGCCGCAAGAATCGCCTGCACCATCTCAGGAGTGACTTCGCCCAGCATGGCGCCGGGCAACACCATATTCAACGACGCCACAATGACATCGACGGTCGGAACCTTGCGCGCAATCGCCTGCGGTCCGGCGGCGACCTGCGCGGCGCCAGCCTGCTTCATCGCATCGGCGGCCGCCACGTTCGTCCCCAGCGCGACAATCTGGCAATCCGGCCCCAAGACCGCTCGCAGCCCCGCCACCAGCCGGCACCCCAGACCGCCACCGCGCCCATCGATGACACAGACCTGCACGGATTAATCCAGCCCCTTGCCGGTGGTGGTCATCGTTAACTTGCCGTGTTTCACGCCCTTCACACTCACCAGCGCATCGGCGATCTTTCTGATCTCCGAGCCTTTCCCCTTCACCACCAGCACTTCCAGGCAATGGTCGTGGTCCAAATGCACATGCATGCCGGAGAGAATCTTTCCGTGATAGTCGTGCTGAATATCGGTGAGCTTGCCCGTCAAGTCGCGGACATGGTGATCGTAGACAAAGGTGATCGTCCCGACCGTTTCACGGTTTTCGCCCCACTCTTCCTCCACCAACTGGTTCCGAATGAGGTCTCTAAGCGCCTCCGACCGAGTCGCGTATTGCCGCTGTTGGATGTGGCGGTCGAAATCCCCCAGCAGCCGCCGCTCGAGCGATACGCCGAAGCGAACCAATTTATCCATTGCACGCCTCCCTCACAGTGTCACGAATATAATTTTCATAACACTGCGCGGCCATAAAAATCAACCTGCTTGAATCGGCTCCACGCATCATACGGGGACAAGGCCGGAAACGGATTGTTCCAGCGAGTGGAATCCGTGCTACGAGAGCATCTGGTTCTGAGGCGAAGAAATCACGAGCAGCACACACCCCTCGGCGGTCGACGTCTCATGATGCTCCGTGCCGGCGTCAGCGCGATGATAATCCCCCACCCCCATCTCGCGGCCGGCAATGGAACACCCGCCTTGCAGCACATACAATTCTTCCACCTCCGCATGGCGATGCGGCGGATACCGAGTTCCTGGAGCGAACCGCAGCAGGGCGGTAGCCCTCCTGGAGACCGTATCGAACGCCAGCGCCTTCGCCGCCACGCCCGGTGCAATCTCCCGCCAATCTCCCTCCACTGCCTTGATGAAGGCGAGTCCATCCTGCCCATGCCGTCGCACCTCAGCCGCGGTCGGCACAGCGCTCGCCCGGCCGCCGGAAACCATGGAGCGGATCGGAATCGTCCGCAACAGATTGAGCAGCGCACTCCAACACAACCGCAACGAGACGCCCAGCGTCACGAACAAATGCCGCCACGCAAACATCGCGCGGCGAGACCATGCGGCATCGGCGGACACCTGGTTCAAGTCTGGCACGGAGCCGCTGACAGCTCGCTGGAGATCCGTCCGGCCTTCCAGACGAGCCAGCAGCCGGTCCTTGACCGATGCCGGAGGGAACACCAGAGCGGCCGTCGATGCCACCAGGCTGGCTGCCAGCTCGAACTGACGAGCCTCCCGCTCGGCGTCCGCCGCCACCATCGCCACCAGCCGCGCACGCAACGCCGGAGGAGGCATCGCTGGAGCGACGGCATCGGCCACCGCATCGACCGCAGCGCGGTAGGCCGCCACCGTCTGCCGTACGCGAACAGCCTCGTTGCCTGGGAGATCGGCTAGCGCAGCGGCGAGATCCTCCTGATCCAACCCTCCAAAGGCCCAGGCAATCGTCTGGTCTTCCCACTCTTCTGGTAATGAGCGAGCCATCACGGTGCCAGCTCCGCCTCATAGGGCGCGAGGGCTTCGCGCAATTTCATCATGCCCAATCTGACGCGCGTCTTCACGGTTCCCAGGGGCAACCCCAGCTTCTCCGCGATCTCGCTATGGCTCAACCCGTAGAAATACGCCAGGGCGATGGCCTGCCGCTGTTCGACGGTCAAGGCCGCCAGCGCCTGCCGCACATACCGCTGGCGTTCCTGTCTCTGCACATCCTGCTCCGGCGTGTCGCCGTCGCTGGCAAAGAGATGGGCGGCATCCAGCGGCTCGATGCGCCCATGTTCAGCCGCACCGGCGCGGAACCGGTCGATCGCCCTCGTCCGGGCGAGCGTCATCAACCAGGCTCCCGGCGCACCTCGCGCCCGGTCATACGTATGCGCCTGACGCCAGACTTGCGTATACACGTCCAGCGTGACTTCTTCGGCTGCCTCTCGATTATTGAGAATTTTAAAGGCCAGCCCAAACACTTGGGGGCTCGTGCGGTCGTACAAGGCCGCCACGGCGGCTTGATCGCCCTCCGCTGTCCGGGCGATGAGCTGCTGCCATTCCTGGTCTTGATCTAATTCGGCCGTTTCCGGCGACATCAGCGACATAGACTCCCCCCTCGGCATCCTTACGAGCCCAGGGCAGCAATCGGATTGCTGTTCGCACACTATTTTGCGTCCGCTCGATAGCAGCCTCGCGCCCAGACCCGCGTCAGAGAGATCCAACCGCGCATTGACCTGCGTAAAGGGAAACAGACTGCCGGCAGATGCTCATTCAACCGTAGCCATTTTACATCAGGAGGATTCTGGCATGAACACATCGTCCGCACTTGCAACGCTCGGGCTGGTCTGCGCTGCCGGACTCTGGTCTGGATGCAGCGGCAGTGACGGCAGCCCTATCGCCGCCGCCGGACCGGCGGCCGCGGCCGTCGATGACCGGCGCACGCCGCAAGCAGACGCGCTCACGGGCGCCGAACATACGCTGACCGCACAAGCCGAGTCCGAGCCCGCCCCGCCCGCACGACCGGACTTCTAATCACCGCCGCCGGCAAAGCGGCTTCGCCAACAAGGAGGTTGTATGCGTTCCCTGCTCCGTACATTCACACTCACCGCCGTCGCCTGTATCGCGGCGGATCCGGCATTTGCCGCCAGTCATCGGGAAGCGCCGCTGATCGCCAACGATCCGGCCGCCGACATCACCGACTTTTACTTCTTCAGAAGCTGGAGCGATCCAGACAAAGCCGTGCTCATCATGAACGTGATTCCTGGCCAGGAACCAGGCTCCGGCCCTAACTACTTCAACTTTGCCGACGACGTGCTGTACGAAATTCACCTCGACAACAATAAGAACAACATCGCGGCGAATATCACCTACGCCATCCGGTTCAAGACTGAATTCCGCCAGCCAGCGAACGTATTCCCACTCTCCTATGCGGCCTTGCCGCCGATCACGAGCTTGACGGGAGCTGGATCGGAAGGCTTGCTCCTGCGGCAAACCTACACGGTGACGGAAACCCGCTACGGCCTGCCACCGCGGGAGCTCGGCACAGGGACGATGTACGCGGTACCCTCGAATGTCGGTCCGCGCACGACGCCGAACTATGACCAGCTCGCGGCCAAGGGGATTTTCCCATTGAAGAACGGCGGGCGGGTTTTCGCCGGACAACGAGACGAAACGTTTTACATCGATCTCGGCGGCACCTTCGACACCCTCAATCTGCGCATCTCTCCGATTCTCTCCCCATCCGACGACGCCAGCGACGCCCTGCTCGTGGGCGCGGCGCGCGATACCTTCAGCGGGTTCAATGTAAATACCATCGCGCTGGAAATCCCCATCGGCGACCTCGCCGGCCCGAACGGCAACACCGTGATCGGCGCCTACGCCAGCACCAGCCGCCCGAAAGTCACCGTCATCAAGAACGGCGGCAATCGCGACAACTCCTCGCGGTTCGTCCAAGTAGCGCGCATGGGCAATCCGCTCGTGAACGAGTTGATCATTGCGACCGACCGGAAAGACAACTGGAATGCCACGGACGCGGAAGACGAAGCCGCGTTCCTGTCGTACTACTGCAACTCGGCGCTCGCCACAGCACTGAATACGGTCTTCGGCACCGGCTTCCCGACCGCCAACCGTGAAGACCTCGTCAATGCCCTGCTGCGCTATAGCCCTGGCCCGCCGGTCTGCGGCAGCGGCAAGACGAACGAAGACCTGGCCGATCTGCTGCGCGTGGATTTAAATGTGCCGCCCACCGCCGCCGCGAATCAGAAACGGCTGGGCCCGCTGGCCCACGATGCCAGCGGCAACGCCACTCCAGACAAAGCGGGGTGGCCGAACGGCCGCCGGCCGAACGACGACGTGACCGATGTGGCCCTGCGCGTCGTCGGCGGCGTCCTCACGAACTCCGCCACGCCGTATCTCGGCGACGGCGTGAACGTCAACGCCGGAGCCGTTGGCGGCAACCTCACGGGGAACGGCATCTCCACTGCCTTCCCCTTTCTCCCGACCCCCTTCGATGGACGCGATCGCCGCCACATCGACCCAGGAGAGTCTCAATAGAGGAATCCCGCTAACGGACCGGCAGTGGGCGCCGCGCATGCGCGGCGCCCACCCAATCTCCATCCCCATAGACATAAGGCTCCGCCCATGAACCGCATCGCCAGACTCACGCTGCTCATCTGGCTCGCACTGAGCCACTTCACTATAACGGCAGCCGCCCCCTACCGCCCCTCGACCGATGGCCAGGTGCTCGAACAGCTCCGCATAAACGCCGCCGATCCCGTTGCGCGAGAGATCCGCACGCTGCGAAACCGTCTAGCCGAAGATCCACAGAACCTCGCCGTGGCCGTACAGCTAGCCACGCGCTATATCGAACGCAATCGGGCCGACGGAGACCCTCGCCACCTCGGTCACGCACAGGCCATCCTGAGTCCCTGGTGGAACGAATCGGCTCCCCCGCCGGCCATCCTGCTCTTGCGGGCGGCGATCAGACAGCATGCCCATGAGTTCGACGCGGCACTGGCCGATTTGGATGCGGCGTTGCAGGCCCAACCGGCCAGCGCACAGGGGTGGTTGACCAAAGCGGCGATTCTTCAAGTGCAGGCGCGCTACGACGACGCGCGCCGCGCCTGCCAGCCACTGGCGCGTGTCACCGCGCGCTATGTGCTGCTCACCTGTCTTGGCGATATCGCGGGCCTGACCGGCCAGGCCGCCGCGAGCCAGGCGCTCTTCCAGGGACTGCTCGAACAGCCGCAGATCTCGGGCCGGGAACGACTCTGGCTCTCGACAATACTGGCGGAGCTCGCCGCGCGCGCCGGCAACAGCTCCTTGGCGGAGCGCTATTTCACCGAAGCATTGAAGGTAGGTACGAGAGACCAGTATCTTCTGGGCGCCTACGCCGACTTCTTGCTCGATCAAGGCCGCGCTCGAGACGTGCTGTCCCTGCTTCAGCATGAAGCGAAAATCGATGGGTTGCTTTTGCGGCTCACGCTGGCTGAACACGCGCTAGGCCTGGCCGCCACCGCCGACCATGTCGCATCGCTGGCCGCGCGGTTCGCCGCCGGCCGCGAGCGCGGCGCAGCCGCGCATGCGAGGGAAGAAGCGCGGTTCGAGCTGGTTTTGCGCCACAACCCACAACAAGCGCTGCCGCTCGCCCAGGCCAATTGGACGATTCAGCGCGAACCGGCCGATGCCAGAATTCTACTCGAAAGCGCGCTGGCCTCCGGCAACCGCCAGGCAGCCCAGCCGGTGCTCGACTGGCTCGACCGCAACCATGTGGAAGACCTGCACCTGCGGCAACTGGCCCGGCAACTTCAGGACAGACATCGATGAAACACCTATTCCTTGCCGCGGCAAGCGCCCTCCTGCTCACTCAGCCGGCCTGGGCCCACAAATCCAGCGACAGCTATCTGTCGCTGCGCCTGCACGACCATCTCATCGAAGGCCAATGGGATATTGCCTTGAGGGATTTGGACGATGCGATTGGATTGGATCGGGACGACGATGGAGCGGTCACATGGGGCGAAACGAACGCTCGCCATGCCGCCATCGCCGCCTACGCGCTCTCGCGCCTCACCCTAACAATCGGTGAAGCGGCCTGCGCCACCGCCGTCACCGAGCACCTCATCGACCACCATACGGACGGCGCCTACGCGGTGCTCCGGTTCACCGCCGCCTGTCCGCCGGAGAGCGCCCCGCTGGCAGTCGACTATCGCCTGCTATTCGATCTCGACGCCCAGCATAAGGGGCTGCTCCACCTGACGTACGAACACAACAGCCGGACAGCGATTTTCAGCCAGGATGTTCCTGCGCAGACATTCACCCTCGAAGCCCCTTCCGCCTGGCAGGAAATTCGTCAATATCTGCGCGAAGGGATCTGGCATATCTGGACAGGATTCGACCATCTATTGTTCCTGCTCACACTCCTGCTGCCTTCGGTCCTTATTCAAGTGAACGGCCGCTGGCAGGCGGTTGAGACGTTTTCTTCCGCCGCTCGCGAGGCCGCCGCCATCGTGACTGCCTTCACGGCCGCCCATTCCCTCACCTTGAGCCTCGCCACGCTGGACATTGTTCAATTACCGTCCCGTCTGGTCGAATCGACCATCGCAGCCTCGGTCATTCTCGCCGGTATCGCGAATCTCTATCCAGAAATCGCCCGGCGGCGCTGGCCGGTCGCCTTTGCATTCGGCCTTATCCATGGATTCGGGTTTGCGAGCGTCTTGTCCGATTTGGGATTACCGCGTGAAGCCCGGGTCCTGAGTCTCGTCAGCTTCAACGTCGGCGTTGAACTCGGACAACTCGCCATCGTGGCCCTGTTCCTTCCGCTGGCCTATGGCATCCGCCACTCGTCGTCCTACCAGCCGCTCATCGTCCGAGCCGGATCGGTCATCATCATTCTGATCGCCCTGATATGGCTGATTGAGCGGGCACTCAACCTCACTCTGCTCCCTATCTAAACGAGAAGCGGTGCGAAGCATTCTGCCTGGTTGGAGAGCTGCGAGAAATGTGGGCACGGTGGCGCCAGGATCGACTAAAAAAACCCAGGCGCCCCCGCTACTCGCCCTGAATGGGAATGTACATCGCGTTGCCCTGCCGGTTGACGAGCAGGAGCGCGAGATCGGTGGGCTTGAGAGGGTCGGCGAGGCGTTGGAATGTGGCGAAGTTGTGAATAGCCTGGCGGTTGAGTTCCAGCACGACATCGCCCGGCTGCAGGCCCGAGGATTCGGCGAGGCTGCCCTCTTCGATATCGGTGACCACCACGCCGCTGTTGACGGACAGGTCCATCTGCCGGGCGAGCGGCGGCGTCACATCGTCGAACACGACACCGGCCAGCGGGTGCGTCGTGGAGGCCGTGGAGGACGCGGCCGGGCTTTTCTTCACCCGCTCGCGCGGCGCTTCCTGCACCATCAGCTCCGCCTGATAGACTTTGCCGTCGCGAATGAGGTCGAGCCGATGCTTGCTGCCGATCGGCGCTTGCGCCACGAGATTGCGCAGCTGTCCGCTGTCCATCACGTCGCGCCCATCGAACCGCACGACAACGTCCCCGCGCTTGAGCCCGGCCTTCTCGGCCGACCCCTTGGATTGCAGATCGGTCACGATCGCGCCCTTGACGTCTGGCAGCCGGAAGATCTTCCCCAGCGACGGACTCACGTCTTGAGTCGAGGCGCCGAGAAATCCTCGAACGACCCGGCCGGTCTTAATCAAGCTCTGCATGGCCGTCCGCGCCATGTTGCTCGGAATGGCAAATCCGACGCCGACACTGCCGCCGGTCGGGCTCGCGATGGCCGTATTGATCCCGACCAGCTCGCCGTTGACATTCACCAGCGCGCCGCCTGAATTCCCGGGATTGATCGGCGCATCGGTCTGAATGAAATCCTCGAAGTCGGCCACGCCCACGTCCGCCCGCCCTACCGCGCTGACGATGCCGAAGGTCACCGTCCGGCTGAGCCCAAGCGGGTTCCCGATGGCCAGCACAAATTCTCCAACCGCCAGCGCATTGGAATCCGCCCAGGGCACAGTCGGAAGATTTGTGGCGTTGATCTTGACGACGGCCACGTCGGTCTTCGAATCGGTGGCCACGACTTTCCCTTTATACTGCCGTCGGTCGGCCAGAATGACTTCCACATCCACCGCGTCGGCGACGACGTGATTGTTCGTAATAATGTAGCCATCCGGCGAGACGATCACGCCGGAGCCCTGCCCATACTGGCGGCGCGCCGGCGGCTCCTTGAACAGGCCGAACGGGAGCGTCTCGTCGCTGAACGCTTGATCGCGCACCATCACTGTGGAGGCGATGCTCACGACGGCGGGGATGACCTTGACCGCCGTCGCTTTCACCTGGTTCTGCAAATCGTGTCCATTGGCCACTGGCAGCAAGAGGGACGCCGCCTGCACCGGGCCAGTGGTCAGCAGAACTCCCGCGAGCAAGCTCGCGGCCAGGGTCGTCATAGAAGTCGTTCGATTCATAGCAGTCTTTCGCGGAGATCTTTTTTCTGGAAAGGTGAAATGCCGTGGCCAGCGTACCATGCAGGAATACCGGGCGCACTTATAATTCGATATGCCGTAGACGAAGGGCGTTTGAGATCACCGACACCGAACTGAGGGTCATGGCGGCACTGGCGATCATCGGGCTCAATAACAACCCGGTGAAGGGATAGAGCACCCCGGCGGCAACCGGCACACCTAGCAGATTGTAGGCAAAGGCAAAGAACAGGTTTTGCCGGATGTTTCGCATCGTCGCGACACTCAGCCGGCGCGCTCGAACGAGCGCCTGCACATCGCCATTCAGCAACGTCATACCGGCATGTTCGATCGCAATGTCGGCGCCCGTCCCCATGGCGATCCCGACATCGGCCAGCGCCAATGCCGGCGCGTCGTTCACGCCGTCTCCCGCCATTGCCACGACCCGACCGCCGGCTTTGAGTTCACGAACGATGTGCCCCTTTTGTTCCGGCAATACCCCGGCTCTCACCTCATCGATCCCCAGTTGTTTGGCCACGGCCTGCGCAGTGCGCTCATGATCTCCGGTCACCATGACCAACCGCAGCCCCTCGGCTTTCAATTGCCGGACGGCATCCGCCGAGGACGCCTTGATCGGGTCGGCCACCCCTAACAAGCCGGCCGCCTTCCCATTGACCGCCACAAACATGACCGTCTGCCCCCGCTCGCGAAACGCGGCCGCTTCCTCCTCCAACACTTCCAGCGTCCGCCCAACCACACCGCCGCCGCTCAGGAACGCCGCAGTCCCAATCGCCACCGATTGGCCGTCGATGATACCGGTCACACCCTTTCCAGTGACAGCCAGGAACTGCTTCACCGGAGCCAATGCGATACCGCGCGCCTGCGCACCGGAGACAATGGCCTCGGCCAGCGGATGTTCACTGCCCTGTTCGAGACTGGCGGCATACCGCAACACATCCTGATCGCTATAGGGCGGCACAAACCGGACAGAAACCAGCACCGGCTTCCCTTCGGTCAATGTGCCGGTCTTGTCGAGAATGATCGTATCCACTCTTCCAAGCACTTCCAGCGCTTCCGCGTTCTTGACCAGCACACCAGCCGTGGCGCCGCGACCAGTCCCCACCATAATAGACATCGGAGTCGCCAGGCCCAAGGCGCAGGGACAGGCGATGATAAGCACCGCAACCGCGTTGACCAGCGCATAGGCGAGTTTTGGCTCCGGCCCGAACCAGGCCCAGACTACGGCGGTCAACACAGCCGCTCCCACGACCAGCGGGACGAAATAGCCGGCGGCCGCATCGGCCACTCGCTGAATCGGTGCCCGGCTCCGCTGCGCATCGCTCACCATTTGCACGATGCGCGCAAGCAACGTATCGCGGCCGACCTTCTGCGCCTGCATCACCAGGCTGCCGGCCCCATTCATTGTGCCGCCGGTCACCATCGAGCCAACCGTCTTTTCCACCGGAATCGATTCGCCGGTAATCATGGACTCATCGACGGCAGAACCGCCATCGACCACGATGCCATCGACGGGGATACGCTCGCCCGGCCGTACTCGCAACCGGTTGCCGATTTGCACCTGATCGAGAGGCAGATCGACTTCCTGGCCATCCCGCACCACTCGCGCCGTCTTCGGAGCTAATCGCAACAGCCCTTTGATGGAAGAAGACGTCTGGCTCCGGGCGCGAAGCTCCAGAATCTGGCCGAGCAACACCAGCACCGTAATCATCGCCGCTGCCTCGAAGTACACCGCGACGCCGCCGCCGTGCTGATGAAACGACGCGGGCAACCACTCAGGAATGACCGTGCCGACTGTGCTGAAGCCATAGGCGGCGCCGGTGCCGATGGCGATCAGCGTAAACATGTTGGGAGACCGATTGACGATCGAGGCCCACCCACGCTGAAAAAATGGAAGTCCGCCCCACAGCACCACCGGCGTCGCCAGCAGCCATTGCACCCAATTCAACCGCGCGCCGCCCAGCCACTGATGCAACGGTTGCCCTGGAATCATGTCCGACATGGCGAGAATCATCACCGCCACTGCTGGACCGAGGCTCCACCGGAACCGCCGGTTCATATCGTCGAGTTCTGGATTCGGCCCCTCTTCCATCGTCACGATCTTGGGTTCCAGCGCCATCCCGCAAATAGGGCACGCGCCTGGCTTCGTCTCAAGGATCTCGGGATCCATCGGACAGATGTACTCGACGACCGCACCGGCTGGAACCGCTGCCTCGCGGGCAGGCCGCTGGTCGGGCGGCAACACGTAGTAGGCGGGATCGTTCTTAAACTTCGTCAGGCAGCTCGTCGCACAAAAATAGTAGGTCTTCCCTTCATGAACATGCGAACCGGCTGCGGTTTCTGGCTGCACCGTCATGCCGCAGACTGGATCGAGCGCACCGGCGGCGGCGGGCGCCGCCGGCATCATCATCGGAAGCGGTTTTCTTGCAGTGGAAGAGACGGGCATCGTGAGAAGAGGAGATTGGGCCTTCTGCAAGGCCTTCTCGGGATCGGCCTTGAACCGGTCCAGACAGGAAGTCGCGCAAAAATAGTACGTCTCCTCCCGGTACTCAAACCGGCCGGCCGCCGTGGCCGGATCGACCGTCATGCCGCAAATTGGATCGATCGCCATCTTCCCTCGAACCGTGTTGAGCCTGAAGCGCTGGGCGCTCGGGGTTCAAGCTCGCCCAGCCTCAGCGCTCAGAATATTCACGCTTACTTTTTCTTGTCTGCGTCCAGGATGCTATGGATCACCAGTTTCAGATTGTCTGGATCGATCTGCTCGACCTTGATATTGCCGTCGATCAGGATCGTCGGCGTTTGCTGCACCTTAATGCGCTCGCCCCATTTCTTGCTCTCTTCTAAGGCCTTGGCCGGCTTGCCGCTGGCCATGCCTTCTTCAAACGCCTTGGGATCGAGCCCGACTTCCTTGACAAGGACTTCCCGCAACGCACGATCCAACACGCCGGTCACTTTTTCCGTATGAATCGTCCTGAAGAGCACCTTCTTCATCTCATCGCCCTTGCCCATGGTCCGAGCCTGCTCATACATATCGAACGGCGTCGGCAATTTGCCCTGAAAGACCGGGAAGCCCACCATGAGGACTTCGATCTTGTCGCCGAACTCCTTCTTGAGGACCGCCACACCCTCGCTATCGAAGCGATGGCAATGGGGGCAGTAAAAATCGGCGAACTCGATCAGCTTCACTTTCCCCGGCTGATGCGTGGACTTTTCATCCTTGAGCACTTCGAACTTTCCCTTCAACTCAGGCGCCGCCGAAGAAACTCCCACGGAGAATCCCAGCGCCATCACGGCACCCACAACCGCGAGCGCGCCACGCCATCCCCACTTGCTGCCATGCGTCATGTCCTGCTCCTTTCAAGATTGTCCAACCACGCGTTCCATTATAACGGATACCCGCGTCACCTGCCCTCTGTTATACTGAGCCTATGCGCGGACGTCAGATTTTCCTCCTCAGCATGCTGCTCGTTGGCACAGTCGGCTGCGCGGCAAGCCAAGAATCCATCGACAGCACCCAGCCTCCTCAGATCGCGTTTTCGCAAGTTAAAGCTGCGCCCGATTCGTATAAACACCAGCCGGTCACGTGGGGTGGGGAAGTCTTGAGCGCGCGGCGCCTGAAGGAGGGAACCCGCATCGAGATCCTGCAACTCCCGCTCAACTCGTCGCTCCAGCCCACGACAGAACTGAATAGGTCGCAGGGCCGCTTTGTCGCACTGCAGCGGGAATTCCTCGATCCGGCCACCATTCCGGCGGGAACATTTGTCACGGTCACAGGAGACGTGGCCGGATCGATCACCTTGCCGTTGGATGAAACGGACTATGCGTACCCGGTCGTCGAACTCAGGACGATGAAAGTCTGGGTGCGGACAGAAGAACAGCCGGCCCGTATTAGACCGTACATGGGACCGGGTCCGTACTGGGGCCCCTATTGGTCGCCCTACTGGAGACCCTGGCCCTATTGGTGAGCGCTTTACCGGAACGTCGATCCGACGATCCGCTCCACTCGATCGTCCCGCCCGCCGAGCTCCCGATATTTGCGATACTGCGCGAGCGCGCGCGGCATGTCTTTCCGGTGCAATTCGTAGAAGACCCCGAGATTATAGTGCGCTTCGGCATACTCCGGCTTCAACGCCACCGCCGCGGCATACTCGCGCTCCGCGTCGTCCAGCTGCCCCATGCTCGTATAGACCACGCCTAAACTTAAATGCGCCTCCGCATAACTCGGCTGATACCGAAGCACTTCCAGAAACTCCCGCTCGGCCTCAGCGGATTTGCCCTGGCTGCGATAGATGAAACCCAGATTATAATGCGCATCGACCAGGTCCGGTTTTGCCGCCACGGCCTGCTTATAGGCATAGGCCGCTTCCACCAGATCATTCCGTTTTTCCGCCATCCGCCCGGTCACGTACCACGCGTCGGCATGCTTGGGATGGGCCTTCGTCAGCCGGGCCAGCGTCTCCGCTGCGGCCTTGGCGTCGCCAGCATGATCGTGGAGCGTCGCCAGAGCAAACAACGCCTCGGCATGCGCCGGCTGCATCGCCAGCAGTCCCTGATAGGTCTTGATCGCCGCCGGCATATCCCTCTGCGACTCGTATAATTTTGCCAGATCCAGATACGACTCCGCATGCTTGGGATCGACTTCGATCGCCTTGGTCAGCGCCTGCTGCGCTTCCGCCGACTTCCCCTGCGCGGCATACACTTCGGCGAGATCGTTGAGCGCCTCGGCAAACGCCGGCTTCACTTTGAGCGCGCGCACAAACGCCTCCGCCGCCTCCGCCGGCTTCCGCCCCTTCAATAAAACAAGTCCGTGTAGATGGAGTGCTTGGGGCGACGCGGGGTTGAGATGCAGCGCCTTCTGCACCGCCTCATCCGCCGCTTTGAGATCGCCCCGCGCCAGCGCGGCGCGCGTCAGATCCAGCTCATGCTGAACCATATCCTGAGAAGGCGCGGCCAAGACCGAAGGAGAGAAGGAGAGAAAGAAGAGCGCGCAGCAGAAACCGAGGACGGTCGCAACCTGAATCCGGCGGCCTGAAATCAAGGCGTGCCCCTTTCCACGAGAATCTATTCTCACTGGACTATAAACGGGCCGGCGGAGGGAAATCAATGCGAGGGTGGAACAGCAATCGAAAGACGGAGGGCGACGCCGAAACGGCATCGCCCCTGTAACGGACATGCGCCTACTTAATCAATATCAGCCTGCCACCGGCGCTGGTGGGATTGAGTTGATCCCCATACGCAAAGACGCTGCCGGCCGCGTACAACAGATCGCTCGTTGGAATGCCGATATATTTCGTCTCGCCAGGCTTGAGCGCGATCTTCACATTCAAGACCGTCGGCGCCGATTGATTCTCTGCCGCCGTCATATGAAATCCGCGCTCGGCGGCGGACTTGTTGGTGACCCGCACCAGCACCGGCGTGCCCGGCCGGTTCTTCATGTCCAGCACCGAGGTCGGCGGATACAGAATCTTCAACGCCCCGACTTCCGTCGCATAGATATCGAGATCGACCGGCAATTCCTTGAACGCCTGGCCGACCACCGATCCCGTCTCCAAATCGCCGACTTCCACACCGCCGGATTGCAGCGCCCACACACCGGTGCTCATGACCGCCACGGACAGACATCCAATACAGCTGATGATAACTCTGCGCAACATACAGAACCTCCCCATAGGTTAGAGCGATACAGACAAACCTTGCTCGGACGGCAACCGCGGCAGCAGCCCTGTCTCAGGCAAGACAGGCCCGCTAGTGACAAGATAAAACGCGCCCTCTTCGCACGCCTGATTGAAACAATGTGTTTGCAGGAGGTGTTCGCCCTTCACATTCTGGGCGAAACTCGGCAGGCTGAAAAGAAAACCACTGCACAGCAGACAGGCGGCAACCGGCATGGGACGCCCTCCAACCAGGAGAGGACGTTATAGAAGTTCGTCGGCATCCCGTCTACCGATGAACGCTCACGAATGCCAACCCGTGCTACATCTGCCGCAACCGATCCTGCATTATCGCGGAGGCGGCGCCTGCCAAGCTCGGCGCAATTGACTACTGCGGCACCTCTCGCTAGAATTTCGTATTCCTATCACACTACCGCCAACCGACAGGAGACCAGCCATGCCGCCTCGCGTCGACCGCCGCACCGTCGATCTCTCCGCCTATCCCGACCTTGTCGTGATTTATCTTGGAATGCGCGTGAATCGGCTGACAGGGCTCAAAACCCTGTTCGGCTTCGGCCCCAAAATCGCGCAGTCGGTCGAGGCCAAACCGGACGGGCTGCTCTTGCACGAGAATCTCCTGTGGTCCCTGGCGCCGCCGCATGTCGGCATGCGCCAGTACTGGCGGGACTTCGCCGCCTTGGAACGGTGGGCGCGATCCGATCCGCACCGTGAGTGGTGGCAGGCGTTTTTGAAACACTCGGGCGGCACCGGGTTCTGGCACGAAACCTATTTCATGCGCGGCGGGATGGAAGCCGTGTACAACGATATGGTCCGCGATCTGGGATTCCTGCGATTCGCGCCCCAGCAACCGGCCCGCGGGCCGATGTATTCAGCGCGAGGCCGGGCCCATCAGGCCGGCGACGCAACCGCGCCGCTCCCCGTGGATGAAACCCATTACTACTCATGACACCAGCCGCGATACCCGGCTGGAGCTATCGGCGGCGCGAGTCGTTGTGGAGCGCTGTCCGGCGATGCCGGAGGAAGAGAGGACGAGACGAACGGCATGGCGGGGCGGCGGATTCGCCGCCCCGTGGGAACTGGCAGGCGCTTACTTGCTCTTCTTCTTAGCTTTGCCAGGCTTCTCCGCCTGTTCGGCGTGCGCCAGCGATTCTTCCGCGTGCTTCACGGCTTCCTTGGCATGCTCCAGCGCTTCTTTCGCATGCGTATCGACACTGCTCTTGACCGCTTCTTCCAAATGCGCAATCGCTTCCTTCGTGTGCGCGACGCCTTCCTTCGCATGCGCGATCGTTTCTTTCACATGCGCATTGCCGGCCACCGCAACACCCGTCATCCCGCCGGCAATAAGACCGCAAACCGCGAGCGCGGCAAGACCATACTGAATCCGATTCATACTTCCTCCTTGCGATTAGATGAACAGTGCAGGGGCTCGTACCATTGCATGACGCGCCACTATATACGATACCGCGGCATCGGTCACGGCTTCCCTTCCAACACGTGCCCCTGTTTCATCCGAAACGCGATCTGCCTCACCGCTTCAAATCGATCAACCGGATTCTCCTTCAGCACAAGGAAACTGGCTTCGTAGCCTTCCTGCAGACGGCCAATGCGCCGGCCGGGAAAGATCGCTTGCGGCGTCTGCTCGCACCAGAGCTTGAGCAAGGCCAAATTGTCGAAGATGCCGAGTTCGTGCAGATGCCATGCTTCGGCGAACGATGTGGCGGCATGATCGCTGCCGATGGCGAGTGTCACGCCATACCGGTGAAGCAATCGCAGATTCTTGGCTTGAATGTCCTGGGCTTTCGACCACAGAGACGCCTCCATCGAAAACCTATGGGATGGGCCATCATGACTGCCCTGTGCGGGCTCATGATGCCCATGCCCCCCGGCTTGCGGTTGCATCGCGACCGTCGTTGTTACCACAGTCACACCGGCGCGGGCGGCCTGCCGCGCGTCCTCATCGGTCAGCAGCAATCGCGGCGCCTCTTCGCTCGCATCGAGCCGCCACCCCGGCACATGCGCAAGCTCGTCGACGCCCGCCGCCACCGCCACACGAAAATCCGCCGCCGTCTCGACATGCGCCGTCACGCGCAATCCCTCGCGATGCGCGCGTGTCACCATCGCAGGAATTAATTGAGGGTCAAGTCCCTTCCTGACCGCCACACCATCGGCGTGAGACAGTTGCCGCGCATCTTCTGAGTGAGCCAAATATACTTTCAGAAAATCAGGCTTCCCTGCCAGAATCCCAGCCCATTGGCGTTCCAAATCCACCTCGTGGTCGATCACCACATAGCCGCGATTCTTAAACCACCCAGCCGGCACCTCGCCGATGACAGCCCGATACCGGGACTCCCGCAAGACATGTTCATATAACGGCATCGGATGGCCGCCGGACGAGGTCAGGCCGGCGTTGGCAAAGACCGCATCGATACTCCATGGCCGATTGACCCGCCCGGCGATCTGCGAGGTGAAGTCTCGAATGCTATTGGGGTTTTTGACGTAGAACACCCCGTCATGCAGATAACGGGCAACCGTTGCCTCAAAAGTCCATGGCCCTTCAATATTGTGGTTATGCGCTTCGCCGAACGGCGGCACGACGAAGCCTCCGTGCAGATCGACCTGTTCATCGACGAGGGCGGGTTTCGTTGTCGTCAGCCGTCCGTCAACCGTATAGAAGGTTGTGGCCTGGAACTGCTGCCCATCGAACCACTGACCGTTGACGAATGCGTACTGCGCCAGCCGAGCCGCGTCAGCCACTTCGCCACCCTGGCCGCCCTGCGCGAAGGCTCCCACGCTACAGGTCATGACACAGGCCATCATCACACTGACTATTTTCA
>JADLEJ010000005.1 GCA_020846195.1 Nitrospira sp.
AATCTGAACTTCACCGACATTCCCATTCCACAGGAGTCTCTGTGGGAGGACCTCCGCAACGAACAGAAGCACCTGATTATCGAGGCGTTCGCCAGGCTGATGCTGAAGGCCGTGGCGGATTCTCATCGGCCGAGTCCGGCGGAACCAAGAAAGGAGGTTGCCAATGACTGACTTCTCGAAAGTGAAACCGTCCCATTCGGCGCGGCAAGCCTTCATCTACGTCCGCCAATCCTCCGTCTCGCAGGTAGAACACAACCGCGAATCCACAGCGCGCCAATATGCGCTGGGAGATCGCGCACAACAACTCGGCTGGCCAAAAGACAACATCGTCATCATCGACGACGATCTCGGCCTCTCCGGCTCCACGACCAATAAACGCTCCGGTTTTGCGCGCATGATCAGCGAAGTGGCGCTCGGCCATGTAGGGATGATCCTCGGCCTCGAAGTCTCCCGCCTTGCGCGCAATAATGCTGACTGGTACCGCCTCCTTGAATTGTGCGGACTGACCGACACGCTCATCGGCGACGCCGATGGCGTTTACCATCCCGCCCTCTTTAATGACCGGCTTCTGCTCGGACTCAAAGGCACGATGAGCGAAGCGGAGCTCCACATACTTCGCGCCCGTCTCGACGGCGGCATCCGGAACAAGGCCGCGCGCGGCGAACTGCGCCGCGGCTTACCGGTGGGCTTCGTTTGGGGGGATGACGACGGGGAGGTCCTCTTTCATCCCGACCAAGCAGTGGTAACCGCGGTCCGCTCAGTCTTCGAACGATTCGCCGAATTCGGCTCGGCACGGCGAGTCTGGCTATGGCTGCGCTCGGAGGCGCCGTCGTTCCCGCTGCAAGATGGCCCCGACGGCCAGATTCGCTGGGTCGCGCCCACTTACACCGCGGTCCATCATATTCTGACCAATCCGGTGTATGCTGGCGCTTATACGTATGGCAAGAGCCGCTGTGAACGCTACGTGGATGAGAACGGCACAGTCAGGAAGCGTATTCGCAAGCTCCCGATGGACCAGTGGGGCGTGCTCATTCGCGAGCATCACGCGGGATTCATTGATTGGGCCACTTACGAGTCGATTCAGAAGCGGCTCGATTCCAATACCCGTCCCGGGCCACACTGCAAAGGAGGCGTGGTGAGAGAAGGCGCCGCGCTTCTACAAGGAGTCGGTGTGTGCGGGCATTGTGGCCGGCGATTGAGCACGCACTATCGAGGCCGTAACTCCACGCCCGGCTATCACTGTGCCGGCAAGGACATTGTCGAGGGTCGCGGACTCTACTGCCTCAATGTAGGCGGGGTAGCGATTGATGAAGCCGTGGCGCAGGCGTTTCTTGAAGCTGTTACGCCCGCCGCCGTAGACGCGATGAAAACAGCCGTCGAGCAGGCGCACGGCAATCATGACACGGCGCTGATGCAGTGGCGGCTCGAGATCGAACGGCTGCGCTACGAGGCTGGAAAAGCGGAACGGCGTTATCGTGCCGTGGAACCGGAAAACCGTCTGGTTGCACGCGGGCTGGAAGCAGACTGGGAAGGCAAGCTGCGCGAGCTGGCCAACGCGGAGGCTGATCTTCGACGAAGAGAATCCCAACGTCTGGCCACCATCAGTCCCGACCAGATGAGCCGCCTTCGCATTTTGTCGACAGATCTGAAACGCGTCTGGTACGCAGCCACAACTACGGATCGTGACCGCAAGGAACTGCTGCGCACGATTCTGGAGGAGGCTGTACTGAATCTGAAAAGAACCGAAGGGCACGCGCATCTGATTCTGCGTTGGCGCGGCGGGGCGATCACGACACTCGATGTGGCTGTCCCGCGCTTCCGGCCGGAAGGACCGCGAACGGATGAGGACACGATCGCGTTGTCGCGGCGCTTGGCGCTGTTGTATCCCGATGAAGTCATCGCAGGCATTCTGAATCGGCAAGGCCGGAAGACCGCGATGGGCGAACGCTTCACTGCCAATCAGGTGGGGTCCCTGCGCCGTTATCGCGATATCCCGCGCTTTCAGCCCTCCGCGGATCCCCCACCCAGCGGCGAGTTAGTTTCAATCCGCAAAGCGGCGCAGATCCTCGGAATGAATACGTCGAGCATCCATCGTTGGCTCGCCGATGGTTTCATTCAAGGAGAGCAGGTCACACCAGGCGCGCCATGGCAGATCCGGATGACTGATGAGTTGCGCTCGCGCGTCGTCGCACAGGCCCCTCCTGAATTTCTTCCGATGCTCGAAGCAACAATGAAACTCGGTGTTTCGCGACAAACGGTGGTGCAGCGTGTCAAGCGCGGCGAACTGGAAGCGCTGCTCGTACGCGAAGGCCGCCGCAAAGGCTTGAGAATCAAGGTTATCGATCAACAGCCACAGCTTTTCGACTAACTTTCATCAATCAGGGGGCAATATGAAGCTGGATCCAAGAATTTCTCCAGATCCAAGTCCACCACCCAGCGGTAACTTTCGGCGATATACTTCTGCGCCTGTGCAACTGCCTGATGTGCCGAGCGCCCGGGCCGAAACCCGTAGCTGTGATCGGAAAACGTCCGGTCCCAGCTGCGTTGCACAACCTGCATCACCGCCTGCTGGA
>JADLEJ010000006.1 GCA_020846195.1 Nitrospira sp.
AGGCTTGATCCACCCGACTTCGGCCGTTTGCGCGACGACAGACACCGCTCGGGGCGAAAAACGCTTGCCCAGCGAGCAAAATCAGGCGATCTTGAAGTCAAGCGGCATGCCACTTGGGGAATGTATGATAAGAACATCGAACACTTTGGGAGGAGTGAGACACATGAAACTGGATATTGCGACAACCGCATTGCTCTCGCAGATGGCGGCGAGTGAAGCCCCGCCGATGCACGAACTGAGCCCGGAGGAAGCCCGGCTTATAGGCGGGCAGATGGCCAAGGGCTATCCGGATGGCCCGGCTATGGTCTCCGTCAAGGATGTGGAAATTCCGGCCCGGGATGGCGCGAAGATCCGCGCCCGTGTCCTGAAGCCGTCCGAAAGCCCGCGCGGCCTTCTCGTCTTTTATCATGGCGGCGGCTGGGTGCTCTCCAATATCGACGAATATGACACGCTAGGCCGCCAGCTTGCCAAGCGCACCGGCTGTGCCGTGCTGATGGTGGATTACCGCAAGGCGCCCGAACACCCCTTCCCCGCCGCGCCGAACGATGCCTGGGAGGCGCTGCTTTGGGCGAATGACAACATGGCCGCACTTGCCGGCCGCAAAGTGCCGCTGCTCGTGGCGGGCGACAGCGCGGGCGGCAATCTCGCCGCCGTTGTCTGCCAGAAGGCAAAAGCCGAAGGCGGCCCCGCCATTACGCTGCAGATCCTGGTCTATCCGGTAACGGACGGCGCCATGGAAACGCCGGGCTATGCCAACCCCGACAACCAGCTTCTCTTGAACACACCGCTCATGGCCTGGTTCTGGGATCACTATGCGCCAAACAAAGATGACCGGCTGAAGCCCGAAGCCTCGCCACTGCGCGCCGATGACCTCTCTGGCCTGCCGCCCGCCGTCATCGCCACCGCGCAATACGACATTCTGCGCGAGGAAGGCGAGGCCTATGCCGCGCGGCTGCGCGATTCCGGCGTGCCCGTCACCTACAAGCAGTTCGACCGGCAGATGCACAACTTCTTTGCCATGCCGGGCCTCCTGCCTGCGCAAGCCAAGGCCGTTGAATATGTCGGCGAGCAGGTGGACCGTCACCTTGCCAAATTTTCAGAGGCCGATGCCGTTGTGGTCGGCGCAGGCTTTGCCGGCATGTATCAGCTCCACCGGCTGCGCCAGATGGGCCTCAAGACCCGCGTCATTGAAGCGGGCGACGGCGTGGGCGGCACCTGGTATTGGAACCGCTATCCGGGCGCGCGCTGCGACATTGAAAGCATGGCTTACTCTTTCGGCTTTTCGCCGGAGCTGGAACAGGACTGGACCTGGTCCGAGAAATACGCAACCCAGCCTGAAATCTTGCGCTATGCCGAACATGTGGCGGACCGCTTCGACCTGCGTAAGGACATCACTTTCGAAACCCGTGTCACCCGCGCCATCTATGATGAAGAGGAAATGCGCTGGACCGTTTACACGGACAAGGGCGAAGCCATTTCCGCGCAATATGTCATCATGGCGACGGGCTGCCTGTCCGTGCCGAAACAGCCCGACATTCCGGGAACGGATGACTTCAAGGGCCCCACTTACGTTACGGGCAAATGGCCGCATGAGGGGGTGGACTTCACCGGCCAGCGCGTCGCCGTGATCGGCACCGGCTCCTCGGCCATTCAGTCAATCCCGCATATTGCCGAGCAGGCGAAAGAGCTGACGGTCTATCAGCGCACGCCGGCCTATTCCCTGCCCGCGGGCAACCGGCCGCTCACCAATGCCGAAATTTCCGAAATGAAGCAGCACTACCGCGACTACCGCGAAGCGCAGCGCCATCACCCGGGCGGCATCCCCAACCCACCCCGCGCCATGGAGTCCGCCCATGATGTGAGCGCGGAAGAGCGCCGCAAGCGCTATGAGGCGGCCTGGGAAACGGGCATCCTGACCGGCCTGTCCAGCGCCTTCAACGACACCATGACCGACCAGCAAGCCAATGACTGGGTGTCGGACTTCATCCGCGAGAAAATTCACGAGCGGGTGAAGGACCCGGAAGTGGCCGAAGCGCTCACCCCCCGCTCCTTCCCCTTCGGCACCAAACGGCCCTGTCTCGATACGGATTATTTCGAGACCTTCAACCGCGACAACGTCGAGCTTGTGGATGTGCGCAAGACGCCGATCGAACGGATCACGGCCAAGGGCATCGAAACCAGGGACGGCGAAAAGGAATTCGACAGCATCGTTTTCGCCACCGGCTTCGACGCCATGACCGGCGCCATCATGAATGTCGACATCCGCGGCGTCGGCGGCATGGCGCTGCGCGACAAATGGGCGGACGGGCCGCACACTTATTTGGGCATCGGCATTGCAGGCTTCCCCAACCTCTTCACGATCACGGGCCCCTCGAGCCCGTCCGTGCTTTCCAACATGCTCGTCTCCATCGAGCAGCATGTGGACTGGGTGAGCGACTGCATCGCCTGGATGAGAAAAGGCGACCTCGCCGCCATCGAGCCGACCGAAGAAGCGGAAGACGAATGGGCCGAGCACAATGAGGCGACGGCCAACCTCACCCTCTTCCCGCAGGCCAACAGCTGGTATATCGGCGCCAATGTGCCCGGCAAACCGCGCACCTTCATGGCCTATGTCGGCGGCGTCGACACCTACCGCGCCCTCTGCGACCAGATCGCGGCTTCGGATTATGCCGGGTTCCGGACTTATGAAGCGGAGCGGGAAGCGAAAGCGCTGAGCGCATGAAATGAGAAGTGGTGATGCTGGCTTGGGAGACCGGGCCGGCGTCACCACCCATTGCCTCAGTAAAATTAAGCTAGCCTAACGGCACTTATCATTTAGCCAAACGTCCAGGCTCCAAATTCGTCAGGAAACATGGAGGCCCAATGGACAAAACACTAGAATGGAATTTCGTCTGCGTCGCCCGCCATTAATGAAGGACGAAGAGCATCAGCTGGCAGCGGCAAGTTCGTCACGACAAAAAGATTCAGTATATCGTCACGGTCGATAAACATCACTTGTGAGCGTTTTGTCGCATCCAGACGTTCGCCCAGCCAGTTCTTTGCTTGCTTGGTAATCTCGCCACCGGCGACAATAAAGGCGTGGTCGACAAGAACACGCCTATTCACTTCGGGGTCGAATATCTCGTGACCGAGCATCATTGTCACTTGATTAAGTATTTCACTGATATTGCTCGACGAGCCACGGCTCATACCAGCCGAGTCCAACTTTCCCTTCTTTGCCTGGATTCCAAAGTACAGGACATGAAGCGTCGGAAGTGTGAATTTCATCCATACGTCTTTACCGTACTCCAGCGCCTTGTCTTTGTGACCCGCTGCAGTAATACGATGAAAACCGAGCTGACGGAACAGAGGCAAAAGTATCTGCTCAATCAATTCATCCTCTGAACAACTCTTGAGATACGCCGTTAGAAGCTCTTTTCGCTCAAGTTCTTTAGGCGTCATAGGGCGGTGTGGATTGACAATTTCTGCGACGGTGTTTGTTGCAATATGTCGAAGCTGACCAACATTATGATCATCGTAGAAGGCTTCCCACCCTTCACGAGCAAGCACGATGTTCAGTGCTTTAAGCGCTTTGCTACGATCCTCGTCTCCCTCTTGAGCCTCCGCCTTATCTAAAACCCGCTGAATGATCCGTACGAAAGCATCAGGCGGAACAAAAGATTGAGGGTGCGGCATTGCCAACACATCTTCTAAGCGGTCAGCAACCCACGCCCAACGTGTTGTCCCATCGTGAGTGTAATCAAGATCACAATCCTCAAAAAATTGAGTGATGTAACTACTTGACCTGTACTCAAAGTAATCCACGTTCCCGCAGACAATGTCGGCCAGCGCTCGAAGGTTCCGATTTTTCCACTTCATAAAGGGAACTTACCGGGAACAAATCTATACGGCAACGGTTACGATATTCTGGGACTTGATCCTGAAAGCGACTTTCCATGCGTTGCCTCCGCTTACGAAAACAGCAAGCCTTTTACATGGCAAAGTAAACTGCATCGGAAAACATCTGGCGGAGAGGGGGGGATTCGAACCCCCGATAGAGTTGCCCCTATGCCGCATTTCGAGTGCGGTGCTTTCAACCACTCAGCCACCTCTCCGGAGCGTTTCGGGTCTTCATCTGGCCGCGGTTGAGGAGGCCACCCGAAACGGCGCGGAATGTAACGTGGCCCACGCCCGCCCGCAAGCCCGCTAGACCGGCTCTTCCAGAAGAAGTTTCAGGACCGAGGCCTTGAGCAGCGCGGGCACGCCGTCGGTTTTGCCGATCTGCTCCGGCACCAGTTCGGCCTGCACCTGCAGCCCGTCGAAAAGCGCCAGCAGAAGCCGCGCCAGAGTGGCGGGCGGCAAGCGCTTTGTGGCGGCGCCCGCCGCCTGCGCCTGGGCAATGAGCCTGAATGATCTGGTCGAGCGCGCCGGGCACGGGATCGAGCGAGGCGAGACGCTCGATCATCCGGTCGCGGGAGGCGACGGCCTCGCGGCATTGGATCGGGTTGCCCTCGGCATCGAACGCGGGGCGCGAGCGCAAATTGCCGTCCTCGTCTGTGTACGGTTCATAAAGCTGCGTCGGAAAGGCATGCTGCAAATAGGTGAGGATCACGTCGCGGGGCGACAGATCGACGTTCAGGTCCGCCCATTCCTCGGCTGGAATCTCGGACAGACGGCGATCGAGGATCGCCTCGCCAGTCGAAACCAGTTGGACGATGGCGGCATGGCCCGTCTCCAAGTCCGCCTCGATGGATTTGATGAGCGTGGCGGTCTTCAGCCCCGAAAGCAGCGCGGCGAAGAAGCGCTGCTTGGCGCCCTCAAACACCGACAGGGCGGCGGACTTTGCCTGGCCGTTGAGGGTTTTTCGCTTTAAAACGATTGAAGGGCCGAGTTGCATGACCCACCGCCAAACTGCACCAATAGGATGTACGAGCGATGCCTGCATCTGAACTAGTTGTTTATGAGGACGGCCACCTTCTAAAATACGGCCACAGCGATCTGCTACGCTATCATGGGACAGCATTCCCGGGAGGGGTGGCCCATGCGCTTAAAGCGATGCAGCGGGCATTTCCTCTTCTCGACGATGGGCGTCCACCTGAGCGCCGCGAGATTGAAATCCATACGGCGTGTCGCGGTCTCGGCGGTCGCGATGCCTTCGAGCTTGTTACTCGCGCGACGTCAGGTAATCGTTACCATGTGGATTCCGGCTTGGAACGCACTGAACGAGGCAGTGTTCTGGCGCGGTACTATTTCGTTTTTTCTTATCGTGGACGGAGCGTGGCCCTTCAGATCAGGGAAGGTCTTGTTCGTGAGGAATTCGTCACTCTGGAGCATAAGGCCAACAG
>JADLEJ010000007.1 GCA_020846195.1 Nitrospira sp.
ACCAAGCAGCTACGCCGAACCTGGCGCCCAGTGGACGCATTCATCTGTCGATAAGGAACCGGTGAACGAGATGCGCCTTGCGATACCCTTCATGCTGGCTGCCCTCCTGCTATCCAGCACAGCGTGCATCGCGACTTCCGAGAAACCGACAACAGACCTCTCAAACACGCAGCGAATGACCGTTCACCCTCGGGAGATCACAGACATCCTCTATAACCCGGGAATGGGCTTCGCCGATTTTCATTTCGGATTCGACCACCCGCCCGCACCAGGCACTTATCCGCACTCGACCGTGGCGTACTTCCGCTGGTCCTGGGCCGATCTCGAACCCACGGAAGGCCAGTACGCCTTCGATCTGATCGACCGCACCATCGAACAGGCCAAAGCCAAAGGAGAACGGCTGGCGTTTCGCATCATGTCCGAATATCGTTCCGGTTCTCCAGCCTGGCTGCTGGCGAAAGGCGTTTCCTCCATCGAGGTCGGCGGCGGTCGCTTCCCGGATTACAACAACCCGATCTTCCTCGACTATCATGAACGGCTGATCAAAGCCTTGGGCGCGCGCTATGGGCAATCGCCCGACATCGATCACGTAGACATCGGATCGATCGGATGCTGGGGCGAATGGAATATGGCCTGCTGCCAAGGCGTCGAGCGGCAGTGCAAGCAATACTTTCCCACGGAAGATGTCCAGATCGCGATCACCGATTGGTACTTCAAATACTTTCCGCAGGTCCCGTTAGTCATGCTGCATGGCGGACAACTCCGCTATGCCACTGAACGAGGAGCGGGATGGCGGGGAGACTGCTTCGGCGACTATGGCTACTTTGGCCCGGACTGGAATCATATGGAGCAGGCCTATCTACCGGCGCTTCAGGATCCAGTCATCGCCGCCGCCTGGACACGCGGCCCGGTGCAGTTTGAAGTCTGCGGCGTTATGCAGGATTGGGAAGACAACGGGTTCGACATCGATCGCATTCTGCAACAAGGGCTGGACTGGCACGTCTCCGTCCTGAATGCGAAATCCTCGCCGGTCCCGGCCCGCTGGCAATCCAAGGTCCATGAGTTTCTCAAGAAGATGGGGTATCGACTGGTGCTGCGAGCCGTCAGCCATCCGGCAGAAGTCAGAGTTGGGCCAGTTTGGACGCTTCAGACTGAATGGGAAAATATCGGCGTGGCGCCCATCTATCGCCCCTGGCCACTCGCATTCCGATTGAGAAATACATCCGATGACGTCGTCGCCCAATGGACCAGCCGCGCCGACGTGAGACAATGGCTCCCCGGCACGCGCTATCGGATTGAGGATACGCTGCGAATCCCTGCCCAGATCGTATCAGGATCCTATCGGCTGGATGTCGCCGTACTCCACGAAACCAACGAATCGGCGCTCGTCGAACTCGCAATCGACGGTAAACGTGCGGACGGCTGGTACGAACTCTCCACCATCATCATCAACGAATAACACCCGACGTAGTGTAATGCCCTCCCAGCGGCCTCCTTCGCTTGCACACCTCTCATAAGTGCGCTAGATTCACGCCAATGCCCCCGTAGCTCAGTTGGATAGAGCAGCGGTTTCCTAAACCGTAGGTCGTACGTTCAATTCGTATCGGGGGCACCAACCAACACTTACTCGTTCTACGTACGCGATCGCTTCGAAGGAGCATCAATGATGGGCAGACTACTGGTTATTCTAGCCATATCCACCTCGCTCTATGGCTGCGCCGAGGCGGTCTATGGAAAGTCCGATGAGTCGTGGAATGCGTGGATCGGCACCACCAAAGATGACCGAGTGAAGGACCAGGGCATTCCCACCCGTTGCCACACATTCAAATCCGGCGGGGAAGCCTGCGAATGGCCGGTGACGTGGGCTCCCAACAGCATCGGGACCATCACAATGACCTTCGACCCCAAAGGCACCGCCTGCCAATGGTCATACAAAGACGCCTACATCGAGAAACGCAGCGCGCAAAAATGCCAATGACCAGTCCGGCTTGCTCAACAAACTGGGCAACATCGGCTCACGACTATTCCCAACGCGACACCGACGCTGAGATATTATCGCCTAGGTATTATCAGATATATCCCGCACCTCATTGCGTGGCACCATATCCTCTTTCAGAGCGCTTCAATCTCGTCTCGATTAGTCTTTTCTCGTCAAGAATCCCTCGTTTTCTTGCCAGGGTGCGCCCCCTGGGCTAAGCTGCTGTCAACCGTATGGCACGCGCACGTTCCGCAGAATCTCCCCGCACACGCTCGAAGACCGCCGCGATCGAAGAGGTCGCGCAGGGCCTTGCCACCTTTCAGGGTATTCTGACCTCGATTGAAGACTTCAGCCGGGAAGGCTTTCCCTATCGCGACGGCGCGCGCGCCAAAGCTGAGCTGCAAATTCGTGAAACCGTTCGCCGGTTATTCGGTGAGCGCTCTCCTGAATATCACGCACACCGCGCGCACAAGCTCAAAATTTCCACTCCGACTGAAACGACGCAGAGCGTACAGCTGGTCAAATCCTTCATCGCGGCATTGGAACGCAAAAAGCTAGAGCTGCAAGGGATCCCTCTCGCAGAGCTAACGCCTGAATCCGAAAAACCCTCCACAGTCTCCAGCCCGCCACAGATGACCTTAGTGCCTCCCTCAACGCCAGCCGTTCAAACTACGATGATGAAAACCGCCCAAGAGAGCGCACTGCCAATACCGATGCCCGTCGCCATCACGACCAATTTGCCCAAGCCAGCTATGCCGATACCGCAGACACCGATCATAGAACCGCCTGCGCCAACTCAAGCTGATGCACCAATACCAGCGACTGTTGCGCCAGCCAACGGACCGTGCCCCATATCCCTCCCCTCTTCAACACCGGCTGCGCCGCTCCACGCAGCGACTCCCGTTCAACCACAAATAGAAGCCTCCGCTGCCCCAGTGACATCACCGACACTGACAGCCCCAGTCGCTACAAACGAAAGAATGCAGAAGCTGCCCGATCAACCCAGCACTCCGGCCATAGTAGTTACTACGCCCGCTGCATCGCCAGTCCCATCGTCGAGTCCAGCACCGACTTCGCCCGTCGTTGCAACAAGCACGCAGCCCGCATCGGATCCGGTCGATGCGCTCCGGAAGGTCTGTCTGCGCTTTCACGCTGTTGCCAGGCAACTCCGCTTGCGGAAAGACTATCGCACGACGCTGGAAGTGGAAGACAACTACGACTTGCACGACTTGCTCTGCGCGTTGCTGAAATTGGAATTCGATGAAGTGGGCGCTGACGACCAGACGCCGCCTTACGCAGATGGCTCAACACGCACCGCGTTGCTCTTGAATCAGGATCGCCTTGCCGTAGTCGCCCAAAAAACCCGCTCAGGCCTCACCACCAAAGAACTGGCCGAGCAAATTGCCGCGGATACCGTCCACTACGCCGCACGCAAACCCTGCGCCCACTTGTTCTATTTTATTTACGATCCGGAAGGGCGCATCGGCAGTCCGACGCGGCTCGAAACGGACCTAACCAGCGTGAGCGACTCCTTCACTGTGGATGTCCTCGTCGCGCCAAAGTGAGACTCGAACGACTATGCCAAGAAAACCAAAATCCGCCGCCTCCTCTGCTCGCGCCACGGCCGTATTGACACCGTCGCAGAAAGTCCGTTACGGTGAGCCGCAGCCCGCTCCACCGGCTATTCCCTTTACGATTCACGCGCCCAGCGCGGGAGCGCCTCTGATGTCCGACCGGGCCTATATCATGATCAACGTGAGCCCCGGCTTAACCTCCAGCGTGGTAAAAGCACTCGGGCAGATCACCGCAATCAAAACCATCGATCCGTGCTGGGGAAAGCCGGATATCATTGTCGTCGCCGATGTGGCCGATCAGGATGCGCTGACACAACTGGTCCTGAGCAAGATTCATGGCATTGAAGGCGTGACGCAAACCGATACGCATCTGGTCTATCGCACGCAGGAAAGCACGGCGAAATGATTCTACGGACGGCCTTCCTTCTCGCAACCATGACGCTGGGAGCCGGTTGCAGCGGAGCGCCCCATCCCCTTCCTGCCGACCTCGTCGAAACTCGCTTGGCCGCTCCACTCGACAGCGTGAAAACCGCCCTCACGCAAGTCCTTACCGATGGCGGTTACGAGGTGGACTGGAAAAACGACGCCTCGCTGGAAACCGGCTATCGAGAAGAGATGCACGGCCCGTGGAACTGGCTCTATCGCTGGCGATTCGGCACGATCAAGAGCCGGGTCAATGCGACGGTGGCCGCCACAGACAACCACAACACGGCGTTGAAATTGGAAGTTCAGTCAGAGGGAAAAGACGGGATCTTTACCAGCTGGGACCAGGTTCCCAGCGCATTGCCCCAGAGCGCCAACAATCAATTGCGGCTCATCAAGAACGCCCTGCAACTGCTATAACTTCTCGGCCGGCTCTTTTTCACCGGCCTCGGAATCCTCCCCTAAATCGAGTCCAAACCGTTCAGCCATCCGATAGAGCGTCCGGCGGTCAATGCCTAAAATCTTGGCCGCCTTGACCTTGTTTCCCTTCATCTCTTTCAGGACGCGGATCAAGTGCCGCTTCTCCACTTCTTCGAGCGTCAGACAAATCTCATCCCCTTCCGGCGACGAAACCGCTTTTGCCTCCAACGGCGCCGCCATCCGAATGCTTTCCGGCAGATCGTCCGGCGTGACTAAGGGGCCATGGCTCAAGGACACCGCGCGCTCCACCGCATTCTCCAACTCCCGCACATTGCCCGGCCACCGATACTCCTTGAGACGCGCCATCGTGTCCGGAAGAAACCCTCGCACCCCTGACGGCGTCCCGCCAACATACTTCTGAAGAAAATGGTGGGCCAGCATCGGAATGTCTTCCTTGCGATCAGCCAGCGACGGCAGGGTAATCCGAACCACATTCAAACGATAATAGAGATCGTCCCGAAACTTGTCTTCCTTGACGAGCTGTTCCAAGTCGCGATTCGTCGCGGCAATGATGCGCGCATCGACTTTGACCGAGGCCGTCCCTCCCACGCGCCGCACTTCCTGATCCTGCATAACCCGCAACAGCTTCACCTGAAGCGCCGGCCCGAGTTCGCCGATCTCATCGAGAAACAGCGTCCCACCAGTCGCCGCTTCAAACAGCCCCGCCTTCATGCCCACCGCGCCGGTAAAGGCCCCCTTTTCATGGCCGAACATCTCGGACTCCAACAGCGTATCAGGCAAGGCGCCGCAGTTCACCGGAATGAACGGCTTCTCTCGACGAGGACTATTGGCATGGATGGCTCTGGCGATAAGCTCTTTCCCGGTCCCGCTCTCTCCCTGAAGCAACACGGTGCTCCGGCTCTCTGAAACCCTGGCCACCAGCTTATAAACATCCAGCATCGCCGGACTGCTTCCGACCAGCGGAGACCACTCTTCCTTTTCTTTCAGTTCAACTCTGAAGCGCTTGTTTTCTCTCACTAACTTGCAATGGTCAAGCGCGCGCTGAACAACGAGTTTTATCTCTTCTTTTCGAAAGGGCTTGGCCAGATAATCGAACGCCCCCTGCTTAATGCCTTCAATCGCCCCTTCCAACGATCCAAACGCCGTGAGCAGGACGATGGAGGTATCGGGACTGAACCGCTTGAACTCCCGCAGTACGGTTAATCCATCCACCGTCCCCATGCGAATATCCGTGAGCACCAGGTCGAATAACGTCTGTTGCCCGCGAGCCAGCGCATCCGTCCCGTTAGAGAACGACTCCACTTCATGCCCATCTTTCTTC
This sequence comes from Nitrospira sp., assembly GCA_020846195.1. Classification (GTDB taxonomy): domain Bacteria; phylum Nitrospirota; class Nitrospiria; order Nitrospirales; family Nitrospiraceae; genus Nitrospira_D. Next base: position 5,738 of record JADLEJ010000007.1, read on the forward strand.
AAGGCATCGGCCAGCAGATCGCGGGCCACCGCATCGTCATCGATCACGAGAATCTTTGCTGCCGGCATTCCGCCCCCTAGATCGCTGATGTAACCGCCGCACTTTGCCCGGGCAACGATATCACAACCGTCGTCCCTTTCCCTACTGTGCTCTCCAGCGTCAGCGTCCCGCCATGCGCCTGTACCGTTTCTCGACTAATGAACAACCCCAGGCCGGTCCCCTTCCCGATTGCCTTCGTCGTAAAGAACGGCGTGAAGGCTTTCTGGAGATCCTCCTCAGGCATACCCGACCCTGTATCGCTGACGATGATCGTGACCATCGTGGTAAACGCCGCATTCCCCACGCGCAAGCCCACTTCAATCTCTTCCGCTGTGGCAGCCCGGCTGCCGGCGCCGATCGTGACCGTCCCGCCATCCGACGTCGCCGCGATGGCGTTAGCAAAGAGATTGACCAGCACTTGGTGCAGCTTTTCAGCATCGGCCCACACCAGCGGCAAGGCATCTCCGATCTCGACTCGGAGCGCCACCCCCTTCGCCTGAAACGCGGGCTCCATCAATGCCGCCACGGGATTCACCACATGATCGACCGGCAGCCAGGTCGGATCGGGCTTCCGCTGCCTGGTGGAAGACAAGAGATCCTGAATAATGCCGACCACGCGCGTCAGCTGCCCATCGATCACATCAATCCGCCGTTTCATATCCGGCGTGACCGTCGGCTCTTCCGCCAAGGCCTGAACATGCCAGGCAATCGAATGCAACGGCGTGCCCACCTCGTGCGCGACCGACGCCACCAGTTGTCCGACCGCCGCGAGACGTTCGGACCGGTTCAGCTGATCCTTCACATCGACCAACTGCGCATTCGCGCGCAACAGATTCTCCGTTTGCCTGGCCAGCGCGGCACGAGCCGCTTCTTCCCGGGCCTTCCGCTCCTCCCAGCTCATCCCGATATAGGCCACCACCAGCAACACGCCAACGACAACCGTGCGATTGATCACCGCGGACTGAAAGCGCCCCGGCTTCGTCGGCTGAAGCAATCCCGCATAGGTCGCCACCACGCAGGCCAGCACCGTCACCAGCATCAACGTACGATTGCGCAAGATCGCAACCAGGAGAATCGGCAGCACGTAACCGTAGGCCCCGACCACGTTGGCCGGGGCAAGTTTTTCAATAATGACAATGGTCAGGAAGCAGGCGCCTGCAATGCTCAGCACCAGCCAATTGCGGGTCTTCATCGTACGGCACTCACTCCAGCGGATGAGACAAAAGAAACGATGCGTGCGCGCGCCTCGTACTTACACAGATGGACGGGCTGAACGCAACTGGGCGGCGAGTGATGCAAAGCGGGAATCCTGCGCCATCTGCTCGACGGTCGCAGTCAACTTCCTCGACCAGTTAGGATGCTGATCGACAGTGCCAGGCACATTCGTCTGCGCCCGCTGGCCAATGACATCTTCCACATTGGCAAGGACGACCCATGAAGGCGTGCGGGCGAGATAGAGATGCAGCGCCGCCGCCAGCTCCGTCGTCATGACCGGACTCTGCGACGGATCGTCCGACAGGCCATCCGGCAAGAGCCCCTCGGATCTGAGCGCCGCCAGCAGCCGCCCCTTGTCCATGTGCCGTTCAGCGAACGCCCCTCGGCGGGCCTCCTCCGTTCCACCGAGCCCAAGCGCGGCGCGCGTCTCGATATCGGTGCCTTCCCAGTAGCCGCTCAAAGTCGGCAAGTCGTGTGTCGTCACCACACTCAGCGATTGAGCGGGATAGACGGAGGGAGACTTCAGACTCCCGTCGCCGTTCCGCTCAAAATAGAGGACGCGATACGACAGGACGCCGGCGGCGCCCAAGCGGTCGCGCACCCAATCGGGCACGGTCCCCAGATCTTCGCCGATCACCAGCGTTTCGGCCCGCACGCTTTCCAATGCGAGAATCGCCAGGAGATCATCCGCTGGATAATGCACATACGTCCCCATGGAAGCCGGCAGGCCGCGCGGAATCCAAAAGAGCCGGAACAGCGCCATGACATGATCGATGCGAATCGCTCCGCCATACCGCAGATTCATCCGAAGCAGCTCGATAAAGAACTGATAGCCGCTGCTGCGCAGCTTCACGGGATCGAACGGCGACAGGCCCCAATTCTGTCCTTCCGGCGCAAACGCATCGGGCGGCGCACCGCAATCGGCCTGGTGCGCCAGCACCTCCTGAAATCGCCAGCCGTCTGCGCCATAGCGATCGCTACCCAGCGCGAGATCGTGATACAGCCCCAACGGCATGCCAGCCGCACCGGCTTGGCCTCCGACCGCGATTAACTGCTCAGCCGCCAGCCATTGGACATACTGAAAAAACCGCACCCGCTCCATCTGCCTGCGCTTGAATTCGGCAACGGCCTCGCTTGCGGGCGCACGATAGCCCTCCGGCCAATCCGCCCACACAACTGCGTGAGGCTCCGAGGCATGCCGTTCTTCTTCCAACGCCTGAAAAAGCGCATAGTCGGCAAGAGGAGTCCCCTCTTGCTGAATGTACGACTGAAACAACCGGCCGCGAGCCGTCGCCGGCTTCAGATCCGGCTCCATTCCTTCAAAGTTGTCGCGCAGAAAAGCCCGATAACACAGATCCAGCACCGTCCGCTTCAACGCCGCCACCGCTTCATAGTCCACATATTCGCTCGTTCGGGCCTTCGCCAGTTGCTCGCGAAACGCGGGATCGGCCAGACGGCTCTGGACATCCGGTGCGGCCTTAGCTTCAACCACCCGATCGATGTCGATATAGATCTCGTTGAGATAGAGCCGGCTACTCGGCGAATAAGGACTGATGTGATAGGGGCGAGTGTTCTTTAGGGCATGCAAGGGATTCAACCCAATAACACCAGCACCCAGCTGCGCGCCGACCCACTCGACAACTCTCGACAAGTCACCGAAATCTCCGATCCCCCAATTCTGTTCACTTCGCAACGAATATAATTGCAGGGCCAGCCCCCAGGTCCGGCGGCCGGCATGAAATGACTCGGGGACATAGCAACGCGCCGGCGCCACGATCAGACGGAACTGGAATTCAACCGGCTCCGGCCCGCCCTGCACCCACACCTTCGCATCGTAATAACCGATCGGCAAATCGTGCGGCACGGGAAACGCCAGCCGCACATAGCGGCGATCCTGAATCGACCGCACCTCATGAATCGGAATCCCTGGCCCCTCTTTCCATTCGCCGTGCGTTTCGCCACGCTCGCCCGACACCTTCCAATGGACAGACAACTGCCCATCCCCCGAAGGCTCGCAGGGCACATGCAACGACCACTCACGAGGAGCTTGCCCGGTCCTGACCACACAAACCGGATCGCACCCCTGCACCCATGGGCGCTGATCCCATGCGATGAGCGAGTCGATCAGCCCGGCACGATCAGTCGCACGAAACCCCATGGCCGAAAGAATGGCCCGGCGGGTTTCATCCGTTGTCACATGGCGAGTCCCGGCAATGTCATGATAATCTGCGGCGATGCCGGCACGGTCGGAGAGAAGATACAGCAGTTCATTTTCCGGCTGATCGTACATGTCGGAGAGTGTGCGTGACGACCTTCGGTAAGTCAAGCTATCCTATTGTTTCCCTAGACTATTTAGATTATTCAGACCGCCTATGCCTACCACCGCGCTCCGCTTCGGCACCAGTTCATGGGCCTATGAAGGCTGGCAGGGACTCGTCTATCATCGAACCTACCCAAAGAGTCGATTCAGCCAAGACACCCTCGCCGAATATGCCGCCTATCCAACTCCCGACAAACCCTTATTCTCCACAGCCGGGATCGATCATTCCTTTTACCGGCCGGCCAGTGCCACCCAGTTAGCCCACTATGCCGCGCAAGTCCCGCATGAGTTCCGCTTCTGCCAAAAGGTGTGGGAAGAGATCACCGTTCCAGCCTATGCCAACCTTCCGCGATATGGCGCGAAAGCCGGCAAGCCGAATCCGCGGTTCCTGGATGCCGGAGCCTTTCACGATCTTGTGCTGCAACCGGCCTTAACAGGGTTAGGGGCCAAGCTCGGCCCGTTCATCTTCGAGTTTCAACGCTGGGGACTCGATCCACCCGTTTTCCTCCAGTAGCTCGACCGGTTTCTCGAACAGATGCCACCCGGCCCAGCCTACGCAATCGAAGTGAGAAATCCTGCCATCCTCAGTCCGCGCTACCACGACATCCTTCGCGCGCACGGCGTGGCCCATGTCTACAATCATTGGACCGCCATGCCGCCGCTGTCCGAACAACATCGGAAATTGGAGGGAACGTTCACGGCTTCCTTCACCGTCCTTCGGCTCCTGACCCCGCTGGGACTCGCCTATGAGCGGGCCGTCGAACGCTACGCCCCCTACAATCGCATTGTGCAATCGCAGCCGCGCATGCGGCAGGAGACCATCGCGCTAGTTAAGCAAGCGAGAGCGGAGGGAAAGTCCTCATACGTCCTGGTGAATAATCGATCGGAGGGGTGCAGCCCTCTGACTGTCCAAGCCTTGCTTGAAGCGCTCGCCGTACCGGCCGGCTCTCCATTGTGAGGCCGCCAGCCGCGTGGTAGCATAACGCTCATCCGTCCACTGAAGAGGAGGCGTTATGTTTGTCCGCCACGCCACGACCAGCGTCCTGCTTCTCTCCGCACTGATCGCCCTTCCCCTTCCTTCACAAGCGGCAGAGTCCATGAACAGCCGGCTCGAAATCGCCGGCGAGTATCGCTACGCCGCCCGCGAGTCGGAGTCTGTCGCCGATGCCAATGCCCTTGCCTGCCGGGAAGCCTGGCGCCAGGCCGTGATCGACTCCTCGCTCTACCGCGAATACACCGCCTCGGTCATCGACTCGCCTCTCTTGCGCAAGCTGTCTTATACCCTTGCCGACCATCATGTTCACGATCCCCAGGTCGTCGCGCAAACAGAACGAGGACGGACCATCTCCTGCCGAGTGCAGGGCTATCTCCACATAGACGAGAGCGCGCGCGTCATGCGCACGCAGTTGACCGGCGGTCCTGCGCCAGCCGAAGGCATCGATCAGAATCGCGTCCTGCGCATTCTCACCGTGCGGGAAGAGTCCTCAAACATTATTGCGATTCAATACCAGGCGATCAAGCGGCTAGACTGGCTCGGCACCCACTACCAAGGCGGCTTGCGGGAATCCGCGGATATCATGGTGGACTTCTACGACGATGCGGGACTTCTGCTGAAGACCGAACGCTACGCGGCCAGGCGGACACCGTCAGGCGACGACGTGATGAACCCGGGAGCCGTAGCCATTCTGAAAGTCGCCAAACCGGCGGAGGCCAAAACCTTTCGCGTCTGGCTGGTGAAATAACTCTGCTTCCGTCCATCCTCGCCCTCTGCACACCTAGAACAGACAACAGTCTTTTCGCATCCCCCTTTAGTTACACGAACCACCAGCCGATAGAGATAGCCGAGGGCCGCTACGAGACCGTCAACGAGGAGCGACTACCATGGCATCGGCGCAAGAGCTCGTCCAATCCTGTTCCAATATCTTCACCCTGCCGGAAATTTATTTTCGCGTCAGGGATGTCGTCGACAACCACGACTCGACCATGGACGACCTCGCCAATGCGCTGAAGCTCGACCCCGCCATCTCCGCCCGGCTCCTAAAGATCGTCAACAGCCCCTTTTATGGATTTCCGAAACAGATCGATACCATTACCCGCGCCGTGAATCTCATCGGCATGCAAGCCGTCAGCGACCTCGTCACCGCCACCACCATCGGACGGACGTTCACCGGCATGACCACCGAAGTGATGGATCTCTCCGCCTATTGGCGCAAAAGCGTGCTCTCCGCATTGATGGCGGGGAAAATCGCCAAAGCCTGCAGCATCGACGACAGCGAACGGTTCTTTATCGAAGGGCTGTTGCGCGACATCGGCCACCTCGTCCTCTATCAGACCATCCCGCAACGCGCCCAATCCGCGCTCATCGAAGCCGGCAACCTCGGCACCCCGCTCGCCGAAGTGGAACAGTCCAGCATCGGCTGCGACTTCGCCGAAGTCGGCGCGGAACTCATTCGCTCCTGGGGCATGCCGGTGCAAATCGAGCAGGCCATCCGCCATCAGCTCAGCCCCGACGAGGCCGGCGAATACGCCCTCCATGCCTCCATCGTCCACCTCGCCGGCGTCATCGCCGACTACAGCGAATTACCCAAAGCTCAGATCCCGCCCATACTCCCTTTCCATCTCTACGCGCTCCAGACCACCCAATTCAAAGACAGCAACCGTCCAGCCCTGCTCACAGAGGCGCATGCGGCCTTGGAAGAAACGCTGGCGCTGTTCAGCCCCATGGCCATGGCCGCTTAAGCGGGAAGCCCTCTGCGGAAAGAACGCGCCTGGTCGGATATCAGACGACCGCTGATACACCTCCCAAGAACATCGCCCAACAGCGCTCCCTTGCCGAGAAGCGCACAATTCTTGGCGTGACTTGGCCCGACACAGATCCCCTCACTGAAACACGTACACCGCCCCGCTATTGGACGCGCTGTTGTCGGCCTGATCGCCGTTGAGCCCAACCGCGTTGCTGCCCTCCCCAGGAGCCCCAACCGCCAGCCTGTCACCACTCAGCGCAATACTCGAACCAAAATAATCGAATTCATTCGTGTTCGAGGCTTTCAGATACGTTTGCTGCGACCAGCCGCTCCCGCTGCGCGTGAACACATAGATCGCCCCGCTGTCTCCTTCGCTGTTGTCGGTCTGATCGCCGTTGAGCCCAACCGCGTTGCTGCCCTCACCCGTAGCTCCGACCACCAAGGTGCCGCCGCTCAGAGCCAGGGTGCCGCCGAAGAGATCGCTCGTGCCAGGATTCGACGCTTTCAGATAGGCCTGCTGGGTCCAGCTTCCATTCGTGCGCGTAAAGACATACACCGCCCCGCTGTCCACGGCGCTGTTATCGGTCTGATCGCCGTTGCTCCCGGTCGCGGCACTGGCCTCCCCCGTGGCTCCGGCCACCAGCGTGTCACCGCTCAGGGCCAGGGCACTGCCGAAAACATCCCCCGCATCCACAGTCGATGCTTTGAGATAGGCCTGCTGGGACCAACTTCCGTTTGTGCGCATGAACACATAGGCGGCGCCGCTATCCGCGGCACTATTGTCGGTCTGGAAGCCATTGATCCCGGTCGCGGCACTATCCTCCTGGTACGCCCCGACCACCAACGTATCCCCGCTCAGCGTCACCGCGCTGCCGAAGCGGTCCCCTGCACCGGCATTCGACGCTTTCAGATAGGCCTCCTGCGACCAGATGCCCCCGCTGCGCGTGAACACATAGGCGGCACCGCTATCTCCGGCGCTGTTGTCGGTCTGATCGCCGTTGACTCCCGTCGCATTGCTGTCTTCCTGATACGCCCCGACCACCAGCGTATCGCCGCTCAAAGCCAGGGCACTGCCGAAGAGATCGCTCGCGCCAGGGTTCGACGCTTTCAGATAGGCCTGCTGGGTCCAGCTTCCATTCGTGCGCGTAAAGACATACACCGCCCCGCTGTCCACGGCGCTGTTGTCGGTCTGAATACCATTGATCCCAGCCGCGGCGCTGTCCTCCTGCCAAGCCCCCACCGCCAGGGTGTCGCCACTCAAAGCCAGGGCCACACCAAAACGGTCGACTGCGCCCGCATTCGACGCTTTCAGATAGGCCTGCTGAACCCAGGTTCCATTCGTGCGCGTAAAAACGTACACCGCCCCACTGTCGCCCACAGTGTTGTCCGTCTGGATTCCGTTGAGCCCGGAGCTGTCTTCCTTCCAAGCCCCCACCACCAGCGTGTCACCGTCCAACGCAACTTGAATGCCAAACTGATCCTCTGAATTCGTATTCGACGCTTTCGCGTACGCTTGCTGAATCAGGGACGCCGAGAGAGTCGGGACTCCGGCCGATACCGACGGCGCATGCTCCAGACAGCCAGTCAGCCCAAACAGAAAACCACACACCAGCAGGCTCCGCGGGATCGCCACGCACACTCTCGCGGCCATGAGACCCTGATTCATACGCCATCCTCATTCTGTGCCGTCTGGAAGCTGCCTCGATCATGAGCCTTCATCACGTCTCTCACTCGCCCCTCGACCGGCTCACAGCAGATAGAACCATCCACCTCTTCACAGAGGGTTCGATCGACAGAATGCGTTCAACTCTCCCCAGACAGACTGGTCCGAACACAGATATCCCATACCCATGAGACATCCCCATGGGACTATTCGTCAGTCTTGTGCAAAACTTTAGCGATACGAATGCTAGGCGAGAACCACGAAGAACCCATCCACGTCGGCAAGGATCTATCGCTGTTGCAGATTGCTCATATCAACGCTCGGCAGGGGCATATCGCCACAGGTTGCTATCCCTTGTTCCACTTCGACCGGCTCAGAGCCGCTGAATGGAACCACAGGCATGAGATGTTGAGAGAAGAGCTCGATTCGGATTCGAGGCGCGGCGTCAATTGTGGGAAACACCCAAAGGGGTCAGGTCTTGCAATCGAACATTACTCCCCCTGTTCGCTCTACACCTTCTCATTTGACTGCCGCGCATCCCACATTCACACCCATCACCACACACGTCACGAGCTGACCGTCGATGCCTTTCGTCGCCGTCTGGCCATCTTTGACAGCTTTGGCAATCATCCCGAGCAAATCGGGCTCGATGAACCAAAAATCGACATAGGCGATACCCTGCGCCGCACCGACGTTTGCATAGTTCGTGGCCAGCGGATGGGCCAACGGTTCAATTGGCTTCAATCGCACATTCACCGTCATCGCCTTCTCTTTTGCATTACTCACATCACTCTATTCATTCTCATCATGAATCCTACTAAATGATCGCGCACGCGAAGGATATAGCAGGAGGAGGGAAGGGCTTGTCAAGCAGCCACGCCATCGATCATCCTACATGCCCTCTTCGTTCTTCTCGCGCGAAGACTATGCTACACTCACGCTATGTCTACGCCCGCTGCGCACACTCCGGCTTCGCCACTAAAACTCCTTCCGGCCTATCTCGGCGCCACGTCTATCGACGAGGCCCTCCGAACAGACCGAGGCAAGCGAATGTTATGGATAGAGATTCTCCTGAACGATCAGCTGGACGTGAGCCCATGGCAGACGAATCCCGCCATGCAACAGGCCTATCAAACCGCCTGCCGTTGGTATACGCACTATCGCCGCTTGCTCACGTCGCTCTTCGACCGGGCGCCGCTCCCCTCCGATTCCGGCCCGATCGACTTTCGCGACTACCGTATGTTTGCCGAGGCGGTCTACTTTGCCTACGCTCACCGCTAAACATCTGATCGACCTGCTCTCTCAGTTCGTCCGTGAAACCGGCACGCCCGTCGATCTGCTCGTGGTCGGCGCACTCGCCCTGCACGCCTATGGCATCTCGGACCGTGCGACGCGCGATGTGGGTGGATGGAGAGATCAATGGTCCGCTGGCGCCGCTGCTGAATTTTCTGACCGCACAGCAAGTACCGGCTGACTTAACGCAGAACTTTTCTGGCTGGTCCATTGTAGCCATGCCACCGGGTTACCGTGACCGCGCCACATCCCTTGTCAACCAGCCCAATCTCCACGTGCGTGTCCTGGCTCCCCTCGACTTCGTGATCGCGAAACTCCGTCGAGGAACCGACCTTGATTTTGATGATGCTTTGCTGGTTGCCCAACATTACCGGCTCTCGGCTGACTCAATCCAAGCTGGCGCCAGGGCGGCCATTGCCGCTTCCCCGCAAGACACCGCGCTATTTCTCTTTCAGAAAACAGTCGACCTCTTCTGCATCACTCTCTCTTCTCCGCCTTCATAGACGCACACCTGCCCAAACAACACAAAGGGGAGCCTTCCTCGCGGAAGACTCCCCCTTCAACAAAACAAAAAACTCGGTCAAGCGCTGTTACTGGCCCGACGCCAGCGGCGGCATGTTGATGCCGACGCGTTCGAGGCCCATGATGACGGTCAGGGCACTCGGCGAATGCTGGACGATTTCTTTTTGCACTTCGATGCGGCGCAGGTCGACGAATTCCGGCGCGGTCAGGCCAAGCGATTCGCGATAGGCTCGGTCGGCGATGCCACGCTGTTTTTCAGCTTTCTCGCGCGACTCTTCCGCTTTTTGAAATTCCACCATCGTGATCTTGCGCTGTTCTTGAATGATGGTCTGCGTCGTCTGCTCGACCACGCCTTTGGGCGGCAGAATGCTGCCGACGACGACGCGGTTCAGCCGGACGGGAATCCCCTGTTTCTCGATCAGCTTGGTTTGCACTTCCTTGGCGATGGCATCCTGCAATTTCTGTCTGGTGGTCGGATCCGTCGTCAGCTGAAAGAGCGGATACTTTTGCACCTCTTCACGCACAAACGTACGGAACGCTTCCTTCGCGTTATTGGCATACCAGTTCGGCCCATACTTACTGATCAGCTCAGGCGAGCGCCCCTCGATCACGTTCGCGATCAAAAAGGCATCGAACGACACCGGCGCGTTTTCGGCTGAGATAATATCGAAATGCTCGGAGTACTGGACCGGCCTGATATCGACATCCACCACTTTAGTCGTTGGGGCCACCACGACTCGACCCGTTTTGGTGGGCACCGGATCGACCCCGCCATGGCCGAAAAAGAAGGGCTGCTCGACCAGCACCCCTTCGTGGCCGGCCTCAATCGCCACGCATCCGGTTCCCACAGCCATCAATCCGATGGCCAACACTATTCCACACAGGCTCATTGCGCCTCTCTTCATACGCTCCTCCTCGGTTAGCCTCGTCTCCAGAACAAGACCGTGCAAGACGATGACGGGTGAATAGCCGGCACCTCATCAACCGCGAACCAATTTCATGGCGATACCTTACGAAGCGCTTTGACGGAATGTCAAACTACGACGGGAGAGCGATGCCTCGCACGAAACCCCGCAGGGGTTGGGCAAGCGATGGATAGAACAGGTATTCGAGCAAGGCCCTAGAAGATGCCGGCCTGCTTCTGCAACCAGCGCACATACTTGATGATCTGATCCACATCTTCGGGGGTCACCGCATCGATTTTCGGCATGTTCCCGAATTCCCAGTGATGGGCCTTCACCCCGTTGGCCGCCGCGCGCTGGAAGGCAGGATCGCCGTGATGATTGGGTTCATAAATTTTATGGACCAGCGGCGGACCCTGGCTCGTCCCGACCCCGCCCTTGCCATGACAGGCTGAACAGTTGGCCGCAAACTTGCCTTCTCCCGCCTGCAATTCAGCCGGCACCGCAATAGTTGCCGCCGTTTTCGGCGCCGATTCCCCCTGGCTGCATGCCGGAGCCGCTCCAACGACACACAACAACAGCGCCCAGCAACAAATCCGTGAGGTCTTCGAGGTCTTCATGGTGCGGATTACTCCTTCGGCGCGGATGGGTCGGACGATGCGGACGGCTTGCCAAATTGCTCCCGCAGCATCGCCTCGGTTTTCGCCAGTGTCATGCGCCGATACAGCCGCGCGCCGACCGGCACGAGAACGATCAGTCCGATAGTCAGATACATGAAAAATTCTTCGGGAGACATAGATATTGAGCGCTCCTAGAGGATGTTCAAACCAGCCGTTCAGCTAGGCCTCAGCGAGTGAGGACCTGAGACGTACTGTTTCATGTACGTTGAAGGTCCGAGGGACGCGAGAACGACGCTGACGGCTTGTTTCAACATCCTCAGAGTACCGCATAGGCGACCGGATCCTCAACACCTGCTTGGGCAAATCCCTGGCGGCGAATGACACAACTGTCACAACGTCCGCAGGCCAGCGCCCCGATCGGATCATAGCAACTATGCGTCAGATGCAGCGGCGCCTGCAACTTCATCCCCAATTGAATAATCTCGGCCTTCGAGAGCGTCAACAACGGCGCGCGGACTTCCAGATGCGCCCCTTCAACGCCGCGCTTGGTGCCAATGGCAACGGCTTGCTCGAATGCATGGATAAACTCCGGACGGCAATCGGGATAGCCGGAATAGTCGAGCACGTTGGCCCCGAAATAAACAGCCGACGCCCCCACGACTTCGGCCTGCGCGGCAGCCAGCGACAAGAAGATTAGGTTTCTGGCAGGAACATAGGTCGCCGGAATCCCCTGCGACCGCTCCTGCGCATGGCGATCCTTGGGAACGGCCTGATCCCCGGTCAACGCTGATCCTCCGAGGGCCCGAAGATCCACCTCTATCACCAGATGATTGTACGCGTGGAGCGCTGCGGCTACCTGCTTGGCTTGCTCGACTTCGATAGCATGCCGCTGGCGATAGGCGATGGTCAGCAAAAAGAGTTCGCACCCATCCTGCTTGGCCACAGCGGCGGTGACCGTCGAATCCAGCCCCCCACTCAGGAGGACGACGGCACGAGGCTGGGATGTTGCGTCATGGGGCATGGATGGAGAGACCGCTGGAACTATCGCCCCCTCAGAGGAGGCTTCACACCGCAGCGCAGACGGAACGCAGGAAGAAGCAGGCGATCAGTCGCGATCTTCTTCCTTCTCAATTTTTTCCAGCAACTCGGCTTTGGACTGGCATTCCACACAGAGCTTGGCAAACGGCACGGCTTGGAGCCGCTTCTCGCTGATCTCAATCCCGCACTCGGCGCACATGCCGTACGTGCCGTCGCGCAAGCGGTTGAGCGATTCATCGATGGCTTGCCGGCGGCGATTCCGCATTTCCATGAGCGAAATGCCGAGTTCGCGATCAAGGTCCATCAGCGCCTGGTCGCCCACATCGCGGGCGGATTCCAGCCGGCGCTGCTGATCTTCCGTCAAGGATTGGCCGAGATTGCCTTCGATCTCGCGGATGATCTCTTGACGCTTGGCCATCAACATCTGATGCAAGGTTTCATGGCGGCGCTCACGGGCATCCCGGTCTTTCGCCGACTCTTTAGGGCGCATCGCCTCAACGATAATCTGCGCAGCCGCCGCTTTCGCTGGCGCCGCGTCAGCTGGAGCAGACTTCTTAGACTCAACCGCAGCGGCCGGCTTGGCCTTTTTCACTTCTGTTTTCTTTTTTTCAGGCACTTTGGCGGCCATACAATATGCTCCTTGGGTAGAGGTCCCCCCAAAAAAAGTCGGGCATCTATATCACGGCATGTAGGCTTTGACAAGGGCTAGTGGTCACTAGCCAGAAGAACCTCTAGGAATAGAGGATAGTCGAGTGCACGGAATACCCAGCGAGTTTCTCCCTTCCTTTGAGCCCTTGCAGCTCAACCAGGAAATCGAGTCCCACGACTTCTCCGCCGAGCTGGTTCACGAGGCGGACGGTCGCCTCGGCCGTCCCCCCAGTGGCAAGGAGGTCGTCTACGATCAACACGCGCTCTCCCAATCCTATGGCATCCCGATGGATCGCCAAGGTGTTCGAGCCATATTCAAGACTGTACTTCACCTCGAAGCAATCCGCCGGCAGCTTCCCTGGCTTGCGAACCGGCACAAATCCGGCGCCGAGCTGCCCTGCCAGCACGCCCCCGAAGATAAAGCCTCGGGATTCGATCCCGACCACCTTATCGATCCGCGAATCTCGATATCTCGCGGTCAGGTCGTCGGTCAACGCGCGAAACGCCGTGGCGTCTTTCAGCAAGGTCGTAATGTCGTAAAAGAGAATACCGGGCTTGGGAAAGTCCGGCACTTCGCGGATGAGGGATTGATAGTCGATGACGGTCTCCGGAATTAGAGCAGGTCGGCCTGCGTCATGGTCTTTCGCTCGATGGTGCCCCGAAGCCGGACTAACGCGGCGGTTTCGATCTGGCGGACCCGCTCGCGGGTCAGCCCCATCTCCCGGCCGATTTCTTCCAGCGTCTTCGACTCATCGCCGTCGAGCCCAAACCGCGACACAATAACAGTTTGCTCTTTCTCAGGCAACGCCTTCACCCAACTCATGAGTTCCACCCGGCGCCGGACTCCGTCTGCCGTATCGTCGGGAGACATGCCCATCGGATCTTCGATGACATCGCGCAGAAAAGTATCCGTGCGGTCGTTCAGGGGGCTATCCAGCGAACAGGTCGTCCTGGTCAGCTGCTTCAGGTCGAGGATTTCCTCCTCGTTGGTCTTCATTTTCTTGGCCACTTCGTGCGCCATCGGTTCCCGGCCAAGCTCCTGCACCAATTGCTCAACCTTCCCCATATATCGATTCAGCCGCTCAACGACATGCACCGGCAAACGCACCAGCTTGCCCTGGTTGATGATGGCTCGTTCGATATATTGGCGAATCCACCAGGACGCGTACGTGCTGAAACGGAATCCGCGCTTATAATTGAACTTTTCAACGGCTTTGATCAGCCCAAGATTGCCTTCCTCGACAATATCCGAAAACGGAAAGCCTCGATTGATATAGCGCTTGCCGATACTGATCACCAGGCGAAGATTGGACTCGATCATAATCTGCCGCGCCTGCTCATCGCCGGCCTGCACCCGCTTGCCGAGTTCCTGTTCTTGTTTGAAATTGAGCAGCGTCGAACGGCGGACTTCGCGCAAATAACTCTTGAGCGTATCCAATCCTTCCGACCGGTTCGAGGACTTGTCCTCGCGGTCGGCACGGTCGGACAGGCTGTCCGCTTCAATTTCCTCGACGTCGTCGGACGACTGTCGCCGGGCTTCACTCATGTCCTAACGCTCCTCGCCCTGTCGACTCATATCGTCGGCATCCTTTGATTCGGTTCACTCGTACCATATGTGAAACTCGGTAAAACGGTTAGTCCCAGGACTCCACTCGACCGCCACCGCCGCAACCCGCGCAGCTGGAGGTCCGACCTTGAGATCTGCGAGCAGCGCTTCGATAGTCTCGCGCGGCCCTTCAACATCCAATTCGACTCGACCGTCGTCAAGGTTGCGCACGCCGCCGACTAACTTGCACTGCGCAGCTACCCGAGCCGCGAAGGCCCGGTACCCAACGCCCTGCACACGGCCATTCACCAGAATGTGAGCGCGCACCTGAGATGTCATGCTTGAATCAAGCTTGCGCCCCGCAACAGATTGCGCAACACGGTGGAATACTCTCACACCTCCTCAGACCCGTCACGCGTTTTGCAAATCTACGCGAGGTAAATCAGCCTCTGCTGGTTCAACCAACATCGCGTGCAATACGACACTTCGGGACCGGTTCGCGCGAGCGCAGCAAACCCCTGAGAAAGAGATCGCCTCTCGATCATCACTCCGCAGCAAATACGCCGCCACCGCAGGCGTGGGCTACAACAGATAAAGGGGAATACTGGCTGAAGGATGTTCGCCGCGTGCGTCGCGAGTATGAGTTCAACGAGAAGCACGCGGCACGAGGAAGAGAAGATGGTCGGGGCGAAAGGATTTGAACCTTCGACCCCTGCGTCCCGAACGCAGTGCGCTACCGGGCTGCGCTACGCCCCGACAAGGCGACTCACAAAAATCGGGAACCGGATTGTCTTACAAGATGGGGGTAAAACGCAAGCCATGTGCGTCAGCTACTCCAGAATGAGTTACCTGGCCGTTTTTTAGGTTGACACCCTTGGCTAATCCTGGATCGGATTGAATGGCTCGATCGACGCCTTCCGACGCCAAGCGAAGGAGATACGGCAGCGTGGCATTCGCGAGCGCGAACGTGGATGTCCGCGGAACGATGCCCGGCATATTCGCCACACAGTAATGCAGCACGCCATCAACAGTGTAGACCGGATCGGAATGTGTTGTGGCTTTCGTCGTCTCGAAGCACCCGCCTTGATCGACCGAAACATCCACAACGACAGCCCCTGGCTTCATGCGCGCCACCATCGCCCGCGAGACTAGCTTGGGCGCCTTGGCCCCCGGAACGAGGACTGCGCCGATCACCAGGTCCGCCTCACGCACCGCCTGTTCGACAGCCGCTTCATTCACCGCGCGCGTGACGACACGCCCCTGATACATATCGTCCAGAGAGCGCAGCCGATCGATATCCAAATTGATCACCGTCACCTGCGCGCCCAGTCCAACCGCGATTCGGGTCGCGGAGGTCCCGACCACACCGGCGCCCAGCACCACCACATTCCCAGGCTCCACACCGGGCACTCCCGCTAACAACACCCCACGCCCACCCTGAATCTTTTCCAAGTAGTGCGCCCCAACTTGAACCGACATGCGCCCGGCAATCTCGCTCATCGGCCTTAACATCGGAAGGCTGCCATCGCGCGCCACAGTCGTTTCATACGCAATGGCGGTGATCTTCGTCTCTAACAGAGCCTTGGTGAGTTCAGGGAGGGAGGCGAGATGCAGATACGTAAACAAAATCTGTCCGGGACGAAACAACGGACACTCGGATAACAACGGCTCCTTGACCTTGACGATTAAGTCAGCCTTCTCGAACACCTCGGCTTTGGATGCAGCGATCGTCGCACCGGCCCGTCGATACTCTTCATCGGTAAATCCACTCCCCACCCCAGCCGACGGCTCCACCCAGATTGCATGCCCGGCCTTGTGCAACGCCGAAGCCCCATTCGGCGTCAGGCTGACGCGATATTCGTGATCTTTGATTTCTTTGGGAACGCCGATAATCATATCCAAAGCCTACGAGACCGATCTGAGAGGGCGGCCCGTCATAATCTCATACGCATCCGCCAGAGCCCTCACCGCTGTCACCTTGATGAATCGTGCCATTCCTTTATCGATAATAGCAAATGCCTTCTCCCCGTAACTAGACAGTCCAAAAACCCCTGGTGTAAGATGCGCCCGCCATTGAACCATTGAACAATTTCCGCTTATCTTCATCGAGGAGGCTCGTGATGGACCTGTCGACCGGATCGTGTCATGCCTGCCAGGTTACTTCCGGCCCAGTTATCAAATATTCGCTGGGCAAGGATTTTTTCTGCCGTCCCTACGACCGCCTATCGCCCTCTTCGGATCAAAGCCCGAAGTGGTACTGCGAAACCTGTTCGATGCATAAAACTCTGCAACGGGATTTCCGCGACATTCGAGCGGAATACGAAAAACTTTTCGCCTCACAATCGTCCGAACTGGCCAAAGGCGAGGAATTCCGCCGCGCGTTTTTGCGGCTGCGCGAAATCCGCACAATCCTCGATGCTCAACCGGGCCAATCTCCGTTTCTCAAGGTTACAGAGGTTCAGCTGCTGATGGAACGCCTCAACACCGCCACGATGCCCGTATAGGATGCCGACCATGCCTGGATTCAAACGTCATATCTTCGTCTGCACCAACCAGCGCTCCGCCGATGACCCGCGCGGCAGTTGTTCAAAGCTCGGATCGCAAGCCTTGCACGACGTGTTCAAGCAAGAAACCAAACGGCTAGATTTGAAAAACACCGTCCGTGCCAACAAGGCCGGCTGTCTAGACCGTTGCGCCGAAGGTCCTAGCGTGGTGATCTATCCCGAAGGCGTCTGGTACACCGTAAAATCTGACGTCGACGTAAAAGAGATCATGGAGCGCCACGTCATGAATGGCGACGTCGTCGAACGGCTGCTCATGCCCGACCACCCGGCACCGGCAAAACTCCCTCCACTCTCTCAATAAGACGTTGCGAACGCATTATGGCTGTTGAAGAGAAGTGGAAAGCCAACCAAGAAAAGGTGGCGTTCACCAAGCAGTTTCCCGGACTGACGCTGGACTGGCAGACCTGCACAAATAAAACCGTTCAGGCCGTGGTTGCCTTGACGGGAAAACAAGGCGCGTCCGTGGTGGTCTTTACCGACGGCTCCTTTACCATCGTGCCGCCGTTGGCACCGGAAGCGTGGGAATTCGGACAGGCCTTGCTTGACGCGCGCGCCTATCTTGAATCCAAACACCAGACCGCCTACGCAGAGTATGATCGACTGGCCCAAAAAGATAAGGATGCGCTCAAGTCGGCTAGGGCAGACAAAATCATCGGCGCGATTGAGAATAATCTCGAACAGATCCCTGAACTCAAAGACCGGCTGAAAGCCCTTGTGAAGGAGTGGACGTGAGCAGTCTTCCCGACAGAAACATGTTTGAGATCTTCTCCCAAGGTCTCTTTGAAGGAGTCAAGCCTATGATGGTCACCCGCGATCACCTCGTCCGCCACCCAGACCGCTGCCTGCACAACGGCATTTGCATTCCCATCTGCCCGACCAGCGCCTGGCTCTCGACGCCACCCTATAAATTCGATGCCTCACGCTGCCTGGAAGGCTGCCGCCTCTGCTTAGATGCCTGCCCGTCACAAGCCATTTTCGCAGTCTTTAAGAAGGGCGACAAGATTCTGGCGCCGCAGAAGAAGTAAACAACGGCACGCCGCGTCTATCTTTACCTACATCAGTTACTTATCAACACATACCTGTGACAAGAGAACTCTATCTATTATCAGAATAAAAGATTTATTCGTCACCCCATCGCCACTCGTGCATTACACCAAACACACGCATGTGCAACTCTCTCTGCAAGTCATAATTTCGCGGCCGTCAACATACGCATGTACGACTACTCATAATCGTAGAGAGTAACGACTGCGCTATTTCTGCACGAGCAATATCGCACGTAAGTAGGGGATAGATGGCCTACAATTGAGGGATTGCGACTTCGACTAGCTGCCACTAATCTCATCCAATAAGCCTGCGCTGTTCTTGACGCCTCATTATTGAGAACACACTTTTGCGAGTAGAACCTGAGGAGCACGCTGTGAAAGACTATTCGATATTTCATTTCGAATCCCCCGCAACAGGACCATCTCACCCAGTTTGTCAGACTAAGGAGATTGGCGTGGAGAAGAGGCTTCATCTTGCAGCGCCATGGACTCCCTTGCAGCGCGCATTTCTCGGTTTCGCATTCAGCCTTATAAGCCTGACATTAAGCGCCTGTGGCGGAGGAGGATCAGAGGGAAGCGCACCTACCGTTCTTCCTCCCTCTCCTCCCACACCGCCACCTGGGACGCCGACCGGCTTGTCCATAACCTCCGGAACTTCCTTCCAGTTTACGTGGAATGCTGTGCCTGGAGCGACCGCCTATCGACTGCGTGAAGATCCGACAGGTACTGGAACCTTCTCTCAAATTGGCGGTGATATACCGACCTCCTCCTACTTCCATAATGTCGCGCTGTGGCAGCGAGTCAATGCACGCTACATTATTCAGGCATGCAATGCATCAGGCTGCACCGACTCAACCCCGTTGGTCGTGAGCGGACTTATCACTACTGCCATCGGTTACGCAAAAGCCTCTAACTCAGGAGCTGGGGACTTTTTTGGCGTTGCAGTTTCGTTGAGTAATGATGGCAATACTATGGCAATCGGCGCTATTGGGGAAAATAGTCTTGCACCAAACTCAGGAGCAGCCTATGTCTTTACACGCAGTTCCGGAATCTGGAGTCAACAAGCCTTGCTGAAGGCCTCAAATCCCGGCACCGGCGACAATTTTGGGGTTTCGATTACTCTTAGTGGCGATGGCAATACTCTAGCCGTTGGCGCCTACCAAGAAGATAGTAACGCCACAGGCATCAATGGTAACCAAGCTAACAATAGCGCTCCTGGTTCGGGAGCCGCCTATGTCTTTATCCGAGACAATGCCGGGCAGTGGACTCAACAGGCCTACCTCAAATCCTCAAATAGTGAAGCTGGCGTTGTCTTTGATTCTGCAGACGTCGCTGACACAGGAGATGTCTTTGGAGTTTCCGTGGCCCTGAGCAATGACGGGGATACTTTAGCGGTTGGAGCCTATCGAGAGGATAGTAACGCTACCGGTATCAACGGTGACCAAACCAACAATGGCGCTCCCAATGCCGGCGCGGTGTACGTTTTCACTCGTAGCGCCGCAACCTGGAGCCAACAAGCTTATATAAAAGCATCAAATCCTGATGCGGGAGATCGGTTTGGATCATGGATCAGCATGAGTGGGAATGGCACGACTTTGGCCATCGGCGCACGATTTGAAGATGGCAACGGAATCGGTGGAGAGGCCAGCAATACCATCACGGATTCCGGGGCGGTTTATGTTTTCACTCGTAGTGGAGTAGTCTGGGCCCAGCAGGCCTATCTCAAAGCATCAAGTCCTGGAGCGAATGATCTTTTTGGCGCCATGGTAACTCTGAGCAACGATGGAAACACTTTAGCCGTGGGAGCACGTCAAGAAGATAGCGCTTCAACCGGAGTGGACGGGAATCAGATAGACGAAAGTGCGCCAGACTCCGGTGCTGTCTATGTCTTCACGCGCAATGCGGGAATATGGAATCAGCAGGCATACATCAAAGCTTCAAATACAGACTCAGGCGATTGGTTCGGGGTCCGCGTTGCGCTGAGCCACGATGGCAATATGCTAGCTGTCGGATCTCAATATGAAGGAAGCAGTGCAACCGGATTGGACGGGAATGAAGCAGACAATAGCGCCTCCGGGTCTGGTGCAGCATATCTCTTCACCCGTACCGCCGGAATCTGGACACAGACAACCTATCTAAAATCTCCCAATACCGGCACCGGAGACCTTTTTGGCTCTTGGGTTGCGATGAGCGCAGACGGTAACGTACTCGCAATAGGCGCGCAAGAAGAGGATAGCAATTCAGTGGGTGTGGGAGGAGATCAGACTAACAATAATGCCATCGATGCAGGTGCCGTCTATCTTTACTGATGTTGCATATTGAAATATTTTCATGAAGATATAGGCTAAATAATCGCCCGATATTTTCATCATAGCTTCGGGCAGCCACCGTCACTAGCTCTAAGAACTTATTTCAAAAAGCATGTCGTCTGTGCGCAAAACTTAGAACGGACTATTTCCTCTTCCTGCTAGGAAATCTGCTTCCTCAATCTGCCCCAATAGGCTGTCCCGATAGAACCGCAGGCGCCGGTGAAGGTGGTGAGTGCCAGGATTCGATAGACTTTGCTGCGCGGGATTTTGACTTTCACGGCAGGGTTTAACAAATCCGGCGAATGCAGTACCAGCTTAAGCGATTCACCAGCCGACAGAATGGGCCACATGCAAGAGAGCCGAAGACGTGTTTCGCGTCGCGGGATCGCCATCGTATACATCCAGCCTTGATCCAGATGTTCCGTGGCCATTCGAACTAACCCACCCAAGACCGGTTGGAAGCGTGGCAGATTGGTTTGGTCCAGCAAATCGCGCGGCGTAAGTCCGGCCTCCTCCAGCATCGTCTCCGGAATGTAACAGCGCCCCTTCTGCAGATCGTGCGCGATATCTTTCACAATATTCGTGAGCTGTAGTCCTTTCCCGAACCGCACCCCCACAGTGGACATGTGCCGTACATCCCACGACGCCAGCGCCGTTCGATGCGCGCACATGAGATCGGTCCAAAACTCGCCGACGCAACCAGCCACGTAATAGGTGTAGCGATCCAGCTCGTCGAGCGTCTTCAACGCCACGAGTTCGCCGGCCGACTGCCCAGGGAAACGGCTCAGGTCCATCTCCATCCCTTGCGTCAGCGTCGTCATGAGCCGCTGCACGCGCCGCCGGTCTTCCGACGAACAGTCTTGAAACAGTCGAAAGCAGTCTTCTAGCCGTTCAAGCAACACCCGTTCGGAGGAGTCCTGCTGGAGCGGAACCATCGCCTGTTGAATGGCGCGAATCTGCGCCCAGGAAACCTGGTCGCTCACGAACTGCGCTTTCAGCTGGCTGAGAAAGTCGAGACGCCGCGAACGATCGATCAGATCCGTATCGGCGATGGTGTCGGCTGCGCGGGCAAACAAATACCCCAAGCCGATCTGATCCCGCACATCCGCCGGAACGACGACCAGCGTCGTATAGAACAGACGGGACACTTGCTTGAGCAGGTCGCGAAGCAGCTCGGACTTGGATGGGTGCGTACTCGTGAACAACCTCTACTTTACTTCGAACGTGCCTTCCATCCCTTTGTCGCGATGGCTGGGCAGAGGCCAGAGACGTTTGTCGCAATAGATGGGATAGGAGCCCGGCTGTGCCGGCGTGAACGTGATGACGGCGGTTTTTCCAGCCGACAAGTCTTGCTCGACGGAGAGTTCCTTGATGATAAAGTTATGCGGCGTAATCGTCGTGGCGCTCGTCAAGGTCAACTCCACCGGTTTCCCAGCTTCGACAATCAGGTGATTCGGCGTATAGGACTAGCTATCGAGGACGACCGTGGCTCGTTGAACCCCATCGTTCCCCGCCGGGACCACAAACGGCGGACCCGGCGTTGCCACATCCGCGGCCTGTGCGACTGCGACCTGGAGCGCAAGCAGCATTCCAACCCAGCCGACCAGCGCATCTCCTCGCATACATACCTCCACAGATGAGACCCTTCTAGCAGGATCATGCCGAGGGGGTCAACTTTACTCCACAGTTTCAGGAGCTTCCGCGCCATCTTGACCTTTGCCGATCAGGCCTTATATTCAAATGCTCAACAGGCCAATTCTACCGGCGGCTGCATTTCGAACGGACGGTTTGTGTATAATCATGGCAACAAAATCACTCGCCCCGCACCGGTGGCGAGCTGCTGTCTCTAAGGAGGACTTCGATGAAGTGGCTTAAGGGCATTGGGCTCTTCTTAATTGCAAACTTCTTAATCTATTTAACGCTGTCGTTCACGGCCAACATCCTGATCAATAGCGTGCTCCCGGCATTCGGCATCGATGTCCGCGGGGTGTTCAGCCAGCAACTGCTCGTCTGGTCGCTCGTGATCGGATTCGGCGGCGCGTTCATCAGCTTGGCCTTCTCGAAACAGATGGCGCGCGCGATGCTCGATTGCGAGCAGATCACCCAGCCCCGGTCGCATGCCGAACAGGTGATCTACGGGTCGGTCCAGGAGATCGCTCAGCGGCTCGGTATTACCATGCCGGAGGTGTGGGTCTACAATTCGCCAGACCCCACCGCCTTTGCCACCGGTCCCAGCAAGAACAACTCCATGGTCGCCGTCTCAACCGGCTTGCTCCAGAACTTGAAGGAAGATGAAGTGAAGGCCGTGCTCGCCCATGAAATGGGGCACGTCTACAACGGCGACATGTTCACGACCACGGTGCTCGCCGGGCTCATGAACACCTTTGTTTATTACATCAGCAATTTCCTTTCGAGCATGGTGGGACAGCCCTCGGGACAGGATCGCGAAGAAGGCAGCGCCGGCAATCCGATCCTAGCCTTCGTGGTCTACATCGTCTTGCAAGTGGTGCTCTCGTTCCTCGCGATGATTGTCGTAAGCTGGCACTCGCGCCGCCGCGAGTTCGCCGCGGATGCGTTTTCCGCCAAGGTCTATGGCAAAGAGTCGATGATCGGCGCGCTGCGCGGCATCGATCGATGGGTCAGCCGCGCACAGTTTCAGCCCAGCAACCAGGATGCGCTGGCCACGATGAAGATATCCGGAAGCACATCGGGATTCATGCATCTCTTTGCCACACACCCGCCAATCGAAGCGCGGGTGGCGGCACTCGAACAGCTGTCATAATGCAGAAGGAGCCCCTCATGAACATATCCTTCGTCACGGCATCGCTGCTGACACTCATGGGTGGGCTCCTTTGGGCGTCTCCAACCGTGCAGGCTGAACAGGAAGGACGACTGATGGCCGCGAAAACGACCAGCTTCTATGACTTCACGATGGACGACATCGACGGGAAACCGGTGAACCTCAGCCAATATAAAGGCAAGGCGCTCCTGGTCGTCAACACGGCCAGCTTCTGCGGCAATACCCCGCAGTACACCGACCTCGAAGCCCTGTACGAGCAATATCGTGACAAGGGATTCGAGATCCTGGCGTTTCCCGCCAACAACTTCGGCCAGCAGGAGCCGGGCACGAACGCGGAGATCAAAGGCTTCTGCCTGACCAAGTACAGCGTCAGCTTTCCCCTCTTCAGCAAAATCAGCGTCAAGGGATCGGACAAGCACCCGCTGTATCAGTATCTAACCGAGAACAGTCCGTTCCCTGGCGAAGTGGAGTGGAATTTCCAGAAGTATCTGGTCGATCGCAGCGGCAATATCGTGGCGCGTTTTCCGCACCGCATGAAGCCGTCATCGCCGGAAATCGTCAAGGAAGTGGAACGGGTGCTCGCCGCCAAGTAGCGGCGTCACGCCCTGCGGTAAAACGTGATGTGCTGCTGATATTCCTGGATCGCCGCCTGGAGCGAGGCTTTCCCAAGAGGGATGTTCGCCTCCAACGTATCTTCTATCGCTCCATCGTCGATTTCCACGTCGTAGCGGTCCTGGATGTTGGTCCGTACCGGCCCCCCCTGGGTGATGTCCCGCGGCATAAAGATCTCTTTCCAGATTTCCTTTTCGACTAAACAGACATCCCGAAACCGCTCGTAGAGCAACGTCAACTTCTCTGCATCGGTCACTTTCACACGTTCTCCCATCGTCAGACGCGCTCCTTCATCGTTTCGGAATCAACTCACGTATCGGCTGGGTCTGATCAACGCGCTGGCTCAGGAGAGAGAAGCGGCTTGTCGGTGATCGTAAAACGCAGCGTCCCCACCTGATTGACGGCATGGAACGACTGCTGCCCATGCGGAGCAATATACAATTTGACGATATACCCACCCAGCGGCCATCGCTCGCCCGGGCGCTTCAACTCAAGAAACCCATAGCGCTCGTACCCCGGCAGCTCCAGAATATCCTGTCCGAACGGCTTGGCCGGCACAGTGCCGCCCTGTCCTTCAAGAAACCACTGCGCACTGAACTGAGTAGGGTCTTCCAGAGGAGCCGATTCAAAGACAATGTAGACCGCCGCCGCATCCGGCGAAAAGACCGACGTGGGGTCCACCGGCTTCAATCGCGGGTCCTGTGTGTACCAGCCCTTTCGACCGAACGTGTCCCACTCGACTTCATACCCCCGAGCCATCTTGATCCAGGTAAAGAGCGACTGCGGGGTTCCGGCTTGCTGGTCGTCGAACGACGGACTTTGCGTCGTTCCAAACTCCGTCGTCTCCTGCTCCTTCTGAGGCATCAAGTCTTTCCCGCTTGCCGAGGCGCCCCAAAGATTCACTGCCAAGAGACAACATCCCACGGCAGACACCGTCCCGATGGGACGCCTTCGATTCACGCAGACTCTGAGCCAGAGACTTCTCATTGCCCTCATCCTCGCACGCATGGTATCGAGACCCAGCGACAGGGGTCAACCATGCACGCGCTTCGCCTTCGACCCCCACAGCACGCGTCTCGCTAGCGCGGCATCGTGGGATCGGCCGAGCGCCCTTGCTCCTCCATCTTCAACTTTTCAAAACTCTTGTCGGCATGACCGCGCACCTGCTCCGGCGTCATCGTAGAAGTCGGCTTGGGGGCTTCGCTCGCACAACCGCCAAGACCCAACAGCACACTGGCCACCACCGCCCCAGTTCCCATTATTCGACCTCGATTCTTCATACGCCTCCCCTTTCCTCCCGCCGATCCAACCGCATATCCCTCTCGCACATCATCATACTACGCTTTCATTTCATCCAGCACCACCGCCTCTCTTCGTTGACTCATCCAAGAGGCCAGAGTATTCTGACCCTCGACTGCCGATGGCACTGAACGATTGAGGTGATCATGTCGTTACGAGACCGCTTAACAGAAGATTTGAAACTCGCGATGAAGTCGAGAGATCAGCTTCGGATGGACGTCATCCGGATGGTCAAGGCTGCGATCATGAACAAGGAGATGGAACTCAAGAAAGATCTGGACGACGCGGAGATGAGCAAGATCATGACGACCTTGATCAAACAACGCCGCGACTCCGTCGAGCAATATGAAAAGGCCCAGCGCCCTGAACTGGCGGCAAAAGAGCGCCAGGAAATCACCATCATTGAAGGCTATCTCCCGCAAGCGCTCTCTCCGCAACAACTTGCGGACCTGGTTGGAAGCGTAATCGCTGAATCCGGCGCGCGCTCACAGAAAGACATGGGCACGGTCATGAAAGCCGTGATGGTCCGCTTGGCCGGGCAGCCTGTCGACGGGAAAATCATCAGCGATCTCGTCAAGTCTAAACTTCAATAGACCGTTCGCTTCGTCTCGCTCGGACTCCCCATCCGCATTTGCTATACTTAGGCAATACCCTGCGGAGAGGATCGCCCGTCCAGCCCCGCTCCAGTTTCTCCATCAATCGTCCGTTAAGAGAAGGTATCATGGCCATTCTTATTGTCGATGACTCCCCAGACCAGCACCTGCTCCTGCGCTCGCTCCTGACCAAATCGGGGTATGGAGACATCCTGACAGCGGAATCCGCCAAAGCCGCGTTTACCGCCCTCAACCTGGAAGGAACCGCGCTGCCCACCCCGGTCGACCTCATTCTCATGGACGTGCTGATGCCGGAGCTTGACGGCGTCTCCGCCTGCCGGCAGGTCAAGAGCGCCTCGCACCTCCGCGACATTCCGATCATCATGGTCACCGCAAAGAACGACCTCAGCAATCTGAAAGAAGCCTTTGCCGCCGGGGCCATGGACTACATCAATAAACCCGTGAACAGCGTGGAGCTTCTTGCCCGTGTGTCTTCTGCTCTGGCACTCAAACACGAGATGGATTGCCGCAAAGAACGGGAGAGCGAATTGCAGCGGAGCAACGACGAGTTGCAGCGCGCGCTCAAAGAAGTGAAAGTCCTTCGCGGCCTGATTCCAATTTGCGCGTCCTGCAAGAAAATCCGCAACGACGGCGGCTTCTGGCAACAGCTGGAAGAGTACCTCTGCGACCATTCCGAGGCCGAATTCAGCCACGGCCTCTGCCAGCCTTGTGTCAAAAAGCTTTATCCTGGAGTTTACCCAGACTAGCTGTTACGCTTCCTCCAGCATTTCACTGAGAGCGTCACACACTTATGGCTATTCTGATCGTCGACGATTCGCCGGATGATCGGCTGCTGCTGCAATCGATTCTGTCCGCCGCCGGGTACGAACAAATTCTGGTTGCGGACTCCGCCGCCCATGCCTTTAAACTGATCGGCCTCGACAACGGCAAACAGGCTACCGCCCGCGTCGACCTGATTCTCATGGACATCCTCATGCCCGCCATGAGCGGCATCGAGGCCTGCCGCCAGATCAAAGCGAACGACCGGTTCCGCGATACCCCCATCATTATGGTGACGGTCAAAACCGACCCCGTGGAGCTTCAGCTCGCGTTCGCGGCCGGCGCCATGGACTACGTGGCCAAGCCTGTCAATAAGATCGAGCTGCTGACCCGCGTGCGGTCGGTGCTTCGACTGGTTCATGAGATCGACCGGCGGCGGGCGCGCGAGCAGGAACTCCTCGAGGTCATGCGGCAGTTGCAGGAAGCCAACCAAATGCTGCTCAGGCTCTCCTGCCTAGACGGCCTCACCGGCATTACGAATCGCCGGCAGTTCGATGACTTCCTCGACCAGGAATGGCGCCGAGCCGTCCGCGAATCGACCCCCGTCTCGCTCATCATGTTCGACATCGATCGATTTAAAACCTACAACGACAGCAAAGGCCACACGGCCGGAGACGAATGCCTCAAACAAGTAGCCACCGCCGTCACGGGAGCCGTCAACCGGCCAGGCGACTTGGTGGCCCGTTACGGCGGGGATGAATTCGTCATCGTCCTTCCCGGCACCGGCATCGACGGCGCGGCGCAAGTCGCCGAGGGTCTTCGCCGGCGGGTCGAGGAGTTGCGGATCTCTCATACCGACGACGCCCTGGTCACCGTGAGCGTCGGCTATGCCAGCATGATTCCCAATCGCCATGCCTCGCCAACCGACTTAATCAAAGCCGCCGACCAAGCGCTCTACCAAGCCAAGCAGGAAGGCCGGAATCGTGTCAAACCAGCCGGACTCCTCTCCTTGGTGCAACACACCCGCGACAGTTAGCCCAGTCGAAAAAATCACCCGAACGAATCCAGAAGAGAGCGGCATGCCACGTCCCCCAGACCTTCCTCGACGAAAATCGACGAAGCCATCGGCCGCTACGCCGCGCCGATCACCCCGCCCCGCATCCGCCGCAAAACGTTCGCGCCAGGCGGCACGTCCAGCCGTCGACCCAGCCACGGTCCTCAAGCAATATCAGGACGCGCTCAGAGCCTTGGCGCATCATGAAGCCCTGACAGGCGGCGATCTTTCCCATGCCTTCCAGGCCATCACGGAAACGTGCGGAACGCTCCTACAAGTATCTCGTGCCAGCATCTGGCTCTTCGATAAGAACCGGCTCGCCATCGCACCGATCGATTTCTACGACCAGGACGGCCATCATCAGTTCAAAATCTCCCTCAAGGTTGCAGACTACCCTGCTTATTTTCGCGCCATTGCCGGCGAGGAACATGCCATCGCCGCCCACGATGCCGGCTCCGACCCACGCACCAAAGATTTCTCAGATACCTACCTCCGGCCAAATCGTATCGGCGCCATGCTGGACGCTCCGATCCGGCAAAAAGGGCAGGTGGTCGGAATCCTCTGCGCAGAACACCTCGGCAAGAGCCGGCAATGGACGCCGTATGAAATCCATCTCGCCAGCTCCTTAGCCACCATGGCCACGCTGGCGCTGGAAGCCGCCGAACGGCGGGAGGTCGAGCAGGCCCTCCGGATTGCCAAAGAGGCCGCTGAAGTGGCGAGTCAGGCGAAGAGCGAATTTCTCGCCAGCATGAGTCATGAAATTCGCACTCCCATGAACGCCATTATCGGCATGGCCGATCTGCTCTGGGAAACCCAAATGACCCCGGAGCAACGGAAATATCTGCGCATCTTCCGGCGGGCCGGCGGCAATCTCCTCAATCTCATCAACGACATTCTGGATCTCTCCAAAGTTGAATCGGGGCACCTGGAACTGGAATCCATCGATTTCGACCTCAACGAAGTCCTCGACAAAGCCGTCGAGATTCTGGCCATGCGCGCCAATGAAAAAGGGTTGGAACTCGCCTGCCATCTGGCGCCGGATGTCCCCTCATCCCTCATCGGCGATCCGCACCGGCTCAACCAAATCCTCATCAATTTGATCGGCAACGCGCTGAAATTCACGGACAAAGGTTCGGTGATCGTCCGCATCGTGAATGAGCCAGGTGCCACCACGCCGGGGGTGATCCGCTTCTCCGTCACCGATACCGGCATCGGAGTGCCGCCCGAACAACTCGCCAAAATATTCGAAAGCTTTACCCAAGCCCACAGTTCGACCTCCAGACATTATGGCGGAACTGGATTGGGCCTCACCATTTCTAAGCACTTAGCGGAGCGGATGAACGGACGCATCTGGGCGGACAGTACCGTCGGACAGGGCAGTACGTTTCATTGCACGCTCGCCTTCGGTATCGCCTCTAACCTTCCGGCGAATAGGACGGCCCCGCAGGTCAATTTATCGGGCGTGCATACCTTGGTTGTGGACGACCACCCCACCAATCGCCTGATTCTCAAGGAGACGCTGGGCGCCTGGGGAGCCACCGTCTCCGAGGCGGAAAACGGCCAGGCGTGTCTAGCCGAGCTTCGGCGCGCGGCGGATTCGGCCACGCCGTATGAACTGCTCCTGCTGGATTGCCGCATGCCCGGCATGGATGGATTTGCCGTAGCCGAAGCCGTGAACAACTCGCCTATTCGAGCAGGGCTGACGGTCATCATGCTCACGTCCAACCACTGGGCGGACGATATTGCCCGCACGTATGATCTTGGCCTGGGCGGATATCTCGTCAAGCCCATCAGGCGGTCCGATCTCTACCAAACCATCGGCATTGCATTGGGACGCGCCAAAGGCGCCCCGGCACCTGGGCTCGACACCGCTGTCCCGGAACTCCC
The DNA here is from genome assembly GCA_020846195.1 of Nitrospira sp. Taxonomy (GTDB): domain Bacteria; phylum Nitrospirota; class Nitrospiria; order Nitrospirales; family Nitrospiraceae; genus Nitrospira_D. The sequence continues at coordinate 35,232 of JADLEJ010000007.1, forward strand.
CATTCCGTCAACGTCCCTGCGCGTGCTGCTAGTCGAAGATTCCGCAGACAATCAACTGCTGATCCGTTCCTATCTCAAAAGCACCAGCCACCGCCTGGATATCGCCGACAACGGCGCCATCGCCGTCGAGAAATTCAAGAACGGCCATTACGATCTCATTCTGATGGATATGCAGATGCCGGTGATGGATGGCTTGACTGCGACGAAAACCATTCGCCGCTGGGAACGCGATCAGGATCTGCCGCCGACACATATCATCGCGCTGACCGCCTTGGCACTGAAAGAAGAAGCCGTCAAAATCTTCGAGGCTGGATGCAATACGCACATGACCAAACCCGTCAAAAAAGCCGCCCTCATCGAACTCTTACAAGCCTGTAAAGGACACCGCCCATGACCGATCCCAAGCTCGCCGCTCCCGACCGCATCACCGTGTCGATCGATCCGGACCTGGAAGACATCATTCCGACCTTTCTAGCCAACCGCCAGAAAGACCTTCAGACGCTGCGCACGGCCATCGCCGAAAAGGATTTCGAGACGATTCGCATGCTTGGCCACCGAATGCGGGGCGACGGCGGCGGATATGGGTTCAACGCCATCAGCGCCATCGGTGAAGTCATGGAACTAGCGGCGGGCCGGCACGATGAGCCGGCGATTCAGCGGCAGATCGCAGAACTTGAAGATTTTCTCGCCCGCGTCCACATCGTGTACCGCGCCTAATCGCCTTCGCAGGCTGCTAGCGGACCACCAGCACGGAGCACGTGCTGTGCTGCACCACGCGAGTCGACACGCTCCCCAGCAACATCCGTCCGATGGCGCCGAGCCCCTTCGCCCCCATGACGATCACATCGGCCTTGTGCGTCTTGGCGGCTTTCAAAATCTCCTTCGCCGGGTTTCCGAGCTTCGGCGCTTCTTGAACTTGAAACCCCGCGTTCGCCAGCTTATCGGTATACTGCCGGACAATCGCCTGGCCCGCTTTGCGCACTTCCGGATACTTGAGAAACGGCATCGCATGCACCACGGTCACATTCACCGGGCGCGCTTCCGGCCCGTTCGGCTGCGGATTGATATTCCGGATCAGAAACCGAACCGCCTTATCGGATGCAGCAGACCCATCGATCGCCAGCACGATGCGCTGAATCGGGCGGGCGGCTTCTTTCACGACCAGCACCGAACAAGCGGCGTGATGAATCGCATGGGTCGAAACACTCCCCAGGATGAAGCGATCCAGCGCGTCCAATCCACGCGACCCCAGCACCAGCAACCCCACGCCCCGCGACGCCTGCTTCGTAATCGTCGCCGCCACGCCGCCACGCTCCAGAGTGACCGTGCCCTTCATGCCCAAAGACGCGAGCAGGTTTTTCGATTCCGCCTTGGCGGATTTGGCGGCGGCTTCCATGCGTTTCACTTCTTGCTGAACATACCGCTCGGTTCCCACCGCCACCGGCTGAATCATGAACGGCGCACGGAGACTGGCCACATCCACCACATGCACAACGCGTAACACCGGCGTGACCATCAACGGGAGCTTCGCCACCCACTCAAGAGCCCATCGGCCATATTTCGATCCATCGGTCGCCACCAGCGCTTTCATAGATCCTCCATTATTCATTCACACCATGAGAACCCTACCGCCAATACCAGCAGTCGCATCGCGACAATACCCCTCCTGTGGACCGATGAGCAAGAGACTGCGCGATCCACGTCCCACCATAGCGATCTCACCTCCGAACCGGCACATTCAGGTAATCAAGCGCACCTGCCCCGCTTCCAGCTCGCGCTCATCGCCGGCACCCAATGCTGTACCATCGAGCGGCTCGACTCGCACGACAGACAGCTTATATTCCGGACAGCGAGACTGGTCGTCGGAACTGGATGAGAGCAGCGCATTCACATCGCTCGCCGGGAAATGGAAACTGGTAAACACTTGCCCCAGTTGCACACGCTCGCTGAGCACCACCGGCAGAATCGCATGCCCTCTCGGACTGACCAGCCGCGCCAGATCGCCCTCCGCAAGCCGCAGCCTGGCGGCATCCTCCGGATGTATTTCCAGCGCATCGACACCCACCACGTCGAGAATGTCCGTGCGCCTCGTCTGCGCGCCGCAGTTGTAATGTTGCAGAATGCGCCCGGTGATCAATGTGAAGGGGTATTCGTCCGTCGGCGACTCGCCGGGAGGGAGGTAATCCACCCCGACGAAGTGCGCCTTCCCTTTCGGGAACCGGTCGCGATGCATGAGTGTCGTTCCTTCATGCCCAGACGCAGGAACGGGCCACTGCAATCCATTCGGCGGCTCTAAGCGGTCATACGACACTCCGGCGAACATCGGCGTCAGCTGCGCGATCTCGTCCATGATTTCTGACGGATGGCGATAGCTCATCGGGTAGCCCATCCGGGTCGATACCTCACAGACGACTTGCCAGTCAGGCAAAACGCCCTGCGGCGGATCGACGGCTTTCCGGATTCGTTGAATCCGCCGTTCCAGATTCGTGAACGTCCCGTCTTTTTCCAGAAACGCGGCGCCGGGCAATACGAGATGCGCCATCTTCGCCGTCTCGCTCATGAACAAATCCTGCACCACAAGGAAATCCAGCCGCCGCAAGGCCTCATGGACTTTGGTGAGATTCGGATCGGTCTGCGCCACGTCATAGCCGATGATCCATAAGCCCTTCAGCTGTCCGGCCAACGCCGCGTCCCACATATCGGGCGTCTTCATACCCCGCTTCGTCGGCAAAGGGCGACCCGTCACGGCTTGATGCAAGCCCCCCAGCGCCGGATCGTTCAGCGGCTGATAGCCGGTGAAGAAGGTCGGCAGGCACCCGACATCGGACGCCCCTTGCACATTGTTCTGTCCACGCAGCGGATTGATGCCCGTGCCCGGTTTGCCCAGATTGCCGGTGGCCAGCGCCAGATCCACCAGCGTCATCACGCCGTGGCTGCCCCAGCGATGTTCCGTGACACCCAAGCCGTGCACGCATAATGACGCGCCGCTCGTCGCATACCGCCTAGCCGCCTCGCGAATCAGACCGGCCGGCACACCCGTGATCTGCTCCGTCCATTCCGGGGTACAGGGCTCGACAGCCTTCAGCCAATCGTCCACCGCCTCGGTCCGAGTGTCGATGAATGCGCGGTCGAGCAAACCCTCTTTCGCCATAACGTGGCCGAGGCCGTTCAGCAGGGCGACATTCGTTCCAGGCTTGAGCGGCAGATGCAGCGTCGCCAGACGCGCCAGCTCCGTCTTCCTAGGGTCGATCACAATAAGCGGCACACCCCGCCGATGAGCCTGTTTGATGCGCGCGCCGATAACCGGATGCGATTCGGTCGGGTTGGCGCCGACCACCATGATGAGCGTGGCGTGATCGAGATCCTGGATCGAGTTGGTAGCGGCCGACGCCCCGAGCGTCTCCATCATGCCGGTGACCGTCGCGCTGTGGCAGACTCGCGCACAGTTATCGATATGATTCGTCCCCATCACGCAGCGGATGAATTTCCCGAACAGATAATTCTCTTCGTTCGTTCCCCGGCTGGACGAAATAGCCGCCAGCGCATCCGGACCGAACTCCGTCTTGATTCTGGTGAACTCGCAGGCCAGGCGATCGAGCGCCGCATCCCAGGAGATCGCCTGCCACGTGCTGCCGGTGCGCAACATCGGCTGCTTCAGCCGGTCTTCCGCATAGATATAGGTCCAGCCGAACCGCCCCTTCATGCAGGCATGGCCATGATTGGAAGGACCATCGTCGGCTGGGACCATCGTCACGACCGTTCCATCACGAAGGCCCGCGTCGAACGTGCATCCCACACCGCAATAGGCGCAGGTCGTACGAACAGTCTCCGTTGGATGGCCATGCTCCTGGACTGTGTTCTCAATCAATGCGCCGGTCGGACATTCTTTCACGCAAGCCCCGCAGGACACACAATTCGACGTCGCGAACCCCGTAGCCGTCTCGCCGTAGCCACTCGCGCCGGCCATCGGCCTGGAGCCGAAGCCTCGCCCGACCATCGTGAGGGCAAATGTCCCTTGAATCTCGTCGCACGCCCGCACGCAGCGCGCACAGGAAATACAGCTGGTATTGTCGAAGATAAAAAACGGATTCGAGCTGTCGCGTATGTGCGCACGAACCTCCGGCTGGCGATAGCGGACATGGTCGAGGCCCACTGACTGCGCCAGTTCTTGAAGTGCAGCAGGGAGCGTCCCATCCGTCGGCTGCTCCGACAACAAGAGTTCCGTCACGTTTCGTCTCAACCGGGCCAACTGTTCCGTCCGGGTACGGACCGTCATCCCCGCCTGGACCAGCGTTGTGCAGGAAGCGGGCGTGCCCTTCTGTCCCTCCACTTCACAGACGCAGAGCCGGCATGAGCCGAACGGCGCGAGATGTTCGGAGGAGCAGAAGCCGGGAATCGTCAGTCCCGCCCGCTTGGCGGCGGCAAACACAGTATCGCCAGCATGAGCAGATACCGGCCTGCCGTCGATGGTCATTGCCACGTGATCGCTCATGATCGCATCCGGTTGCGAAATTCTACGGGAAAGTGCTCCAGTGCCGACAGCACCGGATAAGGAGCCCGTGCCCCCAGGCCGCACAGACTGGCCGCCTTCATTGTGTCGCCCAACTCGGTCAAGAGCGACAAGTCCGCCTCCGTCGCCTGTCCCCGCTGGACCGTTTCGAGAATCTCGCGCGCCCGCAATGACCCGATGCGGCAGGGCACGCATTTTCCGCAGGATTCATCCGCCACAAACGCCATCAGATGCCGGGAGAGTTCCAGCATATCCGTCTCATTGTCGAACACAACAATCCCGCCGTGACCAAGAATCGCGTCGGCCTTGGCAAAGGCATCGAAACAGATCGGGATATCCAACTGCGCGTCCGTGAACAGACTCCCGAGCGGTCCGCCGACTTGCACAGCCTTCAGTCGGGCGCCATCCGCCATCCCCTGCCCGAATTGATCGAGCACCTGGCGAAGCGTGAGGCCGAATGGAACCTCGATAAGCCCCGGCTGCTTCACCCGTCCACCGAGTTGAAGGACAGCGGTGCCGCGCGATCCCTCTGTTCCCATCGACGCATGCCAAGCGCCTCCACGCGCAAGGATATTTGGTATGGTGGCGAACGTGAGAACGTTACTGACAATCGTCGGTCGGCCGTAGAGGCCGGACTGCGCCGGATGCGGCGGCCGCGCACGAACGACGCCGCGCCGGCCTTCCAGCGATTCCAGCAGGGCCGTTTCTTCTCCACACACATACGAACCCGCCCCCGCCCCCGACACCACTTCGATTGGAAACGGCTGCCCATCAGACTCCAGCCATCCGGCTTCACTCGCAGCCCGGATCGCCGCCCGCAAGCAAGCCGCAGCCACCGGGTATTCCTGGCGGCAGTAAATATAGCCGGCCTCCGCCCCGATCGCCCTGGCGCAGATCAGCAGGCCTTCGATGAGACGGAAGGGATCGCCTTCCATCACCATCCGGTCGCAATAGGTCCCGGCATCGCCCTCATCGGCATTGGCGACCACATACTTGCGATCGGCCGCAGTCGTCGCAGCGACCTCCCACTTTTTCCAGACGGGAAACGCCGCGCCGCCCCGGCCGCGCAACCGCGACGTCTTGATTTCTTCGATAATCGCCGACGGGCTCATCTGCCGCGCCTTGCGGAAACCGGCACAACCGCCGTACGCCCGATAGGCTTCCAGCGACAAGGGCTCAGTCACGCCGAACGTGGCAAAGGCGTGTCTGGTCTGCTTGGAAAGAAATGGAATGGAGGAAACTGGAATGCCGCCGTCGCCTGCCAGAATCTTGGGAAGGTCATCGGCGGTCGCATGGCACCAGGCCAGGCGTCCATCAGAACTATCGCGCTCAACCATCGGCTCAAGAAAGAACGCGCCGCGGGAAGACGTTCGGACGAGTTCGACATCGGACCGCTGCCGCCAGGCCTCGGCGAGGCGCTCCGCGCCAGCCGCACAAGACGACGTATCGTTGGAAAGGTAAAGTCTGACGCGGCTCATCGATAGCGATCCAGCAAACCGGCGACATCGCTGGGCCGGACACGCCCATTCAACTCGCCGTCGATTCGTACGCCCGGCGACACCGCACAATTGCCAACACAAGACACCGGCTCAAGCGTGAACTGGCCATCAGGCGTCGTCTGGCCGAGTTCGATCCCCAGCTTCGACTGGATCGCTTCCACCACTCGAACACAGCGATTTGCAAGACAAGACTCGCCCAGGCACACCTGAATGCGATGCCTTCCGGCAGGTTGGGTATTCAGCGAGGGGTAGTACGACAACACCCCCGCAACATTGGCCTCGGTGGCCCCTTGCGAATGCGCGATAGCCGGGATAGCTCGTGGGTCGATATATCCACACAGATCATGAACGGCATGGAGAACACGAAGAATGTTGGGAGGCGCACCCTGTGCGGGGCGTGCACGGATCAGCAGGTCATCGAGTGCGTTCGGCAGGAACGTCTCCACGGCGCACCTCCTCGATCCCAACATGCCCACGCAATACGTTATAGTCGAACGCCGGTTTGCCTATACGCGACCAGCCAAGGTCGTGGCGCTCCATTTCATCGATCAGCCTAGCCACCTGCCCCAGCCCAGCCGGCGTCGCGGCGGCATGCCGTGGCGTTTGCCCGCCCAGCACCGGCGCCGCCCGATCGGTCCATTCCAAATAAACCGTCTCCAAAAATGTTTTTAGAAAAGAGGCGTCCTGCCCAGCAGGAACCACGACTCGCACCGGCTGCTCCGCGTCGAGCTCCTCGACGCGCAAGCGATGCGGCGGTGGCGCCGTGGATTCGCCACGGAAATGAATCGAAAAACCAAAGACAGAAGCCAGTTGATGTTTTAAGGCATCGAGACGTTCGCGCGAGTCGGTTTCCACCCACAGTTGAGTGGGCGTCAACGTAAGGCGAGCGACTATCGCCGCCGCGCCAGACTCATTCGATCCATGCCGAACCCATCGCGCGCTCGCACCCGGCACTCCTGCTTCGGCAAGGGCCGCCGAACCGGCCTCCAACCCATCCATCTCGGCCAGCCTATCGCGAAATAATGTGAATTCGCGGTGCTCGTAGAGCGCGACGGCATACAAATACGGCTGCCCGTCTGGCGCGCGATACCGAATCCCCGTCACCACGTTGCGCAACCGGTCCAGGCGCATCTGCGCATAGCCCCAGAGCATCTCATACCCGAAGCGCTTGGCAAACTCGTGCCAGTCGCCAAGTTCGAACGACCCGGCGTTGATCTCTCGTTCTCGGCGCAACTCCGACGTAGCCTCGTAGAGGGCCTGGCCTTCCGCAAGAGACAACACCAACGCGCTCCCGGCAAGCACGACCCTATCCGTCTCAGGATCGCCCGGCTGCTGTACCAACCGCGTCAACAACACCTGGCCAGACTGGAGGCCTTGACTAAAGGCACCGCCTTGAACCTGATAGAGACGGCCGTTTCCCAACGACCGGCCAACCCATCGCTCCATCGCGTGGCCGCCAGGCAGGATTTCAACCAGATCCATATACGAGTGTTTGAGCGGATCCATCCAGGCCCGCTCTTCCTCGGGAATATGCTCGGTCACCACATCGCGCACTTGCTCGATCAATGTCAGCTGCCCATTCTGGGGATAGTAGTCCGCATACATCGTGAGCGCGGCAAGATCGACTTCCTGGGCAAACGGCGCCAGCAGCGCAGTCTCTCCCGCCTCGACGTAGAACCGCAAGGCCAGACTCAGCGCGCGGTTCCGTTCCTCCGAAAACTGGGGAGAAAGAGAGAGCGCCGCTACTCGCGCCACCAATCCGTCCAACCCAGGAGGGAATGGGGCACTGATTCCAGCTTGCGATTCATTCGCGAGCTTCATGAATTTCTTCCATCACCATCGCTTCTGCGTCGAGCCAATCCGCAAGATCGCGCCCATCCCGGCATCCGCGCTCATGCCACAACTCGTAGGCCTTCGCAGCGATGCGCTCCCGCATCCCATCCGGCAATTCGATTGGATTGGCCGCACGCGATGGCCGGCCAGCCGATGCATTGTTTCGTTTCCTGATCACCGTCGCCATGGCAGCCTCCCTTCTGGTGAAAGAATGAGCCCCTTATGCAAACATCCTAGACAACACCCGATGATGCCCTGGCCTAATTTTCAGACTGCGTACCGTGAGCACAGGACAACGAGACTGGCGCAACACCGCCTCCGCCACACTCCCGCTCAACGCATGGGACAACCCTTGGCGCCCATGCGTTCCCATCACGATGAGATCGGCCGGAATCGTCCGGGCGCTGTCGAGAATCGATTCAACCGGAGTCCCTCCACGCATCTGTGAACCGGCTTGAATGTTGACCTCTGCCAGCGCCCGCGTCATTTCACCCAAGCGCACCATCATGTGCTCCCGCATCTCTTCCTGTTTGCCGCTCGGCAAGAGGGTGAAGTCCAAACCGTATGACACCGGCTCCCGCACATGCAGCAGCGTCAGAGACGCGCGATACCGTTGCGCGATACGCGCGGCATACTCCACGGCTTCGAGGGAACAATCTGAAAAATCCACTGGGACCAAAATCCGATCGAGCCCGATCCCCTCGCAGAGCCCAGTCTTGCCCGGCGACGCTTCGTCCGTATCCGCACGCACCGTGAGCACCGGACAAGGCACGGTGCGAATAACCCGCTCCGCGGTGCTACCGAGCAGCACATGCGCCAGGCCGGATTTGCCTTTTGTGCCGACGACGACCAGCTCCGAATCCTCCGCCTCGACAGCGGCCAGTATCTCTTCGCAAGGAATTCCCGTGGCAATTCGTGTCTGCAAAGAAATCCCCCTGGCCGATGCCCGAGCCTTCAGATTTACCAACTGCTGGGCTCCGGCCTTCATGAGTTCGCCGAGATAGGCCTGATTGACCGGATACTCCGGATTCATGCCAGGCGGGAACTCCAGCACCGTCAACACCGTCAGCGTGGCCTGCCAGGTCGCCGCCAGACAACAGGCATACTCTTCAGCCCGCAGCGCCCAGCTTGAAAAATCGGTTGCCAGGAGAATGCGCGGGCTGTCGGTCATCCCGCTCACACGGCCTCCACATTCAACAGCAGCAGTTCTCCGTTCATATTCGAATGGATCGAGCACCGGAATTCGTGGCGGCCTGGCCGCGACATATTGAATCGCAACGCCGCATCTCGCTTAGCATCCAGCAACAGTCCCCCTACCCCTCGCCCATAAACCACCACTCCGTCTTTCTCCACCTGCGTCGGAATGCCTTCAAACATGGTCGAACCAAAATCGTGACGCTCCGCGTCCTCATTCCTGACTCTAATCACAGTCGCCACCCCGAGCCGGAGCGTGCTTTGCTTGGTCACAAATTTAAAATCTTTGATGGTCACATCGACCACCTGTTCAGATTGCGACCAGAGCGGGAGGTCCGCTCCACCCCACAATGCCCAAGCAATCCCCAGCACTGGTACCCATCCCCACATCCGTCCTCGCTGTATCATTGTTGCCCCCCTCCTTATCCATCCATCTAACCTGTAATCCCTCAGCAGATCGCTCTTGACCTATTCAGCAAAGCTAATGCCACTGCATTCACGCGACAATCCTGCGGCTGACCGCACATAGAAACAATGGCTTGGTCACCTCTGCCTATTCCTCTAGCGTCGGACTCTCAGGTCTTCCTTTCACCGAAGGGAGAGTTGCTACAGTACTGAATCGCCGCCTGAGGCATAAAGCGACAGACCCTATTATGGTGCCAGCTGACAGCGTGGACCGAGCAACACCCATTCAAAACAAAATCCTTTCACCCCATGGCGCTTACACACTTATTTTCGCAGCACAACGCGTGAAAAAACGGAGCGGCATTGGACTTGCTGACTATCTCCATTAGTTAGGAAACACCCGTGATGCAGGCGCATTCGATTCTATTTAGTCGGGACTATTGCGCTCGGCATGACCGAGAATATCTACGGCGCTTCTGTCCAACAGATCGTCACTGAGTAACAGAGAGGTCACCGATGAACATGCTGCTGGCTATCGATGGGTCGGATCAATCCTATGAAGCCGTCCGCGCGTTGAAATATTTGGCCCGCGCCGAAGCGTTGCACCTTCTGCATGTCCTGGATGTCCCCGCTCCTGCCTATCCCATGATGGCGCCAGAGGTCGCACACGAACTGTACTCGACGATCGAACGGACCATGCAAGAAGATGGCGCTAGGCTGCTTGACCGGATGGTGTCGCTCCTGCCGATGGACTGCGGTCCTGTAACTAAGCATATGGAGATCGGTTCACCGGCGGATCGGATCGTGGAATATGCGGCACAGCACCGGATCGACCTCATTCTCGTCGGGGCCCGCGGACTGGGCCCACTCAAGGAACGCTTGATGGGCAGTGTCTCCCATCGGGTGCTCACCTTCTCTAAGAGCGCCGTCCTGATTCTACCGAACTCCGTGAAGTCTCTGACGCAGGTACTGTTGCCGTTGCAAGGGTCGCAAGACGCCGAACGAGCGCTCCTATTTCTTCGGCAACATCCATTTCGGGAAGCAGTCACGATCACCGCACTCACCGTCCTTCCGCAAACCAGGCCACCCTGGCCGGTCGACGCCGTCGCAGAGCGGGAAATGGAAACGCAGGCCTTGCAGAGCGCTGAGAGCTTTATCAACTCCGTCGCGGAAGATCTGAAGCAGATGGGCTACGGCGCCCATGCCAAATCGGCATTAGGTGTTCCAGTCGAAGCGATTCTCCAGGAAGCCAAGGCTCTCAACGCCGATCTTTTGATGATGGGGTCACGCGGCCGCCACGGGCTCAGCCGGATGGTGCTTGGCAGTGTGTCGCATGCGGTCCTCCATCATGCGCAATGCCCGCTCTTGGTCTTCCACTAACAGGGAAATCACGAGTAGGCCAATGCACGATCACACTCATCTCGACTGCAGCAGGAAGAAAAGTTGAACATGGATAGAATACCTCGAATAACTGGACTCATTGCTGGTTTCAGCCTTCTCCTGAATGCGCTGTCTGTTGCCGCACAAGATCTGCCTGCGGATCTCATCCGCGGCAAAGCCCTCTATCGGAACCACTGCGCAACCTGCCATGGCCAAACCGGCCGTGGCGACGGTCCGGCTGCGGCCTCGCTCAGAGTCGCGCCGGCGGATTTTCACCGATTTCGCTCTTTTCTGAAATCGGATGAAGAGCTGCTACGCATAATCGAGCATGGGATAGTCTTCAGTCCCATGCACGCCTGGTCAGACAACCTCACTGAAGGGCAAATGACCGATATCTTAGCCTACATACGGCTGCTTTCCTTGGAAAGCAATTAAGAACCTCTCTCCCGGTCTGGCACTTCTCCGAGAAACATTCCATGCTTATCATCAGCCGACTTATAGCAAGAGCCCCGAATGACGCAACCGTAGATAGATACTTCCAGTCTTGATGGCCAAACCAAGTTTCCGCAGTGTTTAACCGGAAGTGTTTTTCTCCGCGATGAAGAAGACTGCCGCGCACCGATAGCGGGATATGGGAAACAGAATCGAAGGATGAGAGCTAACTACAGGCTGCAGATTACTGCATGAGAAAAATCGCTAGCGGAGAGAAGAGTCGAAATTCAAATGCGGCAGGGAGAGATCACGCTCAACCCGACGAGACCTAGAACCCGCTCGAGAACTCCAGCAGGCATAGCTTCCCATGCAACAATGCCAAACCTGCCGTGCCGGAGTTCCAATACCTAGCCGTCGACCAGCTAGGCAGTAGCGGTTTCAACTTCCTTCGCGGCTTTGGCAGCAAGACTGTTCTTACGATTATTCGAGATTGTCCGATCGATAATCGCTCCACAATTGACGCACTTCCAAGCATAGAACACCAAAAAGAAATCCGAGAACCGTTCCAACATCATCAAGCCTTTGCATTTCGGACAACCCATGATTATTTCCTCCCCAAGGTGAAAGTTGACGTATGCCTCAGGGCTTGAGCAAGTTGCGATCCAGCATTACATATTCATAACTATCAACAACTTACACTTCTTATAGCCTAATATTGACTTCGTGGAGACTACTTACATGAACATTATTGTACAACCTGTCACATTTTTACGCTGAGTGCGGTCTATAGCAATTTTTTCTGCGATATCTTCAATGATTCCTGCCCCCTACCGAAAGAGCCTTCCAAGAGGCACGGTATAGCGCCTAGTTGCAAGCCGCTAAAAATACTCACAAAATCAATACATTGCAAATCACGGACAAAACTGAACATACGAAACTTATAATGACGACTAAATACCGCAGGACAGTCAATCCGATCGGAATAATTCTCCAGAACACCAAGATCACGAACCGGCCCCAATACGATCCCCATCCAAGCCATCTATGTTATGGGAATCGAAACTGTGCGTGCCAAAAGTCGCGTATTTATCTTCCGCCCCTCTACTAACGGTCATTGATACAGGCCTGACAGAACCATCCAAGGTTGAGTCCAGACAACTGAATTCTGTATCTTGCTTATATATGCGTGCCCCACTACGAACCCACGGCGGACTTCCGAAACTCCTTGTCAAATACGCCATGCTCGTATTGTGCGTCTGCGTGCTGGTGCAAATGCTGGGTGTGCCCGCCACATTGTTGAATTTTGCTCCCACACCGGATGTGTTCGACACCTCAGTCTCTGAAGGCTTTTCACTTCCTACTTCAATTTTTTTGATCTGCGCCGGGCTTGTTGCGCTCTTGCCGAAAGCTATGCGGCAGAGTCCGCACAATCCACTCCTCAATCATGCTCTGTTCCGCCCCCCTGTAAAGATTCGCTAATTTTCGCTGACCGATCCCTGCTCATGAAGAAACAACTTCGGGTCTGAAGCTGACCAAACGCTTCGACTCATGTCGCGTCTCGACAGGAGATCCTTCGTGAAACTTTGTCGTACAGATGGTGCTGGAGAAAAACAATAGCGAGGGAATCCGATACCCATCCAGGGAGCGAGGATGGATTGCAGAGAAAACACGCTGCTACTGCGGCGATCACCTGAACTTGCAATCGCCGAATCCATAATCGGCTAGAAAAACAGAGTTGGAGGAAATGTCCGTGAAAACCTGCACAAACCTGCGAATACAATCAGACTCGCAACGGAAGCAACCAACGCGACTCCTCAGACGTATTTCCCAAAGCCTGGGGAAACGGGAACGCTTCGTCTTTCAGGGGCGCGGCACTTGTCCGCGCCCCCTTGGACCAGCCTACTTTCCGCCCGCGTCCTTCTTGTCGTCCTTCGGCTCATCGGCCAAAACCACATGGCCACCCTTGTCTTTGTGCTCTTCCTTCTTGTCGTCACTGAACATCACCACATGGCCGCCCTTGTCTTTCTTCTCCTCCTTCTTGTCGTCTGAGGCAATGGCAAGGCTCGACATTGTGCTGAAGCTGAGAAACGCCACCAACGCCATCAATCCATTAAAGCGCGTCATAAGAACCTCCATAAGTACTGATGATGTGAAAATATTTACCGACCATACCCCATGCATGACCGATACATAGGCGTACCAAGCACAGGGCCTTCGACACAATGGACAAAATCGCCAAAGGACAAACCGCTTTTGTCCAATGCATCGACATGACAAGGGAGGCACAATGAGCGGCATCGGATCGCCCTCTATGCTCAACAGAGACCGCACCATACTCGACCGCTCGGAAGCCATCGCCCGCATTGAAGACGTGGCGGCGACTGCCGAAGACTTCGACCGGATCGTGTCGCAATCCCTGCCCCTACTGCTCGACCGGACAGTCGGCTACATTAAACGCTTTCTGCGTGATACTGGCCAGTGGAGTGAGGATGTCGCCCATGAAAAATTCGTGCTGCGCTGGGGGGCGGAATATCTTGAGCAGTTTCTCGTCTCCGGCCGCTTCGAAGTTCCCTGCCGGCCGCTGTTTCTTCTCGACTCAATGGTTGCCAAACAACATAGCCGGCCTGAGCCGTTCTGCTACCATCCAGACCTCCTCACACCGCTCGGGCGGTTTCTTGATGGGCTAGTGGGGCGCGCCGCCGTCAGCCGAGACGCACTGATCGCCTTGTACCATCATTGCTACGGATTAGGGCCAGGGCAAGTCATCGCGACGCTTCGCTTAAACGGGTCGGAAAGCCCGCGCATCTATAAAAACTTTCAACGATGGCGGGATTCCGGATGGAAGCGGACGCTGGAGGACATAGGCTTGACCGCGCCCGACTTGCAGGGACTGACCGAACAATGCCACCAGCAACGGCGCCGATTCAATGGCGAAGCAGAACGCATGCTGCGTTTTGTGCAGGCTCACTATCGAAAGAGCGAGCCGGATCATTATCCCTGCCTCTCCCGGCATCAATGGGAAGATATGTTTCTGCAAGGCTATGGAATCGAGTACCGAATCTGGCATCTAGCCTTATGCCTGAATTGCCTGCAAACGGCTTGGGACTTGGGATTCGCTGGCGCTTCGGCTATTGAGAAACCGCGCGTGGCGCTTCAGTTCCAGCCATAACACGAACGGAGCGGAGTCGATGGAAGAGCACATGCACCCTATGGATTCTGAGCCTGAGCGTACCGGGTATCGCGAGCATCTCCTGGACGTCATACGAACAGGGGCTCGCCGGACCGGCTGCGGCGCATCGGAACCGATTCATGTTTTTGTCAATCAGCAACGCATCGGACAGCTGGATGGCGCCGGAACTGAGGCCACGCTGCAGGTCAGACATCAAACCCCCATCGAAAGCGTCCACCTGAGATCGGAGGACGGGGTGCTCCTCGGCGGTTTATCCACGCCCGAATACGGATTCAAAAGCAGCCGCATTGCTCTGATGCGCGACGCGGTTGAACTCCGCGTCCAAAACACCGCCCAAGGGGGAGTGGTCAGCGCAGTCTTTCTTCCAGCGCCAGGCCTCTGGCATCGCGCGCGGCGGGCATTCGGCCGCATCGTCGGCCAGGGTGCCCCGCGCCCAGTTGCAGCCGCCGGCTCAGGGGGTCGGATCCTTGCCGTCGCCCAGATATTGCTGGCCATCGTATTGATCGGACACTTCGCCGACCGAATCACCGGCTGGACGACGCCAGCCACCCAGCCCCTTCCCGTCATCCAGGCAGACATTCCTCAAGCGGCTCCTCTCTCTGAAGTCGCCAAGCTCGAACAACAACTTATTGAGCTTGCCCAGACACAAACCAAGACCATAGAAACCATTCAGACTCAGCAGCAAGGGATGGCTCAGCTGCAACGGACGATGGCAAAGCTTTCTACCGCGCAAGAGTCGGTCGCCTCCAACGTCATGACGGTCGCACAGGAGCTTGAGCACAGCCGAAAAGGCACGGAACACAATGTCGACCGCATGACCCGCGTGCTGATGAACAAAAACCGCAGCGAGCGGGAACAGCTGGAGGCCGAAATCCATAGCCTTCTCATCGCGAACGATCAGCTCTCACGCGAACGAACCCAATTGGAACAGAATTATCAGGAACTGAAAAAGCAATTAACCTCGTCCGGCCAAGACATCTCGAAAACAACCGTCCCAGACCGCGACAAGCTAGTGATGGCCCAGCAAGACGCTCCACCTCAGATAGCGGACGCCAAACCGATCCGCCCACAACCCCCCTTCTTGCTGTGGGTCTCCTTCAGCGAGGGAACCAGTCAAGCCAGCATCGACCAGTGGGTCCTCGATATGCATGGACGAAAAGGCGCGTTCAGTGAAGGATGGCAAGCCGTCGAAATCGTCCCGCCGACTGAACCAATGGAGCGCGTTCTGGACCAGATTAAACAAACCAAGATCGTGAAAGCAGTGAAAATCAGCCGGTAAGACCAAGCAAACGTCACCGCCCTGAGCGTCGCCCTTCGCCGTAAACAGCACCCTAGAAATCTATCTCCGCAGAACACACCTATGCAATACTGTGAGCAATCCGTTTTCGAACGGTCAGAAACAGGTACGGCATGACCATCCAAGCACAATTTCCCAATGAACAATCCGGTGAAGGCGAGTTCGCCCGTCAAGCAGATGCCTTTCGCCACTACGTGACCGCCACGGGCAGCTCCGGCTACCCAGCCGAACCTGGACGCTACCACCTCTATGTCTCGTGGGCCTGCCCCTGGGCGCATCGCACAATCATCGTGCGGAAGCTCAAACGGCTGGAGGGGATTATCGGGCTCACCGCCGTCGACCCAATTCGTGACGAAAGAGGCTGGGCCTTTCGCGAAGGCCCGGGACATTCGCTCGACCCTATCAACGGATTCCATTTTCTGAGCGAGGCCTACAAAGCCACCGATCCGCACTACATCGGACGCATGACCGTGCCGGCCCTGTGGGACCGGGTGACCCGCCGCATCGTCACCAACTCCGACGACGATCTCATGCGTATCTTGAATAGCGAGTTCAATCGCTTCACCGACAGCACAATCGATCTATACCCGGACGGCCTTCGCAAAGAGATCGACGAACTCAATACTTTTCTCTATGAAAACGTGAACGACGGAGTGTACCGCGCGGGATTTTCCACATCGCAAGCCGTCTATGAACGAGCGGTGAGACGGCTGTTCGACGCGCTCGATCTGTTTGACGCCCGCCTTGCCCATCAACGATACCTGTTTGGCAACGAGTTCGTGGAATCCGACTGGTGGCTGTTCGTCACGCTGGTCCGGTTCGATGCGGTCTATCACGGCCATTTCAAATGCAACATCCGCCGCCTCGTCGACTATCCGAACCTCTTTGGCTATCTCAAAGATCTCTACCAAACCGACGGTATCGCTGAGACCGTCAATTTTGATCACATCAAGCGCCACTACTATATGACGCACGAAGACATCAACCCTACCCGCATCGTCCCGGTAGGACCCGACCAAGATCTGACAACGCCACACGGCCGAGAACGGTTAGGCTAAACCGTAAGACCAACGCCTATTGCCGTCAGCCCCTACCGACAAGTATCGCTTTGCACGATTTCTTCATAGCCTCGAAGCATTCGACGGCGCACTCAGGTGGAAGACCTCTTTCCCCGTCTCGATTAGACGGCTGGTGAATGCCCCGGAGAGGAGTATACTAAAGGCACGTGAGGCGCATCATGTATCGAGTACTCGTCCTCGGGGCAGGAAAGATCGGTTCGCTTGTTGCCAGCCTGCTCTCCCAGCACTCTGGTTACACCGTGCATCTCGGCGATGTGAATCTGGATGGAGCGGACCGCCTCGTCGCCGACCTCACACTTGAGCGAGTCACGCCCTGCCTCCTCGACGTCAACCACCCGGACATGGTCAGCGCCTATCTCTCGGCACACCCCGTCGATGCGATCGTCTCCAGTCTCCCCTATTTCTGCAACCCGACCGTGGCAAAGCTAGCTCTGACTCACGGCGTCCATTACTTCGACCTGACTGAAGACATCGAGGTCACCAACCAGATTCGCGTATTGAGCGCCGGGGCCTCCCACGCCTTCATGCCGCAGTGCGGCCTGGCACCAGGGTTTATCAGCATTGTGACCCACGATCTCATGACGCATTTCCAGAAGCTGGATACCGTCAAGATGCGTGTCGGCGCGCTGCCGATCCATCCCAGCAATGCGCTGAAATACTCACTGACTTGGTCGACCGATGGCCTGATCAATGAATACGGCAATCTGTGCTACGGCATTGAAGCAGGCGAGAAAGCCCCGCTCCAGCCATTGGAAGGGTATGAGACCATTGAACTGGATGGCCTGCTCTACGAAGCCTTCAATACATCCGGAGGATTAGGCACACTGGCAGACACCTATGCCGGGCAAGTGCAGACCATGAATTACAAGACGCTGCGCTATCCAGGTCATTGTGAAAAAATCCATCTCCTCATGAAAGACCTGAAACTGAACGAAGATCGGGGCACGCTTAAACGAATATTGGAACGCGCCGTTCCGCAAACCCTCCAGGATGTCGTGCTGATCTACGCCTCGGTTACTGGGACCAATGAGGTGGGACTCTTCGAAGAGAACTACGTCAAAAAGGTCTACCCGCAATGCATCAAGGGGAGGCTCTGGTCAGCGATTCAAGTCACGACCGCGTCCAGTCTCTGCACCGTACTAGACCTCGTCTTACACGACCCCTCCCGCTACCATGGCTTCATCACACAGGAATCTATTTCACTGAAGGACGTTCTCGCCAACGATTTTGGAGCATGCTTCCGATGAGCACTACCCAAGCCATCCTCAAGCAGCTGGGCATCCATGCCGTCAACCCAGGAGGAAGCACTGGTTCAGAATGGTGGTCCAGTCAATCCGGCACGCCTTTATTGACATCAATCAACCCCTCAACAGGAAAAATCATATCTGAAATAAACCCATGCATATCATACGATTACATACACATAACAAATGAATCGGTTGATACATTCAACTCGTGGCGAACTGTCCCCGCCCCGAAACGTGGAGAACTCGTTCGGCTTATCGGCCAGGCCCTGCGAGAAAAGAAAGATGACTTGGGAACCTTGGTCTCCATGGAAGTCGGCAAGATCAAAGCTGAAGGAGACGGCGAAGTCCAAGAGATGATCGACATGGCTGACTTTGCAGTTGGACAATCGCGGATGCTCTATGGAACGACGATGCAATCCGAACGGCCAGCCCACCGCATGTCGGAGCAGTGGCATCCTCTCGGCCCCGTTGGAGTCATTACAGCCTTCAATTTCCCCGTAGCCGTCTGGGCGTGGAATGCGTTTCTCGCTGCAATTGCCGGAGACACCGTCATCTGGAAGCCCTCTCCGAAGGCGCCCCTCTGCGCGATCGCCATTCAACACATCTGCAATCGCGCGATGCAGCAACTAGGCTATCGCGGAGTGTTCTCGCTCTTCATCACGGATCAATCCAGCCTTGCCGAAACCATGGTACAAGACCCGCGCCTGCCGCTCATCTCGTTCACCGGATCAGTGGCAGTCGGTCGCCGAATCGCGTCAACCGTTGGCAGCCGCTTGGGACGGACACTGCTTGAGCTCAGCGGCAATAATGCCATCATCCTCGATGAGACCGCGGATCTCGAGCTGGCCCTGCGCGCCATTCTCTTCGGAGCCGTGGGGACCGCCGGCCAGCGCTGCACAACGACCAGACGCCTGCTCGTCCACGAGTCGCGCTATGAGGAAGTGACCGCCAGACTCGTGAACGCCTACAGACACATCCGTATCGGAGACCCGCTGGAACCTGGCGTCCTAATGGGACCGCTGATCGATCAGAACGCCGTGGCAGCGTACCGTGCCGCTATTGAAGACATCAAACAGGAAGGCGGTGAGATTCTCTACGGCGGGCAGGTGCTGAACCGGCCCGGTCATTTCGTTGAACCGACTATCGTACGCGCGAACAATCACTGGCCCGTGGTCCAGCGCGAAACCTTCGCCCCGATCCTCTATGTCATGACGTTCCGCACTATCGATGAAGCCATCCGCCTCCAGAACGATGTGCCGCAGGGACTTTCGTCGGCCCTCTTCACGACAAGGCTGCGCAACAGCGAGCAGTTTCTCTCCGCTGCGGGAAGCGATTGTGGAATCGCCAATATCAACATTGGCACATCCGGCGCGGAAATCGGCGGCGCATTCGGCGGCGAGAAGGACACAGGGGGCGGACGGGAGGCCGGATCAGACGCGTGGAAAGCCTACATGCGCCGTCAAACCAACACGGTGAATTGGGGCACGGATCTCCCGCTCGCACAAGGCATCACCTTCGGCTGAGCGTCGAGCAACGGGGACAGGAGAGAAAGGAGACCCGCATGGATCAAAATCGTGAACTCGATACACTCCTGGCGCACATGGTAGAGAAATTCGTTCAGCATAATCAGGCCGCACAAACACTGCGTGCCATGCTCGACGAGGCGGGGATCGGCCTGACTCCCGTCATCGATCACGTGACGTTGCGAACGCTTAATATCGATCGCCGAGCTGAGCAATTCACCGCTCTCGGATATGCCTTCGACGAAACGCTGGAATACGACGACTGGTACGCCAAGGTCTATCGCAAGGCCGGCTACCCTGCGCTCTTTGTCGATCAAGCCTATGAGGGAAACCGCGGGCGCTCGAGCATTATTCCCGGCTGGGTTCAGAATTTCGGCGACCAGGTCTTTCATCATGTCGCCGTGCGGGTAGAGGATGTCGAGAAAGCCGTCCAGCGCCTCAAGGACAAAAACATCGTATTCGCCGGAACGATCGTCGGGGCGAAAGGGGGCTCCCTCAGGCAGATTTTTTCTTCACCGGAAATGGTCCATGGGCATCCATTCTCAGTGCTGGAACTGGCCGAACGCCACCGGGGGTATCAAGGCTTTCTGCCTCCGCAAGCCGACAGCCTGATGAAATCGAGTGCGCCACATGTGGGTTCACGCAAATAACCCCTCGCCTTTCGGTCACGGTCGCTGCCCAGCGGCAACGCCCTAACCTAATATCGCAAGACACCTTGCGCTCGCGCCAACATCCTGTTAGGGTGACGCTTGATCGCGTAAGACCTCATGAGTTTAGGGGCCGCAGTATCCCTAGACGCAACGGAGTCCGACGCGATTTTTGTTTGCCCGCACGAGATCGTCCTGCATCTGCTGAGCACTCCCCGTTGGCCTTACATCCATCGCTCGCAAGACCAGCCCGGCACAGTCGCGTGGTTTGTTCTCACATTTTCAAGAGGTGTATTTGTGTTTCATGATTTCCCATCAACATTCCGTGCGCTCCTCCGCAATGCCGCAGAGAGCGCCTATCACATCGCCATTGTGGCATTGAGCGGCGGCATCGCCCTATTGCTCCCGGCAGGCGCCAGATATGTTCTGTCCGTCTGGTCCCGCGTCGAGCACAACAAGCTTTCGCTGATCGCCATAGAAATGACCGTCGCCGTGCTCCTCATCGCAGGGCTGAATTTTCTCCATCGCAGCCTTCGCGACCGGACCCTGGCGGCGCACGCAACCGGAGCCGGCCTGGTCTCCTTCTTCCCCCGGCGTGCCCGAGGGGCTGAACGGCATATCAGACAACTCAAAGAAGATCAGGGAACAGGCCGCACGATCAAGGTGATCGGGTCAAGCGGGTACAGCACGCTGGTCGATCAGGTCGGCGACCTGTCATCGGTCCTCGACAAGTGCCTGGGCGCGCAAATCCTGTTGGTCAATCCCTATAGCCAGGAAACCAGCGCTCGCATCCAAGCTATTAGTCATCCTGGCTGCACACTGGACGGATTCCGGGAAGAAGTCCGGCAAAGCATCGCGCTGCTCAAACGCCTCAAGGCCATGGGCAAAGCGGTGAAGCTCAAGCTGTATGCCGATCCGCCCCTCGTCAAAATGGTTGTCCTGGGCGACTATTTATGGCTCCAGCACTATCACGCAGACCTGGACATCGAAACCATGCCGGAATATGTCCTGCAACGGAATCGAAAAACTCACGGACTCTATACGCTCTACGCGCACTACTTTGAGCAACGGTGGGAAAATCAGGAGATCCCTGAATACGACCTTGAGACTGACGAACTCGTCTTTCGAAGCAGGACTGGAAGCGAACTGCGGCGCGAACGATTTGAACTGAAGCCGAAAATGCAGGAAGCAGCAAGTTTGGCACACCCGCTCGAACTAGCCCCACAAGTTGCTCAGACCAATTAACGACTGCGTATCTCGCGCTGCATAGACCAACTCACGCAATCGACTCCTTGTCATTCCTTCAACCCTACGGCTCTCGCATCAAGGAGGGCCGCTCTTGATCGACCATATATTGATCCCCAATAACAAAGAGGGGGCCAGGTTACCCTGCCCCCTCTCGTTCACCCCTCGGTATTCGATACGCCGGCGTTAGTCTCTTTCTGATCGATCCTCCGCGTCATCTTCAGGATGTGCGTGGTTCGACTCATCCAAGGGGGTCCCAACAGTCCCATTAAAATAGGCCACGGCTTTCCGCCAAGCCTGGCGGCCGATCTTCTTCCCCATTTTCCGGGAACGAACATCGCCTTCCACGAAATGAATCCCGCCGAACCTGCGAGAAATCCCCGCTTCATCGGCGGCATCACTGAATTTCCCCCAAGTCAGCGTCACGTCGCTGGCCGGAACCAATCCAGGCTCAACCCTCGATGAACCTGCTGGGATGGTCACTGAATGCCCAAAATAATCGCTCCCCGTAAACTCTTTCAGGACACGCGCCGCAGAGGCGCTAAAGATGCTGTGGCCAGACACATACTCGGCAAAGGGCGGGGTCACCACCGTGGCGGCCTGATACGGCTGCCAGGCTGCACCGTCGATCAGCTGCGTCCCCAGTCCGGGGCCTGCCCATGCCCGCACCAATTGTCCGGCAAACACAAAATGGATCGCCGTCACAGGGCGAACATAATCGAATACCCGCTTCGCATGCCACGATGAGACACTGGCGTCGAGCACGGCATTCGTCATCGCAAAATAGACTTTCACATCTTGATCAAGAGTGTGATGATCCCGGCGGGACACAAACTGTGCAAAGAGCGCCCAATGCCCTGGCGGCAATTCCGAGCTTGGACCATCGGCCCAATACTCCGCAATTACTTTCTCCCGATCCGTCAGATTTGCGCTGTACTCCAGCACCTGCCTGGCTTGCTTGATATATTGATGCGCCTCGGCAGGATAGAAATTAGGATCCTTGGGGAAGAACTGATTCGGCGACTTCAGCGCAAACGGAACAACCTTACCCCAATGAGGCGCAATGAATTTCTGCGTCACAAACCCTCCATGTCCATTGCTGACACGGAGCGGCTGCCACCGATTCGGATCGTTGACATGATCAGGATCGTTCACCGGCACATAGTTCGTATAGTCGGCATAGGCACCTGCGGCCAGATCTCCAAGCTGATTGGCCCCATCATGGTGCCTGAAATCCAACACCGCTTGGCAAGCCACGTTGCCGATACCAGAAGCCGTATGCGTATCCGTCGAATGATCGGCCGGATCATACCCCAGCTGCGCCATCGCCGCATCGAACTTCGCCTGTTCAGTCGGGAACAGATCGAGCAACGCGCGATAGGCGGCAAAACTGATCGCCTTCTGCTTATTGACCAACGTCCGTTCACCGACCGGCTGCCGAAGGGTACCGCCAAGCCTGGTTCCCACCGCCGTTGAATCGTACGGCGCCCATGCGTCGTACATGCAGGTGTGTGTGATGGCAAGCGCCCTTGCCACTATCGGTGGACCTGGGTGAGTGTCCCGAATGGCTTGGAGCGCAACCTCGTCCCACTTCACCACTACCGTATCATCGGCCTGAGCCACACCAAGCGACCCACAGGCAACCAGCGCCACGCCAAAACTTAATGCACATCGGTACAGCAGCCTATGCATACGCCCTCCTTAGTTGAATACGCCAACAACCTCAATACCTCACTTGCGCTACGCTGCATAGAAATATATGAAGGTGAACGCGCTGTAAATGATTCCATTAGTATTTTAATTACAGCCATTAATCCTTGCCGTTCGCACAAGCTCATACGCACACCATCGCTTTCTGTCGAATCGTCCAATGCAAGGCATGATCACATCGTGGAGATCACAGCACTCCGCATCTGTCTCCTACGCCAGCGCCCGCTCTAACGACCCCTCACGCCCAGCAATCTTTGTCGCAAGCTCCAAGGTCGTAATAACCATGCCCCCTCGGACTCGAACGCAGGCCTGCATTCTGGAA
Source organism: Nitrospira sp. (assembly GCA_020846195.1). Lineage (GTDB taxonomy): Bacteria > Nitrospirota > Nitrospiria > Nitrospirales > Nitrospiraceae > Nitrospira_D. The sequence continues at coordinate 58,745 of JADLEJ010000007.1, forward strand.
CGGACCTTATGTGGCAAAGAGAGCATCGGGAACGAGGCTAGGCCGGAGTCAGCAGGGCGATACTCCAAGCATTACAGACTGATGACGAACTAGCTGAGGCAAACCGATCTGCTCACCGCGAGACCGAGGCTGCGGCGAGGCGGGCCGCATGATGCAGCGCATCGAGTCGTGAAGCATGATGATGGCCGGCCGGCACCAACCGCAAAATACCAAGCCCCTCCAGCACCTCCGTCACCGTGGCCTGCATGCCTACGAGAATAAGATGCTGATGATGCGCCTCAACCATGCGAATCATGTCCTCGACCGCCAGCGCGGCGGTCCCATCGATTGTCGGCACGGTCGATAGGTCCAGCACCACCACCGAGAAGCTGCCCCATCCTGACACCCCCTCCAAGCGGCGCACCATGGCCTTGGCTGAACCGAAGCTCATTGGGCCATCGATGTGAATCAGAACGATCCGGCCCTCGTAAGGACCCAGCACCGCCGCCTCTTCACTCGTCAGCGGCGATTCCGGAGTCTGGCCGGTAATGATCTGCAGGTTCATCAACTCGAGATCCGACATCCGTTTGACGAACAACACGCTCGCCAAGACCAACCCAACGCCCACGGCCATGATGAGGTCCGCCAGCACCGTCATCGCACAGACGACCGCCATGATCGTGACGTCGGCGCGCGGCGCCTGCATGACGTGCTTGAGCATGCGCCAGTCGATAATGTCGACGCCGACCTTCACGAGAATCCCCGCCAGCACGGCAAGCGGAATCCGCTCCGCCAGCGGACCCAAGCCCAGAAGCACCGCCAGCAAAATCAGCGCATGCAGCGCGCCGGAAAGAGACGTTCTCCCGCCGGTCCGGATATTGATGACTGAGCGCATCGTCGCGCCCGCGCCCGGCAGGCCGCCGAACAAGCCAGCCACGGCATTGCCGATCCCCTGTCCGATCAACTCGCGGTTGGAGTCATGGTGCGTGCGCGTCATGTTATCGCAGACCAGCGACGTCAGCAGGCTGTCGATACTGCCAAGCAGCGCCAGGACAATCGCCTGCCCGATCACGATCTGCACAGCGTCAAGACGCAATGCAGGCAACACTGGCATGGGAAACGTCGTCGGGATTTCGCCGATTACCGGCGCACTGGGAAACACGAACAGGCCCAGCACCGTCCCGGCAACCAATGCCAGCAATGGAGGCGGAATGATTTTCCCGACACGCTCTGGAGTTGCGGAGACAATCGCCAGCGACAACACACCGAGCGCCAGCGCATCGAGCACAGGGCTCATTAAAAGCGGAGGCAGCATGCCCAGCGTGGCAAGGACGCTTCCGGACTGGACCGCATGGCCGACCAGCGGAGCGGCTTGGAGAATAATGATGATCGCACCGATTCCGCTCATGAAACCGGAAATCACGGGATACGGCATCAAGGTGATGTAGCGCCCGACTCCGCTCAATCCCAGCAGAATCTGCAGCCCGCCCCCCAAGATGACCGCCGAAAACGCCAGTGCCGGCTCCTGGCTAAACTGAACGAGAAGCCCGGCCATGACGACCGTCATTGGCCCGGTGGGACCCGACACCTGCGCAGGAGTGCCGCCAAACAACGCGGCAAACAGTCCGACGAAGATCGCGCCATAGAGACCAGCAATCGCCCCGGCGCCCGACGCCACGCCAAAGGCGAGCGCCAGCGGCAGCGCGACAACCGCCGCGACAACCCCACCGGCGAGATCCCCGCGAAAATGAGTGAGCGATACACCCTGCATGACCGACACAACCGACTCCTTCAGGGCGTCACGCCCGGGACAGTCGTAACAAACCTGCGTCCGGGAGTCTATCAAAAGAAATCTCTCCGCCCCGTCAACCGGAGAGACTCGACAAAGCCCTGCCGGCCAATGGAATCCGCCCACAATTGCACGAAGAGACCAGGTTTTGCCGACCTGCGTGAAGATACCTAGCCAATCCTGTAATCGGCTGCCATCAAATCCCCAACATTATTTGAACTCCGCGCGCAGCGGCTCGGCATGAAGATTGCTGAAATTCTGGGCATGTATCTGGGCCAGAGCTGACCGAGAAACACCCAGGCACAAAACGGATAGTCTAAGAAGGAGGAGAACCGATGAAGATGACGCGCATGAACGCACTGATGACCGTGGCTCTCGCAGCCGGCGTGGCCGGAATGTTCAGCCTGACCCCCGTGTGGGCGGAGACCGAGTACGTTTCCTCACCCAGCCCGAAGACTCAGGAGTTGGATACGAAACCCGGTCCGGCCTTTACGACCATCGATGGGAAAGTCAGCAAAATTGAAGGCAACGTGTATGTCGTCGAAGGGCCGGCCTACAATGCCATCGGGGGAGGAGCCAACTCCAATGAAGTCCGCGTCTTTGTCGGCAAAGACACCAAGAAGATCAGCGGAGAAAAGCGAGTGGGAGACAAGATTCGCGCGGAGCTGACGCAGGGCGGCTTCGCGAATTCCATTCAGTAACCGCCGCATTCCGACTGAAGACCGAACCCTGAACGGGCTGGTCCGGAAGGACCAGCCCGTTCTGTTTCAAGTCAGAGCCTCCTCGCTGCTTCGCTCCGCTCCACCGTCATCGGTTCGACATCGCAGACGGCTCCAGCGAGAGATCCGAGAGCCCGCCCCTCGTTTTCAGTTATAGTACGCCCATGCCGCCTCGATCCCATCGCCGCAACGCTCGATCGCCTCGCCGCAACGCCGGGCGGTCTCGCCGGCGCTCCCGGTTTGCCGCGCCGCGCCGATTCGCACAGTCCCGCTGGCGCGAGGGCCGGATGTTCTTTCGCGCGCTGGGGAGAACGACACCCGCCGTGCGCATCGTCGTCAGCGCGGCCTTGCTGCTCGTTCTCTGGCTGGCGGTGAATTGGACCTATCACGCGATTCTCAAACCGACCGAGGTGCTGTTTCCCCTGGATAATGCGCTCGATAAAAGTCCGGCAAAAACCTGGCAGGAATACGGCGATCTCTTCCGCGAGCATTCGACAACCGTCATCACACCGGAATTGCTCGCCGCGTTGGCCCAGAGCGAAGGCGCAGGCAATCCCGTGGCGCGGACCTACTGGCGATGGCGCGCCTCATGGAATCCATTGGAGTGGTATCAACCGGCGTCGAGCGCGGTGGGCATGTACCAGCTCACCGACGGCACATTTCAACTGGCGAAGCGCTATTGCATTCACGATCACGAGGTGGCCGAAGACGGCCGCTGGCAAAACCTTCAGTCCTGCTGGTTCAACAGCCTCTACTCTCGCGTCGTGCCGAGCCATGCGATCGAGATGACCGCCGCGCTCCTCGACCGCAACGTCGCCAGTGCGATCAGCCACCGGCGAGCGGCCTCGCCGACACTGCAAAAGAGACAGGACCTCGCCGCCATCATCCATCTCTGCGGAGCGGGAGCGGGTCAGGATTACGCCAGGCGCGGATTCCGATTACTGCCGCATCAGCGCTGCGGCGACCACGACGTGAGTCTCTATCTCGCGCGCATCAACGGATTGAAGCAGCAGTTCGCCCATCTGTCGTCTGGCAGCCAAGAACTACGGCCCGCCAAATCCCGCTGACGATACCGCCCTCGCGTGCGCGTGATGCAGTTATGGATGCACTCGCGTGACTCGCCAGGCGAGGCCTGCGCCAGTCAGCAGCAGGCAGGCTGCGAGGAAAAACGGCGCGCCGGGAAGCTGCCATCCGGCTTGCGTTCCAATGAAGTAGGCGAAGATCTGCGTGAACAACGTCGGGCCTATTAAACCGGTCACTCCATTGATGCTCGCCATCGCGCCCTGCAACCGGCCCTGCTCCGATCCGCTGACGCGGCGCGTCATCAAGGCCTGCGTTGCCGGACCGGCGAGTCCCCAGAACGCCATGATCGGAATGCCCAGGCAGAAAATCCAGCCCTGCGGCGCCATGCCATAGATCGCAAACCCAGCCACACCGCAGAGCAGCCCCGCCAGCAATGTCGTGCGTTCGCCGAATCGCGCGGTCAGCGGCCGGATCAACAACCCCTGGACAATCATCGCTGCCAACCCAACACCGGCGAGCATCAGACCGACACTCGCCGTATCCCATCCGTAGCGATAGCTCATGTACAACACCGCCGTGCTCGGCAACACCGCATGCGCGAGATAGCCGAGGAACGCGACGGTCGCCAGCCCGACCAATTCATGATGCGACCGCAGCAACAACAGCGCGCCGACCGGATTCGCCCGCTTCCAGGCAAAGACCGCCCGCCGCTCAGGCGGCAACGATTCGGGCAGCACAAAGAAACCGTAACAGGCATTCAGCAAGCTGAGTGTCGCGGCGCCCCAAAACGGCAGCCGCGGATCGATTGCGCCGAGCCATCCCCCCAGCGCCGGGCCGAGGATAAACCCAAGGCCGAACACCATCCCGATCTTGCCGAACGCCGCCGCCCGCTGCGCCGGTGGCGTCACATCGGACATATAGGCGCCGGCCGTGCTGAAACTCGACGCCGCCATTCCAGCAATCGCCCGCCCCGCGAACAACCAGGTTAAATTCGGCGCCAGCGCCATCAGCATGTAGTCGAGGCCCAATCCGATGTTCGACAGCAAGACGACCGGCCGCCGGCCGAACCGGTCGGACAACGCGCCTTGAATAGGCGAACAGACAAACTGCATCAACGCCCAGACCGTCCCCATGTAGCCGAAGATTTCCGCCGCGCGCGCCGTGTCGCCCGCCAAGAATTCTTCGACGAGCTTGGGCAGCACCGGAATCACAATGCCGAACGACAGCATGTCGAGGAACACCGTGAAGAGGATGAAGAGAGCCGCCGCCTGGCGCGGCTGAGCGGTTGTCGCTGGGTTAGTCATGGCGGCGCATTCTAGCAGGCCGCTAGCAGAGTGGCACTGCCATCGACGTCGGTCAGAATCCGACCGACAACCCAATCGTGCCCAACAAGGCCGCGCGATCCGCCGGCCCGGAGAACTCCGTCCCGAGCCCGCCGTCCAACACCATGCGGGACGTGAGTTGATGGCGCAGACCGAGTTCGATGCCGCTGTGATTACGCTGGCCGCGCAGGTCCGATTCTCTGGTGTAGAGACTGGCAATGAGCGTGTCGCTAAAGCTTGTCGGATAGCCCAGGGGATAGCTCACGGCCACGACCGCCCGATAGGCGCCGGGCCGCTCCTGCGCCTGCGGCGATCCAAGGACGGTGTACCCCGCGTTGATGTGCGCGCGCAACCGGCCGAACGAACGGGTGAGGATGCCGGTCAGCTGCGTATCCACGCCTTTTGAATTCACCCCGGTGGGTAGGTCCACTTCGACCCGGGCCGCAAACGCCGGCAGGTTGATCGTTTCCGTATTGAAATTGTAGAGCACGCCCAGATGCAAGTCACCCGACTTCGCCGCGCCGACGAGGGTATGGGGATCGGACATGAGATCGCCCTGTATTTCAATCTGCGTATTATCGAATGCGCCATAGATAATCTGCGGCTGAAAGGTCACGCGGGTGCGGCCTTCCCGCCGGTCGTTGAAGCGCACGCCGCCTTCCAGGCCGATTTCGCCCTTCGGAATCGCATAGGCATCTTCCATCCCAATCGGCCGGTTCGGGTCAAGATTGTCGTGGTCCAACGCGAAGCTCCGCAACGGCGCCAGTCCAAGCAAGAGCGCGAGCATCGTGCTGATGGTAGACCGCACCCGCCGCCTCAATGGTGATGCTCCCGTTCTTGCACGATCATCGGATTCGTGGCATCGGCGCTCGCCAGATAGTAGTGGTCCACCAGGCGATAGATCTCCGCCCGCTTGGCCTCCCAGGCCGGCAGCAGATCGCTCGCGAGGATGTCGCTGATGTTGTCGTGCAGCATGTGGAGATTGTCGAAGATGTTGGCGATCTCTGGATAGCGTGCCGCGAACAACGGGCTCAGCTCAGCCGTCAACGGCATGAAGGTCCACTCCACCGGCGGCTGGTCGAGATAGCGGCGATACGTCGCGAGGATCGGCCGCACGGCTTGCGTCTTGGCATTGAGATCGCGCGCGGCCTGCAAGGGATCGTATACGGCGACTTGCAAGTAGTGATAGGACCAGATCGTCGCATTGAACAATGGAAACCGCTGGCGGAAGGTCTTGGAATAGGGAAACTGGTCGAGCCGGCGATGGTCCAGCCGCTTCGCAGTCAATGCGTAGGCGCTCTCCCGGTAATAGGCCACCACGTTCCGGATCGCCCGGTCTTTATCCGGCTCATTGGAGGCCATGATATCGTAGGTGGCGCGATGCAGCGCATGGGCCTCATCGAAAACATTCTGCGCGCGCCAGGCCAGCTTCATGTACGTGGGGGCGATGGCTTCTTCGTTGGGATTGAGCCGGGGCTTCGTCGCAATGAACGCCAGGGTTTCTGTTCTCGCCCGGTCTTCGATGGCCGGCACATCTTTCCCGCCGGTCAAGAGCAAATTCTCATAGAGATTGGAATGGCCGAAATCGACTCCGTTGAACTCGCTGTCGAGTTCAGCCAGATCCTCGCGCAGCGCGAAGTTCCACAACGCGCGGTAGTAGAATCGCTTGTCCCGAGGCTCGAACTGGCTGCAACTAACCAGGGAAAGCGCGACCATGGCCAGCGCAGCGATGGCTCCGACACGGATGGAAGAGCGCCACATCTTACTCGTCTCTCGCATTTCAGATTCTTTCCCACCCCCTGCGCAGCAATGACTAATCTCGCTCATCCAAAATAACGGATGGCGCAACCCAGTGTCTATCGTGCCGTGAGGCCCTGGCTAATTTCGCGCGCTTGCGTCCGGGCAATGCTACCGCTACCCTCATTGCGGTTTCATTGAAAACAGGACGGCCAGTTTTTATCCAGGAGGAAGATACATGCGCATTATCGTTGTTGGAGCACCAGGAACGATCGGATCCGCGGTCGTCGCAGCGTTGTCCGCACAGCATGACGTCGTCGGGATCGGGCATACGAAGGGCGCGATCCGCGTGGATCTGGCCTCGACCGAATCCATCGACAAGATGTTTGCCGCCGTCGGAGCGTTCGACGCACTCGTCTGCGCGGCAGGCCGGGCCGCGTTCGGAAGCCTGGAGAATCTGACCGATGCGGATTTTCAGCTCGGGCTTTCCAATAAGCTCATGGGACAGGTCAACCTCGTTCGCATGGGCCTGAAGCAGATGCGCGACAACGGCTCGTTCACCCTTACCAGCGGCGTCCTGAGCCGTGAGCCCATGAAAGGCAGCGCATCGATCAGCATGGTCAATGCGGGACTCGAAGGCTTTGTACGCGCCGCCGCCTTGGAGCTTCCGCGCGGCATCCGCATCAACATCGTGAGCCCGCCCTGGGTGACCGAGACGTTGATCGCCAGAAAAATGGATCCGTCCATCGGCCTGCCCGCCGCCACCGTCGCCCAAGCCTATCTATCCAGCATCGAACAAGCCCTAACAGGCCACACCATCGACCCGCGCGACCCGCGCGTCATTGCATCCAGGCATGAGCGCTAGGCACTGCGCCTGCCGCTCTTTCTCCTTGCGGCTGCCGAATAGGTTATGCCTATATTATTCTGTGTTGACTTGGACTTACCCAGGAGGAAAACCACCATGCGGATCAGGCTACATATCGGAATACTCGGGCTAGTCGGCGCGACGGCACTCTCGCCCTTTGCTCACTCGGCCCAGGCCTCGCCGTCCGGCCATGCCCCTCACGGAACCGTGACCATCGACGGCGTCACCGTGCCCGATATCGGGCCGCTGCCGACCTCGACGCCGACACCGTCCACGAATCTGAATTACGCCGCTAAAATCGAATTGGGCAAGCAGCTCTACTTCGACGGCCGCCTGTCAAAGAACAATGCGATCTCCTGCGCCTTCTGCCACAATCCTGGAACCGGATTCGCCGATCCTCGGCAGACCTCCATCGGAATCGGCGGCGGCGTGGGAGGACGCCAGTCGCCAACGGTCTACAACACCGCCTTCAATCACCTCCAGTTCTGGGACGGCCGCGCCCGCTCGCTCGAAGAACAGGCCATCGGACCGATCCATAATCCAATCGAGATGGGCGAAACGCACGAGAATGTCGTGCGCAAGCTGGGGAAGATCAAAGGCTACCAGCAGCAGTTCCGGGCCGTCTTTGGAGCGGACGTGAATATTCAGGACCTCGCCAACGCCATCGCCGCCTATGAACGGACCATCATCTCGACAAATTCCGCGTTCGACAAGTACAGTCTGGGCGATCAGAAGGCCATGGACGAAACCGCCATCAGAGGCATGGCCCTCTTCAAAGGCAAGGCCCGCTGCATCCTCTGCCACAATGGGTCCAACTTCACCGACAACCAATTTCACAACCTAGGCGTGCCGCAAGTCGGACCGGCGAAAGAAGATCTGGGACGGTACGACGTGACACGGGCAGAGAAGGACAAAGGCGCCTTCAAAACTCCGACGTTGCGCAGCATTACGGAAACCGCGCCCTACATGCACGACGGCGCCTTCAAGACACTCGAAGAAGTCGTGAACTTTCTGAACGAGGGAGGCGGGGCCAACCAGAATCTCAGCGCCCTCATAAAGCCGCTGAACCTGACGCCTGAAGAAAAGACCGATCTCGTAGCGTTTCTCAAATCGCTCACAGGAGAGTCGCTCAAGTTCCAAATGCCCAAACTCCCGAAGTAGCGAAGCGGTGACCTGCCTCGGTGTGACGCGAGGCCTTTCGCCTCGCGTCACTTCCCAAGTGTGCGCACATAGGCCAGCACGTCCCGGCTCTGGCTTTCCGAAAGATTTCTCTTCCAGGCCGGCATGTTTGGTTTGCCGTTGTGGATCGTCTTGAGCAGTTCTGCATCCGATTTCTTCTTGGTCGCCGGCGCGGTGAGATTAGCTGGATCCGGCCCCAAGAGCCGATAGCCATCTCCCTCGCCCGCAGCCCCGTGGCAGCCGGCGCAGTTCCTGACAAACAGTGTCTTGCCGCGAGCCGCATCTCCGGGTTTGGCTTTGGATTCTGCTTGCCCCTTCACCGGGGTCCCAACCAACAAGCCGCTGACACATCCAGCCATTGCGATCCCAAACAACCAGCGCTTACCCATCGCCGTTCCTCCCTCCGATACGCCATGCCGACTGCGTGCACCCCAAACCCTGCCTTGGCTATTGCGGATCAGGCCTCCAGCAACTAGCCCAAGCGGCGACCGATCCCCGCTTTCACCGCAAGGAACCGCCGAACACCGATCACCAAAAACAACACGCCCACAACCAACGACACCACGCCCACTGCTTGAATGACCCGTCCCTCCAGCCACCAGACCGCCGGAATACCAACCGCAAAAAATCCCAGCGCGGTCCGAACGTACGCCAGCAACGTCCGCTCGTTGGCCAGCTCGGTCCGTTGCTGGGCCAGTCGATCGCGCAATAGGGTATCAGTCGGTGCAGCCACGTACGGTCTCCGGAAATCCTGAGAAACGATAGCCGATCGAACCGGGACGCTCAATAGAGGAGAGGGAAGCGGAACGGACTCGGCAAAGACCGCACATGAACCCCGTTAGAAGGGAATGCGGAGACCCATCTGAAACTCATTCGGTGAAATCCCCTGCCCAAACTGGCTCCGCAGTCCGACATCGGATTGTATGGGAGGAGGACCGGTTAACGAACGATTTAACTCCGACGTATACCCACCACTGAATCCCGCCCCGAGATACGGCAGGATTGTGCGTCCGCCCACTGAGTAGCGTCCGCTGATCGACGGAATATCCCGAAAGATCGACGAGGACGGAGAGTACAGCGGCAGTGCCGCAGACCCGTTGAATGGAAGCTCAGAGGCCGCGCTGCCCTGAGAATATTGTTGATTCAACGACTGCAAGACGGGAGACTCCAGCGTCGGCTCCTCCTGGGCCGAGACGCCTGGCGCAGAAGCCGCAAGCACGGCGCACAACAACATCGAAACGATAGCGCAGCGAACGAACATAGTTAAATCATACAAACAAACTCTCACGCGCACAAGACCGACACCCTGGAGTGGAGGCAACAACACGACCTGCTGGCCAAGGCGCCGATCTCTTTCCTACATCAACTGCTCGCGGCAGAGTGCCATCTTGCATCCCCCGATCATCCGGTCTATCTTCTGGCGGTCGGCGGGCCGCGTGAAGCACCGCCTCCTGCCGGTTTCAGACGCCGGCACAATCTATTCATGGGAAGCAGGCAGCCGATATGGGCGTCACGTTGTCTCTGGGCCTGATCACCGTCGGACTGCTGGCGTATCTCAGCGCTGTCCGTAAAAAACCCGCGGGAGCTGAATTCTACGCGGGCTGCTTCTCCACGATCCTGCTCATGCTCCTGCTGGAGCTGGCCACTCAAGGCGTAATCTCGCCCGTGCCCCAGTGGACGCAACTCTGGATAGCCTTCGTGGCCTATCTCGCGATGTCCTTCGTCGTCCTGAAAACCATGGACCTGCTGTTCATCGAAGACTACCTCGTCGAGAAGCGGGGGAAATACATCCCCAGAATCCTCCGCATGATCTTCCTGCTCATCGGAGTCGCACTGACAGGCCTCATCCTGCTTCGGACCGTCCTCGACATGGATCCTTTGGCCTTGATCGCGCTCCCCACCATCGTCACCGCCGTGGTGGGATTCGCGCTCAAAGACGTCATCGCGCGGCTGGCCTCGGGCATCCAGCTCGGCCGCATGATCCATGTCGGCGATTGGGTCACGTTGATGGACAAAGAGGGCGTCGTCACCGACATCGCCTTCGACTACATCACAATCAGAACCCGCGCTTACGATTACGTCATGCTGCCCAACGATGTCATCTCGCAATCCGCCATCACCAACCACAGCCGGCCGGAAACCCTCTGCGCCCGATCTATCCATGTCGACGCGAATTATGCGCATCCCCCCGTGCAGGTGAAACAGATTCTCGTTCAATCCGCCTCGGCGGTGCCGGGCGTCGTCGCCACTCCAGCGCCGGTCAGCTTCATCGAAGAGTTCAAGGATTCCGGCATCTCCTACAAACTGAAGTTTTTCTTTCATGACTATGGAAGCCGCGAACGCATCGAGGGCGAGGTGATGGCCTATGTCTGGTATGCCTTCCAGCGGAACGGCATTGAGATTCCCTATCCTCAACGAGTCATGCAGATGACCCAGCCCCCCGATCTGACGGCGCAGCGGGCCGTCGAACTGACCGGGATCGAAGAGCAGCTTCGCGCCATCGATTTCTTAGCCGTTCTCGACGCGGAGGCGCTGCACGCGCTGGCCGAACAGGCGCAAACACGCGTCTACCTGCCCGGCGAGCAGGTTGTGCAGGAAGGCGACCCGGGAGAAGAACTCTTCGTGGTCATCGAGGGCGCCGCCGACGTTGTCGTCACAACAGGTGGCCACGTCACGCCGGTTGCCACACTCACAAAAGGACAGTTCTTCGGAGAAATGTCCCTGCTCACCGGAGCCCCGCGTTCCGCCACAGTCCAAGCAAAATCGCATCTGACGGTCACGGTCATCGGCAAGCAGGCTATCAGCCAGGCCATCTCCCGCACTCCCAGCCTGGCAGAACAATTCGGCACGATCCTCACGACTCGGCAATCGGCGCTGACAGCCACCCGCGAAACCGCCGATCGCGCCTCACTGCTGAAATCCGCCAAGGAAGAAGGCCTGTCGCTCACCGCGAAGATCCTGCACTTCTTCCGCCGGTCCGGGAAGTGATCCCCGGCCGGCCACCCGTCATCGACGGTGGAGCTGTACGATGCAAGCCGCCACGCGATACCACAAACTACTCTCCGGAGCCGCAGTAGGGGGCGCGGTCTGGCTCCTCGCCCTGGCCCTCCACTGGTCGGGATGGCTCACCGTCACAGAACTCAAGACCCTTGACCATCGGTTCCATCGGTACGCGGATGCCACCAAGGCCGGGAACGATATCGTCCTGGTCGCGGTGGATGAAGCCAGCCTGGAATCCTACGGCCAATGGCCCTGGTCTCGCGACCGGCACGGCTATGTTGTCCATTACCTAAAAGAGGCCGGCGCCAAGGCCGTGGTCTTCGATATCCTCTTTCTCGAACCGGACCGGTCGGGGGAGGAATTCGATGCGGTGTTCGCTGAAGAGATGCGCGCGGCCGGAAACGTCTACCTGCCCGTCTTGATGCAGAATGAGCAAACACCATCCAGCAGCACGACGACATCCAGTACGCCAGAGCACCCGCCCGATATCGTGAAGAAAGCAACGATCGCGCTCGACGATCACACGTCTCACTCAACCGAAACAGTCTCGACCTATACCGGCGCCAAGTTCCCCCTGCCGCTATTCGCGCAGGCTGCTCACGGGCTCGGCTTTATCAACCTGACCCCAGACATCGATGGCACCACCCGCCGTCTCCCTCCGCTAGCGTTCGCTCAAGAACAGGCATTCCTGCACATCAGTACGACCGTCGCGCGCGACCTTCTACAAGCAGATCGCGCGGCGCTGCATCCGCGGGAACTTCGGCTTGGATCGATAGCGATTCCGTTGACCGCGGAGCAAGACATGGTCATCGACTGGCACGGATCGCTGGAGAATCGGGTGTATCCCGTCTATCCTATCGGCGCCGTCCTCCGTTCGTTTACGGACATCCAAAGCGGAAAACCGCCACTGCTGGACCCTGCGCTGTTTCGCGACAAAATCGTGTTCGTGGCCGCCACCGCCGCTGGAACGTACGATCTTCGCGTGACGCCACTCTCCCCTTTCGCGCCCGGCGTCCTCATCCACATGGCGGCGCTCGATAACATTCTGAGACAGCGCCACCTCCAACCGGCCTCGTGGACAGTCTTCGCAGCCTCTACGCTCGTTCTGACACTCGCCACCGCATGGGCCTTCATGTTGATGCAGTCCCAGTGGATGAAAGCGGCTAGCATCGCTGGCCTGGCCGCCGCATACTATGGACTCGCCATCCATGCCTTCACCTCCCACGGGCTCTGGCTCGCTCTCGCCATTCCCGAAGGCGCGCTGGCCGTCTCATTTGCCGCCGCCGCAACCGTCGAATACCTCACGGAAGGGAAGCGGCGTCGGCAACTGCGGACGGTCTTCGACAAATACATGGCGGCTGAGGTCGTCGATGAAATCATGCGAAATCCTGACGCGATTCGGCTCGGCGGTGAAAAGCAAGAACTCTCTGTGCTCTTTTCCGACATCGCCGGATTTACCTCCATCTCGGAACAGATGAATCCGGAAACGCTCGTCGAGCTCCTGAATCAGTATCTCTCGGCCATGACAGCGATTATTCTCCACCATCGGGGCAACGTGAATAAGTACCTGGGAGACGGCATCATGGCCATCTTCGGAGCGCCGCGCGGAGAGCCCAATCATGCCAGCCTCGCCTGCTTCGCGGCGTTGGACTCGCAGGCCGAGCTTGCCAAACTGCGCGAACGATGGAAAGCCGCAGGACAGCCGGAGATCCGCGCGCGCATCGGCATCAATACCGGCTGGCTTGTCGTCGGCAATATGGGGTCGCAAGCCCGGATGGAATACACCGTGATGGGCGATGCCGTGAATCTGGCGTCCCGCCTGGAAGGCGCGAATAAGTTTTACGATACGCTGATCTTGCTGGGTCCCCGCACCTACGAGCTTGCCGCCGGGGACATCGACGCGCGTGAAGTCGACCGGCTACGGGTCAAAGGCAAGCAGGAACCCGTTGTCGTCTTTGAATTGCTCGCTCGCAAAGGAGATCTGCCAGACGAACGACACCCTGTCATCGAAGCCTATCGAGCCGGGCTCGTGGCATACAAACAACGAGACTTCGCCGCAGCGGCCACGCAATTCGAGGCCGCCCTGGCACGCGATCCACAAGATGGCCCATCACGGGTTTACTTGGCGAGAGCCAAAGAGTACCTTATGGTCCCGCCGCCCGCAGAGTGGGATGGCGTCTACGACCTCACATCGAAGTAAGCGAGGTTCCCGTGAATCGCCGGCATCCCTTCCTTGCAAGCCTGATCTTCATGGCAGCCGTCATGACCATCGCCGCAACCGCCTTCGGCGAAACGCTGTACGTCAGTGCCAAAAGCGCGCAGGTGCGCTCGGGAAAAACCTCCTTGGACCCCGTCGTCGCCAACCTCACGCTCGGCGACAGCCTGGACGTGATCTCGCGCAATGAACGCTGGCTGCACGTGCGCACCGCCAACGGCATCCAAGGGTGGATCTATGCCACGTATGTGTCTCCATCGAAACCGGCGGGAGGAGACAACGAGCTGGCCGCTCTGGGAAAGGGGTTCAGACGAACCGACACCTCGGGCGTCACCGCCTCGGCCGGCGCGCGCGGACTCGATAAAGCATCGGAGAGTTATGCCCATCGGGCAGGGATTACGCAGCAGCATCGCGATGCCGTAGATCGCATGACCGCCAGCAAAATTCCCGACGAAGAGATCCAGGCCTTCCTCAAAGCCGGGAGGCTCGGCGAGTATGCGGAATAAATTATCCCACAGGCTCTTCATGACCGGCCTGGCGCTGCTCGCGGCCGCCGGGCTGGCCGGCTGCGCGGAAATCCAGCAAGCGGCTGAAGGCGTCGCGCGCAACTCGGGAAACGAACGGCTGGCAAAAACGATTCGCGGCGGCGGAACATTGATCGGCGGCCTGCTCCCTATCGGCTATGACGAAGAACGCATCATCGGACAAGCGATCGCCTTGCAGGTCGTCGCCCGCTATGGCGGGGTCTATGACCGGCCTGACCTGACGCGCTACGTGAACCTCGTCGGCCGCAGCGTGGCCTTAACCTGCGATCGCTCCGACATCGACTATCGGTTTGCCATCCTCAACCACGATTCGATCAACGCCTTCGCCGCACCCGCCGGTTATATCTTCGTCACCCGCGGGCTCTTGAAGACGATCAAGAATGAAGCCGAGCTGGCGGCGGTATTGGGCCATGAAATCGGCCACGTCACCCAACGACATATTCTCGACGTCATTCAACGGTCCAAACAGATCGCTGGCGTGGCGGAGGCCGGCCTGGCCTATGCCAAGACAAACCCCGACGCATTCAAGAACGTGATTGACGGAGCGGTCAAGACGTTGTTGGACGAGGGGCTGGATCAGAGCAAGGAGTTGGAGTCGGACCGATTGGGAGTCATCTTCGCTTCGCGCGTGGGATACGATCCGGCCGCCTACGAGACATTTCTAACCCGGTTGCGAACCCTCAAAGGCGACGACCCCGCGCTCTTTAAAACGCATCCGGATTTTTCCAGCCGGCTCTCGGCCGTCCAGTCCACCATCAGTGAGCAGAAGCTGCCCGCCACGGGTATCCTCCTCGCCGACCGCTTCAGCCGCGCAGCGAGTGGAGCGTTGTAAGAAATCACTACCTTAAAAAGACTCTTCACCGTTCCGTTCAAAGCCTGAGAGACCGACTGGTTCAGCTCCTCCATGACTAAGAGCAGTGATCCTGCAGAAACAAATTAGTTGCCAGCCAGAAACAAGAACCACTGCGCTCCCTTAATCTATTCCGCCCCTGCACAATCCCTACACAGCGTAAAATCTGTAGTCCAGAGCCTGCATCACTTAACTGCTTGAAATATTAGTACCTGCCCGCAAAAACCTCTGGCCCGCCATACAGTCTCCACATCTGTTAATACTCGGCTACCCATGCAACAGCTCTAAATATGCAGGTATTCGCCCACAATTTGTCGTTTGATCTGATGGTACACGTCTTGCTGTAACTGGAGCCGCAACTGCGGCGCGTAAGTCTCCGCTCAGACAACCGAATCCTTGAGTGATCCCGAAACGGCACCTCGCCTGCGAAAGATCACCATCTCTCCGAGAAGAAGACATTTTTATGCGTAACAAAACGAATGGGCCTAGGGCGAAACAATGACAGGTAAAGAGACTCTCCGGCTATGCAAGGCAATCGCCGTGACCGTTATACTGGTGTTCTGGATCAATCCATCTTGGGGAGCCATCCTGACATGGAATGCCAATACGGAGAGTGATCTAGCGGGGTACCATATCTATCAATGCAGTACGCAACCCTGCTCGAAAACATCTGGCACAGCAACCCGACTCGTCACACTGGGAAATGTCACCAGCTTTAATATTGGAACGCCTGCGGTCACTCAGTACTATGTGATCACCGCATACGATTTTCTTAATAATGAATCGAGGGAGAGCCCTGTTGTCACCTATCTTCCAGCCGGTGCGCCACCGCCGCCCGCTTCTGCCACGGTCAATCTCACCGTAGTTGGGGCACCGACGCTGGGGCAGCCTTGGTCGGTTCAAGGCACAACCAACGCATCCGGGGTCCTGTCGATGCAAGTCTGGATCAACGGCATTTTGGACCACACCGAGGGAGTCAGCCCCTTTTGCGCCTTCGGCGACAACGGGAAAACATGCACTACGATTCAAAAGCCCTACGGTACCTATACCGTAGAGTTTCGAGCACTCAGCAATGGGATCGAAGTCGCACGCCAAGCCATCGTCGTCAATGCTTCCGCTGTATCCAGCCCAGCAACTCAGACGATAGCACCCTCCTCCTCAGCTACGACGATGCTGACCGTGATCGGATCGCCAACGCTGGGACAGCCTTGGTCGGTTCAGGCCACGACCAACACATCGGGAACTGTGTCGATGCAAGTCTGGATCAACGGCGTTTTGGACCACACCGAGGGAATCAGCCCCTTTTGCGCCTTCGGCGACAACGGGAAAACATGCACTACGATTCAAAAGCCCTACGGTACCTATACAATAGAGTTTCGGGCGCTGAGCAATGGAATCGAAATCGCACGTCAAGCCATCGTCGTCAATGCTACTGCAGCAGCATCCAGCCCCTCATCTTCGTCTGGTTTGGCCACAGTCGGTCTCTCCGTGATCGGATCGCCGACGCTGGGCCAACCCTGGTCGGTTCAGGCCACGACCAACGCATCCGGAACCGTGTCGGTACAAATTTGGGTCAACGGCGCACTGGACCACGCGGAATCCTATAGCCCATTTTGCGCCTTCGGCGACAACGGCTCAACCTGCACCACGCTTCAAAAGCCACCTGGAAACTACACAGTGGAGTTTCGAGTACTGAGCAACGGGATTGAAGCCGCGCGCCAGGCTATCGTCGTCACATCAAAATAGGCATTGCTATCGCATCCTCTTTTTTGCTGCCACCTTGGAAATCTCGCACGACATCCGCATGAGCAACCAAGCCCATCCTGGATGCACGAAGTTCCAATGACGCATGAAATAATACGCACCTCCACCTGTTAGCCCAGCCTCTCCATAGACAACGCGTAAGTCATCAGAATCGAGACCACGCTGACAAAGCGGCCACTCTCCTGCATTGACCCTGCCTCGGTGGCTTTCTATACTGCCAAGAGATTGGAGATGCTGTTGTGAAAATTTTCGCAGGCCTGATGATCGGTCTTCTGCTTCTCATCGGCGCGATCCTCGCGCTGCCGTTTCTCATCGACTTGAATCAATATCAAGACCGGTACAAGCCGCTGATCGAACAGGCGCTGAATCGCAAGGTCCAACTCCAAGACATCCGCCTGACCATCTGGCCTCGCCTCGGCGCCCGTGTGGCCGGGGTGACCATCCTGGACGATCCGGCCTTCAGCGCCGAGCCCTTTATATCGCTGACGTCGCTGGACATCGGCGTGAAACTCTTGCCGCTCCTGAGCCAGCAGGTTGAAGTCGAGGAAATCGCTCTGCGCGATCCAGTTGTCACGGTCATTGTCGGCAAGAACGGCGTGACGAATGTGTCAACCATTGGGGCCACGGCGGGGCCCCCACCTACCGCAGAAACTGGCCCGGTTCCACCGACCGGCGGAAACCCCTTGCAGCTCTTGGCCCTATTCGCGGTGGATCGCGTTTCAATCGAAGGCGGAACACTGATCTATCGCGATCATTCCACGACGCCGGTCGCAGAGTATCAAGCGAAGGACCTCGAACTGCTGTTGAAATCCGTCCGCCTTGGACAAACGCCTTCGATCCACCTCAAGACCACGGTGCTGCCCTACAATCTTCCAGTCACGTTGGACGGCGGGTTCGGCCCACTCGTCGAGACGCTCGCCGTGCAGCAGTACGACTTCGCGTTGGGACTCGGCAAAGTCGCGCTCGCGGTAAAAGGCTCTTTCATCGAAAACATCTTGGATGCCACCCTCTCTTCTCCCGCGATCAATACGGCGGATCTTCCCATCGCCCTGCCGCTGCAAAAGCCAGTGCAGATCAAGGATCTGTTGGTGACCGCCAAAGCGCCATACCCATTCAAGCAAGGTGCATCGCCGCTGGAGCTGGCGGATATCTCGAATCTGAGCTTGACGCTCCTCATGGGACAATCCTCGGCACAGATCAAAGGAACTGTCCTGAACGGCCAGGCTAATGTGACGCTGTCGGCGCCTTCCCTCAACACCGCCGATCTGCCGGTCACTGTCCCACGGGCTAAGCCGGTGGAGCTGAAGGACCTCACGGTCGCCGCTAAAACCCGCGTGCCCTTCAATCCCGCTGCGCCGCCGTTGGAAATCGCTGATGTCTCAGACCTGCGAGTCACGGCCGCACTAGGCCAGTCGCTGATCCATGTGAAGAGCACCGTCCTCAACGGCCAAGCCACGGCAACCGTCACATCGCCGTCTATCAATACGGCGGACCTCCCGGTCGCGCTGCCGTTGACCAAGCCAGTAGAGCTGAAAGATCTCACCCTCACGGCCAAAACTCGTATACCGTTCAAACCGGCCGCACCGCCATTGGAGATTGCCGATGTCTCCGACCTGCGAGTCGCGGTTGCGTTAGGGCAATCGCTCCTGCATCTCAAAGGGACCGTCCTGAACGGCCAGGCCAATGTGACGCTATCGGCGCCTTCCCTCAATACCGCCGATCTGCCGGTCGCTGTCCCCCTGGCTAAACCGGTGGAGTTGAAAGATCTCACGGTCGCAGCCAAAACTCGTGTGCCGTTCAATCCGGCGGCGCCGCCGTTGGAAATCGCCGATGTGTCCGATCTGCGCCTTGGGGTTGTGCTGGGGAAATCTGTGTTGTCGATCAAAGGCACCGTGCTCGGTGGCCATGCGAAAGTGGCCCTCTCATCGCCCTCAGTACAGACAGGAGACCTGCCGGTCGAAACCGGGCTCGCGAAATCGGTAGAACTCAGGAATCTGCTCGTGACCGCCGACCTCAAAGGGCCGAATGCACGCCTCTCCAACGCCTCCTTTCAAGTGTTCAACGGCCAGATCAAAGCAGATGGAGAGATGACGACAGGCGCGCCAACTCCGCCGTTTCGAGGAAAGGTCAAGATCGACGGACTCCAGCTCGGCCCCGCGCTAGCAGCCATCAGCCCGGACAGCAAAATCTCCATGAGCGGAACAGCGGCGATGGACCTGGCCGTCACCGGGCGCGGCTTTACGATGCCGGACCTGACCAAAGCCTTAGAAGGGCCGGGACATCTGCGAATCAAGGACGGAAAGATCGAAGGGATCAATCTCATGGAGGAAGCCGTCACCCTTTTGCAGGTCGCCGGACTCTCTCCGGATCGCCTCAAGGCAACCGCCTTCTCGACTATCGAAACCGATGTGATGATCAAGCAGGGCTTCGCCAATGTGCAGAAACTGCTGGTAGACAGCCGAGACTTTCAAGCCACGGGCGGCGGTGTCATCGGATTCGACCAATCGCTGAATCTTGCCGTGAACCTGCATCTCTCTCCGGCCCTCAGCCAGAAACTGGCGGCCTCCTCACCCCTTGCCAAACTCGCGATGAAAGATGGACGGCTCAGGCTCCCTTTCCAGATCACCGGCACCATGCAAGCCCCCGCGTACGGACTGGATGCAAAAGAGCTGACAGGAAAAGTCCAGGAACAGGTGAAAGAAAAAGTGAACGAAGCGGTCAAGGGACTGCTGGAGGGGACAACAACACCCAAAGATCTTGAGCAACAAGGCAAAGAACTACTGAAGGGACTGCTTGGCCGGTGAGGGCAGGCCTAATGCTTCGCGCCGGCCTGCTCCTCGCGAGGCGTATACACGTTACGGCAGGATGATCGCCTGCTTGGCGTAGCCGATAGAATGCAGCGTCGTTTCAATTGCATCGACCATCGACGAAGGACCGCAGAGGAAGATAGCGGTATCGGCGCCGGGCGCCGGGAGATGCGCCCGGAGCATCGCTTCGCCAATACGGCCGGCTCCTTGGGACCAGTTGGCGGGCGGCTGGCTCAAGACATGATAGCAATGGAAATTCGCATGTGCGCGCTGGTACGCATCCCACTCGGCGCGGAAGATAATGTCTCCCTCGGTCTTGTTCGCATACAGCAGAAACAACTCGACGTTCAGATTCCTGGCCAGAATCCAGCGCATGATCGCAATCATCGGCGTAATGCCTGATCCGGCGGCGACGAAACCGACCCGCTTCGCCATCCCATCGACCCAATGGCCGCCAGAATTCGGCCCGCTCATCAACACGGTCTCACCGACCTGCCGCTCATGGAGATAGCGCGAGACCCTGCCGGTCTCGTATCGCTTGACAGTGAGATCGAAGGAACCCGTCACGCCTGGCAGCGATGACGGTGTATAGGGGCGCTTGACGGATTTCCTGCCAATCGTCGCGTGGACGTAGAGATGATCGCCAGCTAGCATATCTAGCGTGGCATCCTTCGGAAGGGAAAAGCGGAACGTCTTCGTGTCGTGCGTGTCGCGATGAATCGCCGTCAGCTCATACGGCACCGGTTGTTTCGACCGAAGGCGCGTAACAGATGCCGCATGCATGGGGTCTTCCTCCAAATCAAGCCAGTAGGATTTTACGCAATTACCGCACGCGCGCCGGAGAGCCGCTGCTCTCGGCATCAGGGACCTGCACCACGATTGAGCGGGCGCGCCGATCCTCACCAACCTGCGCCACGATCTTGTCGCCAGTCTTCAACCGCCCGGCCACCACGCCCTCGATTTTGGTGTCGGGTGTCACAATCAAACGCATCTCGTGCCCGGAGAATTCCTTCACGATCAGCTCGTTGCCTTCCCAGTACATCACATCCGCTTTGATTGCGGCCGGCGCGGTCGCGGGAGAACTCTCTTGCGCGGCTGCGGGAACGATTGACGCAAAAACAAAATAGAGTGCGAATAATAGTGCCATCACCAACCTCCCTCTTAGAAGACGTTGCGCGAATACGCGTATCATACGTTCCCGCACACAGGCTCGCAACTGAGGAAGCGGCGGTCGGACGCACTCAACCCGCGAGGACATCCTCCCTAACGCGCTCATCCGCTCATCGCCAACGCACCATTGATCGCCGCCTGCTAGGCCTGCAGCAGGACGATGGAGCAACGATCTATCATCTGCCCATTAGTCTTCAGACAACTCAACATGAATGGATCAGCTATGCAGCACCAGCCAGCCAACGGAAGGGTAGATTTTCCTCGTCATAATCCCGCAGACTACGCAGGCGATAGCCTGTGATGGTGAGAACGATGGGCACAAGAGCGATGCGACGACAATATTTCTCGGCAGTTGGACTGGCCCTGCTGTTGAGCCTGAGCGGATGCGGGGAGCAGACGCCGACGGTCCCCTCCGCAACGTCTGCTGAAGGGCTCTGGACCGGGACCACCATCACAAGCCGAACAGTGACGGCCGCTGTCCTTGAGGATGGTGCCTCCTATTTTTTCTATTCCCTCCCCGCCAATCCCAATCAAATCGCCGGAGTCCTGCAAGGCCTGGGACTGTCGGACAAAGGAGGCTTCACGTCGTCTCACGCAAAAGACTTTGGAATTGGCCTGACGCCACTGGATACAGCCATTTCAGCCACATATGCGGCACGCCAGTTTTTGAACGGTTCCTTCACCGATTCGGGAGCGGGGACCGTCGCCTTCACAAGCACCTACAACATCGCCTACGAGACGACGCCGAGCGTGGCCAGCTTGGCCGGCGTGTATCTCGGCCAGGCCGGGAGTTCTGGAGGCGTACAGTCCGCGACCGTAACAGCCACCGTAGATGGCATGTTTACGGGAACCGAGCAAAACGGCTGCACATTTTCCGGGAAGGCGACCGCACGATCTCACGGAAATGTCTTTGACCAGAGCGTGACATTCGGAGGTCCGCCCTGCTTTTTTGCCGGCAGCACGTTTCAGGGAATTGTCTACTTCGATATCGCCACCCGCCGACTCTATACCGCCGCCCCGAATAGCCCTCGCACAGATGCGGCAATCTTTTTCGGTACGAAACTCCTGTGACGCGATGACCAGCCCGCCAGAAAAATCTGGCCGGTCGCTCTCGCCCGATTCCTGCCACACCCTGTCCGCTCCAGGCGCTATCGTTTTCTGCGAGTTTGTATCCGGCGGCGCAGAGGATTATGCTGAAACAGTCAGGCCGGTCCCCGTTGTTAGCAGGGAGGTGCCGCCATGAGACGTCTCAGCGCCGTCGCGCTCGTCATTGTGCTCCTGGGCTTGCCGATTCCCTCCGCCGCGCCGGCCGGTGAACAAACCGGCATCCCGCCGGAAACCGTCGCGAACTATCTTCATGCGGTGATCGAAGCGGATCGGACGTTCTACACCATTCATGTAGTGGAACGCCTGCAGAAAGGCGGCGGCGCAGCGGCCGCCGAAGACTGGCGGTCCACGAAGAATACGCTCCCCTTGCCAGCCCAGTTCCTTATAGAGTCCAGCACGCTCTCAGCGATGACCGGCACCGCGGTCCGTTACCGGCTCATTAGCCTCTGGCCGATCAACCCGCTGAATGGGCCGAGAAATGCCGCAGAAAAAGCGGGGCTGGAATCGTTGCGCACACACCCTGACCAGGTCGTGACTGGAACGGTCACACAGGGGAACGAGACGTATTTTCAAGCCATCTACGCCGACCGGGCCGTGAGTCCGTCTTGCGTGGAATGCCACAACACCCATTCTCAGAGCGCCAAGAAAGACTTTACGCTGAACGAGGCCATCGGAGGCCTCGTGATCGAAATTCCAATGGGGCGATAGGGTGAACCGCGCTAGGGCTATCGCCCTAGAGAACGGGCGGCTGAGGCGTCTATGGAATTGCCGGTGGGCGGGCGATCCAGCGCCGCGCGATAAAAATCCCAGTTGGCGCTGCCCAACGCCTGCAACAGTCTCAATGGCTGATGCGCGACTTGTGGGACGATGTGAACGGTATGAGGAATGTGCAAGTTCGATAGGTGCGCCGCGAAGTCCTGATTCGGCCCTTGCATTGCATCCTGATCTCCCACCGCGATACGCACGAGGCTCCTGCCGCGCAACGCATCGGCCTGTTGCCCGGCCAGCGCCCAGGGACCGAGCGCGCGAAAATACGCCTGGTCGCCTCCGTACACAGACTGAAAGATTCTGGCCCGGTCGGCAGCCAAGTTCCGAGGCCCTCCCGCCACGGTCAATTCCATTTGCATTGGTCCGGCGCCCAGCATGGAAATCGCGCCGAACAGCTCAGGGTACTTCATCCCCAACCGGGCCGCCCCATAGCCGCCCATGCTGAATCCCTCAATCAACCGGCCCTCGCGAGAAGCGACGGTGCGCCAGGTCGCATCCACATACGGCACCACTTCCTCGATCACCACCGTTTCCATCGGGACGGCGCCATCCTTCGAGTTGCACCACATGCTTTCGGGCATCCCATTGGGAAACACCACCAAGGCCGGGGGAATCTTACCCTCGCGCATCGCGTGATCGAAATACGCCACAACCTGCGGCAGCGCCTTCACGCCTCCGCCATGGCCATGCAGCCAATAGATTGCCGGAAAACGCCTCGCCCGGTCAGCCCCATACGCCTCCGGCACGTACACATGCACGCTCACCTCCGCCTTCGCCGCCGCGCTGTAGAACCGGTGCTGAGCAAGATGCGGCGCACTGACGGCCTGCGTCACCCACTCCGAAGAGGATCCTGCCGGCGCAGCCTGTTCCTCGAGGGCAAGCCCGCCAGCGAGACAACTGGCCAATACCAGCCACCGCATCCGTCCAACATGGCAACCCATCGCCTTCTCCCTCCAACCCATTCACACAGTCCTCGCCGGCCTGTGTGACACATCGTTTCCACGCAGCCCCTTCTCCCCCAACAACGCGAGACTCGTCGTCTCGTTGACCCGCTGCATGGACACACTGTTCTCGATGTCCAGATCGAAGAACCGGCACAGCGCGCATGACCCCTTGCTACGCGTTGCCGTGGAAGAGACCGCCCGCAAGAAGCGCCTCACCATTTCCTAGACAAACATCTTCACCAAGGCATTCCCCTAGTAGCGTATCGGCCATACGGCTGATAGGCTTAGTACAGGCACTCACAAAGAAGGAGGACATTGCCTTGCGCAAGAGCCGGTAAAGAAACCCCGCGGCGCGTCTATCCTCGTGGACTTGTTTTCGGCTCTTCGATCGCCAAGACAATGCCGTCCTCACACAAGGAGGTGGAGGCATGGCGTCAAAAATCTACATCAGCGGATTTCCTTCTTCGTACACCAAAAGCCAGCTCAAGCAAATTTTCGTCCCCTTCGGGACAGTAGAGTCAGTGCAAGTCCTACGGGATACCCGAGGCTATTTCGTTGGGGTGGTGCAGATGTCTTCGCCAGAAGATGTAGAACATATCTTCGGAGCGCAACAGGTCTTCCAAGTCGAAGGCAAGCACCTGGATATCTGGGAACCCGCTGAGAGAGACAACGCGCGGAGATAACCGCGCCACGAGGCGCCAGGGCAGGGCAATCACTCCGGCTCTCTTATCGAAATCGCCGGAAGAGGGCTTCTCTGTACGCATTAGCTTGAGGCATCATCTTCCTTCCTCCAGATCGAGGATATGCGTGGGGATGCCATCAAGGCTGAGCTGATTCTTCTCCTGCCAGTATTGCCGCAATCCCTCCTCGCCTTTCTTGCAAGCCCATTCATTTAGTAACTCGCGATCCCCGGTATGGGAGAAATACGGTACCGCCAGGCCACAGGAAGTCTGCACCAGATCAAGCGTCAGGTCGAAGATCTGCCGCGCGCCAGGCAGTGGAGGAAACCGCGAGACCAGTTCACGCCAGGCCGCATCCTGCTGATGGACAACGGTCGCGGCACCGTAGAGCCGCAGAATCATCGGCGGCCCCTCAAAAGCACAAAACATCAGCGTCATGCGCGAGTCCTGCTGCACATGAGCCGAGGTTTCATTCCCGCTCCCGGTCACATTGAGCCACACCACCCGCCGGGGACCGAGCACGCGCAACGAATCCATCCCCTTGGGCGACACATTCACCCGGCTCTCCGCCGTCGCCGTGCCGACGAAGAAGATCTTCTGCTTGGCGATGAATTGGATGTGGGTGTCAGAAAGTTCGTCGTATCGCTGCGCCATACGGTGGTTCCTTGGGAAAATGGATCATCGCAATCAATGCGTCGATGAGCCGCTCCTCGCGGCACTTGAGCAAATCGCTAGGCTGATCAGATGAAACTGCGGGAATCTCTCGCAAACATTTCGGAATGGCCGCTTGAGCGAAATCCAAATGAGGCAGGATTGTGGCAAGCAGAGAATGTGCTTCCAGCGAAGGAGTTGCGTCGCATCCGAGTCCCTGCAACCAATGTCTTCGCCCAAGATTCAGCCACGTGAGTTGAGAGACACCTTCCACTTCCGCGAGAGAACCCACACAACCTGAATCAAGAAACGCATCGACAAGACTCGTGAGATAGCCACGGCAAGATCTACGAGCACATTGAACTGTACGGCAATATACTCGTCGGCACAGCATTATATAGGGTAGCAGTCAGAAGTTGACTCTTTCGCCAAAACGCTCAAGAGGATTGGTCTTCGTCCTCATCATGTAAATCGGCAACATGAACTCTCTAAAACTTTGAGGAAGCTGATAAAAAATAGCTTTGTCCAAACCAACCAGTTCATCACAATCGTTGAACCTAAATGCACGTCGTACAGCCTCTCCTATTCTCGCTATTTCAGCTTGATCATAGCGGATCAGGTGGCAGGGCTCCGCATACTTCTTCGACTTATCCAGAAATATTTGGAGCGCACAACTAAGCTGCCCTGACGTATTCAGATTGCCTACGTGAACGAGCCTCGGAGACCATGAGAAGAATCGATCCGATGTTATCTCTAGATCGTTCGAGAACAGCACTTTTCCCGTCCTTGATCCAAACACCGATAATGGCCGACTCAATAGCGTGGAGGAAGACCGAGGAACATAACTTAGCCCGTTGTATTCATACCGAGTGAGAGGGAGCCAGAACACCCGCTGTACATCGCTATCTCCATCTCTATGCCAATTGCCTTTTTCATTTGTATCGTTAGGCAAATGCAGCATGGCATAAATGAGATGTATCCCTCCGCAAAACTCCGCCGTAGCAAGCTTTAACGCATACTCCAGAATTAATTGCTGATCGCTCCTGGCGAGCGATTTTAAAGTTGACTTATAGACTTCCGCCTTATGGCTCCCGGCGCTTCCTGGAAATTCCATAACTGAATCTACCACTGACTTAATAAAAGCAAACCGCTTCTGCATGAGAGAAACTATTTCATTCCGATACTCTGAAAGTTCTTCCATGATCAGGCTCCACAGGCTAGCGTTATTGACCGTTACCGGCCCTCCAAAACCTAGGTATCACTTGGTCAGGCACGTTATGCTACCAGCCTGATCAATCGGAGACTTCTGCCAGTATCCGTCCTACAAAGATATGTATCATGCCCTATGAAAATAAAGATTAGCCTACGTTGCTGAGGGAAGAGAGTCAACGGCAAGGGTATCAAATATCCATTCGCAAGCCTCCATCAAGGGGGCAATTTCAAGAGGTGCCCCACCTCGAATTGAATTCGATATGTCCGCCTATAGCTCACGATGAAGACCTTCTGATCAGGCTTATCCATTGAATGCACCGCAGCGGCCAGATGGTCCTTCACTGCGCGCATTGAGGGAGCATATTCCGATCATGCGGCCTCAGCGAGCAAGAAAGACCGTCTGGCCGCTCTCTGCTCCCCACCGCTGACATCCCCTCGCCAGGTGTGCTACAAACCCGCTCTATAAATGAATACGCTTTTCGGCAGGATACTCTCATGACCACGACTCTCCGCTTCACATCTTTTGTACGGTTTATGTTAGCCGGGGCCTTCTGTAGCCTGATGCTGGCAGGCTGCTTATCGCCGGTCACATTGAGTCGCGCGGTGACGACCTATGATGAGGCGATGGCGGAGGCCATCTCCAAGCAATTACTCACCAACATTGCCCGCGCCCATCTCCATCAGCCCATCCACTTCACCGCCGTCTCCAATGTCGCCGCGACGTTCGATTTCCGTGTGAATGCCGGAGCCACTCCGGCACTGACGGGCGATGCCAGCAAGACGCTCATGCCCGTCTTCGGCGGCAGTATGGCGGAAAATCCCACCATCAGCATCGTGCCGATCGAAGGAGAAGAATTTAGCCAGTGGCTGCTGACGCCGTTTCGAGAAACCAAGTTCACGCTCCTGCTCCGGCAGCGATTCGACATCGATCTGCTGCTCCGTCTGATGGCGCAGGAACTGCGCGTCAAGCAAGACGGCCGGGAAGTCTCGTACCGCAATACGCCGTCCGACAAACCGGGCTATGACATGTTTCGCCGTGTGGTGACGCATCTCTCGTCGATTCAAGACCAGAACCAGCTCTACGCCGAACCGCTCATCTCCTATCGCACCTGGACGATCCCCGCCAACGCGGTCACCGCCGAAGGCTTCCAGTCGTTACAGAAGGACTACCTCGTCACTTATAACCAACAGGACAATACCTACCGGCTCCAGAAACAGATCATGGGGCGCATCCTCATTACCAACTATGACCCTGGCACTCTCTCAACCGAAGAGCGGGCGCGGTTGATCGAAGAGACGGAAGATGGGCATTTAAACGATGTCTCCTTCGACATCCGCCCCGGTCATTTCGGCGGAGACTATCCGCTGAAGGGCGATTTCCGACTGCGAAGTTTCAATACGATTCTTGCCTTTCTCGGACGCGGGCTAGAGGAAGACCCCGAATATCACGTCGAAAAGGATCCGCGCACCGCATCCGTGCAGGAAAACCCCATTCATGCGATGGAACTTGTACTGTCGGATAGCGCGCCGCCGGATTCCGACCTGTCGATCAAATTCCACGGCAAGCATTACGCGGTGAACACGACCGGTCCAATGGCCCGCTGGAACCGCGAGGGATTCCAATTGCTCTATCTCCTCTTCCATATGACCGTGAGCGAAGTCC
Organism: Nitrospira sp.; assembly: GCA_020846195.1. Taxonomy (GTDB): domain Bacteria; phylum Nitrospirota; class Nitrospiria; order Nitrospirales; family Nitrospiraceae; genus Nitrospira_D. The sequence goes on from JADLEJ010000007.1 coordinate 86,734, forward strand.
CACGCGCGGGAGTCCCCACCATCGCGATCACGAAGTAGCCCGGATACTCTGCCCCGAGTAAACCGCGCGCACTTCCCCAAAGACCGGCTCAAAGTTTTCTGCTACGCTCCACCCCTATGCCGCCATCTCTCCAAGCCTTTTTGATCCTCTTCGTCGTCGGCGCTACGCTCCGGCTCTCTGGCTTGCTCGGGAAGCCGCATGCGGAGCGGCTGGGGCTGTTCGTCTTTTCCTTTACCCTGCCGGCGACGATTCTCATCTCGCTGGATCGCGTGACCTTTGCTTCAACGGCCTGGAAGCTGCCGCTGGCGGCCTGCCTCATTTCTCTCCCGCTGGTACTTGCCTCCTGGCCGCTCGCGCGAGCGCTGCACCTCACGCGCCCGACGCAGGGGGGATTTCTCCTGGCCATCGGCTGCATCAATTCGGTGTACTTCGCCTATCCCGTCGCGCTGGCGACGTTCGGCGACGAAGGTCTCGCCCAAGCGATCCTTTTCGATCTCGGCCAAACTGCGCTCACTCTCACGCTGCTGTATATGCTGGCCGTCTGGCATGGCACCGGCGCACCCTCGGCGCGCTCAGCGCTCAGACGGTTGCTTGTCTCGCCCCCCTTCTGGGCCTTAACCATCATGCTCGCGTTGAAAACAGCCGCGCTGCATTTGCCTGATTGGCTCCATGCCGTCTTGACTCCGGTGCATCTCATGACGACGCCACTGGCGAGTCTCGTGCTTGGCCTGTCGATCAGCTTTACAGCGGTGCCGCGAACCTGGCGGCTTACCTGTCTGGGTGTGGCCATGCGGATGCTCGGTGGCTTGTTGCTGGGATGGCTCGCGGCTTGGCTGCTGAATCTAACAGGGCTGGAGCGGGCCGTGGTGATATTGATTGCCGCAATGCCGTCGGCCGTGACCGCCGTGATCTTCGCGACGGAAACCGGGTTGGATGAAGACCTTGTCGCCTCAATCGTGGCGCTCTCGATTTGCCTCGGCGTCGCCCTGCTCCCCTGGCTCCCCTCCCTCGCGACGGCGCTATTGGGATAGTCGGGCATGAGTCACTGAAAACCAGCCAGGCCATGCCTACACGAGGTCGTCGAGGATAACACACTCAATTTCTTCGACCCGGCGCAGTGCCTTGTCGTTCCCATAGAAACGTGCCGCCTTGTGGCCGAGAGCCGTCGCCAGCTGAATGGCGTCTGGCGTGCTGAGCCGATACCGTGCACGCAACTCCGCCGCGTGATCGGCCACAGTCACCGTCACTGGCACCCAGTGGATCTTCGGATAGGTGCTGGCAAGGGCAAAGATTTTCTGGGCCAATTCCTCTTTATGATCGCGGTACGGCTGGACCAATAATTCCAGCAGCGTAACCGTCGACGTCACAGCAGGATTACGGCCTCGCTCAATGCGATCGAACAGGGCCGCACACCAGGCCCCATAGCGCGGATGATCCTCAAGGAAATAGATGAACAGGTTGGTATCGAGACCGATGCATTGCCGATCATCGGGAAAGTCTTGCTCGGCGGCTGCCTCTACCACGAACGGCGTTCTCTTTTCAGATAACCGGGCGGATAGGCCCCTTTGGCCAACCCTTGCAGCGTGCGTGCATACCGCTTCGGCTTGGGCATGACCAGCGTGAGGTCGTCTTTTACGACGACGAGCAATTCATCGCCGCCCTTAACCCCCATCGCCTGCCGAGCCTCTTTGGGAATGACGATTTGATTCTTACTACTGAGCTTCTGAATGGCCATCATGTCCTCCCGATGTGGCTTTACTTTATCATTGAGTGTAAAGCTTCTCAACACGGCGGTAGCTGTTGCCGTTTGCGTAACAGACGGAGGAGGGAGCGGATTATTATAGAGGTCTAGCAGGTGCAGTTCGAACAGCCATGCTTCGTGCAAATCCCACAAGCTTTCTCAAGCTTGGCGCGCAAGGCCTGGCGCGCCCGATGGAGGCGGACGGTAAGATTGTTGGGCGTGATGTTGAGATCCTTGGCCACCGCCGCCGGCGATTCTTCCTCTAAATCGATGCGTCGAATAAGATCGGCATAGGCGGGCCGGAGCTGGCTCACGAGTGGGGTCAAGCAAGCGCAGAGAGTCGGCCGGACTTCATCGAGTCCCGGCATCTTGTCTTCCCCCGATGCCACCAGTTCATTGAGAAGGCCGTCCGCTTTCCGGCGATCGGCAGCACGGGACCGGTAGTAGTCCACCACCGCATTCCGCAGAATGCGGTAGAACCAGCCGACGGCGCTATCGCGATGGTTCAGTTCATGACCGCGCTCCACCGCCTTGACCAGACTCTGCTGGAGCAGGTCTTCCACCAGCCCCTCGTCGGGCAATCTCTTGCGCAGGAAGGCGCGGAAAGCCGATTGCTCCGCCAGCAGGCGTTGCATGAGTGTATCCAGATCCGTCGAAACGGAAGAGGTCCGGCCGGCCACGCCACTCTGCTCCGCGCGTCCGCTTCGCCGCCGGCCGTTGCGTGGCGGCTTACTCGCTCGCTCCAACGGCCGCGTCATAATACTTCTCCCGATGGATGGGACACAGCCCCTTCTGCTGCAAGGTCTTCGTCACGTCGCCGATCATACCGCCGCTTCCGCAGAGATAGGCCGCGAGATGCGCGACCGACGATACGCGCTCCTCAACCAGCCGTTGCACCCGTCCGGTTTCGCCAGACCAGCCAGAATCTGGACGAGACAGCGTAAGAACCGCCGTCAGCTTCGGCATCGTCCGCGCGAGCGCGGCTAATTCTTCTTGATAATACAGGTCGCGCTGGCTCCGCAGTCCCCACAGCAGCGTGGCTGGCCGAGGATCGGTCCGCTCCGCATTCGCCAGCAGCATCGACCAGATCGGGGTAATCCCCGTGCCAGTAGCGATGAACAACAACTCGCGCCCTGGATCGTCGCGCAACGTGAAGTGTCCAGCCGGCCCTTTGAATTGCGCCGTATCGCCTTCCTTAAATCCATAGAGCAATGTGGAGCCAGGGCCGCCAGACACGCGATTGAACAGCAGCGTGACTAGGCCGGGACGGCTGGGAGACGACGCAATCGAATAGGCCCGCGTGATGAGGCGGCCCGTCTCGGGATGAGGCATCTCAAAAGAAATGAACTGCCCTGGCTTGAACTCGATAGCGGCGGGCTCAACCAGGCGCAAATCGAGCTGGCGCACATCGTGCGTCAGATCTTTGATCGACTCCACCTGCGCTGTGACCACCTGAATACTCACCGCGAATAGGCTCCCACGTCTATCGGCCTGAAGTCATCATTGATATTTACGACACGATACGCCGGGACAGTGCTCACCAGCCGAGCTGCCATTGATGCCCCTGTCGCTCCACCAGCGCGTCCGCTTCGCGCGGCCCCCAGCTGCCAGCGGAGTAAAAATGAACCTCGTGCTTCTCTGCCAGGAGCGGATCGTACAGCTTCCAGGCTTTTTCCGTAAACTCCGCGCTGACGAACAAGGTCTGATCCCCGATCATCACATCGCGCAAGAGCGTCTCGTAGGCTTCCGGCAGCTGGCCGAAGGCTTTCTGATAATCGAATTGCAACGCATGGTCGCTCAGCGTGAACGGCCGCCCAGGACTCTTCACGGAGAAGCACAGCGAGAACCCTTCATTCGGCTGCAGCGTGATCAACAACTTGTTAGAAGCGATGCTGCCCGGATCGATGGACGGAAACACATGGGCCGGCGCCTCGCGGAAGATGACGGCGATCTGCGTGAGCTTCCTGGGAAAGCGCTTCCCGGTGCGCAGATAGAACGGAACGCCTTTCCAGCGCCAGTTCGGAATCTCCGCTTTCACCGCGACATAGGTTTCCGTATTGGAATCCGGCGGCACCCCCGGCTCCTCGCGATATCCGGGAATCGTCTGCGCGCCGACCTGCCAGGAGGTGTACTGGCCGAAGACAACATCTTGCGGCCCAATCGGCGCAATCGAATGCAGCACTTTCATCTTCTCGCTCTGAATCGCCGCCGCATCGAACGAGGCCGGGACTTCCATCGCCACGACCGTCATGAGCTGAGTCAAATGATTTTGCAGCATATCGCGCAACGCGCCCGACTGCTGGTAGTACGCCCCGCGATGTTCGACGCCAAGATCTTCGGCCACGGTAATCTGCACGTTCGAGATCGCATCGCGCTTCCAGAGCGATTCGAAAATCGGGTTGGCGAACCGAAAGGCCAGCAGATTCTGAACGGTTTCCTTTCCAAGATAGTGATCGATCCGGTAGATCTGCGATTCGTCCACATACTGGTGCAGTGTGGCATTCAGTTGGTGCGCCGATTGAAAATCGTGCCCAAACGGCTTTTCGAAGACGACACGCACCCAGCCACGCCCTTTGAGCAGCCCCGCCCGGTCCAGCCGTTCGATCGCGACAGCCGCAATATCCGGCGGCACGGCCAAATAGAACACACGATTTTCCGGCATGCCATGTTCTTGTTCGATGCGCCGGATATAGGCCGCAAGCGCGGCATAATCGGCATCCGTTCCCCGTCCGATCGTGTGATAGTAGAGGCAGGCGTCGCACCACTCGCGCAATTCGTGATTATTGTGCCAGCCGGCCGAATGCAAGCCTTCGTGCGCCCAAAGCCGAAACCCATCCTCGCCGACTTCGGGCAAGGCCGCGCCCACGATCAGCGTGTTGTTGGTTTCCAGCACTCCCTGATCCCGCAAATGGTAGAGCGCGGGCAACAATTTGCGGCGCGTAAGATCGCCGGTGGCGCCGATGATGACAAAGACGTGCGGCTCAACCTGTTGTGGCGGCATGCGATTCATCCCTCCTATTCGAGATCATATCGATGACGGTCCCGGCATCACCGCAGGATGATCAAAAAGGCCGTTCAGCAAGGCCGCAGCCAGCAAAGAGGCGGGGCGTACGCTTCGGTACGCTGAGCCTCTGAGCGCCGCGAGAACGCCGCTGAGGGACTTTTTCAGCATCCTGCCATCCAAGGCTATAAACCATGCTGCTCCCGCCCAATGCGGCCATCGTAGCGGTTGGTGGACTTAAACAATTCGAATCGCCCGTCCATGGCGTAGCCGGCCACACGAGTCCGCAGGCCCTGCATCTCAGCCACCGTCATCGGAACGAACCGCCGCACGATATCGAGATTCTGCCGCAAGACTTCTCGTGAATCGATGCCGCTGACCAGCGACGCGATCGGCAGACTCAACACATACCGCAGCGCTTCTTCCGGCGTGACCAGCCCCTGCTTGACCGGCTCGGCATTCCCGCTCAGGCTCTTCATGCCAATCGGAGCGATGCCTCGCTGCGTCAGAACCGGCAGCACCTCCTGCTCAAAACTCCGATAGGTGCCGTCGAAAACATTGAGCGGCATCTGGCAGGTGTCGAACGGAAAGTCCTGAGCCAGCATCTTCAAATGAATCTTCGGATCTTTATGGCCGGTGAATCCAATGAAGCGCACCTTACCCTGCCGTTTTGCTTCGAGCAAGGCTTCGGCCGTTCCGCCCAGCGCGAAGTGCCGGTCTGGATCGTCGAAATACACCACTTCGTGAATCTGCCAGAGGTCGAGATAGTCCGTCTTCAAGCGGCGGAGTGAGTCATCGAGCTGTTGAAGCGCAACTTTCTTATCGCGTCCGTGCGAACAGACTTTGGTCATGAGAAAGACCTGCCGCCGCCGGCCTTGCAGAGCCTTCCCCATCAGCTCTTCGGACCGGCCGCCGTTGTACTCCCAGGCATTATCCAGAAACGTCACGCCCGCATCGACCGCTTCATGCAGAATGCGAATCGCCTCGGCGTCATCTTCAATCCGACCCCAATGGGCGCCGCCGAAACAGAGCGCGGAGACCTGCACGCCGGTTTTCCCCAACATGCGCGTCGGAATGTCTCCCGTTGCGGATGTGCGCGCCGGCTCCAGCGCCTCGGCCAATCCGCGCGAGCCGCCCAGCGCAGCTATCGCCCCAAGCAGACCGAGCGCCTTCAAGAGCTGCCGGCGATTCAGCGTCCCTGTGTCGCCATCGCAATCGAAACGTCGTTCGTTCATCGTACAACCTCCGAGTCAGGCCGAGCCGAACCCATCCTTTCTTATACCCACCGCGCAAGGTGAATGGAAGGGCCGGATAGGGAAGAACGTCTGCACTGTCGAACAACTCCCCAGCCGCACAACCGGCACTGCCCTATAACGCAACAGCCACCGATTAATCTTCGTTTCGACAGCACCAACCGCATGATCCAACTCCTTGAATATCCACCGGTCGCACTATTTTCAACGCCTCTTTGCGTTGGCATTATCAATGCTTTACTCTAAAGTACGATACGGATACGTGCAGCATGCCTGTCGGCGAACCGAAGCGTGAGAGGATGCGCCTGAGTGAATGACCTGGCAGCACGGGAGGCTTTATGTTGTTTCGCGATCGTCGCCATGCAGGAGTGCTGTTAGCCAATCGTCTGCAGGCCTATCGAGGCGATCGCCACATGATCGTACTCGCGCTGCCTCGCGGAGGGGTTGTGGTGGGCCATGAACTGAGCACCGCGCTCCATCTGCCGCTGGACGTCTTTATCACCAGAAAGATTGCGGCACCTGACTCGCCGGACTATGCCGTCGGCGCCGTCAGCGAAACAGGAGCCATCTATCTCAGCCGGGATGCCGTGCGCGCAATGCAGTTGTCGCTCGAAGATCTCGACGGGCTGATCACCGCGCAACGCCGCGACATCGATCGACGGCGGCTCTTCTATCGCGAGGGACGCGGGCTGCCGCAATTGCATCATCGGACCGTGCTGCTGGTGGACGACGGCGCCGCCACAGGGGCCACGGTACTCGCCACGCTCGATGCGCTCGCCGCGCTGAATCCGTTGCGCATCGTCGTGGCCCTGCCGGTCGCGCCGCCCTCGACGGCCGAACGCATCCGCGCGCTCGTGGACGAATGCGTCATTCTTTCGACCCTCAAGCCGTTTGGAGCCGTCGGGGATTTTTTCGAGGAATTCGATCGCGTCACGGATGACGACGTACTCCGCGCCCTGCACCAGGCCAGCGAGGCCTTCGTCGGCGATTCCACGGTCCGCCGCATACGTTCCGCCATGCCTCCGCCAAAGGAGGTATAATAGCCACCTACCGGCTACACCCTGATTGCAGCGTCGCCAGGCCGGCTTCACATAAAGGACTTCACCATGAAAATTGTCGCGGGCGTCGATTGGTCCGATGAAGCGTTTGCCGCCGTTGCACAGCTAGGGCTTCTCTATAAACCAGACGAAGTCCTGCTGGTTCACGGAGTGGATCTGGGAATCTTTCAGTCGCCGCTCATGGCTGGGGTGGCCAGCCTGCAAGGGTACGACGAGTTTCGCAAGGCGATGCTCGATGCCGGGCGCCAGGCCGTCGAACGCGGGAAGACCGTATTACCTGCCGATATTCCCTCCGTGCAGACCAAAGCAGAATTGCACCATGCCGCCTCGTTCATTCTCGACAACGCCAGCGCGCTCAAGGCCGACCTCATTGTTGTGGGAACTCAAGACCACTCCCGCCTTGCGGAACTGTTCGTCGGCAGCGTGTCGCATCAAGTCTTGCTCCAGGCGCGCATCCCGACGCTCATCGTCAAAGGCGGCGCCAAACCCGTCACGCGCGTGCTCCTGGCGATCGAGGGCCGCGACGATGCCGCCCGCGCGCAGACCTGGCTCGCAGCACACCCCTTTAGGAATCCTGTGGCGCTCACGATTCTGTCGATCATCCCGTCGCTCACCATGGTTGAACCGAACATCATGGCCAGTTATCAAGCCTGGTCCGATGAGCACCGGCGCCAAACCGAACAAATCGTGGCCGAGACCGCTTCAGGGTTGGCCGGTCCACGATTTACCGTCACCACCCAAGTCCGCTCGGGCGAGCCAATCACCGCGGTCTGCGAGGAGGCCAGCGGGTACGATTTGCTCGTCGTCGGATCGCACGGACGAACCGGAGTCGACCGGCTCCTGCTCGGCAGCGTGTCGCACGGCATCGTCCACCGGGTCGGATGTTCCGTCCTAGTCGTACGGTGACATTGTCCTGGAAAACCAGCGACAGCAGGCATTGATATGCCGTCGCGACGCATGGCTGGATAGATAGCGGCCTGATGGCGCGGGGGAATGCGGATTCAGAACACCGGATGCTGGCGATTATGCCTGCATCCGGCTGCTGGTCTTGTTCGCAGAGCGGTCCTTCACAAATCCAGTTCCACCATCTTGCGATGAAAACGCGTGATGATGTTGGGGTCCGGGGTCAGACGAATCTGCGTCTCTTCTTTGCCCTTGTAGGGCAGGAGATTCAACACATAGCGCAAACTCTCCAGCCGCGCGGACTGCTTGTCGTTCGCCTTCACGATAATCCACGGGCTGAATGTCGCGTGCGTCTTGCTGAACATTTCCTCTTTGTAGCGCGTGTAGGAGTCCCACAGCTCTTGCGCTTTCTCATCGACCGGGCTCAGCTTCCACTGCTTGAGGGGATTCTGCCGGCGCGCTTCAAACCGGTTCGCCTGTTCTTCTTTCGAAATGGAAAACCAGAACTTGATGATGGTCACGCCGTCTTCGTACAGCATGTGCTCGAATTCCGTGACCTGCTGCAAGAACCGCTGATGCTCCTTCTTGCTGCAGAACCCCATGACCGGCTCGACAACCGCGCGGTTGTACCAACTGCGGTCGAAGAACACAATTTCACCCTTGTTAGGCAATTGCTGAATGTAGCGTTGAAAATACCACTGGCCCCGTTCCTGGTCCGTGGGCTTCGGCAGCGCGACGACGCGCATAGCGCGTGGATTCAGGTGCTCCGTAAAGCGGCGGATCGTGCCGCCTTTGCCGGCGGCGTCGCGCCCTTCGACGAGAATGGCAATCCGCTGCCCGCTCTCCTGCACCCATCGCTGCAATCGAACCAGTTCGACCTGAAGCTGCCGCAGCTCCTGATCGTAGAGCAAGGTCTTGCGTACCTCTTCCAGATCGACATCTTTCCGCTTCAACAGCGTCAGCAACCCTCGTCGAGTGTTGATGCGAGCCAAGTCGTCATCCGTCAGCGCGTGCCCGGCGGCGCCGATCGCAGCAACCGCCCGATCGCCCGTGCTGGCTTCTCGCTGGCGATAGCCATCGCCCTGTTTGGGGATCGCCGTCGGAATGATTTCCAGTTCATCGGCCAGCAGTTCGCCGTCGACGCTTAACTCATTCGAGCGCTCCTTTTTATTCTTGGACTTGCCGGACAACTCATCTTCAGCAGCCATGATACTCTCCCGCGTTAGATTCCATCCTTCTGCTAGAACACGATGCTGCGATCACGCCCAGCTACGGCCTTGATGTAGTCCGGCATCCCCTTGATCGATGCGCCAGCGACCAGATCCACTCCACTGATCTGCCTCGCCACGGCACAAGCACCGCAAACCCATATGGGAATATTTGCAGCTTGCACCTCAGCAAGCAAGCTTTTTAACGGAGTCAGATTAACCCCAGTGACATGATCGGCCGTGCCGTTGCGTCCCAGCGTCACCGCTTCGTTCCAGAGCCAGACCACCACATCGTGCCCCTGCTCTTTTGCTGCCTTGGCTGCCACAAACGGCAATGTCGCCATCGTGGGATCATCCGTGCCGCGGCTTCCCGAAATAATAAACGTCGCCATTAATCACTCCTCCGTGAAGCGTTGTTCACAAATCAGACGGTGAGGCGGCTCTCGCGAATTACGCTTCGAGAGAGACTCCCCTGCGCTTGTCCTACTTCGGCCCTTTGAACGTCGTCTTCAAATAGGCCATGACATCGGCCACGCCCTGCTGCCCGATGGTCAGGCCCCAATAAGGCATGTTGGCCGATTTGCCCATCGCCGCCCCGCCATGATTGATCATGTTGTAGAGATATTCCGTCGGCACCTCGCTGAAGTTGATATTGGCGTGGATCGCGGGTTTCGGCTCGATGGTTGCGGCCGCCGGCCCATCGCCCTTGCCGGTCGCCCCATGGCACTGCATGCAGTATTCTTTATAAATCACTTTGCCGCGTCCAGCGCTGGCCTTGGAAAACTCTGGACTTGTCCAGGGCTCGTAATACTTGAAGTCCGGCACGCCCTGCACCATCAAGTACCCAATCACGGCGCGCAGCTGCGGCTCCGTCGCATCGGCAAGAAACTCGCCGCTGTGCGGCGCAAAATCCTGCGGGTTCAACCCAAAGCGGAACAGCCAATCCTGGTTGTACCGCTGGCCGGCTTTCTCCAACGCGGCGCTCTGCTGGCCGCCGATGAGTTTCCCGTTTTCCTCGACTGTATGGCAGCCCAGGCAGGCATGGGCCTTATACGCCATTCCGCCGAACGCCGCCTCGAACTTTGTCACTTTCGCCAGATCGAACCCACCGACTTTCACGCGCGGATCCTTATTGTGCTCGGCCAGATAATCGGCAATCCCGTTGGCCTCGGCCTCTGAGACCGTCACATGTTTATGCGCGTCCTGCGATTGATCCCAGCGATACCCTTTGACATACAAGGGCGCTTCTTTGCCGGTCAGCCAGCGAATCAGCCAGGCCCGGTTATACTTGCTCCCTGCCCAAATGAGATCGGGGGCCTTGAGATTGAACCGGGAATCAGCCTGGCCTTCCATCCGATGGCATTGGACGCAATTCTGCTGAATCAGCTCTTTCGCCTTCGGCTGATCGGCGCCGAATAACATTCGCGGAGCTGACATCAGTCCCACCACTGTCAACAACGCCCCTCCGACAATCACACTCCGTCTCACGTTCATGGCTGCTCCTTTCCGCTGTGGTGAATATCGCGCTTCGCTATTTGGTCTGTAGCCAGGCATGGACATCGGCAATGTCCTGTGGACTCAGCACCGATCCCCAGGCCGGCATCGGCCCCCGCCCGTGCAGCACCGTGTCCCAAAACAGATCGTCATGCTTCAAGATCGGATTCTTCGCCAGCTTCGGCCCCACCCCACCGGTGGCGCCGGCGCCATGGCAGGCCTGGCAATTGTGCTCGAAAATGCCCGCTCCCCTGGCCGCCAGGCCGACGAGTGGGCCGGTGTCCGGCGGCTCCTGCGTCAGCGGCTCCGCGTTTCTCAATTCATGATCGAACGGCGGCAGCTGATCCGGCGCGGACGGATGATAGCGGGCGAACAAATACCGCACGAGCAACTCGGCTTCGTCGTCGGTAATCTCCGCGCCCCAATGCTTCATTTTGTCGACCGTGGCCAGCCAGCGGTCTTTCGGCAACCGCTGCTGCGCAATAAGATCCGGACTGTGGCAGACGGAACAGCGCGCGAGAATCAATCCTTCCGCGCGCGGCGCCAGCGCGGCGCTCACCGACGCCAGGTCCTCTTCCTGCGCTGCGGTCATCGCAGCGAACCCTGCAAGGCCCAAGACTACTAGGCCGATGCATGGCAGGCGCCGCATCCTCATAACGCCACCGTCACAGCAACTCGGTCCCACCCGTTCCACAAGAACCCGCTGGGATTCCACGGGCTCTCTTCTGGCTGCACCTGCCCCGTGGCATCCGTCGCGCGGCAGAGAATCGTCACCGCGCCGGCTGCCGCGGGCTTCCATACAAACTGCCATTGCCGCCAGGCGTAGGGCTCATCTTCGCCAACTAGCCGCGCCTGCTCCCACGTCTGGCCCTCGTCGAACGAGATCTCCACAGCCGAGACCGCGACATCTCCGCTCCAAGCCACGCCCTGCACAGTGACCGGTCCCCGCCCAACGCTATCGCCCTGCGCCGGCGAAGCGATGAGCGATTTCACCACCATCGCTTCAACGGGAACCATCGAAGTCCCCGGCAGGCCGGAGTTCGGCTGAATTGCCGTGACCGGCACACGATAGGCCGTCTGCATGTAATAGCCCTTGGCTTCGTCCGCCCGTACAGTGATATCCGTCAGCCACTTGATGCAGGAATCCGCCATCCAGCCTGGCGTAATGACCCGCAGCGGCGCGCCATGCAGCAGCGGCAAGGGACGCCCGTTCATCTCATAGGCCAGAATCGTATCCGGATGAACGGCTTTCTCCAGCGGAATGCTTCGCGTAAATAACGGAACCGCCGCCACCACCGGCCGGTCAGCGCCTTGGAGTTGCACATGCTTCCCATTAAGCCGCACACCGGCTTTGGCCAGCAGGTCTCGCAGCCGCACGCCGGTCCATTGCGCATTGCCGACCGCGCCGCGCTCCCATTGCACGCCCGGCACTTTCGGCCGATGAAACGCGCGCCCGTTGCCGCTGCATTGAACGACTGCCGCGATTGTCACCTGTTCAAAGGCTTTGAGATCCTTGAGCGTGAGTTCCAGCGGATGTTCGATCAATCCGCCCACGCGCAGCCGCCAATTATCCTCGGCGATCGATTCAGGCGCGGGCGGGCCGAAATGACTGCGCACGAAAAACCGATGATTGGGGGTTAGATAGGAGGTAAATTCTCGCACCGGCGTTTCCGCATCGTACGGTCGCATGACACGCACCGTCTGCGGACCGGCTTCCGGTGACACCGCCTGCTGAGCCAACGCCGGTCGCGCCTGGCGCCAGGCCGCGAGCCCGCCGATCATGATGGCCATCCGCTTGAACAGGGTTCGACGGGAAGATGACGCGGGCTCACTCATGAATGCGCTCCAGCGGCATGAGGATTGAGCTGGATCGTGACGGCCGGAGCGCCGGAGAGAGATTGGTGGACCGTGCAGCCATGGGCCACTTTTAACAAACGCTCTTTCATGTCCGGCGAAAGACGGTGCGGCAGCCGGATCGCCAGCGCGATTGTGCCCACGCGATGCGGCCCTTCAGCCATCTCCCACTCGGCATCCACCGCAAGACCTTCGCGCGAAATGTCATGCCGCGCGCAGAACTGCCCGGCGAAGTAGCCGACGCAACTCGCCACCGAGCCGATAAAGAGTTCGACCGGGCTCATTCCCGCATTGCGACCGCCGTCTTCTTCCGGCTGATCGGTCACCACGCGATGCTGGCCACTGGTAATGTCGTAGCGTGTACCGCTGTGATAGGCCACAGTAAGATTCATCGCGCACCTCCCGCATACGCCCGATTGCCGCCTGGCACACAACGGTTTAGTACGGCACATCCGCCGGTTTGCCGCCCTTCGGCCAATCGCGCTCTTTCCCTGGAAAATCAGGGCGCGGCTGGCTGTTCACATAAGCCGCCACATCGAACGCTTCCTCGTCGGTCAGCGTCCAGCCCAAGCCTCTCGGCATGTTGGACTTGATAAACGACGCCGCCACGCTCACGCGGGCCATCCCCGCCGCAATAGTGTAGGAATGCGGCCCCCACAGCGGTGGCGCGGCCGTGCCCCCCTGCCCGTCCGCGCCATGGCACAGCGCGCATTTCGCGGCGAACTGGCCCTTTCCATTCACTGGATCTGGACTATGAGTGGCGGTCAGACGGGGAATCCCACGCCAGGGCACCGCACTGCCTGTCGGAACATTTTGCGATAGCCACTCAATATAGGCCACGATAGCCTGAAGCTTCGAGCTATCGGAGGGAGGGGCGCTGCCGTTCAGACTGCGCTCGAAACATTCACCGATGCGATCGGCCAGCGTCATCTGCCGATCCGCCCGCGCGCGATACTCCGGATACAACCGGCTGATCCCCACAAAGGACGCGGTGTTCGGATTCAGGCCGGCGTTGAGATGGCAATTCGCGCAATTCAACCGGTTGCCGACATAGGGCTTGCCATACTCCTGCGTATCCACCACAATCGTATAGCCTAAGCGAATCTGTTCCCCTCGCTGATCGCCCGGGATCATATCCGGCGACGGCGGCGCGAACAGCATGTCGGCGGAGGTGAGCCCGCCACCGTCATGGCCTTGCGCGAAAACCGTAGCGGCTTTCGGAGTCGGCGTGCATCCTCCGAATCCGGCCAGACATCCCATCGCAAACAAAGCAGTCCAGAGCTGTAATCGCATCGGCTCCTCTCTATCCCTTTTTCCCTGAAGCGACCGGACAGGTATTAATCCCAAAGAGGCCCCAGAGCGGACACACGCCTATCGCGCCCGTCACCAGCGCAATAGTCCCGATCACTAACGCAATCCCGGTCCCGACCGGCGGCAATCCCGCAAAGGCCCCGATGCCCAGCGCCACAATGCCGACAACGATGCGAATGGGCCGTTCCACCCCTCCCACATTGCATGCCATCACAACACCTCCCGGTTGAGCACAATGCCGACTGTGCGGTCTACACTCATAGGAGTCATGAACGATCAAAAAGATTCGCGCATTCTCTATATTGTTATTCCCGTTTCAATGTCCGCACAGAGGCTAAGACATCCCCCGTTGTATCGTCTGATAAGGCAGGCCGCCATGCACCCATTGCCAGTTGAACTGCTCATGATGCGAGCGATGTGCCATCCGTATGGCACAGGGACGAAAAGACGATTCAAGAATCCAGCAGGTTAGCGCTTGCACATACCGCAAGAGAGGAGACTGAACCTCTATCTGGCGAGAAACACCCCACGCCGGCTTTCACGCACTGTCCCAAGATGCCCCAATGCGGGGAGATTCACGAATGGTTGGGGGAAGGATGACCTGCGCCTTTAGAGGATTCGCACTTCATGCCGTCAGAATCCGCTATTCGGCGCATCCTAGACTTCACGCATTCGTCATGCCGGTCAATGTGCCTCCATAATCGTTCGCAGCTCGCTCCCGCTGATGACTTCTTGCTCCAGCAGAACCCGGGCGCCTTCGACCAATGCGGCATGGCGTTGATCGAGCAACCGCTTCGCCCGCTCGTACTGCTCATCGATAATCCGCCGCACTTCGCAATCGATATCCCGGGCCGTCGCTTCAGAGTAATCCCCTTTTTCAGCCGCCGCCTGCACCTGCATGAACTGCGACTGCCGTTCCCGTTCCAGCGTAATGGCGCCCAGCTTCTCGCTCATTCCGTAGGCCTTCACCATGCTCTTGGCAATATCCGTCGCTTTGACGAGATCGTTCTGCGCGCCGGTGGAAATCTCGCCGAAGATCAACTCCTCGGCAACCCGTCCCCCTAAGAGCACCGCGATCTTGCTCTCCAGCTCGGACTTCGTCATCAGAAACCGGTCCTCCGTGGGCAGTTGCAGCGTGTACCCGAGCGCCGCCACTCCGCGAGGAATGATCGAAATTTTCTGCACCTGATCGGAGCCCGGCAGCGAGATCGCCACCAGCGCATGGCCGGTCTCATGATAGGCCACCCGTTCTTTTTCCATCTTATTGAGGACGCGGTTCTTCTTTTCCAAGCCGGCGATCACCCGCTCGACCGCTTCCTGCAATTCAGAAAGCCCCACCAGCTCCTTGCCGCGCCGCACAGCCAGCAGCGCCGCCTCATTGATGATATTGGCCAGATCCGCGCCGGAGAACCCAGGCGTCATGGCCGCAACGTTCTCAAGATCCGCGTCTGGATCCAGCGGCACATGTTTGGCGTGCAGGCGGAGAATAGCGAGGCGCCCGATCTTGTCCGGGCGGTCCACCACGACGTGGCGGTCGAACCGGCCCGCGCGCAAGAGCGCCGGGTCGAGGATTTCCGGGCGGTTGGTCGCCGCCATCAAAATGACGCCAATGCGCGGATCGAAGCCGTCCATCTCGACCAGCAATTGATTGAGCGTCTGCTCGCGTTCTTCATTCGTCGCGGGTCCCATGCCCCGCGCTTTCCCCAGCGCATCGAGTTCATCGACGAAGATGATGCAGGGCGCTTTCAGCTTCGCTTGTTCGAACAGATCGCGCACCCGCGCCGCCCCCACCCCCACAAACATTTCCACAAACTCCGACCCGCTGATGCTGAAGAACGTCACCCCGGCCTCTCCGGCCACCGCCCGGGCCAGCAGCGTCTTGCCGGTGCCTGGCGGGCCCACCAATAAAATGCCTTTGGGAATCTTACCGCCCAAGCGAGTGAATTTCTCCGGCGTCTTGAGGAACTCGATCACCTCGCGAAGCTCCTCCTTCGCCTCATCCACTCCGGCGACATCGGCCAAGGTGACCTTGATATCGGTCTCCGCGTAAATCTTCGCTTTGGATTGCCCGACCTGCATGAAGCCCCCCTGGGCTTGTCCCAGCCGGCGAATGAAGAAATACCAAATGCCTCCGAAGATGGCGGCGGGGAGAATCCACGACAACACATCGCGCCAGAAGGTCGTCTCGATCACTCCGACGAACTTCACCCCGTGCTGATTCAATTCCCGGACAAGATCCTGATCGTCAACCCGGATGGTCGAAAACAGCTTGGCCTCCTTGGCCTCGCCCTCCGGCTTGAGCGTCCCCGTCAACGTCTGGCTGCCGACCGCCACCTCGGCGACTTTTCCAGCCGTCACCAGCTGCCTGAATTCGCTGTATGGCAGTTCTTCGATCTTCTGGAGGGCATGGATCAAGTCATGAACGAGAATCACCGCCCAGATGGCGAGAAACACGTACCAAATGGAAAATGAAACTTTCTTATTCATCGCCGGTCTCCTCGCCATGTCCAGTTGCGAACCTCCGGCAGGTCTTCGCCATGTTCGGCAATATAGCGCTTGTGCTCGATCAGCTTATCTCGAATCGCCTGCTTCGCATAATCGACGCGGGACCCGTGCAGCGGCACTCGATCGATGACGGCGCCGGCCAGATGAAAGCGGTCCAGATCGTTCATCACGACCATATCGAACGGGGTGCTCGTCGTCCCTTCTTCCTTGTAGCCCCGCACATGCAGATTGCCATGATTGGTCCGCCGGTACGTGAGCCGATGGATCAGCCAGGGGTAGCCATGGAACGCGAAGATCACCGGTTTATCGACGGTGAACAGCGCATCGAACTCCTTGTCGCTCAGTCCGTTGGGATGTTCTCTCGCCGGTTGCAGCTTCATGAGATCGACGACGTTGACGACCCGGATTTTCAATTCCGGCAGATGCGCATGCAGCCAGACTACCGCCGCCAGCGTTTCCATGGTCGGCACATCCCCGCAACAGGCCATCACCACGTCCGGCTCGCTGTCCTGGTCGTTGCTCGCCCAGCCCCAGATGCCGATACCGGCCGTGCAATGTGTGACTGCCGCCTCCATGTCGAGCCACTGCGGCGCGGATTGCTTGCCGGCGACAATCACGTTGACATAGTTGCGGCTGCGCAAACAATGGTCGGTGACGGACAGCAAGGTATTGGCATCGGGCGGAAGAAACACCCGGATCACCTCGGCCTTCTTATTGACGACGTGATCGATGAAGCCGGGGTCCTGATGACTGAACCCGTTGTGGTCCTGCCGCCAGACGTGGGACGACAACAGATAATTGAGCGACGCGATCGGCCGCCGCCAGGGGATATGACGGCAGACCTTCAGCCACTTCGCATGCTGGTTGAACATCGAGTCGATAATGTGGATGAATGCTTCATAGCAGGAAAAGAATCCGTGCCGGCCGGTGAGCAGATAGCCCTCCAGCCATCCTTGGCACTGATGCTCGCTGAGCATTTCCATCACCCGGCCAGCCGGCGCCAGATGATCGTCATACGCATAGCGCTCCGCCATCCAGGCGCGATCGGTCACCTCCAGCACATCCTGCCAGCGATTCGAGTTGTTTTCATCCGGGCTGAAGAGACGAAAGTTGCGGCTGTCCATATTGCGCTGCATGGTATCGCGCAGGAACTGCCCCATGAGCCGGGTGGCCTCCGCTTCAACTCTGCCGGGTGCGGCTACCGTGACGGCATAGGCGCGAAAATCCGGCAGCCGCAAATCCTTGAGCAGAAGCCCGCCGTTGGTCTGGGGATTGGCGCTCATGCGCCGCGTTTTCTTAGGCGCAAGCTCCGCGAGTTCAGGCTTAAGCCGGCCGGCTCTGTCGAACAACTCCCTCGGCTTATAACTCTTCATCCAGGTTTCGAGCAGCTTGACATGCCCCGGCTTTCCCATATCGCCCATGGGCACCTGATGAGAGCGCCAGTAATCCTCCGCTCGCTTGCCGTCGATCGACTTCGGGCAGGTCCAGCCCTTCGGCGAACGCAGGACGATCATCGGCCATCGCGGACGGCCGGTGAGTCCTTTCGTCCTGGCGGCGCGCTGAATCTTCTGGATCTCCGCGACGACGGCATCCAATGCCGCCGCCATGAGTCGATGCATCGTACGCGGATCCCGCCCTTCGACAAAGTACGGCTTGTAGCCGTATCCCCTCAGCAGCTGGTCCAGCTCATCGCGACTGATACGGGCCAGGATGGTGGGATTCGCAATCTTGTACCCGTTCAGGTGCAGGATGGGGAGCACCGCGCCGTCTGTCGCAGGATTGAGAAACTTGTTCGAATGCCAGCTCGTCGCGAGCGGACCGGTTTCCGCTTCGCCGTCGCCGACCACGCAGGCCGCGATGAGATCGGGATTGTCGAACACCGCACCATAGGCATGCGACAACGAGTACCCCAATTCGCCGCCTTCATGGATGGACCCCGGCGTTTCCGGCGCCACATGGCTCGGAATGCCGCCGGGAAATGAAAACTGCTTAAAGAGCCGCTTCATCCCCGCTTCGTCCTGCGAGATGTTCGGATAGACCTCGCTGTAGGTGCCTTCGAGATAGGCGTTCGCCACAATGCCAGGCCCGCCGTGCCCAGGACCGGTGATATTAATCATGTCCAAGTTATGCTGCACGATCACCCGGTTGAGATGCACGTAGATAAAGTTGAGCCCCGGCGTCGTTCCCCAGTGCCCCAAGAGCCGCGGCTTAATGTGCGCGCGCGTCAGCGGCTTCTTCAGGAGTGGGTTATCGTAGAGATAGATCTGGCCGACAGACAGGTAGTTCGCCGCCCGCCAATAGGCATCCATCTTCTTCAGCACATCCACTGCGAGCGGTTTCTTCTTCGTCGGTGCCATTGTCTTCGCCTTGCTCCTATCTCGCCTTCGCCAGTAAAGAAAGCACCGATTGCGCCATCTCACGCGCTTCATCGGTGTGGATGACACGCACGATCGCCCGGCCATCCTCCGCCGAAATCACGGCGTCATTGGCCTCGTTGCGCCGGCCATCGATCGCAATCCCGAGAAACCCCAAGCCCTCGCAAATCCTGGCGCGGACAACCGGCGAGTGCTCGCCGATTCCGGCGCTGAATACGAGAGTGTCCACACCGCCTAACACGGCGGCCAATGCGCCGATGGCTTTCTTCGCGTGATAGCAGAACAGCGCAACGGCTTCGGCTGCCCGTGGGTCATGCGCCTCCAGGGCGAGCAAGTCCCGTATATCGGAACTGCTCTCCGACAGGCCAAGCAGACCGGACTCTGAATTGACCATCCTGTGGAACTGCTCCACGGTCAGACCTTCCGTGCTCGTCAGATAGGACATCACACCCGGGTCGAGATCGCCTGAACGCCGGCTCATCGGCAGACCCGAAGCCGGTGTAAACCCCATGGTCGTTTCGAGGCTCTTCCCGTCCTGCACGGCTGTCATGCTGGCCCCGTTGCCCAGATGCGCAAGAATGACCCGCCCCTCGGCCTCTCCCGGTCTGCCGATTCTGGCCAGTTCCTTCATCAGAAAGGCATAGGAGAGTCCGTGAAATCCATACCGCCTGATGCCCGCGTTGTTATACGTTCTCGGGATCGCCAACAGCTGAGCCACGCGCGGCAGGTCGCGATGAAAGGCCGTGTCGAAACAGGCGATGTGAGCCACCGATGGATAACGCCGGGCATATGCTTCCAGGAGACCGATCTCTGCAGGCAGATGTTCCGGATCGTAGGAACTGATTCGCCGCAACTCCGCAATCATGGCCGGCGTCACCGGCTCAGGCTGGCCGTACGTCATGCCGCCATGGACAATGCGATGCCCCACCGCCAACAGCGCGGAGGCCCCCATGCGTTGTTGAATCCGATCCATCAAAGGCCCGACGCAAGCCGCGTGATCGGCCCCCGGGATCGCAGCCTCCTCTATCTGGCCGCTGAGGGCATCTGTCATCGACAGCCGGGTGCCGGGCAATCCGATGCGCTCGACCTGCCCTTCCATGAGACACCGCAGCCGCGGCGCCGCCTCAAACAACGCCAGCTTGATACTGGACGAACCGGCGTTGACCGTCAAAATGCCAGGAGCCGGCTGAGAGGATCGCGACATCAGACCCTCTGCTGAAGAGAGGATGGCCCCGTTGAGTAATCGTGATCCAGTAAGTCGCCGATGCGCTCGATCGTCACATCCGGTGACGGATACCGGCCCGGCAACTGCGGGTCCATGGCATAGTGCCCCTGGCGCGGAAACACCGTCGTGACTCGCGAACCCCAGGCTTTTTTCACCGCAGTGAGAATACGCAATTTATCATCGATCAGCACATACTGCCGCGCCGGAAACCGCTGCTCCACGTCGCGCAATTCCTGCTCCTTATGCACATAAATCAAGACATTCCCCTCCACGGCCTCAAACAATCCCGACCGCTCGACTTTCCTCGGCTGAAACACGACATCGCCATCGGACAGAATGACGGCCTTGCCCCACCGCTTGACATGCTCCAGAACCGCAAGCACCTTTGGATACAGACGGTCGGCAAACGGATACTGAATCAGAAATCGCGAGACGGTTAATAGATGGGGATCGTGGGGATACTCGATACGGTATTGCTGCAAGGCGCCCAAATAGTCTGCGTACCCCAGCTTGGCCCGCAACTGTTCGAAGATGATCCAATAGCGTTGCTGCCGCTCATGCCCGACTTCCTGATCGAGGTAATCCGCGAGGTCCTCTGTGACCCGATCGTTGTCCAGCAGCGTATTATCTACATCGAATAGAAACACCGTATCCGATGGCGACATATCGTCCCTTTCCTTGCTCAAATCCTGCGCCGATGCAAGCCAACCCATACGCGCAGGGATTGGCGCAATCGATCACGGTGTTTTCTTAAGGCTCAACACATAGCTTGTCAGATCGTTCAACTGCGGATCCGTGAGTGGAAACTTCGGCATGAAGGACCCCGGCGAGACCGATTGCGGGTCTTTGAAATGTTTCACATGCCATTCCCGTTCAGGCCTGGTGTCGCCGACAAACGACAAGTCCGGCGCGACCGCTCCTCCAGCCCCATGAATCCGGTGACAGCCCGCGCACCCGAACTCGGCATAGAGCGCTTTCCCTCGCACCACCGCCGGATCGACGCGCGGAACGGCGTACAGATTCTTGAGCGACAGCCCCAACAGGGAGAAGACGACAAGCAGAAACACCGCGCCCGCGCCAATCGCGACCGGCCGCCTAATTGGATTTCGCGCAGGATTGCGATCGATGAACGGCCAAAACAGCATAATCAAAATCACGACCATCGGAAGAATCCAGGTCGCCAGCGGTTCCAGCGGCCCATGGACATACTTCAGCAATTCGTAATAGAAGAGGAAATACCACTCCGGCACCGGCACAAAACTCGTGTCCGCCGGATTCGCCTTGTCGGTCAGAGGAAACGGAACCAGCAAGGCAAGGCTCCCAATAACCGTAAACACGACCAGCATCACGACCGCATCCATATAGACCTGCCGCGGATAGAACGTCTCGCTACCGAGCGACGCCCGCGCATCGGTCCAAGGGCCAGCCGGCCCCACGCGCCGCAGAATGAAAAGATGGGCGGCAATCAAACTAATCAGAAGCGCCGGCAGAAAGAGCACATGGATGGCAAAGAACCGGGACAGCGTCAGCGCCCCCAGCACTTCTCCGCCTCGCATGACCCGCATCAAGAACTCTCCAACCACTGGCACGGTGCCCACCATGTTGAGGCCGATCTGCGTCGCCCAATACGCCGTCTGATCCCAGGGCAACAGGTAGCCGGTGAAGGCGAAGGCCATAACCAGGAGAAAGAGCACCACACCCACCATCCACATCACTTCGCGCGGCGGCTTATAGGCTCCGTACAGAAACGCCTGAAGCATATGCAGCCCAATCGCCACCACCATGGCGGACGCGCCCCAGTGGTGGAGGCCGCGCACAAACGCGCCGAAGGTGACCTGCTCTTCGATGAACTGAATACTATCGTAGGCATGATCGGGCGTCGGCGCATAATACACAGCGAGGAACATCCCCGTGATGGCTTGCAGCAGAAAGAGAAACAGCGTGGCCGAACCGAAGACGTAAATCCAGCTGGCGCCGCCTGGGATGGGTTCGTCCAGAAGGGTCCGTTCCACCGACTTCAGATTGAGCCGGCTATCGAGCCATTGATAGATTCGCATACACACTCCGGGCTAACGGTGAGAGGCAGACGATTGCCGCCGGCCACGAATACATCGCCGGTGTCACAACTCAACGATGTCCTTGGTTCCTGGCTTGAACTCCTTGAACACCACAAGAAGGCGTCCGTTCTCGATCTTGGAGGGCAACAGATCGAGCGGCCGCGGCGCGGGCCCTGCCACCACCTTGCCGTCGATATCGAATACGCTGCCGTGGCAGGGGCACTTGAACTGTTTCACGTCCCCATCCCAGCGATAGCCGCACCCAAGATGCGTGCACATCGGCGAGAACACGCTGACCTGTCCGTCCGGCCGCTTGACCGCCCAGACCGCCTTCTGCGATTGGTTCTTCAAATACCCGTCCTGAATCGTCGTCACATGGTCGAGTTGCTTGGGGTCGCCGAGAGGCACCTCTTCGAGACTGCCGACATCCACCCAGGGCCGCTCCCTCCGCTTCAAGGCCGGAGAAATGACATAGCCGACCAACGGCACCGCCAGTCCAAATCCGATGAGGCCTGCCGCCACCGTGGTGACCCAGCCGAAAAATGTCCGCCTCGTCCCGACAGGTGTGGACGCTCCTCCTTCGTCACCCTCTCCCTGATGTTCGCTCATACGACTCCTCCCTTGATCGTCCAGAGATTGCGGACATGGCGCACTAATGACACCGGCGCTATTGGCCTACACTGAACCGGTACATATCGTGGCATGTGGTACAGCGAGCCGTCAGGCTCGCCAGGCGCTGCAGGATTTGCTGCGACGTTTCCTTGTTCGCAACCGCGTCGGCCAGCGCATCCATGTCGCGATGAATCGACATCCCCATCTGCTTGAACGGCAACGGCAGCTTTTCCATGATCGCGGGATTCACATCCACGGCCATGCCCATCCCCGCCGCGCGGGCCGCCTGTTCAATCTGTTGCCGGTCGGCCGGCTGATCCTGACCCGCCAAGCCAGTCACAACGCCATGCACCGCTTTCAAGAGATGACGCATCTCTCCGAGGATCATGTCTCGTTCCACCGGCGCCAACAGAATATCTGTGCGTCCGTCAGTGCCTTTCGCCGTCCACCCCGTCACAAAAAACCATCCGGCGGCGGCGACCGTGATTATCCACAACATAACTGCAATCATGCAGAACCGTGCGTTCATCCTCTTCCCTCACGAAGTCTTCGCCGCATGCATCGCCTCCGCCGCTTTCGCTTTGGCCCTCATCTCCCGCGCGAGGCGCGAATAAGACCGATCCTCGCTGCCTCGCAAGCATGACTGCAATAGCTTAGAAGTATTGCGGAGCGAGAGCAACAGGCCGGCTCCGGTGTCTGCGATGGTTAGGAGCGGACCAGCGATACCGCGGCAAACAGCACGGCCAGTGAAAGCAGAAGCGCCACGCGCGGCAGCCAAGTGGCCGAGGCAAGAACGGTTCGATCGGACCGCGTTCGTTGGCCGGGCGCATGAACGAGGATCGCCCGGACGCGCGGACCGAGAACCAGATCGTGGGCAAGAGTCAGTAGCAACAACAGGGCCACGAGCACCAGCTTCATTCTCAAGGGTGACGGCCATTGAGCCGGCTCGAAAAGCGACCATCCGTGCGAGAAGACCAGCATCGGCCCGGTCAATAGGAGGACGGACGCCGCTCCCCACACCACTAGGCGAAACCGTTTTGCCGATGTTCTGAATAGCGCGCCGGCATCGGGCTTCGATGCCATCGCCCGATAGGACGGAGCCAGGACGAGGGACAGGAAGACCGTTCCCCCAATCCAACTGACCGCCGCCAGAAGATGTATCCACACGAGAGTCACTTGCGACATGATAGACAGCACTCTATGGCTTCTGTGAAGCCCGCTTCAAGAGAGCGGCTTGGTTGAGTCTCGATGAAACCGCGGCAAGGGCGCGCTGAGCCAGGCTCAGCGCGCCGGATGCATCATCCACTTCGTTCGTTAGAACGAAATCCCCACATACGGACCGACTTGGAAATAATCGTTGATCGTGTTGGTCATCCGAGCCGTCAGGTGATACCGGGCATCGACGCCGACCTTGAACGCCTTCCACACCTGCACCTCGAATCCCGCGCCGAACTGCAAGCCGGCATCGAGATATTGCGTCTTGTTCGACGGTGGGCTCATCACATGAAAATCGAGGCCGACAGGAATAATCCACGGCCGAAACGCACTGCCCTCCATGAATTTGATCTTCGGCGAAACGTTAATCGTCAGCAGGGTCAGCTGCACTTCTTGAGGATCAAGGGCAGTTGTGCCGGTCAACGTATGGGTAGCCACGCTTCCTGCGGTGTTGTTTACCCGATGGGAGTTAATCCGGTTGAACTGCAACCCGATCTCGCCAAGCACCGACGTCTTGTCGAACGCTCCCCAGACATCTTTCGACATCATCAAGTCGAGCCCCGCGCCGACATACCACCCGGCGTTCCCTCCATTGACGCTCCCGGCTCCCAAGGCGCCGTTCGTATCGGTAAAAATCTGCGTGCCGCGATCCTGGTTTAAATTCATGAACCCGCCCTTAAAGAACACCTGATTGCCGGCGCCATCCTCAGCCGAAACCGGCGGCGCACCAGAGGCAGCGAGCCCCCCGGCGATCGCAACTCCGACACACCACATTCCAATGCTCCGCACGATTGTCCGAACCTGCATGATGTCCCCCTCCTTGCGCGCACTGCGAGGAGCACGGCCCTTCCTGCAAACGCTCATGTGATAGACGCTCGCCGGCCCGAGACATCAGCCTAATGAATAAATCCCTCACTGCTTCTACCCTGCTCTACTTCACCGCCATCGACACCTTCGTTCCTGCTCCATCCTGCGCATCGCGGGCGCACCGGAATCCCATCCAGTTGATCTTGGTTTGGGGATCGGTCCCATTGCGCATTGCCACACGCATCGTCGTCGTGCTGTCCATCCATCCACCGCCGCGGAAAGCCTTTTGCGTGCCAGTTGCCGGCCCTTTTGGATTGCGATCCGGCGCGGACGCGTAATAATCCTTGTCGTACCAGTCGGCCACCCATTCAGACACGTTCCCAATCGTCTGATAGAGACCGTACGGGCTCACCGCTTTGTCGTACCGATCGACGGAAATGATCGGGGGATACAACAACAACCGCTCCGGACGATCGCGCACGGGCCCGGACAGCCCGGTCCGTCCAAAATTCGCCCTCGTCGGTCCGGCAAGTTCCGGCCCCCAGGGAAACAGCCGCCCGTCCGTTCCGCGCGCCGCCTTTTCCCATTCCGCTTCGGTCGGCAGCCGCTTCCCCGCCCACTTGCAGTAGGCCTCGGCATCGGACCAAGACACATGCATGATGGGATGGTGCGCCATCGTGTCCTGGAAATTTCCGCCGTCGTACCGCCAGTCCAATTGCGGCTTCCGATCGGTCGCCAGAACAAACTTCAGATACTCCAGCGCCGTCACTTCGTACTTCCCGATCTCGAACGCATCCAGATAGACCCGCCGCTGCGGCATCTCGCCGCGATAGGCCAGCCGGTCCGTCTTCTTGTCGCTGCCCATGATGAATTCGCCGGCAGGCACCAGCAACATTTCATCCTTCGTCTTCCAGTTGGCCGCCCGTTCCATCGCAATCTTTTTGCCGGCCTCGGTCCACTCGATCACGATGTCTTGCGTATCCAACGCCTGCGCAACAGGAGCCACAACCAGCAATGCCGCTGCCACAATGACCGCATTCACCGCCCATTCCCACCTCTGAAACGTCTCCCCTTCCTTCTGCTGCATACCAGGCCTCCTTTTGTATGTGATCAACTTTCAATAGCCAGCCGCTTACGGAGTTTGCGTAAGCTGATAATTACTCGCGGCCGGCTGATTGCCCGCACCGGATTTCGCACAGCGAAATCCGGTGAGATAACTCTTTCTTGTCGGCTCTCCGCCGTTGCGTCCGGCGGACCGCGCGACTTCCGGATCTTCGTTCCAGGACCCACCGCGAAATACTTTTAGTTCACCGGCATCGGGACCTTGAGGATTCTCAGTAATGCCCTTGCGGTAATAATCCGGATCGAACCAATCCGACACCCACTCGCTGACGTTGCCGGCCAGCTGGTAGACCCCGTAGGGACTCACCCCTTTGTCGTAGCGGTTGATATTGGCCAGCGGCGGGTACTTGGCACCCCGCTTCGACCCAGGGTGCGCGATGTTGCTCTTGATCCAGCCAGCCGGTTCATCGCCCCAGGGAAACATGCGGCCGTCAGAGCCCCGCGCCGCCTTCTCCCACTCCGCTTCGGTCGGCAAACGCTTGCCGGTCCAGCGGCAATAGGCGTCAGCCTCTTGCCAGCTGACGTTGATCACCGGATGGGTGGCCATTTTGTCGGGAAACGGTTTGGCCCGCCAGAACTGCGGCCAACTCGCGCCAGTGGAGAGCACGAATCTGAGGTATTCCACGTTCGAGACTTCGTAGCGATCGATCTCGAACGCATCGAGAGTCACCCGGTGCAGCGGCTGTTCTTGCGGACCCGCCGCGGGGTCTTTTCGGGGATCGCTCCCCATCAAAAACTCACCGGCCGGCACCATGACCATGCCGCCCGGCACATCCGTCTCGGCCATCTGCTCAACTTCGTCCAGCGGCGTCCAAAGCGGAGGCTGCGCCGACGATTCATGATTGGCCAGCGAAACGCCCACAGACTGAAGAATCATCCAAAATGCCGCCGCCGCTGCTATGCTGAACGTTACCCTTCTACCCATACCTACCTGGCTTTCAGCTGGCAGCCGTCAGCTTCAGGCACGAAGAAGCTGAGAGCTGCCAGATGATCGCGATCGACGTCAATTCACTGCTTCAGTGCTCCTGCTTTTCAAGTAACGGATCGATTTCTTTCTTCGCTTCTTCCGTCACGTTGTAGCGGGTATACGCATGATCCAAGACCTCATTGGCATAGAGCCGTCCCGTTGGAGCCGGGACGCTGATCGCCGTTTCGACGGTGGCCTTCGGCTCAATCGTCACGGTCTGCTCCGTTGTCGTCCGGACATAGGGATGCCAGACAACCAGCTTGTACGTGCCCGGCGGCACATTGGCGATCGTAAACTGGCCCTGATCGTCCGTTTTGGCAAAATAGGGGTTATTGATGGCCACGCCCCAGCTCTCCATATAGGCGTGGAATCCGCACTGCATGACGAAAATGCGGCGGTTTTTGCTGAGATTGACCAATTGCTTCATCGGCGGCCCTGCCATGTGTTTGTGATACATCCCGGCTTCGGTGCGATCTTTAAAGTTGCGCGGATGCTGCGGATTCATCGGCAGGGGCACGTTGAAGAGAACACGCGCGCCTAAATTCGACGTTTCATAGGCTTGAATATCGTGCATGACCGGATCCATGTTGACCACGGTCACCGATTGATCGTCCCGCACAACCGTCGTGAACGGCAGAAACAAGCAATCTTTCGCCTCAATCTGAGGCACCGTCTTTTCATCGAACGGTTTGCCCTTCTCAACGCCTTCTAAATAGACCACGACGTCGCGAAACTCTCCGGCGGCCCCAACCTGGAACGGCTGAAGAATCCGCCAGCCCTGCCCGTCTGAAATACGTCCGCAATAGAACGGGTCAGGTAGCGTGGTCAGGTTATATCCCTTCGGCTTGGGCACCGCGCCGTCAAGCTTGACGGTCCCTGTGATAGTCCCGCCCTCTGTCACGGTGACTTCTTCATACGCCAAAGCGGGACTTCCCAGAGC
This sequence comes from Nitrospira sp., assembly GCA_020846195.1. GTDB lineage: Bacteria > Nitrospirota > Nitrospiria > Nitrospirales > Nitrospiraceae > Nitrospira_D. The sequence continues at coordinate 114,382 of JADLEJ010000007.1, forward strand.
CAGCGCCAGTATCCCTGTCATCAGTTGTATCTTGATTTTCATAGTTCGTTCTCCGGCCTCCTTCAGCAGATTGAGGTTAAGGTGAAGACTGCGGTTGAGTGCTCTCCAGTATACAGGGATTTCGCCAGCGATCTCAGCCTCAACCTTTCTCCTCAAAACGCACGTGGGGGAGCCGCATGTTACTGGCAGCTCCCCCACGAGGTGTTACACCATCCCCACTCCGCTTACTTCATTGCGGTCGGAATGGCTTTCACTGCGGGCTCCACTTCCGCCTGCTTGGCGCCCATACCGGCTGCGCCGAGCGGCTGGATCCGTGAATCGCCTGCCGGCAACACACGGAGGTAGCCCCACTGTCCTGACTGCGTGTAGGGCAGCCGGGCGTTGGACCAGACGAAATCTCCCACCTGACGATACGGGCCGCCCGCACCGCCACGGAGGAACACGTCCAGCACTTCCGATCCGGCATACTCCACGACACTGATCATGTCGGCACCCGGCATGTACGGCTCGATCGGCCACTCATGGCCTTCGACGCCGAACATTCCGTTCTGCTCGCTGTTCGCACCGATGACATGGATGCGAACGGCGTCACCCGCATGCGCCTCGATCAAAGGCGTGACGGGATCCTCGGGCTTGTCCACCGCACAGGGCTGGAAAATCTTCCCGAGCGAGCAGCCTTGCTCTTCACGGAACTTGTACGGTTCGGCGCGGTAGTTCACCGACGTCAAACCGGCGACGTTCTGCACGTAGGGCATGAACGCGGTTCCGATGATGTTGTCTTCATCCTGGAAGAACAGGGCGACATCGCGATAGTTCCGCTTGCCGGCATTTTCGGTCAAGCTGGCATCCACGATGACGTCCGCACGCCAGGCATTCTTCTGCGAGATATCCGCACCGGTCACCGGATCGCGGTACTGCGACCCGCGCGGACCGACGACGATGGCACCGTACAATCCGTTGCGCGGATTGACCACGATGTTGCCGCCATCCCACACCAGCGACGTCGTTTCCTTATTGGAAGGATGCGCGTAGTAGGTGTAGATGCGGCCCTCGCCCGGAGCCACGGTCTGATCGCCGGCGTTGTTGCCGACATTCAAGCCCTGGCTATCCTTCGGATCGAAGGCCAATCCAGGCGCAAAGAACGACGCCCGGCTCGCCTTCATCTTGTTCTTCAGACTCACCTTGATGCAATCGCCCAGGTTGACACGCAAGGTCAGCGGATTTGGAGTCAATCCACTGGCCACTGTCGTGGCTTCCTCTTCCAACGCGAAGATCTTGCCTTCCGGCATGGTCATTTCGATCTTCCGTTCGAAGTCCACCTCGATCGCATCCGGCGCCTTCGGATGAAGCTTCATCGGGCGATCCAACGCCACGACGTTGAAGCTCTTCACCGGAGCATTGGCCGGGCACACCGAGCTGGGGGTGGCTGGAATCCCGAGGGGATTGGTCCCCTTGGGGAGCGGCTTCAGATCCGCGGTTTCCTTGTCGAGCACGCGCACGATACCCCATCCGCCTTCGGCGAAGTGTGACGTTCTGCCGTTGAAGTGGATGTAGTCGCCCGGCATGCCCTGGAATCCGCCCGCCTTGGTCACGAGGTCATACCGCTCGGCGATCCCGACGTGAATCGAGTTCTTCCGGTTGGCATCCGCCGCATACCGTTCCGTGAGGAAGGTGTGGCCGGCGATCGTCCAGACGTGGGATTCGTTCATCAGCTGATGCAACAGACGGAACACCATGGTGTCGCCCGTGTACGCCCGCAGAAGCGGGGTGCCCGGATCCCCATGGATCGCGCTGCTGAACAGCTTCGACGTATCCGGATTGTTCGACAAGCGCTGCGCAAACGGAGCCGCGCGGAAGTTGAAACCGCTGCCGGTCGTATGCGTACCGCCGTTGATGTACTTGTTCGGCGCGTTCAAGATCTTATCGGGCATCTGGAACGACACCGTCTTCCCTGCTTCCAACGCCACTTCGATCGGCTGTCCCGGAGGATTGCCGGCTTCGATGACGTTGACCGTGTGCGGCACCGTGTCGTGGATGGAGACCATCAACTCACGGAAGCTGCCGCTGACACCGGCACCGATCGGCTCATTGCTATGGATGTCCGCGATCGGACCGCTCCATACCAGCTTGCCATTCTTCGGATCGTGATAGGTGGACCCGAACGGCTCCACGATCGTCACGCCAAACCCGCCATGCGGCCAGGTCGTCGCACCGAACGCGTGGTCATGCCAGAACACGGTCCCCATATCCACGTCCACCCACCACCGATACCGCACGAACTCCGGCGACACCAGGTCGTTCGCCGGGTGGTTGTTCTTCAACGGCTTGAAGAAGGTCACCTGATCGCCCTTGATCTCCTTGATCCGGGCGACTTCGGAGCAGCTCTTATCCCGCGGCAGTGACGCCGTGGCATCGTTGCCCTTCTCCAAACAATCCATGCCCACCATCAATTCGGTGTTCACATGGAACTTCGAGGCACCCGGCGCCATCTCGATCTTGATGGAAGAGGCTCCGGCCTTGGCTCCGCCGACGATCTTGGCGACCATCGGAGCGGGCAAGCCGTGCTTGGTCTTCTTCCCCCACATCGTGAAGGGGCGCACGGACATTTCGTACTCCATCCCGGAAATGACTCCGTCCGAGTTCCCTGTGTCGAACTGGAAGAAGTGAGGATGGATGTTGATCTTGGACGACTGGAAATTCGTGTAGTCGTCGTCGTCCCACTCGCTGGTGAGCACCAAGTCCACGCAGTCATACACGTTGGCGCGAATGACCGCCGGGAGCTTGAGATCGTCGTTCGCTCTGGTCAACCGCTCTTCTTCATGGAGCAAGTAGATCAGACCGTCTTTATCCACCATGGCCGGCTCTTTCCCCTGCTTTTTGGCAAGGGTGATCGGCATGCGGACAAAGTGAATGTTGTAGAACTTCCGGTTCGCATTCACCGGGCAGAGACTCCAACGTCCCTGTTCGCCGGGAATGGCTGGCTCGGAGGTCCGCTCGCCATTGGCATCCTGGTGGATCGGCTCCAGCCAGGGGGCGCCACTGTGGTTCGCGGAGAACGGCACACGCTTGCCGAAGTGCGGCTTGAACAGCGGCCAGGCCATCTTGCCCGTGGTCGGGTCGAAGAGAATAGCCGGTCTGGTGCTGTCATCCCACTTGGCTGCCCATGGATACTTCGGATTTGCGGCGGTGCTTTCCCGCTCGCCGCGGGCGATGTTGCCGTCCCACTTCCAGTCCCACACCGTCGAATCGTAGGCCATAATCTGGGCCTTCTCATCGTTGGCATGGCCAGGCTGGCCTTGAGCTGGCACGAACATCTCGACCCAATCCTTGATGTTCACCACCACCGGATCGGATTTCCAGTTCGTCTTCTGGCTCTTGTCGACGATCTGGAAGGTCTTGCCGAACCAATCGACAGTGGTGCCGATCAGCTTGTCCGACGAGACGCCCTGCTTCATGCGGCCCACACGCTCCGGCAACTCACGCATATCCGGCATCGTGTCGGTATGCGCCGCGCCAACTTGCAGCGTGTTGTAGAACCGGCCGTACCCCCACATGCCCGCGACGTAATGATGCGCCACGTGGCAGTGATAGAGGAACTCGCCGGCCAGATGCTGACAGCCACCGCCGCCGCACTCCGGCTCCAGGTCGAGCGCTTCTGACGGCCCGATGACTTCCACGTCCACCCGATCGGACTTGGTCCGAATGACCGGATATTTCACCGGACCATCCTGACCCATCGCCCACAGGGTGTTGGGTTCGGTGCCAGGGCTGCGCTGCCAGCGGATGGTTCCGCTATGGGGATGGTGGGAGTGAAACACTTCCGATCCACCATGCACCACCCGCCACTTGACCGGGTCACCCATGTAACCGCGCGCCACCGTGGTGGGAGGATCGCCGAAGGTGTACGCGCTGTACGCCATCGACTCGTCCTCGAACCCAAAATACTCATGCTGCAAATGCATCTGATCGATGCCGAACGGCTCGCTGCGATAGTTGATCGCGCGGCCACCCGGACGATAGGCGTCGGTCAACGGATCGCGCTGCGGCAAGAAGTCGCCCTTCTTGTTCAGCGGACGGAAGGCTTCGTCGCCGATTTCGTGATAGAACAGCACGAATTCGCGGAAGTCCGGCCCGGACCCGTTGTCGATCATGACCTGCCATCCGCTGTCGGTCTCGGGCGCGGCGCCCGTGCCGAGCGGATCGAGGTACTTGGAGCCCTTCGGCTCAACGATGAAGGCGCCGAAAAGGCCCAACACCGTCAATTCGCGGTCATGGCTCCACGAATGGAACTGCCGCACACCTTCCTGCATGTTTGGATAGATATACCACTCGAACTCCTGCGTCTTGCCCGGCGACACAACCGTATCCGGGTTCGTGGTTGTCGCAGGCTTCCCTGTGGCACTCACGATCATGCTGGAGGCCTGAATGACTAAGCTGCCATCCTCGCCCTCCATCTGATTGCGCAGCGTCATCTTGACGCAGTCGCCCTGGTTGGCGCGGAGCACTAACGGCTGAATCGCATCGCCTTGGTTTCCGGTCGTCACTGCGCCCGGATCGAACCCATCCTTCTCGCGGGCCTCTTTATTCTTGGCCTCTTCCGCGCGGACCTTGTCCAGGTCGTGGGTGTGGGCGTACATATACCCTGGATAGAAGTCGAGCCAGCGATTCAACGAGACTTCCACGTTGATCATCGAGACGTCAAACTTCTTGACCGGGGCATTGGCTGGACACTTGCCGCCAGACGACAGGACCGGCTCGCCCTTGCCAGGATCCGACATGAGCAGGAAGCTGCTGCCGTCCTGCCCCATGTACTGGTGCATCATCGACATGTCGTTGAACGCACCGGAGGTCGGAGTAGCCTGCGCATCTTTCTTCGCCTGGTCTCCCAGCTTCTCCATCAATCGATGGTGCTGCATCTCCATCTTCTCGGCATTGCCAGCACGACCTTCCATGGCGTTTTCCACCACGGTCTGGCCCTTGAGCTGCTGCGTCCAGCCCGGCATCGCGACCGGAGTCGCGTGGCCGTCGTGCAGCGGCTCAGCGGGTCCTGCTGCAAACAGCCATGGTGTCGCCACCAGGCTGCCTGTCAGCAACACGCTGTGCAGCATCAACGACAGGCGGCTACGCCTCCGTTGACGCTGAGATTGAAGTTGAAAAACCCTCATATCGCGGCCTCCCCCCTGTTATGACCGCCCCCTGGGCGGACTGTTGAAACACACCGACAATGAATGCTCGCCACATACTTCCAGGTACTTTATCTGCGCGATAAAAGTACCGGCCTCCGATGCTCCCCGGCCTCTCCACTGGAGGGAGTTAGAGCTGGTGAAGGTTCCTTCTTGCGAAGGAGAGGGTCATTCGGAGGCCGGTCCAAAATTACCCAGACCTTCACCAGCGGAGCTTTCTATCCGCAAGCGTTATGCCTAACTCACCGTCCTCCCAGCATATTTTCGATTTATCAGTCCTGGAGCGGCTCCGATATCGTTCACTGTTTTCTCAAGGCATTTCATCCAAATGGCATGATTCCACAGACATAGACAGGCAAATACGCAGCAACCATTCGATGCTAGAGTTTTCATGCACTTGTACTGTCTATTTAGATGGACAGCTACGGGAGATCGGTTGGGGCAAATGAGGGCACGGAAAGACTAACAGAGGGGCTATTGGAGGCCGTACTCTCGCAGCTTATTGTAGAGACCTGCCCGGCTAATCTTCAGCAACTTGGCGGCTCGAAGCCGGTTCCCGCCAGTCTTCCTCAAGGCCTCGACGATGCGCGTCCGTTCCGTGAGGCTAACGGCATCCCGAACTACCGTGCGCAGCCCTTCCTCAGGAGCCTTCGCTCCCAACGCCACGATATCGCCGCACATCAGATCTGGACCTGTCGTCGTCACAACGGCCCGCTCAATGTAATGTTGCAATTCTCGAACATTCCCCGGCCACGCTGCCTCACTGAGCGCCTGCACCACATCGGACGAGACCGTTCTCGGCGGCTGCCGATGGCGCTGGCACGACACGACGATGAACTGCTCGACCAATAGAGGAATATCCTCTCGCCGCTCTCGAAGCGGGGGCAGCGCCAACGGCAAGACCGCCAATCGATAATACAGATCCTGCCGGAAGGCCCTAACCTTCACTAACTCGTTGAGGTCTTTGTTCGTCGCCGACACGACCCGCACATCGACCTTAACCGGCTGGTTGCCTCCGACCCGTTTCACTTCCCCTTCCTGCAGCACGCGCAACAGCTTGGCCTGAAACGTCGGCGTCGTATCGGCTATTTCGTCGAGAAAAATTGTGCCGCCGTCCGCGTCCTCGAATAGGCCCCGCTTATTCGCCGTCGCGCCGGTAAACGAGCCCTTCATATGGCCGAACAACTCGCTCTCCAACAGCGTCTCCGGGAGCGATCCACAATCCACGACGACAAACGGTTTGTCCCGGCGATCGCTGAGGCGGTGAATGGTCTTCGCGACCAATTCCTTGCCGGTGCCGCTTTCACCCTGGATCAATACGGTCGCCTGGCTCTCCGCAACCAGCGCAATCATGTCGAACAACTGCTGCATGGCCGCGCTGCGGCCGATGAGATCGCCCAAATGCTCCCGCACCATTGGCGAGGGACGATCGTCCGCCTCCTGAAATACCGGTCGAATAACCGGTTTAGAAGAAGACGAAAACAACACCAGCATAGACGAGACCTGCCCATCGCCGGCGACGAGCGGAAACGCCTGATGCATCCCACAGGCGGTTCCATCGCCTTCTACGCCGCACGACACAGACTGGACGTCAGTTGTTTGAAACACTTTCGTTGCCGGGCAGGTGCCGCAGGGATCGGTCCGATCCGCAAACGCCTGATAGCACTTCGCGGGATGCGAGCGGGACTCATCGGACACGCGCCCTGCCCAGGCCGCCGAGTTGGCATACACGACATTGAACTCGCGATCCATCACCGCGACACGATCGGAGATCCCGCCCGCAAGCTGCCGAATCGCTTCGACCCGCGCGGCAAGAATGGGATCGCTGAAGGAAGGAACGACACACACCTCTGGCTGAGATCCGGCCATCTCTATACTCCATCTATCTGTGAACGGAAGCTACCGAGCCACCTCTGTCGCTGCAACGTGCTGAGGCCCACTCCGATTCTCTTCCCTAATCAGTTGCCTCACACAAGACCTCAACTCCGCCAGATGCACCGGTTTGCTGAAATACGCCGTCGCGCCGGCTCGCAGCACTTTCATCCTGACCTGTTCATCGCCGAACGCCGTCATAACGACAATAGGGCAGCTCGGAGCGATGGCTCTCAGGCGGTTGATATAGTCCACGCCGCCCGCGTCAAAACGAATCTCCGTCAAAATCAAATTCGGCACCGCACTGAGAACTAGCTGAAAGGCCGCTTCCCCGTCCCCAGCTTCATGAAGCGCATACCCTTCCCGCCACAAACTATCGCAGAGGAGACTGCGCATCTCTCCGTCATCGTCGACCACCAGCACCGCCGGCTTCCCCTCTATCACAACGCCCCCTTCCTAACACTTCATAAATTCGTGTGCATCGGGATAACGCAAAGACAATGCCATTCGGCCGGCTCATCGTGCCTTGCAATGCTGGCTATTTTATTGGGAATCCGCGATGAACGCCCGCGCCAGAAACCGCAGGCTGAAGAGAAACACCCCAACATCTAAATGCCCGACTGTTGCAAGACGCCCCAGTCGAGACAAGACACACACCGCAAGCCCTATCCGCCCTTCGGGAGCAGAATTGTAAACGTCGTCCCCTGCCCCTCCAGACTTTCCGCCGAGATCGAACCGTGATGCTCTTCGATAATGCCTTTCACCACCGTAAGGCCAAGCCCCGTTCCCTTTCCAAACTCTTTGGTTGTAAAGAACGGGTCGAACACCCTGGCGATCACTTCCGGAGGAATCCCACTGCCCGTATCCGCCACCGTGAGCTTCACCATGCTGTCCGCCTGCGCCATCCCGATACGCAATTGCCCACCATCCGGCATCGCATGAACGGCATTCATGATGAGATTGATGAGCACCTGGTTCATCTGGTCGGCATCGGCCTGCACTTTGGGACAAGCCTCCTCCAACTGCATCTCGACCTGCACCCGGTTTTTCGCCAGCCGCTCCTGGAACATCTCGACGCTGCTTTCAATGACTTCCCGCAACGCCAGCGAGCCACGCTCAGGCGGCTTGCGCCTGGCAACCGCCAGAAGCTGATTCATGACCCGCGTAATACGCTCGACCTGCGCCACAATCGTTTGCAGCCCCCGCTTCACCGTCTCATCCGTCACGCGGTCCATCAGATATTCCGCGCGGCCCAGAATAACGTTCATCGGCGTGCCGATCTCATGCGCCATCCCGGAGGCAACCGTCCCGAGCTCCGCAATGCGTTCCGTCTTGCGCAACCGGTCCTGCAACCGTTTCCGTTCGCTGATATCGCGCAGCATCACCAGCATCGCCGGACCTTCTTCGTCGGAAAACCCCGCCGAGCTGACCTCGACATCCATCGGCAGGCCATCTCGCCTGAGGATCTGCTCCTCAACCATCGGAACGACCTGGCTCCCGCCAAGCAATTCACCCGCCCGCTCCCGCATGGCTGCATGAGAATCCTGATGAAAAAGATCGAAGGGAGACCGCCCGACGATCTCCTCGGCCTTCACCGCGCCAAACAGTTTCAGCGCCTGATCGTTCGCAAAAATAACCCGCTCGGCCCGCATCACCAGAATGCCGTAGGGCGAGACCGCGACCAGGCGCCGATACCGCTCTTCGCTTTGCCGGATCAAATGCTCCACGCGTTTACGCGCCGTCACATCCTGCGTGGTCCCGACCACCCGCGTCACCCGAAGACCGGCACCCGTTCCTTCAAAAAACGCCTGCGCCCGCACCACCATCCACCGCACTTCCCCGTCGGGATACCGCATCCGGCACTCCGACGTAAACCGCGCATCAGGCGTATCGGGCCGGTGCGTCGGCGACATCAGTTCTTGCAACGCGTGCAAGTCGCCGGGATCCACGGACGCCATCATGGCGCCCAGCGAAACACCGGTCGCGCAACGATGGAGCGCCTGGGCGCGGGCATCCAGCTGCACTACATCGGCCGTCACATCGTATTCCCAGGCTCCAAGCTGACCGGCTTCAAGAGCCAGCCGGGACCGCTCTTCGATTCCCCGCAGATGCGCTTCCGCGCGCAGCCGCTCCGTAATGTCTCGCAGAATCACGGTATAAAACGTGGTGCCTTCAACCACGATATGGGAAATCGCCGCTTCGACCGGAAATTCCTCGCCGTTCCCGCGCAGCCCCACGACGGTCCCGAGCTGCCCCATCTTCCGGCTGGTCACATGGGATCGCCCGAACTTCTCCACATGATGCCGATGCGCTTCCCTAAACCGTGCGGGCAGGAATCTGTCCATCGAGCAACCGATCGCGTCGCGGGCCGTACAATGAAACATCCGCTCGGCCGCCTCGTTGAAGAGCAGGATCTGCATCCGGTCATCGCTGGTGATGATGGCATCCATGGCGGATTGGACAATCCCGTCCAGCCGAAGACTGCTCAGCAGCAAGTCGCGCGCAACTTGCGACTCGCGGTGCATGGCGCCGGTCGCGCTGGCTTCAGCCAGTTCGCGCGCCGCCACGGCCGCTTCCCGTCCAGCCTCTGCCTGCGCTTGCGCCGCCCGGGCACCGACGAGCTGACTGCGCGACTGCTTCTGCCGAACCATCATCCAAGTGAGACCCCACATCACCGCCAGGCCAAGCACCCGATTCATCACCGCCATGGCCGGATGAACATCGCCAGGCGAAAAATACCCGCCCAGCGCTGTCAGCACCGTCGCCACCGCGGCAAAGTTGTAGGCATCGCGGTCGCGCGGGGATTGCAGGGTGAGCACGAGCGGGATGAAATACAAGAGCCAGTCGGCCCAGCCCAGCGGCGTCAGAAGATCAAAAACAAAGATCGATAGAGCGAGCAGGGCGACAAGCCCAGCCCCCAAGCGGGTGGCGGTTTCAGCTGGCGGATTCACGAAGGCCTTGGACCGGCGTGCATGGTGAACGATAGTCTACTCGTGCGTCTTCGCTTCTTCAATCTCGCCGAGCTTGCGATAGAGCGTTTTCCGGTCGATGCCCAAGGCCTGCGCGGCCTGATATTTATTCCCGCCGGTCTTGTCGAGAATCTTCTTGATGTACTCTCGCTCGATTTCCTGCAGCGGCAGCATCCTCTCCGCCGCTTCGTCGAGCACCCGCCGGTCTCCGCGAGCGCCCTGTACCGCCGGAGGCAGATCGTCCGGAGCGATCTTCTCGCCGCGATTGAGCGTCACCGCCCGCTCGACGACATTCTCCAACTCACGGACATTGCCCGGCCAGTTGTAGTCCATCAGCATCGCCAGGGCCGACTCGCTGGCGCCTTTGACTTCCTTGTTCCGGGCTTCGGCGCATTTCTTTAAAAACGTTTCCACGAGAATAGGAATGTCCTCCCGGCGATCCCGCAACGGCGGCAGCACCACTTCAATCACATTGAGCCGGTAGAACAAATCATCGCGAAACCGCTTCGCCTTCACCTCTTCCGCAAGATGCAAATTCGTGGCGGCGATGATCCGCACATCGACGGCGATCGGCTTATTGGCGCCGACCCGCCGGATTTCCTTTTCTTGAATGGCGCGCAGGAGTTTGGCTTGCAGCATGATCGGCAATTCGCTGATCTCATCGAGAAACAACGTGCCCTTCTGCGCTTCTTCGAACAGGCCGCGCTTATCCGACTTGGCGTCGGTGAAGGCCCCGCGCATATGGCCGAACAACTCGCTTTCCAGGAGCTGCTCGGGAATCGCGGCGCAATTGACCGGCACGAACGGCGCATCCTTGCGATCGCTATTGTAGTGGATGGCCTTCGCCACCAATTCCTTTCCCGTTCCGCTTTCGCCGGTAATCAACACATTGGTGGGGCTGTCCGCGACGCGGCGGATCAAATCGAAGACCGCTTGAATCGCTTTGCTCTTCCCAAGAATGTGATGAAAGCTGTATTCCTTATGCACTTCTTTCCTCAGCCGGCTCACTTCGCGGCGCAGCGCCGATTCGCGCACCGCGCGCTCGACGACTCGAATAATTTCCTCGGTCTTCACCGGCTTCGTCAGGTAATCGCTCGCGCCTCGCTTCATCGCCTCAACCGCCGTTTCGACGGACCCGAACGCGGTCATGAGGATGACGCCGATGTCGGGGTACAGCCGCTTGATCTCCAGGAGCAATTCCGTGCCGAGCATCCCCTTCATGCGCAAATCGGTCAGCACCACGGCAAAGTCTTCCTCGGCCAGGAGTTTCAGCGCCTCCTGCCCGCTTCCCGCCGTCGAAATCTGATGCCCGCGGTCCTTGAGCACGTCGAACACCAGTTCGCGCATCTCGGCATCGTCGTCAACGACCAGCACCGCGCCCCATTCTTCCGTCATGCCCGACTCCTTCTCGTCAGTTGCTAGAGCGCGGCCTCATCCCCTCGGCAACACGGAATTACGGAGTACGCTCCTCCATCGAGCGAATCGCCGCGGCAATCTCTTCGCTCACGACCGCAAGCGCGCGGCTATAGGCCGACGCAATCGCCCGGTAGCCTTCTCCTGCGACAGGAAGATGGATGCTCGAACGCCCCTGTTTTCTCTGGTCGGAGCCATCCGGCAAGGCGCGCTTGATTGTCCAGAACGCTTCCAGCGACACATCTTTTTCGTTGTTCGTTTCAAACCGGGGAAAATCCACAACCAGCCGATAGCCGGCGGAGCCGATTCTGTGCTGAGGATAGACCCAGACCTCTTCGGTTCCCAGAAGCCGCCCCAGGTTCTCCGCAAGGACGCGAGGAATCTCTCGTTTCAAAGACTCCGCCCATCGATGTTCCTCGATAAACGACACGGTATTCGGCCCGGATCGCACGACAAATTGCGGGCGGTCGACGACCTCCGAGATCGCGACCGGATCGATCGCGATCCGATAGCCAGGCGCTCCTGCGGCCTCGCGCCCCGCTGGGGCCTCCGCGCTTAACGTATAAAAGTGCGTCGGCGGCGAAGACAGACACCCGCTCGCCAGCCCAGCGATAGCCGCCACCATCGCCGCGCGCACGATCCGCCGCGTCATTGCGCACCTTCTTTCTTGCCACGCAGCAGCGCCTCCGGATGCCGCTCAAGATAGTCCGACAACAGCCGGAGGGACTCCGCGGTCCGTCCCAACTCCCTCAGGGTGTTCTGCAACTCCACCTGTGTCGGCGATCCGTCTTCGAGCGTGCGTTCAGCCACTTTCAACGTATGGCGCAAGTCGTCGAGCGTCTGTTTAATCTCCGGGGTCACGTCATCTTGGAAACGCTCAATAAACTTGTCGCCCTTTTCAAGCGTCTTGGTCAAGGCCCGGAGCGCGGTCCGGAAATCCGTCCCAATCTCTTCAAGCGGGAACGTGCGAAGCGCCTTCGACAAATGCACCACCAGTTTCTGAATCTCTTCGGTGAGGCCTGGCGCCGTTGGGATCGCCGGCGGATCGTGCGTCCAGTCCATCTTCGCGGGCGCGGCCCCAGGGAAAAAGTCCAAGGCCACGTATAATTGCCCCGTCAGCAGACTCCCGACGCCCAATTGCGCTCGAAATCCATTCGCCACAACTTGATCCCAGCGCGTGCGCAGACGCTGCTGGTCGCTCTCCAGGAAATCGGGCGAGGCATGCTTCATCATCGCCACCAAGCGGCTGGGATAAAGCTCCACCTCGACGGGAAACCGGAAGACGGTATTCGACTCATCCGTTTCCACATTCATGGATTTGACTTCTCCGACGACGATCCCTCGAAAGTCCACCGGAGCCCCGACGGTCAACCCGCGCAGGGAATGCGGGAAATACATCACGAAGCGCTCCACGATCAAATCCTTGTGCTTCATCGCTTCTTCCCGCGTAGCCGCCAGGCGAAACTCCTGCCCCTCCGCCGCGGGCTGGTCCGATTCGGCTCCAGGCGGCATTTCAAATGTCACCCCGCCGATCAAAATCGACACGAGCGATTGCATATCGACTTTCACCCCCGTGGCATCAAGCGAGACATCGACCCCGCTGACATTCCAAAACCGAGTGTCCGCCGTGACATACCGATCATAGGGCTTGTCGACAAAAATCTTGAACGTGACCCCTTGCCCGTCCTCATCCACGGCATGCGCGATCACTTTTCCCACTTCTTCTTGCCGGAAAAACACGGGAGACCCGACTTCCAACGACCCCAGCGTTTCAGCGCGAAGCACAAACTGCCTGCCGGGCACGTCTCCCGTCACCAGGGGCGCAACCTCCAATCCCTCAAAATCCTGCCGCGGGGTGGTGGAATGCCCGATGTCGACGCCAATATGCGAACCTGAAAACAAGGTCATGAGGCCCGAGACCTGCCCCCCGGCGACGCGCGGTCGCACGACCCAAAACCTCGTGTCGTCGACCAAATACGGCGTCATGCTCTTCTCTAATTCGACCGTGACGATCACCTTGCTGAGATCGTCGCTGACCTCGATGGTTTTCACCAGTCCAATGTCCACGCTCTTGTAGGTGACCTTCGTCTTGCGCGCTTCAAGCCCTTCAGCCGTCTTGAACGTGATGGTGATCGTGGGCCCCTTCTCCATGATGCTTTTGATCATGAGCCAGCCGGCGACAGCGGCCGCAAGGATCGGCACGATCCAGACGAGTCGCGCGGACCATCCCCAGGTGCGCTGGGGTTGAACCTCCGGAAGATTACGAATGTCCATCAGCATGGTCTCGCAAAGGATAGGCCTCGGCTTGCGCATCCCAGATCAGCCGCGGATCGAACTGCTTCGCCGCAAACATGGTCAAGACCACGACGGCGCCAAAGGCGACCGCTCCCAGTCCGACGCTGACCGTCGCAAACGAATGCATCTGGACCAGCGCCACTGAAATCGTCACCACAAAAATATCCAACATTGACCACCGGCCGATGAACTCCACCACGCGATACATCTTGGTCCGGTCGAGCGGATCCCAGGTCGACCGGCGCTGCACCGACAACACCAGAAACGTCAGAATAGCCAGCTTGGCGGCAGGCACAAAAATACTGGCGATGAGCACGATGCCGGCGAGCGCCCATGAACCGGAGACCCAGAGATAGACGATCCCGCTCATGATCGTATCGGACTGAGCAGAGAACAACGAGTCGGTATGCATCACCGGCAGAATATTGGCTGGAATGTACAATAGGTATCCGGTCAGCAACAAGGCCCAGGTCCGGCTGATGCTGTTCGGCTTCCGCCAATGCAGCCGCGCCCCACACCGGCTGCACCGCGCGCCGGTCGCACCGGGCACAGACTCCGTCACGCGATGGCAAATCAGACACCCGTAGAAACCCAGTTGCGCGGCCGTCATGCTGCCGGGGCTCATGACAGCGCCCGCACTTTCTCCCAAATCTCATCCGGGTCGAACGTCATCCCGCCGACGATCAGGATCGGGACCATCGCGGCGAACGCCCACAGCGCGACCCCGATTTCCACCTGCGCCAGTTGCTCCAGCTTGAAGAGCGAGACGACGATGCCGAGGAAAAAGACTTCCATCATGCTCCAGGGGCGCACGGTCTCCAAGATCCGCAAGACCGGCACTGCCCCCTGAATCAGATAGTTGAAGTGAAGCGGAACCAGGAGAAACAGCACCAGCCCAATTTGAATGCTCGGCGAAACGATCGTGGTCAGGCCAACCAGCACCGCAACCTCGGCATGCCCTTCCTGCCACAGCACCGAGACCGCGTCGTACAGGCTTGCCGCCTGTCGATGGCCCTGCATTTCAATGCCTGCAATGGGATAGACATTCGCGATCAGAAACAGAAACAACCCGGCCACCGCATAGGCCAGGGTATGCTGCATGCCGTTTCGGCACGAGCGATAGAGCACGGCCTCGCACCGGCTGCACCGGGCCTCGCCTCCCAGCGGCAAAGGCACGCGCCGCTGAAGACAATCGCAATCGGGGCACGCGATTAATTCGGAGACATCCATCGGTCTTCCATCAGAATAAGACCGTCCGGTTCACACGTCGCAAGACCGAGACACAGGAGCGATGCCGTCTCTACCGGCGAGCGATCGCGCGAGCCGGATTATATACCTTGTTTGCGGCCACAGATGAGATCGAGACAAGCAAGGCACCTCTTGTCCAGCTACCCATAATTCCGCTATGGTCGATCATATGAGCGACATTGCCTGGCAACTCTTAATGTCCGCCATCGTGGGGCTGCTCTTCACCATCGTCTACCGGCTCTACCGAAAGCGGGTCCATGCCAAACAAGCCGACAAACTCCTGTCGGATGTCGTGAAAGGCATGGACGCATTCCGCCGCCGCTGACGCGAGACCGCCGCAACGCCCTCGGGCTTAGTAGACGAGAGGGATTTGCTGCGCCAGCTCGAACCGCAACAGCGCGCGGATCTTGCTTTCCATTTGCAGATACCGCGCGGTTTTTGTCGCCGGCAGCACCTGTCCGACTTTATCCGCGTACGTGCGCCGCAATTTGGTTTCCGTGTCCTCGACGGCCAGGTACTCGCTCAAGAGCTGCTTGGCCATGTCTTCGGTGATATGCCCCTTCCCCTCTTCATATCCCTGCGCATACATCAGAATCGTACGGCCGAGACGGTCGTTCAGGCCCTTCAGCTCCGCTTGATAGGACTCATAGATGGGCCAAAACTGTTTGGCCTCCGCTTCGGTGAGATCCATATTCCCGGCGATCAGCAGTTTCTTGTCGGCCTTGAGCTTCTCTTTCAGAATCTCCATGTTGACATCGGACACTCCAGCGCCGCTGCCTTCCGCCATCACCGCAACCGGGGCGAGCAACACTGCAACAAATAATAGACTCGCGCATTTCATCATGGCCGTTCTCTCCTTATCATCCCGAAATATAAAAAAATGAATCCGCCCACACAGCAGGCATCGCGCCGATGCACCTAGACGAATGGTAACGCTTACTCGTTCGGTGTCGATATTGTCAATGGGCTGGCACGCTTGGGCAGAACCCGCTGGCAAAGAATCGTTCGACTCAGCAGACGCCACGCATCGGGATTATTGCGGAGGCACGTATCCATAACAATAGCGCGATGTTTGCTCCCCCCTCTGAAGTTTGCTATCGTGCGCGCCGCCGGATGAACACCTCTCATGAGATCGCCAACCTGTGGATCGCTTTATGTATAACCGATACGCAGCTCCTCCGCCTGCACGGCTTGCTTGGATATTCTTGTTGAGCGCGATTGGCCTCCTGTCGTTGCTCAACACACCGCTGGCACTGGCGGCCTCGAACCTCACGATTCCCAAACCGACCGATACACTCCTGCCACCGCCGCCAGCGCCGGACATTCCCCCATCGGCAGTGCATCTGACGGTCGATGCCTCGCTGGCACATGTAGATCGGGCCATCGCCGCATCCGTCGACGTCCATCACTACCATGAGGGAGAATGGATTCCGGCAAAGACCCAGCTCGGCGGCAAGTCCTTCGGCTATCAGTACTATCTCTGGCGAGGCCCACAAACATTCGAGTCGGAAGGGAATCGGGTCAGAACGACGTTTCCAGACGTGCGCTATCGCTTGCAGGTCCGCATGACGGACGACCACGATCGCGCCTCTATCGGGGCATGCGGATATGGCGCGGACTGGCCGCAACGATTGCGCGTCCATGCCGACTCTGCCCTCTACTGGAAAGACGATTGGGGCCTGCACACACAAACCCGCTTCAGCGAACCGATATTCGAGACACCTTGCCGGCTCGCTCCGCTTGAGATCGATGCCACCAGCTTGGTGGCAGAATTTCTCAACGAGCACTTTCCTCCGCTCGCCGCGGCCATCGACCATGTCGTCCTCGCGCAGGTGGAGACCGAACGGCGCGCAGCCCTCATCTGGTCAGCGCTGCAAGCACCGATTGAGATCCAGCCTGGAACCTGGCTGACACCTCGCCCCTCTCAGCCTCGCGCTGGAACCCTGACGGTCGACGGCAATCGTCTCGTGCATACCAGCGTCAGCATGATTTTCACTCCTTCGATCATCGTCGGCCCCAAACCGATTGTGAACGAACGTCCGCTCCCTCCCCTTGCCACAGGGCCGCTGGACAGCAATGGGTTCCACCTCGTGGTCCCAATGCTAATCCCCTACAATGAACTGAGCGCCCTCCTGGGACGGGAGCTCATCGGTGAAACGATCAGCTTGCCCCTCGGGTCCGATATTCGAATCACCAAGATGCAAGTCTATGGCAGCCACGACCGCCTCATCAGCGCAATCGGCGTCTCCGGGGGAGTGAATGGAGATTTGTATCTGCAAGGGCAACCAGTCTTGACCGACGACGGACAGGCCATAGTATTCCATCGATTCGACTTCGCAATCGACACCAGCAACCTATTGGTCAAGGCGACAAACCAGCTGATGCACGACAAGATCCGCTCGCAGCTCCTGCCCAACACACGACTCGACCTTCGCGACCGCATCCATGCGCTTCGAACCGGCATTGAGCGGAACCTGACCCGCGCGCTAGCTCCGGGAATCATGTTTGACTGCGCCGTGACTACATTGAAACCGGTTGCGCTATACCCAGTATCAGACGGTCTGGAAATTCAGTTCATCATGGACGGAGCCTTGACGCTGACGATTCAGTAGTCGCGACCGCACTGACATGTGGCCACATACCGACTAGAATGTAGCCACCTATAGAGGGAGTGCTACGATGATCCAAGTGGGAGTGAGAGATCTAAAGAATCGTCTGAGTCAATATCTCAAGCGAGCCAAATCGGGGCAAACCATTCAGGTGACCGAGATAGGCCATGTCATTGCCCTGGTCACAGGAGTCGCCCCGCGCCCCCCACAAGTCGCCGCCCATCTCCACGCTCTGGTGAATACTGGCGCCCTTCGGTGGAGTGGAGGCAAACCCCTGGGCATCTCACCGGCCAGACGCCTCAAAGGCAAAAAGACCTTGTCCGCGCTTCTGCTTGAAGACCGGCGATGATTCTCTATCTCGACACGAGCGGGCTCATCAAGCTGTACGTCGAAAAACGACACTCCGCAGAAGTCGCCCAAGCCATTCGCGATGCGGACGCCATCGCCACCTCGCTGCTGGCCTATCCAGAAGCCCGAGCCACTCTGGCACGAGCCCATCGCGAACATCGCCTATCCTCAGAGATTTTCGCAGGGCGTTGACTCAGTTCCTGGAAGACTGGGAACGGATTGCCGTCATCGAGACAAGGGATGACGTATTGAAACAGGCTGGACGTCTTGCGGAACGTCACGCTTTACTAGGAGCGGATGCCGTTCATCTGGCCTCCGCGCTGCAGCTGCTCCACGGACTCGACCCAGACGATGCCCCCATGCAATTTTTGGCATTCGACGTGCCGCTCTCGAAGGGAGCACAACGCGAGCACCTGGCCCTTCATGTACTCAGCCCACCACTGCGATAGACGGCGTTCGCGTGCTCAATTCAATCGCTTCCTCAACCACCTGGCAAAGCTCGTTGAAAACCTCTTTTTCATCACTTCCATGGCAGCCTCCATATATCAAACCGGGAGCACTGCCGACGTAACACTGATCCTCTTCCGACCACTCAACGATCTTCACGTATTTGGTACTATCTTTCATTTCTTCGCCTCCTCAATGCCCCACTTGGCGAATTAAATCAAATAGGAGAAGTGACTGCTCTTTCTTTGCGGATTCACTTTCTGGGGATTCTTCAAAGCGCAATCTGCTTTCCACAGCATAATCACTTCTAATCTCTATTCCAGTCCATTTGCGCTTTAGGCTTTCAGCTACGTACCCGGTTGTATTGCTTCCGGCAAAGGGGTCGAGCACGGAATCCCCAGGTCTCGTAAGAAATTCAATGAAAAATCGTGGCAACTCTGCGGGAAAGCGAGCCGGGTGTACCTTGCTGCCAGCTTGCTTGCTATTTTTAATATAAGAACTATTTGATTCGTTATTGCCGCACTGAATCAGATTGGATGGGATAGAACCACCTTTATCACTGGCAAAGGTATCGGTTATCACATGGCCGCTGGGACGCACGGTCTGCTTCACCCCCCGTTTGATAAGCCGCTTCATATCCTCGCTATAAGGCTTTAGAACTCTCCTGTTGTCGGCCTTTGCCATCGGGTCCTTAACAAGCCAGAAAATATACTCAACACTATCTTTAACTCGAATGCGCCTGACATTTACCCACTCCGCTGGCGCTGGCATTTTTGCTGGGTTGAACCAGAAAAACTCCTGAGCCAAATCAAACCCAACCTCGTCAATTAAAGCGAGCAACGTTCGATAGTGATACAAGCTACGAATCGGCGAACCAGGCTGCCAAGCGCCGCCGAGATTCAAAACAAAAGAGCCCGTTGGTTTTATGATTCGCTTGATTTCTTTCGCAAAGGGGAGAAGCCAAGCAACGTAATCTTTCTGATTGGCATTTCCATACTCCTTTTTGAAATGCAGAGCGTAAGGCGGGCTGGTAACGACCAAGTCAGTGGAGTTATCGGGCAGGTGCCTCATGAACTCCAAGCTATCAGCACAAAACAATGCGCCAAGATCTGTCTTGTAGATTGGCTCAGACTGCATATGCATCAATCACATCCTGAAAGCGTGAGAACCAACGCGGTCTTGTTTCTTCTCCTTCAGGGATAGGGTGCATAACCTGAAGCTTGTTTGGATGACTACGGTGGATCGGCAGGTCTCGCACCAGCACATATCGAAATTGACTCCAATCACTTGTGAATCGGCCAACACAAACAGCGACAACATCGAAGTGGTTGCGCTCGTAATAGCGGCTGCTGGGGTCGCCTTTGGCGGCGCGAGTCTTTTGTAGCTCAACCTGTGGCTTCTGACCATTGCGTATGGTCTTGACCTCGACTCGAATGATCGCGCCAGAAAGCGTGACAACGGTAAAGTCATGCATTCCGTCTACATCATGGCTTTCGTAGCTGGTTAACCAGCCTTCCCGGCTTGCAATGCGGAGTTTCCTTTCAAAATGAACTTCGGCCACAGCACCCTCTAACGCAACCTTCAAGCGAAATCGTTTGTCGATTGCATCGAGCAATTCTTGCGCGGTCAGGCCATATTTTATTTCTAGCGTATGGGGCATGCCTGTAATTCTGGGAAGCAGAACATTCTAAAGCTACTGATTCGGCATGTGGCGTTGCTTGGCGCCTGCTAATGTTTAGGCGGATCCACATAAGAGCCGGATTCACCGGTGTCCGTCCGTATAACACGCCACTACTATTTGTGAACAATACGCCATGACCATTACCATTTCAATGAGTGGCGAAGGTGGGGCTATTTATCGCAGCATCCTATGCGGATCAGCATACCAATCTCTCTTTCGATCCCTCGCTGAGACTTGGGCCGACTTGGCCGTGCAACCGCTACCGCACGGATAAGGGGAAACACCCGACTATGACAGGATCAAAGGGGAGAGTAGCAAGAGCGAGGATTACGGAGTCACTGCCGACCGAAGCTGTAGTGAAGTTTGGTGGAGGGCAGGGGAGTTGAACCCCCGACCCCTACGTTGCGAACGTAGTGCTCTCCCAACTGAGCTAGCCCCCCACCTGGCGGAACTGAAGATGCGAGCCGTGGATCCCGCAGGGTTCGTTGCGCATGAGCGCGCACACTCAATGCTGCGGTAGAAGAACGGGGAGGACGTGTGGCTCGCAATCCTCTCGCTGCCGGATTATACACAACCGGTTCCTCAGTCTCTAGAGGAAGTTCACTTGCGGATGATGGATTTCACGAGATTTTTTACAACGGGCCGATGGCGGCCTCCCCGACCGGCTGCCCTTGTTCAACGAACACCCGGCGCCCCTCGACGCGCAAGCGGCCTTCGGCAAAGAGCTGCACGGCTCTGGGATAGAGCTTGTGTTCCTGCACCAGAATCCGCGCGGCCAAGGCCTCAGGCGAATCGTTATCCAGAATCGGCACGGCGGCCTGGAGGATGATCGGCCCTTCATCGACGCCTTCAGTCACGAAATGCACGGTGCAGCCCGCCAGCTTGCAGCCCCACTCAATCGCTTTCTTCTGCACATCCAAGCCGGGAAACGACGGCAGGAGCGACGGATGGATGTTCATCATGCGATTGGCGTAGGCGTTCACCAGGACTGCGGTGACAATTTTCATGTACCCGGCAAGCAAGACCAATTCAACGTCATGCTGCTGCAAGATGGCCAGAAGCGCCCGGTCATAGGCTTCACGGCTGTCGGGCTGGCCGGCGAACGGCTTGGGATCGACGAACAGATCTTTCAGTCCGTGTTTCCTGGCCCGTTCAAGCGCCACGGCGTCTTTTTTATTGCTGATGACGGCGACGATGGTCGCATGAACCTGGCTGGCTTCGATCCCATCGATGATGGCTTGGAGATTGGACCCGCGTCCTGAGGCCAGCACCGCGACTCGCAGTGGCGCGCTTCGCTTACCCGGCATACTCCACCTGGGGGTCTGCCTCGGTGCCTGCGACGATCTCGCCGATCACGTAGCCGTGATCGCCCAGCGTCTTGGCCCGCGCAATGACGGCGTCGGCCTCGGCGGCGGGTACCACGAGGATCAATCCGATCCCCATGTTGAACACCCGATACATTTCATCGCGCGCGACGGAACCCAGCCGGCTAATCAGCGAGCAAATCGGCGGCACGGCCCAGCGATCCCGATGAATCCGCGCCCGTACACCGGCGGGGAAAACGCGCGGCAGGTTTTCCGTAATCCCGCCGCCGGTAATATGCGCGATGCCCTTGATGGGATGATGCTGGATGAGATCCAGAATCTGTTTGGCATAAATTCTGGTCGGCACCAACAAGGCCTCACCGACCGTCGTTGCCAGTTCAGGTACGCGGCTGGCCACGGTCATCTTGGCCTGTTCGAGCAAGACCCGCCTGGCCAGCGAATAGCCGTTGCTGTGCAGCCCGGATGACGCCAGTCCGACAATGACATCGCCCGGCACAATCGACTTGCCATCGATAATCTTCGGCCGGTCCACCACGCCCACGGCAAACCCGGCAAGGTCATACTCCCCGTTCCCGTACATCGACGGCATCTCGGCCGTTTCGCCGCCGATAAGCGCGCAGCCGGCCTGGCGGCAGCCTTCAGCAATCCCCTTCAAGACTTCCTGAGCTTTGGGGACGGACAACTTGCCCGTGGCGAAGTAGTCGAGAAAGAACAGCGGCTCCGCGCCGCTGACAGCAATGTCGTTCACGCACATCGCCACGAGATCAATGCCGATCGTATCGTGCCGGTCCATGAGAAAAGCCACGCGCAGCTTCGTGCCGACTCCGTCGGTGCCGGACACCAGCACCGGGTCTTCATACTTCTTGGCCTGGAGGCGGAACAGCCCGCCGAATCCGCCAAGATCCGTGAGCACTTCCGGACGAAAGGTCGAACGGACAAGCGGCTTGATGCGATCGACAAACTCGTCGCCTGCATCGATATCCACACCTGAATCGCGATAGGTCGTCATAAGAGGCCGCATCTTATACGGAGCGTCTCGTGAGGGTCAACGCAGGAGTTAACGGGGCAGGTCGCTCCACTTATCGACCAAGACAGGAACCAAGATTTCCACTATACTGCCGCGGGCTATTCTCCGGGCTGTGCGAAGGAGGCTTACTCTGTGCGGCAACTGATTCCCTGCTTAGGCCTGTGCTTCTTGTCGCTCACGGCCTGCGCCGAGCTCAAGCAACCACTTCAGCTCTTTGGGCTTCCTGCGCCGGCGGGTCTCACGCAGGATCAGATCGCCGCAGGGCTCAAAGAAGCCCTGCGCGTTGGAGCCGAACACGCCACCGCCCTCACGGGAAAACCGGATGGGTTCTACCGGAATCCGTCGATCAAGATTCCAATGCCGGAACAGTTGCAATCGTTTGAAAAAGGCCTGCGCGTCTTCGGCTTCGGCCCGCAAGTCGATGAGTTCGTGCTGAGCATGAATCGCGCGGCGGAACGCGCCGCCCCGCAGGCCGCGGATATCTTTGCGGGCGCCATCGCGCAGATGACGTTTGCCGACGCGCAGCAGATTCTGTCGGGCTCCGACCGCGCCGCCACGGACTACTTCAAGGCCAAAACCTCAGCCCAACTGACGGCCGCCTTTCGCCCACATGTCGAGCGGGCCATGAACCAAGTCGGCGTCACCCGTCAATACAAAGAACTCGTGCAGCATTTCCGGTCGATCCCCTTTCCCAAAACCGAGATCGTGGATCTGGACCAATACGTCGTGGGGAAAGGGCTGGAGGGGCTGTTTGTGATGCTCGGACAAGAAGAACAAGCGATCCGGAAGAATCCCGCCGCGCGCGTGACCGATCTGCTCAAGCAAGTTTTTGGGAAGCCCTCCTAGAATCTCCGCCAGTAGTGGACAACTGTATAGGCCTGACAGGATGGTCAAACCGCCTGGCCGCAAGGCCACAGCCTCGACAGCATCCGGCTAGACCTCCGGACGCATCTCCACTTCCAGCAACTTAATCTTGCGATGAAGGTGGCTGCGCTCGATCTGGAGATCTTCGGCCGTCCGCGAAATGTTCCAATGGTGCTCGCGCAACTTCCGTCCAATATAGTCTTTCTCAAACGCATTCCTGGCGTCGCGCAGCGACTCGTACGATTTCGTGAGCAACGGATTGCCCGCCTGGGCGCTGGCCGCCGCACTCTGGCTGCTCCCCCGCCCCTGCAGTGACATCGCCGCTTGCGGCGCATCGATCACCGCTCCCGGCACCATAATCATCAGCCGCTCGATGAGATTGCGCAATTCGCGGATATTGCCGGGCCATTCGTACTGCTGAAACACCGTCATGGCCTCGGGCGTCACTTCCTTGATGCGCAGACCCTGCTCTTCGGCATGAATCTTCATAAAATGCCGGACGAGCGCGGCAATATCCTCGCGGCGCTCCCGCAACGGCGGCACGATGATCGGCACGACATTCAACCGGTAATATAAGTCCTCGCGGAACGTGCCCTTGGCGATTTCCTTCTCCAGATCTTTGTTAGACGCCGCCAGCACCCGCACATCCACCTTCATCAACTTGCCGCCGCCGACTCTGGTGAACTGCTGCTCTTGCAACGCACGCAGCACCTTGGCCTGGGTGGCCAGACTCATATCCGCAATCTCGTCGAGGAATAGCGTCCCGCCGTCGGCCTGCTCGAACTGCCCCCGCTTCATGGAGGTGGCGCCGGTAAACGATCCCTTCTCATGACCGAACAATTCGCTCTCGATCAGCGTTTCAGGAATCGCCGCGCAGTTCACCGCCACGAACGGGTGCTCGCCCCTGGCCGAATGCGTATGAATCGCGCGCGCGACCAATTCTTTGCCCGTTCCGTTTTCGCCGCCGATCAAGACCCGGCTGTTGGTCGGGCCGGCCGTCTCGATCAGCTGCCGCAACTGCTGCATGACTGGCGACTGGCCGACGAGTTCAAACTTTTTTTGCACCTTCGTCTTGAGCGTCCGGTTTTCCTGCTCCAGGCGGTATTGATCGAGCGCGTGCTTCACCCGCAGCGTGACGTTCTCCAGCGACAGCGGCTTTTCAATATAGTCGTAGGCGCCGAGCTTGATCGCCCTGACCGCCGTCTCGATGGACCCGTGCCCCGACATCATGATCACTTGCGCCGTCGGCACGAATTCCTTCACCCGCTTCAGCGTCTCCAATCCATCCAGTTCAGGCATCCAGATGTCCAGCATCATGAGGTCGGGCGGATCTGTCGTGTACAGCTTCAGCGCTTCGGCCCCGCTGCTAGCCACGAAGACGTCATAGCCCTCGTCCTCAAGAATGCTGCGCAAGGACGTTAAGATGGCGGTTTCGTCGTCGACGACTAAGATCGATGCGGACATGCTTCCCCCGTAATCCGTGAGTCTCGTTCCAATTCAGCGCGCGGCGCTCGCTTCCATTACACCGGCAAATCGAACGTGAACACCGCGCCCTTCGGCTGATTATTGCCGGCCTGAATCTGGCCGTCGTGATCCGTAATGATCCGGCGCACAATCGCCAGCCCCAGCCCCGTTCCCGTCTTCTTCCTCGTGAAGTATGGCACAAACAGCTTTTCTTGATCTTCGGGCGTAATCCCCACGCCTTCATCGGCCACGCTCACGACGGCACGCTTGCGCTTCGTATCGTACTTCGTGCGGACCCAGACCCGCCCCGTATGATTCATCGCTTGAATGGCATTGTCGAACAAGTTCACGCAAACCCGCTTCAGCTGCTCGCGATCGAAGTTGAGCACCGGCAGATCGTCGTCCAGTTCGACCTGGAATTCGATATCCTTGTGCGCCGCGCGATAGAGCGTGAGGACCTCCTGCACCACATCATTCAACGACTGCCGGGCCATCTGCGGCGCGGGCAGGCGGGCGAACTTCGAGAACTCGTCCACCATGTGCTTCAGGCTGCCCACTTCCGTCACGATCACGTTAGTGGCCTCGTCGAAAATCTTCTCGAAGTCCGGCGACTGCTCGAAAAACTTCTTGCGCAACCGCTGGGCGGATAGCTGAATCGGCGTGAGCGGATTCTTGATCTCGTGCGCCACCCGGCGGGCAACTTCCTGCCAGGCTGCGACTTTCTGCGCCTTAATCAACTCCGTCAGGTCATCGAAAATCAGCACGAACCCCAGATCCTTGTTCGCCTCATCCCGCATGCGCGAGCCATTGAGACGAATCCGCACCGGCTTCCCCTGCACCTCCACCTGGCCTTCCAGCGACCAGTCGTCCCGATCATCGGCTTGCATCCGATCGTAGACCGCCTGAAAGACATCCAGGTCGAACTCTTTAAAGACCTCGTTCGCCTGACGATCCCGAATGCGGTCGGCGGCGAGCCCGAGAATGCGCTCCCCCGATGGGTTAAACGTCGTAACGATCCCGTTCCGGTCGATCGAGAGCAATCCGGCGGCAATCGTTTCCACGACAGTTTCAATGTACGCCCGGCGGCGGTCCAGTTCGACGTTTGTCTGCCGCAGCGAGCGGTTGGCATCTTCCAACTTGAACTTGCTGCCTTGCAAGTCCCCCGTCATCCGGTTGAACGACTCGATCAGCGTCCCGATTTCGTCGGTCGCCTTGGCCTCGATCTTCACCGACAGGTCACCTTGCGCCACCGCCTCGGTGGCTTCGGCCAGGCGCTGAATCGGCACCGTAATGCTGCGCGCGACATAGAACCCGAACCAGGTGGCGCTGAAGAGAATCATCACCGTCACGACCGCCACAAAGAGATACGCCCCGGCCTTGATCGGATTCTTCATCGCCTTGATCTGCTTATACTCTTCGTATTGCCGCCCAATGCCTTCCATCTTAGCGAGCAGCGATTCCGGCACATAGGCATCGACGACGACGACGCCGGCCAGCTCGCCGCGATTATTCCCAGCCGCGACCGGCACCCCGGCCCGCACCAGCCGGCCTGTCTGCGCCTCCTGCACCGAGGTGAACTCCTGCTTCCCATTGATAACCTGCAACACCAGCTGGCTGACCGGAAGATCCAGCACCCCGGCGGGAATGTCCGCGTCGAGCGCCTTGGTCAGCGTCTCCATTTTCGACGAAAACACCTCGATGCCCGCCACGCCGTATTCCATCCGCTTGCGCGCCATAGCCGCGATCAACAGATCGCGCTGCTCGGAGGTCAGCATGTCTTCGCGAAACAGCTCCTGCCCAATGGCGCGCGCGCTGTTGACCGCAATCGAGATATGCCCCGCATGCTGCATGCGCGCCACTTCATATGAATCCTTCATCACCCGGTCGATCTGATCGCTGAACCAGACATCGACCGCTTTGGTGACCAATCCGCTCGCCACAATCGCCAGCAAGATCGTCGGGATCAGCGAAAAGCCGATGAAGGCCGCGATCAACTTCGTGCGAAACCCCGACCCCATCAGCCGGTGCCGCCGCTCGAAGTAGGCTTTAATCAGGTTGCGCGAGAGCAGCAACGTCAGCACGACGAAGCCGATCAAATCGAGATTCAGAAGAAGCAGGACAAAGGCATAGCTGGTCGTCGGCAGAAACGAATCGGCTTCCCCTCCGCCGGGCACCGCCATCTGCGAATAGTAGAACGTGAGCGCCAGACTGGGAATGAGTAAAATGAGGACGATCCAGACCGGACGGAGGTGGGGGGCTTTGCGCTCAGGCTCGTTGGAACGGGACGGCTTGCCGGAACCGGCAGACCCGGAAGACTCTACGCCGGACAGGCGGCGTTCTACTCTGCCAGGCCCAGCCGTAGGTGACGCGCGTAGTGACTGTTCCGAATCCGGCATGCTGGTCGCCTCAGCTCATGGTCTCTTCGCACGAACGCCTGCGCCCACTATAACGGAATGAGCGGGCTGTCGCAAAAATTCCGGCATGAGCGGGCCCGCAAGCAACGGGTGAGCGCGAGCCTATTTGCCGGACGAGAGGGACACGTATTTCATGCGAAGCGCGTAGAGCATATCGCGTAAGACCGTCTGCTCTTCCGAGGTGAGATTGCCCTTGGTCTTCTCTTCCAGCACGGACAGCAAATCGATGATTTCCTTGGCTTGCGGAAGATTGACGGGGATGGCCTGTTGCTGCGGATCGAGGGTCTCTCCCATCAGCATCAGTGAAGACGAGCCCAGCGAAATGACGAAGGAAGAGAAGGTCACAGGAAACGCAGGCGCCTGCTGCGCCGCATCCGACTCCGGCGGCACCGATGTAGGAGCCTCGCTTGGGCCAGCGGTTTTCGCGGCGGCCTCGCCGCCTCCGCCACGTCGATCCCGAACGACAAATCCTTCTTCCTGTTCCGCCATGACTCCCCCGCGTAATAACGCTGAAACGACTGTGAATCCGTGCGCGGTACCCTACCACAGGCTCTACGACCTCGCAAGCCGCAGGCAGCCGTTGAAGCCGCCGTTCCTGTCGGTATACAGTGGGCCCTTCACTGAGGACGGTATGTCTGAACGCTTTTCACAATTGATCGATCTTATGGCGACTCTCCGGGCTCCGAACGGATGTCCGTGGGATCGAAAACAGACGCACGAATCGCTGAAGCCCTATCTGCTCGAAGAAGCCTACGAAGTCCTGGAGACTATCGACCACCGGGACAATGCCAAGCTCAAGGAAGAGCTCGGCGACGTGCTACTCCAAGTTATTTTTCACAGCCAAATTGCCGCCGAAGCCGGCACCTTCACCATCGACGATGTCGTCGATCAGCTTGCCGCGAAACTCGTGCGCCGGCATCCGCATGTGTTCGGTAGCCAAGACGCCGCAACGAAGCCGGCTAATGGCGAACAGGTTCTAAATCAGTGGGAAGAGATCAAGCGGGCCGAACGCCAAGCGGCCGGCGGCGCGCAGTCCGCCTTGGACGGCGTCCCCAAAGCGCTTCCCGCGTTACTCCGCGCCTATCAAGTGCAAGCCCGCGCGTCACGGGTGGGGTTCGACTGGTCGCACGATGCCACGGGGCTGGCCGATGTCTTCAACAAGATTGCGGAGGAAACCGGCGAACTCCAAGCGGCCCTTGCGGCAGAGGCTGCCTCCCCACCCACCGCGCAACGCGATGAGGTCGCGAGCGAACTTGGCGATCTCCTCTTCTCTCTCGTCAACCTGGCCCGGTTTCTCAAGGTCAATCCCGAAGACGCGCTGCGGCTCTCCACCAACCGGTTTACAGACCGGTTCGTCCTCGTGGAATCCCAAGCGGCCGAACAACAACGGCCGCTTTCCGGCATGACAGCGGCTGAATTGGACGGGCTCTGGGAACAGGCCAAGCGGCAGCTTCGCGAAGCCGCCGGGCAGCCAGACTCACCGATCGGGACAAAGGACCTGCCCTCATGAGCGACGAACAACACCCTTACCAAGAAGGCAAACGCGCTGGCGCTCATCCGCTCGTGGTGGTCTTCGCCATTTTGTTTGGCCTCTGGCTGTTCGTGGCCTTGATCGTACCCAGCTCGCGCAACAAACAAGCGACCGGGACGGAGGGCCCCACCGTATCGGTCGTGGAAGATCCGGAAGCGGCGCCGGTCATTTATAAAGTCCAGACCAGCATCACAGACATCAACCTTGTCGCGATTGTCGTCCCGCCGGAAGCGACCGACAGCCAAGTAGCCGGTCTCTTACGGCAGCTGAAGAGCGAACGGCTGGCCGGCACATTGGGCGAGCATATTCCGGCGACGACACCGGGGCACCAGCTCGGCGACCATGCGGTCGCCGACATTTATGTCTTTTCCGACAAACAATACACTGTGCCGGAAGCGCTCAAGACCCTGGCCCTCGGCGCCCATGCGCCAGGCACACTCATCCCGCGAGCCATTCCTTTTGAGGTGACAATGGAGGAAGTGCGCGGCCACTACCGGATCGACCTGAGCGATACCGGCGCGCCGGATAAAGGATCGCTGGGCTACACGGACGATTCCGGTGTCCACTCCAAGCGCTATCGATCCATTTTCTAAAATCTGTGCGCAGAGAGGCGGGACGCTCCGCCGCTATAAACCAACTCGCTTCCTGATTTCTTCCCGCACCGCGGTCTTCTCCTGCTCAAACAAGACTTCCATCTTTTGAAACAGATGGCTCAACGGGCCGACGAATGGCGCAAGCATCACGTCGCGCCGCTCCACCATCATCCCTTCCGCTTCGGCCACCTTCACTTTCCAATCGGCGATAGTGCGCGACAACACTTTCCCGATCACGAGTTGCTGTCCAGGAGACCCAGACACCGGCCCCAGCAACCGCTCGCGCAGCACATCAAGCTCATCGGGGATCGACACCTTGACCCGAATCCCATGCGGAGTCGCCCAATTCGCCCGCTGCACCGAGTAATCGTAGGAGAACACCGGCTCGCGCGGCTCCCGAAACGGCCCGCTCACATCGAAAATCGTCAGCTTGTTTTCCATAGGCCTCATCCCATTCCAACAGTGTGAACCGCGCGCACCCGGTGCAATGCCTTATTCTCCATTCTCAGCCCTGGCCGGACGGCAGAGCATCGCGAGATGGGAATAGATGACCAATCACTTTCTCCGCCGCAATGGCGCCATCGCGGATGCAATCGGGAATGCCTACGCCGCGATAGGCTGCGCCCGTCAGCACTAACCCGCCGTACCGGCTTAAGGCGGCATCGAGCTGCGCCAGCCGGTCGAGATGCCCCAGCGTGTATTGCGGCATTGCCTTCCACCAGCGATTCACTTCGACATAGGTTGGCTCAGCCGTGATGCCGCAGAGCGCGGCGAGATCCGCGCGGATCTTCGCGACCAGTTGCTCGTCGCTGAGTTGTAGAATGGCCTCCCGCCCTACCCCACCGACATAGCAACGCACCAACACTTGATCCGCCGGTGCCCGATGGGGCCACTTCAGCGAAGTCCAGGTTGCCGCAATCAGATCCCGAGCCTCCGCGCGCGGGACGATAAAACCGAATCCTTCCACCATACCTGCAACCGCCTGCGCCGGGAAAGCCATCGCAACGGTTGCCGTCGAGGCATAGGGAATCAAATCCAATAGTCCGCCGGCAATCGGCGTCAACGGACGCAGCAGTTCAGCGGACACATAGGCGGGTGTCGCCAGCACCAGCGCCTCTGTCGAGAGCGCCGACCCGTCATTGAGGATGAGATCGTACATCCAGCGACCGAGCTGATGGGATCGCACCCGCAGCGCTTCGACCTGGCAGGTAGTGCGCAACTCCACGCCCTGCTGCGCGAGCCGCGCCGTCAACGCCGTCACCAGATCGCCGAGCCCGTTGCGCAAACTGACGAACATGGTGCGCTTGGTTCCGCCAGCCGGAGCGGGCGGCTGTTTTTTCTTGGCCGCCATCATGCCGCGAATGATGCTGCCATACTCCTGCTCCAGCTCGACAAAGCGGGGGAACGTAGCCTTCACACTCATCTGCTCCGCATCGCCGGCATAAATCCCGGCCATGAGCGGTTCCAATACGCGCTCGAAGGCCTGCGATCCGAACCGCCGCCGAAAAAACGAGGCAAGCGATTCATCGCCTTGCGCCGGGCCGCGCGGCACCATCACATCCAACCCCATGCGGGCCAGCCCCGTCCAGCTCAGCAAGCCGCTCCGGAGAAACGGCCCCAGCTGCTTCGGCACAAACGTAATGAGCCCTTCTGGCAGTTCGTGCAGCCGCCCTCGCGAAAGCACTAACGCGCGCTTGGCGGTTTCATTGGTATTGATCAGTTGATCGGTCAGGCCTAGTTTCCGGCATAACTCCAGTGCGGCTGGCTTTTGAGCGAGGAAGGAATCCGGCCCGGCTTCGGTGGTCAGCTCGCCAATCCGATGCGTGACGATCTTTCCGCCCCAGGAAGGGCCGGACTCCAGCACGATGCAACGAACGGCAGACCCAGCCGCCGCCGCCTTCTCTTGAATGGAAAACGCCGTGGCCAGCCCGGAGATGCCGCCGCCGACAATGACGACTGTGCGCGGAGCGGTCACGGATGACTGGCCAGTGAGGATTGATGCGCACCAATGACCGACACCAACGTCTCGATCAGTGCCGGAGCGGCATTAAGCATGGGCATCCGCTCCAGCTGCATCTCTAAGCTCGCCGCCTTCTGCTTCAATTCAATATCGATATCGAACAGCGTTTCCACGTGATCGCAAATGAAGCCGATGGGAGCGACCAGCACATGCCGATGGCCATCCCGATGCAACGTGTCCAGCGCGGACTCCACCGTCGGCCCCAGCCAGGGCTCGCTCGACCGCCCCTGGCTCTGATAGGCGAACCGCACCGGCTGCTGGCCTAAGCGAGCCGTAATCGCATCGACCGTGCCCTTCACTTCATCGGGATAGGGATCCTGCATGGCGACAATCCGCTCCGGCAGGCTATGGGCCGTGAAGAGAATCGGAACCTGCGCGCGCAGGTCGGCGGGAAACTTCAGCAGCCCTTGCCGGATATGCTCGACCATCGCGGCAATCAATTGGGGATGCCGGTTCCAGCTGCCCACATAGCTGACCGCGCAGACGCTCTGGAGGGAAGCTCGCGCCTCTTCCACTTTTTTGCGATAGGCCCCGGTGCTCAGCGAGGACTGCTGCGGCGCCATGCACAAGCCAATGACCTGGCCCGGCGCGTCGGCGAGCAGCTCGGCATACGTCTCCTTGATAAAAGGATGCCAATGCCGCAATCCAACGTACACCCGATACAGTCCAGATCCCGATTCGTTCAATCGCTGTTCGAGTTTCTTCGCAACCTCTTGCGTGATGCCGGGCGCGGGCGACTTGCCGCCGGTGGCGCGATAGCGCTCGCGAATTTCCTCGACCAGTTCAGGAGGAGTCGGGCGCCCGCCGCGGACATCCAGCAAGAACGGCTCAACGTTGTCGAGGGAGTCGGGACCTCCCATCGCCATGAGCAGAACAGCGACCGGACCGTTTGCATCCGCCATGAGATGACTCTGGATTAGCGTTGGCTGAGCTTGTGGATCATGTCGATCGTCGCCGCCACATGATCGACTGGAGTCGTCGGAAGGATGCCGTGACCGAGATTGAAAATATGTCCTGGCCGGTTGCCGGCCCGCCGCAAAATATCTTCGACACGCCGCTCGATTTCATGCAGCGGGGCATGCAGGACCAGCGGATCGAGATTCCCCTGCACCGCGCGATCATGTCCGATCATCGCCCAGGCTTCATCGAGGTGAATGCGCCAATCGACGCCGATCACATCGCCGCCCGCCTCGCGCATCTGTCGAAGAATCGCCGTCGTGCCGGTGCCGAAGTGGATGAGCGGAACGCCCTCGTGCTTGAGCCCCTCGAAAATCAATTGCACGTGGGGTTTCACATACTCGGCGTAATCCCCCGCCGACAGACAGCCGACCCAGCTGTCGAACAATTGAATTGCTTGCGCCCCAGCCTGAATCTGGCGGCGGAGATAGCCGGTAATCACCCGCGCGAACTTGTCCATGAGCTTGTGCCAGCTCGCGGGATCGCTGTACATCATCTGCTTGGTGTGAAGGTAGTTTCGCGATCCACCGCCTTCAATCGCATAGCTCGCCAGCGTAAACGGCGCGCCGGCAAACCCAATGAGCGGTACACGTCCGTTCAAGGCGCGACGCGCCTGCCTGATTGCCTCCGCCACATAATCGAGCTCGCTGCCGTCTACCACTTTTAATCGTTCAACTGCCGCGCGGTCACGGACCGGATTGTGAATCACCGGTCCTTCCCCTTCGGCAAACTCCAGATTCAGCCCCATCGGTTCCAGTGGCAGGAGAATGTCGGCAAAAATAATGGCGGCATCGAGGGAGAAGCGATCGATCGGCTGCATCGTGACTTGCGCGGCCAGTTCAGGCGTCTTGCACAAATCCAGCATGGAATGCTTGGCCCGCAGCGCGCGATATTCAGCCATGTACCGCCCGGCCTGGCGCATGAACCACACCGGCGTGCAATCGACCGGCTCGCGCCGGCAGGCTTTAAGAAATCGGTCATTCATAAGGCGCGCATTTTAGAGACGCACGGGCAAGAGTGTCAAATGCGGCAGCGACCGGCGGATGGCCTGTAGAAAAGAATAGACAGCTCTCGTCATTCACGTAGAATAAAAATGAAGAGGAGTCGTCGGCAGTTTCATTTTTCCGCAGTCCATGTATAATGACCGGTTAAGTGTTCCTCTCGTCCTGTCACTGTGCGTCAGAGACCCAACATCGGCGGCCGCCGCATTCAGATTTTCCCTAGCGCCCCGATACGAATATCGATCATCACAGAGATCGTGCCGCATGGAACGATGCAAACCATGGCCGAAGCATCTCTGATCTGGAGGTAGCCAATGTCCGACGTAAGCGCCTTACGACCGACGCAACCGACCCGTGGCCAGGAGCTGTGGCTGACCGTCCTTCGCTGGTTCGATTCCTGGGCGGGCCTGGAATCGATGAAGACGGACGGCGTGCCGAAGATGGACTGGGTCCGCTGCTTTCCATTGATCGCCGTGCATCTGATGTGTTTCGGCGTGATCTGGGTCGGATGGAGCTGGACCGCGGTGGCGGTCGCCGTGGCGTTTTACTTCCTCCGCATGTTTGCCATCACCGGCTGGTATCACCGCTATTTTTCGCACCGGACGTTTAAGACGTCGCGTGCCGTGCAATTTGCCTTCGCGGTGCTGGGAGGCTCCTGCGCCCAACGTGGCCCGCTCTGGTGGGCCGGGCATCACCGGCATCACCATATCGCATCGGATACCCCGGACGATGTCCACTCCCCGCGCCATGGCGGATTTCTATGGTCCCATATGGGGTGGTTTACCTCGCAGACGCACTTCGCGCCGCGCCTGAAAAACATTCAGGACTTCGCGAAATTCCCGGAGCTTCGCTTCCTCGACCGGTTCGACATTCTCATTCCGACCCTTACGGGGTTCGGCATGTTCGGCCTGGGGAAATTGCTTGAGACCTATGCGCCGGGACTCGGCACCAACGGTCCGCAGATGCTGATCTGGGGATTCTTCATCTCGACGGTCGCGCTCATCCATGGCACCTGCACGATCAATTCGCTGTCGCACGTCTATGGCTCGCAGCGCTATGTGACCGGCGACGACAGCCGGAACAACTTCATCCTCGCCCTCATTACGATGGGCGAAGGCTGGCACAACAACCACCACTACTACCCCGCCTCAACGAGGCAGGGCTTCTACTGGTGGGAAGTCGACATGACCTACTACTGCCTGAAGATGATGGAAAAAGTCGGGCTCGTATGGGACATCCGCGACGTGCCGGATTACGTGCGCGAGGGGAAGAGCAAGCAGGAATCGCTCACGGCCTAAGGCCCGCGCGTTCCTTCGCCGCTTAAACGCTTAGACCCAATCGGCTTCTTCACGAGCCGGTTTTACTGCCGCCTGCCCGACCAGTTGCGCTCGAATACGCTGGCTCTGCGCGTCGAGTGCAGCCACGGCCTCTCCCGTCGCAATCCATGCATCGCCAGGCTCCAGCTCGAAGCGGTAATGGTTCTTGCGAACCGAAAACCACTCGATGTAGGGATGCGGTACCAGATTGGGATGCGGATCGAAGGACATGAGGTTTACATCGCCGATCTGCGGGCTTTCCATATCGCCGATCACCTGCCCGGCCACATCGTCATCTTCAAAGTGGCGGTTGCGGAACTGAATCAACTGCCCGGCGATCTCGCCTTTGAAATTGCCGCGCAAATAGACCTCGACCGGCCCGATCACGGCAAACGTGATGCGGCCCACCACCGTCCCCTCGACCCGATTATCTAAAAATCCTTCCTGCACCCACCGGCCGTTCCCGAATTTCTGCGCCATACGAAATTCCTTTCTTTATGCAGCCGGTGACGTCTGAAGCGGGCGATCGGATTCAGCCACACTCGCTCCCAACGACCCGATAATCACCGCGATCAAAATCAATCCGCTCCCGACCCAGCCCAGCCAGTCGAGCGACTCTCCAAGAAAATACCAGGCCAGCCACGCCGCATAAGCCGGCTCAAGCGAAAAAATAAGCGCCACTTGCTGCGCGGGGAGCAACTGCTGCGCCCACATCTGCACGGCAAAGGCCAGCGTCGCCAACACCCCGGTAACCACGAGGCCGATCGCTAAGACCGTCGTCGGCTCGAACGCACTCAACGGTGGATGTTCCCAGACCATGGCCACCAGCATGAGCCCAGACATAGCGGCCAACTGCCACAGAAACAACGACGTCGCATCCAGCTCTCTCGTATACCGCTCCAAACAAGCCATGTGAGCGGCAAAGGCCACTGCGCATCCGAGGGTTAAGAGGTCTCCAAGATTGACGCTCGTTGCCGGCTTGACCAAACACCACAAACCAGCGGTCGCGATCCCGGCCGCCAGCCACGAGCGCGACCCGAAGCGCCGTAAGATGAGCGGCACAAACACGACATAGAGCGTTGTGATAAACGCGGAGTTCGACGCCGTCGTGTACCCGAGCCCCACGGTTTGCAGAACATATCCTAGAAAAAGCCATCCGGTCGCAATGGCGCTGGCGCGAAGCACGGCGCGATCGGTCGAAACCGGCCTAGCCATCAAAAGCAGGCACAGCCCCACGAGGATTGCCCCCAGGAGAAATCGCAAGAACAGAAACGACAAGGGAGGAATCTGGTCGAGCGCCGCTTTTGTCGCGGGAAACGTCGCGCCCCAAATGAGGGTGGTCAGCAGTAGCGCAAATCGAGGCATGGAATTGAAGAAGTGCTGAGATTTTGGGGCTGAGTGCTGGGCTTGGATCTCAGAGAACGACTCAGGACCGAGCACTCAGAACTCGGCACTGCCAGCTACGGCCGACAGAGCGCACAGCGCCGCTGAATGTTGGCCCCAGCCTGCTCCATGGCCCGAAGAGCCCGCTCTTTATCCGGATAGTCGAACCAGCCGCCCTCCCAGAAATCGCTGGAGAAGACGTTCGCGGGAACTTCCGAACAGCGTTCTTTGTGGAGTGTCACGCGATCGATGGAGCGGGCAATATGGACCCAATAAATCATGGCGGCCAATCTACAATGAAAAGGGAGCGCCGGGCGGCATCACCGACACAATTGTTCGATGATCCCGCCCGGCAATCGAATTAGGGAACGAGAATCCACTCGTCTTTTTCGATGACGACCTTGACGCCGGTCTCCAACTTCTTCACATCGTCCTTGTCGAACAGTCGCATGTACCGTTCAATGCGATCTTCGTCATCGATGCGCTCTTCCTGCATCATCCCATTATTCCCTTTGTACTTTCTGATCAACACCGACATCGACAGCCTCCTCTGATTCGCTCTGGCAGTTCAATAAGATGGTTGTGTACAATAAGGCAAAGCTCGCTGGCCGGTCAAGAGTACCGATGGGGGGCTTGCCGGGATTCATCCGTATGTGAAATGGCCCGCCAGGGCGGATCCGCCAAGGGAAAGGAACCTCGATCATGCCTGTCTATGAATATCGGTGCGGGCAATGCACCAAGACCTTCGAAACCTCGCAGTCCGTGCATGCGCGGCCGGAAGACACCGAATGTCCGTTCTGCCAGGCGATGGACGCCACCCGGCTCCTCTCCTCCTTCGCCTCGACCGTAAAGGGCGACCACAAACCGGGCTTTGCGGAACTGAAAGCCGGCTCCATGCTCAACGAGCGCATGGATCGGTTCGCCAAACTCCCTCCGCTGAACGCCAAGCGCAATGTTCCCCAGCCAAACGCCACATCGGCCTCAGATCCCGGACCGGGCCCAGGGGCAGACTCCTAACTCATGACCGCAGCGCCGCCATATCGACTCAATCCCATCTCGACAACAAGGGAGCTGGCATGATCGTCAGACTGCTGCTGGCTTGCTGGGTAAGCATCACCGGGTTCACGGCTCTCCCCGCCACCTCTCATGCCGAAGTAGCGGGAAGCCTGGTCATAGCCGGGAATGGACCAGAGAACCTCACCATTGAAACATTGGCGCGCGCTTTTGAAAAAGCGAACCCTCGGGTGTATATCGATCTCCTCTGGGAAGATCACTCCAAGCCGGTCGACATGGTGAAGGCGGGACAGGCGCAGATCGCCGTCACGGGTTCGGAAGATGCCGCGCTGGCCCATACACAGATCGGATGGGACGGGATCGGCATCCTCGTGCATCTGTCCAACTTCACGAAAGAAATCACCACGCAACAAGTCGCCGACCTCTTCTCCGGGAAATTCTCAACCTGGGCGGACGTCGGCGGGCCGGACACGCGAATTTTATTGATCGACCGGCCGCGCAACCAAAATATCCGCGAGGCGTTCGAAACTCAGCTGGGCATTGCCGGGAAAATCTCGGATACGGCAAAGGTCATCGGTTCGGATGAAAAGGCAGTGAAAACGGTCGTCGGCACCCTTCCACCACTCTCGGCCGCCACCTACATTTCACTCAGCACCGGCCTTTCAGTCGTCTCGACCGGCGTGGCCGTCAGGCTCCTCCCGGTCGACAAAGTCGAGCCAGAAGCGCCGACCGTTAAAGATGGCCGCTATCCGCTGCGCCGGCCGGTCCTGCTCCTTTCCAAAAAAGACGCGAATCCTCTCATCGACGCATTCGCGCAGTTTGCCTTGTCGGCTCCCGGTCAAGCCATCATCGCTGAAACCTATGTGCCGATGCCGAGTCGCTAGCAGGCGACGGAAAACCCAATTGATACCACCGATGCACCAACACCTTTCAGCGCGGGGCCAAGTCACCCACCACCGCAAGGAGGTCCATATGCAGTCCCGGTTATTATTCGCCCTTTTCTTACTCTTCGGTTCATTTTCCATCCTTCCGTTTTCGGCCATCCAGGCCGCAGCGGAGGACAACAACGGCGCCTTCGTCGACGGCGCGGGCTTTACGCTCTACGGCACGGAGTCCATTAAGGGCTCGGGATCCGATAAAGTCGAGCACGATCCGGTCTGCGACCGAAGCAAGCGCCCCAAAATTTTCAAAGTGGAGCCAGACGAAGCCAAGCCCGGGCAAAAAGTGAAGATCACCGGCGAGAATTTCGGAACCAAAGAATGCTTCCATGGCGTCGCCTTTAGCGCCGCCGGGCCGACCAAGATCGACTACTCCTTCGTCAACGAAACAACCATCGAAGCCACCGTGCCCGATGTCCGCGCCGGCATGTCCTTCATCGATGTCGTAGCCGGTGGCGGCAACGCCCGCTCCAAGGGATTCTTAGTCCAAGCCAAATAAACCGCCTCTCTTAGCCTCCGTCCGAGCAAGGGCTTACCTCCCTTGCTCGGACAGCCCCCTAACAAAGCCAGCTCTTGCTGCCCATAGTTGAATCTCTCATCACACCGTGGCCAACCGTGCTCACCCACTATCCCGCTGATAATGCCACCGCCGTGAAGGTCAGCTTCAGACCAGTCGTCACACCGGCCAGCGGGGTCATGGTGCTGGCTTCCAGCAGGGCCACTTCGAAGGCATCCGAGGCACTCAGCAGGGTCAGGCATGGGAGGCACTCAGCAGGGTCAGGCATGCGTATTGACTTATTGCGGCTCTATCCCCAGTGCGAGGAGAGTCAGGTTGGACTTCCCAGGCTTTACCGGAGTGATCGCTGAACCTTGGGAACCATATATGGCCATTCGTTTCTACCGACCAAGCCACCACTAACTATGACGACCTAGGCCGGTTGTCGCAGGTGATCGATAGACAAAAGCCTGTCGCGACATATCGTGACGATGTCGTCGGCCATCTGCTCTCCATCGCCCACTACCACTGGCAGACTGACGCCCAATGACTTAGCGTTCCCTCTTGCCCATGCCGGTCCGCCGGTGCCTCTTCCCCGCGCCAATCTCTCGACAGGACTTTTGCGTCTATGCTAGGTTACGCGCTCTCTTGCGCCAGATTCGGCTCTGTGTGAGGCCTGCAGTGACCCAAACCAGTTCCCGTATGTTTAAGAAAATTTTAGTCGCGAATCGCGGCGAGATCGCCATGCGCATCATTCGCGCCTGCCGCGAACTGAATATCGCCACGGCCGCGATCTATTCCGAAGCCGACTCGACCGGCATCTATGTCAAGAAGGCCGACGAGGCCTACCAGGTCGGCCCCGGGCCGGTGAAGGGGTTTCTCGACAAGCAACAGATCGTCGATGTGGCGCTGCGAATCGGCGCGGATGCCATCCATCCAGGATACGGGTTTCTCGCGGAAAACGCGGAATTTGCCGAGCTGTGCCAGGCCTCGGGGATCACCTTCATCGGCCCCTCCCCGTCCGCCATCAATGCCATGGGCAGCAAAATCAAAGCCCGCGACCTTGCGAAAAAAATCGGGGTCCCGGTCGTCCCTGGCACCGAAGGCGGCGTCACGGACATCAACGAAGCGCTGGCCTTCGCCAAAATGGCCGGCTATCCGGTCATGATTAAAGCCAGCTCCGGCGGCGGCGGTCGCGGGCTCCGTGTCGTCCGAACGGACGCCGAGCTGCGCGACAATATGGAGATGGCCTCCCGTGAAGCGCTGGCGGCCTTCGGCGACGGCGCGGTGTTCATTGAAAAGTATGTCGAGCGCCCCCATCATATTGAATTCCAAATCCTGGCGGACAAGCACGGCCATATCATCCATCTGAATGAGCGGGATTGTTCGATTCAGCGCCGCCATCAGAAACTCATCGAAATCGCCCCATCGCTGATTCTGACTCCGAGCCTGCGGGCCGAAATGGGGGCAGCGGCCATTAAAATCGCCAAGGCCGTCAACTACGACAATGCCGGCACGGTCGAGTTCCTGCTCGATCAGGATGGCCGGTATTACTTCATGGAGATGAACCCGCGCATCCAGGTCGAGCACACCGTCACGGAGCAGATTACCGCCATCGATATCGTGCGCAACCAGCTCGTCATCGCCGCCGGCAATCCGCTGCCGATCCGGCAATCGGACGTCACCATCCAAGGCCATTCCATTCAATGCCGGATCAATGCCGAAGACCCGCGCAACAATTTCATGCCCTGTACCGGCACCATTACCGCCTACCTCTCGCCGGGCGGCATCGGCGTCCGCATCGACGGCGCGGTCTACAAGGACTACACGGTCCCTCCCTACTACGACGCGTTGCTCGCAAAGCTGACCGTCCGCGGGAGGACGTGGGAAGAGACCGTCAGCCGCATGCGCCGCTCGCTAGAAGAGTATGTGCTGCGGGGTGTGAAGACCACGATCCCCTTTATGAAGGCGATCATGCAGGAGGAAGACTTCGTGGCCGGACGCTTCGACACCTCGTATCTCGACACGCACCCGGCGCTCTACGACTACGACGATGTGGAGTCGCCGGAAGATCTGGTCCTGGCGATTTCCGCGGCAATCGCCGCCTACGAAGGCCTGTAACCGGCAACACGCGCACCACACTTCATAAGAGCACGTAACGACGATGGCGGCACGAAAAACAGCGACGTCACAAAAAACAGCGGTCAAGAAGCCTGTTCGCGGGCCAGTTGTGCGCACCTCGCGCACGCCACAGGCCAAACCCGCCGAGGTGCAACTCCAGCCGTCCCCTGGGCACAAGGTCCTGATTACGGATGTCGCCCTTCGCGACGGACATCAATCGCTCCTCGCGACGCGCATGCGCACCGAGGACATGCTGCCAATCGCCCAAAAGCTGGACGCTGTCGGCTACTGGTCCCTCGAAGTCTGGGGCGGCGCGACGTTCGACACCTGTTTGCGCTTCCTCAAGGAAGATCCATGGGAACGGCTGCGGGCGCTGCGGGCGGCGATGCCCAACACCCGGCTTCAGATGTTGCTGCGCGGGCAAAACCTCGTGGGCTACCGGCATTACGCCGATGACGTCCTGGAGCGGTTCATCGAACGGTCGGCCACTAACGGCATCGATGTCTTTCGCATCTTCGACGCGCTCAACGATGTCCGCAATATGGATCGTGCGATTCGCGAGGTCAAAGCCTGCGGCAAGCACGTCGAAGCGGCGATCAGCTATACGGTCAGCCCGGTGCATACCGTGGACCGGTTCGTGAGCATGGCCAAGCAGCTGGAAGACCTCGGCGCCGACACCCTCTGCGTAAAAGACATGGCCGGCTTGCTGGAGCCGATGGAGGCCTATCGCCTCATCAAGCGGCTGAAGAGCGCCGTGAAGGTGCCGATCCATCTGCACTCCCACTACACCTCCGGCATGTCCTCGATGTCCGCCCTCATGGCGATCCTTGGCGGGCTCGATATGCTCGACACCGCCATGTCGCCCTTGGCCGGCGGCACGTCGCATCCGGCCACGGAAACGCTGGTCGCCTCCTTGAAAAACACGCCCTACGACACGGGGCTGGACCTGGCCACCTTCTTGCCGATCACCGAGCATTTCAGGACCGTGCGCCGCAAGTATCGCCAGTTTGAAAGCGATTTTACCGGGGTTGATGCTGAAATCCTGACCTCGCAAATTCCGGGCGGCATGCTGTCGAACCTGGCGGCGCAGTTAACAGAACAAGATGCCCTGGACCGCATGCGGGAAGTGCTCGACGAAGTGCCGCGCGTCAGGAAAGACATGGGCTATCCGCCGCTGGTGACGCCGAGCAGCCAGATCGTCGGCACACAAGCGACGCTGAACGTGCTCACCGGCGAGCGCTACAAAGTCATCACGACGGAAACAAAAAACTACTTCCTCGGGCTCTACGGCCGCGCGCCGGGCCAGGTCGATCACGATATTCAAGCGCGCGCCATCGGCGACGAAGAACCGATTAAGACGCGGCCGGCCGACCGGCTGGAACCGGAACTGGAAACCAGCAAGAAAGATCTGCCGGCATCGGCCAAGTCCGTGGAAGACCACCTCTCGTTCGTGCTCTTCCCCGCCATTGCGCGCGATTTTTTCGAGGCCCGCGAAAAGGGCGAATTGATTCCCGATCCGCTGGAAACCACGATGGCCAAAGGTCCCGCCGTGGCCGGCGAGCTGCACTTGGCACCAGTGGAATTCAATGTCACGGTCCACGGCGAAAGCTACCATGTGAAGCTCTCCGGCTCGGGCCGCAAGGTCGATGGACGGAAGCCCTACTACATCCGCGTGAACGACAAGCTGGAAGAAGTGTCGCTGGAACCGATTCGAGAAGTGTTCGCCGGAGTGCCGGAAGCGCCCGACACCGGCACGGGATCGAAGCCCAAGCGGCCGCGTCCCGCCAAGCCTGGCGATGTCGCGCCGCCGATGCCGGGGCGTGTCGTGAAAATCCTCGTTGCGCCAGACGATCGCGTAAAAACCGGCGACCCCCTCCTGATTATCGAGGCCATGAAAATGGAAAGCCGGGTTCCCTCGCCGATCGACGGCAAGGTTGTGGCCATCCTCGCGGCAGAGGGCGACAACGTCAAGACCGACGAGACCGTCATTCAGTTGGAATAAACCGACCAGCGCCATCCACGCCCGGGGTCGTCTGTGCAGGCTGTCCTTCGCATCGTCATCGGTGGAATGCTCTGCCTGCTCGCGGCATCCTGCGCCTCACCCGAGACCATGCCGATCTGGTTCGATGCCGTGGAACATCTGCCCCTCAACAGCGTCACCGTCAATGGCCAGCGCATCGCCTATCTCGACCGAGGCGCCGGTCCGCCAGTGGTCTTGATCCACGGATTCGGCGGCTCGATGTGGCAGTGGGAACATCAGCAAGCGGCGCTCGAACCGCACTTCCGGGTCATTACGCCGGATCTTCCAGGATCGGGCCTCTCCGATAAACCGGACATCGCCTATACACCGGAAGAGATGCTGCAATTTCTGGTGGGATTCCTGGATGCCCTGCACATCCCCCAAGCCTCACTCGCGGGCAATTCCATGGGAGCGGGACTCGCCATCGGCATGGCGCTGGATCACCCGGACCGTGTGTCGAAGCTGGTGCTGATCAGCGGACTCCCGCCGCAGATCATGGAGCATTTGGTCAATCCCTCGATCAAGCGCGCCCTGACGACCAGCACGCCGTCCTGGCTCGTCTCATTCGGGAACTGGCTGTTCGGCGGCCTCATGACCGACAAGATCCTCAAAGAAATCGTCTACGATCATCGCTTGCTCACTCCAGCGGTCCTTGAGCGATCGAATAGGAATCGCCAGCGTCCTGGCCTGATCAAACCGCTGTTGACCGTGGGCAACAATCTGCCGGCATGGGAAGAGGACTATGCGCCGCGCATCAATACCATCACGCACCCCACCCTGATTCTCTGGGGTGAGGAAGACCGGGTGTTTCCCATGAAGGCCGGCACACTTCTGCACAACCTCATGCCACAATCGACACTCGTCATCATTCCAAAGGCCGGTCATATTCCTCAATGGGAGCAGCCGGAACTCGTGAACGCGCAGCTCCTGTCGTTCCTCCAGCCTTGAGCGCCCGGCAACGGCAGGTTATACTTTCACTATTGTCCATCTTCCCCCCACCACCATTGCGGAGTGCATGATGACAAGACGCCGCCTTTACGTGCTCACAATCAGCCTGCTCCTGGCCAGCGGGCTCGCCGGTTGCGGAAGCTCCGGCCAGCTTCTTGGATCAGGATTTACCTATAAAGATTTGCCGGTCGCCGACGGCAGCGTCGTTGCCGGGGATGGCCATTCCATCCTCTTCAAAGGCAGCCCACTCATGCTGTCCGGCACCGGCATCAAAGTCGGAGATCAACTACGGGAGGTGAAACTCACGGATCGGGACCTCGCCCCGGTCAACATCGCCCACACCGCCGGATCCGGGAAAGTCCGCATCATCAGTGTCGTCCCTTCAATCGACACGAAAGTCTGCGAACAGCAAACTCATCAGCTCAGCGAAAAGAACCGCGGCCTGGATAAGATGGTCGAGCTCATTACGATCAGCATCGACACCCCATTCGCCCAAAAGCGCTTTGCGGAAGAGGCCAAGATTCGCAACGTCACGTTTCTCTCCGACTATCGCAGCGCCGATTTCGGCAAGGCCCATGGCCTCTTCCTGCGCGAGCCGCACATCCTCGCCCGGGCCGTCCTGGTCGTGGATGCCCACAATGTGATCCGCTACCTGCAAATCACGCCGGAGCTCGCACAGCTCCCCGATCTCGATGAAGCCTTCAAGTTCGCCCGCTCCCTGGTCACCACCGGCTAACATGGCGAACTACGATCTCCTCGTCATCGGCACCGGCCCAGCCGGGCAAAAAGCCGCCGTGCAGGCGGCCAAACTCGGCAAGAAAGTCGGCATCATCGAGCGCAATGCCGTCGTCGGCGGCGTATGCATCAACACCGGCACCATCCCCAGTAAATCGTTCCGCGAAGCGGTCCTCTACCTGTCTGGCTTTCAGCAACGCACGCTCTACGGAGCGGGCTATCGCGTCAAAGAGCGGATCACGGTCGAAGATCTGGTCTTCCGGACCTCCCATGTCAAAACGAATGAAATCCAGACCGTCCAGAATCAGCTGCAGCGCAACTCCATCGATATCATCTATGGCACCGCCAGCTTCATAGACCCGCACCGGCTGCTCGTACGCCACGCTTCCGAGACCGTCGAACATACCGCCCACTTCATCGTCATCGCCGTCGGAACCGAACCGGCCAGGCCACCCGAGATCCCGTTCGATACA
Organism: Nitrospira sp.; assembly: GCA_020846195.1. Taxonomy (GTDB): domain Bacteria; phylum Nitrospirota; class Nitrospiria; order Nitrospirales; family Nitrospiraceae; genus Nitrospira_D. The sequence continues at coordinate 159,087 of JADLEJ010000007.1, forward strand.
ACTTCCATTATCGACACCGATGGGCTTCTCGCATTGAAACAAATTCCGCAGTCCATCGTGATCGTCGGCGGAGGCGTGATCGGCACAGAATACGCGTCGATGCTCGCCATGCTCGGCATCCCGGTCACGCTCATCGATAAACGGCCCCGGCTGCTCGAATTCGTGGATACGGAAATCATCGAGGCGCTGCAACGGCAAATGAAGGAGATCGGCGTCACCCTGTACCACGAGGAAGAGGTCGTCGGCATCCAGAAAGAACCGGACGGACAGGTGACCGTGACCTTGCAAAACGCCGCCCCCCTTTCGACCAGCACCTTGATGTATGCGATCGGACGGGTCGGAGCCACTCGCGGCCTTCAGCTCGAGCGCATCGGCCTCGCGCCGGACAGCCGCGGACGGCTAGCCGTCAATGAACACTTTCAAACCGCCGTCTCGCACATCTATGCCGCAGGCGACGTCATCGGGTTTCCCGCGCTCGCCTCCACCTCAATGCAGCAGGGCCGCCATGCCGCCTGTCATGCCTTCGGCCTGCCGGATCGGACAGACACCGCGCTGCTCCCCTATGGCATCTACACGATTCCTGAAATCTCCATGGTGGGCCGAACCGAGGACGATCTCGCCCATGACAACGTCCCATTCGGAATCGGAACCGCGCAATATCGAGAGATCGCCCGCGGCCAGATCATCGGCGACAAAACTGGCATGCTGAAACTGCTCTTCCATCGTCACACCAGGGAACTTCTCGGGGTCCACATCATCGGGGACGGCGCAACCGAATTGATTCACATCGGACAAGCGGTCATGGCCTACCATGGCAAGATCGATTACTTCATCGACACCGTCTTCAACTATCCGACCCTAGCCGAATGCTATAAAGTCGCCGCATTGAACGGCATCAACCGGCTGCCACGCCCCTGGCTGCCCATCCCGTAACCCGTTCTCCCTCTCACATCAGGAGCTGCTATGTCGTTTTCCAACCGCCTCCGCACGCTGGCTCAACCGATCTGGAAAGCCCAGCTGACCCATCCCTTCGTCATGGCTCTGGGAAACGGCACGCTGCCGGAGCGGAAATTCAAATACTACATTCTGCAGGACGCCAGATTTCTCGGCGACCTCGCGCGCGTGTTCGCCGCCGGGGCGGTCAACGCGCCGGACTCAGAGAGCGCGCTCCGCTTTGCCAAGCTGGCCGAAGAGACCATCGTCGTCGAACGCAGCCTCCATGAAAACTACGGCAGACAGTGGAAGATGACGGCGAAGCAGATGACCGCTGTGCCCATGGCCCCGACCAACTATGCCTATACCCGCCATATGCTCAGCGTGGCGCAGAGCGGATCGGCCGCGGAGATTGCCGTCGTCGCCCTCCCCTGCGCCTGGATCTACTGCGTTGTCGGCCAGCATCTCTTGAAGAATGGCCCGCCCAAGAAAAACCACCCCTACCGCAACTGGCTCATGCTCTACGCCTCGCCGGAGTTCGCCGAAGTCCAGCAATGGATGCGCAAGAAAGTGGATCAGTGGGCCAAGACCGCAGGGGTGGAAGAGCAACGCCGGATGGAAGAATCCTTCCTCATCAGCTCCCGCTACGAGTGGATGTTCTGGGACATGGCCTGGAACGAAGAACAGTGGCCGGTGTGAGACACTCTCAGAGCTCCCGTCACAAAAGCGCTCTAGACACTGACTTCAACGCGAGTATAATGGCCCACGCTCATGATCAGACGATTCCTTACCATATCGGCGTTCTTGTCCGGCCTCCTGCTTTCCAGCCACGCGCTGGCGGCCGGCACGTATGAAGAAACCCTCAAGGCCCTGGCGGATGGCGTGATTGCCGAATCCCTGAAGGCCAAGAAGGAGCGGCTGGCCATTGTGGACTTCACTGACTCAAAAGGTGCCGTCACGCCGATCGGACAGTTCTTAGCGGAAGAACTCGGCACGCACCTGCTCGTCGCCGGAGACGTGCAGGTAGTGGAGCGCAAGCTCGTCAGCTCGACTCTGAAAAAGCGGCACATTGCCCAGGTCGATTCGGCGTCCCCTAAGACACTGAAAAGCGCAGCCAAGGCCATTCGAACCGATGTGTTCGTCGTAGGGTCGTACATTGACTCGCCGGACGGCCTTTTGGTCACGGCCAAACTCCTCAGCCCGTCGAATGCGCAAGCCATCGGCGCCGCCCGCGGCACGATCCCAAAAATCGGGCCGCTGGCTGAGATGGTCAAAGCCGAACATGCGCCTCCGGTCGTGAAGGCGGAGCCTCCGAAAGGACCGGCCACCCCGGAGGGATTGGGCTTCCATCGAAACGAATATTATGAGTTGGTGGTGCGAGCCATGAGCCGCCAAGACAATCAAATCCGCATGGATCTGACGATTGAAAACCGGTCGCCACGCGATGTAAAACTGCTCTGCCTTCTGCAGGACACCCTGTTGAAAGACAACCAAGGCGGACAATGGCTGCAAAGCGTGGAAGACAATCGCGACGGGCTCTGCACCAGAGGCATGGAACTCTCGCCGCGCGAGAAGGATCGGGCCGTGCTGACCTTTTCGGCGTCGGCCGATTCGCCAGCGGCCTCGCAATTCACGCTCGCCTTTCATGAGAAATCGCCGCGGCGCGAAGCCGCGTTTGCGATCGAAGGTCTGACGATTGAACCATCGCCGGCGTCACCTGCCGCAGCGACCCCTTAACGAATCGGAACACACATGGCTTCTCGCACCTTGCATCAAGTTCTCACCATCGCCGGCTCAGACTCCGGCGGCGGCGCTGGCATTCAGGCGGACCTCAAGTCGATGTCGGCCAACGGCGTCTTCGCCATGTCGGTCATCACCGCCGTCACGGCGCAGAATACGGAAGACGTAACCGATGTGTTCGAGCTGCCGACGTCCATCATCGCCTCACAGCTCGATGCCGTCTTCGACGACTTCGAGGTCTCCGCTGTGAAAACCGGCATGCTGGCCTCCACACCGGTCGTTGAGCTTGTGGCAAAGATGCTCGCCATACAAAACGTAGCGAATCTGGTCATTGACCCAGTGATGGTCTCCAAATCGGGCCGGGCGCTGCTGAAGCCGGATGCGATTGAGGCATTGAAGAAACTGTTGTTTCCTCTGGCCCTTGTCGTCACGCCGAATATTCACGAAGCCCAGCAGCTCTCCGGCCTCGCCATTGGCACTCTGGCCGATGCGAAACGCGCGGCGAAAATCATCCACGGCTTCGGCCCCAAGTATGTCCTCATCAAGGGCGGGCACCTGCTTGCCGAACGCGCCACCGACCTTCTTTACGACGGCCGGTTCTTCAATATCTATAAAGGCGAGTTCATCGAGACGCCGCATACTCACGGCACGGGCTGCACGTTCGCCTCGGCCCTTGCGGCCCAGCTGGCCCGTGGCAAGGCGGTGACAGACGCCGTGCAGGCGGCGAAGGCCTATCTCACAGAGACGATCCGCCATAGCCTTGCCATTGGACACGGCACCGGCCCAACCAATCATTTTTACTTTCTCGAAGCGTAAGGAACGGCGATGTCTCGACTTCCTGGACGGCCGCTCACGTTTCTTCTGACTGGATTTTCGTGGCTAATGCTGGCGTCGCTCGTCGGGCTCGCCATCCTGGTCGGCCTGGTGCGAGGCACGCCGCTTCCTCATTGGATTCGCCATGCCCATGTGCATGCGGCCCTCGTGGGCGGCGTGGCGCAAATGATTCTGGGCGCGGCGCTGATCTTTATCTCGCCGCTTCTCCTGACCGGGCGCACGCAACGCGAATCGCATCCGCTCCTGTTTTTGACGATCAACGGCAGCGCGCTCGGGATGATCGCAGGATTCGGCCTCCACAACTATACGGTGGTCGGCATCAGCGGATTTTTCGTCATCGCATCATTTCTCTGGATTGCGCACAATACGTGGCTGCAAGCGAGGAAAAGCCTTAACGCCCCTCCGCTGAACCTCTGGTATTACGCGCTGGCCGTGCTGGCGCTCTTCGGTGGACTGGCCTGCGGGGAAACCATGGCGTTCGCCTGGATGCCAGAATCGTTCGGTTATATTCGGCTCGCGCACATCCACCTCAACCTGCTCGGCTTTATCACCCTGGCGATCGTTGGCACCATGCACAATCTGCTGCCGACGGTGTTGAACGCGCCGCTCCACAGCCCCCGGCTCGCCCGCATCGTCATGTGGCTGTTCCCGCTTGGTCTGGCAGTGCTGATCGCAGGATTCATGAACTCCTCTGTACCGACTGAGATCGCCGGAGGAAGCCTGCTGGTCCTCAGCGCGCTTCTCTATGCCTCAAATCTGTTCACCACCTGGCTGCGGTCGAGCCATCAAGGCACCGCCGCGTCGGATCATCTCCTGGTCGCCACGTTTTTTCTGGTGCTCACGCTGGTGCTCGGCATACTCGTCGCCGCCAACAACCTCGCTGTCACGCCCATCATGCCCTTTGGATCGCTGCACCTCGTGGCGTACACGCACATGGCGCTGATCGGATTTATTCTGCAAACGATCGTAGGAGCGCTCTCCCACCTCGTTCCAGTCACGCTGGCGGTGCGCCATGCGCCGAGTCCGAAGAAGCGAGGCCCCTATCTGGAGCATGTGGCAAGTATCCTCAATCGCTGGAGAACCGTACAAGTGGCGAGCCTCAGCATGGGAACGATGGGACTGGCCCTACTAGCCTCACTAACCTGGAACGCGCCTCTTTCGTCGCCCTATGTCCAAGGCGCCATGTGGGCTTCTTGCGGACTGCTGTTGGCCGGCCTGACCATTTTCTCCGTCAAACTGGCCACTGCCATCTTGACCGAACCGGAACAGGCCACCGACTCCTAAACTGAATGGCCTATCGCTAAATCGATGAACTGACTCTGCGAGCGTTATCCGCCATGGAACAGGATCTTTCGTTCTCCGACCGTCAAGGTCATCATGTAGCCGCAGTCCTAACCGCTCCGACAGAAAAAACGGATCGGATCGCCGTTCTGTGCCACGGATTTCTCTCCGGGAAACGGAGCACCACCAATAAGACGCTGACTCGCCTTCTCAATGCTCAAGGCATCGCAACCTTCGCCTTTGACTTTTTTGGACAGGGAGACAGCGAGGGCCCCTTTGAGGCGCTCACCATCACAATAGCTGTGGCGCAAGCGATTGCGGCTCTGGATCTCGTCCGACAGCAAGGATACCGGCGAGTGGGCCTGATGGGGTCCAGCTTCGGAGGACTGGTCGCGACGTTAACGGCAGCGCAACGTCACGATCTGGCCTGCCTGGCCTTAAAATGTCCCGTCGTCGACTTTGCGGAGGAGCTGCGATTGACGCTCGGAGACCCGGAGATGGCGATCTGGCAATCGACCGGCACCATCCCGAACATCATGGGCGGAACCGAGCGCATCAAGCTCCGATACGCTTTTTATGAAGACTGCCTCCAGCAGATTGCCTACGAACCTGCCAAAGCGATCACCGCGCCAACCCTGATCGTTCAAGGGGATCAGGACGAATGCGTCCCGCTACACCAAAGTCGACAACTAGCGGCCGCACTGACCTGCCCTCACCGCATGGAAATCCTTCCAGGCGCCGACCATCAATTCACCAAGCCTGCGGATTTTACTCGAATGACGACTCTTATTGCCGACTGGCTCGCCGCCTACTGACATGATTCCAGAAGATGAGCGGCGAGAAATGGCTTTGCGGCTCTATCCGATTTTTAAGGAAGAAGTGTATCGGCGGCGCGACCACATGATGCGCTGGACGGCAATCGGAGCGGGATCGCTTGTCGCCATACTATGCCTCATTCTCCTAACACCCGCCGCGCACTCGCTCACAACGGCATCGCGACTGCTCCTGGCCTGTGCGACGTTCTTGCAGGCTCTCGCCTATATGGGAATCATTCTGCAGCAGCACGCCCGCCATCAACAGGCTAAGCAGCAACTCATCAAGATTGAACAAACTCTGGGGCTGTTCGGAGAATCCACCAGGACCGCCAATGACACGTTCTACCCTGACGCCTGGAAAACTGACTGGACTCGCGATAGAAGCCTACTGCAATACATGACGATTCTCAGCCTTCTCACCGGTATCACCCTCGTCGCCATTCTCTTGCCGAACCTATAATTAATTCCAACTTCTCAATGGACTTGGCTTTGTAGGAAAGTTCTCATCGCTGTACGATTTCGTCCATAAGCAACGTCACTCGCCAATAAGCAGTTAATGTAAAAATTTACGTTTCACATAATACCTACAGCCTTATCAATTACTTGAGATAAAGCACTGCACGAGAATGCTCAGCATATATATGGCACGTACATTGCTTGACCTAAAAACTCTTCCTATGTACTCACGCTACAAACAAATTCAGGCCGATATGATAATCCCAAACTCTTCGTACGTAACTAGATCACCCCTCATCCTCTCCGCGTGCGCCTGGCTCTTCACTATGGCAGCCATCTCTCCCGTTCTCGCTGGGGAGACCGCTCCTCCTAAACCGCATAGTCTTATTCACCGTCCTGATTCGCCGGCAGCGCCAATCGTCCCGCGTCCAGAATCTGTGGTCACGCCATCCCGGCCTGTTGTGGCAGCGCCGACAGTGACAATACCCTCGCCACAAACACTCCATCACAAATTGACAAAGAAACCGGCCTCGGCAGTTGTCAGCGCTCCACCTTCAGTCGAAACACCTTCACCGCAAACAAGCTCCAGACTGTCTTCAGCGGGAAATCTCTCGCCCACGGCACCTCAAGCCGGGGTAGAGAGTCCGTCAAAGATCGCTCCGGCTCCTGGTGGCGACCGTACGATTGCCCCGATTATCCCAATGACCACAAAGCCGCTGTCGATGTCATCTCTGAGCAGCATCGCGGCTCCAACAGCATCTCGGAATACTGCCGCAGCATCTCCATTGACCGCAGCCGCGCAATCAGGCCTTCCCACAGCCAGCCTCGCGCCTTCCATGTCCCGGCTTGTCCAAATGAGCCCAGGGTTAGCAAACTTACTGCAACCCTCCACGCCTGTGGTCACGCCAACAACTCCGCCGCCCGCCACTCCACCGTCAACACCGCCTCCGGCATCCTCTACCGGGAGCGTCACCCTCTCCTGGTCCGCAAACGGTGAAACCGACTTGGCTGGGTACAAGATCTATTTTGGAACCTCATCGGGAAATTACACCGTCTCGGGATCGCCCACGGTAATTGGAAAAGTGACCCGCTACACCGTCACCGGCCTCCAGCGAAACACGACCTACTTCTTCGCGCTCTCCGCCTACGATAGCGCTGGCAACGAAAGCGCACTCTCCGCCGAAGCCAGCAAAAGCATCCTCTAGCGGCTAAGGCCTTATGCTCCTCATCCACCCAACCCCGCGCTGTCAAGACGGCTCTTTCACCGATATGGTACGTTGCCGAGAGGCCGACAACTAAAAACGGCTGCTCAAAACGGTCACCCAGCGAGGCCGCAGGAGAGAAATAACCGGAAGCGTACCCTCTGGGGTACGTTGAGGATTATTTTGATCCGAGAACAAAGCTGGGGATCGTTTTCAGCAGCCGTCACGGTTTCGCGCAGCGAAAGCCGGTGTAGCTATTGCGCGTCTCAGGAGGAAGTTTGAATCGCCCGTAGGTGAGGAGATACTTGGGAAGATCCGACCAAGACCCGCCGCGCAGCACTTTGAACTGGCCATTCTTCGGTCCCAATGGATTGGCCTCTGGACTCTGCTCGTAATAATTCGCCCCGTACCAGTCAGAGACCCATTCCCCCGCATTCCCAGCCATCTGATACAACCCGAAGGGACTCTTGCCTGGTTCATACGACTGCACCGGCATCAGTGCCTGGCTATAGCTAAACCGCGCCCCGATCGCGAAATTCGCATGCTCATTCGTCGGCAACTGATTCCCCCAGGGATACAATCGCGCATCGGCTCCACGCGCGGCCTTCTCCCATTCGGCTTCGGTCGGGAGCCGCTTTCCCTTCCAACGGCAATAGGCATCGGCATCCCGCCAGTCCACACCGATCACCGGTCTGTCGCCATGCCGGCTCATGTTGACAGCCTCCCACAACCATGGCGCCGCGCGCCCGGCTTCAGCGAGAAAGATGCCGTACTGCGCAGTCGTCACCTCATACACATCGATTGAATAGGCGTCGAGAACGACACGATGGCGAGGCCGTTCATCCTCCAACGCCTGTGTGCCGGAAGCCCCCATCTCGAATGGCCCCGCAGGAATCGACACCATCGGCGTTTCTTGAGGCGGCGCAAGCTCTGAGGGCTTGGATTTGCGAAGAAGGTCAAGTTGAGCCATGGCATAGGTCTCAATCAGAAGAAGAAACAGGATGGTCAAAACGATCGTCCAGCGAGGCCGCAGGGAGTTTGAACGCCGAGGCGTACACGGTCGGCACGTTGAGGCGCTCAAACGAGCGAGAGCGAAGCTGGGGATCGTTTTCACCATCCTGATTAATAAATGATGCCGCCGACGATCCAATGTCGATCATCAGGGACATCAATCAAGAGCCGTGTGAGATTCATCTGCGCGAGCTGGGAGCCGATTTCATCTTCCGTAAAGGCGGCCAGCAGCGAATTGTAGAAGTCCCGCCGCAGAATCTCATGCGCCCCGCTAGCGTACCGATCCACAATAGCTTGAGCCGCCTCGGGGGATTCTGGCCGCAATAGATCCATCACCAGCACCGGCGAGCCAGGCTTCACGAACAGTCGCAGCTTGTGCCAAAACTGCAATGGCTTGGGCAGGTGATGAAGCAGGCTATTGGAAATCACCGCATCGGCCTGGTTGGCTCCGGCAAGATCCTCAAAACGCTCGCACCGGACGGTTATCCGATCGGACAGGCCTGCCTGGCGAACAGCCTGTTCAGCCAAATCGACCATTGGCCGTGAGGCATCGACACCCGTGATCCGGCATTCTGGCAACAGGCCCGCCAGTCGCACCGGAATATCGCCGGGTCCACAACCCAGGTCGAAAATATGGCCTTGGGAAAAATCCGGGAAGTACTCTCGAAACAATTCGACGAAGCGTTGATTCTCCGCGAGAAAATCCGCCTCGGCATATACTTTGGCCTGCAACGGATCGTCCATCAATTCCGGCTCAAGCGTGCGATTCATATAACTCCTGCTTTCAATTGACGACTCCTATCACGTCCACTTTGTCGCCCGGCCGAACGACACCTTCATTCACCACCTTGGCATACACCCGGCTCCAGCCCGGATGCGCCTTCTGCGAGATGCGCTGATAGTCTCCGTCGTGAAACCATGGCGCATTGTGGCGGCATGGCGCGGTGTAACTCATCACTTCCAGCGCAAGCTCTGGTCCGATGCTCAGCCTGACACCGGGCTGCACCCCTTCCCATTCCACTCCTGCCAGCGTCAGATTCTCGCCTGAAAATCCCGGCTCGATGGAATGGCCCGCTTGCTGCAATTGTTCGATCACCTCCAGCGAATACACACAGACCGCACGATCGAGGCCACCGTGAAATTTCAGATTCCGCTGGCGGTCTCCCTCAACACCCCGAACAGTCACACGGGCTTCGCCCACCGGCTTCTTCGGCACCCCGCCGTCCGAGACGCTGATTTGATAAACATGAGGATAGGGCGGACGCTCGCCACTCATGAGTTACCCCTGCCCCTCACAGGGCTCAGACCGGCCAAGCTCAAGTGCCACCCAGCCTTCCTGCTCGCGCCGATGAATCGGGTACAGTCCCAAAGAGGCATACCGCGCCATCACCTCATCCACTTGTTCAACCAACAGGCCTGAAAAAAAGAGCCGGGACCCGGCCAGGCCATAGGCCGCGACCTCATCGGCCAGCAGCAAGAGCGTCTGCCGATCGATATTGGCGACCACCAGCTCCGGCCTCATCCCAGCAGCCACGTCGGACAATGTCCCGCAGACAAATTCCAATTCCTGGCCGAAGGCATTCTGGCTCGCACATTCCCGAGCGCAGTCCACCGCCACCGGATCGATTTCGACCCCGACGGCCAACCGCGCGCCCAGCCGCAACGCCGCCATCGCAAGAATGCCGCTGCCGGCGCCGACATCGAGCACCGTTTCGCCGCCGCGAATCAGCTCTTCCAGCCACTCCAGCAACATGCGGGTCGTCGCGTGATGACCCGTCCCGAAGGCCTGTTTAGGGTCGAGAATAATATCGAGATCCCCGTCCAGCAATGACGCGGACTCCCAACTGGGCCTGATTACCAATCGGCGCCCGACCCGGAGCGGCTTGACCGACAGCGCCCACTGACGGTTCCAATCCTGATGCGGCAGATCCCCGACCTGGACCGTCTCACTGCTCTGCCCAGATGGATCGAGTCGATCGAGCG
>JADLEJ010000008.1 GCA_020846195.1 Nitrospira sp.
ATGACACATGCCGTACGACAGATTGAAGTCTGACGGCTATCAGCATATTTACTTTCACCAGGTAACGAAAATTACTTCCACGAATAAGAAGAAGAAAAGATCCGGAGCCTTCTTCGCCGAAACGATTAAGTTGACATAATCACGCTTATCAGACATTGCTATATTCAGAAGACGTATGCGTTTAGATTTTCTCAACCGGCTGCAAAAAGAACTCTCGGTGACAAGCACCGCGCTTCATGAAGCGGTTGTCTCGATTGCGGAGCGCGTCAATCGCAAGGTCCAAATCCTCCGGCTCCATTGGCAGGCCTCGAGCGTGCTCGAGCAAATCGACGCCGTCAGTCACGACCTTGGCCATCGGATCGTCAACCAGATTGCCCACCGCCCTTCCGAGCGCCGCCCGCTCGACGTGGATCTCTCCGAAGTGGACCGCATCGTCAATGGCGCCGCCACGCACATTCAGGCACTCAAACGGTCGCTGGCGGAACTCGATGTGCAGATCAGGCAGCTGAAGCTGGAAACGATTCACGAAGACCTTCTTCGTTTGCAGCAGGATCTCAGCCACCGTGCGTCCGGCATTGACCGAGTGATGGTCCCGCAGGGCTCAGCCGCTGTCGGGCAACGCATCGGCGATGTTCCGCGTTCGTCCTCCATTCATATCGCCACCGTAATGCGCGGGCCATTCCTCTTGGAGCCCGCTGAGAATCTAACCTTCCAGGCAGGCGACATTGTCGTCCTGATAGGCGGACAGACTGAGCTGGATCGTCTCTCCATCTGGTTGACCCGCCGCCGCCACTCGATGCCCGCTGCAACTCAGTCTGCCTAGCCCCATAGGCAGAGACCTGCGTCTTCCGGTAGAATGAATCTATGATGTATGCATCTCGATGTCTGCGGGCCACGGCCATTATTTCCTCACTCCTCTTTCTTTGGGCAAACCCGCCCGCGTTGGCCGCAATCGTGGATTCGCCGGGAATCCGGATGCTCGACGAAATTCAAACGGTCATTACCGATCTGGCGGAACAGGCCAAGCCGTCCGTCGTGAATCTGTTTCCAATTTCCAGCCTCAACCGGCCGCGCGAGTCCGGCGCAGATCGCACACCCAGCGCATCGGGATCAGGATCTGGTCTCATTGTGGACAACGACGGGCATATCGTCACGAATAACCATGTGGTCGGCGATGCGCTCGAAGTTGAGGTTCGCCTATTCGATAAGACGAAGCTGATCGCGCAGGTGGTGGGCAAAGATCCCGATACGGATCTGGCGCTCTTGAAAGTCACCGCGGACCGGCCCTTGCCCTACGCGCGCTTTGGAGACTCCAGCACGGTGCGTGTCGGTCAATGGGTGCTGGCCGTGGGCAATCCCTTTGGGCTGGATCGCACCGTCACGCTTGGCGTGGTGAGCGGCATCGGCCGCGAAAATGTGAATCTCTCTCGGTACGAAAACTTTATTCAGACCGATGCCTCGATCAACCCTGGGAATTCCGGCGGACCGCTCTTCAATCTGCGCGGAGAAGTCATCGGCATCAATACGGCGATCATCAATTTTGCGCAGGGAATCGGATTTGCCATTCCCTCGAATATGACGAAGCAGGTGATTCAGCAGCTCATCGCGCGCGGCAAAGTCGTGCGTGGATGGCTGGGGGTTGGCATCCAGCCGTTGACACCGGAGTTGGCAAAAAAATTCGGCGTGGCTGAGGGCGAAGGCGTGCTGGTCAACGAGGTGTTTCAGAAAGACCCTGCCGCCGAAGCCGGTATTAAACCGGGCGACATTATTCTTACGATCGACGGAAGCGTGGTGGACTCCCCGAACAAGCTGTCTCGCTTGATCGGCGCGCTCCCGCCCGGCGCGTCCCCGAAAATTGAAGTCGTGCGCGACTTCACCCGGCAAGTGCTCACGGTGCCGCTGAGCGAACGGCGGGATACCGCCGTCGTGGCCTCGCTTCCTCAATCCCACACCGAAGTGCGGCTGGGGCTTGATCTACAGGATCTTACCGCCGGTTTGGCCGATAAGTTCAAGCTTCATGAAAGCAAGGGTGTGCTGATTACGAAGGTCGATCCGGGCAGCCTCGCTCACGCCGAAGGTCTGCGCGAAGGAGACTTGATTAAGGAAGTCAATCGCGCCGATGTCGGCACGGTCGGCGAATTTACGGCTGCGACCTCGCGAGTGCGCCGTGGCGACACGGTGCTGCTCCGCGTGCTGCGGGAGAACCGGGCGTTTTACGTCGTGCTCAAATCCACCGACTGAGCGGCGTCAATGCGCGGCGACCGCATGCCGCTCAACGTTATGCTCCTCGACAATCTTCCCCGCCAGCTCGCGCGGCACTTCTTCGTAGCGGGAAAACTCCATCGCATAGCTGCCCCGCCCGCCAGTCATCGCAGTCAACGCCGGCGCATACTTCAATAATTCCGCCAGCGGCACCAGTGCTTTGATCTGTTCCGTATGGCCGTCCGCGTTGACCGACACGATGCGTCCCCGCCGCGCGTTAATATCCCCCATGACCGCTCCTACAGTATCGGTGGGAGTGTCGATCTCAACCAGCATCAGCGGCTCAAGCAGAACGGGATGCCCTGCTTCCATCGCTTTTTTGAAGGCCATCGATCCGGCAATTTTGAAAGCCATCTCGGATGAATCGACCGTGTGGAACGACCCGTCATAGACTGCTACGCGCACATCCACAACGGGAAACCCGCTCAGCCCGCCCTCCTGCATGGCCTCCACCACTCCCTTCTCAATTGCCGGAATGAAATTGCGTGGAACCGCTCCTCCGACCACGCGATGCTCGAATACAAACCCCTCGCCTCTCGCCAGAGGCGAGATTTCCAGCCAGCAATCGCCATATTGCCCATGGCCGCCGGTTTGCTTCTTATACTTTCCCTGCGCCTGCGACGCTGTTTTGATTGTTTCCCGATACGGCACCTTCGGCGTGTGAAGCGTGACCTCCGCGCCGAATTTCCGGCGCAGCTTTTCCAGCGCCAAATCGAGATGAAGCTGTCCCATTCCACTGAGCACCATATCTTTGGTTTCCTGATTGCGGACAAACTCCAGCGTCGGATCTTCCTCAATCAGTTTATGCAAGCCAAGGCTCACCTTGTCGATCTCCGACTTGGATTTAGCCTCAATGGCAAACGACAATACCGGGCGAGGCAGCCCAAGCCCCGGATAGCAGATCGGCGCACTCTCGTGACAGAGCGTATCGCCTGTCTGCGTATCCTTGAGCTTGCCAATTGCCACAATCTCCCCTGCCTGCACCGAGCTGATCGCCACATGCTTCTTGCCCAATATCGTATAGAAATGACCGAGCTTCTCGCGGACATGCCTCGTTCCGTTGAGCGCGGTCGAGTCGGCATGGATTGTCCCTGACAAAGCCCGGCAATAGGAGAGCCTTCCGACAAATGGGTCGATGATAGTCTTAAAAACAAGACCGGAAAACGGCTCTTCCACGCTCCCCTTTCGCTCACAAGGCTGCCCGCTTTCAGGATGGCGCCCTGCCGCCGGATGAATGGCCATTCGCTCCGCAGGCGATGGCAAGAGCGTGACAATTGCGTTGAGTAACGACCATATGCCGACATGACGCAATGCCGACCCGGTATACAGGGGCAGAAACTGCCTGGTCAGGATGTCGCTTCGCAGCCCTTGCACAAGTTGATCTCTGCTTATGCCGCCCTGTTCCAAATAACGATTCAACAGGCCCTCATCGCTCTCTGCGACGGCTTCGATCAATTGCTTCCGCGCATGCTTGAGCGCCTGCTCCATTTCAGTCGGAATGGCAGCTCGTTCGACCTTGGGAGAGGAATCCCCTGACCGGATGAGGGTTTCATCTAAAACGTCCATCACGGAATCGAACGTAGCGCCGGAGCGTATGGGCAGCGTCATAGGGATCGGAGGACGCTCCAGTTGGGTCCGGCAGACATCCAGGGCTGCGTCCAGCGAGGCGCCTTCCTTGTCCATTCCATTCACAAATACGAGGCAGGGCAGCTCAAACTCCTTCACTCTACTCCAGAGGCGAGCTAGTTCTGTCCGAACTCCGGCCCCTGCCGTGAGCACGATGATGACAGCATCGACGGCCCGCAAGGCTGCCAGCGATTCACCCAATAGGCTCGACGCGCCGGGAGAATCGACAAGTGTAATCGCCGTCTGATTCCATGTGAACTGGAGAAGGCTGGTGCTGGTAGAACAGTGATGGTGAAATTCTTCCGGCTCGAAATCGGAAACGGTCGTGCCCCTGAGTACGGAACCGAGAGTTGGAATTGCGCCGCTGGCATACAGCAGAGCCTCGGCGAGGGATGTCTTGCCTGCGCCAGAGTTGGACAGCAACGCAACATTCCTGACGGGCTGGAGACGCATCTCGTCCATGGCAGCCCCTCCTTTTAGATCGACACAATTATTGTTAGACCATCGGCCTCCTCATTTGTCGTCCCGCTTATTTCCTCTCTCGCTTAGATTGATTCACGCCACCCTTATACCTTAATCCATCCCTCATCGGCAAAACTCACATATCGACCATCTCCGATAACCATATGATCCAGCACACGAATCCCCAGCACTTCGCCAGCCATCACTAATCGATCCGTCAATCGCCGATCTTCAACGCTCGGAGTCGGATCGCCGCTGGGATGATTATGCAAGAAGATCACGCCCGCAGCGGACTCACGGACCGCAAGAGCGAACACTTCGCGAGGATGCACGATACTCACCGTGAGGCTTCCTTCCGACACCGTGGCCTCTTTCATGACCGCATTTTTCGCATCGAGCAGGATGACCTTAAAGATTTCGCGTTTGAGGTCGCGCACCAAAGAGTGGAAATGCTGAAATACATCCGAGCTGGACGAAATCTTTGTCCCCGTCGAAAGAGGAATCGCCATGGCCCGCCGTCCCAATTCAAATGCGGCCTTCAACTGGGCAACTTTTGCCGGACCTATTCCTGGAATTGTACAGAGCTCTTCACTTCCACTCCTGGCTAACGAGGCCAGCCCACCGACATAATGAAGCAGCTCCATCGCAACTTGCACTGCGGAGGAATCTCGCCGTCCCGTTCTCAACAGAATTGCCAATAATTGAGCATCCGACAGGATCTCAGGCCCCTTGGCCAGAAGACGTTCTCTCGGACGTTCAGCCGCAGGCCATTGCCCGATCCCTTTGTGAGCCTCAGTTGTCATGATTCTCCCTCTCCGAACAAAAATCTGACGCCATGCACCTTTTTGCACGACCCATGAGGGTAGGTTTTACCCCATGGAGACAACTACGTAACCGATAAACCATTGAAATATTGACATGCGACAATTTGGTGCAGCTTTTGCTTTGTTTGGCATACAGCTGTTCACGCAGACACCTGGGAGGATTCGATGGAATGTCCGAAATGCAAAGGGTTGATGATGTTGGAGCGGTTTTCAGACTTCTTCCTCATTTTCTACGCCTGGAAATGCATCAACTGCGGTGCGATCATTGACCGCACGATTTCCAACAACCGAAGAAAGAGTTTGGCCGCTCGGGATACCCAACCGGTGTCAGCAAGCTAACGAGCGCGTTCATTCGTTTTGATCCGACTTCGACACAAACCACCGAACCGCCCTGATCGGAGGGCACCCGCATCCGCGCAGAAATGGATGCGGCGAAAAATATAACGGTTCCCTAAGTTCTTGTCAAAGCCATCCCCCGCTCCAACTCCTTCTCGGTAAACTCACATCGTTATCAGCGCTTGATTCCCATCAGACAATTCACTCCCATTCCATCCCTTGACCCCTATAAAAACGCTGTGTTACAGTCTTTATCTCTTAACGATTTCATTGTATCTAATGACATGCGCGTTATAGCTGGTTCCCATCGGGGTCGACGCCTTCAGGGACCGCACGGCACCGCACTCCGTCCTACCTCTGACCGAGTCCGGGAAGCGCTGTTTTCTATTCTTGGGAACCGGCTTCCTGACAGTCGTGTGTTGGATCTCTTTGCAGGAACCGGAGCAATTGGCATTGAAGCACTCAGCCGTGGAGCAGCGCACGTGACCGCCGTTGAGTCTCAAGCGGAATCATTGAAGCTCTTGCGTCACAATATCACCGAGTGCAGGATGAACGCCTTGGTGACAATCCAAGCAAGAACCGTCAAACAATTTCTGACCAGGCCGGAACTGTGGGCCGGTCCCTACGATATTGTGTTCGCCGACCCTCCCTATGACATGGCCTACAAGCTGGAAGACATGTTCGAGACCGTCCCTACTACACTCGCTTCGCCCGATGCGTGGCTCGTCGTCGAACATGCGTCGAAATCCACCCTTCCCGACCGGCTCGGCTTGGCCGCGCTTAGAAAGCACTACCACTACGGAGACACAGCGCTGTCGATTTATTCGTTTCCCGCAGAGGCCACAGCATGAAAATCGGCATCTATCCAGGCACCTTTGACCCTATTACGCATGGGCATACCGATATCATTACACGCAGCCTGCGTGTCTTCGATAAAGTCGTCGTGGCTGTTGCGCCGAATCCAGCCAAACATCCGCTCTTTAATCTGGCCGAACGGCTGGAGATGGTCAAACTGGTCGTGAAAGATCTAGCCCAAGTGGACGTGACGGTTTTTGAAGGTCTCCTGGTCGACTATGTGGCGCGACTGGGAGCGCCGGCGATTATTCGAGGCCTGCGCGCCATTTCAGATTTCGAGCACGAATTTCAGATGGCCCTCATTAACCGCAAATTAGCCAAGAATGTAGAGACGGTGTTTCTCATGCCCAGCGAAGAATACTCGTACCTTTCCTCCACCATCATCAAAGACGTGGCTCAGCACGGAGGTCCATTAACGGAGTTCCTGCATCCCGATGTCGCCCGACGTCTTGAAGAACGAATCCGGAGCCTTAAACAATGACACTCGCCGCTCGCGTCAGCCGCATTACTCCATCTCCAACATTGGCCATGGCCGCCGCTGCCAAAGCGATGGCAGCGCAAGGAATCGATGTCGTCGATTTCTCATCAGGAGAACCGGACTTCGATACACCGGAACCTGTCAAGGTCGCAGCCGAAGTAGCTATTCGTGCAGGCTTTACGAAATACACTCCCTCCTCAGGCATCGACGAGCTTCGCCAGGCCATTGCCGATAAGCTTTTAACCGAGCAAGGTTTGCGCTATGAGAAATCCCAAATCTTAGTATCCTGCGGAGCCAAACATTCGCTTTATAACGTGGCCGAAGCCCTCTTAGAGGCCGGCGATGAAATCATTATTCCAACGCCCTACTGGGTCTCCTATGCCGACCAGGTGCTCCTGAACGATGCCACCCCAGTTCTGCTCCCGACCAAGGAAGACCAGGGCTATGCCATCGATCCTGGCGAACTACAGAAGCTCGTCACGCCACGCACCAAGGCCATCATAGTCAATAGCCCCTGCAATCCGACGGGAGCCACCTACGACAAGCGCACGCTAGAGGCCATTGCGACTATCGCGGTGAAACACAACCTCTTGATCATCTCCGATGAAATTTATGAAAAAGTGCTCTATGACGGAGCGACGCATATCAGCATCGCCACGCTGGGAACTGAAGTGGCTGAGCGCACCGTCATTATTAACGGTGTCTCCAAGGCCTACGCGATGACAGGCTGGCGCATCGGTTATGCCGCCGGCCCCAAGCCGCTCTTGACCGCGATGGCGAATATCCAAAGCCAAAGCACGTCGAATCCCTGCTCGATTTCGCAAAAGGCCGCCGTTGCCGCGCTGAAACTTGGCGGACCGTTCACCGAAAAGATGGTGGTCGAATTCGACCGGCGAAGAAAGGTAATGGTCCAGCGCCTGAATGCAATTCCAGGCGTGTCCTGCAGAATGCCAGGCGGAGCCTTCTATGCGTTTCCCAACATCAGCGGCGTGCTGGGACGAACTGGACCGAACGGACCGGTAGCTTCACCGCAAGCCTTGGCGGACTATCTGTTAAAAGAAGCCTATGTAGCCGTGGTTCCTGGGGAGCCATTCGGCAGCCAGCAGCATATTCGATTGTCCTATGCGACCAGCATGGACACGATCACAAAAGGCTTGGACCGGATTGCTGCCGCATTTGGGAAGCTGACGGCCTAACCGCCACTTGACTCGCGCACGATAGGGATTATCGGTAGACTATCGATTGCGCATTTTGGAGGATGACACGTGCCTATTTACGAATATCACTGCCCCGACTGTTCCTATACCTTTGAGCTGAAACAGAGCATGAAGGATGAAGCCATCGCCTCATGCGAGAAATGCGGCAAATCGGTCAGCCGAATCATTTCTGCGCCCGCGATTATGTTCAAGGGATCCGGCTGGTACATTACAGACTACTCAGACAAGATGAAACCGCCAACCGGAGAGACCGCCAAGGCGACGCCGGCAACCGCAACCTCGGCCAATTCGGCAACGACTCCAGCGGCTTCGCCATCGGCTCCTGCTGCGTCGCCTGCGCCACCGGCTTCCGGAGGAACGACTAGTTCGCCTGCTCCATCTGCCAGTAGCGCACCTGCACCCGGCACCGCCTCGGATCAGAAATAGGCCGACATTTCCGATCTCGCTTACCTGGCCGTCGCTTTCTTCTTCACAGGAGCCTTCGCGGCAGGTTTCGCCGTCGATTTGGCAGCCGCCTTCACCGGGGGTTTTGCAGGAGCCTTCGGGGCTTTCGGGGCCATTGCTTTGACAGCCTTGACGCGCAACGCCTCGACCTGATTCTGAAGACTCGAAATCATTCCAGTCTTGTCGCGATTGATCCGGCTCAAGTCATCGACTTGGGTCTGCAGATCTTGTTTCGCTTTGGACAAATCGTTGACCTGGTTCTGCAGCTGGGCTTTCTCCATATTGACGGTTTGCACTTCGGAACGAAGCTGTTCCACCTGCGCCTGAAGCGCGGGCGGCCAATAGTCGCAACCCGATACCGCCACCCCCATTATTGCTACAAGACCGACAAACATTCGCTGACGCAGCACAGTCACCATACGGCCCTCCTTTCTAACATCCTTGCGCGGATGTATAGCATACTTCTCACGGCTTGAGGTGAAATCCTCGCGCCGCCAGCGCCTGTTGAATCATCGTCCGATCGATCGGCCCCTCACGAATCATTCGCACACCGTCGCACATACTCAACACCGTCGACGGCAATCCGCCCTGTGTCGGCCCCGCATCGACGATGACATCGATCAGAGACCCGATTGTCCGTTCCACCTCCGCAGCAGTCTGAACCGGCGGCTCCCCCGAACGATTCGCACTCGTCCCCGTCAACGGACCGGTCCGCTGAAGAAGCTCCGCCAGAGCAGCGTGAGAGGTATGGCGAACTCCCACCGTGCCGGTCCCCGCGGTGACAGATAACGGGAGGCGCGCACTAGACGCAAACACCAGCGTCAAAGGCCCTGGCCAAAAAGCTTCCATCAGCACTTGCGCCGCAGGCGACACATCGCCGACAAGCTCTTGAAGCTGAGCCCGGTCGCCGATGAGAACCAATATGGGCTTCCCATCCGGCCGCCCTTTCATCGAAAGCAGGCGCGCCACCGCCGTCCCATCGAACGGATTCGCTCCTAACCCATAGTAGGTTTCAGTAGGAATCGCGAGCACCCCGCCAGCTTGCACCAGCCGGGCAATCCGAGGAAACAGCACCGCTGAATCTGTTCGTGAATACGACTCGATGACAGCCATGAAAATGCGGGATGCGTGGAACTGCTAGCTACTGCGCCGAAGCGCGCGATGTGCGATATCCGTTCGGTAGTGTTGTCCATCGAAAGAAATCTTCCGCACCTGCCGGTACGCCGCCTGTTGCGCCTCCGCAATCGTGTTCCCGCGCCCGGTGACGCCTAACACTCGGCCGCCGGCCGTCACAATATCGGCATGCTTTCGAACCGTCCCGGCATGAAACACCGTTGCTAAGGGCTCCGCGTCGGCAAGTCCATGAATAGCCTTTCCCGTTTCATAACTGCCGGGATAACCATCCGACGTCATCACCACACACACCGCACAGTCGTCATGCCATTCCACCATAAACTGATCCAACCGATGCTCGACGACCGCTTCAATCACATCGATGAGATCGGACTTGAGCAACGGCAAGACGACCTGCGTTTCCGGGTCGCCCATGCGCGCGTTGAATTCGAGCACATAGGGCACGCCCTTCACGACCATAATCCCGGCATACAACACGCCTTGAAACGGAGAGCCCATCCGGGACATCGCCGACACAATCGGCTGCAATACTTCGCGAGTGATCTGCACACGCAACGCCGGGGTGCCCAACGGAGCCGGACAGTAGGCGCCCATCCCTCCGGTGTTCAGTCCCGTATCGCCATCACCCACCCGCTTGTGGTCCTGCGCCGGCAACATGGGCACCACCGCCTTACCATCCGTGAACGCCATAATGGTGAGCTCTTCGCCGTCGAGGAATTGCTCGATGAGCACCCGCTGACCGGCCTGGCCGAACACCGCATGTTCCATCGAATCGACAATCGCCTGCTTCGCCTGCTCGCGCGTGGCCGCAATAATCACGCCCTTGCCCTGAGCCAGCCCATCGGCCTTAATCACCACAGGCAGTTCATGCGCCTCGACATACGCGAGCGCCTCGTCCATTTTTTCAAAGCTCTTTGCCCGTGCCGTCGGAATCTTGGCCAAGGCCATGACGTCTTTCGAAAAACTCTTGCTGGATTCCAGCCGGGCGGCATTCTTCGTCGGACCGAAGATTTTCAACTTGGCTTTGCGAAACTCATCGACAATGCCATTGGCCAGCGGCACTTCTGGCCCCACCACGGTTAGATCGACCTGCTCTTTGATGACGAAATCTTTGAGCGCCGTAATATCGTCTGCTTTGATCGGCAAGCAGGCCGCCAGCGACTCGATCCCGGCATTCCCCGGCGCGCAAAAAATTTGCGGCTTCCGCGGACTCTGCGACAGCTTCCACACCATCGTGTGTTCGCGCCCACCGCTCCCAACGACAAGAATCTTCATGATTTTCTTACGTGCATTGATTTAATGAGGCTTCTCAAAATGATTATCCTGCAAGGCCGCAGGTGAGTCAAAACCGGAGGCGTACCTTTCTCACCCACCCTCCCCGAGCTACAAAAGTAGCTCTGTCCCGGTGGGCTACGTTGAGGATTTTCCCGAGCCGAGAACGAAGTTGATGGCCTACTTCAGCATCCGACTAATGGCGGAAGTGACGCATGGCGGTCATAATCATCGCCAGCCCATGCTCATCCGCCGCTTTGATGATTTCGGCATCGCGAATGGAGCCGCCCGGCTGAATCACCGCAGTAATTCCGGCTTGCGCCGCCGCATCCAATCCGTCGCGGAACGGGAAAAACGCATCCGACGCCATCACGCAGCCCTTCACCGGCATCTGCGCTTTCATCACCGCCAGCTTCACGCTGTCGACACGGCTCATTTGCCCGGCGCCGATCCCGACGGTCTGCCCCGGCATCGCGTAAATAATGGCGTTCGACTTCACATGTTTGCAGACCTTCCAGGCAAACGCACAAGCCGCATATTCCTCGTCCGTGGGCTTGCGGGCCGTCGGCACTTGCAGCGTCCGAAGATCCGCCAGCACACCTAGATCGCGATCTTGCACGATCAACCCGCCGACGAGTTTCTTGAGGTCAAGCCCAACCTGTGGCACCTTCGTGAGCGGGCCGACATCGAGCAGCCGCAAATCCTTCTTGCGCTTCAACTCAGCCAATGCATCCTCGGCAAAGCCTGGCGCAATGACGACTTCGACAAACGTCGAGGTGATTTCCTTAGCGGTGGCCAGATCGACCGGCCGGTTGAACGCCAGCACCCCGCCGAACGCCGAGACCGGATCCGTCGCGCGCGCCTTCACATAGGCCTCAACCGGCGTCGCTCCCAGCGCCACACCGCAGGGATTGTTGTGCTTGATGATCGCCACCGCGCACTCGTCATACTCCTTCGCCAACTCCAGCGCCGAATTCGCGTCGAGGAAATTGTTGTAGGACATTGCCTTGCCGTGCAGAATCTTTCCACGCGACACCGACGGCTCGTTGGAATTGAATTCACGATAGAAGGCGCCCTGCTGATGCGGATTCTCTCCATACCGCAGCGTCTCGGCCAACTCGAATTGCATCGAGAGAATTTTCGGGAACTTGACGGCTCCCTCTTGCCCGCCCTGCACCTGCTTTTCGAGATACCCGGCGATCAGACTGTCGTACCGCGCCGTATGCTGAAACACCTTCATCGCAAGTTCGCGGCGCAGCGCATGCGGAACCATCCCTGTCTTTGCCGCATCCAGCACGCGCGTGTAGTCCGTCGGATCGACCACGACCAACACATCTTCATGATTCTTCGCCGCAGAGCGCAGCATCGACGGCCCGCCGATATCGATATTTTCAATCGCTTCTTCAAACGGGCAATTCGGCTTCGCAATCGTCGCTTCAAAAGGATAGAGATTGACGACGACGACATCGATTGGGCCAATATTGTGCTGTTTCATCTGATCGACATGCGCCGGCACCGACCGCCGCCCGAGCAATCCGCCATGGATCTTCGGATGCAGCGTTTTCACCCGGCCATCCAGAATCTCCGGCGAGCCCGTGTACGCCGCCACATCCGTCACCTTCACGCCCGCCTCACGCAAGGCCTTCGCCGTCCCGCCCGTCGAAAGTATTTCTGCCCCAAGAGCTTCCAAGCCCTTGGCCATCTCAATCACACCCGTCTTATCTGAAACACTAATCAACGCCCGCTTAATGCTGGCCATACCTATAGCTCCTTGAGAAATACTCGATAAAGTAATGGTTTGAATCTTGGAAGGCGGGCGAAGAATAGCAAATGGGTCAGGGAAGTTCAAGAATGAGTCGGAGCAGGCGCTCTGGCAGAGGCCGAGACAGAGAGCCATTGCACTCAAAGAATTACTGAAAACGCTACATCCGTAGGGTAGACGACACCCCCCTCTACCGACTATGATGCCGTTGTCGAGAAGTATCCGTCATCCAAGCTCTTCTCCGTTTAGGGGAAGAGTCCTAATTCATCACCGAGGCTCCACAATGGGTACGAAATTTTTCAACCGACATACAACCTGGACTATCTTCATTTCACTTCTCATGGCCCTAAACCTGGGAGCCTGTTCAGATGTGTCGAACGCCCCGGCGCCTACACCACTTCCCCCAGGAACACCTGTGGCCAATGCAGGCCCAGACCTTGGGAGCATTGCATCTGGAGTCTCCATCACTCTAAATGGCAGCGCCAGCGTGGATCCTAACGGCGATCCTCTCACTTATAGATGGACACTTCTCGCCAAACCAGTTGGCAGTGCCGCAGTCTTACAAAATCCAACTACCGTGGCGCCAACTTTTGTCGTTGATCGCGATGGCGACTATATCGTCCAACTTATTGTCAACGATGGTCTATTAGATAGCGCGCCAGATACCGCAACGATTAGCAGCAACAACGTAGCACCCGTGGCCAATGCCGGGCCTGACCAAGGCGGCAGACTGCCCGGATCTCTCGTCACTCTAAACGGCAGCGCCAGCACCGATGCCAACGGGGATCCTCTGACCTACAGTTGGTCGTTCCTCACCAAGCCGACTGCCAGTGCCGCAATTCTCGCCAATCCAACCACTGCATCGCCAACCTTTACCGTCGATCGCCACGGCGACTATATCGTCCAACTTATTGTCAACGATGGCACCGTAAACAGCAACCCTGACAATGTGATCATCACCGTTAGCAATGTCGCTCCCGTCGCCAACGCCGGCCCAGACCAAGGCGGCAGACTGCCCGGATCTCTCGTCACTCTAAGCGGCAGCAACAGCACCGATGCCAACGGAGATCCACTCACCTATAGCTGGTCGCTCATTACCAAACCAGCGGGAAGCGCCGCAGCCTTGACGAATCCGACTACCGTGTCGCCAACCTTTACCGTCGATCGTAGCGGCGATTACATTGCTCAACTTATTGTCAACGATGGCACCGTAAACAGTGCCCCTGATACCGTCACCATTACGAGCAACAACGTGGCCCCCGTCGCCAACGCCGGCCCAGACCAAGGCGGCAAAGCGCCCGGATCGCCCATTACCCTAAACGGCAGCGGCAGCTCCGACGGCAATGGAGACGCTTTGACCTACAACTGGTCATTTGTTACCAAGCCGGCGGGAAGCGCGGCGGTCCTCGCTAATCCGACTACCGTATCGCCAACCTTTACCGTTGACCGCGCTGGGACCTATACGGCACAACTTATCGTCAATGACGGTACCGTGAGCAGTGCCCCCGATACTGTTAGCATCACCACTAACAATGTCGCCCCCGTCGCCGATGCCGGTCCCGACCAAGGCGGGAAAGCGCCCGGATCGCTCATTACCTTAGACGGCAGCCGCAGTGCCGATGGCAACGGGGACTCCCTGACCTATAGTTGGTCGCTCTCTAAACCGGTGGGCAGCGCCGCAACCTTGACGAATCCAACCTCCATCTCTCCCACATTCACCATTGATCGAGATGGAACCTATACGGCCCAACTGATCGTCAATGACGGTACCGTGAGCAGTACCCCCGATACCGTCAATATCACCAGCGACAATGTAGCTCCCGTGGCCAATGCCGGCCCCGACCAACTTGGCAAACTACCTGGATCTCTCGTCACTCTAAACGGCATCGACAGCGCCGATGCCAACGGAGATCCGCTCACCTATAGTTGGTCGCTCACCAAGCCAGCTGGCAGCACTGCAGTCCTAACGAATCCGACCACTGTATCGCCAACCTTTACCGTCGATCGCGCAGGCGACTATGTCGTTCAGCTCATTGTGAATGATGGTACAGTAAACAGTCCTGCGGACAGCGTTATAATTACCACTAGTAATACAGCTCCCACCGCCGACGCTGGGCCTGACCAGGTCGGGAAAGTGCCTGGATCGCTCATTACCCTGAACGGCAGCGGTAGCACTGATCCCAACGGAGATCCGCTCACCTATAGCTGGACATTGGTCAGCAAGCCAATTGGCAGCACCGCCGTCCTGGCTAATTCGACCACTATTTCACCATCATTCATCGTTGATCTTAGCGGCTCCTACACCGTCGATCTCATCGTAAGCGACGGCACAACAAGCAGTGCGCCGGCTAGCGTGAACATCACGGTTAACTAGTGAAGAGAGCTGAGGGCTGTGAAACTAGGTTGCAATTTACCCTCAGCTCGCACTCCCATCCCCATCAACGCCCCCTTCTCCCTCCTTTGTGGGGCAGACAAGCTCCGTGCTTTCTCTGTATGATGCCTGAATGACTTGGACCGAGCGCAAACCGGCTATCAGCCGACTCTTGCGCGGAGTGCCGTCGGATTTCAGGATCATGATTTCAAAGAGATCGTCATGCAGATATTCGGATTGACGCACAACATAACAAGACCATTTTCGAATCTATGGACGCTCGTCCTAGCACTTCTCTTTGCGATCGGAACCGCATCGTGCGGCGACGTGTCAAATGCTCCGGCACCGGCACCTGGACCTGGCGCTCTCACAATCACCACAGCTTCTCTACCTGACGGAACAGTCAATCAGCCCTATGCATGGACGTTGGGAGGATCTGGCGGAACCACTCCCTATAACTGGTCCGTGACACCGGCGTTGCCAGCCAGTCTCCAGCTTGATACCGCAACAGGGACAATTACGGGCACGCCCGTCGCTCAGAGTTCGACCACGTATACTTTCAGCTTGAGAGACTCCTCCGCACCGAACCAGACCATCCAGAAACCCTTACTGCTAACAGTTAATTCTGCGCCAGTCCCTCCGACGATCACCACCTCCACACTTCCATCGGGAACGGTAAACCAGATCTACCCCCCGAACACGATATTACAGGCGAGCGGCGGCACACCGCCCTACACCTGGTCCGTGAATCCTCCGCTTCCAAATGGATTACAGCTGAATCTCCTGTCGCCCGGTTCAATTAGCGGTACACCTCTGGCAGGGACGAATGGCACTGCCACTTATACATTTACTGTCCTTGACTCGACCGCGCCCTTTAATCTGACGAATAACAAGCAGCTTAGCCTGACCATCAATCTCACAGTACCAACACTGGCAATTACCTTTCCAGCAGGAACCACCCTCCCAGACGCAAATGTAAACACCCGCTACAGTCAAACACTCCTCGCATCAGGTGGCACCCCCTCCTACACCTGGTCTGTCTCTCCCGCTCTGCCGACTTGGCTCCAGCTTGATCCAGCCACCGGAATACTTACTGGCACACCGACAGCCACTGCCACGATCACCCGAACGTACACTGTTCGCGATTCAACATTGCCGACCAATCGTACCGCTTCGCGTTCAATCACCATTCGCGTAAGAAACTAGCAACGCCTTCTTCCCTTGTTTAATTTCCCCTTCCACGCCCTCCGAGAATCCGACCATGGCTTCGTCCTTCGTCCATCTCCATCTGCATACCCAATTTAGTCTTCTCGACGGCGCGAATCAGATCGAGCCGCCCTTACTGCCCTACGTTGCTGCCTTGGTTTGACTTCGATCTGCCTGCTGGCTAGAATCTGCGCATGATCAAAACGTTAAGCGACAAACGAGCCAAGGATGCTTTTACCGAGCTGGTTGGGCGGGTATCCGGCAAGAAGGATACCGTCATCGTTGAACAGCATGGGAAACCCGTCGTCGCAATGATTGATTTTGACCGATACCAAACGCTGACGACAAAACGCGATCGCCTCTTCAAAGTGCTTGACCGGGTATGGGCAAAGAACCGTACAAAGCCGCCTCGACAGGCCTATCGTGACGCCACTCAAGCCGTAAAGGCTGTTCGAGACACCTCTTCTTCCAGTCACAGGAAGCGTAGTGCCTAGGGCGGTTCTCGACACCAACATTCTCATCAGCGCTCTCATCACCCCTCGCGGGACTCCGGCAAAGATATTACAGTCATGGCGGGCTGGACACTTCGATGTGGTCACCAGTCAACCGCTGCTTCTCGAATTGCGAGAAGCCCTCTCTGCCCGCATCTGAAAGACCGGTACCGCCTTCGCTCTCAGACATTCGCGACTTCCTCACCTTATTCACCAGCACCGCCTTGGTTGTCACGGCACCGGACGTTACTTCAGCACTCCTCCGTGACCCAGACGACCTTCAAGTGCTGGCCTGCGCCTTGGCGGGCGAAGCAAACTATATTGTCACCGGCGATCTCGACCTCCTCCATCTGCAATCCTTTGAAGGGATAAAGATTGTGCGTCCATCAATGTTTCTCCAACTCCTTATTTCGCCCACGTAGGCCATTGCCGCTTACGACATACGATTTTTCGCAGAATCATGCATCCTGACCATTGCGGTCATACTGCGTCACCGTGCGTCCACACCCCTCGTTTGACTTCCCCTTCCCCGCCCTCCTAGAATCCGGTCATGGCTTCGTCCTTCGTCCATCTCCATCTACATACCCAATTCAGCCTCCTCGACGGCGCGAATCAGATCGAGCCGCTTGTGCAGCAGATCAAGTCGTTCGGTCAACCGGCCGTGGCCATGACCGACCATGGCAACATGTTCGGGGCCATCGAGTTCTACCGCAAAGCCAAGGACGCAGGCGTCAAACCCATCATCGGATGTGAGGCCTACATGGCGTTGGGAAGCCGCCACGCCAAGAAGGACAGCGGCCTCGCCCACAACGATTATTACCATCTGATTTTGCTGGCGCGGAACCTGACCGGCTATCAAAACCTGATCAAACTTTCTAGCAAAGCATACCTTGAAGGATTCTACTATAAGCCTCGGATGGATAAGGAACTTCTCAAGGAACATCATGAGGGGTTGATCGCCTTGTCAGGCTGCCTCAGCGGCGAGATTCCCTACCTGATTGGCCAGAAAGATATGGACGGCGCGATGGCCGTGGCGGGTGAATTTCAGGAGATCTTCGGGAAGGAGCACTTCTACCTCGAAGTCCAAGCCAACGGTCTCGACCACCAGCGCATTGCCAATGCCGGCCTGGTCGAGATCCACAAGAAGCTCAATATCCCGATGGCTGGCACCAACGACTGCCACTACCTCAAGAAAGAAGATTCCCATCCGCACGAGTTGATGCTCTGCTTGCAAACCGGCAAGACGCGCAGCGACCCGAACAGGATGAAGTTCGACACCGATCAGCTCTACGTCAAATCGACGGAAGAAATCGCGCCAGCCTTCGCCGAGTTTCCCGATGCCGTCACGAACACCTGCCGCATCGCGGACAACTGCGATCTGGAACTCGCGCTGAACAAAACGCATTTGCCGCAATACAAAGTTCCAGACGGTTACACACGCGAAACATATGTGGAACAGCTGGCCATCGAGGGTTTGAAGGCCCGGCTGAAAGAACGCCCCAGCACCATTCTGCCGGCAACCTACGAGTTGCGGCTGCGCGAAGAGCTGATGGTGATCTGCTCGATGGGATTTGCCGGCTACTTCCTCATCGTCTGGGACATTATCCGGTTTGCCCGTTCACGCGGCATTCCCGTCGGACCAGGACGCGGATCGGCCGCGGGCAGCCTCGTCGCCTATGCGCTGCGCATCACGGATCTGGACCCACTCGTCTACACCCTGCTCTTTGAGCGATTCCTGAATCCGGAACGTGTGTCCCTCCCCGATATCGACATGGACTTCTGCATGGATCGCCGCGGCGAAGTCATCAACTACGTCGTGGAGAAATATGGCAAAGACCACGTCGCGCAAATCATCACGTTCGGCACGCTCGGAGCCAAAGCGGCGATCCGCGATGTCGGCCGGGTGCTCGAAATTCCTTATGCTGAAGCCGACAAAGTCGCCAAGCTGATCCCGAACCAGCTCAACATGACGTTGCAGCAAGCGCTGGAGCAGGAGCCGAAGCTCACAGAGCTAATCAACACCGATGCGCGCATCGCCGAGCTCATGAAAGTCGCCCAGTCGCTCGAAGGCCTGGCGCGGCACGCCTCGACGCATGCGGCCGGCGTCGTCATCTCCGAAGGCCCGCTGACCGACCATGTGCCCCTCTACAAGGGGGCCAACGACGAAATCGTGACGCAATACACGATGGGCGATGTCGAGAAAATCGGCCTGGTCAAATTCGACTTCCTCGGCCTCAAGACCCTGACCATGATCCGCCGGGCGGAAGCCCTCATCAACGACACGCATCCGGACCAGCCGCCGCTCTCGGTCGAGCAATTGCCGTTCGACGACGTGAAAACCTTCAACCTCCTCTCCTCCGGCAAAACCACCGGGATTTTCCAATTGGAAAGCTCCGGCATGCGCGACCTGCTCACCGGCTTCAAGCCGGACCGGTTCGAGGACATCATCGCCATCATCGCGCTCTATCGTCCCGGTCCGATGGACCTGATCCCCGACTTCATCAAACGCAAGCAGGGCAAAGTCCCGATCACGTACGAGACGCCTGAACTCGAGCCAATCCTGAAGGACACCTACGGGGTCATCGTCTATCAGGAACAGGTCATGGCGATCGCCAACAAGGTCGCCGGATTCTCGCTGGGACAAGCCGACATTCTCCGCCGCGCTATGGGCAAAAAGAAGCCGGAGGAAATGGAGAAGCTGCGCGTCAAATTCCTGGAAGGCGCCAAGAACAACAAGATCGCCGAGAAGAAGGCGGAGAAGCTCTATGAACTGATCCAAAAATTCGCCGGGTACGGATTCAACAAGTCGCACGCGGCGGCCTATGCTGTCGTCTGCTATCACACCGGCTACCTCAAGGCGCATTACCCGACCGAATTCATGGCCGCGCTCATGACGACGGACATGGGCAACCAGGACAAGATCGTCGGCTACTTCACCGAATGCCGCGATCTCGGCATCAAGGTGCTGGGACCCGACATCAACGAGAGCGGCAAAAACTTCACCGTGGTCGACCACGCCATCCGGTTCGGCATGGCGGCAATCAAGAACGTGGGCGAGGGAGCGGTCGAGTCCGTCCTGGCCATTCGCGCCGAGACCGGTCCGTTCAAGTCCTTCTTCGACTTCTGCCGCCGCGTGGATCTCCACAAGGTCAACAAACGCATGCTGGAAGGATTAATTAAGACCGGCGCCTTCGATTCCACCGGAGCCAAGCGGGCCCAGCTCATCGCCGTCATGGACCAAGCCGTCGAAGACGGCGCGGCGGCGCAGCGCGAGCGAGACTTGGGGCAAACCAGCATTTTCGGCGATGAGCTGGGAGGGCCTGGCATCTCAGCGACCCTGGCGACGCCGCCGCTGCCATCGATCGCCGAATGGGATCAAGCTCAGCGGTTACAGTATGAGCGGGAGTTAACTGGATTTTACATCACCGCCCATCCGCTCACTCGCTACGAGGCAACGCTGAAAGCGCTATCGACAGCCACAACCACCGGCCTCTCCGATGTGTCCGACGGAAAAGAAGTCAAAATCTGCGGCATCATCGCCTCGGTGAAGTCCATGATCACCAAAAAAGGCGATCGCATGGCCTACCTGAATGTCGAAGACCTGCACGGGACCGTCGAAGTCATCGCCTTCCCCGACCTCTTCAAGATGGCGGGCGAATTGATCGCGCCGGAGCGGCTGGTGCGCATCACCGGTACGATCGATCGCGGAGACAAAGGCACCAAGTTGCGCGGCGTGAAAATCGAACCGCTCGCCGATGTGCAGACGCAATCGATCAAGCGCGTGCAAATCAGATTGTCGGATCGATCGGAGACCGCCACTCAACTCCCGAAACTCCGCGACATTTTCATCCGCTATCCCGGCAACACCACGATTTCCCTCACGTTCTCAATGGGAAATGCCCTGGAAGCCGATACCGTTCCCTTGCCGAATCACAGCATCTCACCCAGCGAATATTTTGTGGCGGACGTTGAAGATGTGCTAGGCAAAGGAGCCCTGTCTTTGCTATCTTAGTATACGTAATTGGGGGTATACTCCCGGCAGTTTGACCTTGGAACACCGAGCCCTATGCGCGACTATCTTGAATTTGAAAAGCCGGTTCGCGAGATCGAAGAGAAAATCGAAAAGTTAGCGGCAGCTGGCTCCGGCAAAGCTTCCACACAGGAAGAAATCAGGAAATTGCGCGGGAAACTCGCGCAGGTGGAAAGCCAGCTCTATAGCACCCTGACCCCCTGGCAGCGCACCCAACTCGCCCGCCACCCCCAGCGTCCCAGCACACTCGACTATATCAGCGAACTCAGCCGAGGGTTTTTGGAACTCCACGGGGACCGTTCATTCGGAGACGACCGCGCCATCGTCGGAGGATTCGCCAAATTCAACGACCGGACGGTCATGATCATCGGTCATCAAAAAGGCAAAACGCTGAAGGAGCGCATGCAGCGAAACTTCGGCATGCCCAACCCGGAAGGCTATCGGAAGGCGTTGCGCCTGATGAAGATGGCGGAAAAATTCGGCCATCCCATCCTGACCTTTATCGATACCCCTGGAGCCTATCCAGGCATCGGCGCGGAAGAGCGCGGGCAAGCGGAAGCCATTGCCCGCAATCTGCTGGTGATGTCGCGGCTCAAGGTCCCTATTCTGTCCGTCGTCATCGGCGAAGGCGGCAGCGGCGGGGCCCTCGCACTGGGGGTTTCAGACCGCGTCCTTATGCTGGAGCATTCGGTCTATTCGGTGATTTCTCCGGAAGGATGCGCCGCGATTCTCTGGGACAATCCCGCCAAGGTTCCGGATGCAGCCACGGCCCTGAAGATCACCGCCCAAGACCTGATGGGACTCGGCGTGATCGATGAAATCGTCCCTGAGCCGTTAGGCGGCGCGCACCGCGACCCCAAAGCCGTCTGCGACCGGGTGGCCAAGGCCCTCACCAATCAGCTCTTTCAACTGCTCGACCTTCCGCAAAACGAATTGCTGAACCAGCGCGATCTCAAATTCCGCAAAATGGGCGCCGTCGAAGGACTCGTCGCGCCAGCCTAGTTATCTGACAGCCTTTTCAACAACCTGTTAGCGCAGCAACCCTGCATCAGCAAACCGTCGTTGAATCGCCGCCTGCATCGCTGACGACACATCTGCCCGGCATCCATCCAGACTGGGATCTTGTAGATATCGATCAACCGTCCGCGGCAGCTTCTTCCACCAGGCTTTCGCTGAAACACGCGCCTGGTCCGATTTACCATCCCCTCCGGCAAGCAGCTTCCTGATCTCAGATTCAAAGAAGGCAACGTGGGTTTCTTCGTCATCCACGATGGACTGCATGTCCGGGCGCAATCCAACAAGCAGTTTCGCGAACTCCAATCCCAACGCCTCGTATCCAAACAACAGCACCGCCAGCGCCGGCCACTGATGCGGCACCGTTGGCAAGACCTCGCGCCCCCATGACTGGTAGCCCACCAGCGTTTCAAAATGCTTCAAATGCTCTTCCTCATCGGCTTCGTGCTGCTTGAGAAAGGCCAGCACGTTCGACGGCACATCGCGCAACTGCGCCGCGCGCACCGCCCACAGCGCCATCGCTTCCGCTTTCAGAAACCGTTCGAGAATCGCACGCTCACTCTGCGCCGGCAGAATCATGACAGGTCCTTTTCAAACCGACCGCGACGTGAGCCAGGCCACCGCGCCCGCGCCAGCCACCTGGCCGCTGGCGAAACAAGCCGTGAGCAGATACCCGCCCGTCGGCGCCTCCCAATCCAGCATTTCTCCGGCACAGAACACACCCGGCGCCTCACGCAACATCAAGCGGGCATCCAATGCCTCGAAAATGACTCCGCCGGCCGTACTGATCGACTCCGCCAGCGGCCTCGTCGCAATCAACTTCAGCGGCAGCGACTTGATCGCCGAGGCCAATTTAGCCGGATCGGCAAAGTCTTCCTTCGACACCGCTTCGCGCAAAAGACCGACTTTCACGCCGGTCATCCCCACCCGCCGTTCCAGATGCGTCGCCATGGTTTTCTTTCCACGCGGCTTGGCAAGATCGTTCGTCAAACCGGCCAGGTCGCGGTCGGGCGCCAAATCCAGCCGCAGCATCGCCGTGCCCTTGGCCGCGATTTCATCGCGCAGGAGGGACGACATCGCATAGACCACACCACCCTCCACCCCGGTGGTCGTCACGACGAATTCGCCTTGCCGCCACTTCTCTCCGCCCGCCGGCGTCTGAATTTTCAAAGCCACAGATTTGACCGGATGGCCGGCAAACTTGTTCTTAAAAATCTCCGTCCAGGCAATGTCGAACCCGCAGTTAGCCGGACGCAACGGACTCACCGACACGCCGCGCTGCGCGAGCCACGGCACCCAGGCGGCATCCGAGCCGAGCTGCGGCCAGCTGCCCCCGCCTAAAGCGAGAATCACCGCATCGGCGCGAACAAGTTGATCCCCATCGGGAGATTCAAATTGCAACGCACCCTGCGCATCCCATCCACGCCAGGCATGCCGCACATGGAACCGCACACCGGCCTGACGCAGCCGCCGCAGCCAGGCCCGCAGCAATGGAGCCGACTTCATATCTTTCGGAAACACCCGGCCAGACGACCCGACAAAAGTTTCAATCCCCAATCCCTGCACCCAGGCGCGCAGCGCATCCGGGCCAAACGAAGCGATGAGCGGAGCGATCTGAGTCCGCCGCGTTCCATAGCGCGACAATAATTTCTCTACCGGCTCGGAATGCGTGAGATTCAACCCGCCCTTTCCAGCCAGCAAGAACTTCCGCCCGACCGACGGCATGGCGTCATACAAATCCACCTGCGCTCCCGCCGCGCTCGCACTCTCCGCAGCCATCAGCCCGGCCGGTCCGCCTCCGATAATCGCGATCTTCATCACCTAATCATTCCCCCTTCAAACCGAGCAACCGCGAAGTGGTCATTGACCGGGCGATTGGTTACAAACAGGCACATATACTTTTCAGAGAGGACGAGGATTGTAGCAAAGTTGGGAGGTGGAAAGAGATACCGATTGCTGCCATCGACAGCCGCGCATTATTCCTGCAACACCAGGAGCAGGGAAAACCAGTTTGAACGGCGATTATTCAGAGCCCCGCTGGGGAGTCGTGCAGAAGCGGTCCTTGATGCAAACGCGTCTTGTGCTGGCCATATGTTGTCACGCGGTAGGGTTACGCTGCAAAA
Organism: Nitrospira sp.; assembly: GCA_020846195.1. Taxonomy (GTDB): domain Bacteria; phylum Nitrospirota; class Nitrospiria; order Nitrospirales; family Nitrospiraceae; genus Nitrospira_D. The sequence goes on from JADLEJ010000008.1 coordinate 23,908, forward strand.
CGTAGCGTCGTCGACTTCAACGACTTATGGACTCCACTGATTGCGGAATACCCTCTTGTTACTTTCACATGCCACGCTTCCGAACGTAATCCCTTATTCGCTGGCATCGAACATCTTCCGCAAGCCGTGGCGCGGCTTGCACAATCTCATCCAAACATTGCCCCAACTCTCGTGGGGCCCACTGTTGGTTAGCAATCACAGCATTTAGCAGACGTAGAGCATCCTCCGGGAATCGTGCGCACAATCTCGATTCGTGTAGCAGATGTATGACGTAGTCTGGATGTTCAATTGGTTGCAGCCAGTCTTGCGTCGCAGCCAAAGCAGCCGGAAACTCAGATCGGGCAGCAATAATCAGCCGGGTCAATGACTCGGCAATTCGCGGGGTGACGAGGTCACGGGATTTTGGCCAGACCTGTTGCCAGAACGGCTGGACACGGTTCTTCCAGTAGTCCTCGCGCTGATCGGCGGCACCTTCCAGTGCCTGGGAGAGAGCCTGTGCGGACTCCTCCAATCCCTCTTGAGGCAACGCCCCAATCGCGGATCGAAACTCATCCACGGTGTAGCCTTCGGTCGGTCCGAGCGCTGCGTACGTCAGGAAGGCTGCGAACTGCTGGCGGTGTTCGCCTAGGTCGGTGTAGTGGTTTGCGCTCTCCAGGAACTGCGGTTTGAAAGCAATTACCAAGGGCTGATATACGCGTGGAGACCACAGAAAACCTTCCCAAACCGATTTTGCTTCACATGGGTTATCCCAACCAAACAGAGGCAACAAGTGTTGCTCGGTCCAAGTTCGATCTACGCGGAAGAGCGCAATCAATCGAGAACCTAGTAGTACTCGGCCGTGACGGAATCGGTCCACTCCTATATCGCAAAGGTCAGTGAAGAAGGACTTGATTTCGGTTGGAAGCTGATCGTTGTCGTTCGGCTTTCGTTTGAACCACAGATTAAGTAAAGCCTGCGTGACATGCCCGACTGGATGATTGATGGCCTCGGTAACAGGCTGGTCAATCGGCTTGCCATTGCTCGTCATCCCCGTACCAGCTTCGAGCGGCAGGGCCAGAATTCGGCGACACAGGTTCAACAGAATTTCCTCGTGCAGATTGATCGACCTTGAAACGGTTTCAATCCACCACGTCACACCGTGAGCAATCTCCTGAAGCACGGCGTCGGGCATGGTCTGCACCAGAGGCGCGGCGTAGCGCCACATACGCTGAACCTGTTTCCCATTGCCCCATGCATACAGTGCATCACTCCAGCGACTTTTAAGCCAATTTCCCTGCGCAGCCAAATCACCGAGAGCGAACAAGCAATTCAAAGGGTGCTTTTTGCAGACATCACGCCATGTGTCCTCGTGGAACGGCCGCCGTTCGGGTTGCGGCTTTGTAAGCCATTGAACGAGCTCGCGCCGCTTTCGCGGTGCGATGTCGACATCTCGGTTTTCTTCATAGTCCGGATCGCCAGTGCCGCTCATCCAGTGTGAAAACTCGTCACTCTCGTTGGCGGCCAACTGCCATAGCGGGTTGGCCGTGGACAGTTCCGCCAAGCGTGCCGCTGCGGGTGCCTCCAGCACGAGGCCCGAGGCATTCAATTTGGCCAGATGCAGCCAGACTGAACTGGCCACCAAGTCTTGCCATCGCTCTGGTTCCAGATCACCCCGGTACATTTCACGCGGTGGGCCAGCCAAAATGGCCGACTCTAGACGCTCCGTAGTGACCCCTATCACTTTATGCCCCTGCAGAGCGAACAGTCTGAATACCTCCCGCCTCGTATCAGGGGACCACAGCCACCAGGCACCATCGGCCAGCAACCAATCCACCCACTGACCGGGTGCGATGCAAGTCTCCTGGCTGGCGGCAAACAGAGCCAGTCGTTTGAATGTGGGATACGGCAACTTGAACCAGTCCTGGGCAATCCGCGTCGCACGAGCACTGTCATTACCACGAAGCCTTAGCCATGCATCGCGCAGCAATTCGATCAAACTCACCCAGTCACGGAAACCCCGGTTCTGCCAGTGTGGAGTAATGGACGGTAAATCCCAATGCGATTGGTCGCTGCGGTCGTTGGCCTTACCCAGTTCGCGCAACAAGTCCAGCGCATCACACAGCAGCAGCTGAAAATCATCCAGCAGTTGCGGCAAGGAAGCCGCCCATTGCTCGTCCGCAAGACCTCGCAAGGTTGTATGCACGTGATCGGCAGCTAGCACCAGCTCCCAATCCACCAGTTGCCGCAAGCGCATAGGCTCGCCCGCGCTTTTCTCTTTGTCGCCCCAACCAAACGGCCTCTTCAAGGCCACCTGGGGGGCGAGGAGCTCTCGCAAATCCAGGCGTAGTAGGGTGGTCAGTCCCTCCCGCTTCAATCGACCTTTCCAGCGATAGAGATCAGAATCGCGCGGCCGTGTTTTCACTCGACCGCTGAGCAACAGACGCCACAGTGTGCGCATCAAGGGTCCAGGTATGGCCTTGGGAGCCTGTAGGCGGATTTCATCCAGTTCGGCAATCTTGCCATCACGCTCCAGTGAGGCAAAGCGGTCCAATTCGTGTTCGATTAACCATGACCAGCGGTCGTGCAACTGGCCACCACGTTGTGCGATCCAGATGATCAGCCTCGAATCATCTAGATGGCGCGTGAGCCAGCGAGCCAGATGAAACATCACGTCATCCCACTCGCTGCCAGTCATGCCACCGAAGGCCAGCAGCATTGGTGGTGCGCGGTTATAGGCTGCGGGCCGGCGAATCAGGCTGAAGCGTAATTTGGCATCCACCTCATCATGTGGCGGCACGTCAAACCGAATCAGGTCGCTGTGCTTAAAGCATTCATCCGAGAAGGCCTCCAGTAACCAGTCCAACGACGGGACAGGATTGAAGTCGGCAAAACGTTTGGCCGGCAGTCCAGACTTGTCCGACATGGCCCACAACACCCGGCCTACGAAATCGTCTTGCTGTGTACTCGCCGAAGGTCGTGCCAGAGCATGACTGACAACAATGCGCTCCTTGCCCAGTACTCGGTCGCGGTATGTCTCTGCCCAGGCGCGCAAGGTTTTGTGTAGTGCCGAATGGTCATGACTGTCAGTGGGCACTTGGTAGAGGATGGGCGTGACGCCCTTGGCTTCCCACTCGATGGCTTTGCGGTGTTCCTCCCCCGGCTCGCAATCGCCCAGTGCCCAAGCCTGCGGCGTGGCTTCACCCAGCATCCGGTCGGCAGCCAGCGCATCCATCATGTATCGCAACACCGGATCGTTGATGCTGTAGCCAACAAAGCAGACTATATAGTTGCGAAACAGTTCGCTCACGAAGCGGGCCGCCCAGCGTTCGGTGAGGTAGGCGAGACCGAAATCGCCGCTGGTAACCACCAACCTGTTCAGAGCCGTGTCATCTTGTTCTTCAGGCAGCAGGCCATGCAAATAGACCAGCCCGTTCCAGCGGCTGTTTTTCGGGATGGGCAGCATCGGTGCCGCATATGTCTGGAAGGCTTGGCCAGTGCGCTTGGCCGCCGTATGAAACACCCGGTCAAAATTGGTGGTGACCAGCCGCAATGCGCCTTCATGGCTGCGCGCCAGACACAATAGTGCTACGTGCGTGTCGGTAGCACCTTTGCGACGCAAATTTGGCTTCAGTGCTTCGGCCAGCTTACGACGGACGTCCAACCGCTGCCCAGGCAGACGCCGTTCCAACAAGTCGAGCGTGGCATCGAACTGACCGCGATCTAATGCTCCCTGCTCGATCTCGAAAGGTGTCGTGCCGATCAACTGATAGATCTGTTCCACTAGCCCCTTGAAACCCGGCAAGCCGGCGGGATACGAAATGCCGGCGCCACAGAAAAACACCACACGGCCTTCCTCGTGCGCATGCAAGAGCGCATCCGGGATATCAGGACCGTTGGTGATAAACTGCATTCCCTGTCTTCTCTATTCAATGAGGGCAAACATGCGAACAATCAAGATCTGAGTGGGTCTAACTAATGTTACCGCCCCATTCCCCCTCAGCCTCAGAGATCGAACACGGCGGTGTGAGACTTCACTCTGCCCGCCTTATAGTCTCGGCGAGCCTCACGGATACTCTGGAGATACTCCGACGAGGTCGCGGCAAGCAGATCCTCAAGAAAGGCCAGCCGTGCAGGTTTCTTCATACTTTTCACTGCCCGGATAATGGTTTCCTGACTCACTTCTATTTTGAGCGCAATTGTCACTACGTCTTTTTTCCATCTTTACTCAGGAAATCCCTCAGCACGACGGCTTGGTTCTGCCCTTCGTCTTTGGCTGAATAAAGCAGCGTGACGGGATGGGTCTTGGCTTGTTCGGTGATCGTGGCGAGGAGAGTCGTTTTCTCTTTCAGCTCGGCCTGGTAGCGGCGGCGGAATTCTTCCCACTTTGCAGGATCATGGTTGAACCATTGCCGCAACTCAGTTGACGGAGCAATGTCCTTTAGCCAGAGGTCAATATGAGCCGATGCCTTCGAGACGCCTCGCGGCCAGAGGCGGTCCACCAGGATGCGATAGCCATCGCTCTTATCCACCGGCTCATAGATGCGTTTGATCGCAATCCGAGATCTCGCCATTAGAGTCCGATCGTTTCAATCCGTTGTAGCTCTTCCGCTGTCAGCGTGAATTGATCCGACGCCAGATCCTCTTTCATATGTTCAGGATTCGTCGTGCCCGTGAGCGGCAACATGCCGATCTGCTGCGAAAAGCGAAAGACGATCTGCGCCAAGCCGGTCTGATACTTCGCCGCCATCGCGCGAATAGCTGGCTCGGTGAAGATCTCGCGATTCGCCGTGAGGAGCGAGAATCCTTGATAGATCAGATTGTGCGTTCGACACAAATCCCGCACCTCTTTGTCCCAGCCAAAGGCGGCATAGCAGCGATTCTGCACCACCATCGGCTTGTGCTTGGCCTTCTCGCAGAGCAAGGCCAACTGCTCCGCCGACACATTGCTGATGCCAATCATCTTCGTTTTGCCGGAATCGTAAAACGATTCGATTGCAGCCCAGACTTCCCAATCGGCCTCGCTCAATCCGCGCCGGCCATACGGCCCGTGCAGGACATAGGAATCGAGATACTCGGTGTGGAGGTGCGACAAGGAACTCTGAAAGGACTGCGCGACCTGGGTTGTCAGATCGGCGTTCGCATCGTAGGGTGTCCGGTGATCCTGCCCGTTGACCGGCGTGAACTTCGTCTGCAGGAACAATGACTCTCGCTTCACGCCCTGCTTCGCAAGTTCCAACAAAGCTTCGCCGACCAGCGCTTCCTGATAGTGAATGAGCTGATTCGCCGTATCGATGGCTGTAAAGCCTGCCGCAACGGCTTGTTGCACTAGCTGACTCGTCGCCTCTTTCTTCCAAGCCGTGCCGTACATGAACGAAGGAATCGCGATGCCGTTATATGCCGTCAAAGTCATAAGCGGGCCTCCTGAATGCATGCTGACGCAGCAAGCCCCTGCTTGTCTAGTGGCCGAGTCTAGAGGGGGAGGTTTCAAACCATCTGCGGACTTGATAGAGTGCGCACGCACAGAAGCGGAGTATCGTGATTATGGACAACGAAGAGACACTTCCCGTCATCGAACTGAGGGTCACGTCCCAATATAGCCAGGCCAACCCTTGGGTGATTCAGGCGATCTCAGGATTTTTATCGGCGTATTTTATGGAGCACCCGGGATTCCGAGTGCTGCGACAGGCCGGTGAAGCCTCGTCGGGTATGCATGTGTGGACTTGTGAGATTCCCGCTTCGCTGAAAGTGCCTCGCCTGCTCAAGCGCCTGCAAGCCGACATCCCGCCATCCAAAGTTGTGCCGCCTGACGAAGCCGCCCAAGCCCCAGCTCGATCCATCATCGACAGCTTGGGAAGCTAGTCTCAATCGGGAAAGGAATGCCGATGGGCGTTGGCCACTCCGCCATCATCGGAAGATATGTCGAGAGGAAAGAACTGAAAGACAGATGCTACTGACGAGGCCGAAACCACATCAACACACGCTCGCAGGCGGCTTCCAGCGGACGATCCGCCATCACTGCAATGCCGGCTAGCGCCAACAGACTCATCACAACGCTGGCTTCTTCAAAGTCCATCATGGGAACGCCTCCTGTTGAGACGTACCCTATCGCACTCGACCGGCACCCGATAGTCCCCGAAAGAGGGGCGCGGATGACGAGCGCTATGCGGGACATTCCCCCTCTTTTGAGGGAAGTCTGCCCGTTGTTTATCATTGAGGTCTCTTACGATAGATCGCGGAGATACTCCGCCTCTTCCTGCATCTGCTGTTGCAACCGCGGGCGATCCGGAGCATGCAGTGCCCGGTCGTACCAGAACAGCTCCAGCGCAGCTGTGATATCGCCAACCTGCGGGCCGTGCGGATCGGCATCCCGCTTATACTCCAAGTACGCCACACTGGCAGCCGACTCTTCTTTCGTAAAGATGGAAAGCCGACAGCGGGCATGGTCATACCACGTCATCGCTCCATAGCGGCGCGGATTCACAAGCGCCGACTTTCCGAGCACTTTTTCGAAGACCCGGTGTTTGGCAGGAAGCTGGACGAGGCGATCGGAAAAACCGTTGGTGAGGTGAAAGAGCGGATCAGCGGTATTGAGCTGACCCGCCACATCCGCAATCAGGTAGGCCGGTAAAAAATAACGGAATCCGCCCTCCGAAAAAAAGCTCAGCGCCGTGTATTGCGCATCCAAGATCGATGCGCTCATTTCGGACCAACCGGAACAGCCGAGAAAAGGAGCGAGCGCTTCAGCCGGTTCACAGCCTTCCGTGCTTCCGACTAAAAAAGGATCGCCGGGATGCTCCGTTTCGCGAAATGCCTCACGAATAGAAGCCGCAACGAGAACAGGATCCTTCATAGACTAATCCCGAAACAGTCTGACCGCCACCTTCTGCCCCTTAATCCTGGTACGGCTCAATGCGTCGATCACGTCGCGCGCCATGGATTCCGGAACCTCCACGAGCGAAAACCGTTCCTCGATTTCAACACCACCGATCTGAGCGGACCCCAGCCTGGCTTCGTTGGTAATCGCGCCCACTAAATCGGCTGGCCTGATCCCGGCGGCGCGGCCCGCCCCGATATAGACACGGGCTGAATTCGGCGTCCGGCCATGCGCCGCGCGCGCGCCAGGCCTTCCCGGCATTTCTCTGGGAGAGCGGGCGCCACGGGACATCTCGCCCCCCATGGCCGGCGAACGGCGCGCGCCAGGGCGCGCATAGTCCTGCCGGGCATAATCAGGCACTCTGGCTTGCACGGAAGGAATTTCCTGTTCTTCCACATTGCCGCCTTGCGCCTGATGCGCCAGCTTCACCGCCGCAGCGGCCACATCGACCAATTCGAAATCCTTCGCCAGCACCGTCACGACCGATCTGAAATGTTCCACATCGCCGGACGCTAGTATCTCGCGAATCGACGTGAGAGTCCGTTCGATCCGCTTCGTTCGCAAGTCGGCCACCGAAGGTACTTGCGCGACGACGATCTTGGCCTTAGTCAGATGCTCGATGTTCCGAAGCAACCGATGCTCGCGCGGCTCGACGATGGTGATCGCTTCCCCTTCGCGGCCGGCCCGGCCGGTGCGGCCGATCCGATGCACATACACCTCGGGAGAAGACGGCAAATCGTAATTCACCACATGCGAGACGCTCGGAATATCCAGCCCGCGCGCAGCCACGTCCGTGGCCACCAGTATCTGCGTTTGCCCCGACTTAAATGCGCTCATCACCCGGTCGCGCTGCGACTGGCTCATGCCGCCATGAATGGCTTCGGCACGATAGTCCCGCCCCGCGAGACCGGCGGTTAATTCATCCACTTCCAATCGGGTCCGGCAAAAGACCAGCGCGGACTTCGGCGCCGCCAGATCCAGCACCCGGATCAGCGCGGCCACTTTGTAGGGCCGGTTCACCACATAGGCTGTCTGCAATACTTTCGGCGCGGCGCCGGGCTTGACCGGCTCCTTGGCAATCTTGATCTCGACCGGATTCTTGAGATGCCGATGGGCAATCGATGCGATGCGCGGCGGCATCGTGGCGGAGAACAACGCGGTCTGCCGGTCTGCCGGCGTCTGCGTGAGAATCGCCTCCAGATCGTCGGCAAATCCCATGTCCAGCATTTCGTCCGCTTCGTCCAGCACCACCATCTGCACATGCTTCAGTTGCAGCGTATTACGCCGGATATGGTCGAGCGCCCGGCCGGGCGTCGCCACGACGACATCCACGCCGCGCTTGAGCGCATAGAGCTGCGGGCCAATCGCCTGCCCCCCATAGACCGCCAGCACCGAAATCCTCAATTCCTTGCCGTACCGTTGCACCGCTTCGCCGACCTGAATCGCCAGCTCGCGCGTCGGCACTAAGATCAGCGCGGCGGGCCGCTGCTTCGTGCCATGCGCCAGCCGCTGCAACAGTGGCAAGGCGAACGACGCCGTCTTCCCCGTTCCGGTCGCCGCCTGCCCCAGCAAGTCCCGTCCCGCCAGCAACGGCGGAATCGACTCTCGCTGAATCGGCGTCGGCTCTTCATACCCCAGCGTATCCAGCGTCGCCAGCAGCGAGCCTTCGAGGCCGAGCGCGGCAAAGCCGGGGGAAAAGCCATGAACGGAGGGGGCGGTGGATGGCTCAGTGTGATCAGATTTCATACAACCTCGGCGGCGCCTTTCTGGTCAATTAGACTGAGATATGCTTGGGCCACAGCGACTCAAGCTCGGGGAATTTCTTCCGATAATCGGCGTGACTGGCAAGAATCACTTTCATGGCCTCGTCGCGCCCATACACGCTCGTGATTTCAACTTTATGCTGCACCGATCCCGGCGCCATCTTATAGGTCAGAAAGTAATGCTGCAGCCGGTCGATCAACGCAATCGGACAGTCGCCGATATCCTTGAAATCGCCGTAGGCCGCATCGTCTTTCATCACCGCGATAATCTTGTCGTCCGCTTCGCCGCCGTCGGCCATGCTGAATCCCCCGATGGGAATCGCCGTGAGCAAAATATCGCTATGGGCAATCGTCTTTTCCGTGAGGACGCAAATATCCAGCGGATCGCCGTCGCCGACCATGTTCTTGCGCTTCGCCCGCTTGCCGAACAGCCCAGCCACTTTTTCACCGCAATAGGTTTGCGGAACGAGTCCGTAATACACGGGGCAAAAATTGGAAAATCGCTGTGGGCGGTCTACTTTTAAAAAGCCGCTGTCTTTATCGACTTCGTACTTCACCGTATCAGTCGGCACGATTTCAATGTACGCCGTCACCACATCCGGCGCCTTATCTCCGATCGACACCCCGTGCCAGGGATGCGCCTTGAACATCAGCCCCATCAACCGCTGACTTGGATCCATCCCCGAACGCCCCATCGACTCCTCCTCCTCTGAAAGCCACCATCATCCACACGCCAGGCATGCGCCAGGCGCAAATTCCTCAACCAATCGTGCAATGCTGAATGAAAGACCGTTGAGCGGTTCGCGCAGATTCACTCGCTCAGCGCCACAGGCCGAAGCCCGAACGCCTACGCAACAGCATACGGGGGCCGCCAGGCATGCGGCAAGACGCGGAACGGTCTCTTTCGTAGGGGACAACGAACAACGGACAAGAGGAGAAACGATTAGTCGTCTTCAGGCAGTTGAATCGGTCCCGCCCATTCCCCTTTGGCCAGCGCCACTTCCTGATACCCGCCATCAGGCCACTGAAACTGTCCGGCCTGGTCCACTTCCACGATAAACGGATCAGCCTCGTGCGCCACTCCCCGAAACCAATACCATCCAGCCACTCCCGGCTTATCGAGGGTCCACCGATAGCCCGCCATCGCCTCGATCCTCTCGTGCTTCCCTGCGCGGTCTGCTACAGTCTACCCCGCGTGAGGTTGCACCCTATCATGTCTCGGCTCCCAATAGAAGATGCTCTTTCGGACCTCCAGCATGCGCTCATTCGGTCCCCCAACGGGCTCCTGACCGCCCCGCCTGGCGCCGGCAAGACCACCCGCGTGCCGCTGGCCCTGCTGGAAGCTCCCTGGCTCCAGAGCAAAAAGATCCTCATGCTGGAACCTCGGCGCCTCGCCGCCAGGGCCGCCGCACAGCGCATGGCGGCCACGCTCAACGAACGGCCCGGCGACCGCGTCGGCTATCGCATGCGGCTCGACACGAAAGTCGGCCCAAACACCCGCATCGAAGTCGTCACCGAAGGCATCCTGACTCGATTGCTCCAACAGGATCCCTCGCTCGACCGCTATGGCGCCATCCTCTTCGACGAGTTCCACGAACGCAGTCTTCAAGCCGACACCGGCCTGGCCCTCTGCCTCGAATCGCAGCGGCTCTTCCGCCCCGACTTGCGCCTGCTCGTCATGTCGGCCACGCTGGATTGCGGACCGGTCAGCCAGCTTCTGGGCAACGCGCCGGTCATCGTCTGCGAAGGGCGGATGTTTCCCGTCGAAACCAGATATCTCGACGAACCGCTCACCGGCTATCTCGATGCGGTGGTCGCCAAAATCATCCGCCGCGCACTCGCGCGGGACCAGGGAAGCCTACTCGTCTTTCTGCCGGGCATGGCGGAAATTCGCCGCGTCGAACGTCAGTTGCTCGACGCGAATCTTGGACCGGCCATTCAGATCGCCCCGCTCCATGGCGACCTGCCGCAGGACGCGCAAGATGCCGCCATCGCGCCCGCGCCGCCGGGCACGAGAAAAGTGGTGCTGGCCACCGCCATCGCTGAAACCAGCTTGACCATCGACGGCATACGAGTCGTGATCGATGCCGGCCTGCTGCGCGTGCCGCGCTTCGATCCAGGGTCGGGACTCACGCGGCTCGAGACGATTCGCGTGACGCAAGACTCCGCTGAACAGCGGCGCGGGCGGGCCGGCCGTGTGGAGCCGGGCGTCTGCTACCGGCTCTGGACTGAGCGAGAACAGGCCGCGCTCGCCGCGCGCCGCCCCCCTGAAATGCTGGATGCCGATCTGACCTCGCTCGTCTTGGAGCTGGCTCTCTGGGGAACGGCCGATCCGTCTGAACTTGCCTGGCTTACCCCGCCGCCCGCTGGATCAGTCGCCCAGGCATCGGATCTTCTGATTCGCATAGGCGCCTTGGATGCATCGGGACACATCACGACCCATGGCAGGAAAATGGCCGAGCTGGCGCTGCATCCGCGACTGTCCCACATGCTGTTGAAAGCCGGACCACTGGGCCTCGCGGATCTAGCCTGCGACCTTGCCGCGCTGTTGGGCGAACGCGATCTCCTCCGTGGACCGGCAGGACGGCAGCAGGCCGACATACGCAGCAGACTCGATGTCTTGCACGGCCAGCACGACCATGCCGCTGGCGCGACCGTTGACCGTGGGGTCTATCATCGCGTCACCAGGACGGCAGACCTCTGGCGGCAACAGCTCACGCGGCGCGCAACAGCCGCACCGGCCTCGCCCCGCCGGAATCCGCACGAAGCGGGCCTCCTGCTCGCCCTCGCCTATCCGGACCGGATTGCGCAACGGCAAAGCAGCCAAGACGGCACTGCCGCGCGCTATGTGCTGGCCAACGGCCGTGGCGCCCACTTCCCCGCGCCCGACCCGCTCGGGTCGGAGCCCTACCTCGCCATTGCCGAGCTGGACGGCGGCGCGCAATGGGCCAGGATTGAATTGGCTGCGCCGATTTCGCAGATCGAAATCGAAACGCTCTATGCCGGTCAGATCGTCGAAACAGAAGCCGTCACCTGGGATGAGAAATCGCAAGCGGTCCAGGCGCTGCGTCAGCGGCGATTGGGCGGGCTGATTCTCTCGCAGAAAACCCTCTCCAAGCCGGATGCCGCCACGATTGCCGCCGCATTGCTCCAAGGCCTGCGCCAGGCCGGATTGCACACCTTGGCCTGGACCGCAGACCTGCGGCAATGGCAAGCGCGCGTGCAATTTCTCAGGCGGACCGGCGGCGCCGATTCGCCCTGGCCGGATCTGTCCGATGAACACTTGTCGCAGACGCTGGAGCAATGGCTCGGCCCGTATCTCGCAGGCATCACTACGCTTGATCGCGTGAAACGGATGGATCTCACTCAACCGCTCCATGCGCTCTTGAATTGGGATCTGCAACGGCAGCTCGAACGCCTCGCCCCAACGCATCTCACGGTTCCAAGCGGCTCGAATATCCGGGTGGACTATGAAAGCGCGGAGATTCCGATTTTGGCCGTGCGGCTGCAAGAACTTTTCGGCTGCCAGGACACGCCCCGCGTGGCAGGCGAGAAAGTGCCCGTGATGCTGCATCTTCTCTCACCGGCCAAGCGCCCAGTTCAAGTGACGAAAGATCTGGCCAGCTTTTGGAAATCCGCCTATGTCGAAGTGAAAAAAGAACTCCGTGGGCGCTACCCCAAACATTCCTGGCCCGACGATCCCCTCACCGCTCCGCCGACGGCGAAAGCCAAGCGGCGCACGCACTAATGCCCATCATAAGTAGGATGGTGCCTTCCTCCTGAATCCTCGTATAGTGCGGACCATGCACAGGATTGTCCTCGCCATACTCGGAGCCATCCTCTCGGTCCTCCCGGCTTCGCTCAACGCTAAATCCCCTTCATCGCTGCCGCCGCCGACCTTCGACGTGCCCTTCGACGATATCGATCCAGCCGCCGCGCAGGCGGAACTCACCCAACAGATCGCCGAATTTCTCCACCGTTTGCAAACGGATTGGGGATCGAGCCCGGAGTCGATTCGCGAGAAAGTGACCGGCGACATTGAGCGGGACGAGCGGGAAACCCTGGTTGTAGCGAAACGCTTTGCGGATCATGGCGTGTTGGAAGGCTACGATTTCCATGGAGGCGCGCTGATCGCCGGGCAATATGTCGTCTTGCAGAGACCGGTGAACGGACTGAACGAATTCATCGACTACTACACAGCGCTCAAGACCTCCTTAGCCAAGGCCTATGGGCAGCCGGCGGACGACCAATTCATCTGGAGCAACGATCTCTATCAGCCGCTTCCCGACTATTGGGGCATCGCCGTGCAAATGGGCCATCTCCGCTACGCCGCGAGATGGACCAGGCCCGACGGCACGATTACGATTGAGCTCACCGGCAATCACCATAGCCGGCTCACGATCGACTACCGCAGAACCCTGTCCATCGAGCCCTCTCGACAGACCTAGCCCCTGGCGATGAGTGGTAACTTCAGCCGATCCCAGCCTTGAGGTGATGGGCCGACCCAGCTACACTGCCATCCTATCGATCGCACATCATCGGGATCATGAACAGACCATCGACAACGCCAGGACAACCGGCAGCGGACAACATTAAGCGAGTCACGCTGGACCGCCTGTTTTCAAAACTGGGATTGGCGAGCCGGAGCATCGCGCAGGAATGGATCGGCGCCGGACGAGTCCGCGTCAATCAGCGCGTGGTCCGAAACCCCGAGACCTGGGTGGCCTGGCCCGGCGACAACATTCAGCTCGATGAGCAACCAATCAAGCCGGGCGTCCCCCGGTTCATCCTCTTTCATAAACCCAAAGGGGTCGTCACCACCCACCGGGATGAGCAAGGCCGGAAAACCATTTTCGATGTCTTGCCTCCTGAGCTGAACAGCCTGCACGCGGTCGGGCGGCTGGACCAAGCCACGAGCGGACTCCTCCTCCTGACGAACGATACCGCCCTCTCCAGCTCTCTCACCGATCCAATGAACAAGGTGCCCCGGCGCTATCTAGTCACGGTACGCGGAGAGGTCACGGAAACGACTCGCGTGGATAGCCTCGCGGGGCTCACGGATGAAGGGGAACTGTTGCGCTGCGAGAGCGTGACGATTCAGAAACGTTCAGGGCGGGAATCGCATCTCGATGTGATCTTGACGGAGGGAAAGAACCGGGAGATCCGGCGGCTCTTCAACGCGCTGGGGCATGAAGTCATCCGGCTGCGGCGCATTCAATACGGCCCCTTCGCCATCGGCGACCTCCCGCCCGGCGCCTGGCGGGAGATTCCAATAGAAGAAGTGCGGCTGGCGCTCCAATCAGGTACATAGACCGGGGCACATTGTTGACGGTGAGTTTCTGAGCACTGCGAGAACGCCGCTGGCGGACTTTTTCAGCAACCGGCTAGTACCCGCGCCCGGTGCTGCCGCCGCGGCCCATGCGGTCGAGAGGAAGCGCCTCGTATCGCGTCTTCAAATCGGGATGCGCGCTGAGAAAACTCTTCACCCCCGCCTCATCGGCAAACACGTCCTTGCTCCGGCCGCGATAGTCTTCAATCGTCAACCCGTGCTTCGAGAGCAGCGCGCCGAGCTTCGTATTGATATCCGCGCCCATTTCTTTCATCTGCTCGGGCGACGGCCGCTGGCCCTGGCCGAACTGCTCCCCGCCCTTGAAATAGTTCGTCATCATCTCGCCGATCTCAATGCGCGCCTTCACGAACTTTTCAATATCCGCCGGCTCCGCCGCGAACCCTTCGCTCGCGAATAATGCCAACCCCAACATTAGTCCCATCATGCACTGCGTCTTTGTCATCGCAAGATCCTTTCAACGAATAGATGCCAATGGTGAACGCCTGCCATGGATCATACCACCCATCGCCACACATCGCAGCAGGCAATGCGCCCACGCCTACGACCCACTAATTCGGGATATCCCTCATCCCGTCGTAGGACATGCGGGACTGGAAGGACACTTTGATCGTATCGCCGTCCTTCACGACGGTATCCTCCGTGCCCACTTTCTTGTTTACCGAAATAAGCGCTTCGCGGCTGTCGATGAATCGAAGCAATGGCCCCAAGGTCTCTGCATTCGCTTCAATCAATTTTCTGACGGTCGTGGCCTCAGAAACGGCAATGGAGAATTCGTTCTCCCCGACCGCATCTTGAATCGCTCTGCCAAAAACCAATACGGTAATCATTGCGATGTACTCCTCACAGATCGGCCCCCTCTGGCGCTCGGCTTCATCCGACTTCCCTCATTTGTCACGCATCGCCCTAACAGGTCACTGCGTGCGCGCGTGGCAGCGGAAACAATCTTGTCGCTTGGGGTGGCGCACCGGCAGAGACTTGACCGCATTCGGTTGATGGCATGCTATACAGTCTTTCTCATTCGTGACGGCCTGATGCTCGGCATTCTTCGGAACAACCGGATTGCGGTCTTTCGGCGTCGGCAGCAGCGACACTCCCGCAATCACCGCAACGGCAAACGCGACAAACCACCAATCGGCCTTTCGCAACTTCATGGGAGAGCGATTCCTTTATTCTGCTCCGCGGCCTCGTAGGCCTCGTTCAGCAACTGCGCCACATGTTTTACCTCAGCCCGCTCCCGCAATCCGTTCTTCATCTGAATCATGCAGGCGGGACAACTCGTCGCCACCACGTCCGCTCCCACTTGTTCAACCGCCCTGGTTTTGCGCGCCAGAATCTTCTGCGACGTATTGTAGTCCTTCACAATGAACGTGCCGGCGCCACCGGCGCAACGATCCGCATCGGGCATCTCCGTAAAATTGACGCCGGGCAGCGCGGCCAGAATCTTGCGCGGCTCTTTGGTGACCCCGGCGGCCCGCAGATGACAGGACGAGTGGTAGGTCACGCACCTCGTATGCGACGTGGCCTGGCCCATCGGCGGATGTTCCGGCGACCGCGCCACGAACTCGGCGATATGGACGACCTTCTTCGCCAGGGTTTCCGCCTGCCGCTTCTCGCCGCCGTCGGCAAACAACACGGGGTAGTCTTTGAGCATCAGCGTGCAGGAGGCGCACCCGGTCACGATGGTGTCGTAGCCAGCAAACGAGTGGATATTGAACCGGGCCCCGTCGCGAACCAGATCCTGATGCCCGTAGGTTTGCACCGGCGTGCCGGAGCAGCGCTGCGGCGGCAAGGCCGGCTCGACGCCATGTTTCCGCAGCACACCGATGACGGCATCCCCCACGCCATCGTCGAAATAGTTCGCGGCACAGCCGTGAAAGTAGGCGACGCCTCCCGATGCGGGCTGCGTGCCAGGCTTCGGGATTAACGATGCGTAGCGTGCGCGCAACTGCCGAGGCGCCATGCGCGGCAAGAGCAGATCGTGAGGGAGCTTGGCGGTCGGAGCCAGGGCCTTCAGCACCAGCCCGGCGCCCCATTCAATGACGCGCCTGACAACCGGCCGGTCCCACAGGGGTTGGGTCCGTCCCAGGAATTGGAGAAACGGCGCGAACGACGTGCCTCTGGCCTGCCAGCGAAAGATCCATCCGGCAAAACGATTGGGATGCTCCGCCCGCTTCTTCAGAATGAGGTCGGAGACATCGACGCCCGCCGGGCAGGCCGTCCGGCAAGACTTGCAATTAAGGCAGGCCTCCACCACCCGCTTTGAATTGAGGTAGCTGTAGTCCTTCGACGTGACGATCTCGAACCAGCCGCGCGAGCTCATGTCCTCCGATTGAAAGACGTCGTAGACGGGGCACACGGCGTTGCACTTCGCGCAGGTCGCGCAGGATTTCGAGAGTCGCGTGTAGTCGATATGCTCCGTGAACGGCGCATCGCTGATCTTGATGCCGGGGTTGAGGACGTTGCCGGGATCGAACGCCCGCTTCACCTTCACGAACAGCCCGTACAACTCGTCGCCGAACATTTTCCGGACGTACTCGGCGCGGATGCGGCCATCGCCATGCTCGCCACAGATCGAGCCGCCGAAGCGCGACAGCACTGTCGCATGAATCTCATGATAGCCCTGCACCATCTTGTCGAAATCCTGGCGGTCATTCACATTCAGCAGCGGCACGATATGGGCATTCCCGTTGCCGATATGACCGAAGATCGCGACCGGAACCCGCTGCCCGGCGAAAAACTCTTCCAGGTATCTCATCAATTCGCTGATCCGCTCGGCCCGCACGACGACATCGTCCACGAAGTTGATCGGTTTTTTTTGCGGATCGAATCGATAGAGGGTCGGATACAAGGCTTTGCGCGCTTTCCAGAGTTGCTCGCGGCGCTCCGGATCGAAGGCAAGCGTCAGCTCGCCGGCCAGCCGAAACTGGCGGCAGGCGGCGGCCATCTGCTCGGCGCGCTCATGCAGATCGACGTCGACTGAATCCGCGTCCACTTCGACCAAGAGCGTCGCGGCGGCCTCGGCTGGAATGCCATGCTTAGCCCGGCCGATGAGATCCAGCGTATTGCCATCCATGACCTCCAGCGCGCTGGGCTGCAACCGCAGCAAATGCGGCACCGCCTCGCCCACTTCTTCCAAGTGCTTGAAATGGATCAAGGCCGTGAGCGTCGCCTTCGGCTTTTCCACGAGTGTCAGCGTGGCCTCGCTCACCACGCCCAGCGTGCCCTCGCTGCCGACAAAGAGCTTGGGCACATCGAACATTCCGTTCGCCAGACCGTCCGCCAGACCGAAGAGATTGTAGCCGCAACTATTTTTGCTCACCGTCGGCTTCTTAGCGGCAATGAGATCCGCATGCGCTTGCAGCAAGGCAAATATCTCGCGCAACGCCGGAACCGTGGCCAGCAGACTTTCCAAGCCCGGCTCGTTCAATCCGTAGGATCGCGCATCCAGCCACCGCTCGGACGCGAGGCAGAGCCGCAGGCTCCGTACATTGTCTTTCACCGCGCCGTATCGCAGCGTGTGGGGACCGGACGAATTGTTCGCCAGCATGCCGCCGAGCTTGCACATGTCTCCACTGGAAGGATCGGGCCCGAACAACAATCCCTGACGGCTCAATTGCCGGTTCAACTCCGCCAGGACGATGCCGGGCTGCACGCGCGCCCACTTCTCCTCTGGATTCACTTCAAGAATCCGGTTCAAGCGGGAGACATCGAGCACGATGCCACTCCCGACAGCCGACCCGGTGAGATTCGTCCCGGCGGCGCGAGGGGTAAGCGGAATGCCGCGAGCCGCGGCATAGCGAATGGTCGCCGCGATGTCCTCTTCGGACTCCACGAGGACCACGGCTTTCGGCTCCATGCGATAAATACTGGCATCCACCGCATAGGCCGTCTTCGTAGGAAAATCGTCTTTGACTTTCTCGGACCCGAGTTGGGCGCGAAGGTCAGCGGCAATCGCATGCGAACGGTCTGGCAGAATGAGAGTTGGTGCAGTCATAAGGTAAAGTGGCGCATTTTAGACGGTCCAGGAGCGCCAGAACAAGACCGCCACCGCGTTTGAGGGCTGAATATATCGGCCCAATCATCGGCGCGGCGTTGCTTGATAAATGAAGAAGAGTTCTCTATACCTAGGTCGCTGACCGCATCCGGTTTCTGGCAAGAGTATGAGGCAGGACACTCGCATGAATACGGCAACCGCACGGCATCTCCTTCGGCTGGCCATCGCGACTGGCATGCGCCGGGCGGCCGCTCGGGCGTTTGGGCCGATCGCGTTGAGCCTTGCGCTCTTTACGATCGCAGGATGCAGCACGGCTGTTCCCTCTCGCTATCTGGATCACGCGGTTCCGCACACGACGTTGACGGCAATCGCCTCGGCTCCGGACAACTATCGAGGCCGCATGGTCATATTGGGCGGCACCATCGTCGGCGAGACTATCCGCGCAGATCAGCTCTGGCTGCATGTCCGCAATCGTCCGCTCGATGAAGATTATATCCCACAGCTTCCGCCAAGCCCCGACGATCCGGAAGCGGCAGAATATTGGGTCGTCGTCGAGGTCACCCAACGATTCCCCCCGTCCTATCACCGATGGGCTGATATGATCCTCGCGGGATATGTCGCCGGGCGGACTCCCTCGAAAGAAATCATTATCAAGCTGGCCTATGCGCGCGGCCGCAATCTCGACCTGTCTTCGTACGATGCATGGGATCACCCGGAATACGCGACATTTGTGCCGTCCTCAATCGCCATTGAATACATATGGGAATAACGCACGCGGCCTCAGCCTGCCCGCTGCTGGCTAATCGATAGGCGCCGCTCCACCCTCTAGGCTCCATGCTCACGCCCGTTACATCATCTCGTCCGTTTCTCTATCTCACGCGCTTGCTCCCAGAACCCGTCTTGGCCGCACTGCGCGCAGAGTATGCCTTCGTCTCCGAGCCGCTGGACCGCGCGCCGACCACGGATGAATGTCTCCGAGGCTTCGCTCAGGCCGACGCAGTCATTTGCACACTGGCCGATCCCGTCACCGGCGAACTGCTCGCCGCCGCGCCGCGCCTGAAGATCGTGGCCAATTATGCCGTGGGCTACAACAACATCGATCTTGCCGCCGCCGCGCGACATGGAATCATCGTCACGAACACGCCGGATGTGTTGACCGACGCGACGGCAGACCTGACCTGGGCGCTGATGCTGGCCGTAGCGCGGCGTGTGATTGAAGGAGACCGGTGGGCGCGGTCGGGAACCTGGCCCGGCTGGGCACCGACTCAACTGCTGGGAACCGACGTGACGGGAAAGACGCTCGGCATTATCGGGATGGGGCGCATCGGGCAGGCCGTCGCGCTGCGCGCGCAAGGGTTTCGCATGCCGGTGCTGTACAGCAGCCGCCGGCCCTGCTCCAGTCCATTCGGCAGCGCAACCTGGATGCATCGACCGTTGGAGGAAGTCCTGACGCAGGCCGACTTTATTTCGCTGCACGTTCCCTTGTCGGACACGACTCGCCATCTTATTGGGGCCCGCGAGCTGGCCATGATGAAACCCACGGCCTTTCTGCTCAACACATCCCGCGGCCCAGTCATCGACGAAGCCGCGTTGCTCGCGGCCTTGCGACAGCAAACGATTGCCGGGGCCGGTTTGGATGTGTACGAACGAGAGCCTCTTATTGCACAGGGATTGGAAGCGCTGCCGAATGTCGTGCTGCTCCCTCATTTAGGGTCAGCCACGCAGCAGGCGCGAATCAAGATGGGGATGCTCTGCGTCGAGAATATCGCGGCGGTACTCGGAGGACGGCCCCCGCTGAATCCGGTGAGTCTGAAAGACTGAGGCTAACTGGCGAGACGAAATTCCTTCTGAACGGGTTGCGCCTTCCCCCGAAGCGACTCCAGCCGTTGCGGCACATCATGGAACGACGGAATCGTTTGGTAGGTGCTGACCGCCTGTTCCCATTGCGACTCGGCTTCGTACAGCATGCCCAGCTCGTAGCGGATCGCCTGTCCCTTCGCGCCCTGGCAGCGGGGATCCAAGAGCACGGCTTCCAGCCCACGAATCGCCGGCTTGAATGCGTGCTGATCCTTGTGGCACAAGGCGGTCATCAGACAAGAATCCAGATAAAACGGCTCGGCGGACTGTGCAAACTGAAACTCCCCCATCGCGTCTTCGAACAGCCCCATATTCTTATACGCGACCCCCAGCATGAAATGCGCTTCATAGTCGGGCGCTTGCTCTACAGCCGCCGTCAATGGCGCCTCGGCGAGACCGGAGGGAACGCTCATCGGCTCAATCGAGATGGATTCAACCGTCTCAGGGAGTTCCGGAGGCGCAGTCGTCAGCCAGGCACCAGGAAGCGCTGGGGTTGAATCTTCCATCACGATCGTCGATGCCGGCAATCCGCTATCAATGACCGGCTCGCTTGCACCCACAGACCTCGCCGCAGCATCTGGAATCGCTGGACTAGACTGGGCCTCGGCCGCTTCGACCGGCGGTACCCCAATCGACGGACTGTCCAGAGCGGCACCGGCAGGCTCCGTCGAAGTCGCCCCTCCCATGAGAGACGTCAAGCGCGCGACTACGTCTGAACCTGGAGCCAGCACCTTCACTTTCTCAAACAGCTCTTCATGCAAACTCTCCATCCCCGGTTCGGGATGCAACAAGAGCAGCTCCACGGCTTTGGCATACTGCTGCGCGGCGGCAATCGAGTCGCCCTTTTCCGCTAGCAGCTCCGCCGATAATTCAATGAGCGGAACAGAATTGGGCTCCGCAGCGAGAAACTCGGACACCAGCGCTTCGGCCAGGGGATAATCCTGCGCGCGCAGCGCCGCTCCGGCTAGAAAGCGGTACTCCCCCAGAGCCACTTGCACATCGCCCCGCTGCAAATGCAGCCGCGCGAGCAACTGGCAGACCTGCGGATTCCCCGGTTCCCGCGTCAGCAATTGATTGAGGATCGCTTCGGCCCCGGCATACTGTTTCTCATCCATCCGCCGCGTGGCTTCCGCAAGCAGATCCAGCGGTTCCGATGGTTTACTCACCGGTATTGCGGCGTTGCCTGCACTTGCAGGC
The DNA here is from genome assembly GCA_020846195.1 of Nitrospira sp. Taxonomy (GTDB): domain Bacteria; phylum Nitrospirota; class Nitrospiria; order Nitrospirales; family Nitrospiraceae; genus Nitrospira_D. The sequence continues at coordinate 44,922 of JADLEJ010000008.1, forward strand.
CGTCCGGGAACAGATCCGATTTTTCGAGCACCTTCGACAAACTGGGCGGCTTCATTGTTCTTCGGATCGATCCGCAACACCGCGAGATACGCATCCTTCGCCTCGTCATAGCGCCCCTGCGCCGACCGTTCTCGCCCGAGTTGCAGATAGACCTTGGTCGCTTCGTCCTGAAGATTTTCCTGGAGGCAGAGCTCGGCAACGCGCTGCTGGGCATCGAGGTTCGACGGGTCCTGGCTGACGATTTTCTTATAGACCTCCAGCGCCTCTTTGCCTTTTCGCTCCTTGAGGTAATGCTTGCCCAACGTGAGATAGTCCTGCACCGCACTGCTTAACAAGCCGCGTTCCGCATTGAGATCGCCGAGATGGCGGTAGACTTCGTACCGGGTGGGATCGACCTTGAGGACTTTTTTGTATGCCGCAATGGCTTTGAGCGTCGCGCCTTCCGATCGGAAACCGGCCGCCGCTTGAAGGAATGCCGCGATTGCCTCCGAGACGGCGTTGCGCTTGAGATGGAGATCCCCAATCGAATTGTGGATGCTGCCGTCGTTCGAGGCTTCTCCGGCTAGTTTCCGCCACTCCGCAATGGCCGCATCGTACTGGCCTTTGGCGGCCAACAACTGCGCAGTCTGCAAAACTTTTGTCCGATCAACGGCCAAGACCAACCTCTATGGATGAGAATTAGGTAAACGCTAACAGTGTCAATGGGTTTTGTCCAGAAAATGGCGCAAACAAAAGGGGCGTACTTTCCCTGAAGAAAACACGCCCCCTAGATGATGCTCTCTACCGATGGCTATGCTGAAAGCTCTGCCTTCAACACATTGGCCGCTTGCGGCCCCTTGGCTCCTTGCACGATGTCGAATTCAACCGGTTCGCCTTCCTTCAGGGTCTTGAATCCATCGCCCTGAAGCGCCGAATAATGCACAAAGACATCGTCGCCGGTATCCAGCCGGATAAAGCCGAACCCCTTCCGGTCATTGAACCACTTCACCGTTCCTTTTGTCTTCACAAAATCCTCCTTTTCTCAATGACTACGTACAGTTACGCAGTCGACCAAACACGCCGTACACGAGGCACAGATGATTGCGATGAACAGAAAGGGAGAAGTGAGGGGGATCGATCGACAGGCGTCTGCAATAAAAATTGAATCACGCACAGACCCATATCGGTGAAATGAAAAGCGAGGTGGAAGTACCATAGCACTTTCACCTTGTCAAGGGACGCATTCGGCCCTGGCCATATTCGCATGCGGTTTACAAGGTCGTACGACTGCCCTATAGTGCCGCAACGCGCTCACGACCGTGGCTCTTGTGATTCTACGAACACTACTCGACCGGTATATTTTCACTGAACTCCTCGCCCCATTTGGGCTGAGCCTGGGCGCGCTATGCTTCGTAATGCTCACACGTGAGCTGCTGCGTCTTGTCGAGCTGTTGGTATCGAAAGGGGTCGGCATCTGGTCGGTGCTGAAAGTCTTCGCCACGCTGCTCCCGTCGTTTCTGGTCCTGACACTGCCCATCGCCGGCATCATCGCCTCCATCACGGCCTTTGGACGCCTCTCCTTCGACAAGGAGCTGGTGGCCATGCGAGCCGCAGGACTCAGCCTGTACCGATTGACCCAGCCAGTCCTGTTGTTCGCGCTCTCGGTGTTTACGCTTACCCTCGTCCTCTCCCAATGGGGGCAGCCATGGAGTTCGGTCAACCTGAAGAAAGTCGCGCTCAACTTGCTTCGCGATCAACTAGTCTTGGCGCTGGAACGAGGCACATTCAACGAACCTGTTCCCAGATTGGTGATCTATATTCCCGACAGCGGATCTGGACAGGCCGCGCCCGGCATCTTCGTATCGGACGAACGCAGCCCGAATGAGCCGCGGATTATCGTGGCCGACGATTTTCAGGTCCTTATGGATCCGGAGCACGAGCAGGTCGCCCTTCGGCTCGTGAACGGCGTGATTCATAGCCAGCCAGACATCGTCGATCAATATCAACAGGTGTCCTTTACCAGTTACGATCTCAAGATGAGTCTCAACCAAAGCGGCTACGCCACGACGGAAGAACGGCCGACGCACGCCTCGATTATCGCGCAACTCGATGCAAGCCAGTGGAAGGACACACAGGCCTTGCGCCGCCTGATGGAATACTACAAGGATCTGGCGTTTCCCACGGCCTCATTGGTGTTCTGCCTGCTGGGCGTCCCCCTCGGCATCGTTTCTAAACGATCTGGGCGGATGGGTGGTTTCGCGGTCGGGGTCCTGGTTGTCGTCGCGTACTACATTTTGAATATCGCCTGCGAATTCCTCGTCACCACGCTTTGGATCTCTCCATTTGCCGGCGCCTGGATGCCGAACGGCTTGTTCGCGCTCCTCACGGTCTGGCTGTTCTGGAAGATGAGCTACGAATAACGACGATGACCATTCTCTTTCGCTATATCCTTCGCGAGTACGCCAAAATCTTCCTGATGTGCTTTTCAGGACTGATGACCATCTATCTCGTGATCGACTTTTTTGAAAAGGTCCGCCGCTTTCTCAAATTCGACGCCAACATGGTCGATGTCCTCACCTATTTTGTGCTGAAAACTCCGGCCATTTCGTTTCAAATCACCCCGCTGGCGATTCTCATGGCGACGCTCCTGACTCTGGGGCTCTTCGCGCGCAACAATGAAATCACCGCCATGCGAAGTTGCGGGATCAGCTTGACCTGGATTTCCTCGCCTTTTCTCATCTTTGCCACAGGCATTTCCTTGATTCTCCTGAGCTTCAGCTCGACCGTGATTCCCCTGGCCTTAGAGAAGGCTGAGGAGATTAGGCTCGTTCGCATTGAAAAGAAGCCGGCCCCCATGGCGGTCAAATCGCCTCGCCCCTGGATTCGCATGGGGTCGGATAGCCTCCTGCACATTGCAGAAGTCGAGATTGGCGGAACGATGCTCCATCGAATCCACCTCTATCATTTTCACAACGGGTTTCGGCTAGATCGGATGACCGAAGCCGCAACCGCGTCCTATACGCCGGACGGATGGGTGCTCCAGAACGGAAACCAGCGGCGCTTCTCCCCCGACGGATCGGTCGCGCTCGTCCAATTCGAGCAGCTGCCCGTGGAGCTGTCGCTGATCCCCGACGACTTTTCGACCTGGCTGGCCGGCGATTCCGAAACCATGACGATCAGAAATATTCGTGGATATATGAGCCGGTTCAAGAATGAGGGCAGTTTGTTTGCGCGCCTCCAGACCGACTATTACGGACGGCTGGCCTTTCCCTTCGTCGCGGTCATCATGGTGATCGTCGGCCTGGCCCTCAGCCTGCGTCGAAGCGGTGTCCGCGGCGGCACGATGGCGGTGGGGATCGGCCAGGCTTTTGTCGTGGGGTTCTGTTATTGGACCACGCATTCCATCGCCATTGCCTTGGGACGGGGCGGATTGCTGGCCCCTATGCTGGCGGGGTGGATCGCCAACCTGCTCTTTGCGAGCTTTGGCCTCTACCTTCTCCTCAAAGTGCGCTACTGACACCGGTTGACTGCACGCAGACCTTCCGGTAAGTAGTGATCGAACCTGTGCGAATAAGGAGTATGGCGCGTGGCGAGTCGGGTTGTCATTACAGGGCTAGGAGTGGTCTCTCCGATCGGCATCGGCGTGAGCGCCTTCTGGAAGTCGGCCATGGCCGGACAATCGGGTATTTCTGCGATTACCTCCTTCGATCCGTTTCCCATGGATGGCTATCGGTCGAAAGTCGCCGGGCAAATCAGAAACTTCTCCGCTGAAGAGCATATCGGATCCTCGCACGGCGACCGCGTCGACCGGTATGCGCAGTTTGCGCTGGCCGCAAGCCGCGAAGCGCTGTCGGACTCAGGAATGCAGATGGAGCAGGAAGAGCCCCATCGCGTCGGCGTCATTGTCGGGGCTGGCATGGGCGGCATGGTCATGGGCGAACGAGAAATTACCCAACTCTATCTGCATCAGAAACCGCACCGCGTCCATCCCAACTTTATCCCAGTCATCACGCTGAATTCCGCCTCTGGGATTGTGGCCATGGCGACCGGCGCCAAAGGACCGAACTTCACGATTTCCACTGCCTGTTCATCCAGCGCCCATGCGCTCGGCCAGGCCTGGTACTGCATTCGGACCGGACAAGCCGATGCCGTCATCGTCGTTGGGGCCGACGCGAGCATCACCCCGCTCGTCTTTGCGGGATTCTGTTCGCTCCGCGCCCTTTCCAGTAAATTCAACGAGCAGCCGGAACGGGCGTCGCGCCCCTTCGACCGGAACCGGGACGGATTTGTGATGGGCGAAGGCGCCGGCGCCTTGATCGTCGAATCCCTCGCCCATGCCAAAAAACGCAAAGCCCGCATCTACGCTGAGCTGGCCGGCTATGCCGCAACGAGCGAGGCCTATCATATGGTCATCCCTCGCGAAGACGGCGAGGAAGTCGCCACGACTATGAAGCTCGCGTTGAAAGCCGCGGATGTGAGTTTATCCGAAGTGGACTACATCAACGCGCATGCCACATCGACCAATATCGGCGATGCCGTCGAGGCGAAAGCGATCAGAGCGTTGTTTAAGAATCGCGCGGACAAGATCGCCGTCAGCGCCACCAAATCGCTGGTCGGCCATACCTTAGGCGCCGCCGGCGCGATCGGTGCCATCGCGACCACGCTGGCGATTCATACGGGACAGATCCATCCCACGGCCAATTACGATGATCCCGATCCAGACTGCCAGCTGGGCGGCCTCAGTCGCGACCCGCAAGAGAAAAAGATCCAGGCCGCGCTCCTGAACGCCTTCGGCTTCGGCAGCAATAATGCCGCCGTCGTCTTGAAACGATTTCGTGCCTAAGCGACTTCTGCCCCACAAGGAATGACTACTATGGCTGACCGAGCAATTGTCGACAAGATTATCCAAGCGCTCGCAGAATATTTGAAACGGGATGCCGGGACGATCAAAGCCGCGCACCACCTTCGCGACGACCTCGGCTTGGATTCCATGGCTGTGATCGAATTGCTCTATAAAATCGAAGAAACGTTCGATCTCCAAATCCCTGACCAGGACCTGGTCGGCCTGACCACCGTCGAATCCGTCGCCTCCTACGTCGAAGGACGTCTGGCACCGGCGAAACTGGCTGTGAAGAAAGCCGCTTCAAACCCTGCAATGGCAAAGTCTCCCACCAAGCGGAAGGCAAAATAATGAACGCGCCCTCCCCCTCAGCACCGTTGACGCTGGCTCAGATTCATCGACTCGTCGGTGGAGAACTGCACGGGGACGGAACGACCGCTCTCAAGACCTTGGCCAGCCTCTCGGACGCCACGAGTGAAGCCTTGGCGTTCGTGGCCAATGACAAAGTATTACAGAGCAAGACCGGGATTACAGCCGGCGCACTCCTTGCTCATCGTCACCTGCCGGAGCTGGCGATCCCGCACATCGTCGTGCCGAATCCTCAGCTCGCCTTTGCTCAAGCCGCCCAGCAGTTTTTCGTGCCCGCCTATACCCCGCGCGGCATTGCGCCGGACCTTGCCAAAGGCGGCCAGGTCGAGATCGGACCAGACGCATCGGTCTGGCCGTCGGTCACTCTTGGCGATCGCGTCCGGATCGGCGCGCGCGTGACGCTGTATCCCGGTGTGTTTGTCGGATCGGACTCAGCAATCGGAGATGACTCCGTATTGTATCCCCATGTTGTGATTCGCGAAGGCTGCTCAATTGGCGCGCGCGTCATCATCCACAGTGGAACCGTAGTGGGGTCAGACGGCTTCGGTTATGTGCAGCACCAGGGAAAGCACGTAAAAATTCCGCAGCTGGGGGGCGTCACGATTGAAGACGATGTGGAAATCGGAGCCAGCGTCACGATTGATCGCGCCACCTTGGGGCAGACGCTGATCAAGACCGGCACCAAGATAGATAATCTCGTCCAGATCGCGCACAACGTCACCATCGGCGCGCATTCTATCGTCGTCGCACAGGTCGGCATTGCCGGGAGCACGACCATTGGCCAGCATGTAATGATCGGAGGGCAGGCCGGATTGGCCGATCACATTACCATTGGGAATCAGGTCATGATTGCCGCCCGCGCTGGCGTCAATCGGAGCCTCGAACCCAATCAGATCGTCTCCGGAGCGCCGGTCATGCCGCACGAAACCTGGATGAAAGCGCAGGCTGTGATCCCCAGGCTTCCGGAGCTTCGCCAATTGGTGCGGAGCTTGGAACAACGTGTGGGGATGCTGGAAAGTCAGCTCGCCCACGCCTCTTCCCGCTCATCGAAAGCGAAGAAAACCGCCCGTTCAAAAAAATAGTTTGCGGCCTCGCAACTACACTCGTCCCCGCCAGAAGAACAACCGCGCCCAATAGAATCCGGCCCACGGCAAGAGAATCGCCGCAACAATCATGACCTGTCCCATCGATGTCGCCAGCCACGACACTCCCAGCAACACTCCGGTCCCGAGTAGATAGGCCACGGAAACAAATTGCTTTCCACGATGCGTTATCTGAGGAGCCTCGCTCTCCTTCCCCGCCTTCTTTCCCTTCCTCGTCGCTGACCGTACCCGGGACGCCAACACATCGGGAAACGTCTGCAAGAGATACCAGTGGTAGCGGGACTGGGCAAATCCGAGCGCGACGCCGAGCGCGATCAACCCGGTGCTCTGCAGAAAGGTCTGCCAGGTATAGAGGTCGGTCGCAAACAGTTGATACCCCAGCCCGGCGACTCCCCCTAACATACTCACTAACCCGACGAGACCTGAGGGAATCAGAATGTACGTTTTGACATAATCCTGCGCTTGTCGTGTGACCTGTTCAGGCCGCTGGACAGTAATCAGCTTGGGCACAATCACCTCGCTAGATTGAGAAATGCTCGCAATGACTCGAAACGAAATCGCCTGAACGATGAAACCTCATTCATCGCGACAGGCTTGCCGTTGATCTTCTAACATTCATGATCGCTAGGATCAATGTTCCTTTTCTCGACCCTGACGGCCAATCGCCCCTACCCGCGTATCCAGCAGCACGAATCTGCTTTTTTCTCTTTGTGTGACGGCGAGAATGACGGCTGACGGCTGCCTACTCTCCGTCTACAGCGGCATTCAGCGAACCCCTCTCCATGCGTCAGATTCGTATGTCCACAAAATCTGTGCGCGACCTGTGGATATGCATGTGGATGACGGCCCAACTCACATCACAGACGCTCGTACAACCTCGACGCCTATTGTTTAGGCATTGTTTCATCACTTAAATCAGTGAGATGCGCTACGTCCGCTCATGATAGTCGCCCACCACTAGCCCTAGAGCTTGTATGGAATATCAATGTGTTGCGCGTACGATAGCCGAGGGGAGAGAGGGAAACTAGGCGGGAAGAATTTCTTCGATGGTCGCTCGTTCAAGACGTCCAAGATTCACCCATTGTTCCGCCATAGGAACAAGCGTCTTCAAGCGCAATTCAAGCGCTTCAAGACGAATGGGGAGCGAGGTCACCTTTCGATAGGCCGTGACCGTCAAAAACGACTTCAGTCCTTGGAGGAACATCATAATCGTCATCGCCTGAACCGCCTTCGCCTGATCGTGCAAGAACTCGACATGGCCGAGAATGGGATCGAGCTGAGACGCCGTGACAAAGCTGGCCGCCTGCGCCCGGAGAGATGCGAGCGCCTCCGTCATTTGCGGGACACGCGAATACACCGCCTGAAGAAACTCATTATCCTGCCGGTCCAAATCGTGAAGGATACGCTCGATGGCAGAGACATCGACTGGCTGTTCGACCTCGCCGACTTCTTCGGCGCGATGAATCACCGCCTCCAACATATCCCGTGCCGGCTGCATCGATCTCGACCGAGCCCTTTGCAACTCCCGCAACGCGCTTAAGAGCGGGAGCGAAGAGAACTCTCGACTTGGAACGATTTCTGGCTGGATGCTCTGCGCAACTGCCTCGACATCCTCGACAGGATCCGCCTGATCCTCATGAACCGCCGGCGCAGCTCCCTCAAGAAGCGTCCGTTCATCTCCCGCAGCGCTCTGAGGGGGAACAGATGCCAGCTGCTGAACCGCGGCAATAACTCGGTTCAAACCCTGGCGCAGCTGGCGCAGCGACTCGGACGCCACGGCTGTTTCCGCCCCGCCAACATCGCGAAGCGTGGGCAGCAGATTCGTTGCCATGGCTTCAATGTCGTCGAGATGCACCGTAGCGGCAGACTTTGCCAGATTCGTGATCCCGTTGAGGACAATCCCATAGACATGCGAACGAACCGGCCCTTCTTTGCCGGCACTGAGCCGGGCGAGCGCGGATTGAATTTGCGCAAGCCACTCATGCGCCTCCAGCGCAAACAAGCCCACCACTTCCTTGCCAAACCCGGCGTCGTCCTGGCTCTGCGCCTCTCCTGCTGCCCCTTGGTCGAGGACTGCCTCTGATTCTCCCCCATCGCCGGTGCCAGAATGCCGCGCATGCTCCACGACACCTTGGATGGCCGTTGCAATGGCATCCAAACTCTCCAGAAGCGACGTAAACTGATCCGATGCCGCCCCCGACGCTGCAACGTTCGAGGTCTCCTGGGCAAACGTAAGTCGTCCGACCACAGGAGCTTTAAGCGCTTCGATAATACTCACGAGCGGCGTCAGGCTGAGATCGATCTGCCGGCTGTCGATACCACCTGCGCCTCCCGGTTCAGCCACCTCCACGACGGGCCTTAGCGGGTATTGCGCATTGACTCCTACGACTGTGCCGGTTTCCCCTGTGGTCAGCCGGACGGTCGTTCCTAGCGGATAGACCGACAGCTGCTGAACAAGCGCTTTGGTGATTTCCCGCGGAAAGGTTGCCCTCTCCGCCACCAGCAACTCTTTGATCGCCTCATGCGGAAACAGCCGCGGGCGATAGGGCCGTTCGCTAATCAACGCATCGAATACATCGGAAACCCCGATAATGAGCGCCATCTCGCTGATTTGCCGCCCCTTCAACCGATTCGGATAGCCCCCTCCGTTGGTGCGCTCATGCGCCTGGCGAATCAATTCCGCCAGCCATGAGTAGTCGGAGTCCGACCGCTTGATCGCCTCGTATCCTAATTCTGGATGTTGTTCGATCAATGTTCGTTCATCCACCGACAGTCGTCCGGCTTTCGTGACCAACGATTGAGGAACCGCGAACAATCCGATGTCGTGCACCAGGCCGGCCAGCGCCAGCCGCTCTAATTCACGCCCATAGTATCCCAGTCCCATTCCCACCTTGGTCGCCACAACGGCCACATTCAGAAGATTCGTCAGAAGTGGCGATCCCGAGGGACTGGAAAGAGCCATGACGATCATTTCATCGTTGCGTTTCAACGACGAGACCAGCGCTGTCGCTAAATCCTGGAGACGATCCAGGCCAATGCTTCGTTGACTTTGTATGGCCGACGCGACAAGTGTCAGTTCGGCTTCTGCGTCCCTATACCATGTCATGGAAACTCGTTCTCCCCTTCTTCCCGCCAAACTCGATATGCTTAACTCAGATCCGCGAGACGCAGGACCAACGTCCGGTCGATACGCTCGACTCTCTCTTGCGCTCCGATAAACAAACAGAAATCGCAGAGTGCATTAATCACACGACAGACGCCGCCCGTGTGTCGATGAATCGCTTCAGCCGCAAGGACGGTGAAGAGCTTTCGCGAACAGCCTGCCGCTGCCAACCGGCCTTGAATATAGGCCTGCGTCTCTTCCACATCAAAGCGGTCCAAATGATAGCGCACAGCAATCCGTTGCATCAGCTGTGGAATGCGCGCGATCCGCTCGCGCAGTTCCGGCTGCCCAAGCAGTACGAGCGTCAACAGAAACCGGTCGCTCATCTGGTAATTCATCAAGAGCCGGACCTCGTCGAAGATCCGATCCTCAAGGATCGTTTGAGCCTCATCGATGACAAGGACTGCATCGACCCCCTGCCTGGCATTCGACAGCAAATGCTCATTCAAGCGCCGCATCTGCACGGCCTTCGATCCGTCAACCGGCAATCCGAATTGATAGAGGATCTCTCCAAGAAATTGCGGCTCAGGAAGGGACGGATTTGCCAGCAAGGCCACATCATACTTCGCCTTCGGCAGATCGAGAATCAGCGAACGACTCAGAAGGGTCTTTCCGCTTCCAATCTCGCCGGTCAACATCACGGCCCCCTTGCGAGCCTGAACCCCATGCAAAATCCGTTGCCGAGCCGCCTCATGCTTCACCGAGGGAACATAAAAACGAGGGTCGGGAACATTTTCAAACGGTGGAGCCTCCAACCCCCAATACCGCTCATATGCGACTCCCACCGACTCCGCAATTACCACATCCGTCTCCATTTCATTATCACGATAAGAAAGAACCGGTTTTAGAGATAGGCGCGACGAGCACTGTATCTGAGCAATACTGTAGGCCATCGCTATGCGGCAGGCAATAACGCTTCGATGGCTCCTCGTTCCTGCCGGCCAGCTTCCATCCACGCATGAACGGCCGTGGGCATCGCGCGCAATTTGCTCTCCACCCTCTTACACTGAGGCGCCGGAGGCATGATCCGCTGGTCACGCACAAGCGTAAGCAAACTCTGCAATCCTGTGAAAAATGCCATCGCTTCGACCGCACTCACCTGCTGAGAGGCCAGCCAGAGTTCTGCCGCATGGTCCGCCAAAGCCTTCCACTTGGCGGATGCCTCATTCCATTGACCGGCAGGCTCCTGCGCCATTTTCTCAATGCCATCGGCCACGATGGGCCCAAGCCGCTGCATCGTCTGCGCATACAGTCCCTCAGCCTCGGCGCCCAGCGCTAACACCTCGCGCAACGATGCGGCATCGCAATGCGTCACTCCATTTTTTGTCATTCCATCGATCTGAGCAATAATAGCCTTTGTCACACGGCACGTCATGGCTGCACTGCCGGCTAGACGGCGATCCAAATCGGAGAGCGCGGCCAGCAACTCCTGAATCGGCACCGTGGAGGCCACCGCCTCCTCTCTTGCAGGCTCGGCATCGAACGCCACACCGGTTGCCCGGGCCAGCGCATCCTCAATCCGGCCCAATTGTTTACAGAACGCCACAAACGCAGCAGCCGAGAGAGGAACGGCCGGATTCTCGACCGCCTCGACCAAGGGAAGGCCGGAAAAACTGGCCTGCTCGACGTCGTGCAGACTGATCGTCGCGGCTGACCCGCCAAGATTTGTCAATCCGGCTTTGATCGTGTAGGCCAGCTTGAGATGACGATCAGCCGGAGGCCCTTGTTGCAACTCATCGAGTGCGACATGAATCTGCTGCAGCCATTGCTGCGCTTCTTGGGCGAACAGCGCAATCAGCTCTTTTTGAAATTCATCGTCTGTATCGACTGCCATGCTGCGTCATTCCTTCACAACGGACAGGCCTGAGCCCTTACGCTCGATCTGTTTACATCCGCCCCTTGCCACTGCCAAGCTGAGACGCCAACCCAGCGATTTCTCCGAGCTTGCGAGCCATGTCTTCAAACCGCTTCATCGATTGTTCAGCGGACTGTTCGGACTCCGACACGCGCCTGGTCAACACGGCAGTCCGATCCCGCTCGGTCGCCAACAGCGTTTCCAACCCCTGAGCCGCAGTTACCGTTTTCTCCAACTCATGAATGCGGCCATCTCTCGCACGCCCGGCCTGAATAGCTTCGGCTAATTGGCCTTCCAGCTCACTCAACCGCTGCACTCCGCGTTCAGCCTCGGCAAGACGCCCGCCCAATTCCTCGACACGAGCCCGCTCAGCCACCATCGCCGTTTCTGCCTGCTGAACTTGCCGCGCATAATCAGCCGCACGATGTTCCTCGTCGGCCAGCCGCGTTTCCAAACCTTTCGTCCGCGCCACGGCGGCTTCCAAGACCGCGATTTGCTCATCCAACTTTGCCGTGGCCGCCCGCTCAGTTATCAGCGCCGATTCCAACTGAGGCACCGTGCTGGCCGCTTGCTGGAGATCGGCGATCTGCTGTCGAAGATTCTGAGTGGCATCCTGTTCGGACTTCAACGAAGATTCGAGAGCCAAGACTTTTGCTTGCACGCCGGCAACCAGATCCTCACTGCCGGCAATCTGCGCCTTCAACGATGCACCCTGCTGCCGTTCTTGAGCCAACTCCGCTTCGATGGCCTGCACCCGGTTCGACTGAACGCTGAAGTCCTCAACCCGCTGACGCTCCACTGCGAGACTGCTGGCGATCTGCGCCTTCAACGATGCGCTCTGTTGCCGCTCTTGAGCCAGCTCCGCTTCGATAGCCTGTGCCCGGCTCGACTGATCGCCGGCGTCCTCAACCCGCTGACGCTCCACTGCCAGCTGGCCTTCCAGTTCCTTCACCTGTGCCGCCAGTGACTCCAGCTCCTCTACTCGTTTCTTGAGCCCTTCCGCCGCCGCCCTCTCCGCCTGCAACTGCCCATCGAGATCGCGAACACGATCGGCCGCTTGCTGATACGTCGCCAACTGCTCATCGGTGATTCGAGGCCCCTTCCATACGTCGCCGGATGCTGCCGGTTGAGGAGCCGGCACTGCAGGGGAAGCAGCGGCTGCGGGCGCCTGGCGCTTTTCAAGCAACTCCAGAACCCGGTCCTTAAGGGACGTGCCTTGAAACGGTTTCTTCAGCACGCCGTCGGCATGACACGACTCCGCCTGCTTGGTCACCTCATCGTTCACAATCCCTGAAATCAACAACACCGGTGTGGTGGCCAGCGACGCATGCCCCCGCACAAACGCGCAGACCTCATAGCCGCTCTTGTCCGGCATGATCACATCCGACACCACTGCGTCCGGCCGTTCCTTCGACAAATAGGCCAGCGCCTCTTCCCCATTGGCCGCCAAGGTGACGCCCAATCCGGCTTCCGTCAATAACCGCTCCGCGACTTTCCTGACCGCAATACTGTCATCCGCTACAAGAATCTTCGGCATACGGACTCCCTTCACCGCTGTTCGTAATCAGCTCCTAAGCGTGCTGCTGAAAGAATGGGAACATCTTCGAATTCGTCGGCAAAACACTCTGCCGCATCGATATCGTTGTGGCGATAGGCCTGGACCTTTGCGGCTTCGAGCGAATGCAACACCGGCATGTCTTCATCGATGCAGATCGCCATCGCACCGCCGGGCTGCTTGGCCATTAAACAGAGCCGCTGCTCCCCCTTGACGCGGACCTTCAGCTTTCCGGCGAGATCGAAAACCGGAAAGACCGACTGGCCTCGCCGAATAACCGCCGAGACAAAGGGCGTACAGCTGGGAATCGGAATACTGCCGTCCCAGGAGGAAATTCCGCCGATCTCTTCGGTCTTCACCGCAAGCCGGCGTCCTCCGACTGAGAACACAACCAGATGGTAGCGTTGTGACGTCGTCGCGCGCTGCCGGCCAACCGCGCCCCTTAGCATGCGATGCCCTTTCTCATTCTATCGGATGTATCAAATAGACGTAGCGGCAACCGCTGATCCTGGGCCATCGATTCGCCACCACGCTGCGTGGCGCCACTCAACAGCCACCTTGTATGCAGTCCGATCGCCACACCATCTCCGTGCAAGAGAAGCCCCGCATACCAGTTCCGTTCTTCACCGCGAAACTGACCCGGTAACGGCACCACTCGCGTCCGTTCGACCTCTACCAGACCATGCACGCGATCCACCCGGACACAGACGCGAAGTCCCGCCTGAGCCAGCAATGCAATGCGCGTCTCCGGCCCATCTGCAGCATGAACCAGCCCAAGCCTGCCCCCGAGGTCAAAGAACGCATAGTCCTGGCCTTGAACCGTAAGCGTATCAACAGAGCCCTGCTCTTCCATTGTCAGCAACCCTTGAACGAGATCGGCGGGCAACGCGAATTGCCGCGCGTCGATTTCAACAATCAGAAAACGCTCGACCGGCACAAGAGCAGCCGACTCGACCCGCTGGCCCCTCAAACTCATACCCACGCCTCATTGATCATGCGCCTTGATGCTGTCTGCCAATCCTGATCGCAAGCCGGCAACCGATGACGTTATGGCCGGGCCGCCGACACCTGCCCAACCCATCGTTCGACCTCTTGAAGCAATGCGCGCTCTTCCACGGGTTTGGCGATATAGGAACTGGCCCCAATGCTCAGCGCCATCTGGCGATGCTTGTCCCCCGCCCGCGTCGTCATCACGACAACCGGCGTTTGCTGCGTTTGCGGACGACTGCGCAACGCTTGAATGACTTCCAGTCCGTTCAACTTCGGCATTTCCAAATCTGTAAAAATCAGCCGGTAGGAATGCGCCGACGCCTTGCGCAAGCCATCTTCCCCATCGACCGCAGTGTCGACGCGATACCCGGCGTTTTCCAACATGCGTCCGACAAATTTCCGAATGCTCAGCGAATCGTCGATCAAGAGAATCGACGCCATCGCGGCGGCGCCGGCATCCTTGTCATCCTCCGAGTCCTGATACGGCACCAAGGCCGTCTCCGGGGCTGCCAACATCGCCGCCGACTCTCGAGACTCCCGCGCAAGCAGCCGCCCCGTATCCACCACGAGCACCACCTGTCCTTCAGGGTCGATCGTAGCGCCGCCGAAGCAAGATCGTTCCATTGAGCGCAAGGTCCCCAAGGATTTGATGACGATTTCCTGACGCCCTAACAACTCATCGACCGCCAACCCGATCGGCCCTGAAACCGTGCGCACGACGACTACCGGCATGGAGAGATCCACCGTCCCGCTTTCGTGCCTGAGCAGATGGCGCAGCGAGTAGAGATCGATGGCCTCTTCGCCCAACTGCAAAATGGCTCGCTCCCCCATATGCTGCAATGAATCCATCGTCGGCAGAGTGACCTCGCGCACGTTGGGCAATGGAATCGCATACCGCTCCGATCCCGCCCGCACCATCAACGCTGTGGCAATGAGCAGCGTCAGCGGCAAATCCAACGTAAATTTGGTGCCCACGCCGGGGAGCGACTCCACATCGATATGGCCGTTCATGCCCTCAATGGCCCGCTTGACCACATCCAGGCCGACGCCTCTCCCAGCCTGATCCCCGACCTTCTCGGCCGTGGAAAATCCTGGAGCGAAAATGTATTTCAACGCTTCGGCATCCGGCATCGCCTGAATTTGCTCCGGCCGAGCCAGTCCGAGATTGACGGCTTTAGTCCGAATCCGTTTGAGATCGAGACCGGCCCCGTCGTCTTCCACTTCAATAATGATCGAGTTGCCTCGGTGCGCGGCATGCAAGTAAACCGTGCCGACCGCGGGTTTCCCTTTCGCGACGCGAACCCCGGCCGGTTCAATGCCGTGGTACACGGCATTGCGCACGAGATGGATCAGCGGATCGACGAGACGCTCCACAACTCCGGTATCCACCTCGGTATGTTCACCGGACGTCACCAAGGACACTTCTTTCCCTGAGGCGCGGGCGATTTCCCTGATCGCTCGGCGGAACCGTGTAAAGGGAGTTCCAATGGGAACCATGCGGGCGCGCGCAATTTCATCTCGCATGCCGAGGGTGAGCTGCTGTAATTGGCTCATATCGTCATGCGCCCGTCGGATGGACCCGCTGAGCTGAGACATCGATTCCGTAATATCGGCGGTCACCTCGCTGATGCGTCTCGCTAAAATATTGAAATCGTCATATTTGTCGAACTCCAGACTGCCGAAATCGCTTAGTCCTGAAATGCCAGGAACCGGCGCGTCCGAAGAACTGGCTGGCGCCACCGGAAAAGTAAACGTGTGCTTTTCTTCAAACGATTGCACGGCATCGACCAGCCTGGACTTGCAAGCCAAAACCTGTTGCGACAACTGCTCCAACACCCGGAGACGTTGTTCCAACCGGCCTCGGCCAATGACCAACTCACCGACCAGATTGAGCAATCGCTCTAACCGGTCCCGGCTGACCCGAATCACTTCACGATCCTCTGCGGGCCGCCCATCCGAAGTCTTGCCCTGCGCCCCATCTTCGTTCGATCCTGCTGACGGCTGCATAGGCGGTGCCGACCGATCGTCCGTCCTGACTGGCGGTGCGACACTCGGAGCGCCGCCTGCATGCAACACCTTCAATTCAGCCAGTGCAGACGCAAACCGTTGCTGAGTCGCCGCCAGTGTCGCAGGGTCACGGCGCATCAATACACGCACAACATCGACGGATCGAAGCAACAAGTCTGTCTGGCCCGGCTGCACGGCCAAATGCCCGTCTCGCACGGCTCCCATAAAGTCTTCAATGTGGTGAACCAGGTCGCCGATAGACTGAAACCCCACGGTATACGCCGACCCTTTCAGCGTATGAGCCGTCCGGAACAACTGATTGATCAGCTCATTGTCCTGACCGTTCTTGTCCAGCCGCAAGAGATTCGCTTCCAGCGTCTCCAAATACTCTTGCGCCTCCGGAGCAAAATACGACAGCACTTCGGGATCCAGCTGCGGAATCAAATACTCAGCCAACAGCACCGGACTTACCGCCGCATCGCCCTCGCCTGAGGGCGCCACTGAAGACCGCATCTCCGCCGGGGCAACAGGAGTTGCAGACACAGCGACCACACCATCCCGCAGCTGCGTCAAGAAACCGATCACCGCCGGCACATCCTGCTGCAATTGCGGTACGTGCGCAGGATCACGACGCAGCGCAAGCCGAATAATGCCCACCGCCCGAGTCAGCCCTTCGAAAAGAGCGTCGGTTAATTCCACTCGACGCTCGCGAACCCTCCCCATGCATTCCTCCATGGGATAGGCCATATCGCCGATAACGGTAAACCCGACCGTATGACTGGAGCCTTTCAGCGTATGGGCCGTGCGGAAGAGGCGGTGGATCGCATCGTCGTCCTGCGGGTGAGCCTGCAAGCTCCGAATCAGGCGATCAATCGTATCGAGGTACTCCACCGCTTCAGGGACAAAGTACGACAGCACGTCCGCATCCACATTCGGCACCAGATACTCCTGACTCAATAGAGCACCATCTCCAACGCTTCGCCCGCCTGCGTGATCGATAAGAACCGCCGACCCAGCTGGTTCAGCAGGAAGCAATCCACGGGAAACAGCCAGGCATCGATCGATCGTCACCTGATCCTCACCGCCACCTTGACCGATCACATCGAGCTGAAGCTGAGCGCCCTGAACAATCTCCCGCATCGCACCGACCGCGCGAAGCCAATCTGCCTCTGCAATCGCATGACCCTGTTCAAACAGCGACTCCAGCTGTTCACTCAACTGCGCAATACCGGCAAACCCGTACAGCGCTGCGGCTCCTCGAATCCGGTGCGCCACAATATATTGCTCGTGCAATTGTTGCGGACTGGGGATAGCCCCATCGGCTGGATGCAAGGCGCGCTTGATCTCGGCGATGCCATCGACAGCCTCGGCCACGAAAATAGCCAGAAGATTGTCCGGATCGAATTCAGCGCTCATCCCAGCCCCTTCTCACCAGGAGGATGTCAGATCTTCCAAGGTATCTCATTACACCAGTTTGAATTGCGACACCGAGGCCGTCAGCGTTTCAGCGAGCTTGGCCATGTCTTCGACCGTGACGCGCGTAGAGTCCGTGGCTTTCTGCGTGGCCACCGCGCCCCCGGTGAAGTCCTTAATCGAGCGCCCCACCTTGTCGGTCGACGCGGTCTGCTCAACCGCGGATGAGGCGATGCTTTGAGCCAGCTCCGATGAACGCTGCGCGATGGTAGAAATTTCTTTAAACACGTCGCCCGTGCGCAACGCAGACGCCGATCCCGCTTCCACGGCCTGGGTTTCATGTTCCATTGCGACCACCGCGTCCTGCGTTTCGCTTTGAATTACTTTCACAAGGTCCGCAATTTCCCGCGTCGCCTGCGTGGAGCTTTCCGCGAGCTTTCTCACCTGATCCGCGACGACCGCGAATCGAGCGCCCGCCTCTCCGGCGCCGGCGGCCTCAATGGCCGCGTTCAAGGCCAGCAGGTTTGTCTGATTGGCAATGTCTCGGATCGTCGACACGATTTGCGAAATTTCCAATGAGCGATCGCCAAGGGCTTTCACCTGTTTCGACATGCGCTGCACCGCCGCGCGGATGCTCTGCATGTCCTGCACGGTTTCTTGGACCGCCACACGGCCGCGCTCGGTCGCCTGCAACACCTGGCGGGCGGATTCGGACGATGCGCCGGCGGTTTCAGCGACCTGGCGCATCGATGCCGCCAGCTGTTCGACCGCACCCAGCGTCTTGACGGACTCGTCGGCTTGATGCTTGGCCGTGCCGGACATCTGCCCAGCATTCTCTCTCAACGTTCCAGCCGACTTATTCACGCGCTCCGCCGCTTCACGCACTTGGCGCATCAGCTGCGCGAACCGCTGAATCATGAGATTGAATCCGTCGGCCAAGTTTCCGAACATATCCGCCGTGACTTCTCCGCGCTTCGTCAAGTCTCCTTTGCCGACGTCGGACACCAAGACGAGAAACTGCATCAAACGCTTTTGCATCACGTCGCGCTCTTCCTCCGTGGACACCAGCACCGTAATACGGTCCAGCATGGAGTTGAACGCTTTCGCCATATGGCCCACCTCGTCGTCGCTCTCAAGTTTTGCGCGCGCTTGAAGATTGCCTGCCGCAGCTTGCTCGGCGACATCCGCGACGTGCACAATGTTCCGGGCAATATACCGAGCCAGGTAGTAACCGATCGCGCCGCCGAGCAGCAGCGCGATGAGACCGCCGAACAGCACCCAGTTCGTACTCCGCGTCGCTTCGACCTGCCCGCTCTCGTTCAACTCTTTCGCCAACTCTCGAATCGTGGTCATCAACTCTCTTACTCGAAGCGTCGCCGTGTTGTACTTGTTCGCAACTTCGACAGAGAGCGACAAATTACCCAGATCTCGCATGCTCTGCTTCTGATCTTCTGAAAGCGCCGCGGAATAACTGTCCGCAAACGCGCTGACGGCGCCGTCGGTCGACGCAAAATACTCGGCCAGCGCGGTTTTCAGCGCGGCAATGTCCTTCGCTTCATTGCGTCCCGTCGCCGACTCGCGCAACTCCGACCCGTGATAGGCCTGCAAGGGTTCCAAGGTCTGCTTTTTGAGGCTCGCCAGCGGGGCGATCGCATCCTCGAAGTCGCTCTTCCGCGACTGGCGGCCGGCGTTCAGCAACGCATCGTGATACAAACCGAGATTCGTACTGCTGATTCCGGTGTTCGACAGCGCCACCGTCGATCCGTCATAAATATTCTGCAACTCAGCTTTGAGCCGGCTTAATCCGATAAGACCCACGAGACCGACCATGATCATGATGACGCCGACGGCAGAAAATCCGAGAATCAATTTCGGCAGAGTTTTGAGATTATTAAACCACGTCTGAGCCGTCCCCGCTGACTTGCTGTGCCTCGCCATAACTCTTCCTCCTCCTCAACCCCGTAGGGCAATCGGTTTCTATCGTCGTCGCTGCGCTGAGCGGCGGACCGGTTCATATGCCGGCTATCTACTGCGCCGCGCCTTCCACACAGGCCAGCAGCTTCTGCACATCCACCATGCCGCTCATGCGTTCCTCAATCTTCGCCAGGCCCGAAAGAAACGGCCGCGACTCCGATAATCCTCTCGAGGTCCCGCTCAAGAGATCATCGGGATGGATCGTGCGGATTTCCGGCACTGCGTCGATGAGAATGCCGACCTGCTGCTGACCGTGGCGCACAACCACTGCAAATGGCAGCGGCGCAGCCGACGGAATTCCGAGCGACGGGCGTAAATCCGCCAGCGGCATGACCGTGCCTCGAATATTCGCCACTCCCACTAATGTGGACGGCACCCCAGGAACTGGCGTCATGGTTTCCAGTTCGAAGACTTCCCGAACGTGGCGCAGATCGATGGCAAAGAGTTCTCCTCCAAGCGTCACGAGGCAAATGCGCGACGGGGCGGGTGCTTTGACATTTTCAGCCAGGGCCACGCTGACCGCTTGAGAAGGACTGAGAGCTGGTTCCATCATCTCCCTTTACCAACCAGATTTCGTGCCGCCTGGAAACTCAGTTCAACGCCCGCTTTACGGCGGCCAAAAGATCTTCCGCTTTAAACGGCTTCACCACATACCCGTTCGCGCCCTGCTGCTGCCCCCAGAACTTGTCGCTCTCCTGCCCTTTGGACGTGCACAGCACGACGGGAATATCTTTGAATCGATCGTCGGCTTTCAGGTCGCGGCAGGCCTGGAAACCGTTCCGGCCCGGCATGACCACATCCATGACAATAAGATCCGGCTTTTCAGAGACGATCTTATCTTCCAACTTATCCGCATTCGGGAACGACACCACCGTATGGCTGGCCGCCTTGAGATACCCTTCGATCATCTGCAATTCGGCATAGGAATCGTCGACGACTACGATCTTGCTCATAACGCTCGTCCTCCAGCTCCAATAGTTGAACCCTAGCCCCTATCGCATCGGCACAACGACACTGATTGCGCCGGCGAGATCTCCTTCTTTCCATCCCTCTTTTCTCGTTCCGGTAATATCCCGCTCTCCTTTCGGTCCCCCATGGCAAGTCAGACATGTCGGGCCGGCATATTCTGGATCCATCACGCGCATAACCGGCTTCCCCCCCACCATCGCCGCCTTGGCATACTGCTGGCCCTTCGGATGGCGGGAATCGGCAAACATGCGCAGCACTTCCGACTCAAAATCGTCCGGCTTGTTGCCGGGGAATCGATAATCCATTCCCGTTAATTTCAGGCGAATGCCGGTTTTCCTGTAAAACTTCTCTCCGGACTTGCGGGCGAACACCGCGGGAATGAATCCTTTGAACGCGACGCCTTGCTTATTGATCACCGGCTGCCCTTCCAGCACCACTTCGCGTTCCGCTTCGAGCAACGCCAGGAGGATCGCGCTTTGCGGGGCGCCATTCGAACGGCTCAGATCCACACGTGTCTTCGCTTTAAACTTCTCAACGACCTGGCGCGCCAAGAACTCGTCCGTGAACCCTTTATTGCCTTTACTGGAATCGTTGATGAGGGCTTGATGCTCCGACACCACCGCGCGGCCCGATTTCAGCAATTCAATCAATAGCTCTGCCGTTTCGCTCTCATCGCCTGCGCGAGCGGGCGAGGGCACCCCCATCACCGTTGCGCACAGAGTCACACCAAGAATGAGTGCTGTGAACTGGGCCTTCATATGGATCTCCTCCTTCAAGACTGGCTCACCTAGTGGTTCACGCCCAAGTGTAGTCGCTTGCTTTCCATTCGCAAGAAATCGATGAAAATCGGCAATTCCACTAACCATTCACGGCGTCTTCATACAAGCTGGCGACACGAATGTGCGGAGACTGCAACCGAGAGCAACATCGGAGAAACCGCAACTATTGTGCCGGGATGAACGAGAGACCTTCAGGAAGGATACTCGGCATGAGAATGTGCCCACATGCTGCTATATCTGCACGAATTGTGAGCAACGCAGGCAGACTGATACCCTCGCCGCAGAGTGCGAAATCCGCGCACAGTTGTGCAGCACATGACAATTCTTGTTGCTGAATGAGCGCGGCGCGCGTTAACGACGAGCGGAGACCGCGCGAAGAAGCGGCGCGAGCGTAAGATGCGACTGTAGGTGGTCTGCCCATGTATCGAGCTGGCCATCGAACGAGTGAGAAATGCCTTGAGAGACGGTGTCGGCCAAAGGCGCGAGCGCTTTTCGATTACGGATTCTGTTTATCCAAGCCCGTCTGAATTCAGGCAGATCGAAGACGCCGTGCAGGTATGTGCCCCAAATCAGGCCGGATTCGCTCACCGCTCCGTCGAAACGCTCAACGTCTCTGTCCGCCAATTGCCCGCCGCCAGGATTGAGCGGACACACATGAAAGCAAGGGCGCATATCACGCCCTGCTGTCTCTCCCATATGAATAAAATATCCTTGAACGGTCAGATGTCTGTTCGGTTCTATGACAAGAGACTCAGCTTCAACCAATTGCGTCACCTTGGTCCTAGCCAGGTGCGTGACGACATCTAACAGCCCAAGCCCATCGATCTCGCCCCCGGCTTCTACTCCCTCAGGATCCGCAATGCGCTGTCCCAACATCTGATACCCGCCACAAATGCCGACGACCTCGCCCCCGCCACGGGCATAGCGGCCAATCGCCTCCGCCATGCCTGACTGACGGACATACCGAAGATCGTCAATCGTGTTTTTGCTCCCTGGAATCACAATCACATCCGCGCCGTCAAGATCCGCCGGCGCCGCCGCATACCGCACCACCGCATCGGGCTCTGCGATGAGCTGATTGAAATCGGTAAAGTTGCTCATGCGCGGCAACAGCACGACCGCAATATTGACTCGATCCCGAGCGAATGCGGCATGACGGTGGCGTTCAATATCGACAGCATCCTCCTGATCCAACGCCAGGCCGCGCAACATCGGCACAACTCCCAACACGGGAAGGCCAGTCCGCTGCTCGATAAACTTCACCCCATCGTCGAACAGCGTCGCATCGCCGCGAAATTTATTGATCACGATCCCGACGACCCGTTCGCGCTCATGGGGCGCGAGCAAATCCAACGTGCCAATGACCTGCGCGAACACGCCGCCGCGATCGATGTCCGCCACCAAGACAACTCGCGCATCCGCCAGTTCGACGGCCGACCAATTGGCCAGATCGCGATCTTTTAAATTCATTTCGGCCGCGCTCCCGGCCCCCTCAATAACGATGGCATCGTACTGGCTGGCCAGCCGTTCATAGCTCTCCCGCACACGCTCGGCCAGCACGGCCCGCTGCTCAAAATAACTTCTGGCCTCCGCCTTGCCCCACACCGTTCCTTGCACGACAATCTGCGCGCTGCGATCCGAGTCCGGCTTCATCAAAATCGGGTTCATATCGGCATCGGGGGCGAGACCGCAGGCCTGCGCCTGCAACGCCTGGGCACGGCCAATTTCTTTTCCATCCGGCGTCACGAATGAATTGTTCGACATGTTCTGCGCCTTAAACGGCGCGACCCTGATCCCGGCCCTGAGAAAGAGGCGGCACAGCCCCGCCGTAATGAGACTCTTCCCAACATCCGATCCCGTGCCAAGCACCGCCAGCGCGCGCGCTTTCATGATTGCCGCTCCCGCCACCGTTGCGCTTTGGCCAAGCCGCGAGTCATACAGGTGGCCACCGCCTGTCCAATCAAAGCGCCCATGATCGTATGGGTCCCGCTATAGAGGTGCCACGGTCCCTCGCCACGCTTCATACAAACAATCGCCACCGCATCGGTCCCGGTTCCAGTGGCGCCAGGCTGCCCGGTCCAACTGGGGACGGCATGATCTCTCAAGACACCGGTTTTGCTTTCAGTCACGACTTGCACCGCCCCCACCATTGCCGCACTCGACAGACAGACATTCGTCACGATGATGATATTGATCGTTCCCGGCATTGTCGCAGGACGCGCCCGCTTGGAAGCCTGAGGATTCTCCCCCGCGCGCACCGCATTTGTGACGCCTACCGTAGCAAAGCATTCCACCCAGATCGCCCCCGACACAGCTCGCGCCGTCACCACCCGCGTCATGGGAACCGCCGTCATCAATCCCACCGTCCCCTTGCCCTTGTTCACGCCGAGACGGGATGCCAGCTTCCGCAAGTACTGCGCAGGATCGCCGTGGGTGGATCGACCGGCGCTCATATCGGAATTCGGCGCCACCTGATGATTCAAAATAGACGACGCGAAGGCAAAACCGCCGCCTTGCGGGGCGGAAGAAAGCACCCGCCTCTTGCCTCCGAGATCGACGATCAGCGTCTGCTGCGTCACTCGATACCGGGTCTGCATGCGCGACGATCGTCCTGGCATCACGTCCACTTTTCTCGCAACGCGCGAGAGAAGGAGTTCACCAGCCGATCGTTATCCTCGCGCGACCTCACGGCAACCCTGATCGAGCGGCGATTCGCGCCTGGAACAGAGGCGCAATCCCGAATGAGCAACCCCTCGCGCCGCATCTGTTCAGTCATCTTGCTCGCAGACCATCCAGGCGGCAACTCCATGAAGATGAAATTGGCGCACGATGGAAACAACTCGCAACCCGGCAAGCGCGCGAGCGCGTTAGAGAGTCGCGTCCGCTCCTTCAAGACAAACCGAAGACTCCTCTTTGCATGAGCCATATCGCGCAACGCAGCCAATGCGGCGACCTGCCCCATGGCATTGACCGACCAGGGCGGCAATGCGCTACGTAACCGCTGGACGACAGCCGGCGCCGCGACCGCGTACCCCACCCGCAATCCTGGCAATCCATAAAATTTCGTCAGGCTCCGTAATACCACCACCCTGGACCATGATGACGCCAACGGAAGGATAGACCGTTCCGAGCAATAGTCCGCAAACGTTTCATCGACGATCAGCCAGATACCGCGCCGCTGAGCGATTCGCGCCAGCATCAGTATGTCTGCCGCCTCGCAAGCCTGCCCCGTCGGACTATTGGGATTGCATAGCAGCATCCCGTCAATCGTCCGAGATCCCTTCGTCTGCCGCTCCAGCATCTGACAGAGCCGATCGATCGGCAGCGCATACTGGTCGTCTCGATCCGCGCACAGCGTCGTGACGCGTCCACCGGCCCGCGCCATCGCCGCGGCATACTCAGAGAATGTCGGTTGGACCAAAACCAAATGATCGATCTTGAGCGCCCGAGGAATGGCATGGATTAATTCTATGGAGCCATTTCCCATTGCAACCCTGGCGGGTTCGACGCGCCACTGGTCGGCCAGCGCATGACGCAGCTCCCAGCACTCGGGATCGGGGTAATGCGGAATAAGATGGCGCGCCCCAGCGATAGCGCGCCAGACGTTCGGAGAAGGCCCCAGTGGATTGATGCTGGCGCTGAAATCGATCAGCGTGGAAACATCCCGTCCAAGCTCGCGCGCCGCCGCATGCACATCGCCGCCGTGAACGGATTTCTTTACAGCACCCACAATACTCCCGCTCCGATCAAGAGACCCAGCAGACTGGCCACCGCCATCAATTGCATTGCGAGTGTAATGTCTCCTACGACCAAGTCACGCCGCCCATCGCCAAGAGTCGGACGTTCATTCGCGACACCGTCGTAATAGTTGATCCCGCCTAACTGCACGCCAAGCGCGCCGGCCATCGCGGCCTCCGGCCTGCCGCTATTCGGACTCGGATGGTTCCCGCCATCGCGCCACCAGATACGCGCGCTGTGCATCATACGCCGATGACTCATCGTCATCAGACCGGTTGCCAGCACCAGCAGAGCTGCCGCGAGTCGCGCGGGAATCCAATTGACCACATCGTCGAGCCTGGCCGATGCCCAGCCAAAATTCAGGTATCGCTCATTACGATGACCGATCATCGAATCCAATGTATTAACCGCCTTGTACGCCAGCGCGCAGGCCGGACCGCCAAGCATGAGATACAACAGCGGCGCGATCACGCCGTCCGCCGTGCTTTCCGCGACGGTTTCAATCGCCGCGCGCGCGACTTCCGATTCGGACAGCGTTGCGGTATCCCGGCCGACCACCATCGACACCGCCTGGCGCGCACCGGCCAGACTGCCCCGCTCCAACGACAAGCTAACCGCCCGCACATGGTCCCACAGATCCCGGCCTGCCAGGGTCGTCGCGGCCAGCACAATCGTCACGGCACTTCCGAACCAGCCTGCCAGACTCCCGGCTTCCGCTATCATCCACTGTCCAATGAGATACACGAGCAATGGCAATCCCAACGCAAGCGCCAGTCCGGCGAGACGAAGTGCGAGCGGACTTCGACAGATCCCTCTCACCCGATCGTCGCACCAACCAATGACCCAGCCCATCGCACGAACCGGATGCGGCAGCCAGCGAGGATCGCCAACTGCCAAATCGACAACCGCGGCAAGCACGAACTCACGACCTGTCATGCGAGTAACACGAGCGACGGGACCAGCAACAGAAAGAGAATTTCGACCGCTTCATTCGCGGCGCCGAGCGTATCCCCCGTAATCCCCCCAAACCACGACCTGCAACCAGCCCATATCGCCAGCACCGCCAGAGATCCCGCCGCCAGGACCATCAGCGCGCCAGCGATCCCGAATCCCCAGACTAACCCCGCGACGAGAACCCCCGTTGAAGCCGCAACATGCTGCCAAGACAAATGCGTCAAGAACGACGAGGCCAAGCCACCCTCTGCTCTGGCATAGGGAGAGGCCCAGGCCACGACGACCATCGCCCAACGCCCCATCGCCGGCATGCAGAGCAACGCCGGCACTCTCAGGGCTTGAGGCAGCGCCATCAACCCGGCATAGCGCAAAAGCAAAGAGAGAAACAGGCCCGTGGCGCCAATGGCGCCGATGCGCGGATCGCGCATAATGGGC
Organism: Nitrospira sp.; assembly: GCA_020846195.1. Taxonomy (GTDB): domain Bacteria; phylum Nitrospirota; class Nitrospiria; order Nitrospirales; family Nitrospiraceae; genus Nitrospira_D. The sequence goes on from JADLEJ010000008.1 coordinate 71,045, forward strand.
AGGCGTTCGGCTGCGGTCCGGCCACCGGCTAACCCATCCAGCGTGTCCGCCAAGCCATCCTGATGCAATCCCCTAGTCAGCAAAACCAACAGCACGATCAGCAGCACATTCACCACCACGGCGGGAAACAGCCTCGACAATCCCGCGTCGGCCAGCACCAGCCCACCGCCGATCAAAATCCCCACGGCGGGATACCAGGCCATCGATGCCGCCAGCTCACCCTCCGTCGGGTCATGCCACGCACGGCTCAGCGGAATCCCCGTGAGGAACTGCCAGGCGAACACGAATGGGCGAGCCATCGCTCTCATCGGCGCTAGGCTTTCTCCGAGACTCCGGCTTCGCCGAACGTCGCCATTTCTGTATAAACCTTGAGGGCTGCACAGACGAGACTCATGCCCAAGCAAGCGCCGGTGCCTTCGCCGAGACGGAGATCAAGATCCAGAAGGGGCTTCAAGGCCAGCTGCTCCAAAATCGCCTGATGACCTCGTTCGACCGACCGATGCGACGCGATCAGATAGTCCCGGCAGCGCGGCTGAAGGCCGACGGCAATCAAGGCCGCGGCGCCCGCGATAAATCCATCCAGCACCACCGGCACGCGCGCGGCCGAGGCCCCAAGGATCAACCCAGCCAGCCCCGCGATTTCCAATCCACCCACTGTGGCCAGCACGTCAAGCGCAGGGGCTCGATCAAGGCGATGCAGATCGAGCGCCTGCTGAATCACCGCCACCTTCCTTGCATGTCCCGCATCGTCGATGCCGGTCCCACGCCCGGTCACTTCAGAAACTGGCCGTCCCGTCATCACCGCCGTGATCGCCGCGCTCGACGTCGTATTCCCGATCCCCATTTCGCCGGTCCCGATCAGTCCAAACCCTTCCTGCGCCGCCTGCGTCGCCAGCTCCACGCCAACCGAGATCGCCTGCTCGGCCTGCGCGCGGGTCATCGCTGGCTCACGAAGCAGATTCCGCGTCCCGGCCATGACTTTTTTCCCGATCAGCCCTGGAACAATGCCGAAATCATAATCGACGCCGATATCGACGACCTTCACATCCACTCCCGCATGACGGGCCAAAACATTCACCCCCGCACCGCCGCGCAGGAAGTTCAACACCATCTGCGGCGTGACTTCTCTGGGATAGGCACTTACCCCTTCCGTTGTCACACCATGATCCGCCGCAAACGTGAAAACGACACCACGGGGAATGTTCGGCTTCAGCTCTCCCGTCATCATGACGTAGTGCGCCGCCACCTCTTCCAACCGCCCCAAACTGCCTTGCGGCTTCGTCAGGCGATCCAACCGCGCCTGCGCTTGCTTCAACAACTGGGGATCAGGCGATTGAATCCGGTCATACAAAGCCTGTAACGCCATTGCCGTCTCCTTCCTCATTTCAATCGCAGGGGAATGCCGCTCACGACCAGATGCGCCTCGTCGGCGCCTGCCGCCAGCCATTGATTCACCCGGCCGGCCACATCGCGAAACGCCCGTACCGACGGCTCCGCTGGCACCAACCCCAACCCCAACTCATTGCTCACAATCACGACCCGGGCTTTCGTCTCACGCATCGCCTCTAGCAAGGCGGCCACTCGCATCGGTAGGTCTGATTCCGTCACACCCACGCCTTGCAGATTGCTCAGCCATAGCGTCACGCAATCCACCACGATGGTCCGGTACTGGCTTCCGGAGGTTGAAAACCACTTCGCTACTTCAAGCGGCACTTCCGCCGTGTCCCAATCGGCCGCGCGAGTGGCCTGATGCCGGGCGATCCGCGCCGCCATCTCGACATCCAGTCCTTGCCCCGTCGCCACAAACGCGCGCGGCTGCTTCGGCCCAGCCAGTTGAAGCGCAATGTCGCTCTTGCCGGACGCCGCGCCGCCCAAAACGAAAATGATCCGGCCCATGGGCTGCCGTGGCGTCTTACGGCTACTCGGTTTTCTTGGCGGCATCCCGTTCCCACAAAAATTCCGGCTCGCCCTGTGTCTTGGCCACCCAGCGCGCGAGCACAAACAAGGCATCGCTCAGCCGATTGACATACTTGACGATCGTCGGATCGACCGGCTCCACTTTCGACAGCGCCACGCAGAGTCGTTCGGCCCGCCGGCACACCGTGCGAGCTTGATGCAGAAAGCTGGAGACTTTCCCGCCGCCCGGCAGGATAAATTCTTTCAGCGGCTCCAAATCTTTTTGGCAGCGATCAATAAGTTTTTCCAGTCGCGTGACATCGTTCGCCGCCACCTGCGGCATATTCTTGAACGTCTGCCCCGGCGCCGTCGCCAGAATGCTCCCGACATCGAACAGCTTGTTCTGCACCCACCGCAATTCTTCCTCCAGCTGTCCAGCGGCGGCATAGTCGTCGATCACGTCGGCATTCATCGCGCGGACCACTCCGATCGACGCATTCAACTCATCGACCGTCCCGTAGGTCTCAACTCGCAGGCTGTCCTTCCAGACCTGCTGCCCGCCGGCCAAGCGCGTTTTTCCAGCGTCGCCCGTTCGGGTATAGACTTTCGTAATACGCATCGTGTGGGTCCCCTTTGCCCTCTGTCCTCAGCCTTCCGTCCTGCCGCCCCATGATTCAGAATGAATGAGTTGCTCAACCGGAATTCTTGCCCGCCATCCAGCCGTTTCCAAATCGGGCTGCGTCGCAAACTCGGACACATAGCCAAGACAGAGATACGCCAGCACTTTCACCGGCCTGGGAATGCCCAGCACCTTCTTCACAGCCTGATGATCGAGAATGCTGACCCAGCCCACGCCGATGCCCTCCGCGCGCGCGGCCAGCCACAGATTCTGGATCGCGCAACAGGTGCTGTACAAATCCGTCTCGCGCACCGTGGAGCGTCCAAGCACATGCGGGCCGCCGCGCTGGCGGCTGCACGTCACGCAAATATTCACCGGCGCCTCTTCGATTCCTTCCAGCTTCAACCCGCGATACAGCGTGGCGCGATCGCCCTCATACCGCGAAGCGGCCTCGCCATTCGTCTGGGCAAACAGCTGCTTCACCGCGCGCTGCGTGGCAGGCTGGCGGATGACGACAAAATCCCACGGCTGCATAAAGCCGACAGAGCCGGCGTGATGCGCGGCGGTTAACACTCTAGTCAGCGCCTCCTCCGCAATCGGCGTCGGGAGAAAGTTTCGCCTGACATCGCGCCGCTCGAAAATCGCCCGGTAGACCGCCGCCCGCTCCGCGTCTGAAAATCGGCCGTCATTGGGAAGCATCCCACTCACACACTTTCCCTGGCAGTCGAATCATACGATCCAGATGACAGCTCTAGCTCACCGGCCGCCACTTTACCCAAGCACAGCGGACAGAGACAATCCTGAAACCGCGCGGCAATCCAATCCATCTGCGATTCGGTGATGCCGACCTTCCCGCACCAGCACTGATAGCCGCCGCACGAAAATACCGCGCCGCAGGCTTCACAAGTTTTGTCCACCGGGCCTCTCACAAGTCGTACTCCTCTCGTTCTCTTGCAGACTGCTCAAAAAGACCGTCCAGCAAGGCCGCAGCAAGTGAAGGGCCGAGGCGTACTCGCTGGAGTACGTTGAGGACCTGAGCGCTGCGAGAACGCCGCTAGCGGGGTTTTTCAGCAGCTTGTTAAAATTCCACCCCGGCTTGAGCCTTGATGCCTTTCCGAAACGGATGCTTCACCTGCTTCATCTCCGTCACGAGATCGGCCTCCTCGATCAGCGCTTCCTTCGCACCGCGCCCCGTCAGCACCACATGCTGCATCGGAGGGCGGGCACGCAATGCCGTGATAACGTCCGCGACATCCACATAATCCTGCTGTAGCGCGATATTGAACTCGTCGAGAATGACCATGGCATAGGAGGGGTCGCGCAGGAACCCGCAGACCTGCTTCCACGCCTCTTGAGCGAATTGCGTATCGCGCTCGCGATCCTGCGTCTCCCAAGTGTAACCCTCGCCCATCCGTAAAAATGTCACGCGGTCGCCGAATGATTTCAACGTCCGCTCTTCCGCCGTATCGATCGCGCCTTTGATAAATTGAACGATCGCCACCTTCAGTCCGTGGCCGATGCAGCGCAAGGCCATTCCCAGCGCCGCAGTCGTCTTGCCCTTGCCGGCGCCGGTATAGACAATCACCAAGCCCTTTTCCTCTTGCGCCGCTTCGATACGCCGATCCACCGAGGCCTTCAGCCTGGCCATCCGCGCTTTATGCTCATCCTGTTCTGTCATCGGATCTCTCCTTGCGTGGCCGATGCCTGACCCCTTGTCCGGCGAGCAGCCGCCACCAGCGACGCCGCAACCTGCGGCTGACTGGCAAAATGCAGATGCGTATAGAGCGCCACGACATTTCCAATGGATAATCCATCCGGCCCCTGTGACTCTCCTCGAACGTCAGTGAGCCCGCAAGCATAGGTCAACGGGCCTTTCGGCACCAGTGTGGAGTAATGGAATTCGTGGCCGCGCGCCGTCGCGCCGGACGCGCCAAGAATGCAGGGCCGGGAAAACTCCACCGTCCGGTATCCCAGCGTCAGGCCAGACTTTCGCATGACGGCTTCCGCCGCAAAGAGCCCAACCATCTCATGGGAACGCCCTTCGACGTCTCGAATCGCTTGCGTGAGATACATCATCCCGCCGCATTCCGCGTAGATCGTCCCGCCCAGCCCGGCAAAGGCGCGAACGGCCTGCCGCATCGAGCTATTCCCGGCGAGCATGTCGGCATACAGCTCTGGATACCCCCCTCCAAGATAGAGCATCTCGACATCGGGAAGCATACGATCCTTCAGCGGTGAAAATCGAATCACCTCCGCGCCAGCCGCTTCGAGCAAGTCAAGATTGTCCTGATAGTAAAAACAAAACGCCAGGTCATGCGCGACGCCGATACGAACCGGCCTTTCTTTGCTTCTTGCGACCGCGAGTGGCGCAGCAAGAAATGGCGCGTCACCGGCGGTCCTGGCCAGGGATTCGACCAGATCGAGATCGATGGTGTTCATGGCCATTGTTCCAAGCCGGTCATACAATTCCGCCGGCCCCTGCTCCATCGCCGTGACAAGCCCTAGATACCGATCCGCAATCATGACAGCGGCATCCGGCTTCAGATACCCGACGACCGCGACATCGGTTTCAGCCTCAACCGCTTCCTTCAACAAGCGATAGTGCCCCTCGCTGGACACCCGGTTGAACAGCACGCCCGCCACGCGCAGCGCCGGGTCGAATCGCGCATACCCCAGCACCATCGCCGCGGCAGACCGCGCCATCGCGCTGCCGTCGATCACCAGCAACACCGGCGCCTCCAATTGCCTGGCCAGCTCAGCCGTGCTGCCGATGTCGTTCACGGGCGAACTGCCATCGAACAACCCCATCATCCCTTCGATGATGGAACAATCCGCATCGGCAGCAGCCCGAGCGAAGATCTCTCGACTACGCTCAGCACCCAGCATCCAGCCATCGAGATTGCGAGACGGCCGCCCCGTCACCGCCGCATGATGGCCAGGATCGATAAAGTCCGGCCCCGCCTTGAACGGCTGAACCTGGCGGCCCCGCTTGCGCAAGGCCGCCAAAATCGCCAGCGTGACAGTCGTCTTGCCGACACCGCTCGCGGTGCCGGCAATGATGAGGCGCGGGTGCGTCATTCTTGCTTCCTCATGGCTTAGCGCTAAACGCGACTCGCAGGCCGCCAAAGATCGAGCGAATCGGGACCCCGGCGCTGGCCACCTCCTCGTACTTTTCATTGAAGAGATTTTCCGCGCGCAGATACACCTGCACCTGCTTGGTCACGTCGTACGTTGCCGCGAGCGACCAGACATCGAAGGCGCGCAGACTTTGATTATTTCCGGTAGTGTTGAACCGCGAGCCGATATACCGGCCCGTGACCGTGATCCACAACGGCGCAATAGGCTGATAACCAAGCACCATGCTCCACTGATCGACCGGCCATCGAGGGAGCCGCGCCGCCGTATCCAAATCCCTGGTCAACGTATTCGTATACTGCGCCTGGAAGGTCACCCCTCGAAGAAACTGCCGCTCGCTGGTATAGGCATATGACAGACTGGCCTCCCAGCCCTTCGTCGAAGCATCGCCAAGTTGCTGCGGACAGAACCCGAACGTGCTGAAGGGCGCGCAAAATACCGGATCGTTTGTGGTCACGATCAAATTGCGGTAACGATTCCAAAAGAAGCCTCCACTGAGCTTGAGGGACTTGGAGAGAAAGAACTGATCGATCCCCACATCCATGCTCTGGCTTTTCTCAGGACCGAGATTCGGATTGCCGAAATTGGGAAAGTACAACTCATTCATGCTTGGAGCGCGGAAACCCGTTGAATAGCTCGTGCGGAGCTTCGTGTCGGTCTCCTTGCTATAGTAGCCCCCCGTCAATCGATAGGTCGTGGCATTGCCGAATACATTGTAACTATCGTAGCGCACTCCCGCCGTTCCAAAGAAGCGATCCCAGAGGTTGACCTGAGCCTGGGCAAATCCCGCATTCGAGCTCAAGATTCGATTGGTCAAACCGGTGTCGTTTTCGCCCTGCTGCTCGCGAAACTGATAGCCACCACTCAGCAGCAGCATCTCGGTAATGCGAAAGTCATGTTGCCATTCGATCCGGTTGGACAACACACGCGTCTCATTCGGCGAGCCAAAGGGAGTGCTGAGCACGTTCGTAGCGAGACTGCGCTGGACCGTGCCGGGCAAGAACAACGACGCCTCCTGCGCCCGCGAGAGGGTCAGCTTCTGGGACCACCATTCCGTTAACGGCTGTCGATAGCTGCCGCTGAAAATATAATCCTGGCTCCGCATCTTCGATCCGTAGACTTCTGCCGGAGATGTTGCCGAGATGCTGTCGAGGGCGACATCCGAATTGGTCCATCTGAAATTGAAGTCCAGACGCCCATCTTTCGGCAGATCCACGCCCACGCGAGCGGAGCCGGTCCAGTTGCGATAAGAATCCCGCTCCGTGGCGCCGCGCCGATAGTTCACCGCGGAAAAGCTGGAGCTATCCCAACGAGACAGCGCCAGGCTGTAATCCACAATTCCCTGCTTGCCCGAGACCGTCCCGCCTTCACGCACCGTGGTAAACGATCCGTACTCAAGGAAGGCGCCCACAGTCGGTGGCCCCTGCCCTTTTTTCGTGGTGATATTGATGACCCCACCCATCGCATCCGATCCATACAACATGCTCTGCGCGCCCCGGAGGATTTCGATCCGTTCGATGTTGTCGGTCGTCAGATTAGCAAAATTGTACCCGCCGGCCGTCGCGCTATTGACGATAGCGCCATCGATGATCACCAAGGTTTGCGATGAACTGCCGCCGCGGATTCTGATGCTCGCATCCGTTCCAGGGCCGCCATTTGAAAACGCCGCCACCCCTTGCGCGAGCCGCAGCGCATCCATCACGGTTCGGAGATTTTGTTTTTTCATATCCTCGGCCGTGATGACCTCCACCGCGCTGGTGACCTGCGTCACTGGAATCGGCGTTTTCGTCGCGCTGACGACGACCTCGGGCGTCTCAATGATATCGGCCTGAGCGGCGTCGGCGACAACAGCATCCGTCGCATCAGTCGCCACGGCAGCGTCTTGAGCGAGGGCCGCTCCTGCAGGCAGGCTCAGAAGGCAGGCACACAACAACCAGCAGACACGTAACAACGGCATGACGAATCTCCCTTGCGCTCGAGGGGTTCAGTCGATTCGACAGCGGACTGGGTCTCCTGACTTGCGGATCGTCGCGGCTCTGCGCCTTCCCATGCGCCAAGGCGCACAGTGGCATTGTGCAGAGCTACTCCCCGCTGACAGTGGCGGCACCGTGATGGATTTGCACCATCTTCCCCGTCACCCGCGTCGTTTCTTCAAAACGCTCTTTCCTCGCGATGATACCGTCCCCCAACAGGCACGGTTCCGTGGCTGGGGACATGGCCACTGAACCTGTTTATACGCGGCTCGATACAGACGGCATCGTCACTCGCGGCAGTCCGCTGTGGGGATGCGCATCCACGACGACCTCGCAGCCATACACCATTTGCAAGACCTCTTCACGGATCGTCTCGGCAGGCGTGCCGACCTGGAAGACTTGGCCTTCTTTCAACATGACCAACCGATCGCAGAGCTGGCTGGCGACATTCAGATCGTGCGAGACGATGACCACGGTCAGCGCCCGCTCGCGATTGAGCCGGCGGATCAATCCGCAGAGGTCGATCTGATGATTGATGTCGAGAAAGGCCATTGGCTCGTCGAGCAAGAGCACGGTGGACTCCTGCGCCAAGGCTCTGGCGAGCATCACCCGCTGGCGCTCGCCACCCGAGAGATCCGTCACCAACCGGTCGGCAAACGCGACGACATCCGTATCCACCATGGCACGATGAGCCACCAGCAGATCGTCGGCCGATTCATCCCCCATTCCCAGATTCCACCAGCCCTGGCGCCGGCGCGGGAACCGCCCCATAAGGACTGTCTCAGCCACCGTGAACGGAAAGGCTTGCGTAAATTCCTGCGGCACGACCGCGACCATCTTCGCCAGCGCGCGCGGCTCAAGCCGATCGATCGATTGCCCGGCTACCTGAATGGCGCCCAAAGCCGGTCGCAATAACCCAGCCAGCAACTTCAAGAGCGACGACTTTCCCGATCCGTTCGGGCCGACAATCCCCAAGATCTCTCCCGGCTCAGCGGCAAACGATACGGCATCGACGGTCCAGGCGCGCCCAGACTGGCCAGACTGGTCTGATCGATAGCGAAACGACACCCCTTCGACCGCGATGGCTGAACGGATCGAGCAGGGTTGCGGCATTGCGCAGGTCTCCGTAGGCGTCGGCATGTCAGATCATCCGGTCTTTCCGCCACAGCAGGAGATAGAGAAAGAACGGCCCGCCGGCGAGAGCGGTGACAATGCCCACGGGAATTTCGGCCGGCGCGAACATCGTCCTGGCGATCGTATCGGAGACAACCAAAAACATGCCTCCGACCAATGCGGAAGCCGGCAACAACAGGCGATGATCGGATCCGATCATCATGCGCACGGCGTGAGGCACGACCATGCCGACAAACCCCATCATGCCGCTCACCGACACCACCGCGCCGGTGATCAGCGCCGTCAACACATAGAGCTGTTTCTTCACACGCTCCGTGTCGATGCCGAGCGATCGCGCCGTCTCTTCTCCTTGCGTCAGCACGTTCAGCACCTGCGCTTTATGGATCAACACCGCGGACACGAACAGCACGTAGATCGCGATGACACCCAGCGTCGGATAGCCTGGCGCCATCAGCGAGCCCATCAACCAGGCGATGAGACCCGCCGACCGGTTGGGCTCCATGATCGACGTAATAAACATGATCAGCGCGGTGAGAATCGCGTTCAGAATGACGCCAGCCAGCAATAGACTGTGGATGGGGAGCCGCCCCTGCGACTGCGCCAATCGATAGATCAGCGCCAGCGCACAGAGTCCTCCGATAAATCCAAAGAGAGGCAAGAGGGGCAGCAACAGCACGGTTGCGCCAATTCCCAGCAACATGGCAATGGCCGCGCCCAATGCTGCGCCGCTAGAGACGCCCAGCACATAGGGGTCCGCCAGCGGATTTCTCAAGAGCGCTTGCAGCGTGACGCCGACTGCCGCCAGCGCGCTCCCGACGAGAAATCCCATCAACACGCGCGGGAGCCTCACATGGAGAAAAATCACACTGCTGGTTTCGAGCGATGAGGCGTCGAGCGATCCGGTGGTCAACAGGTGACCCAATGCCGCAAACGCATCCGCCAGCGATACGGACACTGCACCGACCTGGCTAGATAACAGGATGACGGCGGCGCTGGCCAGCAGAAGCCCAGTCAAGACCAGGCTCCATCGCCGGCGCGTCAACATGGCGCCAGTGCGATGCCAGTCCGCCTGTACGGTTTGTGCGGTTTGCCCGGAAACAGACATCGCTCCGCCAGGCGCCTGCAGATGGGAGGGTGTCGCATGGCTGTTCGCCATTGCGCTAGCGCCCCTCGCTCGAACCGGCATTGCCCGGCCCAGCGTTCGAGGAGGGATGAAAGAGGTCGGCCAGCAGCTCCAGCGCTTGCCCGATTCTGGGGCCCGGACGATTAATCAGGTCGGCGGAAATCTGACGCAGATTGTTCTGCTTGACAGCGGTCAACGTCGTCCACTTCCGCCAGGCCTGCTGCTCGCTCTCGGAAATCCCCTCGGCCTTTCCGACTGGAAACAGGAGGATCTCCGGATTCTCCTGCAGCACCACCTCCATGCTGAGCCGCGGATAGGCCGTGGCACTCTTGGCGGCCACGTTGATACCGCCAGCCAGTGCAATCAATTGATCGATGAAACTCCCCGGGCCAACGGTGATCAGCGGCGCGCTGTTCAAGACATAGAGCACTCGCACGGGCGTGACGCCCTGCGTTCGTGTCTTAATGCGGGCCATCTGCTGGCGCAGATCCATCCCGAGAGCCGTCGCTTCGGTCGAACGATCCAGCATCCGCCCTAATGTCTGGATATGCGCCAGCACGTCTTCGACGCTCTTCGCGGACAGGATAAAGACCGGAACTTTGAGCTGATCCAGCTTGCCGATCAGATCGGGCTTTAGAAACTCCTGCGGCGCCACAATTAAATCCGGCTGAAGCGCCACAAGCGATTCAAGATTCGGATTGGCGTATCCGACTTTCGCTTTCTGAGTGGCTTCGGGAGGATAGTCGCAAAACTGCGTGACCCCAACCACCTGCGCCCCTGCGCCGATCGCAAACAACATTTCCGTCACGCTCGGCGCCAGTGAAACAATCCGGCTCGGCGCTTTGGCCAAATAGACTCGGCGCCCCATGTCGTCGATAAACGACCGCGACGACACATGCGCCATGAACGGCATACCCGTCAGGATGCCTTGCTGCCGCCGCTTCATGTCTGCACACTCTCCATCAACACAAGCCAACGCCCTCGGCGCGTACGCCAGCAACGCGAGACAGACAAGACCCACTGCCACAAGATAGCGGCCATATCCGCGCAAATAAAAAATCCTCAAGGCCTGACAGAGACCTTGAGGATTGCACCCGCATCTTCATCCTCGCCTGTTCCCCAGCCCTCGAGGGAACGATGGTCAATTCATTGGGCAGGTCTTCTGGCTCATGGTTCATCCTACTCCCCACGCCTTCCCATCCAGCGGCTGGACAGTGGCATTACCGGGTTTCGTCCCCATTCACAGCGGCGGGACCGCGAGGGATTCACACCCTCTTCCCTTACCCAGGAATCACATATTGTGGAGGCACAATAGGAGACCTTGCCGAATATTGTCAAGTTCATTAATGGCCGGACGGCGTTCAATGCGCGATGGACTCAGGCCGATCTTTTCCCTCCCCCACGAAAAGAACGGCCTCCCTATGCGAGGTTAGAAACAGCCCGCATCGGCATGGGCTTTGCTGACCTCTCTCGATTGAAACTCCAGATACGTCGCAGCCACTCGATTACACTCCGAACCACGAGGTCGCATCCATCCATGCGGAACATCATGATCAGCATCTGCCTTATTGGACTCTTTCTTGAACTATCCGGCCTAATCTGGTCAACCAAGAAAGACGCGCCCAGCGAGAGATTTGTAAGACTCTCCACCCCACCGGCCCACAGCATTGAACGCCCGCTCGACAATGGCTATTTCTTGCTGCTGGGGATGGCCGCGGCAAGTGGGACAAACCCCGTCCAAACCGGGTACGACATCTGGAGCGAAGCCGCGGCGCGGCCGCTCGAATGCAGCTATGACTTGGATAAACCGGGACGCACAGAACTTCGCCTGCCAGTGGCCTATGACCGTGTCGTTCCCGAGTGGCATGCCGCAGATCCGCTGGCTGAATTCCAAAACAAAGACGCGGCGTTTCGGCTGTCGGCTCCTCTCTACGCGCCGCTTACCGCACGATATGAGCAGTTTCTGCGGATGAAATTTGAAGACTGGGGATACGGACAGACTGGCACGCCCCGCATTGAGGAGCTGATGGGGGCCCATCGCCTGTTTGTGGCAATTGGGTTCGGGGAACAGGCAGGAGCCGGCCTGAACCGGCTCGCCCTCGATCTCGCCAAGTGGCGTAGCGTCCTACGGGAAGCCCGGACCCTCTCGGTAAAAATAGTGGCAGCCGTGATTATCGAAGACGATGTCGCCCTCCTGTCGCGCATGTTAAGTCACAATACCGTCGACACGCATCTGCTGACTCACGGTCTTCATTTGCTCCAGCCATTGACTCCCGTCGAGTACTCGCTCCGCTGGCCGATTCAAAATGAATTCACAATGGGCTATCACCGCAGCCGAACGGACCTCGCGCACGGCCCCCGGCTATCGGAAGCCGACTCCCCAGGTCAGGCAACCGTCGCGACCTTGGCGCATCTGCCTCTCAATGCGTTTCAAAAGGTGACCCACCCCAGAAGCCTGACAGGATTTGGATTCGCCTCATCAGGCCAGCGCACCTGGGAGGCCTATTCAACCTATTACGACGCTACAATCAAAGCGGCGGAAACGATTCACAGCCCGCTTCCTCGCCTGCAAGATATCGCGAAACACTCGCAACGAACGTTTCTTGAGCGGCTGGCCGACCCGATGGAGTTCGAACCGCAATGGGAGCCATTCAGCCAGCGCCTAGTCGAAACGGATGCGCGGCTGCGCTTAGTCTCGCTGCAAATCCTCATGCGAAAACCGACGGCTACGGTCACCATCCCGACCAGGCTGGCGGAAGTCGGCTCGATCTACTTCGACCCTTTCACCGGACTCCCCATGCTCTGGAGCCCAACACAGAAAAGACTTTATAGTGTGGGGAAAGACCGGCTCGACGACGGAGGGGATTCGAGCTTCGATATCAGCGTGCCGCTCCCGCCGGCCTTCGCCACTCCATCACCGGCTTCTTAGAGGGACGCACGCGTCATTCTTACAGACAACATTCCCACGGTCTCAACGCCGCTTCTTCTGATACTTGAGCTTCAGGACCAAGATCGTGGACGTCAGAATAAATGTAATGGCGTTGGTGACGATGATCGGCCATGCCGCCAGGGCCACCCCGTAGATCAACCACAAAAATACTCCGGTCGTAAAAGCCACTAACATCGCCAGCGACATATCGTCAGCAGACTTTGTTGCCCAGGTCCGCTGCACTTGTGGCAAGAACGCAATCGTCGTGAGCGTCCCTGCAATGAAGCCAATCCAATTCGTTGTCTCCATCACATCCCTTTCGACACGCTTCTCCGAATAATCTCCGCCATCCGATTCAACCCCTTGCCACACTTCACCTTCTTGTGCTACTTTACTCGGCGATCAATCGCTCGATTACTCAGAAGGAGCACTACCGTGGCATTCTCTTGCGATCTTTGTCAGAAGAAACCGAAATCCGGGAACAACGTCAGTCACGCGAACAACAAGACCAAGCGGGTATTCAACCCCAATATTCAGACAGTTCGCGCAGTGGTCGACGGTGCAAACAAAAAAATTCGTGTATGCACCCGTTGCCTCCGATCAGGACTGGTCACAAAAGCCGTCTAGATTCCCTTCTTTGTTCAATTCAATCCTACGGCATCGAGAACAGCACTCGGCTTCTTCGCTCGGTCAGCTTGATGGCCCGTGGGTCGTCAGCTGACAGCGAGAGAGTCTTGCTGCCGTCTTTGCTTGTCGACCTGCCTCCATTGCAATCATCACGGGTTGCCCCATCTTCATATCACATCCTTCCTACATCACTCGTGTGTATTCTGAGCGCTTTACAAAGAGAGTACTGGCTCATTCCACGCCTGCATCGGCAGGAGTGAAAAAAAAGGACTTGGAAGCGCCTGACTCCCAAGTCCTTAGATCCTGACAATGACGCCTTTAATTGGAGCGGGCGATGGGATTTGAACCCACGACTACTTGCTTGGGAAGCAAGGACTCTACCACTGATCTACGCCCGCTCGCTGGGGTGCATCCTACGCGGGCGACGATTCCAAGTCAAGAAAGGCCGCCCTACTTAGCTCGTTCCACCAAAGCAAACTTGCGCCGGCCGATTTTCATTTGATACTGGCGGCCGGCAACCAACACAACCACGGCATTAGCGTCGCTCTGTTTTTTCTGATCGAACTCCACCCCGCCCTGAATCACCAGCCGCCGAGCTTCGCTTTTGCTCGTCACCAGGCCCGTTTTCGCCACGAGATCGACCAGCCCAATCGACTGGCCGTCCTTGAGATCCTGGCCGGTTAGCACTACTCGCACATCCGGCTCATCTGGAAACTCCCGTTCTGAAAACTTGTGCTGAAACGCGCCTCGCGCCTGTTTCCCAGCCTCGTCTCCGTGATACCTGGCAACCATCATCTCGGCCAGCGACTGCTTGGCCTCCATCGGATGCAGCGATTTCACCCGCTCCAGATCTTCCGTCGTCAGCAATTCATAATACCGCAGCATCAACAGGTCGCTGATCGACATCATCTTGCCGAACATATCTTCCGGCTTATCCTCCAGTGCGATGTAGTTGCCGACGCTCTTGCTCATCTTCTTGATGCCGTCAGTGCCTTCCAGCAACGGCATCGTAATGACCACTTGCGCCTCCTGCCCAAAGTCGCGCTGTAGCTCCCGTCCAACCAGCAAGTTAAACTTCTGGTCGGTCCCGCCCAGCTCCACATCCGCCTTCATCGCAACCGAGTCATAGCCCTGCACCAGCGGGTAAAGAAACTCGTGGACACTGATCGGCTTTTGCTCGTGAAAGCGTTTATGAAAATCGTCCCGCTCCATCATCCGCGCCACGCGATAATGCGCGGCCAGCTGGATCAAACCTTCCGCCGTCATCGCGCCCATCCAGGTGCTGTTGAATTCAATGGTCGTCTTCTGCGGGTCGAGGATTTTAAAAATCTGCCGCTGGTAAGTCTTCGCGTTCTCCTGCACCTGTTCCTTGGTCAGCGCGCGACGGGTCTCCGAGACACCGGTCGGATCGCCGATCATGCCGGTGAAATCGCCGATCAAAAACAACACCTGATGACCGAGATCCTGAAAATGCTTCAGCTTATGGATCAGGACCGTATGGCCGAGGTGCAGATCTGGCGCCGTCGGATCGAATCCCGCCTTCACACGAAGAGGGCGATTCTCTTTCAGCGAGCGGGCCAGCTTCGCCTCCAGCTCGGCACGCTGAATGACTTCCACCGTCCCGCGCAGAATCAGATCAAGCTGCCGACTCAATTCACTCATACCGGCCCCTTCTTTCCCTATTCCAACCTGGCAGACGCCATCACCACGACAAACGGCTTCAATTGCTCCAGCTTCTTCTTTCCAATTCCCTTCACCGCCCGCAGATCCTCGACCGCTTGGAACCGCCCGACAGACTTCCGGTAATCCACCATCCGTTTAGCCAGTACAGGGCCAACGCCGGGAAGCTGATCCAAATCGGCTGCCGTCGCACGATTCAGATCGACCCGGGGCGAACGATTCGGCATCCGGCGCGCCTCACTCGCCTCTGCAGTCTGAGCCACAGAACCGGCAGTCGAAACTGTTGCTGCCGTGGTGTCATCGGAAACAATCGCGGCCGCATGGGTCACAGAAGGGCGTTGCATCGTTTGAGGAACCTGCCAGCCGATCCACAAGACGACGCCCGCCGTCATCGCCAACCTGCTCAGCTTAATGAGGAACGACTGCAGCAGTCTCATGATTTCTTTTTCAGCTGGTGAATCGCGCAGTCCTCGACATCTTCCACCGCTTCGACAAACCCTTCCGCGAGCGTCGGATGGGCGTGAATCATACGGGCGATCTGCGACACCGTAGCGCCGGTTTCCATCGCCAGCGCTGCCTCGTGAATAAGATCGGCGGCATGGGCTCCCACGATGTGCGCGCCGAGCAACCGGCCGGTCGCCGCATCGGCAATAACCTTGAACAAACCCGTGATATCGCCGGTGGCTTGCGCCTTGCCCAGCGCCGCATAACGGAATCGCCCTACCTTGATCGCTTGCTCGGGATCATGGCCGGCAGCCTGCGCCTGTTCACGCGCCTGCCGCTCCGTCAGCCCGACCCGGCCAACTTCCGGTAGCGTAAAGATCCCGGCCGGAATCGCGTCGTACCGGATCGTCGCCGGATGCCCCATGATATTTTCAACCGCGACTTTTCCCTGCGCCGACGCCACATGCGCCAGCATGGCCTTGCCGACCACATCGCCGATCGCATAGACGCCGGGTATATTCGTCTCCATTCTGTCATCGACAAGAATCTCGCCGCGCCGCCCCAAGGCCACGCCAACCTGCTCCGCCCCGATGTCGCGCGATTGAAATCCGCGTCCAATTGAAACAAGAAGCATCTCCGCCTCAACGGTGCTACCATCTTTTAATTGCGCCGTAACTATCCCCTCACGCACCTGCGACTCTTGAATCGTCGTGCCGGTTCGGACATCGACCCCGCGTTTTTTAAGTTCTCGCGCCATCAGCACCGAGACCTCTTCATCCTCAAGCGGAAGCACAGTCGATTGCAGCTCAACCATGGTCACCTGCGTGCCCAAACCGCTGAAGAGCGACGCGCATTCGCACCCCTCGACTCCAGCGCCGAGAATAATCATTCGCGGCGGGGCGGAATCCAAGTTCAGCGCCTGCTTGCTTGTAATAATGGTTTTCCCATCGACGGGAAACTGGTTCAAGTCCGGCCAAGACGATCCCGTGGCAATCACCAGCGCATCCGCCTGCACCTGCCGCTGCGAACCGTCTTGGGCCGTCACCGCAATCGTGCGCGCATCGACCAGCCGGCCCCGCCCCTCAACCACCTCGATCTTCCAGGCGTTGAACAATGTGGCAATGCCTTTAACCAGCGACGCCACCACCTTATTCTTCCGCGCCACCATGCGCGCGAGATCGTAGCGAGGCGGCCCAGGCAGGAGAAGACCGAGATCGTCCGCTTTCTTGAGTTTGTCGCCGAGTTCGATGACGGAGAGGAGGGCTTTGCTGGGGATGCAGCCCCAATTCAGACAGACACCACCCAGCGCCTGCTGCTCGATGACCGTGACACGCGCGCCCAATTGGGCCGCTCGAATCGCCGCCACATACCCGCCGGGCCCGGATCCCAAAATCGCGATGTGTTTCGACATGGACCCGCGTTAGTGTTTCTGACTGGCTAGAAACGATTCATATTGCGCGGCCGTCATCAGTTGCTCGACCTCGCCTGGATTCGAGAGATCGATGACCGCGATCCATCCCTTGCCGTAGGGATCGGAATTGACCACTTCGGGATGATCTTTGAGATCGGTATTGATCTTCGACACCGTGCCGCTGACCGGCACATAAATGGTCGAGGTTGTTTTCGTCGATTCCACTTCGCCGATCTGCTGCCCGGACGTCACCACCGCGCCGACTTTCGGCATATCGAGAAACACAATATCCCCGAGGGCATCCTGGGCAAAATGGCTGATGCCCACCGTCGCCTGCTTGCCGTTGAGACGCACCCACTCATGTTCTTTGTGATACCGCAAATCGTTGGGAATCATAGGAGTCTCCATGATTTTCAATTGAAGAAACGCCCGAGGAAGACGCCGGATCGTAGTGGTCAACCATGTGATTTGTCAAGGAAGACCGCCCCCGCTCGAACCGAGCAACAGAAGATTGCCAGCGCCCTGTTCCTGCGACATGGATTCAAGCCCTTCGGTCCAGGAGACAAACGATGCCGTCTCCGGACCTGCCACCGGCCGAACAAGCCAGAGGCGATCGGAAGATCCCGCTTGCTGCGCGAATTGCTCCAACTCCGCTGCGTTTTCGTCCCCCTCCCCGCGAAACACCAGCTCACCGCCACTCCGCTGAAACAAGTCGTTGAGATCCTCGCCGTACTGCTCCAACCCCATTAACGGGTCGCCAACCGTCCGGCCATGCACTTCAATCAATAAACGCCCGGCGGGGTTGGCATCATGAATCAATTTCCTGATCCGTACCGCCACATCGCCATAGCTTCTAGCCTTCCAGCCCACCCAACGCCAATAGATCGACTCCCGGTCAGGTCCTACGGACTCCGCTCCTCCCGGCTCACCCAATAATTGCTGCGGCGTGATTGCCAGACCAAAGACGGAGGCAAACCGCTGAAACGACCCATCCGAATAATCCTGCGCGTACCCTTGCGCGTCCCTCGCCCTCAACAAAATCCCATCGCACCCGGCCCGCAGAAATGACGCCGCCCGGCCTTCGACAGCAACTTGATACTCGAGATGCAAGGGATCGGAGAGCTTCGCCGGCATGCGGCCATCACGTAGATCCACCCTCTTGGCATACGACAGGCTCACCCACTCAGGCTCGAGCGAGAGTCCCCGTCCTTGATGAACATCCAGCGCGCCCCACACCGAGAGGCTGGCAAGGTGCGCAGCGCCGATAAACGCCCGTAGCTGATCTGAACTTTCTTCAGGCCCTCCATCAGAGCCGGCCGAATCCAGCAGTACTGTTGTCACACCAGCTTTCAGCAAGGCCTGAAACCAGGCGACCCAGTCTGACACCGGAGGGAGCTGAGCCAAAGAAAGCCCCAGCGCAACCTGGCGCATGACGCTGCCACGAGGCCCGCCTGGCATCTGCCGCAATTGATCGAGCCGATCCAACGCCTGTTGCTGGAAGCGCTGCGTCTGAGCATCCTGCCCAGGATCGCCCGTGGCCAGCGCGCGGTATTCCGCCATCGCCGCGCGATACGCCCCCGTCTCCTCATAGGAACGGCCGAGCCCCCAACGCGCCTCCGCCAATCGCGGATCTCCAGCCGCCGTCGAATCGACGACTCGCCGGAAAAAGAGCACGGCTGCGGGATAGCGCGCTTGCGCAAAGGCCCGGTGAGCCTCGCGCAAGAGGCTCGACTGCGCATCGCGCGCCGGATCGTCGTGAATCTGTTCGAGAGGGGCCGATGAGGGAGAAAAAGGAGCGAGTCGCTGGCTACAGGCACACAACAATGCGAGTGACAGCGCCATCGCCGCCCCTCGCATCAGTGCTTGTCCGGAAGTGAAGGGCAGGGAAACCATCGCCCTCCGAAAAAATACCCTTACCAGAAGATTTCCATGCCGGGAAAGAAATAAGCGGTTTCGAATGCCGCAGTCTCAGGCGAGTCCGATCCGTGCACGGCATTGAATTCGATATTCGCGCCATGCGCCTTGCGAATCGTATTGGCATCAGCCTTGGCAGGGTCGGTCGCGCCCATCAACTCCCGATTCTTCTTAATGGCATTGTCGCCCTGCAACACAATGACAACCGCCGGACCGGACGACATAAACGTGCAGAGGCTATCGAAGAACGGCCGCGTCTTGTGAACGGCATAGAAGCCTTCCGCCACCGGCTTCGACATCTGCATCAGCTTCATCGCCACCGGCTTCAACCCCGCCTTCTCATAACGGTTGATGATATCGCCGACCGCATTCTTCTTCACCGCATCAGGCTTGATAATCGCTAACGTACGTTCGCTCATGATGGCTCCGATTTCTCCAGAAAGTTAAAGAATACATTGAACAGCGCTGGCGCATTATAAGTGGCCGATAACGGGCTTGCAAGGGCGAGTGCTAGCGATAGATGAGCAGATGGCACAGGAATACTATTGACGCCGGACACTACTTGGCAGGCGATATATGCGATACGAGAATTTGAGGGACTTTGAGAAAGTGCGCATCTGTCGTGAGCACGGTCAAGCCATTCCAGGAATAGCTCAGCGCTCGAATCATCCGGGAAGGTGTGCAGTTCGAAATCGACCCCCAACGGGACCGCGCTCAGGCCCATAATTCGGCAGCCTCCAGCAACACATCTTCAATGAGCCCGTCACCAGAGACCTTGCCCCAGCCAGAGAGAGTGCGCTTCAGCAAGCTCGCAACCAGCGATGCCCTCGTCGCTCCAAGTCATCTTGCGCCGCGAGAAACAGCTCCTGGCACCTTTCATAGCTCCCACTTCACAACCCCATGACATTTTCTTTGGATTACAAATCGCCTGGCGTGAGCCCTGTCGCTTTCGACAGACGGACCAGCATCCGAGGGCCGATTTCGTCTCTGTCGTGAAAGGCAAACACCACGTCAGCTCAACCAGTCCGTTGCAGAACTTCATGAGATCCTGATGTGCGGTCGGCTTGCCAGCTGATTCGAAGGAGAGCTGAGAGCACACGGGAAGCGTGACTCGAAGGCCAATGGCTCATGCCGCAATGAATGAGAGGTTCAGTAACTCCTCGGGAACCGCTTCGGCATACTCAAGACGATCAGCCATGGCGCGAAGCGCCAGCGCTTGAACTGCGGCGAGCGCGCGGCCCCCGTCTGGCCGTGCGCCATCACACCAGAGAGCGACGGCACTTCACCGATCCACCGGCCATCTTCCAGCTCAATCTTGAACTGCGTGGGTTCCCCATGGGTACGCCTCAAGAGATTCGTTGCTTGGCAAGCTACGTCCGAACAAGCCAAAAACCAAGCGCGATGGGAACTGCTGCGCATGGGAAGAAACAGGGCAGGACATTCAACTAGAAGACAAAACTCCCGATACCTCTTCTGCCTCTCGTGAGGAGGGCGCTACCGGCGCGCGTTGAACACTGTAATCTCCGGCATAGGATAATCTTTGACGTTTCCAGTTGCCAAGGTGGCGCCCTCAATGAAGGCCGTTGCGGCAATGAGACAGTCCGCCAACTCCAACCGCCGGCTGGTGCTCCGCTTCTTGAAACGCCCAGCCGCCTCAGCCACCCTATGCGTCACAGGATAAATCACAAGCCCATCGAGAAGCGCACATGTCGCCTTCTCTTCTTCCGGCCGCATCCCCGCATAGAGTTCGGCCACCGACACGACCGAGCAACAAGGAACAAACCGATCCGCGACATTCTGCAGAAAGACCCTGATGGCATCCCGCCCCCTGAGCAGGTCGATAAGCACATCTGTGTCCAAAACGATCTTGCTCACCGAATACCTGTCCGAGCCAGGCGGGACGACTTCCTAAGCGAGCGAACAAACGGCCTCGCTCCTTTGGCCAGCTCAGGATGCGCCTCAGCCTTCCAGCTCCCAAAACTCGTCTGCACGGCCTTTTTAAACCGGATCCGTTTGAGTTCATGACGCAAGGCATCCCCTACGACCTTGCTCTGCTCTCCCTTTGGAACCGTTCGCTTTAATTCATCCAGCAGATCTCCGGGCAAAGTAAAATTCGCCTGCCTGGTTGTACTCGCCATAGGCGCCCTCCCTCCACCTATAGAACAGCCTATATGATGACATAGGCCACAAAGACTGTCAAAACAGCCTTCGTCAGAGCCTCCCCACGAATGTCCCATAGATTATGAATCTAGAAGGATTACCGGCACGGAATGGACACCACAGAAGGAACGACCGCTTATTAAGGAAACGCCTCGCCGAGCTAAGCGCACCCCACATCTGAATCAGCCGCTTCAAGGTCTCTGACTGGATGGTCGTAAAAGCCACTCCGAATTCATGCCCCCTGGACCAGCGCACCGTCCCCTCATCCGGCGACAACTCCACGCTCGGAATAAGAAAAGCCTCCCGGTATCTGTTGACTCGTCACGCCACGAGCAACTGTCGACGTCGCCAGCTCCCGGCGCCCAGGCCAATCAAGGCCGTGAAACCTGAGCCGAACAGCAGCACGGCAGCGGGAACTGGGACTGCCGTGAGGGAGGTAATTCGACCTTCACCGTAGTAGGTGCCAATCCCATTGCTGAAGGAATAAAAAAATCGATTATCCCCAGACGACCCAAGGCTTGGTGGCATAACGGGCAAAGAATCGCCATCAAATGTACTGGATGAAAGATAGAGTAGATCAAAGGCCATAAAAGTACTGCGCCATCCATTGATTACATTGCCGCTAGAGATACTCTGCTCCATCTTGTATCTGTCATATAAATTTGGAAACAAACCCAGGTCGATGTCATTGGAAACCACAATATTCCCCCACTCTCCAATCGAAATTGGGTATTGATGGGGGACAACCGTCTGGCCGCCTATGGTGAGGCCTATAGATGTAAGCGCCCCTGCATACACCCTTTGCCTAGTATTCGATTCAATGTCCACGGTGCTTGACTCAAATGTATACGCCCCCGCAAACAACTGTCCGATGCCAATACCTGTTGCGGCTCCCACCACTGGCTGTACGGATGTTATTACTCCGGCAAACTGAAACGTCACCGGCGCAGCCACAGCCGGAGCGATCGCGGCACAGAGCGAAACCAATCCACCCACCAAGAGCGCGCATCCATGCGACCATCTGTTCCTAAACATAGAAAGATTCCTCCGTTTCCTGAAAACAATATGTTCGCGCTCTCGCCTTCTCTCTACGGCTTCCACCCAAGCGTCGGGTCCGGCACAAAGGTGAGCGCCACACTCGCTGCCATCTCCAAGCCTGCCGGGGCGGCTGGAATCGGTTGCCCCACCTCCCGCTTGATCAAGAGAGTCCGAACCAGCCACCCGCCAAGCACCTGCGCCCGATCCGTTCGTATCCACGTACCCACATAAGGCGGAGTCGCCGCTACTTGATTGACCAATTCGATAGGTTGCCACTGTAATGGCATAGCCATCCCCCTCATTCTTCTAATCAGCCCTACTCTTACTTCCTCTTCACCGTGGCGCTGAGCGTATCCACCAAATCGCTGTGGTCGCGCAAGAGCTTTTCCCACCGCTTGATTACCTGCGTGCGATGCTTGGCCAGGTTAACGGCCGCCTCATTCAGCTTGGCGGTGGATTTTTTCAGCGCATCCTGATCGGTCTGATCGATCTGATCGTTGGCCGTCTTCGCATCCTTCACCGCCTGCACAAGTTTTCCTTCCTCATCCAACTCCTTCTCCACGTCCACAGCGGTCAATTGGTTCGCCAGGCGTGTTTGCAGATGAGTCAATGACAGCGTGCCAGGAGTGGACGGCGCCGTGCCTCGCTGCGGATCAGCGGATTGATCCGCGAGCGCCAGCAATTGATCGGCCAGTATAATTGATGCCCCCTTGTCACCAGAGGCCAGCTTCTTCGTCACCTCCATCACGCCTTCCAGCGCCGTCTTGGCGGCCTTGGTATAGGCGTCCAGCAATTCCGTGGGATCGCTGGCAAAGCTTTTGAGACTCCAGTTGCCCGTCTCATCCTTGATGAAGGCCATCTGCATTTGGCCGCGCCCGCTCGCATAGGCTGTATTAATCTTCGACCAGAAATGGTCGCCATAGAGCCGGTCAATGATCTTGATGCGCTCGTCCATGTTGGGCGAGATATTGAACGTCAGATAATCCAGCGGTCGAGGGAGATGTCCATCAGCCCAATCGAAAAGATGCACGAAATCTGTGGGCTCAGCTTCACGAAGATGGGTGCTTAACGGCAACTCGCGACGGTCTCGGCCATACGGGGGAAGCTGCTTACGCAGCGCGTCTGCGCGAGCTTCAATTTGATTGCCATATTCAGACGCAGCAGCCATAAACAGAGTCGCCGCAATACGAGCCTTCGTATTCCAGGGCACTCCTACAGCGCTCATGGTGGCGTAGCGAAAGGCCGCTACCTGCATTGCTGCGGCTGTTCGACTGATATCGGCGAGCACATCTGCTGAGACTTTGCTAAAAGCACCAGGACTCAGTGGCACGCTTGATCTCTTCGCATTCGCCTCCTCATACTCCTCTCGTATTTGATTCATTAAGACTGAGACGGCTTTCTTCGTGCCCTCCGCTGAATTAGGGACTCCACTCTGATCGAGCAACAAAGCCTTCACTGCATCTACTGCTCTCTGTAACAGAGGTAGATTCTCGCAATCGCCGGATGCCTTGCTGAATGCCTTGTCGAATAAGCAAATCGATCTTTCAAGATTATTGGCAAGACCGAATGAATCGTGTATGACCTCACTACGGAGGGAGTCCCCCAAAGACGTGCGTCTCCACCAACTATCCTCTGGTCCATCCTTTGCAAATTTCCATATACCCAGCATTCCGTTCTGGGCTTCGACCAGATATCCATACAGCTCACTGAGCTGAATTTCCGGCTCCAGCGACAGCGGGCCTTTATAGACCTCCACTTCAATGCGCATGGCGGCAGAATCCAACGAGGCGCAGCCTGAAAATCCCAACAAGAAAACTCCCAGCGCAAGACAAGACCAACGAAGAGAATGCATGGCGATCATCAGTGCAACACTCCTCTATGGCTGAACCTTTCGTTGACTCTTGACATAGGACGCGCGTAAGCGGTCTCGGAGTAACGCCAAGGTCTTCTCATTCTCAGCCGTGCCCTGGTCCACTTTGCGGCTGACATCCAACAGATCCTGCTGCCCGGTCAAAATCGTGCCTCGCTCTTCCAGCAACGCTTCCATCGTGTGCACCTGTGTGCTCGCCGTCTGAAACCGCCTGTCCGACATCTGCTGCAAGGCGCCGATCAGCGGCTTGCTATCTACCGACAGCGCCATCAGCAGCCGGTCATTGGGATCCAGCTCTTTTGCCCCCTCAGGCCCCAGCACAAAATAGCGCTGTTCCGACGGCTTGCCCGCGCAAGCCGCCCCCTGAGGAGATGCCGCCGCTGCTCCTAACTCTTTCAGCTTCTCTTCTATCTTCTTTTCTAGTTCTTCCAACGTCTGGATCTCATGCTTCTTGGCATCTTCTTTAGCTTTGGCCACATCCTCCTGAGCCTTCTTCAACTCGGCTTCCAGTTGTTTAATCTTCTCGGCCGGATCATCCGATGGCGGCATTGTCTTTGGTGGATTACTCATCGAGTTATTTCCATCCGGCGTCTTTCCATCAGATGGCGGTGCGCTGACCACATGAAGCAACTTCATCATCTCTAGACGATCCTCAATCATTTCCACCAACTTATTCAGCAGCTTGGTTTTAGCCGCGTCCCCCAGCTTCTTGTCATCACCAATGTCGCGATACAGATCTCTGAATTTCTTTACGTCCTGCAAGGCCGTCGCCTGCTTGGACTCTGCTCGCACCTCATCCGCCGATACCAACGCGAATGATTTGGTGCCCTCGTGATAACGCACCTGGCTGCCAAAGGGATCGATCTGATCTTTCCGCAGCACCCCCGACTCGAAATGCACATGCTTAAACAGCGCCGCCGCTTGCCCTGTCATACGAAAGCGATAGAGGGAGTCCTGCATGGGCACAAACCCGCCACGGACATGCCGCATGAACCCAGAGTCATCCGACTGGTCATGCGATGGCTCCAGACTGCATCCACTCAACACCCGAAAGTAATAGGTCGCGCGGAACCGCACATTGGAATCCACATTGCCAGGTTCCAACCCGGTATCGATGCGCATGTTCGACGACACATCAGAAAGCCATGAACAGGCAGGCAACAACCCCAGCAGACACAGTACCCCCGGCAGTACCACCCGGCGTCTTGTCATACTCTGCATCTCCCTCTCCTCACCATCCATCTTTGGTGTCAGCCATTTGACCGACACATTACTTAGTCTGAACTATCGCATTTGCATTTCTACTCATTGTGTTTCCGCACTATTGCCAAGTACACTCTTGCCGCGAGCTCGCCTCTGGACCGGACGCCGAGTTTTTTGAAGGTCCGTTCCAAGTGAGTTTGAATCGTCCGAGCACTGACGTGGAGTTGCGATGCAATCTCTTTATTGGTTAGCCCCCGCGCCACTAAGCCCGCCACTTCCGCTTCTCGAGCCGTTACCCCATCCAACAGCACCGACACAGCATCGGCTCCGTCGAGCATGTGCAACAGTGGCGTCGCATTCATGGATTGCACGTCCACGCCCCTCGACATCCGCCTTCTTGCTCCAACCTCCAGAGTCATCTCCAGGCCCTCTTGTAGCAAACCTAGCAGCCAAGCGACATACGCCACCTGGCGTACAAGTTACTACCTAGCTAATAGTTAATCGAAGGACATCGGAGAGCGGGAGAGAGACGCAGAGAGATGGAACGACTCACGGGAAAAGAACTGCGAAGGCTGTCAACCTTTCTGCGCGAGCTCTATCAACTGCGCACGCACGAGGAGTTCACAAGCCATTTGGTCGACGCCTTGCCGATGATCACCGAGGCAGAATTCACCTCGTATAACGAAATCGACCGCCGGGCGGGAACGGGCACGTTTAAGACGAATGTACCCGGCTTTCTCGCCGATCCAGCCCGCTACGGCCAGGTTCTCGCCCAGCATGCGCCGGAGCATCCGATGCTCCAACATTTCGAGCGGACGAAAGACGGCGCCCCAATCACAATATCGGACTTCGTCTCCGATTCAACCTTCAGGGAAACAGCGCTGCACAAGGAGTTCTATGAACCGCTCGACATTCCGCACATCATGGGATTCGCGCTCCAGAGCGATCCATCCCGAAGCATTACCGTCGCGCATCATCGCAACGGGCAAGCATTTGGAGAGCACACCCGATCGATTCTGAATGCCGTCCGTCCGCATATCCTCCAAGGGCTCAAGAATGCATTGGCCGTCACACGTCTGCACGACCAGCTGGCCGCATTGGACCAGGCCATGGAAGCGGGGCATTGTGCGATGCTCTCGGTGTCCGCAGACGGGCGCATCCACCTAGCCGCGCCCCACGCCCACACGCTGCTCGCACAATACGGCATGGCGCTAACCGGCGGCGCGGATTGGCTGCCGCCTGTGCTGCGAGCCTGGTTGCGCCGCCAGATCAGCCACCCCGCCACGGCTGACGACGTGGCCCCTTCGATCACACCGCTGACAGTCACTGGCAAGGCTGGAACGCTGGTCATTCGATTGATGCCAAAGAGGTCGCAGTATCTACTGATGTTAGAAGAAGATCGCCCTCTGTCGCCGGACCTCCGCCACCTTGGCCTAAGCCCACGGGAAACCGAAGTCCTTGAATGGGTCGTTCAGGGCAAGACGAATCCCGAGATCGGCACGATCCTCAGCATCAGTCATCGCACCGTGCAGAAACACTTGGAGCGGATTTACATGAGGCTGGGAGTAGAAAACCGCCATGCTGCAATCGGACTGGCACTCGCTCAACGGAAACGTTCTCGATAGGCTCGATCGCGCATGGAACACCTGACATCCAAGGACAACCACCGGCTTCTCACCTTCCTCACAGAGCTATACCACCTGCGAACACAAGCGGAGTTTGTGAGCCACTTGGTCGCGGCCGTTCCTCAACTCATCGCCACGGATGCGAGCGGATACAACGAGATCAATTCCCGGCGACAGATGGCCGTCTATTCCGGATGGCCGCCGGATCATCCGCATTTCCCGGACGCCCAGGAAATCCTCAGTCGCTATGCCCACCAAAGTCCGTTGATCGCCTACGCCGAACGCAGCAAAGACACGACCGCGCACAAAATCACCGATTTCGTCTCACAGCGGGCCTTCCGAACAACCGCCCTGTTTAACGAGTACTATCGGCCGCTCCAGCTTCACTACAACATGGGCGTGCGCCTGACCACTGCGGCCGATCCGCTCATCTGCATCGGCCTGTTACGATCCCGGCGGGACTTCTCGACTCGCGATCTCGCCCTGCTCACAATTCTCAGCCCACATCTGATGCAGGCCTATCACAATGCCGCCGCCGTCACGCGATTGCAGGATCGGATGGCAGCCGGAGAAAACGAACTGATGATTCGGCGCCAAGGATTTGCGTCGGTCACAGAGGACGGCCATATTCGGTTTGCCACGCCGTCGGCTGAGCGGCTTATGACACGATATGACGCCGAGGCCAAACGAGACCGAGGCAGCCTCCCCTTATCCCTTCGCCGATGGTTTCTCCAGGAGTTGCACCGCCACGCCTCTGAATGCCTTCTCCAACAACCTAGTCGTCCGTTTCACATAAAGAGAGACGATGGCGTGCTGCTCGTGCGCCTCTTGCGTCACACTCCTAATACTGTCCTGCTGTTCGAAGAGAGTGCTTCACCCCGCGCAGGTCATCTACGTGAAACCTTCCGTCTCAGCGACCGCGAAGCGCAAGTCCTTGAATGGGTCATCCAGGGCAAGACGAATCCCGAGATCGGCACGATCCTCAGCATCAGTCATCGCACCGTGCAGAAACACTTGGAGCGGATTTACACTCATCTTGGCGTCGAGAATCGCCATGCCGCAATCAGTCTCGTTCTCTCACTCCGTTCATCACCCGAAGAAAGCCACCCACCATGGAACATCTGACCATTCGCGATGTCACGCGGCTGTTTGAGTACGTGCGTGACTTATATGAATTGCGAGACCACGACGGTTTCAAGCAACAAGCCGTCAAGGGTATCGCCGATCTGGTCACCGCTGACCTCTATACCTACAACGAAATCAGCACCACCAAGCAACTGGTCACAGGCTATGCGATCTGGCCGACGGAGTTTCCTTTGTTAAAAGACGCCCCTGAGATCGTGGGACGGTACCAGCACCAACATCCGATCATCCTGCACTATCTCACCCGCGGAGTCGGCAACGTGACAAAGATCTCAGACTTTATGACCTACCGGGAGTTCCGCCGAACAGACTTGCATAACGAATTCTATCGTCCGATGGGCATTCCGTATGGCATCGGATCCGGCATCTCATTCATGCAGGACTGCTTGATCGGGGTCGGATTGCATCGCAGCGGAAAAGACTATAGCGAACGGGATCGCCGGATGTTATCGGAACTCCAGCCCCACATGCTGCAAGCCTATAAAAATTCCCAGGCCGTGACTCGCCTGCATCAAGAGACGGCGGCATACCTTGGCGCGTTGGATACGCTCGACGCTGCCATCGCCTGCTTGTCGCCTCAGCTCACCATTCAATGGA
This sequence comes from Nitrospira sp., assembly GCA_020846195.1. GTDB lineage: Bacteria > Nitrospirota > Nitrospiria > Nitrospirales > Nitrospiraceae > Nitrospira_D. The sequence continues at coordinate 99,566 of JADLEJ010000008.1, forward strand.
TGACGCCATCGGCGGAACGTGTGTTAACAGCCTATGGACTGATCGCTCGCCGGCGGATCGACCGCTTATGCCGCTCGCTTATCGAATGGGTACGGGCGCAAGAGGCCCTGCTGTCATCTCCAGCCGAAGCACTACGCCCGCCTCGGCCCTGCTCCATCCCCAGCGCAACCGGAACATTGATGATCCGATTGTTGCGGCATGGCTCTCTGCGCCTCTTGCTGTTGGAGGATCACCGGGCGGCACCTTCCCTCGCCGCGCTGGCAGCGCTTGGCCTGAGTCCACGGGAAACGGAAATCCTTGGATGGGTCGCTCAAGGCAAGACCAATCCTGAAATCGGCATAATTCTCGGCATCAGTCCGCGCACGGCACAAAAACATCTGGAAAGGATTTACATCAAGCTCGGTGTCGAAAACCGTCATGCGGCAATAACGATGGCAATGGACGCGATGCGACAGGAAAGAAATGGGAAGAACTATGACTGAAACTGCTTGGCCAGCGCGACCGGCGTCACGTCGTAGGCGAGATTCGAGTGAACGCTTGGCTTCCCAGCAACCCCTCCAACCTGCTTATCATGTCACCACACTCACTCCGCTTCTCCCACGATACTCAAGACCGCCGCTCGCGTGAGGGGCGACACTCGAAACCCTTTGACCTGAAGATAATTGATGTGCTCCCTGACCGTCGACACCAAACCAGCGCGCTTCGCATTGATGAGCAAACCCAGCGTGCCGATGACAGAAATGTTCAGCCGGTCCGCCGCGCGTCTTGCCAAACCGTCATCAAGTATGAGAACCGCCTCGTCAAACTCTGCCGCCAACATGAGTACATCCGTTTCACCGGGACCTAAGTTCTGGTCGGGCAGCAGAATGGCGCGGCCGGCTGGAGAACGTACCGTCAGCCACTCAAACGCCCTCAGATCGGGGAGATCAATCCCAACCAACTTACCCGCCTCAATTTCCTGCAGCACTGCGGGAGGAATGAGCACGCGCCTGACGAGCGCAGGGAGAATATGAAGCAGTCCGATTTGATGAAGATATTGCAGTGGCGAGGTGTCGCAAATAACGTCAGGCAAGGCGGGGTTCTTTCCGAAGTTGCTCCTCGGAGATGCGGAAGGTGTCGACGCCATACTCGGCAAGCCGGCTCAGAAACACGGCTCGGGGAATGCCGGCTAACTTGGCTGCGGCTCCCGACGACAATTGCCCCATTTCAAACAGTTTGACCGCGCCAGCCATGCACAATGCCTCTCCCATGCCTTCAGGGGACAACTTTAGCGCCAACAAGGTTTCGTCGGGGACTTCGAGCATGATTCTGCTCATCGCCAACCTCCTTTCCAGAGACCAATTTCCCTTCTACTATAGCAAAATATCCTAGAACCATGGTGAGTCTTTTCGCATACCGGCGATACACCGCGCATCACCCGTCACAGGAGAATGGGCTACGACTGAAACTGCTTGGCCAGCTCGGCCGGCTTGAAGACGCCACGTTCAGTGATGATGCCGGTGATGAGTTCGGCCGGGGTCACGTCGAACGCAGGATTGTAGACGGCCACGCCGACCGGCGCGACCGGATGACTGCCGTGGATGGTGGTGACTTCGAGAGGGTTGCGCTGTTCGATGGGAATATCCGCACCAGTCTTGGTTTTCAAATCGATGGTCGAATAGGGCGCCGCGACATAGAACGGAATATTGTGTGCCTTCGCGAGCACTGCGACGGAATAGGTGCCGATCTTATTGGCCACATCGCCGTTGGCAGCAATCCGGTCGGCGCCGACGACGCAGAGCTGAATTTTCCCCTGTCGCATGAGCGATCCGGCCATATTGTCGGTAATGAGTGTGACCGGAATCTTGTCCTGCATCAGTTCCCAAGCCGTCAGCCGAGCCCCTTGCAACACCGGCCTGGTTTCATCGGCAATCACCTGAATCTTCTTGCCTTGTTCCCAAGCCGCGCGGATCACGCCAAGCGCCGTGCCATAGCCCGCCGTCGCCAACGCGCCGGCATTGCAATGGGTCAGCACCGTCTGCCCACTCGCAATCAGCTCCGCGCCATGCCGCCCCATCGCTTTGCATAAGGCAATGTCTTCTTCCAGAATGGCTTGCCCCTCGGCCAGCAGCGCGGCTTTCGCAGCGGGAACCGTCTGCGCGCTTAAGGACGCCAGCTTCTTTTTCATGCGATCGATTGCCCAAAACAGATTGACGGCCGTCGGTCTGGTGGCGGCCAGATGATCGCAGACCGGCACGAGCGCCTGGGCAAACGCGGGAAACCCCGTTGCTGAAACCCCCTGCGCGCCAAGAGCGACACCCAGCGCGGCCGTCACTCCGATAGCGGGCGCACCCCGGACTTTCAATTCACGGATCGCATCGGCCACCGCCCGATAGTCCTGGCAATCGAGAAACTCGACATGCTCAGGCAACCGGCTCTGATCGAGCAAGCGCACGGCGCCATTCTTCCATTCAACGGTGGGAACCATGGAGGGATCTTGTAACGGGATTACGAGGAGAGTGCAAGAGACTACGGCCGGGCACGCCCACTGACTTCCAGCAATGTCACCATAGCCACGATCAAGCCGGCTTGAGCCAGCAGCAACACCGCTTCCTGAAGGCCCGCATGGCGAAGGGCCATTGCGGAAAGGCCCAGGCAAATCGTGAGCAGGAAAATCATCGCGACACTGGCCTGGCGGGATCCCAACGCGCGCTCTAAGCGATGATGCAAATGATCCTTCCCGACATAGTCCAGCCACTCTTTTACGGAATGCACTTTCCCGGTGATCACGCGCTCCACAGTGATGTGAACCATGTCGTAGATCAGCACACCGAAGATCAGCAACGGATTGCTGAAAGAGACCAGCGGACTCGCATCGGCCCAATTCCCCTTCACCGCCAGGCAGGCCAGAGTAAAACCAAGAAACGTCGAGCCGCCATCGCCGAGAAAAATCTTGGCCGGCCGAGCGCCTCTGAAATTATAAGGCAAGAATCCGGCGCAGGCGCCGATGACGGCCAGCGCCAGCCATCCCAGCCCTGGCTGGCCCGTTTCGAATGCCACCAGTCCCATGAAGCCCGCCATGAGGATCGCCAAGCCGGTAGCCAGCCCGTCCATGCCGTCGAAGAAATTAAAGGCATTTGTAATGCCGACGATCCAGAGCACCGTCAGCAGCATATTCGCCGCATCCCCAGCTATGTCTGACGGAAAGAGCGTGAGCACTTTACCTGAAGCGATCACAATCCCCGCCGCCACCAGCTGCGCGACGAGTTTCGAGGAAGCCGGCAATTCACGAATATCGTCGATGACACCAACCAGCAAGAGCAGCGAACCCGCCAGCACTATCGCCGTCATCCAATCGGGCAGGATCGAGTTCATCAGCACGGATCCGACAAACCCTGCATACACCGCCACACCGCCGAGCCGCGGCGTAGGTTGCGCATGAATTTTCCGCTCAGTCGGGATATCGACGAGATTCCAGCGGTGACTGATCTGCACCATCACCGGCGTGAGAGCGCAACTGCCAAGAAACGCCAGCAGCAGCACATAGAGCCAGCGCAACCCCTCCAGCTGAAACGAATCGCGAACCGCCGGCACCGCCAGCACGACCGCTCCGATCAATGACGCCACCATCGCCGGTGTCATCCATTTCCATGAACGCGCGCGCACGGGAACCGGCAGATCCCCCTCGATTACTTGTGTTGCCATTCGTCCCTCATTGCCAGACACACTTGAGTGGCTTCGTCGTCGGTCAGCGCCGGATAGAGCGGAAGCGAGAGTGCCTCGCGCTCCGCCGCCTCACTGGCGGGAAATCCATCGAGGCCAAGATAACGGTGCAGCGATCGAAACACCGGCTTCCGGCATTGCACCCCCCGCCCTTCCAATCGCCCGAGACATTCGTCCAGATTGCTTGAGCCCGATCCCCGCTGAGGCAGTCTCACAACGAACCGATAATAGACATGCGAGCGCCCAACCGGCACAGTCGGCACGATGGCAGTCGTGCCGGCCAGGGCCTCACGATAGCGCCGGGCCAGGCTCACACGCCGCTCTAAGAATTCCGGAAGCCGTTCCAATTGAGCCAACCCGATGGCGGCTTGCAAGTCCGTCATCTTGAGATTGCTTGCCAGCGGATTCAGCGAAGACGCGCCGTCATACTCCCGCAAGGCGCGAGCCCGCTCAAGCAATGCCGGATCGCGCGACAACACCATGCCGCCTTCGCCGGCGCACAACAGTTTATTGGCGTAAAACGAACAGACCGTGAGCGTCCCCACCGAGCCGACCGCCCGCCCATGTTCCATAGCTCCCAGGGTCTGCGCGCAATCTTCAATCAGCGGCAGGCCCAATTGCCCGAGCGCAGTCAGGTCAGCCGGCAACCCGAACAGATGCGGCACAATGATCGCCCGAGTCTTCGAGGTGATCGCCATACGCACAGCATCGGCACTGATCTGAAACGTCTCTGGCTCAATATCCACCAGACAGGCCTGCGCACCCACACGCTGCACGGCCTGCCACGGCGCCGCGCACACATAGCTGGGCAAAACCACCTCATCGCCTGGCCCGATGCCCAATACTCGCAGCGCCACTTCCAGCGCCATCGTTCCCGAATTGATCGCCACGCCCCCGGCCACACCGAAATAGGCTGCCATCCCCCGCTCGAACCGCTCGACCACCGTCCCTTGCGCCAGATGGCCGGACTGCAAGACATCGGTGACCGCACGGATCTCCTGCCGGTCGATGGCTGGACGGGAATGGGGAATCATGGTCGTCCCGATCATCATGCTCCGATGTTAATAAACAATCGCAACGGAAGAAACCCTTCTGCGTTTTTCACCCGGCCCTGGATGCCGCGAAAATGCGCCGACGACCGGATCACGTCCACAATGCTCAGCGCTTCGATGTTCGTCTTCTTGACCTGCGACGCATGGGCCTCGATGGCGGCGATCTTTTCGTCGAGCACCTGCTCGATGTCGACAAAGACCGTCGGCGCGAAGTTTTGCGTCGTGGGACCTTCGTAGAACAGCACGTTCTTCGTGTAGCGCGTCGCCGACATCGCCGCCATGGCCAAGTGGCGGTGATCCTGATGCGTGTCGTCGTGGTAATGCACGAAGATGAAATGCGGGTCGACTTCCTTGACGACCGCCTCGATGGATTGGATCAGCTCCCGCCCCATCGGCACAGCGGTGTCCTGATAGCCGCCCCAAAAAATCCGCTCGGCACGGAGCTGCTTCGCTGCTTGGTCCTGCTCGAACTTCCGGATTTCCCCGGCACCGCCCTGCTCGCCCTCCGTCATCACCATCAGAAACACCCGATGGCCGTTTTGCGCGTACTTCACCAACGCCCCGCCGCACCCGGCTTCAATGTCGTCCGGATGGGCGCCAATCGCGAGAATCCGCATCGCCTCTGTGCCGTCGAATGTCATATCGACCTCCTCGTCATCATCGCACTGACACCACTGCCCGGTCATGACTCTCCCTGCGGCTACGCAACCGATTCACAGCGTCGGGCCCCGCGCAGAGCAATAAATCGATCGCCGACACATTCGGCTCGAACGGCTCATACACCTGCCGGTAGACCGGATGGTGAAACTCCTGAATTTCCAGCTCCACGCCGGACGCCTCGAATCGCGGCTTGTCCATATAGCCTTCGGCTCCAGGCCCCGCGAGATACTGCGTCGCGCCGACCGCCCGGCAGAGATCGATCAGGCGGTCGGTCGGCTCTTCGCGCGCTGTCAGCTCGGAAGCGCAGCGCACCGGCGTTGCAATGCCATAGGCCTGCAGCAGCCATCGGATCACCGCCAGGTTCAGATCGGACAACTTCGTCCAGGGCTGCGCATAGATTTCCCGCAACTCCGGCAGATACCGGTCGCGAAACGGCGCCCGCGCATAGTGCATCTCCAGCGCCCGCAGATGCGGCTCCCGCCAAGACGCCGACGGATTGATCGCCACATCCCGCACACGCTGACCGAAATGGTGGAGCACCGGCACCGTCAGCCATTGCCATCCGTCCGCCGTTCGGATGCGATTCCGGTTCTGCCATTCGTTCTTCTTGAACTGCACCGTGTCCAAGACCACAAACAGATCGGCGCGGTCGATCTTGTCGAGATACCCCAGCCATGGGAGAAACTGCGGTTGATGTATCGTCACGCGCATGGCTAGCCACGCTCCTTCGCCGGAACATCCACGTAAATGGGATTGGTCAACAATTCGCCGCTCTGTCCAACCGCCTCCAGTCGATAGTAGGCGCCGCCTTCCGGTATAGCCTGGGCATCCGCCACCTGATACTGCACCGGCGTCTCGGCTTTCGCCGTCCCGGCGATCTCGCCCGACCGGATCAGGCGCAGCGTGACCGGATGCGCCTGGCCGTCGCGCGCGGAGATCCGGACCGTGGCAACCGCATGCGAGCCGGACGGCAGAGTCAGGCGCTCTCCGATACCGGCCACCGCTTGGTCGCACTCGCATCTCACCGTGAACTCATCCAAGGTCAGCATTACGCCATGATCCCCTGCGGCAGCCGCATAGGCATGGCCAGACCGAATCGCCTCCAGCACACCTGCGACCGATCGTTCCGTCGCAAACACCGTCGTCACCACCCGGTCGAGATCTTTCCCCTTGTCCGCCAAGCCATGAAACGCGATCTCGCCGACCATCGCCGGCACCGCATGCGCCGCCGTATGTCGATGCGCCTGAATCGTCCGATCCCAGAGACCGCCGGCGGACTGGATCGTCCTCGTATCCTGATAGAGTCCGCCGAATCCGGCATACCCGCTGGTCAGCGCCAGCGCTTCTGGATGGGCATCGGTCCTCACCGTCACCGCTCCCAGGGGACCGAACGCATACGATTGCAGATCGCGCGCTTCCGTCATCGACCATACCGTCACCGCACCGCGTTGTTTCGCGGCATCCACAAGCGCTTGATACGGCCGATAGCCCAGCTGCGACTCGTATGAACTGAACGGAGGTGTGCCGAGCGGCCAGGCGTTCACCAGCGTCGCCACGGCCAGCACGAGACAGAGTGCGGCGCCAATCCGGCGCGTAACACTGACTGGTTCACGCCACCCTGCGACCGCTCGGCGGCTGGGTGTCCAGAGGAACAGCGCGGGAATAACCAGCAGCAGCGGCGCAACATTCACCAGGCTGGCCCCGTCGAGCGTGAAGGACGCCGGGTTTCCGCGAGCGGGCAGCGCGCGATAATCTTCCGGCTTCGTCAGGCCCAACACCAGCAGATTGCGCTGCGCGTCGTGCATTGTCAGATCGCCGCGCCATACCGAACCGGTCCAATAGTAATAGGGCGCAACTTCAACTCCAGGCACCATCACCAGCTGCGGATGGCGCGCCTGCACCGCGTGGATCTCATCGAGATAGCGCTCGACCCCGTAGGACAGGACTGAGGGGAAGCTGACCGTCTTTTTCAACAGGCCAGAAAAAGGCTGGAGGCCGTACTCATAGTCCAGGGAGAAATTATCGGAGAGCACGATGGCATCCAAGCCTTGCTGCTCCGCTCGTGCCGCCAGCTCCTCCAGGCTCAAGGTGCCGGTGCTGGCCGTGCTGTGGACATGGATCGCGACGCGCAGCGGCACCCGCTCTTCCGTGGCGGAGGCCACCGGCGAACAGACCAGCCCGGACAGCCCAAGGCTCATCCAAATGACAATACCCACTGCGCTGTTCCATGCAGAATTATGCATGCGCCGACAATGCTCCTTGATAGACCGATTCGACCGCATCGACCATCGCCCGCACACCGAACTCGCCGCCAATCGTGCGCGAGGCGCGCTGCCCAAGACTGTCGGCCCACGAACGATCGGTCAAGATCCGGCGCAGCGCCTCGCTCAACGCCCGGCCATCTCCTGCTGTAACCAACAAACCGTTTTCGTCATGCCGCACGATGGCGGGAATCCCGCCGACCCGGCTGGCCACGACCGGCAAACCTGCCGCCATCGCTTCGATCAAGGCGCGTCCCATGCCCTCGTTCAGCGATGGAAACACGAAGCAGTCCATGCCGGCCAGGCACTGCTCAACATCCTCTCGATGACCGATCAGATGAACCCGCCCATGGAGACCCAGCGAATCCGCCTGGGCCAGCAAGGCATCGTGCTGTCCGCCACTTCCCGCAATCACGACATGCAGGCGAGGAAACTCGTCTTTGAGAAATCCCGCTGCCTCGATCAGCACCCGATGGCCTTTAATATCCGTCAACCATCCGATCGATCCAACGATGGTCGCATCGGCGGGACAATCGAACCCAACAGGAATCTGTCTGCCGTGAACTCGCGCCCGGCGAAACCGCTCCACATCGATCCCGCTGGGAATCATGGCAAATCGATCGGCGCGGCCGACGCCACGCACAAGATGGTCATCCCGCTCCGCAGCAGTCAGCGCCACAAGGGTGGTCGTCAGTCGAGTCAGGATGCGTTCAATCTGCACAAACACCCGTGATTTCCAGCGACCGAAGTGCCCATAGAACACATGCCCATGCGGCGTATGCACGACGACCGGCACACCCGCGAACCAGGCGGCGAGACGCCCCAACACGCCGGCCTTCGACGTGTGCGTATGGACAATCGCCGGACGCATCGCTTTCAACATGCCGATCAATGCCCGCAGCGCGCAGACATCCTGCCAGGGGCTAATCGGCCGGACGAGCGACGGCACCAGCCGGTAGGCAATCTGCGCCTTGTCCAACCGGCGGCACTGCGCGTCCGTCGCCACCATGCCGCCCTGCGCATCCCACGATCCGGGATGGCCCGCGATCACCACTGGCTCATACTGCGTCCGGTCATGCCCCAAGACGGTCAGCATCGTGTTTTGCGCCGACCCTCCGCGATCGAGTCTCGTAATAATATGAACCACCGTGCGAGGTGCCATACCGCGTCCTAGGCCGCCTTCCGTTCCGACACAGGTTTTTCGCCGAGACGGATAAGATCCGCGCAATGCTGCACCCAGTTATACCGGCGCTCGATTAGGCTGCGCCCTTTCTTCGACAAGCGCTCCCGCTCCACCGGTTCCTCGATGCGCGTGAGAACCCGCCCCAGCGCATCGGCAAACGAACGACTGTCCACCCCAGTTGAAACGAGAATGGGATCGATCTGGTTCAAGACCTCCGGAATCGCGCCGACCGGTGTGCCGACAACCGGTGTGCCGCAGGCCAGCGCCTCCACCGTCACGAGTCCAAATCCTTCGAGCTGCGCGGTGGGCATCAGCACGAGATCGGCTGCCTGGTAGTACGCCGCCAGTTGTTCTTCAGGAATAAACCCCGCGAGCCGAACCCTCTGCTCCAGTTGCCGCTGCCGGATCACCGTCTCCAGCCGGCCGCGCAACGGTCCTTCGCCGCCAATAACCAGGAGACAGCGCTCACCGGCCTGCCCCAGCAAGGCACAGGCATCCAGCAAAGACTCCAACCCCATGCGCGGAACCAGATTGCGGACGGTAAACAAAATCGTTCCCTGTTCCGGCAATCCCAGCGTCCGTCGCGCTTCCTGGCGATTGCCCTGCGGACGAAACAGACTCGGATCCGCCGCCCCCGGTATCAGGACAATCCGCTCTGGCGCAATGCCATGTGTTGTCAACACCCGCTGCCGCATAAACTCGCTCAAGACGACGATGCGATGACAGCGCCTCATCGCGAGCCATTCAATTCCCCGGCGCGACCAGGCATTGATTCGCTGCCGCATTCTCGGCAACCAGGATGCCGCCGGGGCTGTTCTGCTGAGATACTCTTCATGCGCCAGCGAGTGACAGACATAGATCCACTCGGCTGCAGCGCTCCACCTGCAATACAGCGGGCCCAGGCCGGTGAGGGCTTGATGGATAACCGCCAGATCGTAGGATGTCTTGTTGGTCAATCGGTCGAACAGCCGCAGCGCGCCCTGCACGGTCGATTGCACAAAACGCCACTCATTCCGTTTCGACACCGGAAAGCGCCACTCGTTCGCGCCGCCGACCACGGCCTCCGCAGAAGCCGCCTCGTCCGCCGCCCTAGTCAGCACATCCACCTGATGCCCAGCCGCAACCAAGCCGAGCGCCTGCTGCCGCAAGACGCGCTCCGCGCCGCCGATGACTCGTTCGGCTGACACTTCGGCTAAGAGCAATACCCTCACAACGCCTCCACAGCCACGGCCGGTTCAGCGGCGGGTTGCGCCGCCCGTTCATGCCACAACTCCAGCACCATCAGCGCATACAGCTGGTCCGCGCAATTTCTTCTGCCGCTCCGATGCTCCTCCATCAGCCACCGCACGTACTGGGGCGTCACATACCCGCGGCGGCGGATGGCGGCATCCGACAACAGATCCTGCGCCATCTCACGCAAGTCCTCGCGCAACCAGCGGGCCAGCGGAATCATGAATCCCTGCTTCGGCCCGTCAAGAATGGCGGCCGGCACCAACCCACGCAGCGCGGACCGCATGAAGCCCTTGAGCTGCCAGCCCGACAGTCGCAGCGATGGAGAAATTCTCAGCGCGCAGGCGAGAAGCAGGTGATCGCAAAAGGGAACACGCAGTTCCAGCGAATGGGCCATGCTCATCCGGTCGCCCATGCGCAGCAGATCGTCCGGAAGATAGGTCTGAAGATCGAGGCCCATCGCGCGGTCCATCGGGTTGTCCGACGGCCAGCGGTCGAACAACGGCGAAGGCTGGCCCGGTGAATATCCGTGCGGCAAGGCCGCTTTCATCGCCTCGCTCCAGACGCCGCCTTCCCACTCAGCCGGAATAAATGTCGTCCACCGGCGATATTGCTCGGCCAGCGAACGATGGCCATGCTCCACAAACCGCTTCACCCGTCCAATGTGATCGCGCCCCGTTCCACGCTCGCGACAAATCCCTGAAGCGGATGCGGCCAGCCACGCGCGCATCGCACGCGGCAATGTTTGATAGGAAGACGCGAGGCGAAGGCCAAGATACCGGGGATAGCCGCCGAAAAGCTCATCCCCGCCGATACCGGACAACGCGACGGTGACCGACCGGCGCGCCACCTCCGACAGAAGATAGGTCGGAATCGCCGATGAGTCGGCAAAGGGTTCACCCATGCCCTCGACGACCCGCGGAAGAAGCGCGCGAATATCGGGCTGCAAGATGGCTTCGGTATGATCGGTTCCGAAATGCGCGGCCAGAAGGCGGGCCTGAGCCAGCTCATTGTAGGACTGGTCCGCAGGATGCTCATAGCCGATGGTAAAGGTCTTCACCAGCCCCCGCTCCTGCATCATCGCCAGCACAGCGGCCGAATCCATCCCTCCCGACAGAAACAATCCCACCGGCACATCGCTCACCAGATGCGTATGCACCGTATCGCGAAAGGTCTCGACGAATTGTTCCTTCGCCTCTTCAGCTGTGCTCCACGGCGATGACGACAGGTTGTCTTCGACTCGATAGTACCGGATAGCTTCGATGCGCCCCCGCCCGACTCGCAGAGCTTCGCCGGGCCTGAGTTGGTACACACCCTCATAGAGCGTGTCGGGTCCTGGAACATACAGAGCCGTCAGATAATCGGCGATGGCTTGCGGACGAATACGCGCATCGGGCAGCGCTTCCAGCAAAGACGGCAACTCGGACGAAAAGACGACCTCCGTGCCAGCCCCTTCCGTTCCAGGACGAATCGCGTAGTAGAGCGGCTTGATCCCCAACCGGTCCCGGGCCAACAACGCTTCCTCCCGTTCCCGATCCCATATCGCAAAGGCAAACATGCCCCTGAGGCGCGAGATGCCATCGATCCCCTCTTGCTCATAGAGATGCGCCAGCACTTCGGTATCGCAACGCGACGTAAACCGGTGGCCACGGTCCATCAATTCCTGGCGCAATGCCTGGTGGTTGTAGATTTCCCCGTTCAGCACCGCCCAGACCGACCCATCTTCGTTCCGCGCAGGCTGCCGGCCTCCGAGCGGATCGATCACGCGCAAACGGCGCGCCCCGAGCGCGACGCCGCTCTCCCGATGGAGCCCCTGTTCGTCCGGCCCACGATGGACCAGGCGGCGGAGCATCCGGGAGACCTGCGCCTCTTCACGCGGTCCGACTGCACCGACGATGCCGCAAATTCCACACATCCGGTTACTTCTCTTTCCCTTCGGCCGCCATCCGCTCGTGCCGGTCCAATTCTTCCCGCTCTCGCTCATGCCTGGGTGAAACGGCTTGCGGCGGAACATCCACCGGTTCATACCGCAGATACTTGGCCTCCCCGACCGACGTCAGCAACAGACGCAGGCCCAGTGCCGCTCCGGCGCCCAACAGACAGACGCATAGCACAATGCCCCAGAGCTTAAACCGCCGCTTCCACTGGCGGCGGCGCTGCCAGCTCGTTGCGCTCATGAGACAGCACCCTTCCGCCGGGCGATTAATTCAACCATTGCTGCCTCGATCAAGCGACGGCCACTAACCGATACGCCACAAGCGGCTACATAAACCCACCCACGCTCACACATGATCGCACTCGCGCACACCAGTTTTCCTTCTGGCGATTAGTTCAAACGACGGCGCCCAGACCAGACGGCCGGCGCTCAGCCGATAGGCCAGTGCCGCCGCCAGCGACAGTCCGCCCCCGACCAGCCGCCACTTCAACCGGCGCCCCCAGGAATGGGCGCTCGTCACCGGACCGAGGCTCGGAGCAGAGTTGCGCAGAGAGAGCACCTCGAACCCGCAGTGTTCCACAAGCGTCCGCAGTGCGTTTGGCGAATAACTGAACAGGTGAAAGGCCTGATCGTATTGTGCCCCGCACCAACGCACCGGCGTTCTCACGGCATGATGAAACAGCCCGTTCGAAACGCGTATGGCCAGCATCCCTTGCGAGGTCATCTGACGGGTCATGGCGCCGATCATTGCCGCCGGGTCCGTAACGGTTTCCAGCACGTTCACGAGCGTGACTGCATCGAATCGGCCTGAGGTCAAGTGATCGAGATCGACCGGCGACAGCACCTCATGGCCTTTCGCCCGGGCTCGCGCCGCGGCCCCTTGTGACACTTCAACCCCGCTGCATGTCCACCCGGCTTCGCGACAGAGCATCATGAACGCCCCATCGCCGCAGCCGATATCGAGCAGCCGGCCCGGAGGCTTGCGCCACTCCAACAGATGCGCCAACACACTGGCAAAGACCGGCTGCCGATCGGCGGAGCTTTCCGCGGCGCCATAAGACCCATCGTAATTCTCTCGATAATATTCCTCCACCTCGGTAGAGGACGGACGAGGGCTGAGAAAGACCAGACCGCAAGCAGGGCATGCGACATACCGCCTCGTCGAGGCATGAAAGGCTTCGGACGGACTCGCGCCTCTCCCGCAAGGGCAGACAACGCTTTCCATCTCAATGGCCGCCGCGTGACTCATGCCACCTTCCTATGTTGCGAGAGGACGTCAACCCTCTCGCTCGACAACGCCGCATCGAATACCGCCACCGTCTTCTCCACCATCCGGTCAACGGTAAATCGCTCATGAACCGCAGTCCGTCCAGCGCGTCCCAATTGCCTGGCTCGCTCAGGATTATCCAACAAAAAGCGAATCGCTCCCGCCAATCCGGCAGCATCGCGCGGTTTGACCAAGAAACCGGTCTCCAAATGTTCAATCACCTCGGGCACGCCGTTGACCCTCGTTGCGATGACAGGCTTCCCCATCGCCAGCGCTTCGAGAATGACAAACGGAAATCCCTCTGAATGCGACGGCAACACGACCAGGTCCGCCGCCGCATAGAAATCCATCACATCGTCGCGCGAGCCGACAAACCGGCACATGGACGACAGGCCTCGGGCGGCAGCCAACTCCTCCAGCGATTGTCTCAACTCACCGTCACCCACGCACACACATTGCAGTTGCGGCCATTGCTCCCGCAGCAAGGCCAGCGACTCGATCAAGTCGCAATGTCCTTTCGGTTGGGTCAACCGAGCCACGGTAACCAGCAACGGGCCGTCGGTCAGACCGAACTCGCGCCGCACCTTGGTTCGATCGGCCGGTTTCTGAAACATCCGCCGGTCGACACCGTTGTGAACCGTTTCCGTCAAACCGGCTGCCGCCGGGTCATCTTGGAGCACATCGCGACGGACGGCATCCGACACGCAAATAATCCGCTTCACCCACGGCAGCGTAACCCGAAGCGCGGTGGAATAGATCCAGCGTTTCAGCCTATTCACCTCATAATCGGCGATTGAATTGTGGACCGTGGAAATCACCACCGGCACCCCCGCCAGCCATCCGGCCACACGCCCATAGAAATTGGCCCGCGCGCCGTGCGTCTGAAGAATTGTGACCCGTTCGCTCGATAGCACTCGCACCAATCGCATCAGCGCAAAAGGATTCAACAGCGGCTCCAAGTGCACCACTCGCGCATCCATCCCCCGAGCCTGCATGCGGCCGACAAACGAACCGGGCTCCGGACAAATGAGGATCGGCCTAAAGCGCGCGGGGTCGAGCCGCTCGCAGAGCAATTCCAGATAGCGCTCACCGCCGCCATAGGAGGCCGATCCGGCTAGTTCCGCAACCACGATCATGCCGTTGCACCGTGCCGTTTTACGCCAAGAATCATCGATCCATTGCCTCGATTCGGCGGGAACAGGATCTCGAATGCGACGGCAAGCACGACCGCCGGCAAAAGCAGCAGCCCAATGCCTTTGATGCCTCGGGCCTCGCCGCGCGAGAACAGCTCTTTGAGCAGCGCCACCCATCGGCCGAAGGTGGGACGGGCGTCCAGCACGTCCACAGACCGCTGCTCCAACGCCTGTTTCAATTGCGATACGGCAAAGCCCTCGTGCACATGATCGTCTCCAGATCGATGCGCACGAAACTGGTTCAGCGTCTCTGTCTCTCCTGAACCGAACCAGGATTGTTGATCCAGACTCGGCACATGGATAAACAGCCGTCCGCCTACACGCAGCGCTTTCACCAATCGATCGAGCATCCCATCGAAGTCGTCGATATGCTCCAGCACGTCGATGGAATAGATCAGATCGTACTTGTCCACAGCCGCAAGCCGTTCAAGATCCGATTCAATCACCGACATATTGGCCTGGGGCCGGACGCTCTTTACATCGGGACTCATGTGCAAATCCCATCCGACGAAGGAGCAGGTTGAGTAACGGCCAGCAAACATCGCCGCCAGCTGCGCCTCCGGACCACAGCCTGCATCCAGCACTACCCGGCCACCCTGGCGCAGATACGCCGCCACCTTCCATTGCAAATACAGCCCTTTGATCGTCAAGCCCGTGTGAAGCCCACCCAACCACCGGTGAGAGAGCGGCCCCGCCACCGCGCGATAAACGTTGTCAAATACCGATGTCATGACCTGTACGATGCCTCCATCATCAACGCCCCTGCATGCCCTTCATCGTTTGCGTCCCACGATCAAGAGACTCCCTCGCAAGTGCGGGACGGCATAGAACGGCCACTTCGCCCAATCGATTGCCTGCTGCCGCGAGGTCTGGCGGCAATCCTGCGTATCTTCCCCCAGGAAGTGCCGAGACTCGGCAATCTCAAACCCTACACTCCGCAGCATATCAGCCAGCTCATGCATCGCATATTCGCGCGCGTGAGGCCGCCATTCATCGTCCGGATCGTCATACCCCGGAGGAGCCAGGCGGTCATTGACGGTCCGGCCAGCCAACAGCTTCATCACATTGCCGATACGCGTGACATTCGGCGTCGTGATGACGATGCAGCCACCCGGCTGCAGAATACGATGCGCTTCCTCCAGCAGATGAAACGGCGACGTCAGATGCTCGATGATCTCCAGCGCGAACACCAGCCTGGCCGTTCCTTCTCCCATCGGCACGGCGGTCGGATAGCCCTTCAGCTCAAACTGCTTGGCCGCCGGATCCAAGTTGACGGTCAGAATGTCCACATCCACATCCCGCTTCATCAATGCCACGAACTCTGAACTGGCCATGAGACCGGCCCCGATGAGCCGGGCCGTTCTCGTCGGTTCAATCAAACGCAAGAGCCGCAACAGGCTGCCGGGATACGGGCCGAAATCGACGACCGCCTGCAATCCCTCCGGCAGCCAGCGCAATCCCCTCTGCAAGGCAAGATAGAACCGATCCCGGCATTTCAGCGCATGGTGCATCGGTATCGTGAAGCGAGGGTCTTCGCTCCCGAATACTTCATAGCGAGAAGGACGAAACTCCCGCATCGCACGGTCGAATCCAGATCTCGTGAGGTGGTAGTTCATCGGCTTACGCTCTCCGTCCGATCAACAGCAACGTGTCGCACAACCAAGTAAAGCCCATGGCAGCCAGCGACTCATAGCGCTGGCGCAAGCCAGTCATCGTCACAACCTCAAATCCTTCGCGAACCGCGAGCGCGCTCAGCAAGGCGGCGTTAAAGGAATGGAGGTGCCGCTCGTCCGCCGTCACCGACGGCACGTCTCCGCGCAGGGCTTCTACCCGAAAGCGCCAGAAGGCCACATTCGGCACGGTAATCAGCACATGTCCGCCTGGCCTGAGCACTCGATGAAATTCCGCCATGGCCCGTCCCGGTTCAATCAAATGTTCAATCACCTCACTGGCAATAACCAGGTCGAGACTGCCATCGGGTTCCGGCAAGCGCTCGCCATTGAGATCCACCGCATACTGCCGATCCAGCCCTTGCGCGCGATCCAATGCCGCCAGCGAGAGATCGCACCCGTGCACAACGACGCGAGGCAAGACCTGCTTGATCTCCCTGGCCAGCCGGCCGTCCCCACATCCCACATCCAGCAGCCGGCCCGGCGCGAGCGCGGCCACGCGCCGGCTGATCTGGCCGTATCGCCGGACGCCCTCGAATGCGCCGGCCGCAGCCTTCCAGCCGTTCCATTCCAGATCGTACCGTTCACGCTGGCTCATAGTCTGTGACATCGCTCGTTATCCTCGCAGTCCCGCCTGGCACAGATGCGCCAAGCCAGCGTCATCCTCTCCCAGCCGAATCCGCCGCAACATGGCCTTCAGGGTCTTCATCTGCTGCCGTCGATCGACCGCATGAGAACAAGCCGCCGCCAGCAATTTCCTCAACACTCCCAGGACGATCCACGCCTTCATCAACAAGCGCCGCGGCTGTGCGAAATGCTTTTCCACATAGCGGATGCGACTCAGCTCCCACTGCTCATTGAGACGATTGCGGCTGGTAAGGCTGCTCCGTCCGAGGAGATGCACGACCTCGGCATCGGCCACATGCCGTATCCGGTACCCGAGTTGCCTGAGGCGGCGGCAGAGATCGACGTCTTCGAAATACATGAAGAACCGTTCGTCCAATCCGCCCAGCCGCTTAAACAGCGCGGCGCGAATCATGAGGCAGGCGCCGTTCGCCCACTCAACATCCTGCGAAACCGTGCATTCCATCGGCGGCACGGCTCCGGCCAGCCACCGGACAACCACGGGCAAATCCTCCGAATGCCGCACATGGTCCCGAAGCGATGGAAACGGGAAACAGGATTGCAATACCCGCCCCTGCTCATCGCGCTGCAGACAACTGACCGCGCCGATATCCAGATGCTGCTCCAGACAGGCCGTCATCGTTCGCAGAGTACCGGCCTGCATCACCGTATCGCTGTTCAGCAACAGGATGTATCGTCCCGAGCTTACAGTGGCCGCCTGGTTGCAGGCCTTGGCAAATCCGACATTCTCGGTATTCGCGATCACCGCCACCTGAGGGAATCGCTCCCGAACGGCCTCCACGCTCCCATCGCGCGACGCATTATCCACCACGATCACTTCATAGGCCACGCCGGCGGTTCGGTCCCGCACCGATTGCAGACAGGCCAGAAGCAAGTCCCGCGTGTTATAGCTGATGACGGCGATCGACAGATCCACGTGCGCCTACCCTTCTTGTTTCACTGCGCTGATCATCAACTCGTTGCCTCCCCACCGCCAGAACGGCAACAGGCCGCGCTCCAGCCGATGGAGCCCACGGGCAATCGGACCGGCATAGCCGAGCCGCCGATTGTCCCGCGCATGTCCCTCACGCCTGATCTGCAAACTCTTTTCGTAATTCACCTGCGAGAGAAACGACCGCGTCAGCATCCGTTCGACGCGGAACCCCGCCCGTTCCACGCAGGCCCGCAAGGTGTCCGGCGTGAAGAGCCAGAGATGCCTGGGCGGATCCAACGCCATCCAGTGATCGGCGAAAAACCGGCTCATGAAGCCCGCAACATTCGGCGTCGTCAGCACCAGCCGTCCGCCGTCTTGCAAGACACGATGGCACTGGCGCAAATGACTGACCGGGTCGGGCACATGCTCAATGGCATGCACCATCGTAATCATGGCCATGCTTCGGTCTGTGACGTCGACCGTTTCCAAGGTCCCGACCTTTACCGGCACGCCATAACTCTCCCACGCCGTCCTGGCCGCCTGCGGAGAGAGATCGATGCCCAGCACCTGCCATCCCAGCGCTTTCATGGACGCCAGATAGCCGCCCGCGCCGCAGCCGATATCCAGCAGCGTCCCGCCTTCCACAAAAGGAGGACACAACTCATCGCGGCCATATCGCGCCCGGTCTTGCAGCATAGGCACATGTCCAAGCACGCGCCCGACCACCGGCGCCCACCACTCGGGCCGTTTAAGTCGGCTGTAGCCAAACACCTCGCTCAAAATCATTCCCCGCATGGCATCTCGCAAGCCGGACGCCGGCCTGACCGGCCCCTCGCCCTGCATCGCCCCCTCATGCGGCTCATAGTCCTCCGGATAGCAGTGGGGAATATCCTCCGTCACCGGACGAGGGCTCTGCCAAACTAATCCACAGTCTTCACATCGAGCAAAACCAAACTCGCCCTCGACGGAGTAGAGCCGGTCCTGCAACCCCTGAAACAGCGGCGCACCGGAACGGCCGCATAATAAGCAGTTCGTGACACGTTCTGTCGTTATCGCCGGCATAGTCCCTTTCCAACCGTCAGATCAACCTGCCTATCCGTTGGCCTACGATCCGGACAGTGAAACACCTCGCGGCCAGGCCCTTACGATCCCCACAGCGTGCGCAAACGGAGAGACTCGCGCGACCACACATACCAGCCATACAAGCTCATGCCGGCCAGCCCGCACAAGGCGCCCAGCCATTGCGCCATCCACAAAAACGGCACCGCCTGACTGAGCGCGATCCCGCAGCCCACCAACAGCACAAGGCCACCGGCCCATCGTAGCGGCTCAAACGCCGAGACCACTTCCAGTCCCAGGATTTGCATCGTGGCCTTCAAATGCGCGCCGAGCCCCACCATAAATGTCAGGGCCAAGGCCCACGCGGCTCCTGTCAGCCCCCAGGCCATCGTGAAGGGAATCACCATCGGCACGTAACAGGCGCACATCACTGCCCAAATCTTTGTTTGAAGATCAGGACGATTGGCTCCGCAGTGGAAGGCCGCCATGACGCTGCAAAAAGCCGCCGCAATCGCAAAGAGGCAGAGGACCCGCAACGGCTCAATCGCCGCCGACCAGGAAGGGCCGAATACAAACGGAACCAGGTACGGAGCCAGAATCGCCACGGCCATCGCACTCGGCACAACAATCATACCGGTCAGACTCATTTGCAGACTCAAGGCCCGCAGTGCGCCGGCGCGGTCTTGCTGCATCAACGCATAGGTCGGCAGGCTAATCTGAGAGATGACGCTCATGGCTCGGATGCCGAGCAGGGTTGGAATCGCCATCGCCAGCTGATATTGCCCCAGCCCCTCAACGCCCTGTAACCGGCCCACAACGAAATCGCCGCCACTCATGACCGTAAACAGAAACCAAGCCGTGACATTCTGATACCGCCCATACCGCCAGAGGCTCTGCACCGCCGCGCGATCCAACGACCAGCGGATGCGGCAGGGCGCAAACCAGAACGAGAGCAGCGATCCGAAAAGAAACGAGACCAATTGTCCTCCCAGCAGCGCCCAGGCGCTTTGCCACCACCAGGCCAATCCGACAGTCGCCGCGGTTTCAACCAGGCGGCGGCTCAGATCGAACGACACCCGCCGCCGCAGATCCAGTTGTTTCAGCAGGACGTACAACGCCGGACTGTGCAGCGATTGCAGCAGCACGCCCAGGGCGTGGACGCGAAGGAAGAAACCCAGTTCAGGAATCTGCATGCCAGCAGCGATCACATCGGCCAATCCCCAAAGACCAACGGTCAGGACAGCTCCCCGAATCACCGACAAGGTCCAAGCCGCGCGCAGGTCTTCCTCCGTCACCTCTCGTTTAGCGATCACCGCCGACTCCAGCCCTAACTCGGAGAAAATCTGCGTCGCGAGTAAGACGGCCGCCGACGCCGCCATTAATCCGAAATCGCCCGGCAGCAGCCATCGCGTCAAGATCATGAGCTGGAGAAAGGCAATGCCTTTATCCACGGCAAACCCGGCCATGGCCCAGCCGCCCGCTTGCAGCACTCGGTGACGGATGCGGGCTTCGCCGGGCTTCGCTGCGGCAGCAGAATCGTCTAGCGGCATCGGTTCGGCTGTCGAGACGAGTGGCATCACGCACACACCCGTTCGCGCACTGGTTCAGCGGGACGAATCCCGAAGGCGCGCTCTAATTCAACGGCTCTTGCTTCCCAGGTATGCGCCTCCAACACAGCCGCGCGCCCGGACTGCCCCATCTTGCGCGCCGCCGCTGGGTTTGCGATGAGACCGCACAATCCCTTCGCCAAGGCCACGGCATCGTCGCCTTTCACCGATACCCCAGCGCCCAGTCGCTCCACAAAATCGCCATAGCCCTCTCCGGCTGTCGCCACCACCGGCCTCGCACAAGCCAAATACTCCCAGAGCTTCATGGAGTCTCCAGGATAGAAGCGCACCGCGCGATGCAGCACGACACAGCAATCGCTCGCGCCGATCCACCAGGGCACCTCATCGAATTCCACGCGCCCCGCGAACGACACGACCTCCTCCAAGCCTCGTTGCCGCACCAATTCCTCAAGCGCCGGTTTGGTTTGACCATCGCCGACCAAGAGCAGCATCGCCGTCGGACATTCGCGCCGGACCAGCGCCATGGCCTCCACGAGCGTATCCAGCCCATGCCAGGGAAAGAATCCTCCAAGAAATCCGATATAGGGCCGATCTGGATGCAGTCCCAGGCGGCGGCGAGCTTCAGCCTTGTCGCGCGGCACACAGACGGCAGGGTTCACCCCGTTTCGAATCACATGGCAGCGCGCCGGCTCAACACTCCACTCCTGTTGCATCCATTGGGGAATCTCCCGGCAGACACTGACGACGGCCTGCGCCCGCTGCGCCGACAAGCGCAACGCCTCTTGCACCAGGCCGCGAATCGGCGCGCGCCCCCACAGACCGGTCAATTCCTCAGCCGGCAATCCATTTACGAACAACACGTACGGACAACGCATCGCACGCGCGCACCACAGCGGCGCCACCTGGCCGGGCGAATCGAACCACAGCATCACATCCGGTTTCTCCTGCCACATGGCCAGAAACAGGGCCACTGCCGAGCCCATGAGATACAGAAGGGGTCTCATGATCGGAAGACGCACCACAGGGACTCCAATCAGGCTCGCCCCTTCCAAGAGGAAACTCTCGTTTGCCCTAAGCGCTGGCTTCGGCGCAACGACTCGCACCGCATGCCCTCGTGCCGCAAGGACGCGCACAAACTCCACCACCTGACGGCTTCCGCCGCCAGCGACGCCCAGCTCTTCATCGCAATAGACCAGAATCTTCATATTGCCCTAACCCTGTCGACCATCTTCACTCGCCATCCGATCAATCGGCAATCGGCAATAGCCCGACTCATACGCTCTCACCGGCATTGTGAACGATGACTCGCAGCGGCTTCTGGCGATGGCCGGCCGTCTGTCCAGCGAGATCGCGCAACCCTCGCGCGATGGCCTCCCACCCAAACCGCTCTTCGACAAACACTCGCCCAGCGGCGCCCAATCGACGAGAGTCATCAGGACGATTCAGTACGGTCAGCACGGCGTCTGCCAAAAGCTCCGCATGATCGGGCTCGACCAAGACAACTCCGTTGGATTGCGAAAACAACGCCGTGACCGAGGGAATCGCGCTCGCGACCACCGGCTTCCCGCAAGCCAAATAGTCGAATATTTTGACCGGCGACGTCTCTCCCCGCCCCCCGCAAAACGGCGCCACGCACACATCCATCGCGCCGATCAACGCTGGGACTCGTTCATAGGGAACCCGACCGGTCCAGGTAATCAGGCCGGAAAGGCCTTGCCGTTCGGCCTGTTCGCGAAGTGCGGCGGCCTGTTCGCCATCGCCGACCATCACCAGCCGGACGGACGGGCGTTTCGCGCGCATTCGGGCAAACGCCTCAAGGAGCGTCGCCAGTCCTTGATACTGATAGAAGCTGCCGACAAATCCGATGTACTCACAGGCCGGATCCAATCCAGCCGCTTGCGCACAGCGGATCTTCTCCCGTGGATGAAACAACGCCAGATCCGATCCGCTGGGCAGCAGCGCGATGCGATCGGCCGCAACTCCATATTCCATCCGCACCAGCTGCCGCAATCCTTCCGTCAGCACAACGACGCGATCGCACCGGCGAAGCGCGAACGAGGCGAGGCGATGCGTCAGGCGACTGCGCCATCCACTGGCGCCCCACGGAGGAACGGGCTCGCCGTTCACTTCGCAAATACAGGTCGCGCCAAAGAGGCGCGCCAGCAGTAACGGATGCGGGCTTTCCGACCAGCGGTAATACACCACCGCCGGCCGCTGGCGGAGACCCCGCCAGAGCGCTGAGAAGAAGGCCCGGACCGCATAACTGATTGGACGGATCACCGCGCCCGGCACCATCGCAATCGGAACGGTGCAAAACCGGCGCGGGGCCAGGGCCGATCGATAGCGGGGGGCAAACACGGTCACCGTCTCGCCGACGGCTGTGAGCGCATCCGCCATCGCCCAGATCCGCACCAGCCCCACCGGATCCATCGGCGCATCCGGCTCATGCCAGTAACAACAGATCCACCAGTTCATGCGCGCCTCAGTTCATTGGCGGGCGGCTCTTCGGCGCTCGACAATCGCGGCACAATCATCATCAACCCCACACACAACCAGAACGGTTCCATGATGCGAATGATGATCAACGTATTGGCGCCGATGGCATGCGCCAGCATTGCCACAAGACCCAGCCAGACGCCTAACGCCAGCCCCTTCGCAAACGGATCGTCTTCCGCCGCATAAATTCTTCGAGCGCTCCGCCACACCTGCACGATAATCGCAATAAAGCCGAGAAGGCCTGCCAGACCGGTCTCACCGATAATCTTGACGTACTGCGCGTCGGCCCAGGCATACCCGGTAATCCCGCGGCCAAGAATCGGATTATGCACCCAGTCCTGCAGCACATAGGCCCAAGACCGAAGCCGCTCCGATGTCGACAAGTCCAACCCCACTTGGCCGACTTGAATCTCTCCGCCGTACTGGCGTCCGAAAAACGTTTCGTTGATGCGGGTCTTCACGTTATCCGGCGCAAAGAGCGGCAAGAGCGCCACCGCCAGCAGCAGCGGAACCATGACCCGCGGCTTCCTCCACTGAGACGCGCCAATGGCCAGCACCAGAATCGCTCCCGCCAAATACGAGGAACGCGAGAGTGTGGCCATCAAAGCCAGCAGACCGCATCCGCCCAAGACCAGCAGCGCCACGCGGACCGGACCAGCCTTCAGGTGAATCAACAGTCCCGTCACGACGGCAAGAAGAAACACGAGATAGCCGCCCAGTGTATTGGGCTCGCCGACTTCTCCTTCGAAGGGCGCCGTCGCCCGTTGTCCGCTCGGAATTTGGTAGATGGCATAGAGGCTGATGATGAAGCCCGTCACCAGCAACGCAACGACAAGTCCCACGACCTGCCGCTTGGACGTCACATGATTCACCACCATGAAATACACGAAGAAGTATTCAAAATATTTCAGCACGAAAAAGAAGCCGGTCGCCGGCTGCACGCGACCGGCTAAAACCCCCAGCAGCGTCGCGACAACGCACACCACCATGTAGGCCGCAATCGGGCGATTGAGCGGCGTTGTGCGAAACAGCGCCAGCTCCCGGTACACCGCCGTCTTGACTAGCCATCCGAATCCGATAATGACCAGCAAGATGTCGTCGAGCCGCACCGACAATTCGCGTGCGCCGACGCCGCGCCCCTCCACCCGGCCCACGGCAATTTCCGGAGACAACAGCATCGAAAAGATCAGCAGATACAGCGCAGCCGGCACCGACGTGAAGGCGATGAGGACGAGAAAGAAGCCGATGGTCGCCTGAAGTCCGACGGCCGGAGTGGTCAGCGTCAACCCAAGCGCGAGAACCATGGCCAAGGCCGTGACAACTATGACATCGTTCGGTTTAACCGTTGCGTAATACACTGTATCCGGACTCCCATCTCGTACTTACCGGTATTCGTAACGATACAGCCCGTATTCAGGAGTCACTTCCGACTTCACATTGGTCAGCACCACGCCCATGATGTTCGCCTGGGCATGATCCAGCAGGAATTTGGCGCGCTTCAACGCGTTCCGCCCGATCCTCCCGACTTGATACACAAGAATCGTCCCATCGACACGCGAACTAAACGCCACCGCATCGGTCACCGGCAGGATCGGCGGCGTATCGAACAGCACCATGTCGTAATCCTGCTGCATTTCATCGACCAGCGCTTTGATCCTATTCAAGTTCAAGAACTCATTCGGATTGCCCGACTCCGATCCGCTGGTGAGGACATGCAGATTATCCAGCCCGGGCGTATTCATCATGCGGTCCGCTCCGATCGGCCCGAGCATCAAGTCCGACGCCGACCGCACATAGGACCGCCAGGAGGTCGTTCCGACCAAGGCATCGACGAGGCCCGGTTCGCGATCCAACCCAAGGCGCTGATGCACAATCGGCTTTCGGAGATCCGCATCGACCAACAGAACGCGCTGGCCTTCTTGCGCCATGGTAATCGCCAGATTGATGACCGAGGTGCTCTTTCCTTCGCCAAGTCCCGCGCTGGTGAAAATGATCGACTTCACTTTTCGATCCATGCTGGCGAATTGAATATTCGTGCGCAGCGACCGGAGGCTTTCCGACAGCACAGACTTCGGATCGACCAGGCAAATCAGCCTGGACAGGCTTTCCACGATCGCAGGCGGCGTCGAGACCGGCAACGCGGCCTTCGCCTGCTCCACCAGTTCACGATGATCGAACTGCGGAATGATGCCCAGGACCGGCACCTTGAGGAATTCCTCGACCCCTTCAATGGTGCCGATCGAGGTATCGAACGATTCCCGGGCAAACGCCAGGACGACGCCCATGAACAGCCCCATCAGCGAGCTGACCATGATATTCAGCAACATATTGGAGGCGTTCACGGCTGCCATGGGCGTAATGGCTGGCGCAATAATGGTCACTTCTTCGATCTGCCCCGCGCTCTTGATCAACAGTTCCTGATGTTTCACTTTCAGCGATTCGAGAAGATCCGCGTTGACTTTCACCTCACGCTCCAGCCGGCTCATCTGAATGGCCGCCTTGGGGAACGCCATGTACCGGTCCCGATACAAGCGAATCTGCTGGCCCATGGCTACCCCTCGGTCACCCAGCGTCTTTTGCTTGGAGCGCAGCTCCCGCACCATTTCGGCCTTCACCCCCGCAATCTTCTGCGAGATCTCCTTCACGACGGGATGGCTCTCCGTATAATTGATCAACAGCGCCGTGCGCTCCTGCCCGAGGTCCAGAAGGCGCTGATTGAGCGCTGTTAATTGCGCGTACTGCTCTTCGGTAAAGATGCGGACATTGTCCTGCCCCAGCGTGCCGTCATTCCGGTTCAACACGGCAATCTGCCGTTCCGCCTCGCCCTGGTTGCGCAGCACGGCATTGTGCTGTTCCTCCAGTTTAGTGAAGGTATCCAGTGCGGCCTTCGCCTCATCGGTAAGAAAGACTTGGCCTTCACGCTCCTTGAATGCCCGCAGGGCTTCCTCGGCATCGGCCAGTTTCCCTTCCAACTCGCGCAGCTGTTCTTCGACAAACCGTCGAGATTCCGTCACCAGCCGATTGCGCGCGGCGATATTTTCCTGGCGATACGATTCAGCGGTGAGATTCGCCATCCGTTCGGCGACCCTGGCCTCTCCCGCGGCCGCCGTAATCCTGATGATGTTGGTCTCCCCTTCGCGCTGCGTCTTCACCCGCTGGCTAAAGTCGTAGATCGTGTTGAGATGCTCAGCCGATCGCTTTTGCTCAGGGGTCAGATCCTCCGGCACGACGCCCAGCTCCACCGCCACCCGTTCCATGACAGGGAAGCTGCGGATAAACTCCGATTGGGTTACCAAGTCATTGGCGTTGGAGAACGACATCGACTCCAGCAATTGCTGCACGACCGTCGTCGAATGATCGAATTTGACCCGCGCCGAGGCTTCATAGACAGGCGGCGGTTGCAGCAACTGGGAAAAGACGATCGTGAATCCGACGACCAAGGCGGTCGCCAGGATGATCAGATACTTCCGTTTTTTTATAATCAACCAGTAGTCGATTACATTCAGTTCATATTGTGCCATCGAGCTCTCGTCTCCTTGCTATCGTAACGTCGCCGTGGGGAAGAACGCTGGGATCAGGTATGCCGGATAGAATGGGGCAATCGCCACTTGCACAATCGGCATAATTTTCTTGGCAGCCTCCGAAGCATCGCCCAAGTGCTCACGCGGAACGAAGATCACGTCGTTTTCTTCCAGCGCAACGTTTCTCGACAGGTCGCCATAGGTAAAGGTTCTGGCCAAATCGGCCGTTACGATGTAGGGACGATCCAGCGATCCCCGCACAATGCGAATTTCCTCCAGCAACGCCGTTTCGTTATAGTTCTCCACCGCCGCCAGCGCCTGCAGGACGGTCATATCTCTCGGCATCGGCACAGCGCCAGGCTTCCGGACATCGCCGAAGACGAATACTCGTTTGATCTTGAGGGACTTCTTCTTCAAGACGACCTGCACCCTGGGATTGCGCATGTATGGGAGAACCTGCTCTTGAATGCGGGCTTCCGCCTGCTGCGCTGTCAAGCCGCCGACCGCCACTTCAAGGAAGGACGCGCCGATCATCCCGTTCTCCCGCACCACACTCATGAACTTTTCTTCGCCGGCCCCTCGACGAATCACAATGTCCAGCGTATCGCCGGACTCGATGGGAGTTTCCGCTGTCGGCACCGCTTCATCCGCGTACACATCGCCTTTCGGCATCGGAGGCAGCGCTTGGGCGGTGGCGCTCATCGCGGACGGCGGAAGCGACGACTGCGCGGGATTCCGACAGCCTGGCATCGCCATTAAGCCAACGCTCAGACAAAGCAGACTCCATCCAGCCGATTTGTGCATAGTTGTTCTCATGAGTCCTCCTGCCCCCCTACGCGGCCTGCATCGCCGGCAAGACTTCAACAATGTGCGTCGCCGTTTCATGGCTCAGATCGAGTGGCGCTGCATCGCCGGTTGGCCGGCCTTCATGACTTCGTTGAACACGGAGAACCGGCCTGAGCGGGAACCGCGGGTTCACCTTGGACACCACACCGATATGCCCATCATTTAACCGAACGACCGTCCCGACCGGATAAAGCGACAGCTGATCGACTACGGTTTTAAGCAGGCGCGGTTGAAACGCCTGCTTGTGCTGAACGAGCAAACCTCGAAGTGCTTGATGCGGGACCATCCGCGCGTGATACGGGCGCGGACTAATCATGGCATCGAGCACATCGGCCAATCCGACGATTTGCGCAACTTCGTCGATCTCCCCACCCTTGAGCCGGCAGGGATACCCGCTGCCATCCCATCGCTCATGTTCTTGAGCGATCGCGGTCGCCAGCCAGTGAAACGACTCGCCCATCCCGGCCACCACACGACGCCCTTGCTCGGGATGCGCGTGAATTTCTGCCCACTCATCCGCGCTCAACGAACCGGGCTTCTCAAGAATCTCTTGAGGGAGCAGCCACATGCCAAGGTCGTGCAGCAACCCAGCCATGGCGAGACGTGCCAGCGCCGCGGAATCATAGTGAAGCCCCTGCCCAATCTTCACGCTGAGAATCGCCACATGAATCGCATTCGCAACCTGATACGACTCGCGATTCCCCTGCATCAAATAGAGAATCAGATCATCGCTTGAGGCGAGCAGCGCGACGAGCTCTTCGGCCAATCGGTGACACCCGTCAACCGTGATCCCACGGTTTGCACGAACCGCCTCTTCGATCGCCACCATTTCCTTTTGTGCCCGCCCATACCAGTCCGCACCCGCATCCGTCTTTCCCAGGGGCACGGCGCTCGCCTCGCAAGAATTCTTCGAGTCGGATAGCGAGCTTGGAAAGGCTGGCTGCCGCCCGGCAACACTTTTCCGTGGATCTGGGCTTTGATCACGCACTAAATCTGAGAGTCTCATGCCGATATTCCTTGTGCGCGTGGCAGGCTAGGACGATTTGCCCGATGTCCGCCTGCTGTTGGCGACAAGCTTCAACTCCGGCTTGTTTAACTCGCGCTCTAACATCGCCCGAATAAAGCCGCTGGTCGTATAGCCTTGCGATTTCAAGGCATCCAGCTGTTCTTTCAGTTCAAGCGGCAATTGAATGACGATACGAACAAGATTAGCCATGATA
>JADLEJ010000009.1 GCA_020846195.1 Nitrospira sp.
CAAAATCAGGCCGGTTCTCGATAAACCACTGCATGCGGTGCTTGAACCGCGGCAGGCTGTCGATCAACTCCGAATCGAGCGTTTCCACGGCGAACAGCGGAATCAGGCCGACCATCGACCGGACTTTCATGTGTTTGTTTTCGCCGTTCGAAAGATGCAGCACGTCATAGAAGAAGCCGTCTTCACGGTCCCAGAGCTCGATCTTTTCTCCGCCGATGTTGTTCATGGCGCGGCAGATATAGACGAAGTGCTCGAAGAATTTACTGGCTACGTCTTCATAGGCGGGGTTGTCCCGGGCGAGTTCCAGGGCGATCGTCAGCATATTCAGGCAGTACATGCCCATCCAGCTGGTGGCGTCCGATTGCTCGATGTGGCCGCCGGTCGGCAGCGGCGCACTGCGGTCGAAGACGCCGATATTGTCGAGGCCGAGAAAGCCGCCCTGGAAGATGTTCTTGCCATCGGCATCCTTGCGATTGACCCACCAGGTGAAATTCAGCAGCAGTTTGTGGAAGCAGCGCTCTAAAAAACGCCGGTCGCCGGTGCCGTGACGCTTCTTGTCGATTTTATACACGCGCCAGGTGGCCCAGGCATGGACCGGCGGATTCACGTCGCCCAGAGCCCATTCGTAGGCCGGGATCTGTCCGTTGGGATGCATGTACCATTCGCGGAGCATCAGCACGAGCTGTTCTTTGGCAAACGTCGGATCGACCAGCGCCAGCGGAATGCAATGGAACGCGAGATCCCAGGCGGCATACCAAGGATATTCCCATTTGTCCGGCATCGATACGACATCGGCGTTGTAGAGATGAGTCCAGTCGGCATTGCGGCCCCTGAGGCGCTCGCGCGGCGGTTCCGGCATGCCGGGATCGCCCTTGAGCCAGCGATTGACGTCGTAGTGATAGAATTGCTTGCTCCACAAGAGACCGGCGAACGCTTGACGCTGAACTTGGCGCGCATCTTGTGAGAGCGTGGCTGGCGCCAGGCTGTCGTAGAACTCGTCCGCCTCCCGCAGGCGTGCGTCGAATACCGCGTCGAAATCCTGCTGATTGAACTCCGGAGTGGCGTCTTCATTCGTAAAGCGCAGACGGATTGTTTCCGTCGCGCCGGGCGCGAGCGTGAACGCATAATGCGCGGCGGCCTTGGTGCCAATCTGGTCTGGATTGACCGCGCCCTTCTTGCCATGCACGACATACTCGTGAAACCCGTCCTTTACATACTGGGCGCTCTCCTTGTCACCATAGAGGCGCTTGGTGTTGGTGTCATTCTCGGTGAAGAGTAGGGTGGGCTGTCCTTCGCACAGCAATCGCCGCCGGCCATAGTAGTCGTGATTGGTCTCGATCGCACGCATGTGCGTGGCTGGATCGCCCTGCCTCAATCGTGGGCGCCGGATATCCGCTCCCCAGGACCAGGTATTGCGAAACCAAATAGTCGGCAGCAGGGTCAGGTCGGCCGGTTCGGGCCCTCGATTGACCGCCTGTATCCTGATGCACAGATCTTCCGAAGTCGCTTTGGCATATTCCACGAACACGTCGAAGTAGCGGTTCTCGTCGAAGACGCCGCTATCGATCAGCTCAAATTCACGATCCTGGCGGTTCCTTCGGCGGTTTTCCTCCACGAGTCGTTTGTAGGGAAATGCCGCCTGCGGGTACTTGTAGAGGTATTTCATGTAGGAGTGCGTCGGTGTGGAATCGAGATAGAAGTAGCACTCTTTGACATCTTCGCCGTGATTGCCTTCATTGCCGGTGAGGCCAAACAGGCGTTCTTTCAATATGGGATCGCGTCCGTTCCAGAGCGCGACGGCGAAACAGATCATCTGGTGGCGGTCGCAGATGCCGGCGATTCCGTCCTCGTTCCAGCGATAGGCGTGGGATCTGGCCTGATCGTGCGGAACCGTTTCCCACGCGGTGCCGTGCGGACTGTAGTCCTCGCGCACGGTGCCCCAGGCCCGCTCGCTCAGATAGGGCCCCCAGCGCTTCCAATGGCGCCGGCGCCGGGTATCTTCATCCAGCCGCTGCTGTTCAGCGAGCAGTGGTGGCGGGGAGGGGGGTGGGGTCTGACGGGCTGAGGCCATACGACTCCTTCGGTCAAACGGAATGAAACTAGAGTTGGCCGAACGCCAAGGGGCTTCTAGCAGGCTAGCCCGAGCATCGGGCGGAGTCAACCGCCTCCGGCCAGTTGCGCCGGCCGTCGGTGTCTTGCTGGTGGAAGGCTGCGGCTGTTCGCATGGCGGATAGCGTCGGTATGAACAGGCGGGAATGAAACGAGAGCCGGTTGTCTGGCCGGCTCTCGTTCAGCCGAATCTAGGAGGTGAGATGGATCTGGTTTCCCAGGCGGACGACGCCGGGATTCAGCACGGTGGCATACACTCCGACGGCGGCGCGGTTGTGCTTCACGGCTGTGCGGAGGATGCCGGTATCTTCAGGCAACTCGCGTTGAGGCAAGGTGGTCATGACGCAGCGGGCGCAGGGTCCGGTAATGCGCAACCGCACCTGTTCGCCAATCGCGATCGTGCGCCCGATCCAATCGTTCTCGACAAATCCCGCTGTTCCTGGCGCGGTGCGCACGACAAGATTGGGACGAAATCGCTTGGTTTCGAATTGTCCCGCGGGGTAGGCGGCGCGCAGGGCGTCGAGGGTGGCGGTGGTGATGAGATGCACAATGGCGGCATCGAAAAATGTGCCGGGCGGAAGGGCTTCATCGGTTGTGGCATTGTGATGCGCTCGGCCATCGACTTCTGGCCAGTACTCTTCCAGTTTGGCCTGCTCCGGGACGGACTGAGTCACATCCACAGGCCGCCCCAAGAAGGCCGAGAGCAGAGCTGGAAGGTCTGGCGCATCCGCTACGAGCAGCTGGCCATCCGGGAGGGTAATGTGAACCGGTTGCTGGCTGGGCGTTGTCTGAGGGTCGGATCCGACCCGCGCCAGGCATTCGAACAACCGCCCCCATTTTTTCGGATGCTTCGCGCTGGCGATTTTGCCGGTCTCCCGATCGATGATAGCAAAGGCGCGGTCACCGGCGAGTCCTTGCTTTG
The DNA here is from genome assembly GCA_020846195.1 of Nitrospira sp. Taxonomy (GTDB): domain Bacteria; phylum Nitrospirota; class Nitrospiria; order Nitrospirales; family Nitrospiraceae; genus Nitrospira_D. The sequence continues at coordinate 3,032 of JADLEJ010000009.1, forward strand.
TGATCTCGGCGGCATTGAGCTCTTCTCCCAACATCGATTTGACAGGGTATCGCCAAATGCTGGCGAGGGATCCGGCCGCGTCAGTGTGCCATGTCGTCATGTGCGTTCTCCAGGTTCAGGATGATGGCGCGTATCATGGCGCCCCTCGTTGCGAAGGGGCCAATCGTTTGTTCTGACTGGAACGATAAGCGGTGCTTATGCTATGTCCCTTCCGTGGAACTGCGACATTTGCGATATTTTCTCGCGGCCGCCGATACGCTGCATTTTACAAAAGCCGCGGCGCAGGTCCATGTCTCTCAGCCCGCGCTTTCCGCGCAGATCAAGCAACTGGAAGAGGAAGTTGCGGCGCTGCTCTTCGAGCGTGTGGGCCGGTCGGTGCGGCTCACGCGGGCCGGTGAGATCTTTCGCGGGCACGCCACCCGCGCCTTGCGCGAAATCGAGGCGGCGCTTGCGGCCATTGCCGAAGAAGAAGGGTTGCATCGCGGCGCCGTGACCGTGGGGGTATTGCAGACGGTCCATGCCTATTTGGCTCCTGACATCGTCGCGAGTTTTTCGGCGCGACATCCGAATATCTCGCTCAAGCTGGAGGAGCTGTCCGGTCCTGAAATTGAACAAGGCGTGCTTGACGGCCTGTTGGATGTGGGCGTTGGATTCAATCCGGCGGCCTCCGAGGGCTTGGAGACCCAGCGGCTCTTCGAAGACGATTTTGTTTTGATCGCATCCCGTCGGCATCGCCTCGCGCGGCGCAAGCGCGTGGCCTTCGCCGCATTGGCTGGCGAGCCGTTGGTGTTGCTGTCGCCTGCGTATTGCGTGCGGCAACTGGTGGACGGCAGCTTTCGCGCGGCCAATATCGCCCCGAGGATCGCGATTGAAATGAATTCCATCGAAGGGATTCTTGCCACCATCCGCTCTGGCGCGATGGCCACGATTTTGCCGCGTTTCTCGCTCGGGCGCAGCCGCGATCCGATGCTCAGTGTCATTGCGCTGACAGGCCCAACTCTCAAACGGGGAGTCGGACTTCTGTGGAGGCGAGGCGGCTATCGCAGCGCCGCTTCGAAAGCCCTGGCCGAACAAGTTCGCGCCACGGTCGATCAGTATTGGCGTTCGTGAGGCGTCCCGGGTGCGGGGCAGGCCATCGACAGGCGGCTAAGGGAATGGACGAAGCGGGCCCAGATGATCCGGTCGAGTTGCTGGTGGGCGACGGTGGGGAGGCGGATGAATTCGACGCCGAAGACTTGGCCGCAGACCCAACGGATTTTTCCCAAGTCGATGGCGAGGGACGGCGACTGGTCCGGAAGAAGGACGCTCAACCGCACATAACTGCCGGAGAGCACTGTTCGGTCGCAGGCGATGGCGCAGCCTGAGGTCGACAGGTCTGTCAGCGCGCCTTCGCCGACAAAAGGCGCGCCGCCAAACACGACAGGATAGGAGACGGGAAAGCGATCGGTGGACCGTGTGTGGAGTTGGTGAGCCATGTGCGCTCCGAGTGTATGGGGATAGCGTAGCTGGCCGAGGCGTTGCGCGACTATCCCTCGGAGGAGGGGGCGCGGAGAGAAGGGGCTATCCGTTAGGAGGCTGTTACGGGGTTGGGGATGCAGGCTCGATAGGAGCTGGCGCTGGTCGCTCGAGATGTTCGATGACGTCTTGTTTCAATCGTGTAGGTTCTTCGATCCGGTTGTCGCGCTGCAGGGTATTGAGTTCTTTCGCTTTCCGCCGGCTCAGCTCGGCAACATCGCTTTCATCGCGAATCAGGTGCGGGGTAAGAAAGACGAGTAGATTGAGCTTCTCGGTCTGTTTACTTTGATAGCGGAAGAGCCAACCCAGCCATGGAATATCTCCTAGGAACGGGACCTTTCGTTCGCTCAGCGTGACGTTGTCTCGAACGAGTCCTCCCACCACGATGGTTTGATCGTCTCTTGCGACGGTCGTGGTTTCCATCGAACGCTTGGTTGTCGTGGGCCCGACCGGAATGGAGGAGGTGCCCGATCCGATCGTCTGGGCCACGTTCTCGGCGATGGCGGTGATTTCCTGCTTGAGCTCCAGGCGGATCAGGTCGTCTTCCAAGACTTGCGGGGTCAGTTCCAGCGTGACGCCGACGTCTTTGCGTTCGATGGTCACCAGCGTGCCGCCCGTGATGCCTTGAGCTTGTCCGGTGGGGAATGGGCGGTTTTCACCGACGACGATTTTCGCTTTCTGATTATCGGCGGCTAAGACTTGAGGCGTCGACAGAATGTTGGTGTCCGTGAGATTCATCAAGAGGTTCAGAAACGCCCGGATGTTGACCGTATTGAGAACGGTGACGGAGCCTCCTGAGGCCACGCCGCTGATGGTCTGGGCGATGGCCGCCAGGTCTTCCGGGGCGCGATTGAACCCGGCGATGCCTTGAACGGCGCCCGATTTGCCAGCGCCGAGGACTTGCACAGGGTCGGTGCCGATCTGCCGGAGGCGATCGACCTGCACTTCCAAGATCACGGCCTCGACAAAGACTTGTTTCCTGCGGGTGTCTAAATCGCGAATGACCGATTGAATCCGGCTATAAGCCGACTTTGTGGCGCTGATCACAATGGAATTGGTGGCTTTGTCGGCAAACACTTGGACGGGCGCTTCGAATTCTGTCAGCGGCCGCAGGGGCGGCCTGGCCCCAGGGGCTGTTTGCGCGACCGTTTGGGATCGAGCGACGAGGTTGGTCAGAACGGCTGCCAGATCGGTCGCGTTGGCATGTTTGAGTTTATAGACGTAGACACCGCGTTCTGGGGGGAGTTCTCCCATCGGCACGATCTGATAGACGCTGCCCTTGGGGACGACGGCAATCCGGCTGACTTCCAGCGCGGCCACAAACATGCTGTAGGCCTGGTCTGGCGTGACCTTGGTCGGCGAGAACACGGAAATTTTCCCGCCGAGCTTTTTGATCGCTTCATCGAGGACAAAGTTTTTGCCGGTCAATTCACTGATGAAGCGAACAAAGACTGGAATTTCGACTTCGTTGAAGTCGAGCGTGATCTTATTGGATGCGGACGCAGCGGTTTCTGCATAGCTTACCGGTGGGAGGGGCCAAGCAGAGAGCGCCGCTGCCAACATGAGCCAGACATATTTTGAGGGAGTGCGCCGGTGGGCATTCGGCAATCGGTCAGTCAGCACGCAGCCTCAATAAGATAGTGAATTGCTGGAGAGGAGGATCCCTGTCACGTGCAAGCTATCACACGAAAGCGGATGAGACAACCGGAGCGGGTATTTTGAGCGGCGATACTCGCGCAAGAGTCAGATCTGCATAGCCAATGCGCTAAGTGGGGCAGGGGAAAGATGATTGTGCCCGGCTTCTGGTGTGCGGAGCCGAGATCTTCAGTGAGATCCGCTTTCTCCATCGGTGAAGGTGGCCGGCACCACAGGGGTTTTTATTCCGTTGCGAAACTCATCCGGCTGGTGTTCGGGGTTCATCCTTGTGGGTGAGGGGCAGAGTTTCCCTCGCGCTGCGCTCATGGCTAATGACTTCCCGAAGTTTTCAGCCACGGCATGTTTGAGCAAGAGCCAGAGATCGTCATCGAGGTCATTGTACCCTTCGGTGAGTGTAAGGAGTTCGGCGAAAGGGTGGCGCCCTTGAGCCAGCGCGGCGACGTCCGGGTGGGGCTCAGGGCCGGCGTGGTCATGAATGGTTTCACGCAAGGCGCGGGATTTTGCCTGGCATTCGTTGAGCGGCGCGAAGTCCGGTTGGTCGCGATGCACGAGTGACAGCAGCCGATCGAGTACGGTCAATGCGCGCATGCGCGTTTTCTCGTGTTGCGCGCGTTTGCGCTGGGCTTCTGCGGCAACGTGCAGCAGCGCCTCAAGCTCCTTCATCGACCCGATCTCTTCTGCGGCGGCGTTCGGGGTTTCCGACATCAGCCCGACCAGTTCGATGGCCCGCGTTCTGAGGTCCGTGAAGTTCCGCCGGGAGGTGGCGATTTCTTCGATCAAGCTTTCAGACGGGAGCGCGCCGGTGGTTCTAACTTGTTCGGCCACTTCCGAGAGCCGTTGTCCCAGATGCTCAAAGTTTTTTGTGACGAGAGAAAAATCCTGCAGGAGATCAGCAGCGGGCGATGTATCCATGGACGTCCTCCCTCGGGTAAAGGGTCAATGAGGTAAGAGGCTTCGAGGTTCAAGATTTCTGACCTCGGAACCCACGCAATGCGCCGTGATATGAACTGACGGAACTCCCCGATCATAGTCGCGTTGGAGTGCCAAGAATTGCGAACGGCGTGTCCGAATAAGAACAGCAGAAGAGGCGAAGGAGTGATTGAGCCAATCGGCTGAGTGACGCGGTCTGCTGGAGCGATCAGACATGCTGGTGTGCCACATGAAGGTGAAAAGCACACTACTCATAGCGAAGCCGAGCCATCATTGTCTATATGCGATGGCCAGTCAATACATCTCTTTGATTATTATGGCTCTATCGCGCATTTCCAAACGACCCTAGAGATGCGAGGCATTGCGCGTGGGCGGATATGACGGCGCTCTTGTTTTGAGTAGAGAGCGTTGAAGGGATTCCGTAGCAGGAGCGAATGAATAGAGAGGCATTCGAGCGATCAGGCGGCTTCCTCAAACGAATGGCATGGAACCTGCGACCTTGCACTTGCGAGAAAATTCATGACCGTATGGCGTGCTCAGGTGGATTGATCTCATGGATTCTCTCGAATCATCCGATAGAGGGAAGAACACGAGAAATACGAAGGCTTAAATCATGGACTCTCAGCGGCTTCAAACAAAAGTTCAGGCGTTTGCCCACCGGCTTCTTGAGGAAGCCAATGGCGATCCTGTTCGAGCGCTTGGACTTTTAGTCCTGGTGTTGGAAGATTCTGAACTGGAATCGGCAGATCATGCCCATCGGTTGGTCGCGGAAGTTCGCAAGGTTCTCCTCCCTCAAGACTTCGCCGAAGTCGGCCAGCCGATTCAGCACCTCGCCGGACATCCATCCTGGGAAGGCGTTCAGCACTGTTTGCGTTGCGGACAAGTATTGAGCAAGTGCACGGCCAGTCATGAGGGCGGGATGACCTATCCGTCTGGGTATGTCTATGAAATAGGTCCGCGATTTACCGCAGAGGATTGCGACGATTTCGATCTCTGTCAGTAACGATGCAGCGGGACCGCTCTTGCCATTGTCACGGCCCCGTCATTATTCTTGAACGCTCGACCGTTCCCCTGCCTGACTCGAACTAGGCGGCCTCATCCTTCGCGGCGATGTCAGTCCCACGCTGATCTTTTACAAACACACTTCCTTTGTGGGCTTTTGCCACCTTCTTCAGTTCAGACGCAATTCTGCTGACGTCGCCGGGGTGATCAATCGGCCGATGACTGTTTGTCACGACCGCAATGGATAAGCTCATCATGGGAAATCGTTCTCGATTCCCCTTGCGATCGACAGAGTCGATAAAGCCTTGCAGCCGGTCGTCGCGATCGTAAAAATCGGGAATCACCAGATCGAACCGCTTAATCACCGTTTCGCAAATCGCGTCGATGTGATCGGGATGACTCATGAAGACAAAATCGTCGCCGCCTACATGGCCGACGAACCCTTCTACTCCGGCGAGCTCTCCGACGACTGTCGTGAGAATGCGACAGGCGACCACCAGCACCTCGTCACCGCGACCATATCCATATCGGTCATTAAACGATTTGAAGTTATCGACATCGAGATAGGCCAGCGCGAAGGGTTTCCCGCTTTCAATGCGGGCCGTGGTTTCGAACAGGATACTGGTATTGCCGGGAAGCCGGGTGAGCGGGTTGGCGTCCAGCGACCGGGTCAACCGGCTCAAGCAAAGGCGCACACGGTGGACGATTTCGTCCGGACGATACGGAAGGCAGATATAGTCATCGACGTCGACGCTGCCCCAATCGACATCATTGAGACGGATGTCGCGAATCAGCACGATCAATGGCAGGCGCCCGAGAAAGGGATCGTTCTTAAGATGCTTGGTGAGCGATTCTACCGACCGGCCGCTCGTCCCCTCAGCGGCCACGATGATGTGGGGGGGATTGTGGACAAGCTCATGCAACGCAATGGTGTTCAAGTCACCGCCAACGACCTGAAAGCCGGCTTTCGTAAGGATGCCGGAAAGAGCGGCAATTTCGCCGGGGTCGTTGTGAAGAATTAGAACACGCTGGGCCGCAGTGGACTTCGTCATAGATAGTCGTCGATTGCCATGAATTCTTCTGAGGCTCTGGAGATGCATCCGGCCAGCGATTCTGTATCGAGCCCGACCAGATCCCAGGCCTGGCGGGAGAGGGAGGGAACCCATTGGTCGCCTGGGTTTCCGCAGGCCATGCCTTTGACCAGCACATCGGCGACATGCACGACGGCAGTTTGCAGCTGGGCATCCTGCGCTATTCCCGGTTGGTGATGGAAAAGGATCGGTTCACGCAGCGAGGCCGGCAGATGCCAGGCGTTGGCCAGCCAGCCTCCGACCTCGGCGTGAGACACTTCATACAGATCTTGTTCGACTTGCATCATTGGACGGTCGCCAGACGGATTGGCCGCCTTAATCTTTTTCCCCACATCTGGCCATTTCACATACAGAAGGACTTTGCCGATGTCGTGTAGCAATCCAGCGACAAAGACTTCTTCGACGTTCTTCATCTCCAGCCGTTTCCCCAGCAGTTGTGCGGTAATGGCGACGCCCAATGAATGCCGCCAGAGCTGGTCAAGTCCGGCGTCTTTCATGATGTCGTGGGCCGTCGCGCAGAGGGTCAGTCCTTTGACGACGTTCAGTCCCAGCACGACGACAGCGTGAGGAACCGATGCGATGCGGGAGGGGAATCCGTAAAAGGGAGAATTAGCCAGGCGCAGCACCTTTGCCGCGAGGACCTGGTCTTTTTCGATCAAGGAACCGATCTCTTCTGCGGACACATTCGGCCGTCCGATCATGGAGGCGAGTTTTTGCACCACATGCGGTAACGTCGGCAAGTCGCCAAGCTGTTCAATGCGGTTTCGAAAGTCAGTTGCCGCGGATGGACTCATGACGCAGACGCCCCTTTCTCAAGATCGGCGGTTCCGTGGGTGCTATGAAGATGTTCTTGCAGCGCAGTCAGAATGGTCTGTTGAAGCGGATCCTGGCATACGTGTCGAAATCGATGCTCCAGTTCGGCTTCCAGCTCGGCCAGAGTCTTGCCGCCGGCCGTTCCCGCCTCTCCCTCGACATACACGGAGACCAACTCCAGTTTTTTGAATCGTGCGATCATCACATCATCGAGAACGGCCCCTTCAGCAACCACGGGTAATCCGGCTGAGCTCGTGACTGGCTTGGCGAGGACCATTCCCGGCAGCAGTTCGGTCAAAATCACGCGTTTCATCAGAATAGGCTCCGTGTTTCAGGCATCGTGACAACGCTCCCGTCCTCCCAGGGCAAGGGAGCAAGCGAGGAATGAGACACACCCACTCCGTGCCTCTCTTATCGGAGCTTCTGCTCCATTTCTGAAGGTTTGCAGAGCTTCTGTTCTATTGAGGTCTTAGTGGAGACGACATGCGGATGCACTCCGCGCAGATTGCGCATGATGCGGATTGGGTGCAAAGACTGGTTTGAACAGAATTCCGCTCTTCTGTTCAAAAATGGAGAATCGGTTGAGGCCGCATCGAAAAGCGCGTGACAAGCGCAATAGTAATTCAACAGGTTGCACAGAGGGTTTTAGGATGCGGAGAGGGCATCTTGCTTGCAGGCTCGTGGCCAGTTTGGCCTCTGTGTATGGAATGATTGCCGAAGTATCCTCGATTGGTACAAATCGGCCACCGGTGCGGCCTATAACCCTGTTGTGATCTGCTAGAGTTACTATCGTGCGTGCTGATAAGAAAACTCCACTCAAAGCCGACAAGAAGGTTCCGCCCCGTGGTCACAAGCGGGGTGTGATCGGGTACAGCAAGAAGTCCGCCCTTCTCGAAGACGCCATTACCCAAATGAATGCGGGGAAGTATGGGCGGTCGTCTGCCGCGCTGAAAGAATTGCTGGCGCTCGATCCTTCGAATATGGAGGCACGCCGGTTGTTTGCCACGCTCCATCTTCGGCTCGGAAGCCGTTTGCCGGCGAGGCAGGCGTTCGAGTCGCTGGCAAACGAGGCGCTTGAACGGCAAGATTACTGGCTGGCTGAATCGTTGCTCCGCGAGTATCTCGCAGCCGGTCCTCGGTGCGTTCCCTTCATTGAAAAGCTGGGGGCGGTATACCAGGAAAAGGGCGATGCCCTCGCTGCGTCAGAAGAGTTTGCCAAGGCTATCGATATTCTCGTCGAAGATCCTGACCCTGATCGTCCAGCTTTACCGGCTGAACTGTATGCCAAGATTCGCGAGCTTGCCCCGGCGAGTCCCCCCGCGTTTCGTCTCGCCTCACTCTTCGATGCGCAGACAGGGGAGTTAATCGTCCGTCCATCGCCTGCGCCAATCTCGAATCAGGATGAAGCCTCGACACTGTCTGCGGCGGTTGAATCGCTGGAACTCCTAGCGGCGAATCTCTCGATCATGCCGGCCGACCCGGTGTCTGGCGTTATGCCGTGGGATGACCTGTCTGCGAATCCGTCGGAATTGCCAGCTCGAAGTTCCTCGCCTGAGACACCGGATCACTTGGTCTCATCGTCAGCGGCACTGCTTGAACCGTCAGGCGAGTTATCTGTAGTGCCGCTTGCTCCTCCACCCGTGGAGGAATCGCTCACGGCGCAGGCCGCTTTCACTGAACAGGTTCCGGTGGAGCTGAATTTCAGTCCTTCTCTTCCGATTTCAAGTAGTGAAAGTTCATCTCTGATCGCTCTTCACGACACAGAGCCCACCAATCGTTCGCTAATACATGAGGAGACGTTGGGTGAGGCTAGTGTAGCGCCAGCTTCAGAGCAAGGTGCGGCCTCATTGCCAATGCCGCAAGATCTTGAAAGTGTTATTGCGAACGAGGGGGCTTGCGTAGCTGAAGGGGTGCAGGTTTCTCAATCGGATGCCCCCAGTATGCTGGGAGGGGCCACATCGGACGTTCTCTCCGCTCCATTGCCCTGGGAGCAGGTTCAGGAAGCAACGGTTGCAATTCCTCAATCAGACGAGGAATCGCTTTCCGTGACCGCCCAGGATGCGGAGGGTGCCTCTGTGCCCACGCCGGAAATCTTGCCAGTTAACGAGATAGTTTCTGAGCTGTCAGAAGAAAAGCGGGAAGAAGAGCCGTCGCTATTGACCGAGACTGGGACAACGCTGTCGTTAGTCACAACCGAAGAATGTTCGCCAGATGTGGCTTGGTCGGCCCCGGATGTGGCGGCTATTGAACCAGCGAGTTCTAATTCGCCGTTGCCGGAACCGTCTCAGGCGGTTCCCTCCTTGGAAGAACAACTATCGGATAGGCCGGCTGAGTTCGTGCGGTTGCCTATGCCTTGGGAGCAGGTGCAGGAATCCTCGATTGGTATCGAAGGATTCACTCAAGAGTCGATCGCTCTGGTGGCAACGACGCCCGAACCCCTCCCGGCTCAACTTCAGGAAGCAGTCCTTGCTGAAGCCAGCGATCAAGGTACATCTGAGGCCATTGAGGGTATAGAAACGCCTCCCGAGTTGAGCGGCCTCGCGTCGAACGAGGCGCTGTCTGTTCCAGCAGACGAAGTGGTGTCGCTACCGGAGAGTCTCCCTGCTCCCGCGCCGAGCCCAGAGATCGGGAAGTTTTCGTGGGCCTCAATTTTCAACAGTGCGTGGACGTTCGGCTCGTCGTCTCCAGCGCCGCACGACTCTCTGGCTCATGCTTCACCGATCGACCCTCCTGTACCGACAGAATCAGTGTTGCCTCAAGACCTCGCGAGTACTTCTGCCCTTCCAGAAGAACTGGCGGTTGGTGTCGCCTTTGATGTGGTGGAGGAACCGGCACCGGTTTTGTCCCCCATGCCTTGGGAGCACATTCAGGAGACGCCACCAGTTTCGACTTCATCTGCGGAGGGTGTTCTGATCCGAGAGGCCGAGTCCTTAGGTGAGCGTTCTGTTGCATCAGTTGAGATTGCTGGCGAAGCCGCCGCTCAGAATGCAACAGTGGCCACTCCTGTCTTTCAGGGAGAACAGACGACAAGTGTCATTGCGGATGAGGGGCTAGAGGCGAGGCCGGTATCTGCCGGCCTCGCAATGTCGGATGTATCCTTGATGCCTTGGGATCACATTCAGGAAACGCCGGTTGCGACTCCATCCCCGGAGATGGCGCTGCAGTCGGTCGTTGAGCCACCGGCAGAAGCTCCTGCCGAGTTGGCTGTACCTGTCGATATTCCTGTTCAAGAGGTTGTTCAGGACGTGGCGCGAGTCATGGCGGTTGACGAAGCATCGGCAGCATCCGCAACGGTTCATATTGAAGAAATCCCGCCTATCGAAGTTGATCCGGATAAGCCGGAGGAGCCGTCGTTCCGTTTTCTAGACTCCGTGAATGCTGAGGTGAATGCGCATCTTGCTGAAGCGGGAACGCAGTCCAATGACACGACGTTGTTAGGTGACACGCCGGTGGAGACGTCCCCGGTTGTCAGTCCTGTGCCGGTCGGTGGCGATTCACCAACTCGCTCCGATGATTTTCACATTGTCCAGCAAGCAGAGCCGGAGTCTATCGCCTCGGAGCCTGTCGCCCTGGAATTAATCGGGGAGGCTGAACCGGTCGTGAGCGTGGAACCGGCTTCCGTGGCCTCCGTCTCAGCGGAGCCGCCTCCTCCTATATTGCCGCATGAATTGTTACCGGTCCTCCAGACACTCGTCGACCAGTTGTCGATGGTGACCAAGCCGGCTCCTGCGATCTCTGCTGAGTCAAAATCTTCGGAAGGCGTTTCTCGCGACCGAGGGCTCGGTTTGGAGGCCGCATCCTTACAAGAGTCATCGACGGCGCCAATCTCCACGGAGCTTGCGGCGAATTTCTCGTCGGCGCAGACATCTCTGGTTGAAGAGAGTTCTCGCTCGCAGGGGAAGACCGGCGAAGTGGCGGCCCACACTCACCACTCTTTGATTGAGAAGCAAGAACCGTCGATTGAGCCGGCTTCCGAAGCCCCGGTCGTCATCCCGCCAATCGATGATTCTCTGGCAGTCCCCACTGGTATTGCCTCTCAGTTGGAATCGACGGTTGTTGAGATTGCGATGCCGGTTCCGCCAGCTGCGCAGGATAAAGAGGAGTGGGTCCGAACCAGTGAGACGATTCGTTTCATTGATCGGAAAATGACCGAGCCCGTGCATCTGCCGCCGCCGCCTCCAGAGGTTCAAGAAGAATGGCCAGCAGGTTCGCCCGCGCTCTCGCCCGCGGCGTCAGCCGTCGATGTGCTCTTTCAATCATCGGGAACGCAGGCACGGACTCAGACAATTGAGCGAACGGCTGTTCCCAAGCCGCGTCTACGGTTGAGTGCAAGGCTGTCCCGCGCCCGTATGAGCCTGTCGTTGTTCATCGGTTCCTGCTTCTCGACAACGCACACACTGGTGACATCGATTGTGGGGCTGGCGGTGTTGTCCGTGGCCATCGTGGCGATGGCCATTGGAGCAGTGGGTTTGACCTGGTTGGCGATGGAAGAAAAGCCGAGTCCGGCGTTTCAAAGCCTGACGACGCCACCGCAACGCGCCCTGACGGATTCCAGCAAAAACGGATACTTGCTGCTGCTCGGATTCGAGGCGGCGGCGACGGCGGATCCGGTTCAGGCGGGGTATGAACGAAAGTCGGACGCCAAGGATGGAGAGATGGCCGCGGTTTGCCAAGGCGGAGACGAAGGCATGACCAGAGCCAATCGGACGAACGCGTCGGCGAGTGTGGCGCAGGGCTGGTACCGGTCGGCGGATCCGGCGGGGCAGTTCACGGCACAAGCGAACAGCCTGAAAGGCTGGACGAACCAAGCGACAGCGCCTCTCGGCCGTTACCGGCAATGGCTCAAGATGCCGTTTGAGGATTGGGGACATGGTCAGGCGGTCACCCCACCCTGCGCGGCGATCCTCTTTGCGCATCGATTGCACGTGGCGGAAGGGTTTAGCCCAGGCGGCAGCACGGAGGCCGGAGTCGAGCGGCTGGAGGGCGACATGGAAGCCTGGCGGACTACATTAGGCCAGGCGAAGACGCTCCCGGTCAAAATGCTGGCGCTGCAAGCGCTCAACGACGATATCGCGGTCGCCTCAGGATTACTGGTCAATCCGGACTTCGATGGGAAGGCCCTCCCTCGGATCAGTAAGATGCTTCGTCCGCTCGATCCGGTCGAGTCGTCGATGCGGTGGCCGATGCAGAGTCAGCTGGCCTTGGCGGCGAAGTCGTACGAGTCGCAACTCGATGCTGATCGGGGCGACGAGGTGCCGCTCCATGTCCGCGTGGCCGGCATGCTTCCGCTGCCGAAACAGCGGCGATTCAACGACTACGCCGAGTACTACGAATCGTCCTATAAGGCGGCCGGAGAAGGCCGGTATAGCGCCATGCCGAAGCGCTCCACGTACATCAAATATCCGGCGGCCGGCGTCATGGACTATGTGACGAATCCGGTTGAGAACATCATCGGGATTGCTCCGCTTCCGGCCTGGGACCATTACAACGGCTTGGTGATCGATCTCGATGCGCGTCTTCGCCTGGCGAGTCTGCAAGCCTGGTTGCGACGCGGCCCGCAGGATGCCGATCTGCTGGCGCGGATCGCCAAAGCCGGTCAACGCTTTTACGATCCCTATACGGGCCTTCCGATGCTGGTCAATCTCAAGAGAGGAGTCATGTACAGCGTAGGGCACGATGGCAAGGATCAAGATGCGGATCCTGAACAGGACGTCGTCGTGTCTATTCCCGCCAATCAACCCGCAGCCGTCATTGCCAAACCTGCTTCGAAGTCGAAGTAACCTCGCCGGATTCGCCTGTCATCACACAGTCAGGGCTCGGTCGATTGCTAGGGTCACATCGCCAATCGGTGTCAACGCCCGGCTTCTCAACACGTTCAGAGATACATGAATAATTCTCTTGGGCGAGGAGTTGAAGGAAGTCCGTGTCTTGACCTAGAGCGCAGATCTCATGACAATCAGTTGCAGGGGGTAGGATCGTGTATTGCCGGTTCGAAGTGAGGGGCCGCCTATGGCACTCTCTCATAGAGTGACGCCAGCCGGCAGCGGCCAATGTTACCTGGGCGGGAGGATCGCGACTCTGGAGGAGACAAGGGCGCTTGATCGATTTTTGGCCGAGATCGAACGCCGCGCGTTCCGGATGGCGCAGATTGCCACGGGACACGATGACGAGGCGCTCGATCTTGTGCAGGAGGCCATGCTCAAGCTGGTCGAACTGTACGGCACGCGCGACGAAGCGGAATGGGGGCCGTTGTTCCATCGGATTTTGCAGTCGAAGATTCGCGATTGGTATCGGCGGGCGAAAGTCCGCAACCGTTGGCGTCTCTGGCTAAGGCCGGCCGATGACGGCGACGAATCTGACGATCCATTGGCCGCAATCGCTGATACGGCGACTCCGGCGGCAGACCATCAACTAAAGACGAAGGAGGCCGCGGCGGCGCTTGATGCGGCGTTGCGCGCGCTGCCGCTTCGACAGCAACAAGCCTTTTTGCTGCGGGCCTGGGAAGAACTGGATGTGGCGCAGACAGCGGCGGCCATGGGCTGTTCCGAGGGGAGCGTGAAGACGCATTATTTCCGGGCGGTTCACACGCTTCGAACGGTGTTGGGGAATCATTGGCCATGAATCAGGATTTGCCTCGCGACGATCGGGAATTTGTCCGGCAGGTCAAAGGGGTATTGGACCGTGCCGTCGGCGAAGTGGACCCTGCGGCCGCTCTTCGGCTGCAGCGGGGACGGCTTGCTGCGCTGGACGCGCGGGCGCGCCGGTTTTCTTGGCGTCCCTGGGCCTCCGGCCTGGCGGTCGCCTCGCTTGCGGCGCTGGCCCTGCTGCTTTGGATGCAACCGGCGCCGCCTCTTCAGCATGCGGCGGTGCCGTTGGACGATTTCGAGCTCGTCACGTCTGTCGAGAATGTCGAGCTAGCCGAAGATCTCGAATTTTTCCATTGGCTGGCCGATGATGACCAGGCAGGGTAGCAGCTATGCATGGACAGGATTGGTAGGCGCCGCGCTGCTATGGGCGGCGGTATCGACGGCTGCCGCGCCGCCTGAGTCCACAGAGACTCCGGATGCCGACTTTCTGGAATTTTTAGGAAACTGGCACATGGGCGATGGCCGATGGGTCGATCCGTTTCATGCCGTTGAATTGTCGAGTGCCGAGACCGTGGCTCCTCAGAAGCGCCAGCAGGCCGGACCGGCGCAGGAACCGCCGCGAACGAATCGACCGGAAAACCGTGACGGGCCTGATCGGCAAAGCGTTCGTCCAATCGATCCCACGCGAGAGATGAAGCGATGATGGGACTGGTCCTCAATATTATTCTGCTGTGTGGCTGGAGCCTCGCGGCCTGGGCTCAGGCTGAGCCTCAACAGGTGCCGTGGAGCCAGCTGAGCCAGCAGGAGCAACAGCTGTTGCAGAAATTTAATCAGGACTGGGGTCAGCTGCCGGCGGATCGGCAGGAACGCTTGCGCAACGGCGCGCGACAGTGGTCGGACATGAGTGCCGATGAACGGACCGAGGCGCGGCAGCGGTTCCAGGAGTGGCGGCAGATGTCCCCTGACGATCAGCAGCGTTTGCGCGACCGGTTCCAGCGATTTCGCGAGTTGCCGCCGGAAAAGCGCGAGGCCATTCGCAACGCGCGACAGTGGTTTCGGTCGCTCCCACCGGAGGAGCGGCATGAAATGCGCCAGCGCTGGAAAAACATGACGCCCGATGAACGGCGCGCCTTTCGCAGACAGTTCCGAAAGAATCTCGACGGCGATGGGGCTGCTTCACCGGGAAATCAGTTCCCGCGCCGCGACCGGCCGCTCCGTCCCAACCGGTAGAGGGCTCGCGGGGTTTGCTTGACAGCGCGGGCGGTATTCCACAGAATCACGCCGCACAGTTCCTTGGCCTGGCAAAGCGATTATCTCAGGAGATCGATCGATGAAAAGCGAAATTCTGTATCCGGGGGCCTTTCCGATGGTGCGCATTGAGTTGGCGGCCGGGGAACACCTCAAAGCCGAATCGGGCGCGATGGTTGCCTCTTCGCCGACGATAGACGTTGAAAGCAAGATGGAGGGCGGTTTTCTTGGCGCGCTCTCGCGGAAGCTGTTGACGGGAGAAAAATTCTTCTTCCAGACGTTGCGGGCGAGTCGTGGGCCCGGCGAGGTGTTGCTGGCGCCGACGGTGCCGGGAGAAATCGTCCTGCTTGATCTCGACGGCGTGAACGAATACATGGTGCAGAAGGACGGGTTTCTAGCGGGCGCCGAGGGCATTAACATCGAAAGCAAGATGCAGAGTCTGAGCCGCGGGCTCCTGGGGGGCGAAGGATTTTTCATTCTGAAGATTGGCGGCAAGGGAATGCTGGCGCTGAACAGTTTCGGCGCGATCCATAAGATCGAACTCAGGCCGGACCAGGAATACATCGTCGATAACAGCCATCTCGTGGCCTGGTCGGCGACGACATCGTACAACATCGAGAAAGCCGCCTCCGGTTGGGTGGCCAGCTTTACGTCCGGTGAAGGACTAGTCTGCCGATTCCGCGGGCCGGGGATCGTCTATATCCAAAGCCGCAATCCGGGCGGGTTTGGGTCGTGGATACGACAATTCATTCCGGTGTCTGAATAGCGGATGCTGAAAACGCCAGCGAACTGCGTTCTCGGTTCGATTCAATCCTCAACGTACCCCAGAGGGTACGCCTGCGGTTGTCTCTCACCTGCGGCCTTGTTGGCTGTCGTTTTGAGCATCCGCGCAAGAGCCCTGCCATTGACGAGTCAATCGATCCTACGATGACCCCATTTTCTCCCAACGCCCTCTGCTTCGGTGAGGAGTTTCCCGCTGCCGGGGCTCCTTGCCTGGTCCAGATTGAAAGCGACGGGCTGACGGTAACGTATGAGCCGGCAGTGTCGACTTCTCCATCTGAGCATGTGCTGTTTACGGGGCTGGCGGTGTCCGCAGGTGGGCTGGATTACGATCATCTCGTCTTGAAATGGGGGGAGCAGGCCCAGGCCCGCACGTTGTATCTCAAGCACCCCGATCTCATTCGCGCATTCCGTGAAGCGGCGCCGGATCACTTGAGTCAACCGTTCGAGCAGGCGGCCGAACGCGTGCGGCAGGTGCGCCGCCGGCATCGCGCCACCTGGGGGACTGTCGCCGGTTCGATCCTGGCTGTAGCGCTGGGGCTGTGGTTCGGGGCCGATCTGTTGGTGGAGATGGCGGTGAGTCGAATGCCAGTCGAGTGGGAGCAGAAGCTCGGCGAAGCGGCCTACAAAGATTTTCTGAGCCATCAAGACGTGATGAAAGAGGGCCCTGCCGTCAAGGCGGTCGAAGAGATGACGCAGCGGTTGGTCGAACAGATTCCGGACAACCCCTACAAGTTTCAAGTGACCGTAGTGAAGAGCGATATCGTCAATGCGTTTGCGCTGCCGGGCGGCTATGTCGTCGTGTTTACCGGCTTGATGAAAAAGGCGGACAGCGGAGAAGAAGTGGCGGGAGTGTTGGGGCATGAGCTCAACCATGTGTTGCAGCGCCATGGGCTGGAGCGGATTGTGAAAAGTATGGGCGTGATGGCGGCGGTCGCGATCATCGTCGGCGATCAGCAGGGGCTCATCGGGTTAATGCGGCAGGTCGGAGTCGAATTGCTGACGCTGAAATTCGACCGCGCGCAGGAAACGGAAGCGGATCTCACGGGATTGCAGCTGGTCTATCGCGCCAAGATCGATCCCAACGGCATGATCACGTTCTTTCAGAAGCTTGCTGAAAAGGACGAGGGGCGTGTCGAGTGGCTTTCAACGCATCCGATGAGCAGCGCGCGGGCCGATCGGTTGAAGGCCGAACTGGCCGCATTGCCGAAGCGGACGCCGGAGCCCTTCACTTTCGAATGGAGTGCAGTGCAGGGTGTGCTTGGCGTTCAACCGGTGGCGACGCCCTAGCGGATCGCTTCAGCGAAGGTCTTCCCGAATAGGCGGCATGAGCAGATTGCAGGCCATGGAGCCTGCGTATAGAAAATTAATTAGATGGATTATTTGATCGAAGGTGTTTCCCACTGATTTGTTGACAATGTGCGCCGTGCTCACTATATTCCGCCGTAATCGACCTTAATAGTATGAGCGGTCATGGGCTGTTGCGTAGGCAAGGGGTCATTTCTTAACCGTGGGAGGAGCGTTATGAAGAGAATGTTGTTGTCAGTCGGTGTGGTGGCGTTCGCGGCAATGGCGACCGGTTGCGCGGGTGTCGGCGGGCATACGCAGCCAGCGGCAGTAACTCCAACAGCGTGGATCTTTATGGAGACCACCTCCGGCGGCATTCTCCATGAGAACGGCGTGACCCCGACGAAGGTCGGCAAGGCCTGCGGAACGAGCATTATGGGCATTGTCGCGACCGGCGATACCACCGTCGAAGCGGCCATGAATTCCGGCGGCATCAAGAAAGCCGTGTATACGGAACAATACATTAAGAACATCATGGGATTCTTTGTCGAGGTGTGCACCATCGTCAAGGGAAACTAGGCAGCGAAGATCGCAGGTCCCAGCTATATGGGAACCGGAAGAGCGGGGATGGCCATGGGCCATCTCCGCTTTTTTGTTTGCAAGGAGCCCAAGGCAGTGATGGCCAATGGCGCTGGCATTCAGCCTTGTCCACGGGGACTATTCTCTTGCTGCATTCGGCAGCGCCTGGCCACTATGGCGCTGGCTGGAGTCAGGGCGGTGATCGGTGCGGTGCTCATCGGGGGGCTCATCATCCTGGCGCCATGGGAGAGAGAGTCCCGCACATGGGCTGCTGACTCGGCAGACATCTCTATCAGCACCGCCGTTGTCGGTGGCTTCCCGCAGATTCGCGACATGAGCCTTGGCGGGCGGAGTGTCAGCCGCGAGCATGTCGACAATGGGGTCGGAGCCGCGGTGAAAGTCAGCCTATTTCCCCAGTGGACCCAGCGAGCCCTGGGCATTGAGCTGGAGTATTTCGGCACCACAGGGAAAGTCTCCGCGGTGACGATGGCCAATGGCAGCGGCAAGGCAAGCTTGACGGTGCTCAACAGCATGGTCAATCTCGTGCTCAAGCAGCCAACGGGTCTGTTTCGCCCGTATGCCGGCGTTGGGATCGGCTACTCGGGAGGGATTTTGTACCGGGCGGATTTTCCGGACCGGGCGAATCGAGAGTTCGAATCGACTCCGGGACTGTCTTACCAGTTTATGGGCGGGCTCCAATGGCAAGTCGGCGCCCGCGCCTACCTGTTTGCGGAATATAAGCACCTCGTCACCGCGTTTCATTGGAAAGCGGTGTCCTTCGACTATCGCGGCAATTATGCGCTGCTCGGTGTGGGCTGGACGTTTTAGTTAGAGCGCAGTGGCGCCATGGGAGTATTCGCCTTGATGGATGCTCCAAGCCTCACGCGTTGTCCGAACGCCGCCGGTGCGTCTGTTTCAGTCGCGTAAATTTGGATGGAAATCGCTTGCCGCATTAGCCGCAAGGTGCGCTATAATCGGGCGGTCATCTCGTTCCATCGTACTCACTATCATTACATGGAGGAGGGTGTATGAAAAAAGCAGTAATGCTTGCAGTCGTTGGAGTATTCATGGCCATGCAAGGCGGCCTTGTCATGGCGGCAGAAGGCAACCCAGATACGGGACCTGGTTGCGGTCTCGGCAAGCTGGCGTTCCAGAATTATCCGCACCAGAAGACGATCGGTATTCAAACGTTGGAAGCGACGACGAACGGGTTGATGGGCAACCAGACCTTTGGAATCAGCAGCGGAACGTCGGGCTGCACCAACGACGGCAAGTTCTGGGCGCAAGAGAAGGTGAACGTGTTTGCCGCGCTGAACTTCGACAATTTGGCGCAGGATATGGCTCAGGGGCAGGGCGAGCACCTGGCTTCCTTGGCGACGTTGATGGGGATTCCGGCGGCACAGCAGCCGGCGTTCTTCGCGATGACCCAAGAAAAGTACGCCTCGCTCATGGCCGCTGGGGAGACCTCCCCTGTTGCGCTCGTAAAGGCCTTGAATGACGCCGTGGCCACGCATCCGATGCTGGCCAAAGTGTCGGCCAAGTAATTGTTGCGTCCGTGGGGTTCTGGTTGCAACGACTGGGACCCCACGGCATTTTAAGAATCCTTCCGGTCCTTCTCCTTCTCGTTCTTCTTTCTAGTCTCTTTCCGCCACAAGGGTTGAGCAGTCCTCTCGGCGATCAATCGTATCCGAATGAACTGGTGCATCGGGCAACGATGCTGCGCCTTGCCGACGAACGCGAGTGGCAAGTGCTGCTTCATTACCGGCGGACGTGGCTTGGCGGCGTCGAGAGCATGCAGGACGACCCGGGGTTTTTCCTGGACCCTCAAGGGAAGACCGATCCGCAGGCAGAATTAGCCGCCACATTACGCCAGTTCTTTTCAGACGATCTTGTCGGACGCTCCAAGCAACCGGCGCAATGCGCGTTCGTGGCCCGCTATCACTGGCTGAAGGAGCGGCTTCAATTCGACGACACACGCCTGCCGCCATTGCCCTGTGAGCGATTCACGCAATGGTTCGATGAATTCAATGCTGAGGCGATCAGTCTGATCTTCCCGACGGGATTCATGAACAATCCCTCTTCCATGTTCGGGCATACGTTTCTTCGCGTGGACGGGAAGGACCAAACTCCGCAGACAAGAATTTTGGCGTACACCATCAACTATGCGGCACAGCTTCCGCCTGGTGCAGGCATCGAGTATGCCGTAAAAGGTCTCGTCGGATCCTACCCAGGCTATTTCTCTACGATTCCGTATTACCTCAAGGTGCAGGAATATCGGGATATCGACAATCGGGATATTTGGGAATATCGGTTGAATCTGACCGACCGGCAGGTCGCTCGCCTCTTGATGCACACCTGGGAATTGGGGAATGCCTATTTCGACTATTATTTCTTCGGTGAAAACTGCGCCTATCACATCTTGTCCCTGATCGAAGCCGCGGAGCCATCGGTCCACCTGCTCGATGCATTTCCGGCCTACACGATTCCTGTCGACACGGTCCGGCGGTTGCGGGAATCGGGTCTTGTCGGGGACGTGATCTCCAGACCCTCCCGCAGCACGCTTGTCCGTCGCAAGCGGGCGTCGATGACCGGCGATGAGCGAGAGTGGCTCGACCGCTTGATCAGGAACCCCGCGGGGTTGAAAGAGGATGGGTTTCAAACGCTGCAACTCGACCGGCAAGCGTTTATTTTGGAGACCGCCTCGGATTACCTGCTGCAGCACAGCGCGGGGGCAGGGGAGGAGGGGGCTCCGTATCGCGAGAAAAACCGGAGCGTTCTCCGAGCCAGAAGCGAAATAAAAGCCGCTCCATCGGATCTCCCTATTCTGCCATACGTCAAACAGCCGGACCTCGGCCACGGGACCAGCCGGCTGGGTGTCGGGGCTGGGTGGAGAAACCAGAGAGCCTTTGAAGAAGTGAGTTTTCGTGGCGCGTACCATGATCTGCTCGATCCCGAGCCTGGATATACCCCGAACGCGCAGATCGAGATCGTGTCGGTCGGAGTGCGCCACTATCACGATCAATCTCAGGCCCGCGTCGAGCGGTTCGGACTCGTCAACATTACCTCCCTCGCGCCGATCGATGCGCTTTCGCAGGCGCCTTCCTGGAAAGTGAATATCGGCATGAACACGATCCGGCACCGCGGCTGCCAGCTGTGCAGCAACGGCGTCGCCAGCGGCGGCATCGGGGGAGCGGTTGAATCGCAGCTGCTGAAACGCGAGGTCTATTTTGCGTTTGCCGAAGCGGAGGCCAATTACAGTAAGGCCTATGACGAGCGGCACCGGGTCGGCGGCGGCGGGACCATGGGAATGCTGGCGGACTTGACCGACCGGTGGAAGCTGATGTTGTCGGGCTCCTATCTTCGCTACGCACTGGGCGACAAGTCGGAGGATATCCGCTGGTTTGCCGGGTCGCGCTACACCCTGAGCCAAAATTGGGCGGTGCGCGTCGAATACAACCATCGGGATCGGGATAACGATGTGGTGTTATCGATCCACGCCTTCTTTTGAGGCGGGTAGTCGCCTTCCTCTTGCCCACCCGAAACAGTCCTGCTACAAGAATATTCGATAGAAGGACCACAGGCCCGTTATGACTTCTACGATAGAGCCACAGGGTGAGCAGTCCGTTGCCTGCGTGCCCATGGTGCCGGTGGCGCCGCATCCGCCGTTGCGCCGGTACTATGCCGAAGATGCCGAGCGGCAAGTGTTTTTGAACGAGCTGTTCGATCGCACGGCCTATCAGTATCGCAATATCGACAAGGCGACCGGATTCGGATCCGGCCTGTGGTACCGGGCCAAGGCGCTGCGTGAAGCCGGGCTCAAGCCAGGCATGCGGGTGCTGGATGTCGCCTGCGGACCAGGGCTGGTCTCGCAATGCGCGCGCGACATCGTCGGCCCTTCCGGTTCGGTGATCGGGCTCGATCCCAGTCTCGGCATGTTGCGCGAGGCGCAAAAAGGGCCCTGTCGGAAATTCGTGCGAGGCATCGGCGAGCAATTGCCGTTTCCCGACCGGACCTTCGACTTTTTGAGCATGGGGTACGCCCTCCGGCATGTTTCCGATCTCGCGACGGCGTTTTCAGAGTATCGCCGGGTGCTCAAGCCAGGCGGGATCGTGCTGCTCTTGGACATCTGCCGCCCCCGGTCGCCGCTCTTGCTGTCGCTGTCCCGGTTCTATATTAAAACCGTGATGGGCATGGTCTTCGCCGCATCGACAGGCAGCCGCGACATGAAAACGCTGATGGAATACTGGTGGGACACCACCGAATATTGCGTGCCGCCGGAGACGATCCTCAGCGCGCTGGACGCAGCGGGGCTCGCCGACGGTTCGTTGCACGAAATCTTCAATGGTCTCTTGCGCGACTATCGCGCCGTGAAAGTTGAGAAGAGTATATGACAGATTCCGCCGCCTCTCCCCTGGAGCCAGCCATCGCGAATTTGATCGTGCAGACCCTCAAGCTGAAGGTCGATCCGTCGGCGATCGATCCCACGCAGGCCTTGTTCGGCGACGGGCTTGGGCTGGATTCCATCGATGCGCTGGAACTCTCGCTGGCCATTTCCCAAACCTACGGCTATCAGCTCAAGTCGAGCGATCCGGAGATCAAGGCGGTCTTTTCCTCCCTGCGCGCGCTCTCGACAGCCATCGAGAAGAATCGTACGAAGTGAATCGTATGGTGTTATGCCAGACGCGCCACTGATCGGCCCATACAGTCCTGACGGCATCCTGGCCTGGGAAGCCGATGGTCCGCGCACCGCCCGTCAATTCCTGTCCGATGTCTCCCGCCTGGCCGATTCGTTACCCGACCGCCCCGCCGTTCTCAATCTATTGTCCAGCCGGTATGAGTTCCTTGTCGGATTCGCGGCGGCGCTGCTGCGAGGGCAGTTGACCTTGCTGCCGCAGAGCCGGGCGCTCCAGACATTGCGCCGGATTGCCGGCGACTATCGCGAGAGCTATTGCCTGACGAATCGGGATGAGCCAGTCGAGGGGATCGAATCTGTGGCCCTGCAGCGGCATGGCAGTCTCGCGGGATGGCCGAAGCGGATTCCGCAGATCCCGCTCGACCAAGTCGCGGCGGTCGCCTTTACCTCGGGCAGCACCGGCCAGCCGATGCCGAACAAAAAAACCTGGGGCGCGTTGACGGCCGTCGCCTGGGCGACGGGAGCCAGACTGGGCCTGAAGGCCAGCGCGCCTGCTTCGGTGGTGGCCACGGTGCCGCATCAGCATATGTTCGGGCTGGAAGCTTCGGTGATGCTGCCGATTATGCACGGCTGGGTCATGCATGCCGGGCGGCCGCTGTTTCCTGCCGATATTCGTGACGCTCTGGCCGATGTGGAGGGCGCGCGCATCCTCGTGACGACCCCGCTGCATCTCAGAGCTTGTGTGACCGAAGGTCTGCGTGTGCCGCCAGTCGGATTGATCCTCTCCGCGACCGCGCCGCTGCCTCGAAGTCTGGCGCAGGAAGCCGAGCGGCATTTCCAGACCGAGGTGCATGAAATTTTCGGGTTCGCCGAAGCGGGCAGTGTGGCTGAACGGCGAACGGTCGCCGGCGATCACTGGCGGTTGCTCGATGGCGTGCGCCTCGTGCGAGATCAGCAGGACCAGCAAGATCTGCAAGGTCGGATGGCATGGAAGGCGCAAGCGAGCTATTTGCCAGCGGCGATTCGCGTGCCGGACCGAATCGTGGTCGAGGCTGACGGCCGGTTTATCGTGCATGGGCGGGAAGCCGACCAGGTCAATATCGCAGGCCATCGGGTTTCGCTCGGGGATCTGAATCAGAAACTGCTGGCGATCGACGGCGTGCAAGACGGAGTCTTTTTTCTGCCCGATGAAGGCGCTGAGTTTGTAACCAGGCTGATCGCCTGCGTTGTGGCGCCGGGGAAAACCGTGGAGGACATTCAGCAGGCCTTGCGGACGCGCATCGATCCCGTGTTTCTTCCTCGTCCGCTTCTGCTCGTCCCGCGGCTGCCTCGCAACGAGACAGGGAAGTTGCCGCGCGAGGCGTTGCTGAAACTCGCCGAGCCGCATGGCCAAGGAGAAGGCTAACGGTAATGAAGAAGAGTGCCGCATGACGCATGAGCGTGTCGTCTCGATCAGTTCGGATCATCCGGCTCTGCCCGGCCACTTTCCCGGACATCCAGTCGTGCCCGGCGTGCTTGTGATGGACGAAGTCATCGAGACATTGCGGGAACAATACGGGCGGGGGATTGTCGTCACCGGGCTGCCCTCGGTCAAACTGTCGTCCCCGCTGTTGCCGGGTGAACGGCTGACAATCGGCATCGCGCCGGAGGGTGACGATACCGTGATCTTTACCTGCCGGGTTGATCGGCGGATCGTGGCAACCGGGTCGATCCGGTTTCGATCCTTGACAGAGAGCCGGACCATCGCGCGATGAGCCTCGCTTGGAAACAGCAACAGGAGCGCGGCAGCCGCCCGGCGATTCGTCTCATGGCCTGGGTGGCGCAGGCGCTGGGAAGGCCGGCCGCCCGGCTGTTGCTCTATCCGATTTGCCTCTACTATCTCTGCGCGTCGCGGCAGGCGAACGGCGCGCTGCGCCGGTATTACGAACGGCTTCAGGGCCAGGCCGCAGGCTGGCCGGCATTGTTTCGTCATTATCGCTCGTTTGCCTCGACCATTCTCGACCGGGTGTATTGCCTGCGGGGCCGGTTCGATCTGTTCGATATCCGCATGCACGGGCTTGAGGCGCTCGATGCGGCCTTGGCGAAAGGGCGGGGTTGTCTTCTCTTGGGGTCGCATCTCGGCAGTTTTGAAGTCGTGCGAGCGGTCGGGCTGTCGCGCCAGCAGATTGCCGTGAAGGTGTTGATGGACGAGCAGAATGCGCCGATGATTCGCGCGCTCATTCAGGAGCTGAATCCCGCCGTCGCTGAAACAGTGATTCAAGTCGGCGGGGTGGACACGATGCTGCAAGTCCAGGAATGTCTGGCTCGCGGCGGGGTCGTCGGCATGATGGGCGACCGGCTGATGGCGAACGATCAATCGGTGGGCTGTGAGTTTCTCGGCGGCAAGGCGGCATTTCCGAGCGGATCGGTGAGGCTGGCGCATGCCGTGCGCGCGCCGGTGGTCCTTTTTTTCGGGCTCTACCGGGGCGGCAACCGGTACGATGTCTATTTAGAATTGCTGAGCGAGTCCATTCAATTGTCTTCCGAGCATCGGCAGGACGATGTGCGGCACTGGACGCAACATTACGCGGACCGGCTGGCCTATTACAGCCGCGAAGCCCCGGATAACTGGTTTAACTTCTATGATTTTTGGCAGGCTTCTTCATAAGGCTCTCACGAGCGCAGCATTGGTTCTTCTGCTCGGCGGTGCCGCCCTGGCCGGGGTCGATGCGCCTTCCGCGCCTTGGACGGTCGAGGCGCTGGTGGCGCTGCTCAAGGAACAGCGCGAGCCTTCCATGGCCTTTGAAGAAGCGACCTACTCCTCCCTCTTGACCGAACCATTAAAAGTGCGGGGCCAGTTGCGGTTCACGCCGCCGACGACGATGGAGAAAGCCATCACCGATCCCTTCCGCGAACGCTATGTGATCGAAGGGGAACGGGTGCTGTTCGAAAGCGAGCGGAAGAAAATCAAACGGACGATCTCGCTCGAAGACTATCCCGCGCTCCGCAGTTTCGTCGCCGCGTTCCGCGCGAGCTTTACCGGCGATGCCGCGCAGCTTCAGCATGTGTATGAGACGACGCTAGATGGCACCCGCCGCCAGTGGACGCTTCTGCTGCGCCCCCGCGAGAAGGCGGGCCAGTCGATGGTGGACTACATTCTGTTTACCGGCTCGGAAGGCCGCGTCGCCACGATTGCCATCCGCTCGCCGGACGGCGACCGGTCGGTGATGACGCTGCTGCCCGGCGCTTCGTCTGGAGCCGTTCGATGATTCGGCGGTTCGGCGCGATTGCCCCGATTGTCCTCTGGGTTGCCGCGATGGCCTGCGGTCTGTGGCTGGTGACGGCCAGAGTATCCGTGCATAGCGAGCTGGCCGATCTCTTGCCGGAAGGCACGACGGCGACTCAGCGGTTGCTGCTCACGCAGGTGCGCACCGGCATCGCCGGCCGGATTCTCTTGCTGGCCATCGAGGGCGGAGAGCCGGACGCGCTGGCTCAGGCCAGCCGGGAATTCGTCCAGCGGCTGCGCGCGACCGGACAGTTCGATGTGGTTGGGAACGGCGAACAGGCCTTGGCGAAACCGGACAAAGAGCTGCTATTCCGGTCCCGCTATCTCCTGAGCCGGCGCGTCGGTCTGGATGCGTTCTCGGTCGATGCGCTTCGCCACGGTCTGGAGCAGCGGCTGGACGATCTCCGTTCTCCCTTGGCATCGCTCATCAAAGAGACGATTCCTGGCGATCCGACTGGGGAATTTCTTGGCATCCTTACAGGCTGGTCTGGGCAGGAGGGGCCTGAAAAATATCGCGGTGTTTGGATGTCGGGAGACCATGCGCGGGCGCTCCTCGTGGTCGAAACGCGCGCAGCGGGGTTCGATGCCGACGCGCAGGCGGCGATTCAGCAGGAGATCCGCACGACGTTCGAGACGGTGCCCGGCCGTCCGGCCTCCCTTCGGTTGCTCATGAGCGGACCCGGCGTGTTTGCCGTGGAGACCAAGCGCCGGATTGAAGCCGAGGTCTGGTGGCTCTCGACCGCTGCCTCGACGCTGGTGCTGTTGTTCCTGTTTGCGAGTTACCGGTCGGTCACGCTGGTCCTGCTGAGTCTCATTCCCCTCTCGACCGGCATCGTGGCCGGCATTGTGGCGGTCGATGGCTGGTTCGGATTTATTCACGGCATCACGCTTGGTTTCGGCATTACCCTGCTCGGCATTGTGGACGATTACCCGATTCATCTGTTCAGCCATCTCCATGCGCGCGGCTCGGCGCCGGCCGTGATGCGGGCCATTTGGCCAACCATGCGGCTTGGTGTGCTCACGACCGTGATCGGATTTTCTTCCCTGTTGCTGGCCGGATTTCCGGCGCTGGCGCAACTGGGCCTCTTTGCGGTCACCGGGCTGATCGCGGCGGCACTGACGACGCACTGGGTGCTTCCCCTGTGT
Source organism: Nitrospira sp. (assembly GCA_020846195.1). Classification (GTDB taxonomy): domain Bacteria; phylum Nitrospirota; class Nitrospiria; order Nitrospirales; family Nitrospiraceae; genus Nitrospira_D. Next base: position 29,564 of record JADLEJ010000009.1, read on the forward strand.
GTCCCGGCGGCGTTCACGCCGCAGGCGGTGCCGCGCGGGATCGTTCCGGCGCTGGCGCAATTGGCCAAGGCCAGGTGGCTGGTCCCAGCGGCGGCTATTCTTGCGACATTCGCGCTCTTGTGGTCTGATACGCCTCTGTGGCAAACGGATCTCGCGAGCCTGAGTCCGGTGCCGGAGGACGGGAAGCGGCTGGATCAGCAACTCCGCCAGGAATTAGGCGCGCCGGATGTCCGCGATCTGCTTGTCATCGAAGGGCCGACGGCCGAGGATGTGCTGCAACGTGGTGAAGCCGTGATGGCGCAATTGGAACAGCTGCGAGCGGATGGGATGGTGGCCGGCTACGATCTGGTGTCCACCTATCTTCCAAGCCGCCGCAGTCAACAAGCGCGGCAGCAGGCGCTTCCCGAGCGGAGCGTTGTAGCGGCCAATCTGCAGGCCGCGCTAGTTGGATTGCCATTCGCGCCCGGCCTCTTTGCGCCGTTTCTGGATGCCGTCGAAGCAGCGCGGACACAACCGGTTCTCGAACGCGACGCTTTTCAGGGCACTGCGCTGGGCATGAAGCTGGCGGCGTTGCTGGTGGAACAACCGGGGCGCTGGACCGCCGTGGTGCCGCTCAGAGGTGTGGCGGACCGCTCGCGTCTCGGCGAAGCCGTGGCCGGGTGGCAGGCTCCAGGTGCGGCCTATGTGGATCTCAAAGAAGAATCCAATCGACTGATGACGGCCTATCGTGATCGAACGGTGGCGGTTGCCGCCTGGGGACTTCTGGCGATTGCGGTCGTGCTGGTTGTTGGATTGCGGTCGATCGCTGTCTTATGGCCGGTCCTGATGCCGATGATGAGCGCGTTGATCGTGGTCGCGGCGCTTCTCAATGTGGCGGGTGAATCGCTCTCGCTCTTTCATATCGCCACGTTTCTATTGGTGGTCGGGCTTGGACTCGACTACGCATTGTTTTTCAACCGGCCGGAAGGGGCGGGCGACGAACGCGCGCGGACGCTGTATGGCCTGCTCGTGTGCAGCATGACGACGATTCTCGTCTTCGGAGTGCTGGCCTGCTCGACGATTCCCGTGCTGCACGCTATCGGGATGACCGCCGCCGCCGGTTCATTTTGCTGCCTGTTGTTTGGCGGTATGATGGCGGAGAAGGAGACGTCCCCGGATGTCTAACCGGCCGATGACCCCATTGACGCTCTCGGCTTATACCATGGTCACGGCGAATGGCCGTGGCATCGGCGCTGTGTCTCAGGCCTTGCGCGAGCGGCGCTCCGGCCTGACCCTGTGCGATTTCGAAGACGTGCTGCTGAAAACCTATATTGGACGGGTCGCGGGGCTGGAAGATTTTTCGCTCGGCGAGAATGTCGCGCCATTCGACTGCCGGAACAATCGACTGGCCTGGCTAGGGTTGCAACAGGACGGTTTCATGGTGGCGGTGGCGGAAGCCATTCAGCGCTACGGCGCCGGCCGGATCGCGGTCGTCATGGGGACGAGCACGTCGGGCATTCTAGAGACCGAACAGGCCTACCGGAACCGCGATCCCCTGACCGGCGCGTTGCCGCCTGGGTATACCTCGCACTACCGCTATACGCACAACATGTATTCGCTGGGCCATTTTGTGCGGGCCTATTTGGGGTTGAAGGGACCGGCCGTGGTGATTTCGACGGCCTGTTCGTCGAGCGCCAAAGTCTTTGCGACCGCCGCGCGCTTTCTGCAAGCGGGCCTCTGCGATGCGGCCATCGTCGGGGGAGTCGATAGTCTGTGCCATACCACCTTGCATGGATTTTCCGCGCTGCAATTGTTGTCGGCCAGCCCCTGCCGGCCTTGCGATGAAGATCGCGACGGGCTGTCGCTGGGCGAAGCGGCCGGCTATGCGCTGCTGGAATCCAGCGAGCGGGTGGGCCGGAAGGGAGCTGTCGCGCTGCTGGGCTACGGCGAGAGCACCGATGGATATCACATGTCGCATCCTCACCCGGAAGGCGCTGGCGCGATTCGCGCGATTCGCCAGTCGCTGGACCGCGCCGGGTTGCAGCCGCCGGATATCGACTACATCAATCTGCATGGCACCGCGACCAGGGCGAACGATGCTGTCGAGGACAAGGCGGTCTATTCGATTTTCGGAGAGGGCCCGGCTTGCAGCTCGACGAAGGGCTGGACCGGGCATGCCTTGGGGGCGGCGGGGATTACGGAAGCCCTGATTGCGGCGCTCTGTTTGAAGCAGGGATTCATTCCCGGCACCATCAACTGCGAGCGGGTCGATCCGGCGTTGCGCAGCCGCATCCTTCGCGAGAATGAGGAGCGGCCGATCCGGCGCGTGGTGAGCAATATTTTTGGGTTCGGCGGCAATAACTGTAGTCTCGTATTGGGAGTGTTGTGATGCGCGTGGGGATTCTCGGCGTGGGCCTGCTCGCGGCCGGTCTTGAAGGCTGGCCGGCCGGGCGCGACGTGCTGGCCGGCATCAGGCCGTTCGATCCTTCGACGGTGCCGGACCCGGCGGCGTCGCTGCTGCCGGCAAACGAGCGGCGGCGGAGTAGCGATTGTGTCCGCTGGGCCGTGCAGGTGGCGCAGGAAGCAATTGCGCAATCCGGCCTCGATCCGCATGAGGTGGCGACGGTGTTTGCCTCCTCCGGCGGCGAAATGGACGTGCTGGACAAGCTATGCCGCGCGCTGGCAGCCGCCGAGCAAGTGGTTTCGCCGACGCTGTTCCATCAGTCGGTGCATAATACCGCGGCGGGCTATTGGGGGATTGCAACGAAGTGTCAGCAGTCCTCGACGGCGCTGTCCTGTTATGACGATTCCTGCGCGGCAGGACTGTTGGAAGCGGTCACGTATGCCTCTGTCGAAGAGCGTCCGGTTCTTTTTGTCGCGTACGACCTGCCGGCTCCGGCACCGCTTCATGGCGCCCGGCCTATCGCCTCGGCGTTTGCGGCGGCGGTGGTGTTGGCGCCTTCAGTAGAACAGGCGCTTGCCATTGCGGATGTGACCCTAACGCCGGCCGCTGGCCGCGAGGTGAGTCCCGCGCTCGGCCAGGAATTCGAACGGCTTCGGCTCGATAATCCGGCTGCCCGCGTGCTGCCGGTCTTGCAGGCGCTGGCTCTAGGGCGCCGCGCCACCATCGATCTGAATCTGTTGGACGATCAACGGCTGACCATCGAGGTGGAGCCTTGTCGGCGCTGACAAAAGACGAGATCGACCGGCTGCTCCCGCATGGCGGATCTATGCGTCTGCTCGATGCGGTGGAAGCCTGGGACGAGGCGTCGATTCGTTGCCGGACGGCGACGCACCGGGACCCAGCCCATCCGCTCCGCTATCGAGGGCAGCTCTCTGTGTCGGTTGGGCTGGAGTATGCCGCCCAAGCGATGGGTGTGCATGTGGGATTGCTGGCTCGCGATCGCGAAACAGTAGGACAAATCGGCTACGTCGGCAGTGTGCGGGACGTCACGTTCGAGATCGAACGGCTCGATGACACCGCCGCCGATCTCATCGTAGAAGCGGCGCGCTTGGTGGAGGGGGATCAGAGCTACATGTATCGATTTACGGTCAGACTCGATCATCGAACCGTGATTGAGGGGCGCGCGTCGATCTTTATCAAGGCGGCGTCGTGATGCCGAAGAAGCGCGCATTGGTGACGGGCGGCAGCGGCGACATCGGCGCCGCGATCTGCGAGCGGCTGGCGGCGGACGGCTATGCGGTCATCGTGCACGCCCACCGGCATGCTGAATCGGCCAGACGGATTGCGGACAAGATCGCGGCCGACGGGAGAACGGCCTCGGTCGCCATCTTCGACATTGCCGATGGCGCCGCCACGGGAGAGGCGTTGCAACGATTGCTCGCCGACGGGCCGATTCAGGCGATCGTCAACAACGCCGGCATTCATGACGATGCGCCGATGGCCGGGATGACCGCCGCGCAGTGGACGACGGTCGTCGATCTGTCGCTGAACGGATTTTTCCACGTCACCCAGCCGCTGTTGCTGCCGATGATCGGCACGCGCTGGGGGAGAATCGTGTCGATTTCCTCGCTGGCCGGCGTGACCGGGAATCGCGGGCAGACGAACTATGCGGCGGCGAAAGCTGGGCTGCATGGAGCCAGCAAGTCGCTGGCGATGGAGCTGGCGTCTCGAGGCATCACCGTCAATGTGGTCGCGCCCGGCTTGATCGAGTCGGCGGCGACAAGGCAGTCATTCAAGCCGGAGCAGGTCGATGCGATAGTGCCGATGAAGCGAGTGGGCAGGCCGGAAGAAGTGGCGGCGCTGGTCTCGTTCCTGATGTCCGAACAGGCAGGGTATATCACGGGACAAGTCGTCGGCATCAACGGGGGCATGGCGTGATGGATATGTCTGGGTTCGCCCAATCCTATTGGGTTGTCATCCCTGCGTACAACGAAGCCGCGACGGTGCGCGATGTGGCCCTGCGCGCTAGGCGGCAGTGCCTCCATGTCCTGGTGGTGGATGACGGATCGACGGATGGGACGGTTGAGGCATTGGCGGATCTTGACGTGACGTTGCTCAGAAACGAGAGGAATCTCGGGAAAGCGGGCAGTCTGTGCCGTGGATTTGAAGCGGCGTTAGCGGCGGGTGCAGCCGGCGTCATTACGCTGGATGCCGATGGGCAGCATGCGCCCGAGGAGATTCCGTTGTTCATTGAGCAAGCGCGTGGCGAGCCGAAGGCATTCCTGATCGGCGCGCGCCGCCGCGATCAGCGGAAGCTGTCGGTGTGGCGCTATGCCGCCAACCGCATCGCGGATTTCTGGATTGGGTGGGCGGCGGGCGCGCCGATTGAAGACAGCCAGTCGGGATTTCGCCTGTATCCGGCCGCGTTGCTTCGGGCGCTCGATGTTCCCCATGAGCGGGCGCGAAGTTTTGTGTTTGAAAGCGAGGTCGTGATCGAGGCGGCCAGGCGGGCGATGGTTATCCGGAACGTCTCCATTACGGTCGTGCCGCGGTCAGGCCCCCGCCCCAGCCATTTTCGTCCTGTGCTGGATATCGTCAGAATCACCAAGATGGTGGCCTGGAAGATTCTTTCAAGAGGATTGTCTCTGAGCGGGTTGTGGTGTGTGCTTCGCGGCGCGGTTTCGGCCTGAACACACAACAAAAAGAGATCGTGGATTGAGTTGTACGCAACAGAGGCAGCGGGGGAAAGAAGCGTCGGGAGGGAACAGCGAGGCCCGGGGTGAGCCCGGACCTCATCGGGTTCACAAGCAGAGCTATTACGATCCGGCTGCCATCAATCGCCCCTTGATGGCATTATCCAGATTCCTGATCCAGCCTTGGTAGGCCTGGTGGATGGTCTGCTTATCAGCATTGTAGTTGAGGTTGACGCTGTCCTTGTAGGTAATGCTGTAGGATTTCGTCGTGTAGACGATATCGACGACAGCCGTATGGCTGCGGGCGTTCTGCGTGCCGAGGATATGCCCTGGCTTGTCGGGAGCCATGATCCACTTAAGCCCTAATCCAGCTTCCACGATGGCTTTTTGGATCTGCTCCATCGTGAGTTCTTTCCCTGTTGCGGTGGAGACCGGCGAGTCGGCGATATTGTAGACCTGTCCGGCACCTCTGCAGCCGGTTGCCACAACGATCATCAAGCAGGCCATTGCGAACGCGGATACGAGTCGTTTCATCGTTGCCTCTCCTCTCGATAGATAGGTTCTGATTGAAGCCCTCTTGCTCTTAGTACGACCGGCTGCGTCAAGTCAAGCTGCCGCGTCGCGGTATCGGTCATTCTGGTCGCGACGTAGCCCGCCGCGTGAATATGCGCGAGCAAGTTTTCCACAAGGAGCAGGTTGTTCGGACCCATGCCCCGCCGATTCCATTTCGACATGGAGGGGGGGAACGTTTGCTTGGCGGCCGGCACGAATTCGCCCGGGTGGCAGTAGAAGACGAGGTGGCGCGAGCGCTGGCCGATCCACCGGATCATGCGCTGAAACGTGGGGAGGCCGAGGGTGCGCAGGGTGGCCAGATTGATCGGAAAAAGACAGGAGGAGGGCGGCACCTCCACGATGCTGCTGTCGCCGGGGCGATTCAGATTGTTCCGCGAGGGACGGTATGGATCCCGGGGGGCCCCGAAATACGTGAGGTAGTGAACGCGGCCGAATCCCATGTCGAACCGCCTGGCCGGAACCGATGAGTCGCAGCGGTAACCTTCTTCTTCGAGGACCCGCAGCGTCGTTTCGCCGATCCAGAGATTCGGCGACCGAAACACGACCGGCCGGATGCCGGCGGCTTTCTCCACGGCGTCCGTTGCCCGCCGGATCCATTGCCGCTGCTGCTCATAAGACGCGTTGCGGAAGTCCTCGTCTTCTTCCAGCGCACCGTGCGCCCAGCCGTGCGTGCCGAGCTGGTGCCCGCGGTGGAGGCACTCGCGGACGAGGTCTGGATAGGTTTCGGCAAATCTGCCGGCAAAGAAGATGGTCGCTTTGATGCGGAAACGGTCGCATCGTTCCAGCAGCGATTCCAGCCCGACGTGCGAGCCCGGCACCCAGTCGCAATCGATGGTGAAGTAAAACTGCTTCCCCGGCTTGGGCGCTCGTCCGGACTCCTGTTCGGCGATCGGCAGCACCGCTTGCCGGGATCGGTCAGTCGAGCCCATGACAGGCCTTTCCGGGATGTGGCCAGTGCTCGGGAGTACGTTGTGACGCGCGGTATGGACGCATGGGTGCCGGTCAGTCAGTTGCGACCACTCCCTCGATTTCAACCAGCAGCTCTTTCCGGCAGAGATCGCCCTGGAGATAGAGGATCTGGCTTGAGGCAAACAGGGGAACGTCGAGGGCCTGTTGGATCGCTTCAAGATGATCCGGGTGCCGGACGTAGACCTTATACCGCCCGCGTGCTGGCTGATGGTGTCCCGCGGTTCCCGCTAACTCATCGGCATGATCGATCAGGGCTTGCAGGTTGTCGACGGTTTCCCTGGTCTGGAATTTAGGGAGGCCCAGATGCCGGCTCTCATGTCCCACGACGCTGGCGGTGCCGGAGATGAAGAGTTGCGCGTGAGTCTCCGATTGCGATTGAAGGAGCGTGGCGCGCGCAAACGATGGGCTGCAAGGCCCGTACTGCTCCGGGTACTCGTAGGCCTGGACTTGGCGGGGATTGCCCAGATGAGTCGCCGGATGGGCGCCCGCAAGCACATAGAGCTGGAGCGGACCCGAGCGAGTTCCGACGGCGGTTCCCGCCGGGAGCGAACCGGGAAACCCGTGCAACGTCTCGGCGAGCGTCCGATAGCGCCCCACGCAAAACTGGCGATAGCGCTCGAGGCCATGCTCGTCATCGTTGATGCCGGGAAAGAAATTCCAGATGCGCCAGAGATGGGGATATCCCAATTCTTGAATGCACTGAAGCAGGCGCCGGTAGGCCCGTTCCGTCGTGGCCTGCAAGTCCTCGCCCGGCTCTTCTTCGAGTTGCAGCGTGCCCGCGAGGATTTCGCCGTTCGTGGCGGCGGAGAACTCGTGTATCCGGTGAACAGTGACGGGGCGGTCGCTGGTCCATATTTCCAGCTGTGCGCGCCCGTCTAATTGGGGAAGGTCCAGGGTGATGACAGGGCAGGAAACCGTCGAGGGAACCGGCGCGCCAAACGACACGATGGCGAGCGGGGTATCGAGGGCGGTTGCCAGCCAGCGAGATAAATCGGCAGCCGCGACATAGTCCACCCGCAGGTGGCTGGCGGCTTCGAGCACCGGCGGCGTCGATCTCTGCGGCTGTGGGGCGTGACGCGGTCTCATCTCGGTATCCTGGTCGTTAATGCGGCGCGTTGGCCTGATTCACGGCGTAATCTTTGACTTCGGTGACGGTGGCTCTCGTGCCGCGCTTGCGGCGTTGGGCCACGGCCCAATTCTCTTTCCAATTCAATACGAAAACAATGTAGTACACAACTTTAAATAGGAAAAGGGGAACGCGCGCTTGCGATTGAGCAAAGACATCCCCTGCCAGCAACGAGAGCACCGCCCGTTCGATCTTCGGCGGTCGTTTGGTCGACACGAACAGGGATTGAAAGGCCGGCTGGTTGAATCGATGGATGAACCAGGAAAATGTTTTGATGCCCCGGCGAACCATATGCTCGAATTCCCGGAGGTGCGCGGCATAGTCCGGCGATTTCCGAAGATAGGCATCGACGACGGTGGCTCCCCTGGTGCCGCTGCTGAGCGCGAGGTGGACACCGCTGGAAAAGACCGGGTCGATGAAGGCGAAGGCGTCGCCGACCATCAGATAGCCGTCGCCCGACATCGTATCGCGCCGATAGGAAAAATTCGCGGCGGCATAGGTTTGGGTCAGGGGTTTGGCCTGCGCCATCCGCTTGGCGATCGGAGGCGATTGGCGAAGCGTATCCAGGAGAAATTGATCCAGCGGGACGGTTCTCGATTTGATGTAGTCCGGATGGCAGACGACGCCGACGCTGGTCGTGCCGTCTTTGAATGGAATCAGCCAGCACCAGCCGTCGTCCAACCAGCCGGCGGTGATATTGCCTTCGTCCTTGCCGGGCAGCCGCCCGACCCCTTCGAAGTGGCCGAAGATCGCCGCGCTGCTGTGTTGCTGGCTGCGGCGCTTGCCGCCGAGCTGGTTCGAGAGAAAAGTGTCGCGGCCGCTGGCGTCGACGACAAACTTCGCGTCCCAGGCGCGCGGGCGTCCGTCGCGGTCTTCGGCATGGACGAGCGAGCTCTGGCCGGGGCGGAACTCGGCACGCCGGGCGGTGATGTTTTCGTGAACCGTCACCCCTTTGGCGATCGCATTGTTCAAGAGAATGGCATCGAACTCGGACCGTTTGACCTCGAACGCGTAAGGCTGGGATTCGTCGAAGGCTTTGGAAAAATAGAACATCTGCGAGCGGCCGTAACGATGCGAGATCATTTCGGCGCCGTACTTGATAATGCCGATCCGTTCGACCTCCTGGAGCACACTCAATCGTTTCAAGATCGGGAGCGTTTGAGGCAGCAGCGATTCGCCGATGTGGAAGCGCGGGTGGGAGTCTTTTTCCAGGAGGTGCACCTTCCAGCCCTGCTCGGCCAGCAGTGTGGAGATGGTAGATCCGGCCGGTCCTCCCCCGACGACGAGCACGTCGCAGGCGGTGAGAGATTGTGTCGATTCCGTCATCGTGTGACTCAAAGGCGCGCTCCTTCAGCGAGAGTCTTATACCGGCGCGGAGTATACCCAAGATGCCAGTCTGTGGCTAGGTCGAACGGGAGTTCTCGTGTGAGCTGGATTCATTGTGCGCTCCATGAGGACATGCTAGGTTCCGATCCATCATTGTTCGAGAAAACGGCTGCGCGAGGTCTCTATCAGTATCCTCGATCAATTCTTCATTTACCATCCTGAACCATGGGAAAACCGCGACTGGAAGGGCGTGAGCGGCCTTCCGCTGGAAGATGTGTGGTTTCAGTCGGCTGACGGCACTAAATTGTTCGGCTGGTATGTCGAGGCGCGGGCCGATGCCGGCGTGTTGCTTTGGTGTCACGGCAACGCCGGGAGCGTGATCCATCGTCTTGACAACCTCCGCGAGCTGTACCGGCTCGGGTTGTCGATTTTTCTTTTCGACTATCGCGGCTATGGCCGGAGCCAGGGGAAGCCGTCGGAAGAGGGGCTCTATCGAGACGCGATCAGCGCTTACGACTATCTCACTCGTGTTCGGCAGATTCGATCAGAACGGATGGTCGTGTTTGGCCGGTCGTTGGGCGCCGCTGTCGCGACCGATCTGGTCTCGCAGAAGCCCGTGGCAGGATTGATTTTGGAATCGCCGTTCCCATCGATTGCCGCCGTCGCGCAGCATCACTATGGCGGCATGCCGGTGCATTGGCTGCTCGGGGCGGAATTCAAACTCATCGACCGTCTGCCGCAGCTGTCCCTTCCCACGCTGGTGATCCACGGCGATCGGGACGACATCATTCCCATCGCGTTCGGCCGCCAGGTCTTCGAGGCCGCCAAGCCGCCGAAATGGTGGTATCCGATCGTCGGCGCGGATCATAACAACACCTACCAAGTCGGTGGGAGTGCCTACTTCCGCCGGTTCGCCGAGTTTATCCGGCAGGCAATTGCCGCCTAGTCTCACCGCACGCGTGTTCCTGAAATATGTGTTTGGTGATTGATTCGTATATTTGATACAGTGCGTCGGATATTGCCTTTATTCAAATCCAACCCAGTGGCAACGAGGCTTGACGGGATGACGATCACGAGAGAAGACGGAATGACCGATCGAAAAGCAGTGCGATTTTGCGTGTTTATGGTGATGGCGTTGCTGTGGCTTTCAGGCTGTGCTGGACGAACCGGCGCGCCGGCTGCGATGCCCGACTCTTCCGTGCAACCTGTTTCGTCCGCCGGAGAACCGGCGCCGTCGCGGCCTGCCGCCGATGTTGCGGAGACGGTCTCCGACGAGCCGTTCGATCCCTTCGCGAAATCCGGCGCCGCCGGCGTCGAGGAATACGACCCGTGGGAGCCGCTGAACACGAAGGTGTTCGAGTTTAACCGGCAGGTGGACCGGTGGGTGCTCAAGCCGGTGTCCCAGGCCTACGATTTCGTGATGCCCAACCCTGTTCAAGTCGGGATCAGCAACGTCTTTTACAACATGCGGTTCCCCTCCCGGTTCCTCAATAATGTGTTTCAGGGCAAGGTGCAGGGGGCTGCGACAGAGATGGGACGGTTCATGCTGAACACGACCTTCGGCCTCGGCGGCCTCTACGATGTGGCGAAGGACATGAACATCGCCACGCCCGAGGAGGATACCGGGCAGACCTTGGGGTTTTATGGCGTCCCGCCTGGCCCCTATGTGGTGTTGCCGCTGCTGCCGCCTTTCAATGTTCGCGACCTGGTCGGATTTGCAGGCGACATCGCGCTGAATCCGATCAACTGGCTGGTTGCGCCGATCATTGAAATCAATGGCGTGCCCTCGGCGATTGCCCATAAGAATCGCATGACCAGCACGATGGTCCAGCTCGGCGGCCGGGTCTTTGAAATCGTGAATGACCGTTCGTTGAACCTTGAAAAATTCCAGGGAGTTGAAGAAGCCACGCTGGATCTCTACGCCGCTGTCCGCAATGCCTACCTCCAAAAGCGAGCGCTCGCGATTCAAGAGTAATTTCGCGTAGCCATACGGGACTGCTCCGCGGTCTTTCCCGCTGGCCGGTCGTGCGCGGCTGGCTCGATCCCTCTCGTCCTTCAGTTTTTCTGCAGATCGCCGACAAAGAGATGCAGGCCTTGTGAGATACCCCGCAAGGCCTGCACTCATTATGAACAGTCCTGCATTGAGCCAGAGCCCAGGATTTTCCGCCGCCGTTCATACGGCGCCGCCGGAGGTGTCGGTGTATGACGCCGCGCGGATCATGCATTGGCGGACAGTTGGAGCTGTGGTCGTTGTGCGGCGCCACCGCGCGGTGGGAATTGTCACCGATCGGGATCTGGCGACGCGAGTTGTGGCCAATGGACTCGATCCCCGGGCCACCACATTGGGCCGCATTATGACCGCGCCACTGGTGACCGCGCCAATTGACGCGTCCGATGAGCAGCTTCTCAGTGCGTTGGCGCAGAGTCGAGTGCGGCAGATTCCACTGATCGACGGCGAAGGGAATATGGCCGGCTTGGCCGCCTGGAACGTCACCGAAACCGGCGACGGGTCGGGCTCCTTCGGCGCCAGGCTGGTTCGGTCGACGGCCATGATTCCGATGGTGAAGCGGCGCACGTTCAGGCGGGCGCTCTATGGCGCCTTGCAAGAAGTTCGTCAGCATGCCCGCTGGATTGGAGCGACCGTCGCGCTCGCCGCGGTCGGCGCCATCATTTCGCTGATTGCCGTGGGCTACTGGAGTCCCTGGCGTTCGACCCCCGTTGCGTCGCTGCACCTGAACGAGTCCAGCCGATCGAGCAAACCCTCGCCGGTCGCGCAGCCGTCCCTACAGCCGGATCAGAAACCGGCGCCTCTTCCGGTCACCCCGGCTCGATAATACCCAGCTCCCTGCCGACTTTCGCAAAAGCCGCAATGGCCTGCTCCAACTGCGCGCTGGTATGGGCGGCGGACATCTGCACGCGGATGCGCGCCTGGCCTTTCGGCACGACAGGAAAACTGAACCCGATCACATAGACGCCTTCCTGCAGAAGCCGATCCGCCAGGTCGGCGGCGAGCGTGGCGTCGCCAAGCATCACTGGAATAATAGGATGATGGCCAGGGACGAGCCGGAATCCGAGCGCGGTGAGCTGCCCGCGGAAGAATTCGGCGTTTTCCCGCAGGCGCGCGCGCAACGCATCGCCTTGCTCGGCCAGCTGCAACGCTTGCAGCGTGGCGGCGGCGATGACCGGGGGCAGGGCGTTGGAAAAAAGATAGGGCCGGGAGCGCTGGCGCAGCAGTTCGACGATTTCCGCCCGTCCCGAGGTGAATCCTCCCGCCGCCCCGCCGAGGCTTTTCCCGAGCGTGCTGGTCACGATATCCACTCGATCCGCCACATTGAAATGCGCCGGGGTGCCGCGGCCGTTCGGACCCAGCACTCCGGTGGCATGGCTGTCATCGACCATGACGATGGCATCGTAGCGATCGGCCAGCTCGACGATTCGGTCGAGCTTGGCGAGGTCCCCATCCATGGAAAACACCCCGTCGGTCGCGATCATGCGCAGCCGGCTTCCGCGCGATTCCAGCAGACGGGCTTCTAGCTCGGCCATATCGGCATGGGCGTAGCGCAGCCGGTGCGCTTTGCAGAGACGGATGCCGTCGATCACACTGGCGTGATTCAAGGCATCGCTGATGACGGTGTCCCGTTCATCGAGCAGCGTCTCGAATAGTCCGCCGTTGGCGTCGAAGCAGGAGCTGTAGAGAATTGTGCTCTCGGTGCCCAGAAACGTACTGATGGCCTGTTCCAACCGCACGTGCAGATCCTGCGTGCCGCAGATGAAGCGCACGGAGGCCATGCCGTAGCCATGCCCGGTCAGTCCGGCGGCGGCGGCCTGAAGGATGTCCGGATGATTGGCGAGCCCCAGGTAGTTGTTCGCGCAGAGATTCAGCGCTGGGCCTTGCGCGACACGGATGCCGGTTCCTTGTGGGCTCAGGAGTTGCCGCTCGTGCTTATAGAGGCCGGCCGCGCGGATGTCGGCGAGTTGTTGATCGAGAATCTTCTTGAGCGAGTTGTAGGCCATAGATTGTTGTGCGAGACCGGCGCGGCATGAAGCGTCAGCTGCGCGCGTTAGGGAAACAGCACCACTTTGCCGCACTGCCCGGAATTGATCAACTCGAACCCCTTGGCGTAGTCGCTCATCGGGAAGGTGTGGGTGATGACCGGCTTGATATCGAGGCCTGCTTTGAAGAGACCGGCGAGGCGATACCAGGTGCTGAAGAGCCGCCGCCCTGTAATGCCATGCACGCGAATGCCTTTGAAAATAACTTCGTTGGCCAGGTCGAACGAGATCGGGCCGGTTGGAATGCCGAAGAGCGTCACCCGTCCGCCGTTTTTCACGGCGCCGAAGGCCTGGTGCAACGCGCCAGGATGACCGGACATTTCCAGCGAAGCGTCCACGCCCTCACCGGCGGTGCTCTCGCGAATCGCCGCCGCAATCTGTTCGGGTGTCTCGGTTCTGGCGTTCAATACGTGGTCCGCGCCGACCTGTGTGGCCAGGTTGAGGCGATAGTCGCTGACATCGGTGGCGATGATTGTGGCGGCTCCGGCGGTTCGAGCGACGGCAATCGAAAAAAGCCCGGTCGGTCCGCAGCCAGTGACTAAGACTGTGTGGCCGGTCAGGTCTTCCGCGAGGGCGGCATCGACGGCATTGCCGAGCGGCTCCTGGACTGAGGCGAATTCCGGCGGGATGGCGGGCGAGGTGTTCCAGAGCACGTTGTCGGGCAGCACGACGTACTCGGCAAACGAGCCGTCGCGATCGACGCCGAGGATGCGATAGTTGCGGCAGACATGCGCCTGGCCGGTGCGGCATTGAAAACAGTGGCCGCAGGTCAGGTGCGATTCGGCAGCGACGTAGTCGCCGATCTTGACGCGCGTGACATCCTTGCCGACATCGACGACTTCGCCGCACATTTCATGGCCGATAATGCGTGGCGGGTGTATGCGGCTGTGCGCCCAGGGGTCCCAGTTGTAGATATGGGCATCGGTGCCGCAGAGCGAGGTCGCCGTGACCTTCACAATGACGTCGCTGGGTCCGGCGGTGGGGTCCGGGCAGGTCATGGCCGTCAATCCTGGACCGGCGGAGGCTTTTACCAGTGCGCGCATGCCTGTAGTGTAGCGCAACTCTCTGGCGGAGGCACGCGCGTGCCGGAAAAAACGGGTTGCACTCACTCGCGGGGCTGAGTAGGATGCCCCTATGTTCCGCTCCGCGCCTAGATTCTTCGCAGTGCTGGCCGGCGTCCTCGTGTTGTGTCTTCTTCCTCTCACGGTTGGCTCCATCAATCCGGCGGGCGCGGCGCCCGAGGCTTCTTCCGCGCCGTCCGGCGCGCGCTGGATCAAAGTCGATCTGGGGGCGGTCGATGATTCTGGCGACATTCAAATCGGAAAGCCGTTCGAGCTCTCGATCGCCGTCGGCGGAATGGCCCAAGGCAGCGCGCCGCTGGTGGCGATTTGCGAGTCGGTGTTGTTCCAGCGGCACGTCGTCGCATTGGCGCTCGATGAGGCCGATCGGGCGATGAAGGGGTCGGCTGCGATGGAGCCGATCCCGCCAGGAAAGCTTTCGGTCCATCCCAAGGCTGCCAGGGTTCAGGTCACTATCGCCCGGGTGAAGAAAGACAAGTTCGAGCGGGTGCTCAGCCGCGTAGTGTATGTCACGCTGGGGAAGCAGAGCGCGGCCAGCGAAGGCGGCGATGCGCCGCTGTCGAGTTCGGAAGAGCCTTCAGGCGGGGAGGCGGTCCAAGATGAAGTCCAGCCGGATGCGTTGCCGGTATCCGGTGGACTAGTGGTCGAGGAAGATCTGCTGCCGCCGCCGGGGCAAGGACGGACCTATTGGCAGCAGGTCAGTTACCTGGTGAGCCGCAGCTGGAGCCGCACGGTCCGCCATGTCCGGCATGCGCCGATGAGCGAGACCGTCCGGGTGAAGTTCAGGCTCTACCCCAGTGGGCGCGCGCAGTTGATTCAGGTTGAACAAGGGTCCGGCGCGCGGGAGGTCGATGAGGCGGGGATTTATGCCGTGGTGCATGCGCAACCGTTTCCTCCGTTCCCGGACAATCTTGAGCCCGAAGCCGTCGAGGTGCATGTGCGGATGCGGACGGGAGCGAAGGCCGGCGCGCGCGAGGTGCAATCGATTATGAATAAACAAGCCGGCGCGCCCGAGGCGGGGCCGCCTAAAAAGTGACGGAATGGTGTGCCGGTCGGTGTGCGTGGTTTCATTTATCCCATTTATTCATGGAGGGGACATGTATCGACGGATGATGACAGCCGGTGTGTTGTGCGCGGTGCTGCTGGCCGGGTGGCCGGCGGGGGCGGGAGCCGAGATGGCGCGGTGGGACTTGGATCTCGAACATTCCATCATCGAGTTTCGCGTCGCCCACATGGTCGTCTCGAAGACGGCGGGCCGGTTCATGGACTACAGTGGCGTTGTGGAAATGGATGCCGAGGCGCAGCAGTTCAAGACGATTGAGGCGACGATCAAGACGGGGTCGGTCAACACCAACCACGAGAAGCGCGATGCGCATCTCCGGAGCGCGGACTTCTTCGATGTCGAAAAGTTTCCGGCCATGACCTACAAGATGAAGAGTTATAAGAAGGTCGGCGAGGGCTATCAGGCCGTTGGCGATCTGACGCTTCGCGGCGTGACGAAAGAAATCACATTGGCCGGCACGTTCAACGGCGTGAGCAAGGATCCTTGGGGCAACACTCGGGCGGGGTTCACGGGCGAGGGCAAAGTGAATCGCAAGGATTTCGGCATGGTTTGGAATAAGGCGCTCGACAGCGGCGGGTTTGTCGTTGGCGAGGAGGTGAGCATCCGGCTCGATACCGAGTGCATTAAGGCTAAGAAGCCATAGCCGTTCCCACTTCTGCGGTATTCTGTACTCTCTCCCGGCCGCCTCACAAGTGAGGCGGCCGGGCCGTTTCACCCACCCCGACCTATCGGACTGTTTGCAAAGACGTCGATCTTCGATCCTGCCGGAGATCTGGCGTCCCGCTGGTTGCGGCATCACGATCTTTTCACGCTCCTTCCTGGGTCCGGCGCCGCGCGCACAATTGGATCCGAACCATCTAGCAATCGGCCATGCAGATTAGGTAGATTGGGCGGCTATGCGTCGAATTACCGCAGCTCTAATCGTGGCTTTGGGAATCTGTTTTGGCAGCGCCGCCTGGGCGCTGGAGTTTACTGCCGACCGGATCACGAAGATCGATGGCCGCACGAGCAAAGCTATTATCTACTACCGCGACAATATGTGGCGGATCGAGCACCACACGATGGGGCCGGTAAACGTCAGCATCGTGCGCAAAGACAAGCAAGTCGTGTGGATGCTGCTGTCGCGGATGAAGCACTTCAAGACTGTGCCCTACAGCTCGGATCAGGATTTGTGGGTGACGGAAAAGTTGGATGGAGAGGTCTCCCGTGAGGAGATCGGCCAGGAAACCCGAGAGGGCCATCCGACGGTCTTATACGAAGTCACGACGAAGCATGGGGAGCGCACCGAGGTCTATTACCAGTGGCTGGCAACCGATCTTCATTTTCCGATGAAGCTGGCGAAGAAGGATGGCAGTTGGATTGTGGAATATCAGCATGTGAAATTCCGCACCGTGACGGATTATCTGTTCCAGCTTCCACTGAACTTCCAGCCACTGGAAGATTTCAATGCAGAGGCGGCGCCCGAACAAAAAGAACAAGGGATGTAATATGCAAGGAGGCCGGAGCGTGGGAAGGACGAGCATCGTGGGCGGGGCGGTGATTGCGGGGTTGCTGAGTTCCGCCGGATTGGCCTGGGCGTTGGATGTGGGCGATGTGAAGCAGGAATGGACGCCGGAAGGGAAAGCCCTGGCCGCCGAACGGGTGAAGCTGCCGGCCTACGACGAGATGGTCCGCATCCCGGCAGGACCCTTCACGATGGGCAGCGATAAAAAAACGGATAAGAACGCCTATCTGGTGGAGATGCCGCAGCGGTCGGTCTATCTCGATGCCTACGACATCGACAAGTACGAAGTGACGACGGTTCAGTATTTGAAGTATGTGCTGGCCATGAACCGCGATCCGCAAGTGGATTGGAAGTTCGACGGCGGCAACTTTCAGGACACCATGGTGTCGCACCCCATCATGCATGTGACTTGGTCTGACGCCGACGAGTTTTGCAAATGGGTTGGGAAGCGGTTGCCGACGGAAGCCGAATGGGAAAAGGCGGCGCGCGGCGCGACAGGGACCCGCGTGTATCCCTGGGGAAATGAAATGGCCGGCTTGTCGCGGGCTAATTTCGGCCGGACCGGCCTGTCCGGCCCGGTGCGCGACCGTCCTGAGCGGCTGTTGCTCTACCCTCCCATCATCTCCGTGTTCAAGTATGACAATGCTGCGAGCCCGTACGGTGTATTTCAAATGGCCGGCAACGTGGCCGAATGGGTGGCTGACTGGTACGACAAGGACTATTACAAGACCGCGCCGGACCGGAATCCCAAGGGCCCTGAGAAAGGCTCGCAGAAAGCGTTTCGCGGCGGCGGATGGATCGACAGCACCCCGAGCGTGCGCGTCTCGCAACGCAACGGGACCGATCCCAAGACCTCGATGAACTGGATGGGTTTCCGCTGCGCCCGCGATGCGCAAGAGAGCGATGCACCGGCTACTACTCCGGCTCAGACGACCGCTACCCCGTAAGCTTCAATGACTCAGAACGGCCGGCCCGTTTTTATCGGGCCGGCCTTCTCGACTTCATCCACCGCCAGGTTTGGGTTCGCCCAGTAAGAAGATCAAATAGGTCAGAACGTTTTAGTTTTCTTTGAGCAGATAGAGAGATGGACCAGATTAGCTAACGTCGACTCCAGAGATTTGGTTCCATCTTTGTCAGGTGTCTTGCTCCATGCACTACGGCAAGAATCTGCACGGTGCCTTTTCTCTGCCGGTAAATAATGCGGTAGCTCTCGACGAGCAGTTCCCGAATTTTTGGGTCTGTTGATTCTGGCACGCGACGGCCGCTTTCAGGAAATGCTTCAAGCTGATCGACCGAGAGAATCAACTGCTCGACGATTGCATCGGCCTAGTCGGTTGAGTCTCTGGCAATATAGGTCCGGATGTTTTCGAGATCGGCAACGGCGGGTTCAGTCCACTCGACGCGGGTCATTTCTTGAGAAAACGCCTTTTCACGACGGTGTGGGATATCACTCGCCCTTCATCGGCGGCAGTGATACCCGTATCGATCTTTTTCCGGACGTAGATCTCATACATGATGTCATCCCAGGTCGCCTTCTCAGGCAGCTTTTTTACCATTGCCAGAGCTTGTTTCTTCGCAGTCTGCATGCGCGTCTCCTTCATCAAGGCGTGATCTGAAGTCTAGACTCCACCTGACGGAGAGTCAAAAATTCAGCAGCAGTGGCCGTCTTGGACAGCTTCTGCCCCGTCCTCTCTCTCGAAGACCCTTGCTGGGTGTTCTAGATCGTGAAGCGCACACTCGGCAAAGAGGAAGATCTTGCGCTGGGCGCGATGCTCGATCCGAAAGCCATGCAAGAGGCTGGTGAAGAAGCGTACAGTATTCAGGGTCAGATGATGAAATGAAGAGCAGCGCAATTGTTAGCGATTGCGGAAAAGTTGTTATGGATCAAGCCATGAGAGACGGGGTATGTCCTGGCATTTAGGCAGTAGCGTGGCACCAAAATGGCCAAGGCGAAAAACTATTGGGCTCCAATGTTTTCTGCTTCAGCCTCCAGAAACTCGAAGCCAGGAACAAGCTCCCAGATTCGCTTCCAAAAAGTCATTGTCGCATTAGTTACCATCGCAATGAGGATGAACACCCCCAAGACAGAGGATAGCACTAGAGAGCTTTTGACGAGGTGCTCTACCAAGCGCGCCTGCATTTGGCTATGGAATTTGCGAATCTGTAGACGCGTCTCAATATTTTCAACGCTATTGAAGCTCGCTTCAAGGGTGGTCTGATGATTTTTGATCATTAAATCAGTAGCGAGTATTCTCCCTAGAAAGTAAGCAAACAGCATATGTGTAACTGTGACTCTATGTGCAAACCGGATCATGCCGTTCATGCTAGTTCTTAAGATTGTATACGCGGGATGATCGAACGAGACCGCACCTGACATGGCATAGTCAAAAAGGTCATCTCGTAGGGCAAACATATTTTGCCGAAAGCGATCTTCCCGATACATCCGACGGAGAATCAGTAGGACGAAAAAAAGGAGTGTCAGAGCTAAGTAATTGTGGATGATTGTCGCTAGTTGATCCATAACGATCATGGCTTGTCTACCTCTCGGGTATCTCCGCGCGGTGTCAACTGACTAGAGGTTCGTTTCGGATCTATTTGCTTTTCTAAGTGGTGGATGCGCCCATGAAGTCTCTGTATGACGTCTTTGCGCAGTTTACGCTCCACACTGCCCCATATCAAGAGAGCGGCGATAATGGCGTACTGTGCCCATTCTGCGACTGATGTTTCCTTCCCTACGTAACTAGCAATTCCCTGGAAGGAAAAAGCTGCTAGTGTTTCCTTCCCTGCAAGAGCGGCGGCAGCATTTTCGACTGCGTATGCTATCAGGACGAAGGCCCCATATTTTATCAAGGTATTGATTGCTCCACCGAATGCGGCAATTAGTTGCGCATCGCGACGAGCTTTGTTTTCCAGTTCTATCTTTGCAACGCTTTTGCTAGCCATCTTTACAGCCGAAGAGATATGCGTATGTGTAATACATTTGTATCCCTTAGTCTAGCTGGCAGAGAAGTGTTAATTGAGAACCCGCTCACTGCTGAGTACACGTCTGCGGACTCACCTCTTAAATATCAGCCTCGGCTCCGTCATGTTTCCCATCGAGACGGCGACCAACTCCCATCCGCTTGATCCAAACTCGTTCAACTTGGATTGCATATTTTGCGTGTCGGGCAGTACTTCGATGATCTTGTACTGAAACCGCTTCGGTTCTTGCGCTTTTGCAGTGAACGGTTGTCCCATAAGCAGCAGAAGCCCTAGCGCGCCAAGGCTCATGCCCGCGATCATCCACGCGAATGACGGATGTACCTTCTGCATAGGTCACCTCGCTTGTTTATTGGTTACGGATGCGCGGCGTGCCAGTTGTGGCCGGTGCCGAGATCGACTTTGAGCAAGGCCGAGAGTGTAGTGAGTGAATGGCTACGCTTGATTGGATAGGTCAAGCAAAGGCGAGACGGCCTTTAGGCTCAGGAATCGGGCGGCCAAGGTCTTTTGCCGTCTCAATCCATTCTCGGATCACGGTTTCAACGTGCGCCAGAGCTTCTTGGTAGGTCGCGCCATCGGCCGCACAGCCAGGCAATTCAGGTACTTCGGCAATGAAGGCCTGATCGTCCTTGCTCCAATAGATAATGACTTCATATTTACTCATTGATGCCGCCTCCTAACTTGTACCGAAGGATCACGTGGCGAACCTGCTTTACTTGATAGGGCTTTGCCTGGGCGCCTTTAGGCTGTAGATTCAAAATCTCTTCGATTCCCGATTTTGTGAAAATGTGGTGGCTCCCTCGAATTCGTTCTTCAAAGCCCAGGTGCTTCAATAAGTGACAGAGTTCATCGAATGAAATATTCGCATCTGATGTCCCGCGAAGAATCCGCCCTAGTAGTTTGTCGGCTTGTGTCACTTGCTCTTCTGATCTAATTAAGAAGACGGCAGATCACTAGCTGAGCAAATTCTATAGTGGGCACATTAGCCTGTCAAAATATCGAGGGATCCCTAGCCTATGGATGCGCCGCGCGCCAGTTGTGGCCGGTGCCGAGATCGACTTTGAGCGGGACGGACAGTTTGAGCTGTTTGCCCACACCTTCCATTTCATATTTCACGAGCCGCTTGGCTTCGTCCAATTCTTTCTCTGGCACTTCGAAGATCAATTCGTCGTGGACCTGGAGGATCATCTTGGTGTGCGGCATTTCGTGATGGAGGGCCTTGCTCACGTTGATCATGGCGACTTTGATCAAATCTGCGGCGGAGCCTTGGATGGGACTATTCACCGCCATGCGTTCGCCGAATCCGCGCTGCGTAGGGTCGCCGCTTTGCAGCTCGGGAATCGGGCGGCGCCTGCCGAGAATGGTGGTGGTGAAGCCCTTCTCTTTTCCTTCGGCGATATTCCGATCCATCAGGTCGCGCACGCCGGCATATTTCTCAAAATACGTTTCAATGTACTTCTTGGCTTCGGCCTGCGGGACGCCGATGTTCTGCGAGAGGCCAAAGGGGCTGATGCCGTAGACGATGCCGAAGACCACGCTCTTAGCCGCGCGGCGCATTTCGCGCGTGATCTGCGAGGCTGGGAGATGGAAAATATCCATGGCGGTGGCCATGTGAATATCTTCGCCTTTCTCGAAAACGACGAGCAGGCGCGGGTCCTGCGACAGATGCGCGAGCAGGCGCGGTTCGATCTGGCTGTAGTCGGCGCAGAGGAGGGCATGGCCTTTCGGCGCGATGAAGGCTTCGCGAATGCGCAGGCCATAGTCGCCCTTCACGGGAATATTCTGGAGGTTCGGCTCGGTCGATGACAGCCGGCCGGTCGCGGCGACGGTTTGATTCAGCGATGTATGCAGCCGCTTCGTCTCCGGGTTCACCAGTTCCGGCAGCGCATCGACGTACGTCGATTTGAGTTTGTTGATGCTGCGATAGTTCAGAATCTGCGCGGGCAATTCGTGCTGGGTGGCGAGCTGGGTGAGCGTGTCTTCATCGGTCGAATAGCCGGTCTTGGTTTTCCGGCCCGGTTTGAGGCCGAGCTTTTCGAAGAGCACGACGGCCAACTGTTTCGGCGAGTTGATGTTGAACTCGGTCCCGGCCAGCCCGGTGATTGTCTCCATCATCTTGTCGAGTTCGTGCTCTAATTCCTTGCTCAATACGCGCAGGCCCTCGACGTCGAGCAGGAAGCCGTTCCGTTCGATTTCCGCCAGCACCGGCACGAGCGGCATTTCGATTTCCTCAAACAGGGCTAGGCTTCCTTGAGCGGTCATGCGCTCGGTCATCACCGGCGCCAGCTGAGCCAGCACGGCGGCCTGTTCAGCGGCGTCGTCGCGCGAGCCGGTATCTTCGTCGAAGAGCGATTGCGGTGCCTTGGTCTCCGTGTGGGATTCGCCCAGGCGGTGGCCGGTGGTCTCCAGCGCAATGGTCGCGAGGCTGTGGTCGCGTCGGTTGGGATTGAGCAGATAATCTGCGACCATCGTGTCGAGATAGGGGCCGGACAGAGTCACGCCGATGCGATGGAACGCGAGCAAGGCAGCTTTCAAGTCATGCACGACCTTGGTGCGGGCTTGGTCATGCAGCAATGTCGTGATCGGGCGCATGTACGCATGCACGTCGAGCGGGAAGAAGGCGGTCTGGTCTCCCGATGAGAGCGCGAACCCGAGCACGTCGGTTCGGACGCTCGATTTGCTTGAGAGCAGGCATTGCACCGCAAGGGGGCTTCCCGCGGGAAGCCCGGAGACAAACCGCTCTGCCGATGGTTCGTCTTGAATGATCGAGAGTGCTGCTATTGGAGCTTCCGATGGCTTGGTTGCCGGTTGCATGGTTTTCAGCAGGGCGGTGAATTCCAACTCGCGCAGCAGATCGGTGAGCTGATCCTGATGCGGCGGTTTGATCCGAAACGATTCCGCGTCGAATGCGACCGGGCTGTTCACGTCGATGGTGGCCAGCTTGCGGCTGAGCCGGGCGTTGTCGGCCTGTTCGATCAGCATCGCTTTGATGCGCGCCGGTGTGACTTCCTCGACGCGGCGGAGCAAATCGTCGATTGTGCCGAACTGCGCGATGAGCTTGATGGCCGTTTTTTCGCCGATGCCTTTGACCCCGGGGATGTTGTCCGAGGCGTCGCCCATGAGCCCCATGATTTCGACAACACGCGCCGGCTCGACGCCGAACTTGGCGACAGACTCGGCTTCGCCGGACCATTTGTCTTTCACAGGATCGTAGATGCGGATGTGCGGCGTGACGAGCTGCAGCATGTCTTTATCGCCGGTGACGA
Source organism: Nitrospira sp. (assembly GCA_020846195.1). Classification (GTDB taxonomy): domain Bacteria; phylum Nitrospirota; class Nitrospiria; order Nitrospirales; family Nitrospiraceae; genus Nitrospira_D. Next base: position 52,578 of record JADLEJ010000009.1, read on the forward strand.
TGACGACATCTTCGCCGGCGCGCTCCGCCTGTGTTGCCAGTGTGCCGATCAGGTCGTCCGCTTCATAGCCGGCCTGCTTGACGGAGGCAATGTTCAGCGCTTCCACGGCGCGGTGGATATAGGGAATCTGCGCGCTCATGCCCTCCGGCATCGGAGGCCGCTGGGCCTTGTACGCTTTGAATTCCTGCTGCCGGAATGTCGGGCCGCGTTCGTCGAAGGCCACAACGATTCCGTCAGGCTTCCGCTCCCGCAGAATCTTCAGCAGCGTGGTCATGAATCCGTAGACCGCGTTCGTCTGGAGTCCCTTGGAATTATTCAGCGCAGGGAGGGCAAAGAACGCGCGGTAGATATAGGCGCTCCCATCGATGAGATAGAGCGTCTTGCGGCTGGAGTCAGTCGTCGGCATGGTGGCTCAAGAACCAGGCGCGATGGTCAAGGGCGGTTTGTCGAATTTGGCGCGCATTGCATTGAGGGCCTGCAAGACGGTCGGCTGGCCGACGATTTTCGCCTCCAGTGCCCGCTTGCCTGGAAAATCCAACAGCGAGATGCCGATGAGCATAGTCAGGATGCCTTGGCCAGGAAGAAACAGCATCGCGAAGCCTGCCAGCAGGAATACGGCGCCCACCGCGTTCTTGACGATGAGCCCGACCCATCGAAGGGCGGGATTGCTATCTTGCATCCAATGGCGCGCGGTCCGGATGTCGAAATAGTCCGCCGGGAGCCGCACCATGATAAACGGGATGGCGATTAGCGTGCCGATGAATCCGATCAACGAACCGACGGTGAGCCAGATGAGCACGTGAACCGGGACATATTGTGTGACTGTCGCGAGAATGGCATCCATGCGGGGGAGATCCTAGCACGGGGCTCCTCTCAACCGGAAGGGCCGGGGCGCGCCTGGTTTACCTGCGCCGGATGGCATCATATAATGCGGCCATTGGCCGGCTGTATTCTGGAGAGCGAATCCTTTATGGACCTGCGTACTCTCATTTCTCGTCGATCGCTAGCCGTCTTGCTGCTGCTTATCTTCATTGCAGGCGGCAGACCAGGTTTGGCTGGCTCCCTTGCCGCTGAGAGCGATGAGCTTCAGATTGAGATTGGCAAGAAGGGGCTCGGGAAAGAAGTCGTGATCACGCAGGGGGCGAAAGAGTGGTTTATGCTGATCGAGGTGACGCCGGAGAATACGGTGGTGGTGCGGCAGGAAAAGGATCACGACAAGTACCTCGTCGATGAAAGTGAAACCCACGACCGGCCATTGGTGCCTGCCGAAGTGGACGCGGCCATTGCCGATTACGTGAATAGCGTGAAGGCCCGCGCCAAGAAGAAATAACGGGACGATGTCGCAAAAGCCAAAATTCGTCATCTTTGCTCATAACGCCACGTACGACAAGTTGCATCAAGTCGCGACGCTCGGCATGACGGCGGCCGCGATGGGCAAAGATGTGATCGTGATCTTGTTGTTCTGGACGATCAAGAAGTTGGCGGAGGGACAGATCGACCAGATCGACTTTCCTCCGGAGTATGCGGGCTCTGCCGAGGAAGTCACCCGCTTGTTGAAAGAAAAGAAGGTCCCGAAGATTTCAGAAATGTTTCAGGACGCGAAACAGGTCGGTCAGTTTCGCCTGATCGCCTGCAGTGCCGGTCTGGAATATATGGGCGTGGACGGCCAGGCCGTTGAAACCAAGGTCGATGAAGTTTTAGGACTTCCTGCCATTTTGAGTCTCACCGCCGAGGCGGAGACGAAGCTCTTCATCTAGCAGGATGTTGAAAATGTCCGCCCGCGGCGTTCTCGCATCGCTCAGATCCTCAACGCACCCCAGAGGGTACGCCTCGTCCCTTCACTTGCTGCGGCCTTGCTGAACGGCCTTTGAGCATCCTGCAAGAGGTTCAAATTAACGGCTTTTCGTCACTCCCACCCGATCGCAATACTTCGTCAGTTGGCACTTGCTGCACCAGGGAGAGACTGGTTGGCAGAGGTTCTGCCCAAAGGGCACGAGTAGATCGTTGAAGGTGATCCAATACTGTTCGGGGAGTTTTCGGCGCAAGGCTGCTTCGCTCTCGTCAGGGGTTGTGGTCTTGATGTAGCCCCAGCGGTTGCTGATCCGGTGCACGTGAATATCGACGCAGATGCCCGGCTTGCCGTAGCCGACCGTGACGACCAGGTTGGCGGTCTTCCGCCCCACCCCTGAAAGCGTGACTAATTCATCGATGGAGTCGGGAACGGTTCCATTGTAGGTTTCTAAGAGCCGCTGACAGATCTGTAAAATAGATTTGGCTTTGGTTCGGTAGAAACAGACCGGGTAAATGGCGGTTTCAATTTTCTTGAGAGGCAGCGCAAGCATCGTGGCCGGCTCATGCGCCAAGGCAAACAGCCGCTCGCTGGCCTCACCGGTGGTTTTATCTTTCGTGCGGAGGCTGAGGAGGCAGGAGATCAGAATGCGGAACGGATCGCGGTTCGATTCGCGCGCCACGACCCCCACGACCGGTTCCTGCCATTGACGGATCTCTCGCCTGACGATCCTGATCGCGGCATGGATCTGATCCTGGCGCATCTGGTCCGACTGCGGTGGAGTGGGGAAATGCCGGCCGAGGAGAGCGCGTGAGTGAATGGACAGCCTGGGCTGTCAGCTACTCGGGCTTCCGCTTGGACAACCACTTCTGACGGCGGCGTTGAGCCTCGCGCAGTTTCGCTTTCTTCCTGACGCTCGGCTTTTCATAGAAACGGCGGCGCTTCAGTTCGCGGAACAAGCCTTCGCCCGCCAGTTTCTTCTTGGCAACCTTCAGTGCTTTTTCAACGTTGTTATTGAAAACTTTAATTTCCATCCGGTCCGACTTTCAACTTTCTCAGGCCGCGCCTGTCTGCACCCATGACACTACGTACTAGGCGGCGGAGTGTAGCATAGCCCCTTGAGTTCCTCAAGACGGTTGGCGATCTTGGCCATTTGCTGAGTCTGATGAACGGCAACGGGCTGGTTTCGTTGCAATTTTATGTTCGTTTTGGCGGTGTGCAGCCCTGCCTCTGACGCTGCAATAGCTAAGATAATTCCGACAGTTAAGTCAGACTGCACCGCATGCGACAGCTGCATTCGAATGGCCGCGATCGTCTGTCCCGTCTCACAAGCGAGTTCTGCTATTGCAAGAGGAACTGCTGTCGCCTTTTCCAGCGCGACTGCGAGAAGCAATGGGCGGTCTATCTGATCGACAGGGAGGCGTCGGGCTTCTGAGAATGCTTCATAGGCCTCGCAGTCCTTCTGCATCAAGGCCGTGAGTCGTTGTGCCAGGTCGCGGAGGGTTCGCTCAGGATCTGCCTGCTTTCCGATGCGGGCGCCCATGGTACCGAGAGATGCAGCAAGGGCTCCGGCCAGCGCCGCGGCGCTGGCACCGGCCGGGGTCGGTGTGGCTGCCGACAGGGCATGAAGATAGTCGGCAATAGTCGGCGTGGCGCTAGCCTGCGGCTGACTCGATCCGGCCGCAGCCAGCCTTGTTTCGAGAATTTTGGTGGAGTCGAAGCTCTCGATCTGTAGGAGCGACGACGCGGACTGATCCAAGGCGGCTTGGGGAACGAGTCCGATCAGTTCGCTCTCGGCGATTGCCACACCGGCTTTGGCCGCCTCGACGTGAACGGCGCGGAAGGCTGTGGCCATTGAGGTCACGCGGTAATCGGTGAGATTCATAGAGACTTGCACAATCCCGCGGCTTGGCAGCGCGACCCCGATGGCTTTCACGCAGGGCAGGCCGCCATTGGACTGTCGAATGGTCTTGGCAATCTGCTTGGCGATACTGAGATCAGCTGTATTCAGATTGACATTGAACGCAATCAGTGGCTGCCGGGCGCCGATGACCATGGCTCCCGCTGTTTCATGAAGCCGAGCGGGGCCGAAGTCCGGCCGCCAATTCAGTCCGGCTGCCATTCTTGCCGCCAGCCCAGACAATCCGCCTTGCCGGATCGCCTCCAGCCTGGTTCGGTCCGGATGACCAGCCGCCTGTTCATAGAGAAATACCGGGACCTGTAGTTCAGCCCCGACGCGTTCCCCGAGCTGCCGGGCGAGCCGGACACAGTCCTCCATCGTAGCCCCCTGAATCGGAACAAAAGGGACGACATCCGTTGCACCGATGCGGGGATGCCCGCCACTGTGGCCGCGCAGATCGATCAACTGGGTCGCAGTCTGTATGGCCTGAAACGCGGCTTCCAGGACAGCCTCGGGATCGCCTGCAAAGGTCAGCACAGACCGATGATGGTCGAAATCGCTCGTTCGATCCAGCAGCCAGACGCCCGGGACCGATTCCACCGCCGCGATCAGCGCATGAATGGTTGCGGGGTTCCGGCCCTCGCTAAAATTGGGGATGCATTCGATGATCTTTGGCATTAACGATCTTATCGTCCGGAAACGAAAAAGCCGGAAGGGGTATTCGACTTCCCTCCGGCTTTCAGTGGCGTCGCTTGTGAAGCCGCTCGGGCGTTACTTGGCTTTCTTGACGAAGGCTTTGTAGATTCGGCCTGACGTGGCTTGCTCTTCTTCCATGCCCACCATTTGATGTCCGGTGGTCTCGCACCAGGCGGGCATATCCTTCTTGATGCCCTCGTCGTCGGACACCACTTCGAGCACCTGTCCGAGGGTGAGCTCCTTGATTTTCTTCGACGTCATAATAATCGGCATGGGGCAAAAATATCCGAGCGTGTCGAGTTTCACATCAGCCTGCATGATCGGTCTCTCCGTCTCTGAACCGGTTATATGAAGAGGTTGACGCTGCCTTGTTTGGCTTCCGCCAGATAGGTCGTGACGCCGGCGAATTGATCGATCCCGTCGATCAACGTGTCCTTGGTGATGCCCATGAGCCCCATCGTGGTCGTGCAGGCGATGAAGCGCACGCCCAGATCGAGCGCCGTCTCCATCAGCTCGGGGACTCCCGGCATCCGGTTCTGCTTCATCACGAGCTTCATCATGCTGGTGCCGAGTCCGCCGAAATGGAATCGCGAGAGGGGGAGATTGTCGGCCCCGCCCTTGTTCAAGGAGCCGAACATGCGGCGCAGCCAGTCTTTGGCCGAGCTGGTCGCTCCCTTCTTGCGGATGGTATTCAATCCCCAGAAGGTGAAGAAGACGGTGACCTGCATGCCCATCGCGGCGGCGCCGGTGGCGATGATGAAGGCGGCCATGACTTTGTCCAAGTCGCCGCTCAGGAGGACAATCGTCACTCTGTCCGGTTTCGATTCCTGCAACTGCGCCAGCGTGGCGGAGGGTTCTATTTGTGTCATTTGCATGGGCGTCTCAATCTGTGTAATGTGATGGTTCGGTGCGAACGGCCGCTATTTTCAAGGTGTTTTGACTATAGTCTCCGTATCTTTTTCTTGTCAAGGCAACGAGCCTTGACCGCACTTGCGAGCGCTGGCTATAGTCCCAGAAGAATGTGTTTCGCTAAGACGTTGGATGCTTCAGTCGTATGAGCACTGCTCTCGAACAGGATCCCGCCCCGGTACGCAGTCCTCCGCTATTGGGTTTCTGGTATGCCGCCGCGCCCAGTTCCGATGTGGCTCCAGGCGCCATGAAGGGCGTCATGCTGCTCAGCACGCCGCTTCTTCTCTGCCGCACCAAGGATGGCCGTGTCTCCGCGATGCTCGACCTCTGTCCTCATCGGGGCATGCCCCTGTCCTTCGGGCGGATGGAGGGAGATCGGGTGGAGTGTTACTATCACGGCTGGCAATTTGAGGCGGATGGGCGCTGTGCGGCGATTCCGTCTCTGGTCAGCGATTCTCCGATCGATCCGAAAAAGATCTGCGTCACTTCCTATCCCTGCCAGGACCAGGACGGGTATATCTGGGTCTACATGGCGGACAGCCGCTATCCCGACCGGCCGATTCCTCCGCTGATGCGCCATCCGCGTCCATCGAGCCCCTATCTGATGTTCCAGCATTCGCAGATGCTCTCCAGCACGCTCGATGACGGTGTGGTGGGGCTGATGGACCCGGCGCATGGCCCCTACGTGCATCAGAGCAGCTTGTGGCGCAAGCCGGCCAGCCAGCACGACAAGGCGAAGACCTTCGAACCGATTCCGAACGGATTCAGGATGATCGGCCATGCGCCGTCGAAGAACAGCCCGCCGTATCAACTGTTGAAATGGGTATCAGGAGGGGGAGAACTCACGACGACCATCGATTTCGTGTTGCCGAATCAGCGGTATGAGTTCATCCAGTGCGGGTCGCTGTGGGTCTCGATCCGGGTTTTGATGACGCCGATTACGGAGCACGAAACCCGCATGGATTTCTGCGCGGCATGGAACGCGTTTCGCTGGCTGCCGTTCGGCACGTCGATTTTCAGATATTTTGCCAAGGGGTTTCTCGCGCAAGATAAAGTGGCGATGGACCGCCAGTCGATCGGACTCAAGCACAAGCCGCCGTTCCGCCTGGTGGGCGATGCCGACCAGCAAGCGAAGTGGTATCACAAGCTGAAAGCGGCTCATGTCGCCTCGTTGCAGACGGGACAGCCGTTCGACCATCCGCTCAAAGGACCGGTCACGCTGCGCTGGCGCAGCTAAATCGCGCCGGCGTTCGAGACGATTTCGTTCCCCATACAGTTGAACGTGTAATCGATTCAGATTGGCCTGTTGGTCGAATCTAGAACGCACTGACCCAAGGCGGGCGTTACCGTTCTTTCGATTCAGCTGGCAGGATCAGTTCCATCGCCCGGCGGATCTGGTCTCGAGCGCCGAGGAGGACCACAATATCGCCGGGGAGCAATTTGGTTTTCTCCGGGGGGTTCGACTCGGTCACTCCCGCCCTGGTCCAGGCAATGATCGAGGCTCCGGTTCGGGGCCGCAGCGCCAGTTGGGAAAGCAGTTTTCCGGCAGCCGGCGAGCCTTCTTCAATCCGGCAGGTTTCTACTTCCACATCGCTGAGGGTGCCCCCGCGAAGATGATGCGCCAGTTCTGGCAGATCGCTTCGGCGCAAGAGGGCATAGCCTTCCCGGCGCACCTGCTCGGCCTTTCGCATGACGAATTCCTGCGGCATGTTATAGGTGCGGAGCACCAGCGCAAAGATTTCAATCGACGTTTCGAACTCCTCCGGCACCACGTCATCGGCGCCGAGCTGGTGCAGTTCTTCCAGTTCGCGCAGATAGCGGGTGCGCACCACGATGTGGAGTTTCGGATTCAACCCTCTGGCGATCTGCACGGTGCGCCTGGCCATGAAGGGGTCGGAAATCGCCACGACCAGCACGCGCGCGCTCTCGATCTTGACATGGCGCAGCACGGTCGGATTGGTCGCGTCGCCGTAGTACAGGGGGAGGCCGTGCTTGGTTTCCCGCTGCACGGTATCGCCGTCGAGATCCAGCGCAATGTACGGCACTTCCGTTTCGCTCAGCACGCGCGCGAGATTCCGCCCGTTCAACCCGTACCCCACGATCACGACGTGATCCTTGATCCGGAGATGCCGCCCTTCCGTTTCGAGCACATGGGCGGTTGTTCGCCCGGGAAACCAGTGGCGGAGCCGCTGCATCGCCTCGATCCGCCGGGCGAGGTGCGGGGACCATTGCATGAGGAACGGGGTAATGATCATCGAGCAGACGGAGACGGCTAGGAAGATTTGATAGGGGGATCCGGTCAGCAGTTTATTTTCTTGTCCGACTTGCGCGAGGATGAAGCTGAACTCGCCGACCTGCGCGAGCGCCACGCCGGCCATGACGGCTGAACGGGGAGGAATGGCCACGGCGAGCACCGCCCCGGCCCCGGTCACGAATTTGATCACGAGGATGGCGGCGAGCAGGCCGGTGACGACGGCGGGATATTGAAGCAAGATTCGCCAGTCCATCAGAATGCCGATGGACACGAAGAAGAGGCTGTTGAAGCTGTCCCGAAAGGGCAGCACTTCCGCCATGGCCTGGTGGCTGAATTCCGATTCGGAAATAATGAGCCCGGCGATGAAGGCGCCCAGCGCCAGCGAGAGGCCGCCCAGCGACGTCAGCCAGGCGATGCCGAGGCACAGGACGATGACCGTGAGCAGGAACAGTTCGCGGCTGCGGCTGCGAACAATGTGTTCAAGAATTTTGGGCACGAGGTACCAGGCGGCAGCCACGATCAGGCCGACGACGATCACGGCCTTGCCCAGCGTCAGGAGGATGGAGAACGCGGCGCCTTCACTGGGGCTGGACAGAATCGGCGTCAGGAGGATCATCGGGACCACGGCCAAATCCTGGAACACGAGGATGCCGATCGCGGCGCGCCCGTGGAGCGATTCGCTGTCGCCGTTTGCCGCGAGCGCTTTCAAGACGATGGCGGTGCTGCTGAGCGAGAGGAGAAACCCCCAGAAGATGCCTTGCTGCCATGGCACCCCGGCGAGCATCGCTCCGGCTAAGGTGATGGCGACGACGCCGCCGACTTGAATCGGCGCGGCAATGAAGAGCAAGCGCCGCAGGGAGGTCAGTTGCACGAGCGAAAATTCGATGCCGATGGTGAACAGCAGCAGGACCACGCCGATTTCAGCCAGGGCTTGGACGGCGCTGGAGTCGGAGATCAGGTTGAATCCGTGTGGGCCGATCAGCGCGCCGGCCACCAGAAATCCCGCGATCGAGGGCAGCCGGAATTGATGAAAGGCAAAGACGACGGCAATGGAGACCGTGAAAATAACGAGCAGATTGCTGAGGATGCTGTAGTCGGTCATGCGATAGGCTGCCGGGATTGAGCGTGAAAAGCCTGGCTGGGGAGATCGATTCTCCCATCCACGCCCACGGTTCACGATTCACAAGGTGTATCGCGGAGAATACCCCAGCGGCGGGTCTTGAACAAGGTAAAGATTCTTGTCGGGTCTGGCGGAGATGCGTAGAGTGGCTGGAGCGTTGAGAAAGGAACGTGAATGATTCGCGCGATCCTGTTCGATTTCAATGGCGTCATCGCGGACGATGAGGCGGCGCATGTGGAGTGTTTTTGCCTGGCGCTCCAGGAATTCGGTCTGTCCCTGTCCAAAGCCGAGTACTACGAGACCTATCTGGGGATGGATGAGCGGACCTGCACGACATTGTTGCTCACGGCGCGTGATGGGACTTGTGACGCCGGGTTGGTGCCGAGGATTCAGGACCGGAAGGCCGAATTATTCCGGCTCCATTTTTCCGCGCAACAGCCCGAACTGTTTCCCGGTGTGATCGAGTTTGTGCAAGCCGCCCGGCCGTTGTGCCGGCTTGCCATTGCTTCCGGCGGCCGGCGCGAGCAGATTGACCGGGCGCTGCGCGGGACCGCGATTGAACAGGCGGTTGAACTGATTATGTCGGCCGACGATTGCCCGGTCGGGAAGCCCGACCCCGCCATTTATCGCTTGGCCTTGACGCGGCTGAACGATGCCGCGCCGCCTCTTTTGCGGCCCGAGGAGTGTCTGGTCGTTGAAGATTCCAAGGCGGGCATTCGAGCGGCTCGGGCTGCCGGAATGCCCGTTGTTGGCTTGGCGACGACGTACTCGGCCAGTGAATTGCGTGAGGCTGATCGAATCTTGCCGTCGCTGATCGATATCGATCCTGGAAGACTCCTCCGAGAGTTTTCTTGAGCATGCCGGCTGTTCAATCTTGCGCATGTGATTACTGAAAACCCGCTCCTGGTCTGTAGTTCCCCCTCCAAAGCGGCATAGACTCCCGCGGCTTCCATTGCGTAGGCTGTCACGAGTACAGAGCGACTCGCATCTCGATGCTGAAGAGTAGTCGGTGCGTGGAGACAATCTTTCTTTTCCGGAGGTGCTCTATGGGCCTGAACCAGATGCGTTTCGTCATGATGCTGGTTGCGTTGACTGTTGCGAGTCCCGCGCATAGCGATACACCGCCTCCGCCGGAGCCGTCCCATACGTGGGAATGCCCGCAAGCCGATGGAACATTGGTGTATACGAATAAAGAAAAGCCCGGCTGCCGGGCGATGGCGTTAAAGCCGTTGTCGGTGGTTCCTTCATTGGACAACATGCCGCTCATTCCTCGTTCGATCGGCATTCCGCCCCACCGCGCGCCCAACGCGCAGGAATATGGTCCAACCAGCGGCACGCAGCAGGTTCCCGATTGGGCAAAGGACTGGCATGCGTCGGCGACCGGGAGCCGGGGCGACATCTGCGGCCTGTATTGGGAGTGGGTCCGGTTGAATGAAAAAACGCGGGGCGGCTTCTTTTTCGGATCCGACTCGTCGTACGGCGGCGATCCGAGCGGGCAGAATCAGCGGGGAGCGAGCTACTCGTTTTACGACAATGCACGGTACATGGCGTTGAACAGGATTTTTGCGACAGGGTTCATTCCCGTCGGCTGTCAGTAGGACGCAGCTCGAGTTCAGGCTCGCAGCTTCGCCAGAACGGTGGCAGGGTCCCAGTAGGCCCAGAGAGTCTGGATCTGTCCGGCTTCATTGAATTCGAAGACATCGATTCCATGTACGTCGACCGGTTTCCCATTCCGTCCGATTCCCTGGCCATGAAAGACGACGGCAGCACGATTGTGGGAAACGTGCGTTTCCTGTGCGTGGATGGTGACTTCCTGCAGGGCGCTGGCGATGGAGTGAAAGAGCGTCTTCAGCGCGGCATGCCCTTGAACCGGCGTCGCTCCGTAGGGTTCGTGGCTGATGGCATCGGGGGCGAAGCAGGCCGTCCAGGCTGCGGGATCGAGCGCGCGCCAGGCGGCGAAATAGCGATCGACGCGGTCGCGAATCTCGTCGGGGGAGAGCGGCATGGACAGTCCTTTCGTGAGCCTCCTCAGGCTGTGAGCGAGCGAACGGCTTACGCCTTGTAGTAGTCGCGATACCACTTCACGAATCGGGGGATGCCTTCCTCGATTGGCGTGGCCGGTTTGAATCCAACATCATTGGCCAGATCGTCGATGTCCGCATAGGTCGCGGGCACATCTCCGGGCTGCAACGGCATCAGCTTCTTCTCGGCTTTCTTGCCGAGCGCGTCTTCCAGCACTTCGATGAAGTGCAGCAGCTCCACTGGCTGATGGTTGCCGATGTTATACACCCGGGCCGGGGCTGAGCTGGTGCCGGGATCCGGTTGTTCGCCGTTCCACGCCGGATTCGGCGTCGCCGGATGGTCGAGCGTGCGAATGATGCCCTCGACGATATCGTCCACGTAGGTAAAGTCCCGTCTCATCTTGCCGTGATTGAAGACCTCGATCGGCTTTCCTTCCAGAATCGCTTTGGTGAAAATGAACAACGCCATGTCCGGGCGTCCCCAAGGGCCATAGACCGTGAAGAACCGCAGGCCGGTGCAGGGGATGCGGTAGAGATGGGCGTAGCAATGAGCCATCAATTCGTTGGCTTTCTTGCTGGCGGCATAGAGCGAGACCGGATGGTCCACGTTATCGTGGATCGAGAACGGCATGTGCGTGTTTCCACCATAGACGGAACTGGAAGAGGCGTAGACCAGATGGTCGACCTTGGCGTGCCGGCACCCTTCCAGGATATTCATGAAGCCTTCGATGTTGCTCTCCGTATAGGCGTGGGGGTTAATCAGTGAATAGCGGACACCGGCTTGAGCGGCCAGGTGGACGACTCGCTTGATGCCGTGATCGGCAAAGAGCGATTTCATCCCTGCGCGATCGGCCAGATTCAGTTTGAGAAAGCGATGGCCGCTGGCATTGGACAGTTGCGCCAAACGGGCTTCTTTCAACCGGACATCGTAATAGTCGTTGACGATGTCCAGGCCGATGACCTGCTCGCCGCGCGCCAGCAAGCGCTGGGCGACATGAAAGCCGATGAATCCGGCCACGCCGGTGACGAGAATCGGGGATTGCGTTCCAGCCATTCGCAGGCACTCCTTTACAGGTAGAGAAACCGGCGGTAGTTACGCCCGTCCGCCCGGCTTCATGAACGGGGGATCGCCGTGGTCTAGGCGGTGCAAGGCCAGCGGTGTCAAGGATTCACCCGACGAGACCGCTCCCATGCGCCCGTCCTGGCCGGCTCGATAGATATCGAGCGCGCGAGCGTAATGATACCCGCAACCCTGAGCATCGAGAAGGTCTTTCAGCTTTTCCGGACGGTCCCAATGGGCTGTGAGCAGCGCCGTCCTGGCCGGATTCCGCTGGCTGAACATGAACGAGAGATGGTCGGGATACCAATCCGCGCCGCCGGTGGCGTAGGAGACAAACAGGTTCGCCTGCGCTGCGGCGCAGAGATCCGACAGATAGGCATTGGTGAGGTAGCCGTTTTCTCCCACGTCCAGCCACTGTCCGGGATGAGAGAGGGAGGCATGGGCCGCATAACTCCGGACTTCCAGCAGTTGCTGTTGCGAGGCGAGCACCAGCGCAATCGGGCCATATTTCGAGACGAGTTGCTGAATGATCTGTTCCTTGAGCGCGGAACGGCCGCTGTTCGTGGGGCCGCTGTCGGCATGTACCAGGATATTTTGCCCGCGGTCGTGGATCAGGTAGCAGTTTCGCGGCATTTCGAGATCGCAGGGGTCTTCGCCGTAAAAGGGCACTGACACGACGGCGCCGCCATCAAAATCCCAGCGCTCGCCGTGCGCCAGTTCGACTACTCGTCCGAAGCCCATCTCGCGCAGCAGCCCGAGATAATCGTAGTGCAGCCTCTTGCGATTCCGCCGGCTCGGGACGACGATCGGCGTTTCCTTGGGAAGATGCAGGAGCGTGCGTGGATCCACGTGATCGTCGTGGTCATGCGTAAGGAATACGGCCGCCGGCTTCGGCAGCAAGGCACCCCACAGCGAAGGCACTGACGATTCCGCAAACCAGGGAAGCAGCCAGGGATCGAAGAGTAGGGTCTGCGATTGCTGGCGGTAGAGCAGCGCCGCATGGCCGAGGTGCACGAGATCGCGGTCCTGCACGACGTCGAGCCAGCGTTGCCGGACCGTCGATTGCGCGGCGCTGATAAGGCATTCGTACTGGTGCAGCGACTCCATCAACTTGAGTAGGACCGGTTGCGCTTCACGCGGCGCTGCCGTGACGACGGTTTTGATTTCCTCGGTTTGATGGGTGCCGTCCAGCATGCCGAGGACTTTTCCTACCGCCGGACCGAGGAGCCGTTGATCGAATCCGAGTGGAATGGCCTGCCGCTTGACCGAATGGAAAATCCGCAGGCCTCCGTTGGTGACGGTGGCCGATTTTGTGGGATCGGTCGGGAACTCCCACTGAAACGCGCCGTCCGGTTTCCGGCCGCAACGGATATGCTGCTTGAGATAGGGGCGGGAATTCACCAGTTCCGCATAGGCATCTTCCAGCCGCCGTTGCCGGTCGGGATCGTCCAGCGGCGCGCGTTTCGAAAACACATCGCTGATGGCGGTATCGATGGAGCTGGACAAGAGGCTATGCGCTTCGTGCAGGCTGGTGACGACTTCAGGGGCGATGCCGGCGATGAAGGGGAACGGGCCGGGCGCGTCGCCGCTTTCCAGCTGCACCCAGCACCAGGGAGCGAGGCTCACGTATTGTTGCCGCGGAAGCCGGTCCCACACACTGGCCATCGTCTATGACCTGGCTTCCCAGCGGAGTGCGCTGATGGTGGGTTCGTAGAGCGCTTGAATCACATTGCCGTCCGGATCAGAAAAATAAAACGAGTAACTGCCGTCCCGGTGCTGCTTCGGCTGTTTGACGATCGCGCCGCCGAGTTGCGCAATCTTCGGGGAGATGTCGGCATACATCCGGTCGACCGCTTGCGGGCTGTCGAGAATGACGCCGACATGATCCAGCAATTGGCCCTGGAGCGGCCGATAGGCGCTGAGTTCATTCTGAGGAATTTGGTGGAGCGCTAGATTGTCGCTTCCTGAACTGAAGTAGACATTGTCGGCATCCGGCTCCCAGACGACGTTCATGCCGAGCAGGTCTTCATAGAACCGGCGCGATGCGGGAAGGTCGATGACCCGAAGGGCCAGATGACGGAGTCCTCGATGAAGTGGCAGAGACATAGAGACGATCCTATTTTCGCCTATCAATCGATTAAAACCGACCGTATAGTAGGGACGCACTGTGCCGCCCGTCAACGGAAATTCTGTTCCTGCGGCAGGCCGGGTGCTGTGCTACCATGCCCCATCGATCGTTGCAGAAAGGAGTGTTACGGCATGAAGGCTTTACGTTCTATGGTGCTTGCAGGAATGGTTTTGGTTGCTGTTCCGGCCATGGCAGTGGCCGAAGGGTTTGAGAAGGAAGTGCAGGGAAAAGATGGCGCTCCGATGGTATTCATCCCCGAAGGGGCATTCCCGATGGGGGTTCCGCATGGCGACCGCGACGGGGGACGGGACGAATACCCCCGCCATGACGTTTTTGTGAGCGCGTTCTACATCGACAAGTTTGAGCTGACCAATAGCCGGTACCTCGAGTTCGTCAAGGCTACCAAGCACCGCATTCCGCAAAATCCCACCAACGCCACGAGAAATCTCTGGCAGGGAGACACCATTACCGAGTCGCTTGCCGACCGGCCGGTCATCAATGTGGATTGGGCCGATGCGCATGACTATTGCCAGTGGGTTGGCAAACGATTGCCGACGGAAGCGGAATGGGAAAAGGCTGCCAAGGGGACTGCCGATCGGCGATTCCCCTGGGGCAATGTCGAGCCGACCAACAAGCATCTGAATTTCAATCAGCAGTGGATCGGCGAGAAGACACTCATGCCGGTGGGAAGCTACGAGCTTGGGAAAAGCCCCTTCGGCGTCTACGATGTGGCGGGCAATGTATGGGAATGGGTAAACGACTGGTACGACGCTAAGTACTACGAGAAGAGCCCCGCAAAAAATCCTACGGGTCCAGAGACTGGGGTCAAGCGTGTGCTGCGCGGATCGGGCTGGCAGAATGAAACGCCGACGGTTCGTATTTTCACCCGCGTGGACAGCGATCCCACTATGCGCAACGAATCGACGGGGTTCCGCTGCGCAATGGACGCGCGGACAAAGTAGCGTTGCCAATGAGTGAAAAGGGATTGTCGGGAATCGCCGTCGCCGCATTTGAAAGCCGGATGGCGGTGGAAATGACCCGGCTCATCGAACGATACGGGGGCCGCCCATCGGTGGCCCCCGCTCTCCGTGAACTCCCTCTTCAAGATAATCCCACAGTGCTGCGGTTTGGCGTCCGGCTTATCGAAGGCCAAGTCGATGTGCTGGTGCTCATGACCGGCGTTGGGACGACGGCGTTATTCGATATTCTCAAAGCCCGCCATCCCATGTCGTCCATCATGGTCGGCGTCAAGCAGGTCGCGCTTGTCGCGCGCGGGCCGAAACCGGCGGCGGCGTTGAAAGCGCTGGGGATCGCGCCGACGCTTGTGGTGCCGGAGCCCAATACCTGGGTCGATGTGGTGTCGACGCTCGATGAGTACCGGCCGGTCAAAGGGCTGCGTGTCGCGGTGCAGGAATATGGCAGTTCCAATCCTGAATTTCTTGAAGCCTTGAGGGTCCGCGGGGCTGATGTGTTTCCTGTTCCGATCTATAAATGGGGACTCCCCGAGGATCTGGCGCCGCTCCGGCTGGTGCTGGCGGACATCTTAGCCGGAACCATCGTGGTCATGCTTATCACCAATGCCGCGCAGATCGATCATGTCATGCAGCTGCTGGAGCAGGAAGGAAAGGCCCCTCTGTTCAGGGAAGTCTGCAAGACCATTGTCGTTGCCTCCATCGGCCCGGTCGCCAGCGAACGGCTTCGTTATTATGATCTGCCTGTCGATTTTGAACCGTCACACGGGAAGATGGGTGTCATGGTCAAGGAATTGTCTGAACAGGTTGCTCCGCTGCTCGCCGCAAAACGCCGCTGATATTCCCGCCTAGTTTCTTTAAACCGTTCCTCCTTCAGAGGCCGCTGTCCGTTCAAACCTGTGCAACGGGTGGAGAGATTCCTTCGTCAAGATGTCGGCTGTCGTCATCTTTCGCGGGGTTCGGTGCGGCACTCCTCTTGCGGATCTTCTTTGAGATGTCTCTTCACGCAGAGGGGTTCCTACGAAAAGGGGGATGCGATGGCAACAACACTCGATCTGGACAAACAGACCGCGTCGTTCGTGTGGCAGCTGGCAGAACAGCGCAAACTCGAAAAAACGCTGCTGGTTGAACGGGTCCGCAGAACGAAAGAAGGCGCCGAATCGGTCTTTCACGATATTAAGACTCGCGTGGCGGTGCTCGAGAGGCTGAACGGGGCGGTCAGCGCCACCTGCATCGCGCCGATCGGCTGGAGCAAGCTGATTGTTACCGGGGCGGACAGTGTGTCGTCGCCCAATACGATCGGGTTCGGCTGCCGCGATGGCACCTCCGGCGCGCTCGACCAGATTCGCGATGTTGAAGACGCCACGTATCTTCGGCTGAGCGCGAATCCGTACTATGTCGAATATACGATGCCGAACAAGTCGGTTCATGCGCGGGTGGGGGCCAATGTCTCGCTGTGGGATACGCTGGGGTACCTTCACGCTGGATACGCCACTCCGCTGGAGATTCCGGCGTCATTGGAGCCAACGACCGTTTCAATCATGTCGCGGCTGAATACGCTCTTCAAATGGGTCGAGGCCAACGCGGTGGGTGAGGAATGGTATGCCCATGTTTCGGCGACAGCACGGCTCTGGGCGACCTATAACGGAGAGTTTCGCCAGGCGCCGCCGGCGGTGTTCGTGAACCTTCTGGCAACGCCAGCGCAGATGCGGACCCATCAGGATATTCCGTCGCTGGCGCCGAGTGCGGCGTTAACGATGCAGGTGTCGGCGCCGGCCGGCAGCGGCACGACGATCAACGTGTACGAAAGCATCGAGCTGGTTGCGACCACTCCGAACGGCCACGCTTATTTAGATGGCATCTTTTCGTGGGAACCGCTGGCCGTGC
Source organism: Nitrospira sp. (assembly GCA_020846195.1). Taxonomy (GTDB): domain Bacteria; phylum Nitrospirota; class Nitrospiria; order Nitrospirales; family Nitrospiraceae; genus Nitrospira_D. The sequence continues at coordinate 69,313 of JADLEJ010000009.1, forward strand.
AGTTGAGAGAGGGTTAGTGCCCGGCGTCCTTGTATAGGGCTCGAAGAATCTCGGATGTGTTGAAGAGCATGGCGTTCGACCGGGTGTAGGCGGTGTGGCCGTAGTAGTGCTCGTGGACGTTTGTGGAATTCGTGCAGTCTTTGTAGTCGACCAGCAGGCAACTGCCCTCGCTGGGGAACCGCACGGCGCGGCGGGCGCATTCGAGCCAGCGCTCGAATCCATCGTAGGGTTCGACCATTTCCCACACGGCTTTGTTGACCGCTTTTGCCGCCTCCGTTGCCGGTACGGCATCGCTTCCAGCCACGGCCAGCGTCTGGACATAGTCACCGCCCCAGGCGATAGGCATTTCCATTGTGACTTGGGGGAGTTCCATTTTGGCGAGCCAGGTTTTGCCGTCAGTTCGGAGATTCCGGTGATTCACAATGTGCAGCAGGCGTCCCATTCCCGAGAGATCCCATCCGTAGCGCACCGGGGTTCCCATCGTCACGACGTCGAGGGTTGCGCCATTCAGCAACGAATGGCTGGCGAGCAGCGGTTCGATGCGCCGGATTGCGGCGGCCAGGTCTGCCTGGCCCTGTTGTTCTGCATGTGTGGTCAGCAGACCCAGGAGTTTTGGCCGCTTCGTAATGGGACTGGGACAGAGCAGGTTTGAGGCGAGAGCAAGAATCAATCCGGCCTGCCCGTGGGCCTGGACAAGGATTCGGTCTCCCTTGTCGAACTGTTGCCCCTCGCTGAGGCTGTGCAGATCATGGAGCAGGCGGACGGCGGCCGTGGCGCGACCCAGGTGATGGTGTTCCGAGGCCCAGAGGATGCGTCGGCAGACGATTGGGTGAGAGAGCTGCTTGTTGATGGCTTGCTGAAAGAGCGCGACGTAGGCGTTGGTGAAGTTACCGGCCTCGCCCGCCTGGTCGTCGATCGTCTTTCTCGTGGCGTCATTGTTCGAGAGCGGGGGGGTGATCCCTCCCTGAAGGGCCGGGATTCCATTGTCTCCTGCCCGCATGGCGGCGAGGAGGGCATCGACACCCGAGACGCCGCGTGAATAGCCGCGCTTCAACCCGCCGGCTTCGTCCAGCCGCTGCATCCCGAACAGATCGCTGCCATGGATCGACCCATGAAGAAACACAATGGCGCGGACGCCGGCTTGTGAGAGCGCCGTGCCGCGCTGGGCCATGCTTTCGAACCAGGCCGGAGATTCCGGCAGCGCGCCGCCGGTCAGTTCGGCGGCCGTCAACCGTTCGCCGGGGCTCTTCCGTGAAAGTTCGTCGTGTTGGAAGTTGTTCTCGTTGGGCATGGGAAGAGGTATCTACCGCAAGTGCATGCGGAAGTGCAACGGCGTTCGAGCCTATCGGGATGCAGGAGGAGCCGGATTGAGGTCCGGCGTCTGCTTCGGCGGCATCGGACTTTTGGGCATCACTGCTGTGGCGGAGCAGATTTTATGCTCTTCGTCGATCCGGCGGTCGACGATCTGTACCCCCTGCAGGTATTCCTGAACGAGTTCTTCGCGCGTCAGCTCAATGTCTTGTTCAGGCTCGCGGCCGGTCCGTTCTCGAACGCGGTCGACCATATGTTCCTTCACCATCACGCGGATCTGCTTGGCGAGATCGGTACGGGCCGAGAGTTCAGAGACGCGCTGGCAGACGACCTTGCCCTTCGCTAAATCGCCCTGGCCGTTGCCGATCCAATAGCGATCTGGCGGATAGGCGCCGGGGTTTTCTTCGGCTGGCCTCGCCGACTTTTGCGGGTGGTGCTGTTCCTTGAGCTGGTCGAACGATCGTTCCGCTCGGTTTTTGACCTCGTCCGGCTCGGCTGCATTAATCTGCAAAGGGCTGAAGAGGAGCAGGCTCCCAAGACCTAGCGTGGCGAGTCGTTCGCTGATGGTATGCCTCATCGATTATTTCCCTTGTCCTCTGCCGCCGCTCCCGTGGTGACCGCCACCACTCCCTCCTCCGTAGGAACGGGGCGCGGCGTGATAGGGCATCCGCGGGACTTGCTGGGGTGTGGGAGGATGGATCTGGTTGATGGTCGGAGGCAGACGTTGAGTGGCAGGAGGCTGGCCGACGGATCCGGCACCGGGTGCTGGAGTGAGTCTGCCATTCTGTTGCAGGAATTGTTGCATGCGTGTCGCGGCGCGCGGCGAAAGTTGCTGCCCTGCCGATGGCGGCAGGAACGGATTCAGTTGATGAACATCGGTCAAGTTGCGCAATCCTGGCTGATTGCCGATTTGGGGCGGTCCGGTCGGAGTGGTATGGGTGATTTCGTTTAGCGTGCGCGGCACGCCCGGAGATCCGGGGCCGGGAACGATCTGATGAGTGGGCATGCGGGGCGGAATGCTGCCAGCAGTCGGCGGGCTGGGCGGTTGCGGCGGCGCCGGCGGCTGCCTGGTGGTAATGACTTGCTGGGCGATTACCACGTGTGGGCTGGCCGGATAGAGGCCTCGCGCGACATTCAAAAGCGCCTGGGTCTGGGCCAGGCCGACCCAGGGATAGGGATAGACGACCGGCGAGACAATCACCCAGTCGGTCCAGGCTTGCGATACCATGGCATTCGACTGGACGCGATTGAGAATGTCCTGCCGCTGCTGGGACGCTTGTTGTGTTTGATCGGGCGTTGACGCGGTGGCCAGGGCCTGGTTGGCGGCTTCAAGTTCCTGCTGGAGCTGTTCGTTCTCCTGTTGCAGCGCCGCGAGTTGTACTCGCGCGGATTCGTTCTCCCTAAGCGCGATGATCGCGTGCCCGACTTCTTCCGTGTCTATTTGGGCGACGAGATCGACGTTGACGACGATGGCGTCGCCGTCGATCGTGGTGTTGGTGTGCTGGTCCAGCACGAGGACCAAGCCGGCGGTGTAGGTCCGGATCTCATCCTTCGTCACATCCAGGCCATCCACAACCGTGATGCTTTCAAGATAGGTCGCTACTTGTTCGAGGGCATTCCGTTTGGCCGATTCCGTCGCCAGTCGAATCGCGTCCTCGCGGGTGTCGCGGTCTCCCATCCGATACTCGCCCTGCGCGGTTACGACGCGGACTTCCGCTTCCGCAGGGGGTGGGATTTGGAGCAAGACGGCGAGAAGGAGTAGAGAGGAGAAAAGTTCGCGATGACGATACGGAGGATGGCACGGTCTCGTCTGTTGTTCCGACCGAGTCACCATGGCCTCCATCCTCTCCGAGAAGACCGGCGTAACCGGATTCCGCTGGTTGACTGTAACTCTGATGGACCGGACGCGTTCAGCATAACATCGGGAAACCAGTTTCACCAGGCGGTCCGCGCCTCCTGACGCTGTCTTGCCTTCCAGAAAATTCGCGTGCTAAGTTACCCTTCCCCTGATGGGTGAAAGGAACAACGCACATCCATGAAGAATCGCCTGCTCCGTTGTGTACTCAGTCTTACTGTCGGTCTGTCGATGCTGGGGCTTGAATTTCTGGCGGCACCGGCCGGCGCCGCCCCGTCCTCGACGCCCAAGGCGGCGGAGTCTTCACAGGGATCTTCCGAGTATGTGAGTTTGTTTGTTCTCGAAGGGTTCGGCCAGGATTCTCTCAAGGGCGGGACCATGCCGGTCCTCAGCAAGCTTGTCAAAGATGGCGCGGCGACTTGGTCCGCGACCGGCGTTAATCCGGCCCTGCGATTGCCGACGATGGCCTCGCTGGTGACGGGGATGCCGGTTGAAAAGCACGGCATCACCTGGAACGTCTTTGAATTCAGCCGTGGCTATTCCCGTTCACCCAGCATGTTCGACTATCTGGATTTGAGTGGCGGCCGCGATAGCGCGATCTTTTACATGGATGAATCGCTCTATCAATTGGCGCGGCCCGAGGTCTATACGGACTATCAGTTATGCGGCGCCTTGCGCCCCGAGTGCCGGTCCGAGAAAATTGTCTCCTATATCCGGCAGTATTTCCAGAAAGCCACCAGCGGCCATGGCTATGGCCATGCGATTCTCTCCCTGCCCCATTTGTTAGTGGTGCATCTTCCGGAGGCTGGCCGGGCTGGCGTCGCGCATGGATGGAATTCCAAGGAGTATCGGCAGGCCTTGCAGGCGGTAGATGCGGCGATGAAGTCCGTGCTGGACATATTCAAAGAGCATGGGCTCTCAAACCGCACGACGGTCCTCGTCACGGCGCTTAGCGGCCCCGGCACGGACTTAAGCGGCGAAGAGGCCACTACGGCCGGCACGCCGATGGTGCCGTGGATTGCCTCAGGCGTGGGAATCAAGCACGGGCAGGTCATTCACCAGCCGGTCTCGATCATCGATACCGGCGCGACGGTCATGCGCATTCTGGGGCTCGAGACCCATACGGAGTGGGACAGCAAAGCGGTCGAAGAAATTTTCCAGGCGGCGGCGGTCGCTCCGGCGGCGGTCTCGTCCAAGAAACAATAGGGCGATCATGAGGAAGAACGGTTCTCGTCAGGCGCGGATGGTCCTTGCATGCGCGGCAATGTTGGGGGCGATGGCGTGCGCCTGGCCCCTTGCCGGGCAGGCCGGCCCGCCGCCGGCTCATCTCAAGGAGCATCCCATTACAATCGACGCGACGCGGTTGGTGCCGGTCTCCTGGTGGCACGTCCCCGGCGTGACGCCGTCGATCTATCACTCCGACCCGGATTCGCTGGATGCGCCGAAGACGTCCGAACGGCGGGAATTGCAGCTCAAGCCGGGCAAATATAAATTCGCCGCCTTCACGTTCGATTTTCCGTTCACCGTGAATCTTGCCGGGGTGGTGGAGTTTTCGAAGGCGTTGGATCAATGTGTCGAGGGCCGCGGCACCCAGACGCTGGTGATCAAGTGCAAGCGGACCTATCCCCACGGGGGGCAACGGGATCAGTATTACGAACAGAAGCCATAACCACTATGACGCACACATTAGAAGATTTGTTAGACGCGCTTGAAGATGTCGACGATGCGACGCGGGAAGAGGCGGCGAAAGCCCTGGCCGAACTCGCCGACCCCAAGACCATCGACCCTCTGGTGAGCGCCTGTGGCGACGATTTTTGGTCCGTACGGGCCTATGCGGGATGCGCCCTGGCGAAGATCGGCGGACCGAAAGCACTGGAAGCGCTCATTGGACTGTTCAATGATGCCATCATGGAAGTGCGCAATCAGGCGGTCGAGGCGACCGCGAAGATGGGGCCGGTGGCGGTCGAGCGCATGATCGTGGCGTTGAAAGACGAGCGGTGGCGGGTTCGCGAACATGCGGCAAAAACCTGCGGCGAAATTCGTGACAAGGCGGCCGTCGATGCGCTCGTGGCGGCCTGCCGCGACCGCGACGGTGCGGTGAAAAGCGCCGCCGCCGAAGCGCTTGGGAAAATCGGCGATGCGAAGGCTGTTCCGGCGTTGATCAAGTTGTTCCGGGATTCGTCGAAGATCGTGCGTGAAACCGCGGGAACCGCGCTCATCTCTATCGGTCAGCCGTCGGTCGATCCGCTGGTCGAGGCGCTGAAAGACAAAGATTTCGTGGTGCGCTGCCATGCGGCCCGCGCGCTGGGCGGCATGACCACCGACTATCAAATCGGCCGGACCTGGGTGCGCGATGCCCACGTCGTCGATGCGTTGATCGCCGCCTTAAAAGACCCGGATCGCGCTGTTCGCGAGGACGCCACGATTGCTCTGGGGATGATCGGCGATTCGCGGGCGATCGATGCGCTGTTGGAAGCCATGAAAGACGGAGTTGTCAAACGCCATGCGATTGCGTCGCTCGGCATGATCGGCGATCCGCGGGCGTTGCCGGCTGTCTTGGATGCCTTGAAAGGCAAAGGCATCAAGCAGGAAGGCTCCCCGACGCCGGGCTGTATCGTGAGCGAAGATGCGTTCATCAAGGAAGCAGCCGCCACGGCCCTTGGGCAATTCCGCGATCCCTCGGTCATTCCCGACCTCATCATGCTCTTGAAAGACGGCGTGTTGCGTGAGAAGGCCGCTCAGGCCCTCACGGTCATCGGCGACACGGCTATCGAACCATTGATCGCATTTCTCTACGACCCGAAAGCGTCCGAGGTGGAGGCTGAGGGCGAGCGCGTGCTGTCGTATGCGTCCGTTCGCCTGACGGCCAAAGATGCGCTCCGGCTCATCGTTCTCGAGACCTTGGACACGCTCGGCTGGTCTCCTCCCGCTGAAGAAGTTCAAATCAGCTCCAGCAAGGCGGACAATCTCCGGGTGGACCGGCCTCTGGGCGATACCGGACGGTTCGGGCCGTCAGGCGACGTGGCCAAATCCAGTTAGCGTTTCAGGGGCGGTCATCGTCATTTCTCCATCCTCGCCAGTACGGTCTGTGTTCCGTTGACCCTGTAAAAAACCGTGTGCTAGGGTTATCGGCTCGATTCAGGAGGTCCACAGCGTGGAGGATCCCGTGGCAGAGCAGATTGCCGCCCTCAAAGATGAGGATTGGGCTATTCGAGAAGACGCCGCAGGTCTGCTCGGGACCTTCAAGGATCCGCGCGCGGTGGAACCGCTGGTCTTGATTCTTCGCGATCGCGACCGGGCGGTGCGGGAAGCCGCGATTGGGGCGCTGACGTTGATCGGCGCGCCTGCTGTCGAAGCCCTGGGCGCCTGCCTTGCTGACCGTGAGCTGTCCGTTCAAGAGGCAGCCGCCGGAATTCTTGCCTCTATTGCGGACGAACGGGTATATGGCCAGCTGGTGACCGCGCTGCGGAGTCCCGATTGGATCGTGCGCATGCATGCGGCGAAAGGGTTGGGCCGCGTGAACAATACGGCGGCGGTCGAGCCGTTGATCCCGCTTTTACAGGACAAAGTGAAAGCCGTCCGGGAAGAAGTGGCGGCCGCCCTGGCCGCGATTGGAGAAGCGGCGATTCCTGCGTTGCTGGAAGCCCTGCGGCATACGGAGTGGCTGGTGCGGCTCCATGCGGTGGAATCGCTCGGGAAAACGAAATCGCCGCGCGCGGTCGAACCGCTTCTTGCGCTGTTGTTCAATGACCAGGACTCTGCCGTTCGTGAAGATATTGTGAAGGCGCTGGGCGATATCGGCGATCCGCAGGCGGTCGAGTTTTTGTTTACGGCGATGCGTGAGCCTGGGTTGCGCACCTTGGCCGTGGAAGCGCTGGGGCGCATTGGCGACCGTCGAGCGGTGCCGGTATTGATCGAAGTGGTCGCAGGCACCCGTCCACCCGATGTGGCGCGGGCCGTCGCCGGTTGTGGCGATCAATGGAGTGAGGAGGTCATTACTCAGGCGGCGGCGGCGAAAGCGCTGGGGATGATCGGCGACGATGCCGCCGTGCCTGCGCTGGTTGCGGCATTAGAGCCGACCTTCACTCGAACCGAGGCGGCAGCGGCCTTGGCCAAGTTCGGAGCGAAAGTGGTTCCGTTCCTCATTCCGCTGCTGACCGGCCATCCGGATGCCAATATGCGCTATCACGTGAAGGAAACGCTGGCGCTGGCGGGATGGCGAGCCGGACGGGTATAGACCGATACTAGAAAATTTCGTCGGCAAGTGGTGCGCGTGAAAGTATAAATGTCCAAAGAAACGATTGAAACGCTGGTCTCAGAGCTGGTTCACGAAGAGGACTGGCGGCGCATGCGGGCGACGGCGGCTTGTGTCGCCGGTGGACCTCGTGCGGTGCAGGCGCTGGTCGAGGCTCTTCGCACCGGGACGCCTGAGCTGAAAAAAGAAGTCGCGGCGATGCTGTCGCGCATCAAAGACCCGCAGGCAGGAGTGGCGTTGGTCAGCCTGTTGGAAGACGCCGATGAGACCGTGCGAAAGGCCGGCGCCCAGGCGCTGGAGCAGATGGCCGGTGTGCTCGATACGGAGACGGCGAGGGCCTTGGTGGCGTTGCTTCCCAAGTATCAGGAGGGAGACGCGCGGCAGTTGATGACGCATCTGGTCGGAGCGATTCCGACTGCGGTGATTCCGCTGTGCGACATGCTGAAGCACCCGGATCCGGAGGCGCAAGTCACGGCTGCGCTCATGCTCGATCAGCTCCTGGATCCCCGCTCCATTGATGCGTTCATCGATGCGATGGGCCAGCCGGCGGTACGGGATATCGCGGTCGGCACGTTGAAAAAGCTGAGTGCGATTCGCGAGCGGATCGATGAGACGTTCAACGCCCTCCGGGATGTGGAGGGGGCGAGCGAACGCGAAGAAGCCCGCATGTCGACGGTGATATATCTCCTGGGGATCGGCCGGCCGAGCGTCGAGATTTTGATCGAGTATTTGGAAGACGACGACTGGCTGGTGCGTGAAGCGGCGGCCGATTTGCTGGGGAAGATTGCGGATGTGCGGGCGGTCGAACCGTTGATGCGGCGGCTGGAGCGCGATAAGGATACCGGGGTGAAGGAACTGGCGATCAAGGCGCTGGGCTTGATCGGCGATGCCCGTCCGACGCAGCTCTATCTGGAATCGATCCCGATCCGGCCGCTTCGAGTGTATGCCATGGAGGCGCTGGCCAAGATCAAGGATGTGGAAGTCTTGCGGCCGCACAAAGAACTCTTCGACCGGTTGAGGACGGACCGCGATGGGTTGGTGGCGTATAATGCGGGGCTGATCGCCGATAAGCTTGAAGCGTTAGCCGGTACGGATATCACAGGTCACGAAGGGAATCACGAGGATGAGTAACGAGACAGAGTCTGATCGGATCGATCTCCTCATTTCGGCGTTGCGCGATGAGAATGAAGCCTTGCGCGATCATGCCATTGCGAGTCTCGGGCAGATGGGGTCGGATGCGGTGCCGCGGTTGATCGGCCTAATGGCCGATGAAGATGTGGTGATTCGCGAGGCGGCGACGACGGCGGTGGTGCGGATCGGTCCGTCTGTTCTGGACGCGCTGTTGGAGGCGTTGTCGGACGACGAGTGGGCGATTCGCGAACAGGCCGCATCCGGATTGGGCAAGCTCAAAGATCCGCGCGCGGTGGAACCGTTGGTAAAAGCGCTCAAGGATAAAGATGGGGCGGTGCGAACCGCGGCGGTATGGGCGCTGGAGCGCATCGGCGACGCGCGGGCGGTTCCCGGATTGGTGGATGTGCTAAGCGACAATCAGCTGCGAGAGGATGTAGCCAGAGTCTTGAAGAAAATCGGCGATGCGCGCGCAGTGGACGCTCTAATCGATGGACTCTTGGGCAATAACTGGATGGTGCGACGCCATGCGGCCGAAGCCTTGGGGAAAATCGGCGATCGCCGTGGGGTCGGCCCGTTGATTGAGTCGTTGCAGGACGAAGATTGGCTGGTCAGGCGGAACGCGGCGGAATCGCTGGCGCGGCTTGGGGCGAAGGAAGCGATTCAGCCGCTCTTGCCTCTGCTGGAAGATGAAAATACGATGGTGCAGGAAACCGTCGAAGGGGTGCTTGCGAGCTTAGGTTGGACAGCAAAACAGTAACGGCTCATCTATATTTTAGCGAAGAAGGACACATGTTATGGCTGACGAAGCACCGGTAAAATTGATTCAGATCGGTCCGAAGGGCGGGGAGAAAAAAGACGGGTTCAATCTTGTCACGGAGCGGGTGGTCGCCATCAACCTCGACGCGAAGCAGCTCGAAGTCGAGTTGCTGGCGTACGACGGCAAGACGGTGGTCCTTGATGTGGCCGAAGAGGCGCTTGAGGATCTCAAAAAACTCAAAGTTGGCGACGGGGCAACTATCCGGGTTGTCGAGGAGGGCGGAAAGCGGGTTGCCAAGAATTTCAGGATCCGCTCAAAAGATCCGAACGCGGCCAAAGCTGATGCAATGTTGTTGGATCTCAAGGATCCGCACTGGCTCAATCGAAAGTATGCGGCGGAAGTATTGGGCGAGTTGAAAGACAGCCGCGCGGTGACGCCGTTGGTAGAGGCTTTGGTGGATGAGGTCGGCGATGTGCGGCAGCGCGCCTACGATTCGTTGATCAAGCTTGGCGGGATTTCGGTTTCCTCCTTGGTGCCGTTGCTGGTGTCTGAAGAAGATGAAATCCGGCAATCTGCCACGGAGATTATCCGGAAGATCGGCAAGCCCGCCGTGGAGCCGCTGGCAACGGCATTGACGGATGCCGATGATCGGTTGAAGACCCGGATCATGAAGGTGCTGGATCGGATGGGCTATAAGCCAAAGGTCAAGCAGGAGACCGGCGCTGAATTGCCCCGCCTGACCTAATCCTCCACTGGCCGCGGCCTAAGCCGGCCGCGGTTCTCTGGTGGGGCGGCCGACCGATATGTGACGGAACCCATGCCCTGTCACGCGGTCGGAATCGTACACATTGCGCAGATCGAGCAGCAGCCGCTGCCGCATGGATTGTTTGAGCCGCTCGAAATCAAGATTCCGGAACTGATTCCACTCGGTCATGATGATGAGCCCATCGGCATTTTCCGCCACATCGTAGGTATCTTTGCAGGGGATCATTCCGGGGATGAGCTTCGTGGCTTCTTCCATCGACACGGGATCGTAGGCCCGCACGGTGGCGCCTTCCTTCATGAGTTCTTTCAGAATCGTCAGGGACGGGGCTTCCCGCATATCGTTGGTATTTGGCTTGAACGACAGTCCGAGCACTCCGAGGGTCTTTCCAGCGAGCCCGCCACAGGCCTCGCGGATTTTCTCGACCATTCTGAGGTGCTGCTCGTAATTCACTTTGGCGGCTGCGCCCGCAATTTGAAATGGGTAGCCCACGCGCTCGCCGGTCTGGACCAGCGCGGCGAGGTCTTTGGGGAAGCAGGATCCGCCGAATCCCGGCCCTGCGTGGAGAAACTTGCCGCCGATTCGATGATCCAGCCCCATGCCCTTGGAAACCAGTTGCACGTCCGCGCCGACGCGTTCACAGACCGTGGCCATTTCGTTGATGAATGAAATTTTGACGGCGAGGAAGGCGTTTGACGCGTATTTGATCATTTCAGCTGTGGGGACGTCGGTCACGACAAAGGGTGTTTCAAGCAGGTAGAGCGGCCGATAAAGATCTTTCATGATGGCCGCGGCTTGATCGCTATCGGCGCCGAGCACCACGCGGTTCGGGCGCATAAAATCTTCGATCGCGGATCCTTCGCGTAAAAATTCTGGATTGGAGACGATGTCGAAGTTAATCGGCTTGGCCTGGTGTTTTCGGATGACTTCCCGGAGCCGCTCGCCGGTTCCGACCGGGACGGTCGACTTGGTGACGATTACTTTATAGCCGGTCATGTGTGTGGCGATACCGCGGCCAACTTCTTCCACAAACGACAGGTCGGCGGATCCATCGCTCTTCGGGGGCGTGCCCACGGCAATGAAAATAACGAGCGCTTTATCGACGGCTTTGACGACATCTGTGGTGAAGCTCAGCCGGCCTTCTTTGATTCCTTTGGCGACTAATTCCGTGATGCCCGGTTCGAAAAATGGGACCTCTCCCTTTTCCAGTTTTTCAACCCGCCGCGCGTCATTATCCATGCAGGTGACGTTGACGCCGAACTCTGCAAAACAGGCTCCTGTGACGAGCCCGACATAACCGGTTCCGATAACGCTGATATGCATGGGGTTATTTCTCCTTAGGTAGCTAGGGCACTGAATGGAGCGAAGTATAGCAATGGATCAAACGGTGGGCAATGAAATGGCTAAAATCTGCCGCTTCATATTTCGGGTAGGTTCTACGGCGTTGACTCTTTGAAAATCAGTTGAGTAGAATTCGGTGCCGTTCATGAGCGTGGAGCATTGTCACCGTGAATTCTGTAAGGATACAGCGTCCGCTAGCGGTCATGATGCAGTCTGTAGCGCAGACGATTTCCCCGGATGCGACAGCCTGTGACGCCGCCCAGAAAATGCGCGCAGAGAAAATCGGGGCGCTCTTAGTTCGGGAAGGCACCTGCTATCTTGGGATTATCAGTGAAGCGGATCTGGTTCAAAAGGTATTGGCAGACTCCCTGATTCCTGCTCATACCCTTGTTCGGTCGGTCATGAGCGCTCCGCTGATCACGATCGATGTCGCTGCGTCGGCTCACGATGCCAGCGATGTCATGGCGCAGGCTGGTATTCGCCATTTGGCGGTGGTTGAAAATGGAGAAGTGGCGGGAATACTTTCCGTAAGGGATCTGCTGCGGTATTTCAAGAATTGGGGACCTCAATGATTCACCTGTCGATGCGCCTTCCTCGTTTTGACCGATACCTGCGCTGCCTCTCATATGACCGCTGAAGGGACTCCTCCAATCTCACGCGCATTCTTGCTGTCGACCGCGCTGATTACCGGAGCGGTTGTGATGGCGCTCGAAATTCTCGGCAGCCGCTTGCTGGCTCCGGTCTTTGGGAATTCCTTGTTCGTCTGGGGCGCGTTGATTGGGGTGATTCTTGCCGCAATGAGCAGTGGATATGCGTTCGGCGGATGGGCGTCGGATCGATATGCGGGCGGGTCGGTGCTCGCGGGGTTGCTGCTTTTTTCAGGGTCCTGGACATTTCTCGTCGCTTGGGCCAGTCAGCCGGTGTTGTTTCAGGTGGATGCCTGGATACAGGATCCACGGTGGGGCCCGTGCCTTGCCGCTACGATTCTCCTGGCGCCCCCTGCGTTTGGATTGAGCGGCGTATTGCCGGCGATGTTGCGCTTGGCGGTCTCTGATATGGGGCACTTGGGCCGCCACACGGGCCGCATGATCGCCTTGTCTACCGTAGGAAGTTTGATTGGCACCTGGGGAACGGCGTTCTTTCTCCTTTCATGGATTGGGAGTCAGGCTCTGGTCGCCTGGCTGGGCACGATTCAAGTCCTGCTTGGAATGTTGTGGCTCTGGCGAGGAGCGAAAGTCAGGCCTGTTGGAAAATTACTGAGCCTGGTCTCCAGCGGCCTGTTCGTCTGGCTGGCGCTTCATCCGATACAGAAGCTGAACCCGCCGGTTCATCAAGAGGATAGCCCCTATCAGCAAGTGCGGGTGCGGGACGACCAACTGTTTCGCTATCTTGTGCTGGATCGTACGTTTCATGCGGTCATGTGGAAGTCCGATCCGCTTCCGCTGTTTCTGCCGTACAGCCAGCTGATGGTGGCGTCATTGGCATTGGTGGATCAGCCGCGGCGCGGGTTGATTCTGGGCCATGGCGGAGGTTCGCTGGCCAAGTGGCTCGCGCACTACTGGCCCGACCTTGAAATGGATATCATCGAGTTCGATCCGGTGGTGGTGCGAATGGCAGAGGACTATTTTGAGTATCATCCTCCAGCCAATCACCATGTGCGTGTCAAGGACGGGCGGACGTTCCTGAATACGACCGACCACCGGTACGATGTGATTTGGATCGATGCCTTTGCCCGGCACATGATTCCGTTTCACCTGACCACCAAGGAATTTTACTCAGCGGTGCGCGCGCATCTGAATCCGGACGGGGTGGTGGCGGTGAATTTGGCGTCATCCGGAGAAGAGATCGATAATGCACGGGCGGCGGCGGTGGTGGAGACGATGCGAGGGGAGTTTCCGGTCATCGAAACGTTTGCGGTCAAAGGGCCCTGGAAGAGTGAGCAAACAAAGGCGGCGAACCTGATTTTTTTCGCAGGCGACCCAGTTGCCCAACGCGGACAGGATGCCTTGATCGCAAAAGTGACAGAGATGGCGTTGAATCGACAACTGCCTGGCGAGGCCGTGGCATTGCTCAGTACGCACCGGAACGATCCATGGCCGAAAGGGCTGGAGCTTACCGATGATTTTGCTCCCTACGATGTCTTGGTAGGAAAAGACAGCGCTGATGGACGCTAGGCAGAACGATGCAATCTAACTGTTTGAATTTGCTGATTCCTGTGTGGCGGCATGAAATTTATTAGAGGGCAGGTCATCGAAATAGCCGTTCACGAGAAGCTGCTTGCTTCCATTTTGAGCCCTGTGCTATAAGTTTCGCCTCGTGATGTAGCAATTGTCGGCATAGGGTGTATGGGTGAGCGTCAGACGGCATCGGATCAGTCAAGGCTATCAGAGCTTGGCGGAAGTTATTTACCAACCTAATCACATCTCTTCTTCTTTTTAAGGAGGTAGGTCATGGGCAAGACGATGTTATCGGTCCTCTTTGGCCTCGGGTTGAGCGTCGCTGGAGCCTCGGCTGCATTTGCACTTCAGGCCGGCGGCGTTGAGATCGGCGATCTTGAAACCGGATCGGTCGTAGGCCAGCCATTCAAGGAACTTGAAGTGGATGCCTCGTTCTATTCCATCGAACTCGGCAATATGAAAACCTGGTATCCGCCGACGACGGTCATCGATTTTAAAAATCGCGCTGGAGCTCCGGTGCTGTTGAAGGTGACGAATAATTCGACTGCAGAGCATGGGTTTCAACTCACGGCTGCGGTGAATCAGTCTGGCCCCTGGACGCTGAACACCACGTTGGTGGTCAAGCCTGGAGAGACCAAGTACATCGGTGTGCCGACCAGCGACCTCTTCTACGCAGCCGGAAACGTTCTTACGTATCGCTGCCATCTCCATCCGGCGCATGTCGGTGGTAAGTTGGTGATGCTGAAGTAGTAGGGGTAGCGTCTTTTGGTATTGCTGGACGGCCCCCGCAGAAACATCTGCGGGGGCCGTTCTGTTTTTGCAAGAAGTGCCCGCACCGCGAGTTAGGTTTCTTCGCGCTGGCAGTCCGCATCGTTTCCCAGCGGAATGTGCTGAGCTGCGGTCAATTTTCCTTCCTTGATCAGTAATAAATACCTGTTTTCAATCGGCGCCGGCAGCTGTTTTTCAAGTACGGTTGTGTGGACGTCTACGACCATTTCATCGCCATCCCATGTTGTGCCATTCACGATCCAGACATGACTGGTAGCGTTTGGGAAATGGCCCATAATGAAATTTTCAATAATTGTTCCGAGCTGGCTTGTATTCGCGTGGCCAATGTCCGGGGTGAAGAGTGTGAGGATGAGAATGCTCAGTATGTAGAGTTGGCGCATGACAGCACCTCCAAGGTGGGAGTGAGAGAGCTACGCGGTCTATAACCGTGGAGCCAGTCCACGACTATGCCTAATACTCTACGCTTGGAACGGGCGTAATGCCAGATATAGGAAGAGCGTGTCGGTATGGCAATAAATCGAGACGTGGACCGATAAAATAAAACGGCCTCGCCGCTGGTGAAGCGGCGAGGCCGTTTTATTCAGTTAGCTGCAAGCCGCGAGCGATCAGTTCCGGACACCGCTCCAGATCTTGCTCTAATCGATAGCCTTGTCAGGATTCAAGGCCTTCGCTTTTGCCATCAAAACTTCCGTGGTTTCAGGATAAATCGGATCGGAGATGCAGCAATTGTCGACCGGGCAGACCGCTGCGCACTGCGGTTCATCGAAGTGTCCGACGCATTCTGTGCAGCGATCATGGGTGATGATGTAAATATTGTCGCCCACACCCTGACCGTCGCCCACGTGATGGCCCTTGCCTTCCGCGTCGCTCCGGGTTTCGAAAATCGCCTCGTTGGGACATTCAGGCAGGCAAGCCCCACAGGAAATGCATTCGTCGGTAATCAGCAGTGCCATGACCCACGCCTCCTTCTTACTTCTGAGACAACAAACAATATTGACAAGATCGCGCCGCCCCGACCATAGTGCGTGCGCGGTGTGGGGGCCATTCTATTCTGTGATTCTTTTCCAAGTCAACAGAACGGCTTCCGGTCAGAAGGCCTAGAATTCACGGGAATATGGCCCATGGGTCCCAGTCTGGCGCGCGAATCTTAATCGATCACGAAGGCGAATGGTATGAGCTCGATGCAGGTCCAAGGGAGCGATCGCGAACAGAAGAAAAAGCGGATCATCATGATGATCCTGCTGGCGGTCCTCTTAATGAGTGTGTCTATGTTTATGGTGCCGCAGAAGGACACGGACATCATTGTGGTGACCTTCCCTCATGGCGAAACGATTGAAGCGGAAGTCGCGGAGACGCCTGAAAAGCTGCTGTTCGGCCTCGCGTTTCGCGAGCAGTTGCCGCCCAATACGGGGATGCTTTATATCTTTGAGTCCAATGGACTGCATCGGGTCCGGACCAAGGAGTTTCGATTTCCGGTGGATATGATCTGGGTGGATGAGAGTCATCATGTGGTTCATACCGTTGAGGGCGCAAGCCCTTGCGCAAAGGATCCCTGTCCGTCCTTCGGTCCGCCGCCGGAACCGGCGCGCTATGTGCTGCAAACGGAGCCTGGGCTAATTCGGCGGCTGGGGATTGCGAATGGGGACGAATTGAAGTATTTCCTTCGGATGTAGCCGCGTTGCATGACAGGAGTGAGGCTTGCGCGCGCAGTGGGAAGATGCAGGAGAGGGGCATGGAGGGATTTCAACGAGTCGCGGCACTGAGCGAGATCGCTCCTGGGCAATCGAAAGTCGTCAAGGTCAATGACAAGGCGATTGCGCTGTTCAATATCGACGGCACGTTCTACGCGATTCACAATCTATGTCCGCATGAAGGCGGCCCGCTCAATGAAGGGCGGCTGAAGGGATACGTGGTGGCCTGTCCCTGGCACGATTTGGCATTCGATATTCGAAGTGGGCAGGGGACGGATGGCGGTGGCTATTGCATCGGAAGTTATGAAGTTCGCGTAGACAACACCGATATTCTTGTCGGTCCCCGTCGAAAGGCCTAGTCGTTGAGTCGAGGGAATATAAGGGCTATCGTGGGTTATGGAGCTGCTGGGCAGTCATGAATAGTATCGGACAGAATATGCCGGGTCCCTCGGAAGGCCAAGAGAAGCGTGCCATTGAGGCTGTCATTGGGCGAGCCTTTACCATTCATCTGTGGGAAGACCGTACTCGCGGCGAGCAATGGGTTCCGAGCTACAACACCACAGCATTGACGCTTGTGGACGATCGGTTTCTCCGAGTCGCCAGTAATAACGCGGTCGAGAACGGTCAGCGCATATTCGAGTTTCAGGGGGTGCTGCCTGGGACTCACGAGTTACTGTTCGAAAAACGCATGGGATGGAAATTCACGTCGGAAGATCGCCGGATATTTCTGATCCAGGTCTCGCCAGCCGGGAAGGGCTAATCGCTGTGCCGGATATTGCGTTTATCAATGGGCAATTTCTTCCCTGGCATCAAGCCACCATCTCGATTGAAGATCGCGGGTTTCAGTTTGGCGATGGCGTCTACGAAGTCATCAGGACCTATCGCGGCCGTCCGTTCGAAGTGGATGCGCATCTCAATCGGCTCGACCGTAGTGCCAGAGAGCTGAGTCTTGCACAGCCATATGCCAGGGGCCAGTGGACGGAGTGGATTCAGCGGGGAGTCTGCGAGGCTGGATATGCTGAGGCCAAGGTTTATATCCAGATCACTCGCGGGGTGGCTCCGAGGGACCATGCGTTTCCGTCAAACGCGGCTCCAACTGTGGTGATGACGATTCGCGAGTTGGCGCCGTTCCCGATAAAGACGCGGGAGGCAGGGGTCGTTGCCAAGACCTGTGAGGATTTGCGCTGGGGGCGTTGCGATATCAAGAGCGTGAATTTACTGGCCAATGTATTGGCCCGTGAAGAGGCGAAGCGGGCCGGGGTGTTTGAAGCGATTTTGGTGAAAGACGGTTTGGTCACGGAAGGGTCTGTTAGCAATGTGATGGCCGTTCAGGCAGGGACGGTGGTGACGGCTCCGGAAGGCCCAAGAATTCTCTCAGGCGTGACACGCACAGTGGTGCTGGATCTGGCAAGGGCGGCGGGAATTCCGGTGCGTGAAGAGTTTATTTCGGTCGAGTCGCTCTATGCCGCGGACGAAGTGTTTCTTACCGGGACAACCGTAGAAGGACTCCCCGTGGTGCAGGTCGATGGCCGGACGATTGGGGCTGGGCACCCTGGGCCAGTTGCCAAGGTGCTGGCCTCCCGTTGGGCGACCTTGACAGGGTAGTCCCCCTTGCTTTGACGGGGGGGCCATGTTAAGGTGCCGTCGCTGAAAGTGGGCTTATGCCCACTTTTTTGTTTGGGCAGATGTACCGCAGCGTTAAAGGATACCGCGTTGAGTATTCCGGAGCATGGATCCCGGTCTTCCATTGATCGGATTCAGGAACGTCTTTCTCCGATTCTCTGGACGCTAGGGTTGGAATTAGTAGACGTGGTGTGTGTCGGGCAAGGCTCCCGATCCGTTGTCCGAGTGCTGATCGACAAGCCCGGTGGTGTCACCGTTTCAGATTGTGAGCGGGCCCATGTGGCAGTCGGTCCGGCGCTGGATGTAGCCGATCCGTTTCCCCACGCCTATACGCTTGAAGTGTCCTCACCCGGGCTCGACCGCCCGTTCAAGCGGCTCCAAGATTATCAGCGCGCGGTCGGGAAGCGGGTGAGCGTTAAGCTGAAGCAGCCGCTTGACGGCCAATGGCGCATTATCGGAGAGTTAGTGCAGGTGGATGAGGATGCGATGGTTTTGGCAGTCGCGTCGAAGCCTGCCGCGACGCACACGATGAAATTGGATCGCCACACGGTCGCGGAAGCCCGGCTGGTGATAGAGATCTAGACCGTGGCCTGGAGCGGCCGCAGTCCCGCACTGATCGAGCAGGAGCCTAATGTATGAACCGAGAATTAATCGCAGTCATCGATGAGATCGGTCGCCAGAAAGGCATCGACAAGTCCCGCGTCATCGGGGCCATCGAATCGGCCCTTCAAACCGCCGCTAAAAAGCGATTTGGGCAGGCTGAGAACATTCAAGTCGAAATCGACTCCAAGACCGGCGAGATCTCTGTGGTCTCGAAGAAGACCATTGTCGATCATGTGAGCAATCCGAAAGCGGAAATCTCGCTTCAGGAAGCGCGCCAGCTCGACAGCGAAGCGGAGGTGGGCGATGAAATCGGCTCACTCATCGAAATGGATGAGCTTGGCCGCATTGCCGCGCAGACGGCGAAGCAGGTGATCTTCCAGAAGGTGCGCGAAGCCGAGTGGGAAGCGGTTCAGAAAGAATATTCGACCCGGCAGGGCGACCTCGTCAACGGCATTATCCTCGGCATGGAACGGCGGAATTATCTAGTGGATTTGGGGAAAACAGAAGCGATTCTCCCGATTCAGGAGCAGATCCCCCGCGAGACCTACCGGCGCGGCGATCGAGTGAAGGCGATGTTGCTGGAGGTGCGCCGAACGCCGAAGGATGTCCAGGTGATTTTGACCAGGAGCCATCCGCAATTCGTCTCGAAGCTGTTCGAGCTTGAAGTCCCCGAGGTCATGGAAAAGATCGTGGAGATTAAGTCGATCGTCCGAGAGCCGGGCGATCGTACGAAAATTGCGGTCACCTCGCGCGAGAAGGCGGTGGACCCGGTCGGCGCCTGCGTTGGCATCAAGGGATCGCGTGTGCAGGCGGTGGTCCGCGAGCTGCGGGGCGAGAAGATCGACATCATCACGTGGACGCAGGATCCTCGCGTGTTCATTGCGGAGGCGCTGAACCCGGCTACGATTGAAAAAGTCGGCATCGACGACGAAAAGAAGTCCGCGTTAGTCGTGGTGGCCGATTCGCAGCTGTCACTGGCGATTGGCAAGAACGGGCAGAACGTGCGCTTGGCGGCCCGCCTGACCGGATGGAAGATCGACATCATCAGCGCGACGGAATACGAAAAAGAAAAGGTGGAGCGCGACAAGGAAATCAAGGCTGCGATGGCCGATGAGGCCGAAGCGCAGCGGTTGCAGGAAGAGGCCCGGCAAGCCGCTAGGGCTGAAGAAAACGAATCGAACTAGAATCGAGTTGAACTAGTGTCTGCAATGCGCGTCTATGAATTAGCGAAGAAGCTGGGGATGGAGAACAAAGATCTCATCCCTGAACTCAAGAAGATGGGTGTGCCTGTCGCCTCTCACAGCAGTGCGCTCGACGACGACACGGTGCAAAAGGCTCTGGATAAACTCAGCCCGAAAGCCAAAGGGGCCGCGAAGGCGAGTGGGAAGGCGTCAGGCGACGATGTGGTCGGGAAAGCACGCGACACTGAGATGAAGCACGAGGGGGGGCATGGCGCCAAGGCGTCTGCTTCCAAGGCGACGACGGTTGAAGAGCCGGCAAAAACGGACAAGCGGCGCATCCTCATCAAGCGCAAGAAGGAAGATGAGCCTGTTGTTGAGGCGAGCGCTTCTCCTGCGCCGCCGACGAGCGAGGTCGAGGCCCTGCCCCTTGCGGCAACGGCTGTTGCGCCTCCGGTGGTAAGCGAGCCTGCTGCCCCCCCACCTGCGCCTCTTCCGGAATTGCCTGAAATCGGAACGATCCTTGCGGAGCCGCCGACTCCTCCTGTCCAGCCGGTCGTTGCGAAGCCAGCAGCGGTGGTGCCTGGGGTAGCGATGACGCCGGAAGCGCTCGCCGCAAAAAAGAAAAGTTTGGCGCTGGAAGCAATCGAAGCAGAAGGGCTCAAGGAAAAGCTCAAAAAGGCGAAAAAGACCGGCCGTCCGAAAGAAGAGCCCGATGTGAAGCATCGCGAAGATGCGGCCCGGTGGCAGGATCTTCGTGCGATTCCGACGGTGCAGCGCCGCGATGATCGGTCCCGGCATCTCCACCATAGTGCGCCATCGGAAATTACCAAGCCGCGCCGAAAGAGCGTCAAGGTGACAGTGGGAACGACGGTCAAGGAATTTGCCGAGCTGATCGGCCAGCGTCCGGCCGACATCGTTCGAAAGCTGATGGATATGGGGCAGATGCTCACCTTCAATCAGCCGATGAACATGGATGCGGCGTCGATGATTGCCGATGAGGCCGGCGTCAAAATCGAAATCTCCGTCGAAAAGGCTGGCGACGAACTTCTGGAGGCCGTGGTGCAGGCGGGAGAAGGCGATGAGCGCCTGGAGTCCAGACCGCCGGTCGTCACGATCATGGGCCACGTCGACCACGGAAAAACGTCTCTCCTGGATGCCATCAGGCAAACGAAGGTGGCTGAAGGCGAAGCCGGCGGAATTACCCAGCACATTGGCGCCTACACGGTATCGGTCCACGACAAGCTGGTCACCTTCCTGGATACGCCGGGTCACGAAGCCTTTACCGCCATGCGCTCGCGTGGCGCGAAAGTCACGGACATTGTCATTCTCGTCGTGGCCGCCGACGATGGCGTGATGCCGCAGACGATTGAAGCGATTAACCATGCGAAAGCGGCCGGGGTGCCACTGATTGTGGCGATGAATACAATCGACAAGCCCGAGGCGAATCCAGACCGGGTGCGCAATGCGCTCTCCGAGCATGGACTGATTTCAGAGGCTTGGGGCGGCGACACCATCATGGTGGAGGTATCGGCCAAGCAGAAGACCGGTCTCGACACGCTGCTCGAAATGATTTTGCTTCAGTCGGAAGTGTTGGAGTTGAAAGCCGATCCCCATCGTCAGGCGAAAGGTACGGTCGTGGAGGCCAAGCTTGAGCGGGGCCGCGGCCCTGTTGCCACGGTGCTCGTGCAGAACGGCACGCTCAAAGTGGGCGATGTGTTTGTGGTCGGCACGTTCAGCGGCCGCGTTCGCGCACTGCTCAACGACCGAGGCGCCAAGACGCAGCAGGCGACGCCGTCGATTCCCGTCGAGGTGATTGGGTTGCCGGGCGTGCCGTCGGCGGGCGATGTGTTTCAGGTCGTCTCCGACGAGCGAGTGGCGCGAGAAATCGCCGATGAGCGGGCTCAGAAGCAGCGCACGGCGGAACTCGCGGGGCAGGCGAAAGTCTCGCTCGACGATCTCTTTGCCAGAATTAAAGAAGGGTCGGCGAAGGAGCTGGCCATCGTTCTCAAGGCCGATGTGCAAGGTTCCTCGGAAGCGCTGGCGGCGGCGGTCGAAAAGCTGCCGACTCCTGCGGTCAGGATCCGAGTCATTCACAACGGTGTCGGCGGGGTCACGGAGTCCGATGTGCTGCTGGCAGCCGCCTCGCGTGCGATTATTATCGGGTTCAATGTCCGTCCTGAACCGAAGGCTGCGTCTTTGGCCGAGCAGCAAGGCGTGGATGTTCGTTTGTACACGATTATTTATGAAGCGCTGTCCGATATTAAGGCGGCGATGGAAGGGTTGCTCGATCCCACGCTCAAGGAGCGGTCGCTGGGCCGGGCGGAAGTGCGCCAAGTCTTCACGATTCCCAAGGCCGGGGTTGTGGCCGGGTCTTATGTTGTCGAGGGAACGATCTCTCGAGCGGCCATGGGCGTGAGGCTCCTTCGAGACAATGTGGTGGTCTACGAGGGTCGGCTCGGGTCGTTGCGCCGCTTCAAGGATGATGTGCGCGAAGTGCAGCAAGGCTACGAGTGCGGAATCAGCATCGAGAATTTTAACGACATCAAGGCTGGCGACGTGATCGAGGCCTACACGATCGACAAGATCGCCGGGAAGCTCTAAGTCGCAGAGCCAGTGGGTGCGGTGACGTGGCTGGGATGGTCGTGGGCGTCTGCACGGTCGAACTGTGGATTCCGGAGAGTCAGTCGCTCAAGGACAAGCGGCAGGTCTTGCACAGTGTGAAAGATCGCCTGCGCGGCAAGTTCAACCTCTCCATCGCCGAAGTAGACGGGCAAGACCTCTGGCAAAAAGCGGTGCTCGGGATGGCCTGCGTGGCGAATGACGGGAATTACGTCGAACAGGTCATAGAGCAGGCGCTCAACGTCATTAAAAGCATGCCGGCCATTGAACTTGTTCGCGTGCATCGGGAGCTGTTGTAAGGCGCATGCGGGTGAAGTTGGGAAGAAGTCGTCAAGAAGGGCGGGCGTGCGACAGGTGGGCGATGTCCAAAACGACATATAAGCGATCGGACCGGGTCGCCGATCAGATCCGCATGGAAGTGGCGGATATCTTGATGCGCAAGATCAAAGATCCGCGCGTGCGGACGGTCACCGTGACGGATGTCGAGCTGACGGCGGATTTACGGATTGCCTATATCTTCGTGACGACGATGGAAACCGAGCAGGCTGAACGCGACGTGTTTGTCGGATTGTCGAAGGCCTGCGGATTTGTCCGCGCTGAGCTGGGACGGCGGCTGGCGCTCCGGTATTTGCCGGAAATCGTGTTCAAGCGAGATGAGACCGGGCCGCGCGGCGACCGGGTCATGAAATTGCTCGATGGGTTGCAACCGCATGAGGCCGATCAAGCCGCATCCGAGAACTCCTCCGGCCAGGTTGAGTTGATTATCCCTCCGATGAGAACGAAGTGATGGCGCCGGTGGCGGAAGGGCGGCAGAAGACTCGTGTGGGCGATGGCGTGCTCATCGTCAACAAAGAGGCCGGTTGGACGTCTCACGATGTTGTGGCGAAAGTGCGGGGCCTGTTGGGCGGAGCGAAGGTCGGCCATGCCGGCACGCTGGATCCCGCGGCGACGGGTGTGTTGCCGTTGCTGATTGGAAAAGCCACGCGCGTGGCGGAATATCTGGTGGGTTGGGATAAGGAGTACCGCGCGGTTTTGAGGCTGGGTGAAACGACGGATACGCAAGACGCGACCGGGACGGTGCTTCAGCGGGTCGAGACGGCTGGAGTGGAAGCCGAGATTCTTGACGGCGTGGTGGCTCGGTTTCGCGGGCCGCAAAAGCAAATGCCTCCGATGTATTCGGCGGTGAAAGTGGCCGGCCGGCCGTGGTATAAGTCGGCGCGCGCCGGAGAAACTGTTGAGCGGGCTGAGCGGGACATCGTCATTCACGAGCTCGAAGTGACGGCCGTGAACGGCCGCGATATCGCCTTGCGAGTCGTTTGCTCAAAAGGAACGTATATTCGTACGTTGTGCGCCGATATGGGGCAGGCGCTGGGCGTCGGCGGACACCTATTGTCGCTTGCGCGCACGCGCGTTGGGTCGCTGGCAATCGAGCAGGGGCTGACCGTTGAGCAGATCGCGGCGCACGTGGCAATCGGGTCGGTTGACTCTGTCCTCTTGACGCTGGACCGGGTGCTGGCGCAGTTGCCGCAGGTGACGGTAACGGCGGAACAGGCCGCGCGTGTGCTGCACGGCGCGCCGATAGGATGTGCGAGTATGGATAGGCACCCAGCCGCGTCGTCTGTTCGCCTGAAGGATGAGCAGGGGCGGCTATTGGCAATTGGAACATGCGATGGACGGGATAACGGGTCGATCAAAATCGACAAAGTGTTAGTCGGCGGTGAATCACTCAATTAAGAGGCAGAAGGAGTACGCGTCATGGCCTTGTTGAAGGAAGCAAAGACGGAGTTAATCAAGCAGTATCGCCAGCACGATACGGATTCGGGATCCCCCGAAGTTCAGATCGCGGTGCTGACCAACCGGATTACCTATTTGACCGAGCATTTCAAGCTGCACAAGAAGGACCACCATTCGCGGCGTGGTCTCTTGCAGCTGGTCGGACGGCGGCGCCGGTTGCTCGACTATCTGCGCGGCGTCGAGGAAGCCCGCTATCGCGCGGTCATCGAACGACTCGGTATCCGCAAGTAGTCGGCAGAGAGACGGACGCAAGCCGCTGTCGCACAAGGTGTGCGACAGCGCAGAATGCATGTCGCACAGGTGAACACGGAGATGCGCTCGCGCGCGAGCGCATCTCTGTGGGCATCTGTGGGACCAACCTGGAGGAAACCATAGATGGTACATGTTGTTGAATTGGAGATTGCCGGCCGCACCTTGCGGCTTGAAACTGGGCGGGTAGCCAAGCAGGCCGACGGCTCGATTTGGGCGACATACGGGGATTCCGTCGTTTTGGCGACGGCGGTGGCCTCGCAGACGGCCAAGCCCGGCATCGATTTTCTTCCCCTCACCGTCGATTACATCGAAAAAGCCTACGCTGCCGGAAAGATTCCTGGAGGCTATTTTAAGCGCGAAGGGCGCCCGGCTGAAAAGGAAGTGCTGACCAGCCGCTTGATCGATCGGCCCCTGCGGCCGCTCTTTCCCGAAGGCTACTACTTTGAAACGCAGGTCATTGCCTCGGTACTGTCGGCCGACAAGACGGGCTCGACGGATGTGGTCGGGATCACGGCGGCCTCTGCGGCTTTGTCGATTTCGAATATTCCATTTCAAGGCCCGGTGGCCGGCGTCAAGATCGGCCGTGTGAATGGCCAGTTTGTGGTGAACCCCGATTTGGCGACGTTGGAAACCAGCGATCTTCATTTGGTGGTGGCGGGCACGGCCGATGCCATTATGATGGTGGAAGCAGGCGCCAATGAGTTGCCAGAAGCCACCATGCTGGAAGCCTTGGCGCTGGCCCATGCCGAGATCAAGAAAATCGTTGCGAAGATTGCCGAGCTGGCCAAGCTGGTCGGCAGCAAGAAGCGCGAGGTGAAGGTCGAAGCGATCGATCCGGCGCTGGCGGCCAAGGTGAAGGCGCTGGTCGCGCAGCCGATTCGCGATGCGATCATGATCCCGAACAAGGCCGCGCGCCAGGAGCGGTTGGATCAAGTGATGGCCGACGCCGTCGAGAAACTCAAGAATCCTGACGCGCCTGCCACAGAGCGTCACGTCAAGACCGTTTTCCACGGTTTGGAATACACCGAAGTCCGGAACATGATCCTCGAAAAGCGGTCGCGGGCCGACGGGCGCGGTCCGGCGGACATCCGGCCGATCACCTGCGAAGTCGGGGCCTTGCCCCGTGCGCATGGCTCCGCCATTTTTACGCGCGGCGAAACCCAGAGTCTTGCGGTTGTCACGTTGGGGACGACGGACGATGAGCAGCGGATCGATGCGCTGGAAGGTGAGTACCACCGCACGTTTATGCTGCATTACAATTTCCCGCCCTTCAGTGTCGGCGAAGCCCGGCCGCTTCGGACACCGGGCCGGCGCGAGGTCGGTCATGGAGCCCTGGCAGAGCGGGCGTTGAAGCCGGTTATTCCAGGGAAAGACGTATTCCCCTATACGCTTCGCATCGTGTCTGAAATCTTGGAGTCTAACGGGTCTTCTTCGATGGCCACTGTCTGTGGCGGTACGCTGGCGATGCTGGATGCCGGTATTCCGATCAAGGAGCCGGTAGCGGGTATCGCCATGGGGCTGATCAAGGAAGGCGACGGCGTGATCATCCTTTCGGATATCCTCGGCCTTGAGGACCATCTGGGCGACATGGATTTCAAGGTCTGTGGGACCAAGAACGGCGTGACGGCCTTGCAGATGGACATCAAGATCGGCGGGATCACGATGGCCTTGATGCAGCAGGCGCTGGAGCAGGCTCGGGCAGGACGGCTCCATATCCTTGAGCGAATGGCCTCCGCGCTGACCACGCATCGGGAGAATCTCTCTCCCTTCGCGCCGCGTATTTATACGCTCAAGGTCAAGCAGGACAAGATCCGCGACATCATCGGCCAGGGCGGGAAGACTATCCGCGCGATCCAGGCCGATTGCGGAGTGAAGATTAACATTGAAGACACCGGTATCGTCACCATCGCGTCCGCCGACGAGGCCTCGCTGCAGAAGGCGAAGGATATGATTAGCCGCCTGACTGAAGAAGTCGAGATCGGCAAGATCTATATGGGCACCGTCCGGAAGATCATGGATTTCGGCGCATTCGTCGAAGTCTTGCCTGGCACCGACGGGCTCGTGCATATTTCTCAGCTGGCGCACCATCGAGTGAAGGCCGTGTCAGACGAAGTTGCGGAAGGCGATCAGATCATGGTGAAGGTGTTGGAGATCGATCGGCAGGGCAAGATCCGGCTGAGCCGGAAGGAAACCATGCCGGCTCCAGCGGGGGGCTCCTCGCAGGAACCAGCGGCCGAGTAGCTCTCGTGTACCGCAAACTCATTCTCGAGAACGGGGTCCGCTTGGTTAGCGAGCGGATCCCCACTCTCAAGTCAGTCACCGTCGGCATTTGGGTCAATGCCGGATCGCGTGACGAACAGCCGGCACAGGCCGGATATTCCCACTTCATTGAGCACATGTTCTTCAAGGGCACGGCCAGCCGGTCGGCCAGCGACATCTCGCGCGAGATCGATGCGCTGGGTGGCGAGATGAACGCCTTTACCACGCGCGAGACCACCACATTTTATGTAAAAATCCTCGACCAGCATCTGCCGAAAGCGCTCGATCTATTGTCCGATCTGCTCCATCGCTCAAAATTCGGCGCGAAGGAAATTGAAAAAGAGAAGCAGGTGGTGCTGGAAGAAATCCGCATGGTGCAGGACGACCCTGAGGATCTTGTTCAGGAGCTTCATACCGGCCAAGTTATGGGGCGTCATCCCTTGGGCCGTCCGATTCTTGGGCGCGCGGCGACAATCGGCGCTTTGCGCCGCCAGGACCTTCTCGACTACATCGACGCGCGGTATCAGCCGCAGGAAATTGTCATTGCCGTCGCTGGCAACTTTGACCAGCGCCAGCTTGAACGGATCATTGCGCGTGAGTTCGGCCGCCGTCGTTCATCTTCGCCGCAGCTGCCTGCTCGCCGCTCGCCAGATCTCCATGGAGGCACGGTGATGCAGCGAAAGAAGCTGGAGCAGGTGCATCTCTGCATCGGAATGAAAGGGCTTGCTGCCGGTCACCCGGACCGGTATGCGGCGTATATTTTGAATAGTGTGTTAGGTGGGAGCGTGAGTTCGCGGTTGTTCCAGGAAGTTCGAGAGAAACGCGGGCTGGCCTACTCGATCTATTCTTTTCTTTCCGGTTACTCCGATGGCGGGACGCTCACGGTCTACGCAGGCACGCGGCAAAAAGAGGTTGAGCGGGTGATCGATCTCATCCGGCGAGAAATTCGCCGCATGGCGGCCGGTAGCGTTACGCGCGATGAGTTGACGCGAACCAAGGACCAAATGAAGGGGAGTCTGATGCTCAGCTTGGAGAGCTCGCATAGTCGAATGAACAAGTTGGCCAAGGATGAAATGATCAAGGGTACGCACACGTCGCTCGATGACATGACGCGTGCCATCGATACGGTGACCTTTAAGCAGGTCGAGCGGGTTGCGCATGAACTTCTCGACGAAAAGACCATGGCGCTCACAGGGCTTGGTCCTATTACAGCACGTCAGCTTCAGCACGTGAGATGAGAATTTTTTAATAGAGATGATGATGTAAAGGAATGACAGGCGTGTTTACCTGAGCGTAAATATGCGTAACTCATGATTTATATCTGTGGATTAGAATTTTATTAGAGCCTCAAACATTTCCTTGACACTAATTGATCGTTTCAGTACGATTGCGCCGGTCTAGTGAACCTGAAATTTTGAACAGGGAACAACAGCATAAAGAGAGTGCTGTAGGTTTGGATCATTCGGCAGCAGATGTATTCATCGCTTTCAAAGTGAACGTTCATTAGGTTGTGGATTTTATTTTTATGAAGGAGGGACTAGGTATGAAGAGGGTCTTAGTTCTAGCCGCCGTTGCAGTGTTCTCAGTGGCTGGCTTGCTATCGGCCGAATTTGCCGTAGCCGCCGATGCTCCAGCTGGAGGTGGCCCTGCCACCGATGTCGTCGGAGGAAAGGTCTTGAAGGGCGACGCTGCCAAGACGCTTCAAGGTCGCGTCTGGTCGCAGTGGGCCGATAATCCTGATAGCGAGTTGTTGTTCGGCATTATGTATTGGAATACGGGCGATCCTGCCTCAGGAACCCCGGCTGGCCGCTCATCGACCATGATGGACGTCAAGCCTCCGGATCCTTTGGTCACCTGCTGCGGTTGGGGCTTTGTCGGTGGGACCGATAAAAACAACGCCTACGCAGGCTGGTACCATGCCGCGACGACAGTGCGTTTGGCTGTGAAGGACAAGGCGTTGATGGATCAAATCATCAAGGCTGCACAGGAACTTGTGGCCATGGAAGTAACCTTGGACGGGCGGACCATTACCGGATTCAAGGTTCTCAAGTAATCGATTTCATCACGCTTTCATTCTTTCATGTTGTTGAAGGAGGATTCGATTATGAAGCTTCAGAAGCAAGGCGGGGCCGTGATGGCAGCTGTTGCCCTGGTAGTCGGCATGGCTTCCAGCGCGTTGGCCATCGAAGCATTCCAAGAGCGATTTGAGTGGGGCGACCTCAGCAAGCCCACCACGATTCAGGGCCGGGTGATCATTCTCGATCCCTACGACGAAGCCGTCTGGATTAACGTCGCGGTGTTCGGCGGCAACGCCGAGAGCGGCTTGTTTTGGCAGAAAATTCACCCTGGCAAGAACCTCAAGTTCTATGCTGAGAAGGGTGCTTGGGAAGAATTAAAGAAGATGGGCCGTCCGCATTCCGGGCCGGCGGCAGCGAAGGAAGTGCCTCCTGGCAGCACGACCGATCTGGTTGAGTTTGTCGTTACGGAGACCGAGCAGAATCATCGCGTGATCTCTTCTGTAAAGAAGCTTCCTGAGCATGCTGGAGCGCCTGGGAAGACCGTGAGCATCTCCGCTCTTCGCTTGAAGGAGTGCTTGGGTAAGAATCAGGACACTGACGCCGGTTGCGCTGCTGCGATGCAGAAGCTGAATACGTCGCCGAAGTCCCCGGACGGAGCGAGTATTCCTCAGCACTACGATGTGATGATCCCTGGTGGGCATACCTACGGTGGCTTGATTCCCTGGGAAGCAAAGTACAATTTGCCTGGCGGACACTGAGCTAGTTTCCTGTTTGTGAAAAATGGCGGTCGCTCCTTACGGGGCGGCCGCCATTTTTATTTCTCGAAACACTACGATCTGCTCGTCCTATCTTTCAAGCGCGGCGTTCCATAAATTAGCGATACGAGCAAGTTGGATTGCGCCATCTGA
Organism: Nitrospira sp.; assembly: GCA_020846195.1. Classification (GTDB taxonomy): domain Bacteria; phylum Nitrospirota; class Nitrospiria; order Nitrospirales; family Nitrospiraceae; genus Nitrospira_D. The sequence continues at coordinate 98,640 of JADLEJ010000009.1, forward strand.
TCGTTTTCATCAGATGGTCTTATCTAGTGTCAAGAAAGCCGCAGGTATGGTTTTAGCGGTTCAGATCGTGGTGTCTTTGGAGGAAGGAGTCGCTTTTCGCTGAAGATCGGCAAGACGGTTGAGGGCATCCAGAGGCGTCATTGAAAACAGGTCGATTTGCCGAACTTCCTCCACGAGGGGGTGCGGTTGTGGCAATGGCGCGGTTGCAGGTTCTGTGAGGGGAGCCGATTCTGAGATCTGGGCTGCCTCCGGTCGTTCTAACTGGCCAAGGACATCTTGGGCTCGTGTGATGACGGATGGCGGCAGCCCTGCCAGCTTCGCGACATAGATGCCGTAGCTGCGGTCTGCTCCTCCGGCAACAATTTTCCTGAGAAAGACCACGTCGCCGTCTTGTTCCTGCACCGCCACGCGGAAATTCTTGATCCCCTCGCGTTGTCGCTCCAGCTGGGTCATCTCATGGTAATGCGTGGCGAACAACGTCCTCGCTCCGAGCGTCCTGCGATCATGGATAAATTCCGCGACCGCCCAGGCAATACTGAGCCCATCATAGGTGCTGGTTCCACGCCCGATTTCGTCGAGGAGGATCAGGCTCCGTACGGTCGCGCTGTGAAGAATCGTGGCGGTTTCCACCATCTCAACCATGAAAGTGCTATGGCCGCTGGCTAGGTTATCGGAAGCTCCAACGCGGGTGAAGATTCGATCGGCTACGCCGATTGTTGCGGAAGCGGCAGGCACGAAGCTACCCACTTGCGCCAGAAGCACAATCAATGCAACCTGGCGAAGAAAAGTGCTTTTGCCTGCCATATTCGGTCCTGTCAGGATCTGTAGGCGCTGTGAATCAAGATTCAGCAGTGTATCGTTCGGTACGAACGCCATCTCTTCAGTCAGCCGCTCCACGACGGGATGCCGGCCGTCTCGAATGTCGATCATCCCGCTCTCGGTGATAACCGGCTTGATATATTGATTCAGCGCGGCGGTTTCAGCCAACCCGGTCAGGACATCGATCACAGCAAGTTTCCCAGCCATCTCCTGCAGGCGGGCGGCATGGCCGGCGACGGTGGTGCGAAGTTGTGTGAACAGATCCTGCTCCAGTGCCAGCAGTTTGACTTCAGCGCCGGTCACACGCTCTTCAAGTTCTTTCAACTCGGGGGTCATGAACCGCTCGGCATTGACCAGTGTTTGTTTGCGGATAAAGTCCGCCGGCACACGGGCTAGATTGGCTTTGGTGATTTCGATGTAGTAGCCGAACACTTGGTTGTAGCGAACTTTCAGAGATTCGATGCCGGTCCGTTCCCGCTCTTTCGCCTCCAATGCGGCAATCCAATGTTTGCCTTCAGTGCTGGCCTTTCGCAATTCATCGACATCTGGGTGGTATCCGTTTCGGATTACGCCTCCGTCGCGAAGCGACATCGGCGCCTCTGGCAGAAGGGCCTGTTCAATCAGCTCAGCGAGATCGCGCCCGTCATCCCACGCGTCGCGCACCGTGACGAGTTGGGGGCTTAAAAGGGGAGTCAGTTGCGTGGCGATTTCAGGAAGGGCAGCGAGAGAATCTTTTAAGGCAATCAATTCCCGGGGGCCTGCGACTCCCAGGACAATGCGGCCGCTCAGGCGCGAAAGGTCCTGCACGGTTCTGAGCGCCGCGCGCAATGCCACGCGAGCAGCAATCCGGTCCTTCAATTCTCCGACCGCATCGAGTCGGGCCTGGATTGCCTCACAGTGAACCAACGGCCTGACCAACCACTGTCTCAGCAAGCGGCTTCCCATGGCGGTCACGGTTCGATCGAGCACGGAGAGCAGGGTGGCGGGCTTGCCGCTGTGACTGTCGTCTAACGCCCCCATCGGTTTCAGTAGCTCGAGATTACGAATGGTGACACTATCCAAATGCATTGCGTCCGAGATCCGCCGGACCCGCGGCCGGCGAATGTAATCTAGCGGCGCGGTCGGTTGGGTGTCGCGGAAGTAGCTCAGGACCGCACCGGCTGAGCCAATTCCCACCGTCAGGCCCTGACAGCCGAAGGCTTCCAGCGAATGAATGTGAAATTGCTCTTGCAGCAGGCGAGCGGCTCGGTCTGGTTCAAACGTGATCGCGTCACGCTCGCACAGGCGGATGCCTTTCATCTGATCGAGCCAGGCACGGTCTTCTTGTCTAGACGTTGGCGCAAACAGGATTTCCCTGGGTTCTAACCGGGCCAGCTCATCCAGCGCCTGGGTCTGAGCCTGATCTCCCTGAAATTCGGCAATCCAGAATTCTCCGGTGGAGACTTCGAGCATCGCCAGTCCGATCATGGATTGCGGTTTTGCGGGGGTGCTTACGGATACGGCGGCGAGGAAGTTCGATTCGACCGGCGAAAGAAACTCGGTCTCGACCAGCGTGCCGGGCGTATACAGCCTGACGACTTCGCGGCGCACCAGTCCTTTGGCAAGCTTGGGATCCTCGACCTGCTCACAGAGGGCCACGGTCCGACCGGCCTTCAGCAGTTTGGCGATATAGCCGGTCGCGGCATGATACGGCACGCCGCAGAGCGGAACCGGATTCGGGCTGTTTTTATCGCGCGAAGTCAGCGCGATGGAAAGGATGCGCGACGCTTCCTGCGCATCCTGATAAAACATTTCGTAGAAATCGCCCACTCGAAAAAACAAGATCGCCTGTTCGTAGCCGCGCTTGATCTCCCGGTATTGCCGCATCAGCGGACTGGCGTCGTGTTCACTCATCGACGAGATCCCGCGCGGGCTCGGCGGCTGGGCTCGAGCGGCCGGTCAGTCTTTCAAGCGACTGGCGCGCGCGCTCCAGATCCACTTCGGCATCTTGCAGCGCTTTGGTCTTGCGTCGGAGCTCGATCCGGCTGCGCACCCACGGAGGGAATAACAGAATGCCGGACACGAGCAGCCCGACAGCGAAGGCCGTGAGAATCGGTTTGTAGATCGGCGTCGAGGCTTCCAGTAAGCCGAAGAAGTATCGCAAGGTGACTTCCTGCTCCTGATTCTGGAGAAAGAACGCCAGGGAGAGGAGCAGCAAGATGCCGACGAGGATGAGCCGAATCATGATGTGCGGGGTCTCCCTTTTCGGGTGGCGCGCGCCGGCGATGACCGGGGCGCGGCCGTGCGCCGGCGTTGTCGAGCGGCCTGTTGGAGTGTCGTGAGCAACGTGCAGGCGCGCGGTCCATAGGCCATCATGCGCGCGGTTCTCGTTGTCGCGGTGTGGTGTTGCAGCGTGAGCTCAAGCCGGTCGTCCGGCAGTAATTTCGGGAACTTGTCGGCCCATTCGATTGCCGTGACGATGTTCCCTTGAAAGTATTCTTGCAGCCCGATCCCCTCGGCTTCCGCTACGTTCCGTAGTCGATAGAGATCCACATGAATCAACGGGAGCCGGCCTTCGTATTCATGGATCAAGACGAAGGTCGGGCTGGTGACGTGGTTCGCTGGCATGCCCAGACCGATGGCGATTCCCCGTACGAGGGCGGTTTTCCCCGCGCCGAGTTCTCCGGAGAGGGCCAGTGTTTCGCCGCCCGTCAGCGATTGTCCGATGATCCGGCCAAGGGATTCTGTAGCGGCGCGGGAGGGGAGCGCCACTGTCCAGAGTGCAGGCGACGCAGAGCCTGGCGGTGTGGCCGCGCGGGCCTTCCGTGGACTAGCGGTTGCAGGCTGGCTAGGCTGAGCCGATGTTCGTGAGCGCATAAGGAATATGGTCCATGACATCTCTGGCGATCACACTGGTTTGTCCCATTGTCTCGGCGGCCAGGTCCCCGGCGAGTCCCTGCACATAGGTTGCGGCGCAAGCGGCCTCCCATGAGGCGGCTCCCTGGGCGAGTAATCCGGCGATCATACCGGTTAAGACATCGCCGGTTCCAGCCGTGGCCATGCCGGGATTGCCGGTTGGGCAAATGGCCGCTATGCCGTCGGGTCTGGCGATCACGGTCCTGGCCCCTTTGAGCGCCACATAGCAGCGGTGTGTTTTGGCAAAGTGTGTGGCCGCGCCAATTCGATCTTCATTGATCGACTGAGCCGAGGGTTCGTTTACCAGTCTGGCCATTTCGCCGGGATGCGGCGTCAGAATAGGGGAGACTGTGCACTCGGTTATCAGTGTGCTACGACTAGCCAGTGCGTTCAGCGCATCGGCATCGAGGACACTCGGTCGATCCAGTTGCCGGACAAGCGCCTGCACCAGCTCAACGGTTTTCGGATGGGTTGAAAGCCCTGGGCCGATCGCGACGGCGGTCCTCGCGGCGATGAAGTCTTTTAGCCGGTCCAGCGCCGCGCGGGATAATGTGCGCGCTTCGGTCTCAGGCATCGGCATCGTCATGACTTCTAAGAGCTTGGCTTCCAGAACATCGTTGACGCTCGCAGGAATGGCCACCGTTACCAACCCGGCTCCCATTCGCAGAGCTGCCTGTGCCGCCATCGCCGCGGCTCCGGTCTTGCCGACTGACCCGGCGATGATGCCAGCATGGCCGAACGTGCCTTTGTGGCTGGCGATCCGCCGGGGGGGCAAGGCGGTCTGAACAAACGAGGCGGTGATCACGTGGGTCCGGCTTTCCACGGCATCGACATAGGCCGGTGGAATGCCGATGTCGATGATCTCCACACGTCCGGCGTGATCGATGCCATGATGCTGGAATAGGCCCAGCTTTGGCAGCCCGAAGGTCACAGTCAGATCGGCCTTCACGGCGCGGCCTAACACGGCGCCGGTATCGGCGTGGATGCCGGAGGGCAGATCTACGGCCACGGTCAGGCGCTGCGCCCGATTGATGCTGTCGATGGCGTCTGCATATCGGCCGGCGACAGGAGCTGCCAGGCCTGTCCCGAGCAGCGCGTCGATGATCACGTGGCTGTCGCCGAGTCTCGTCTGAATCTGGCTCATAGAGGAAAACGGCTTCACGATAGTTTTGCCGGCGGTCCGGATGAGTTGCCGGTACATGCGCGCGGCGTCGCGGCTGAGATCCGCGGCTGGCGCCAAAGCGACAACCTGTACTTTGGCCCGTTGCTTGTGCAGCAGGCGCGCCACGACGAATCCATCGCCGCCGTTATTCCCTTTCCCGCAGAGGATTGTGACGGTCTTCCCGCGCAAGGAACCGGTCTGTTGTTCAAGGCTGGCGACGACGCCGGCTCCGGCCCGCTCCATCAATGTGGTGCCGGGCACGCCAGCCTCCTCAATCGTCCGGCGATCCAGCCTCTGCATCTGTGCGGCGGTAACGATGGGCGTCATTGCGGAGCAGGCCTTTTTCTCGCCGTGCGCGGTGGTGGCGTGATGAGATTGTCGACGGCTCGGGGCATCGTGAATGGCGTCGACGGGCAGGTTAGCCGAGCAGCGCTTTCATTTCTTTGACTGCCTGGTCGAGGCCGACGAGGACGGCGCGGGCGATGATGCTGTGCCCGATGTTGTACTCCACGATTTCAGGAATATGGGTCAGGCGTGCGACGTTGCGATAATTCAAGCCATGGCCGGCGTTGACGCCCATGCCGAGCTTGTAGGCGAGTTTGGCGGCTTGGGTGATGGCCTCGAATTCCGCATCGGCTTCTTTCGATTTGGTGGCGTTCGCGTAGCGTCCGGTGTGCAGCTCGACGAAGTCGGCCGAAACCTTGTGGGCCGCTTTGATCTGATTGAGGTCGGGCTCGATGAAGAGACTAACGGGAATCCCGGCATCGTGCAGCATGGAAACAGTGGTCTGGATACGCTCTTTCAACCCGGCCACGTCCAGGCCGCCCTCGGTCGTGAGCTCCTGCCGTTTTTCCGGGACCAGGGTGACCAAGTCCGGCTTGACGGTCAGGGCAATTTTGACCATGGCGTCATCGGCGGCCATTTCCAGGTCGAGCTTGGTCCGGACAATCTCTCGCAAGAGTGTGAGGTCGCGGTCCTGAATATGCCGCCGATCTTCGCGCAAATGCACGACAAGGCCGTCGGCCCCGGCGAGCTCGACGAGGATTGCCGCGGCCAAGGGATCTGGATCGGTTCCGCCCCTGGCTTGGCGAAGGGTTGCGATGTGGTCGATATTGACGCCCAGCCTGGCCATGACACCTCCAGCCTGTGGGAGACCTACAGGAAAGGAATGGGTGACGGAGAAAACGTGACGCATTAATAGCAGAAGGGGAAGGATGGAGCAAGATTGGCCGATGTGAGTCGCCGAAAGGGGGCTCCGTGAGGCCTGAATGAATGCTGAAACCGAACCCCACAGAATCACAAGGCAACTTGACTCGACAGGGGCCCTCCATTAGAATAGGCCCTTCTTCCGGCCTGTTCATTCCTCTGTTCACTGAGGAGCAGCGTGAAGGCGACTAGAATTTAAGAGGTAGAGGACCGTCATGGGTTTGGGCGATGGGTTTTATCGGTTACAGCGACTTCCGCCATATGTATTCGCTCAGGTGCAGAGCCTCAAGTTAGAAGCTCGACAACGTGGAGAGGATGTCATCGATTTCGGGATGGGCAATCCCGACCAGCCGACGCCGCCTCACATTGTCGACAAACTGATCGAAGCCGCGCGCAAAAGCAAAAATCACCGATACTCGGCGTCGCGCGGCATCACGAAGCTGCGTCATGCCATTTGCGGCTGGTACAAGCGGAATTACAATGTTGAGCTGGATCCCGAGACGGAAGCCATCGTCACGATCGGCTCCAAGGAAGGCTTGGCCCATCTGGCACTGGCGATGATCGGTCCCGGTGACGTGGGTCTCACGCCCACGCCGACGTACCCCATCCATATGTACAGTTTCATCATTGCCGGGGGCGAGGTGCGCGGGATCGAACTGCGGCAGGACAGCGATTTTTTCGAGGACTTGCAGCGCGTCTACCGGCAGACGATGCCGCGCCCGAAAATCCTGGTCATCAACTTTCCGCACAATCCCACGACCGCGGTGGTCGAGCTTTCGTTTTTCAAAAAGATCGTCGCGTTTGCCAAAGAGCATAACGTGATCGTTATTCACGATCTGGCCTATGCGGATCTGGTGTTCGATGGATACAAGGCGCCGAGTTTTCTCCAGGCGCCCGGCGCCAAAGATGTCGGCGTCGAGTTCTATACGTTGTCGAAGGCCTATAATATGCCCGGGTGGCGGGTGGGATTCTGTGTCGGCAATCGAGAAGTGGTCGGGGCCTTGGCGAAGATCAAGAGCTATCTCGACTACGGTATTTTCCAGCCGGTCCAGATTGCCAGCGTGATTGCGCTCAATGGCCCGCAAGAGTGCGTCAAAGAGACGGTGCTGCGTTATCAGAAGCGGCGGGATGTGCTGGTTGGAGGGTTGAACCGGATTGGGTGGCAGGTGCCTAAACCGCTGGCGACCATGTTCGTGTGGGCGCAGATTCCGCAGGCTTATCGGCACATGGGGTCGTTGGAATTCTCGAAGCTGTTGCTGCGTGAAGCCAAAGTGGCGGTTTCCCCCGGTCTTGGATTCGGCGAAGGGGGCGATGAGTACGTGCGGTTTGGGCTGGTCGAGAACGAGCATCGCACCAGACAAGCGGTTCGGGGGATTAAGAAGATCTTGAAGCTCGAAGGTTCGGAGGAATGAAAACCCGTATCGGTGTCGGCCTGATCGGATTCGGAACCGTCGGAACCGGCGTGGCAAAAGTCTTGTTCGAGAATGCTGAGGTAATCCGCCGGCGGGTCGGCGTTCCGGTGGAGCTGCTGCGGATTGCCGATCTCGACATCGTCCGCGATCGCGGTGTGGCGGTGCCGCCCGGCGTGCTGACGACGGATGTCAAACAGGTGCTCGGCGATCCGGCCATCGATATCGTCATTGAGCTGGTCGGCGGCTACGATTTTGCCAAGCGCGTGATTCTCGACGCGATTGCCGCCGGCAAGCATGTCGTGACGGCGAACAAGGCGTTGCTGGCGTTGCATGGCGAAGAAATTTTCGCGGCGGCCGAATCGCGACATGTGGATCTTGGGTTTGAAGCCAGTGTGGGGGGCGGAATCCCGGTCATTCGGGCGCTGACCGAAGGGCTGGCGGCGAATCGTATCGAATCGATCTACGGCATTATCAACGGGACGTCGAATTATATTCTGTCCCGGATGACGCGCGAGGGGCACAGCTTCGACGCCGTTCTTAAAGATGCCCAACAAGCTGGGTATGCGGAAGCGGATCCCACATTCGATGTGGCCGGGATCGATTCGGCCCACAAGCTCGCTATTCTGGCGAATCTGGCGTTTGGCACGCCGATCAATTTCAAGGAAATCTACACCGAGGGGATTACCAATATCACGGAGCAGGACATCGCGTATGCGCGAGAGTTTGGCTATACGATCAAGCTCCTGGGGATCGCCAAGCTCAATGACGGGGCTGTTGAAGCGCGGGTGCATCCCACCATGGTGCCGTCCGATTCTCCATTGGCCGAAGTCGATGGCGTCTACAACGCGATCCACCTCGTCGGGGATGCGGTGGGCGATGTGATTCTGCATGGCCGGGGCGCGGGTTCCCTGCCGACCGGCAGCGCGGTGGTGAGCGACGTGATTGCGATCGGGCGGAATCTGCTGACGGGCGCTGCTGGGCGTGTCCCGCCGGCTTCGTTTCAGCAAAGTCAGCGGCGGCCGATCCGTCTCAAGCCGATGGATGAAATCAACTCGCTGTACTATCTCCGATTCATGGTGGTGGATCGGCCGGGGGTGCTGGCGCAGATTGCGGGGGAGCTTGGCCGTTGCGAGATCAGCATTTCGTCGATGCTCCAGCAGGGCCGCCGCGAAGGGCAGACCGTTCCGGTGGTCATCAAGACGCATATGGCGAAGGAGCGGGATGTGCAGAAGGCGATGCGTGAAATCAATCGCCAGGCCTTTATTTCTGAGCCTGCCACGCTGATTCGCGTGGAAGGGAAGGATGAGTAGTCGGATGGCTCGTTGGCGCGGCATTATCGAGGAGTATCGAACGTTTCTTCCGGTGACGGGGGCGACGCCGATCGTCAGTTTGGGGGAGGGCAATACGCCGCTCATCCGAGCGGAGCGTTTGGCGAAGGCGATCGCTCCGGGCATCGATCTCTACATAAAGTTCGAGGGCGTGAATCCTACCGGGTCATTCAAGGATCGCGGGATGACGATGGCCATTTCGAAGGCGGTGGAGCAGGGCGCGCGGGCCGTCATGTGCGCCTCGACCGGCAATACCTCCGCCTCCGCCGCTGCGTACGGGGCCCGCGCCGGGCTGGCCGTCTATGTGTTGATTCCCGCAGGCAAGATCGCGCTCGGGAAACTGTCGCAAGCCATGATACATCGGGCGACGGTCATTCAAATCGAAGGTAATTTCGACCGGGCGCTCACGATCGTCAAAGATCTCTCGGCCGCACATCATATTGAGCTGGTCAATTCCGTCAACCCCTTCCGAATCGAGGGCCAGAAGACGGCGGCGTTTGAAGTGTGCGATCAATTGGGCGATGCGCCGCATTTGCATGTGCTGCCGGTCGGGAACGCCGGGAACATTACGGCCTATTGGAAAGGCTATCGAGAATATCGGGCGGCGAATCGCACGACCAAATTGCCGCGCATGATGGGATTTCAGGCGGCCGGGGCCGCGCCGATGGTCTTGGGCCGGGTGGTTGAAGAGCCGCAAACGATTGCCACCGCGATTCGCATCGGGAATCCGGCGAGCTGGGCGGCGGCGTCGGTTGCAGTGGAAGAATCGTCCGGGGCGGTCGATCTGGTCACGGATGAGGAAATTCTTGAGGCCTACGCGCTGGTGGCGGCCACGGAAGGGGTGTTTTGCGAGCCGGCTTCTGCGGCGTCGGTTGCCGGCGTGACGAAGCTGGGCCGTGCAGGGAAATTGAAAGAAGGGGAGACGGTGGTTTGTACGCTGACGGGACATGGATTGAAAGATGCCGATACGGCGATCAGCGTGTCGAAACCGCCGTTGACGGTCAAGGCCACATCCTCGGATGTGGCTCGGTTATTAAACGCACAATGAGGGTCTGGCCTCAATGAAGTATCTGATTCTCCATGCTGGCGGGTTAGCGGGTCATGCGCAGGATGCGTTGGGAGGGCGTACGCCGCTTCAGGCAGCGGCCACGCCCCACCTCGATCGATTGGCGCGGCTCGGCGAGCTCGGGTTGGTCGCGATTCCCACGGAAGAGAATCGCCATGGCAGCGGGCTCAATGGGACCGCGATTCTCGGGTACGACCCCAAGAAATACTATCAAGGCCCAGGCCTGCTCGAGGCCGCGAGTCTCGGTGTGTCGGTGACGGAGCAGGACGTCGTCTATCGGTGCACGATGGTTACAGTAAAGCCGGAAGGCGGAAAAGTCGGCGCAGACATCAAGAAATTAAGCGCCCATGTCGTGCTGGACGATGCGACGGCCGGTTTGATCGACACCGATGAGGCGCGGGAGTTGATCGAAGCGATCAATGAACAGCTCGGCTCTGAGACGATGCAATTCTACCCCGGTATGGGGCATCGCCATGTCATGGTGTGGGTGAACGGCAAGCCACGGGCGGTGTGCCAGGATCCACAGTCGGTCAGAGGCCGTTTGGTTGGCGATGCGCTCCCAACGGGAGATGGAGCGAATATTTTGCGGGAGTTGATGGAAGCATCGCATCTCATTCTGCGCGATCATCCGGTCAACGCGGACCGGCTGGCCTCGGGGAAGAATCCGGCCAATTGTATCTGGCTCTGGGGAGAAGGGCGGGCCATCCCCTGGCCCAGTCTGGCTGAACGATTTCAGGTGACCGGTGCGGTTGTGGCTTCCAGCGCGGTCCATCGGGGGGTCGGGTTGTGCGCCGGGCTGGATGCCGCGGATTTTGCCGAGGGCGATGACGAGCCGTTTCAGGCGATGGCTACGACGGTGCTCGATGAATTTGCCCAAAAGGACTTTGTGTATGTCTATGCCTCCTTGTCCGATGAAGTGGTGCATGGCAGCGACGTGAACGCGACGGTGCAGGCCATCGAAGCGTTCGATCGGGACCTCGTTGGGCCGATTCTAGAGGGGCTTGCGAAGACCGGCCCCTATCGGTTCCTCGTGTTGTGCGACCATGGGGAAGGGGTGCAGGGACAGGCGTTCGCGGTGTTTGGCGATGGTCCCGGCAAGGGCGGCGCTGCAGGCGGTCGTCGGTTCACGGAGTCCGATGCGCAGGCTTCTGAGGCGCCGGTTCGAGATGCGAGCAAGTTTGCGATCAAGTTGTTTGCTAAAGGATAAGCCGGTGGCGTTGATCGTTCAGAAATACGGCGGGACGTCGGTCGGTACGATCGAACGGATTCATCGGGTTGCCGAGCGAGTCGCGCAGTCGCATCGCGCCGGAAATCAGGTGGTCGTCGTGTTATCTGCGATGAGCGGCGAAACCGATCGCTTAATCAAGCTGGCGCATGAAGCGGCCGCCACACCCGACGATCGCGAGATGGACATGCTGCTGTCCACGGGTGAGCGCGTGACCGTGGCGCTCCTGGCGATGGATCTTCGCAGTCGCGGAGTCAACGCGCGTTCCTATACCGGACGGCAAGTCGGCATTGTCACCAATAGCGCCCATACCAAAGCCCGCATTGCGCGGGTCTCCGCCGACCGGCTGCGGGAGGCCTTGGCCAGCGGCATCGTTCCCGTCGTCGCGGGGTTCCAGGGGATCAATGAGCAGTCGGATGTCACGACGCTGGGGCGCGGCGGCTCGGATCTTTCAGCTGTGGCGGTGGCCGCGGCGTTGAAAGCCGATCGATGCATTATCTTCACCGATGTGGATGGGGTCTACACCGCGGATCCTAATGTAGTGCCCGCGGCGCGGCGAATCGAGAAGATTTCATACGAAGAAATGTTGGAAATGGCCAGCCTCGGCGCGAAGGTGCTCCAGGCCCGGTCGGTGGAGTTTGCCGCGAAGTTTAATGTCCCGGTTGAGGTGAATTCGAGCTTCAAGGAAGGAAAGGGGACTCTCGTGACACGTGAAGATGCGGATATGGAAGCGGTGGCGGTGGCCGGCGTCACGGGAGACCGGAATCAGGCAAAAATCACGATGGTCGGGGTTCCCGACAAGCCCGGGATCGAGGCAAAGATTTTTGGGCCAGTCGCCCAGGCTCACATCAACGTCGATATGATCATCCAGACTGTCAGTCAGGATGCGTTGACGGATTTGTCGTTCACCGTGCCTCGAGCGGATTTGCGCGCCGCCACTCCGTTGCTTCAAAATGTGGCCAACGATGTCGGCGCCAGAAGTGTGGCGATTACCGAAGCGATTGCCAAGGTGTCGCTCATTGGCGTGGGCATGCGCTCGCATTCGGGTGTCGCGGCGAAGATGTTCGAGGTGTTGTCCCGCGAGGGGGTCAACATCATGATGATCAGCACGTCGGAGATCAAGATTTCCTGCGTGGTTGAGGAGAAATACCTGGAGCTCGCGATGCGTTCGCTGCACACCGCATTCGGGCTCGATCGGGCCGTGCCGGGAGATCAGCCGTCTAAGTAAGACGGATCCGATTCGGCTGGGCTCGACAGATCCTTCCAACTCCTGCTACTCTTTCGTTCGATGGCTCGAAAACCTTCACAGGCTCGCCCTTCTCGCCGCGCTCCACCGGAAGAGCCCACCGTCATTCCTGTGCTCACCGCTGATCGAGCCGCCACTCTGGAAATTTACGATACGACGCTTCGCGATGGCGCGCAGGCCGAGGACGTCAGCTTTTCGGCGGAAGACAAAGTCCGTGTGGCCCAAAAGCTGGACGAGCTGGGTGTGCATTACATCGAAGGGGGCTGGCCGGGAGCTAATCCGAAGGACATCGAGTTCTTCCGGATCATGAAGACGACTCCGCTTACGCATGCCTCGGTCATTGCCTTCGGGTCGACACGCAAAGCCAGTAACTCCGTCCAGAAAGATCAGAATATGCAGGCGCTGCTGGCGGCGGAAACCAAGACCATTACGCTCTTTGGGAAGACTTGGTCGCTGCATGTGACCGATGCGCTGGGAATTTCGCTCGCGAAGAATCTGGAGTTGATCGGGGACTCCATCGCCCATTTGAAAAGTAAAGGCCGCCGGGTGTTTTATGACGCCGAGCATTTTTTCGACGGCTATAAGACGAATCCAGAATATGCGCTGGATACGATTCGCAAGGCCGTGGAGGAAGGGGCCGAACGCGTCATTCTCTGCGACACGAACGGCGGAGCGATGCCGTGGGAGATCAGGGAAATCTGTGAAGTGGTTCGCCGGGAACTCAAGGTGCCGCTGGGGATTCATGCGCACAACGATTGTGAAATGGCTGTAGCGAATTCCCTGGTGGCGATCGAGACCGGCATCGTGCAAGTGCAGGGAACGATCAACGGCATCGGTGAGCGCTGTGGGAATGCCAATCTCTGCTCGATCATTCCCAATCTTGAATTGAAAATGCGCCGCCCGGCGCTTGGCGACCGGCTCAGTCATTTGAAAGATGTCTCAGGCTTTGTCACGGAAATCGCGAACTTGATGCCCAACAAGCATCAGCCCTATGTGGGCGATTCCGCGTTCGCTCATAAGGGCGGGGTGCATATTCATGCGGTGCTGAAGAATGCGTCGACCTATGAGCATGTCGACCCTGCGAAAGTAGGCAATCGCCAGCGCATGCTGGTGTCCGACTATGCGGGGCGAAGCGGGATTTTAGAGAAGATCGAAGCGTATGGCATTACACTGTCGAAAGATCACGCCAAGGTGCAAGAGCTGATCGACACGCTCAAGGCGCGCGAAAATGATGGGTACCAGTTTGAAGGCGCCGAGGGGTCGTTCGAGCTGTTGATGCGCAAGGCGATGGGAACGCATACCGCGGCCTTCCAACTGCTGGGATTCCGCGTGATCGTCGAGAAGAAGCAGGAGGATGGCGCACCGCTTTCAGAGGCGACAGTGATGGTAAAGGTCGGCGGGGTGGTCGAACATACGGCAGCCGTCGGGGCCGGACCGGTGAATGCGCTGGATCACGCGCTGCGCAAGGCGTTGGAAAAGTTTTATCCGCAATTGCAAGAAGTGAAATTGCTCGACTACAAAGTGCGCGTGCTCGCGGCCAATAGAGGCACTGAGTCGAAGGTGCGGGTGCTGATCGAATCCGGCGACCACAAAGATAAGTGGGGAACCGTCGGCGTGTCGGAAAACATCATTGAGGCCACCTGGCAAGCGCTGGCGGACAGTATCGAGTACAAGCTCCTTTCAAAGCGGTAGCGCGCCGCCCTCGTATCCCCGCCAATGTTTATTCTTGACAGAACTCGTAACCTCACGTAACTTAAGCAGAACTTTCCGTCTTAGAGTGCGGCCTCGTCGGAGGTGGCGTGATGGGAATGTGCAGCGGTTACGGAGGGGGGTGGCATGAGGAAGGCTGATATCGCAAACGAGATATTCAAGCAGGTTGGTATTTCGAAAAATGAGGCAGCCGATATCGTTGAACTCGTGCTCAATCTCCTCAAGTCGGTGCTGCAAAAAGGCGAGTCCGTCAAGATTGCAGGGTTCGGAAATTTCGTCGTTCGCAGCAAGGGGTCTCGCAAGGGGCGCAATCCTCGCACAGGAGAAGAAATTGGGATTACCCCGCGTCGCGTTGTCACATTCCGCCCAAGCCAAGTCTTTAAGAAGTACGTCAATTCATAGTCATCGCGAGACCCGCATCGCGACCACAGCGTGAGGGCCGGTCATGGGGATTGAACCCAGGCTGGGAAGTAAAGTTTTCTATAAAATCGGGGAGGTCAGTCAACTGACGAAGCTCCCTGCTTACGTGCTGCGTTTTTGGGAGTCCGAGTTTAAGTTCCTGAGTCCGAAGAAAAGCCGGGGCAATCAGCGCCTCTATATTCAAAAGGATATTGAGACGGTCCTTGAAATCAAGCGGATGTTGTATGAGGAAGGCCATACGCTCGAAGGTGTAAAGCGCTATTGGGCCAGACGTGGGAAGGCCGCGGCTCGAAAGTTATCTCCGCAGGAATTGGCCAAAAAGCTGCGCGGAGATCTCCAGGCCATTGTGAAAATTATCGAAGCCCATTCACGATAAGTCTCCCGTAACATCCCCATTGCCTTTCCAGGGTTGCACAAGCGACAATAGAAGACGAAGCATACAGAGAAGATGTCGGGGCGTAGCGCAGCCCGGTAGCGTACTCGCTTGGGGTGCGAGTGGTCGTGGGTTCAAATCCCGCCGCCCCGACCAATCTTCGACAGAGCCTCTCGGCGGCTTCATGTGGCAGCGACAGTGGCGCGGCCATTCTGGCAGCCGGAGGGACGGAGAGAAAGCTGCCGAGGGGCAGCTTTTTTTATGACTGGACGCCTATGCGAATCTTGGTCACGAATGACGATGGAATCGACTCGCCCGGCTTGACGGCATTGGCCGATGCGCTTCGGGCAGTCGGCGAAGTCTGGGTCGTGGCTCCCGACCGGGAGCGCACCGCGGTGGCGCATGCGGTGACGCTGCATAAACCTCTTCGCCTGCACCGGCTGGCGCCGCGCATATTTTCCGTGAACGGCACGCCGGTGGACTGCGTCAATTTAGCGTTGCTCAAGGTGATGCCGAAGCCTCCCGCGCTCGTCGTCTCCGGCATCAACAAAGGCGTGAATCTCGGGGACGATGTGCTCTATTCTGGAACGGTCTCCGCGGCCATGGAGGGAACGATTTTGGGCGTGCCATCCATTGCAGTCTCGCAAGAAGGGCGGGAGCGTTTTCGGTTTCCCGTCGCGGCCGACTATGCGGCGCGTGTCGCCCGGCTTGTGTTGGAGCAAGGGCTGCCGGAGGAAACCTTGTTGAATGTGAATGTGCCGAATCGTGCGTTGCGCTCCATCAAGGGCACGCGGGTCACAGGCCTCAGCCGCCGGCGCTTTGAGAATCCTATTATCGAGAAGCGCGATCCGCATGGCCGGAAATATTTTTGGATTGCCGGGACGCGGGTGTCCTGGAGCCGAAGCCAGAATGCCGATCATGAAGCGATCGAGCAGGGGTGGGTGTCGGTGACGCCGATTCATTTGGACTGCACCAACTATGCGGTGCTCGACCACTTTCGCGCCTGGGAACCGATGATTCATGGGAAGGCCCTGCGTCCCAAGCCTCGCGCGCAAGCAGCGTCACGGCGGAAGGGCTGAGCAATGATAAGCGGTATCATTGAAGCGATCATCGGGGAGCTCAGCCGCTTCGTCATCGCCTGCATTTCTCGGTTCGGGTATGCCGGCATTCTCTTCACCATGGCGGTGGAGAGTGCGTGCATTCCATTGCCGAGCGAGATCATCATGCCGTTTTCAGGCTATCTGGTGTTGTCCGGGCAGTTCACGATGCTGGGGGTGACGCTGGCCGGGGCGATTGGGAACGTCATCGGATCCATCGTGGCGTACTATGCCGGAGTGTGGGGCGGGCGTTCGTTTGTCGAGCGGTACGGATCCTATTTCCTGGTCTCGCACCGGGATCTCGATATTGCCGATCGGTGGTTTCTGAAATACGGCGAAGCCGCGGTGTTTTTCAGCCGGATGCTCCCGGTGGTGCGCACGTTCATTTCGCTGCCGGCCGGCATCGCGCGGATGAATTTCCCGCGTTTCGTGCTGTTTACGTTTCTCGGCGCCCTGCCCTGGTGCTATCTCCTGGCGTATGTCGGGTTCAAGATGGGCGAGCATTGGGAAGATCTGCGGCAGTATTTTCATGGGTTCGATATCGTGATCGGCGCGATTCTGGCAATCTTTGTCGGGCTCTTTGTGTGGTCGCACTGGCCGAAGCGGCGGGAACCACTGTCTTAGATGGCCGTATGCTGAAAATTCATAATACGCTGACAGGCAAGAAAGAAGCGTTTGAGCCGCTCGTGCCCGGCACTGTGCGGATGTACGTGTGCGGCGTCACGGTCTATGACGACTCTCACATCGGCCATGCGCGTAGCGCCCTGGTATTCGATGTTCTTCGGCGGTATCTCGAATATTCAGGCCTTCGTGTCACATTTGCCAAGAACTTCACCGACGTCGATGACAAGATCATCAAGCGCGCCAATGAGCAGCACGTCGGTTGCGACGCGATTACTGCGAAGTACATTCAGGCGTATCACGACGATATGAGGCGGCTAGGCGTGCGGCCGGCGTCGATCGAACCTAGAGCGACTGAGCATATGGCCGACATTGTCCGGCTGACCGAAACCCTGATCGCGAAGGGCTTGGCCTATCAAGTGGATGGCGACGTGTATTTTGACGTGGCTCAGTATGCCGACTATGGCCGACTGTCCAAGCGGCGAGTGGAGGATCTGCAAGCCGGCGCTCGTGTGGATGTGGACGAGCGGAAGCGTCATCCGATGGATTTTGCGCTATGGAAGAGCGCAAAGCCAGGCGAACCGTCCTGGCCGAGCCCCTGGGGGCAAGGACGGCCAGGGTGGCACATCGAGTGTTCCGCCATGTCTATTCGGCATCTCGGCGAGACATTCGATATTCACGGCGGGGGGATGGATCTGATTTTCCCGCATCATGAGAATGAAATTGCCCAATCATGCGGGGCCACGGGGAAAGAATTTGCCCGCTACTGGATGCACAATGGGTTTGTGCAGGTCAATCAGGAGAAGATGTCCAAGTCGTTGGGGAACTTCTTTACGATCCGAGAAATTTTTGAAAAGTCCGAATGGCCGGAAGCGGAAACCGGAGAGCTGTTGCGGTATTTTTTGCTGGGGACGCAGTATCGGGGGCCGTTGGATTTTTCCGATCAAGCGCTAAAAGACGCCAAGCATGCGGTGAATGGGTTTTACGATCTCTTTGCGCGCCTGGCCGAAACGGGTGAGCCTGCGTCAGGCGATGCCGGTGTGAACCCGGCGATTGAGCGATGCACCGCCGCATTTCAGTCGGCGATGGACGACGATATGAATACGCCAATGGCGATTGCGGCATTGCAAGGGCTGCGCAGCGATCTGAATAAACTGCTGGCCGAGGGTTTGTCCGTAGATGCGCGCCGCAAGGGCAGGGAGGCCTTTCGGTCGCTGGGCCAAGTGTTGGCCTTGTTCCAGTTGGATCAGTGGGCGTTCAACGTCGAAGCCGGGGGACATCGCTCCCGTGCCAGCGAGGTCGAGATTGAGAGACAAATTGCCGAACGAACGGAAGCCAAGAAGCGGAAAGACTTCACACGCGCCGACGCCATTCGAGCGGAACTGGCAGCCCAAGGCATCGCCATCGAGGACAAGCCCGACGGCACCAGCCGATGGAAGCGATGACAGCCAGGAGATGCTCTACGGGCTCCATGCGGTCCGAGAAGCGCTGAAGGCCGGCAGCAGGCCGCTGCAGCGGCTGCATGTGATTCGCACCGACAAGCAGTTTGCCGAGCTGGTGCAGCTAGCCCGGGCGTTGCACGTGCCGATCCATGTTCAGCCTCAGGCGTCTCTCGATCGCATGGCTCCCGGCGGCCGGCATCAGGGGATTATCGCGTTTGCCGCAGCGAAGGCCTATCAGACGGAAGAATCCATTCTAGCTCTTGCTGCGAAACGGAACGAACCGCCGCTGCTGGTGATTCTCGATGGCGTGGAAGATCCGCATAATCTCGGCGCGGTGCTTCGGACCGCCGAAGGCGCCGGTGTGCATGGCGTATTTATTCCCGAGCGGCGGGCGGCCGGCCTGACATCGGTGGTAGCAAAGGTATCGGCCGGAGCCATCGACCATATCCCCGTTGCGCGGGTGACGAATACCAGCCGCCTGCTTGAGTCGTTGAAAGCGGCCGGGGTGTGGATCTACGGCCTGGAGCCGACGGCGACAAAGCTGTTTACCGAGGTGGATCTTCGAGGCCCTGTTGGGTTGGTGTTCGGCGGAGAAGGCGCGGGAATTCGTCCTGGAGTCTTACAGCATTGCGATGAACGGATTCGTATTCCGATGAAGGGGCATGTGCAGTCGCTGAATGTCTCGGCTTCTGCGGCGGTGACGCTCTTCGAGGCGGTGCGGCAGCGTGGGGTCCCCCCGCCAGTCCGCGCACGCTAGCGGATCTTCAGCACGCCGCCTTGAATGGCATTCTTCAGAAGCTGCGCGGTGTTGGACACGCGCATTTTCTTCATCATATTCGCGCGGTGCGCTTCCACCGTTTTCACGCTGATCTTGAGCTTCGTGCCGATTTCCTTATTTTTAAATCCAGCCCAGATCAACTCCAGGATTTCCTGTTCGCGCGCGGTGAGCGACTCCGGCCGCTTTTTTCGGGGAGGCGGCTCAAGATCTGCCAGGGATTTGCGCACCCGAGGCTTCGTCGTTGCTTTGGCCATAATCGTCGGTTCTCCTTTGAATCGCAGAGGCTTGAGGTATACTGGGTTCGCGCAGCTGCGCCTCGGGCGCGCTGCGGAGAAAAGTATAGAGGCGTTTGTAATGCGTGTAAATGCAAGCACAATGGCCCTAGTAGGGTTACTGAGTACGGAAACAAGAGTATTCGTAACAAGCTAGAGAGAAATTGAACGCCGTCTCGGTTGAACAGGGGCTTCGCGCGGTATGTGGCAACTCTATCTTATTGTAGGACTGCTGGGCGCGCTCATTGGGAGCTTTCTCAATGTGTGCATTTACCGGTTGCCTCGCCGTGAGTCCATTGTCTGGCCAGGGTCGCATTGTCCTGCCTGCTCCAAGCCGATTGCCTGGTACGACAACGTGCCTATTTTAGGCTATCTGATGCTTGCCGGGCGATGCCGGGCCTGCTCCGTCAGCATTCCGCTCCACTATCCAGTCGTTGAAGCGTTGAATACGGTTGGATATTTAGCCGTGCTCTGGTTCTTCGGGCCTACGATGGTGGCGGTGGTCTATGCCATTCTTTTTTCCGCCTTGCTTGTCGTGGCGGGGACAGATCTATCTCATCAGATTATTCCCAATGCCATCACGTTCCCAGGCATTGTCCTCGGGCTGGTGAGCGCTGCCACTATTTTGCCATTGGGATTGCTGAATGGCCTCATCGGTCTTCTCGTCGGCGGAGGAATTCTATGGCTGCTAGCCTGGGCCAGCCCGTATCTGTTCGGCAAGGAAGGGATGGGTGGCGGGGATATCAAGTTACTGGCAATGGTTGGGGCATTTTTGGGGTGGAAGCTGGCATTGATGACCATCATGATTGGATCGCTGGCCGGGTCGGTCGTTGGTGTGTCGCTGCTCGCGGCGGGGGCGATCAAGCGCGAGGAGTATATTCCCTTCGGTCCCTTTCTGGTTCTGGGCGCAGTGAGTGCCATTTTCTTTGGAACCGTCATTCTTGAATGGTATCAAGGGTTGTTGGCGGGCTAATCTCCTTTCCTCTCCCTCGTTCGCACTATTCGCTCTCCTCTGTATCTAATCCTTTCCTAGTTGTATCCGTCTTGTCGCGCGGGCATGGGCTGCGTGTGACAGTATTGGGTGCCTCGCGTCCTTCAACGACCTCAGACTTCCGCTGATTTTTCTGTGAGATTCAACGAGATCGGCGATGTAGTTCTATCGGCTTTTGTCAAAATCTTAGGCCATGCGCCGCGGGTACGGCTCTTGATATGGCCCCTAGGTATGAATCGATATCGCATAAACAGAAAGTCTTTCCTGGGGAGCGAGAAGGGGTTCAGCCTGACTGAGGCGCTGACGTCGATGGCCATCATCGGACTTGTGTCGGCGCTGGCCCTTCCCAATCTGATGATGCTGAACGCACGTGTGCAAGCCGATGTGTTTGCGCAGCAGGTCTCTTCTGAACTCCGCTGGGCGAGGCAATGGGCGATCTCGAAACGCGATCGTGTCCGGCTGGTATTCGATCAAGAACGCCAGACGATCGTCGCCCAGGTCGGCAACGACCGCGCGCAGCATCACCAGTTGTCCTATCAGCACAAGGGGCTTGAGATCGATGAACCGAGCGCGGGACCGGATGTCGTCTTTCATCCGAGTGGACGTTCTGCGACCGCCACCACGATCCAATTTCGCAACAGCCAGGGGCACGCCCGCACGATCACCGTGAGCCTCACAGGACGGGTCTCGATTCGATGAGGGTGCTGCACGACAGAGGGTTAAGCCTGGTGGAGGCGATGGTTGCCATGAGTATTTCAATGGTTGTCGTGATGGGAGGGATGGCGGCGCTTGAGGTCTCCGCCAAGTTGGTCCAACAAGGGACGATCAAGACCAGAGCGCTGGCGTTGGCGCAGGGGCGATTGGAAGCGAAACGGTCTGTGCGATGGGAGGCGCTGCTGCAGGACGATCTTGACCATGATGGCCGAACAGATGTGCTGATGGCGGATGATGGCCAGGGGGCCGATGTTTCGGCGGGAGATGGCATCTATTCGGCTCAGTGGGAGCATGACGGCGTGACCTTGAAATGGATGGTGGCGATGGATCGTCTGGGGCCACTCAACACCGCCGGATTGGTGACCATTCGGGCGGCGGCATCCTATCCGGCGTTCGGCGGTGTGCGGGTGGTGGAGGTGGGAACGGTGCGGGCCAATCCGGCATTCACAGGAGCCCGATGAGCGGATCGAAGCGGCCATATGGGTGGGTGAACATTCTGATCTCGCCATCCGGGGTGTGCTTGTCAGAATTGATGGTGGCCTTAACCATAGGCACGCTGGTTTTGGCGGGTAGTCTGGAAGCCTTCAACATTGTGCAGGCGCAGGCGGTTCGGCAGCAGCGCATCATGGCCGCCCAGCAAGAGATGCGGTTGGGATTGGAAGTCTTCGAACAGGAAGTGCGGATGGCTTCGTCGTCGGCCATCGCCATTGCCAGATCCGATCGCTTTGAGTTTTCCGCCAACATTCATGGGTTGCGGACGGTGACAACTGGCTCTGTCGCGGCCGGCCAAACGGTTTTGCCGGTGCAGAACGGCAGTGGGTGGGAAGCAGGCAAATCCGTGGTGCTCTGTGGAGTGAGTCGCTGTGAATACTCTCGACTGGGGAGTGCTGGCCAGCGCAGCCAGCTCCTGCTGAGTGGTCCGGTTGGGGGAACTTATCCGGCCGGTGCGTCGGTAGAGGTGCGCAATCGAGTGACGTACTACACCAGGATGGATGATCGAGATCGCATGCAGCTGATGCGGCAGATCGATGGCGGGGCTGGAGTATTGATCGGCGATCTACAGTCGGTGCGGCTGTCGTACTGGGATGAGTGGGGGCAGGCCAGCGCAAACATCGGTCGAATTGTTCGTGTCGCAGTGGAGCTTGTGCCGATTGCCGGCGACCCTAAGGTGGTTCGAGATGTCACGGTGCGCTCCTAGCCATCGGATGAAAGGAGTCGGGGACCATGAAGATCGTTCCGCGTTCATCGCACGAACAGGGTATCGCGCTGTTGGGGGTTATCATCCTTGCGTTGGTGCTGGCGCTGGTCGGCGCGGCGCTGCTCGATCTGGCAGGGCAAGAGGCATCGAGCGCTTCTGGAGCAGCCGAGGCCGCCGTAGCTCAGGCTGTTGCCGATGCGGCGCAGGATGTGGTCGTTGCCTGGTTTCATCGTCCGTCCACTAGTCCACCTGCAGTGGCGGCACTCTTGGCCAAACGGCAGTCGTTATCGGATGGAAGTCCCTCATTCTTCGACCTGGCTGGCCGGTCTCAATTCACTGGGACGGCCGATCATCCGGATGTGTTGCTTAATGCGTCACGGAGCATCGACCAACAGCTGTTGAACGATGCAGGCATAGGTATGTTTCGATCCTTGGAGGATCTCGGCTCAGTGCAAGAGCTGAAGGTCTATGCCCCGGGCGCACCCGGGTTGCTCTGTACGGTCGATGCAACTGTCACGACGGCGAATTCGTCCACAAGACATAGGGTCTCGATGCAACTTGGCGCCGTGGACATTCCGGCATTGCGGGCCGGGATCCAGGTTGGAGGAAGTCTTGGCCTGCCGCAGATTGCACCAGAGTCAGGCGCGCTGGTGCATTGGGGAGATCTGACGGTCGGTGGCGACTTGACTGTGCAGCGGATGGAGGATCTTCCCTTGCAGAGCGACAGCGCACCGGTGACAGGTGCGAGTTATCGCGACATGTCTCATCGCGAAGATCGATGGTCGTCAATGTGGATCGGAGGGCCAATTTATTTCATGCAGCTTTCTCCGGGGCAGAGCAGTAGTGTCGTGCTTCCTCTCAATGTCCATGCGAATCGGCATCCGGCTCCCGGAGTGCGGAGAGATCGCTGGGGGTATGAACAGCTTAAGCAACTGGCCAAGCAACATGGCGCCTATTTGGCTATCGATCGGGATGGCCTCCTCTATTCAAGTGGGTCGGTAGAGCCGGGGCATGGTGTGGCGCCAGACGACTATCTGCGCTCGCGCAGCGTGGGCGATGCCCGAGGGCTTATCTTTATTGACACGCTGGATCAGAAGGCTCCGCGAGCCGATAACCTTGGGGTGGTTCGATTGAGCGCGGCTTATCTTGAAGCGGTCCTTGTTGTGCAGGGCCATATCATGATGGGGCCGGTTGGATCGGGGCAGTCTCTGTCTGTATTGAGCCCTCCTGCAAGAGGAAGCGCAGAGACCGGGAGCCGGACCGCCGTGCAACTCTCGAACATTCATCTGAATGGAGCGCTCTATGCCGCTGGGAATATCACCCTCGATCGCTCCATACGAGCGTTCGGGGCGGTAGTGGCTGACGGCACGATTGCGACCGCTTATCCTGGGGTAACGATGGAGCTGTGGTACGACCATGAAATGGGGCGAGGGTTGTTTCGCGGAGTTCCGGTTGTCGTGCGCGCGCCTGGGACCTGGATGGTTCGATATGAATGACGACGATGTGGCAGGCATGAGGAGAATGATGGAGGGTTCAAGCGAAAAACTCTCCGGCGCAATTTCCTCAGGCAATAGCGGTCTGCGAGCCGGCAAGCGTCCATCTGCTGGCATGGATCGAGCGCATCGTCTCCTTACGCTGCTGGCGACTCGCGGTGTGCTCAGCCAAGATGAGATGGAGGCGGCGCATGAAGCAGTACAGACGCAAGGTGTTGAGCTTGAGTCGCTGCTTTTCGACACCTATCACATTGCCAAGTCGGACTTCGGTGCCGCGCTCAGCGAGTATTTCAACTGTCCGTTTCTTGCGTACAATGACCGCGTCGTTCTAGAACCAGCGCTCTTCAAAAATCTGCGCGTTGAGTATCTTAAGAAAAGCGGGTGGGTGCCGATCAAGCGGCAAGGAACGACGGTAGAGATTCTGAGGACAGACCCGCAGGACCTCGATAAAGATCCGGATATCCGGCGGGCGTTTCCACGGCTGACGATTCGGGTCGTGGTTGGCTTGAAACGCGATCTCGAAAAGTGGCTGCTTCTGGCCACGGAGCAGTCGGCTCGCGGGGCGATCGCCGATATTCTCGGCGAACTCGTGCATGAAGTTTGGAACGACGCCGACGGCAGCGTTCAACAGATTACGGAGCATGATTCGGCCATTGTGCGATTGGCGAATCATCTGATTGCCGAGGCGGACCGGTTGGGGGCCTCGGATATTCATATTGAGCCCTATTCGACCGGACGAGATATGGCGGTGCGCTTCCGAGTCGATGGCACCTGCTTCCCCTACATGAAAATTCCCTCTAGTTACCGCCGCGCAGTGGTGTCACGCATCAAAATCATGGCCAATCTCGATATTGCGGAGCGGCGTAAACCACAGGACGGCAAGATCCGCTATCGCCTCGGAAAGGATCGTGATCTTGAGCTGCGCGTGGCCACGCTCCCTACGGCGGGGGAGAATGAAGATGTCACGCTGCGGCTCTTGACTGCAAAAACGCCGATGCTGTTGGAGGCCATGGAGTTTATGCCGGGCGTCTTGCAGGCCGTGAAGGAATTGGCCGAACGCCCGCAGGGCATTCTCCTTTGCGTGGGGCCGACCGGGTCCGGGAAAACGACGACTCTGCACGGCCTATTGAAACAGGTGAATACCGATG
Organism: Nitrospira sp.; assembly: GCA_020846195.1. Taxonomy (GTDB): domain Bacteria; phylum Nitrospirota; class Nitrospiria; order Nitrospirales; family Nitrospiraceae; genus Nitrospira_D. The sequence continues at coordinate 123,256 of JADLEJ010000009.1, forward strand.
CCCGAAAGATCGTGACGGCAGAGGATCCTATCGAGCTGACCCAGGAGGGGCTCCGTCAAGTGCAGGTGCATCCCAAGATCGGCTTTACCTTTGCTGCGGCGATGAGAGCGTTCTTACGGGCCGATCCAGACGTCATCATGATCGGGGAGATGCGCGATAAAGAAACAGCGGATATTGCGATTGAGGCGTCGCTGACAGGCCATTTGGTGATGAGCACGCTGCATACCAACAGTGCCGTTGAGACTGTGACGCGACTGTTGGACATGGGGTGCGATGCATTCAATTTCTCCGATGCGATGCTCGGCGTGCTAGCGCAACGATTGTGCAAGCGCCTCTGCGTGCATTGCAAAGAGACCTATCGTCCCGATCGGCAGGAGTTTGACGATCTGGTTCAGGCGTATGGAGTAGGCGACTGGGATCGGGTGGGCGTCACGTATTCGCCGGAGCTGAGCCTCTATCGGGCGCAGGGGTGCGAGCGGTGCAATCAGAGCGGATTCAAAGGCCGGATGGCGCTGCACGAGTTGCTGGTCGGTTCCGATGAGGTGAAGCGGTGTATTCAGTCTCGAGCCAGAACGGCGGAGATTGCCGAAGTGGCAAAACGAGAGGGAATGACGACGTTACTGCAACACGGGATTCAGAAAGTCTTCGAAGGTGCCACAACCTATCGGCAAGTTCGCGCCGTGGCTGTGAAATAGAAGCTGCCTCCGGCTTCTCTTTAATGACATAAAGTAAGTAGGTATTTTTCTTCTCGTGAGAGTTCCATCCTGTTGTCTGCGTTGGTTTGTCCCTCCATCGTTCATTCATCACCATAAATAGTGCGTCTTTCAGCCTTCGTGTAAGACTCTTATGCTTGACTGTCAGGGGAGGGCTGCGGATAGAAGTGCGAGATTGTGCGGAAATCTCGCCAAATTTTGTCGATCCATTGCGCGAAAAGCGACCAGCACGGACTTGATTCCATTGCTGGCAAGCATTGATAAATCAAATGGTTATAGCGTATCGGCAACGGCATGCCCCTTGCTCAGTTGGGGGTGCCATGCTGCACCCTCAATCGAAAAGACCGAGCAAGATCAGTTCGCAAGAAGGCGGATTTACCCTTCTTGAAATCATGATTACGGTTGTTATTGTTGGGATTGCCTCGGCATTGGCAGTTCCCAATCTGACGCTTATGTATGCCAAGTACGAGCTCTATCAAGCCACCACAACGATTTATAACCGCCTTATTATGGCGCGTTCCGCTGCCATTAGCCGGAATGCCATGATCGTGGCTACTCCGGTCAATATACCGATGGGCCTAGACCAGGTGACGTTCACAGCTCCACTTGGAGCAGAAACGTTGCCGCTCAATGTGAAGTTTGTTCTGCCATTGCCCGTCAATCCAATCGGGTATACGCCGAGAGGATTGAGCACGTCGCCTCTGGCGGCTCAGACAATTCAATTGCAAAGCGTACGTGACCCCAGTCTGATTTATACAATCTCGCTCGCGCCTTCAGGGAAGGTTACCTGGTGCCGGCAGGCCATCAATCCTTGCGTGATCAATGCGACATCATGAGGAGAAGGAGCAGGCAACTCATGAAGGCAGGTAATGAAAAAGGGTTCACCTTGGTGGAGGTTCTCGTCTCCGCTGCGATCCTAGGTGTGGGTGTGATGGGCATGGCTGCCATGCAAGGCATATCGTTTACGAAAAATGTCGATGCCAATGACCTTTCTATTATGACCAATGTTGCAGCCGATATGATGGAGCGGATTCAGAATAACCGGCAGTTTTCCTGGGCCTATCATAATGTGGATACCACTGGGCCGGGAAATTGTTTGGTAGGTGGAATTCCAGCTCCCGCACCGGCCGCACCATTCTATTGGACCACTCCATCGACCGCCGCAAGGAGAGGGATTCAGGGCGATTGCGTGCAGTGGCGAACGCTGGTCTTGGCCTCGAATCTGTTGAATCCTCGCGGCACCGTCCAAGTCGTGCCGGTGTTGCCGGCCCGTGCCGATTCAAGTGCTGTCCAAGTGACCGTACGACTTCAATGGACAGAACGCACTTCAACGCAACGTGTCCGTGCGGTGGCGTTTCAGACCGTGATAGAGCCGGAATAGAGGGTACCGAGTGGGTATGTATAAAACGAGAGCGCAGGGGGTGCCCATGGGGCGATTGCTGGATGTGCAGGAGCATGGCCAGAAGGGCTTCACGCTCATGGAGGTCATGGTTGCAACGATGATGACCACCGCTATTGTGGCGGCGGGGTTCAGCGCGCTTGTTGTGAGTCAGAAGAGTGCGCGCATTACCGGACAGATCGGGCAGACCCAGGCGACTGCGCGAACCGCTCTCGACATGATTACGGCGGATCTGAAGCTGGCTGGATTCGGGATGCGGGGGCTAACAACGGCTGTAGGTGGATGTCGTGTCAATGGCACCCCGTCGGCGCTGATTCCTGGCGACAATAATCCTCTGGGCGCAGACTTCGGATCCGACACTGTTTCTATGGTCGTTCCAATGACGAATTCGATTGTCGCAGTGGGGCCGCTTTGGCAGGTTTCTCTTCCGCCTGGAGGAATTATTGGCGGGTTAGGCGGGTCGATTGCCAATGTTCCGATGCCGGCCAATGCCACAAACGCGATGGCCAACGCAATTCCTGGTGGCGCGGCTGCCCTTCTCGGTATGCCGGTTTCTTTGGGAGGCGTGTCTGGTTCGGTCATTCAAGCCGTGAATGCCGGAGGGCTGACATTGAACCCAGCTATTCCTGGACCGGTTGCATTCGGCGGTGGCACTCAGGTCTATCTGCTTCAGTGCATCACCTATCAAGTGATTCCTCCTCCCGACGCACTCAATCTTTGCCAAGGATCTGCGCCTTGCTTGGTACGAGGGGCTGTTCCCATTGCCATGGTGGGTCCTGGCGGACCGCCGAACTGCAATCAGAATAATTCGGGTTGTATTCCCATCATGGATGGAGTGGAAGACCTTCAGCTGGCCTATGCCTGCGACGGCTGCGATCCTCGCGTGAATAACGGGATTCCTGACTTGCAGCCGGATGACCTGAATTTATCCAATCAGTTTGACCAGGCCGATTTCATTACCGATCGGAACTGGTTTGGCACGGCAGGACCATACGGCACGTACATGACTCCGAGCAAAATACGATTGGTTCAAGTCAACATCGTCGCCCGCGAAACCCGAGCCGATCAGGGCATGGGAGAAGGTAATTCCACTCCGGTGCATAACATGGCGATTCCTGTGGTCAGCGACCACAACCATGCGAATGGCGTGTTTGCCCTCGGTGATAATGCCTCCCCGGCGCAGCAAGCGGCGTACTTTCAGTTTCGCCGGCGCATCTTGACCAGGACCATCGAACTCCGCAACCAAAGGCTGTAATCATGTTGACCTGTCATACGACATCGGGCAAAGGCTGGCTGTGCTGTGACGAACGAGGGACGTCGTTCATGACGGTCATGCTGTTGATGTTGATCGCCGGCTCCCTCGGGGTTGCTGCGTTAACCATGAGTGGGCTTGAAAATTCGATGGCAGGCTCGATTCGCATGGTCGAAGAGGGCACAAGCGCTGCGGAGTCCTGTGTCGGAACTGCGGTTCGCGCGATCCGATTGACAATGGATGATCCGCAAATGTCGGCGGAAGCGGCGGTTCTTATTGCTCCGCTGGGCCCCGTGCCTGCACTCAATCAGGCGGTGTTCACGCAGGAAATAAATGGAACGCTCAGAAATAATTCAGACGTCGCGGTAGGGGCTGGCAACGCGCCCAATCTCACAATGAATGTGAACGGCTATGTTGTGAACGGGGATATCGATTTCCTCTATTCCAAGCAAAGAGCCGGGAGTGACTTTGCCGATTCGGACAAGCCGACCTTCGATCAGTTCTACCGCGTAGATTGTGTGGCGGCAAACGCAGCGACTGGAGCCACCAGCCGAGTCATCGTAACCTTCGATTGCTTGAATACTACCGGCGAAGGCTGTGTAAAGCGAGGAAGCAATGGCTAAGGGGCAATTTGGAATGAGCGACTGGGTCACGAATCCTCAAAGGAAGAAGAGTGGCCGTATTTTGATGCGGTGGCGTGGCGTGGCGACTGGTTGTTTGGTCGTGGCCGCGGTTGTTTTCATAGCTGCTCCTTCATCGAGTCACGCCGATGAGCCATTTCCAGCGGCCATGGCGAGTTATCCGATGGGGAAAATTACATCGATTCACGAAACGACATTTCAGATTGATGGGCGGACAGTCGGTCTTGCGCCGGAGGCCGTATTGGTCGATCGCCATGGCGATCCGTTGCCGCCAGCTGCCCTGAGAGTCGATATCGATGTGAAGTATCACATCCAAAAGGGAACGACCGACAAAATCGATTGGATGTTGCTGATTCTGCCTGAATAAGAAAAACCTGAGGAACGCAATGCGCGATCGTATGTTGCGGGGAGTGAAAATGGAGGGTGCCATGAAACGCCGGAAGATCGCATTTCGTGGAGCCGTTATTGCCGCGCTGGCCTGTGCTCTTTGGGGGCCAAGTGCCGGCTCCGCCCAGACGATGGATCAGTACTATGCGGTTCCTCCATTTGTGAGCGACCAGGTGCTCCCGAACATCATTCTGCTGCTCGATAACTCCGGCAGTATGAGCGGATTGTCCTGCGATCGGAATGATGACGGGGACTGTGGGGATGCTGCCGACCAAGCATTTGCCAAGGCCACAGCGTATTCTGGCTACTTCGATTCACTTACTTGTTATACCTATGACACGACGGACACACGTTTTGAACCAGCTTCGACGAAACCCCTTCTTTCTACGGATTGCACGACCACTCAATGGGACGGCAACTTTTTGAATTGGGCGACCTTTAGGCGATTCGATGCATTGAAAAAAGCTATGATCGGCGGCGACTGTTTTGTGGCACGGGCAGCGGATGGTACGTGTCCTGCGAGCGGAACGCCAGCGCTGAAGACGGTTCGCGCACAAGCATCGGGCATCAATACCGAGTTAGCATCGATAGCGATTGGGGCACTGGTTGGGAGAATTCCCTTGGCGGACAGAGCCGCTGGTCCGGGGACGGTATACTTCGGAACGGCCGCCGCCTATTTTTGTGTCGATAACGATAGCTCCTTCGATAGCAATTGCAGCGACGGCTATAGCCAACGGAAATACGAACTGAAGATTGGGTACAGCACGGAGCCTGCAGGAGTTATTCAGCAGATCGGCGCTCAGGCGAGGTTCGGCTTATTCGAGTTCAAGCCGGCCGGCGACGGCGCTAGAATGCTGGTGGGGGTTGGGTCGCGTCAATCGATCGATTTCAGCGGCGGCACAGTCGAAACATTTAATACGAACGTTGCGGCGATGGTCGATGCGGTGCAAGAGTCGTTTCCCTCGACTTGGACACCGCTCTCCGAGTCGCTCTACGAGACTGTTCGATATGTTGCGCAGATTAATTCCACCTATCTTCCCGGATCATACGTGTTTCCCATCGCCTTTTCCGGCGGCAACTCCAATGGAGTGAGTTTTGCCGCCAATGGTGTTGGCTCTATCGGAACATCGGAAATCTCGGCTCTGACCGGCACGGAAGCTTGCCCTACTGGGTATATTGCCAACGCCTGCGGTCGCGATCCATTTTTCTTCGGGAGCAACCATACGCCGCCCTGGGCTTCAACATCGACTCAGGTGACCTGTTGTAAGACCTTTGTCATTCTAGTCACGGATGGAGCGCCGACGCAGGATACGAATATCCCCATCGGGCTGCGAGATTATGCGCACGGGCAGCATGGGCAGCATTGCGTTGGCGGCACTACGGTAATTCATGCGCCGAATGGAACCTGCAATACGAATCAGGGGACACCTGCAGCCACACTTCTTGGCGAGCATAAGACCGATTACGCGAGCAGCGGCAATCACTATCTTGACGACGTAGCTTTCTGGGCCCACACGAACGATTTGCGCCCATGCAGCGGGACAGCTGACGGGACTATTCCGGTATTGGGGGTGACAGGCCATTGCTTGCAAGGCTTTCAGAACATCACGTTCTATACCTTCTTTGCCTTCGGAAATATTGCCGGTCGAGAGATCTTGATGCATGCCGCGCGGCTTGGCGGATTTGAAGACACTAACGGAAATAATCTCCCGGACTTGACGTCGGAGTGGGACAAGGTTATTAACGCGACGGGCGCGCCAGGGACCGACGGGATTCCGGATAATTATTTTGAATCTTCCAACGTGGATGACCTGCAAGACCGTTTGATGGCGGCGATTACCGCGATTCTACGAAAGAGCGCGTCAGGTACATCGATTTCAGTGTTGGCGACATCATCCACGGGTGAAGGGTCTATCTATCAGGCCTATTTCTTTACAACCGATGTGGGGCAGAGCGGTGCCAATGTGAAATGGACGGGGTATACCCACGCCTTGTTTGTCGATACGTTCGGGAACTTCCGCGAGGATACCAACCAGGATGGAGTACTGACCTACGAGCTAGACCGCATCATTGTGAGCCGGTACGACAACGATCCGTCCAGTCCAAACTATCAAAAGGTGATGGTTGACAAGTTTGAGGATGTCAGTCCGGCGGATGGTGTTGCCGATAGCGCTACACCGGTATTTACCGGCGACCTGCGCTCGGTATTGCCGATATGGGAAGCGGGGAAAGAACTGGCGCTGGGGACGTCAGCCTCTCGAAAAATTTTGACCTGGGTCGATCCTGATAACGATGGCGTAGTCGACGCGGGCGAACAAATTGACTTTACGACGGCTAACTGTGCGGCACTGCGTGACTATCTCCGGTATGCAGGCGATGCCTGCTCAGGCTCGAGTAATGCCATGAATTTGATCAACTTCATTCGGGGGGATGAGGTGGCTGGGTTGCGGACACGCATGTTGGAAGTCCCTGTTGGAAGCGGCAATTTCAAAGTGTGGAGACTTGGAGATCCCATTCATTCGACTCCCACGGTCGTTGCGGCGCCAAAAGCACGCTATGACTTGGCGTATGGAGATTCAACGTACACCGCGTTTTACTCGCAGTATCGTACAAGGCGACAGGTTGTCTATGTGGGAGCCAACGACGGTATGCTCCACGCATTCAATGGGGGCTTCTACCACAAAGGGGATAATCCAGCGACCGCTGCGACGGTCGAGCATGGGTGGTATACGAAAAATAAGATAGACAACTCCAGCGGCCCTAACCTTGGCGCTGAGCTGTGGTCGTTTATTCCGCATCAACTGTTACCGCAGTTGCAGTGGTTGGCCCGGACAGATTACACGCACGTCTATTATGTCGATTTGAAGCCGACGATCACGGAGGCGCGAGTCTTCACGCCTGATGCCGACCATCCCGGCGGATGGGGCACGATTCTCATTGGAGGGTTCCGGATGGGCGGCAGCTGCGGGCAATGCGCAATCGGACTTGGAGCGCCTCCGATGACCGCCACGATCGGTGGAGTTTCTCGATCGTTCCACAGTGCGTACTTTGCGCTGGACGTGACCAACCCAGAAGTAGATCCCAAGTTGCTGTGGGTATTCACCGATAGTGGATTAGGCCTGACCACGAGCTATCCGGCTGTGGCGCGCATGAATCCGACGACGGATTCCTCCATCGATCCTACGAATGAGAAATGGTATGTGCTGTTTGGGTCCGGTCCGAACGGGTATCAGGCTGATCTGCCTGCCGCTCCGATGCAGACAGCCAGTCTCTACACCGTCGATCTGAAATTTGGGCCGAAGGCGGCGGCTGGAGGGAGCTTGACCACGATGCCGGTGGGCACCTGGCGATCTTTTATGGGGCATGTCGTGGCCGTCGACAAAGACGGGGATTGGAGGGCAGATGTCGCGTATGCGGCGCGGACTCTCCATGACGGGTCATTGCCCTGGCGAGGGAAGATGTATCGCTTGACCATGGGATGTTCTGCGGCTCCCTGCGCTCCGACTAGTTGGGGGATTGCCAGTGGGGGTAATCGTGCGCCGACGGAGGTGCTGGATACATTTTGGGATGCGGCCAGTTCAACGACCAAGGAGATTGGGCCTTCCGCGTCCTCACCGGCAGTGACAGTCGATGACGCCAATAAGATGTGGGTGTTCTTCGGCACGGGGCGATATTTTAGCAACCCAGACAAAGTCGATAACACCATACAACGGTTATTCGGGATCAAAGATTCTGTATTGAGCGGGACCTGCACGGAAACTAGTATCACGAGTTGTTACGATGATGATCTTGTGGATGTGACCAACGCGGTCATCTGTCTTATTTGCAGCGGGAGTACCAATCAAGTCACAGATCCCACAAATCCCGGAGTGACGTCGTTTAACGGTACAGGCACGACTTCTATGATGGGCTTGGTGCAGAGCAAAGATGGATGGCGGGTGAATTTGCCAGGCCTTGTGACTCTGACAGACCCCGTCAGCGGGATTGCGACGACTTACGCGGCTGAGCGATCCGTGGTAAATCCGACGTTGTTTGCCGGGACGATCTTCTTTCCGACCTTCGCTCCGGCGAGTAATTTTTGTGCTTCCGACGGCGTGAGTTATCTCTATGTGTTGTTCTATAAAACGGGAACGGCTTCCACTGTGCCGGTAATTGGAACGGCGCTATCGGGCTCAAATACGATTGTGAATAGCAAGAGTAGTAACGGAGTTGGGTTGGGATCTAGCGGCACCGTGCATTGCGGTCAAGACTGTAGCTTCAAAAATCAAATGTCTTCTGGTAACGCCACATCGATCGATGTGAACCCCGAAGGAAATTACAGCCGCTTTGTGAATTGGGTGCATCAGCGGGACTAAGCTATCGAGAAACACGAACAGGCATAGAGCATTTGGGATGTCTCTCGATGGAAGGTGAATGGTAGAAAGGTATGGATTCTCAACGTCATCGACGATTGATTGTAGGGGTTGGAGCTTTGAGCTTGTTGTGCGGGACCGCTTGTAGCGGTGGAGGCACGGGCGATGGGCCTTATGCTAAGGCTCAAGCAGCGGCAAATCAGCCTCCAGTTGTGATCGCAGCCAAAATTCTCGATACCCCTCTATCATTGACAGCTCCTGTTTCGGTGCAAGTCCAAGCCGAGGACCCAGAACGGGAAGCCGTTACCTTCCAATATCAATGGTATGTGAATGAAGCTCCCCTGGCTGGTCAAACGAATCCGACGTTGCCGGTAGAAGGGCTTCAGCGAGGCCAGCGTATCAGCGTCGAGATCGTTCCTGCCGACTCTGTGCAGAAAGGCCGGGCCTACAAGACGGCAGAAGCACTCGTTGGGAACAGTCCCCCCAGGGTTTCCTCGGTAGCCTTGCAGCTTGCGGATAGCGGCGGAAGAATCGAGTCGAATGTTACGGCCAGCGACCCCGATCATGATCGGATAGATCTCACTTATAAATGGCTTCAGGAGAATACGGTCATCAAGGAAGGGGATGAGGCATCACTCTCTACCAAGGGGCTGAATCCGAGGGTGCCCGTAGTTGTGGAGATTACTGCGCGAGACCCAGAAATGGCGGGGAAGCCGTTTCGCTCCATGCCTCTTTTGATGAACAACCACCCTCCTCGAATCGTCTCAACTCCTCCTGTCCCCTCAGGGGCAGGAAGATATGAATATTTTGTCAAGGCTGTCGATGAAGATGGCGATCAAATCGTGTTTCAATTGGAGCAAGCGCCATCTGGAATGGCCATTGATGAAACAACGGGCCGCCTCAGTTGGATGGTGCCAGCCGGTCATGTCGGGGTGTCTCATGTGAAGGTGCTCGCGAAAGACGGACAGGGTTTTGCCGCCTATCAAGAATTCGATTTAACCTTTGCAAGCGAAACCGCATCTGCCAATCCTGCTGGTGTCTGATTCTCCGATCTGCTTGTCTCGCCTTTTCTTCCTCTGCTAGAATCTCTCTCAGCTAGAATGCCTGGGATGAGACTACCTCATATTCGTGCGTAAACTGAAACTACGAGAAGGCACGAACACTGCCGCGCTCTTCGGTCACCACGACCGGCACCTCAAGCTTATTGAGGACGATCTTGGCGTGCGGCTGTCCGCGCGCGGCGAAGAGGTTACGCTCGACGGTCTTCCCGACGCGACCCGGCAAGCTGAACGGATTCTATTCGAACTCGCCAATCTCACCAACGAAGGTTTGGTGCTTCAAGCCGACGATGTGACGCATGCGTTGACAGCATTGCGCCAGACGCCGGATGCCTCCATCAAGGAGGTCTTGACCAATGCCACGACGATCGTCACAAAAAAGCGGTTTGTCGGCCCCAAATCTCCTACTCAGAAATCCTACATTGAGGCGATCGAGAAACACGACATTGTGATCGCGATTGGGCCAGCCGGGACGGGCAAGACCTATCTGGCGATGGCGATGGCGGTCAGCGCCCTCATGAAGAAAGAAGTGAGCCGCATCATTCTGGCACGGCCGGCGGTCGAGGCCGGCGAGAAGCTGGGATTTTTGCCCGGCGATATGTTTGCGAAAGTGAATCCGTATCTTCGCCCGCTGTACGATGCCTTATTCGACATGATGGACATGGAGCGGGCCAATCGCATGATTGAACGTGGGGATATCGAGATTGCTCCGCTCGCGTTCATGCGCGGGCGCACGTTGAACGACTCGTTTGTCATTTTGGACGAAGCGCAGAATGCGACGGCGGAGCAGATGAAAATGTTCCTGACCCGGCTGGGGTTCCATTCGAAGGTGGTTGTGACCGGGGATATTACGCAAATCGATCTGCCGTCGGACCGGGCATCCGGCCTTATCGAAGTGAGGGAAATCTTACGGGACATCGACGGCATTGCTTTTGTGTATTTCGACGAGAAGGATGTGGTGCGTCATCGGCTGGTTCAGGACATCGTCAGAGCCTACGATCGGCATCAGTCCACGACGGGCGGCGACTCTAGAAATGCGCGGGGACCGGCATCCTCTCATCGGGCATCGGCCGACTCTGCCAAAGGGCCTCCTGCAGGGCCTCTGTCGCGAGATTCCTCGGGCCAACCCCACTAAATGGCTGTCTACGTAAGTCTGCGACTGACTCGTGTGGCGGTGCGCCAAGCTTCGTTTCGGCGCCTGGCCGAGCGCGTGCTGGCGGCGGTTGGGGAAGCGCAGTCGGAGCTTAGCATAGATCTGGTGGGTGACGGGCGCATGCGCCGGTTGAACCGGGAGTACAGGAAGAAGGATCGCACCACCGACGTGCTGGCGTTTGCCATGCGGGAGTCGGCCGGTCCGGTGTCGGCCCTGCTCGGCGATGTGGTGATTTCCATTCCGACGGCGCAACGGCAGGCGAAAGAGGGCGGGCGGTCGCTCAGTGAGGAGCTGGCGTGGTTGCTGGTGCATGGCGTGTTGCATCTCTGCGGGTACGATCATGAGCGGAGCGATATGGACGCGCGCCGCATGAAACGGCGGGAACAGGCGATATTGAAAACCCTGCGACCGGTTCCTACGTTGGCGGTGATGCCGCGGGCGAGCGGGATTCGCGCGCGATCGATGAAGACAGGAAGGCGGTAGCGATGGGGTGGTTTCAGCGGCTGAGCGATGGGCTCAGCAAGACGCGCCAGGTTGTTCGGCAGTCGTTGGACCGGGTCTTGGGGCGCACACCGGATCCGGCGATGTTGGAGGAGTTGGAAGAGGCATTGCTTGCGGCGGATTTGGGTGTGCGTGTGGTGGATCGATTGATGACCCATGTGCGCGAGCATGCCAGAGGCGCGGATGCGGCGAACTCTGAGGCGTTGCAGAATGTGTTGAGCAAGACGTTGTACGGGGTGTTGGCGCCAGTACAAGGACCGTCTTTGGAACAGCTGATCGAAGCCGGGGCGAAGCCGTTCGTGATTCTGATGGTCGGAGTGAACGGTGTTGGGAAAACGACGACCATCGCCAAGATGGCGCAACGGCTGGCGCAGGGCGGCCGCCGGCCGCTGCTCGTGGCGGGCGACACCTTTCGCGCGGCGGCGATCGATCAACTGCAAGTGTGGGCGGATCGGGTCGGTGTAGATGTGATTCGGCATCGCCACGGCGCGGACCCGGCGGCCGTCGCGTTCGACGGCATCGTGGCGGCCAAGGCGCGCGCGGCCGATGTGGTGCTCATCGATACCGCCGGCCGGCTGCACACGAAGTCGAATCTGATGGAAGAATTGCGGAAGATCGTTCGAGTGATCGGCCAGGCGCTGCCAGGCGCGCCGCATGAAATTCTCTTAGTGCTGGATGCGACGGTTGGACAGAATGCGCTGGCGCAAGCGCGGCAGTTCAAGGACGTCGTCGGTGTGACAGGGCTGGCGCTCACCAAGCTCGACGGGACGGCGCGCGGCGGCATTGTCGTGGCCATTGCCGATGAGCTGAAGCTGCCTGTTCGGCTGATCGGCGTGGGAGAGGCGGCCGAAGATCTGCAGGATTTCAATCAGGAAGCCTTTATTGCCGCGCTTTTCGGCCAGCCAGCCGCCCGGTCATAACCCGCCATTTTCTTTTCGCTCCGAATCGCCCGTGTTATGGTGATGACGTGTCGTGTTGGCGTCTGTCGCCAGCGGAGTTCACCCGATTCAGAGCAGGGGTTTCGTAATGATCAAGATCCTCATCGTAGACGATGACCAGATGAACTGCGATCTTCTCCAGACCGTGTTCATGCGGCATGGGTATCAAGTGATAACCACGACCAGCGGCCGTGAAGGGCTGAATCTGTTTCGCAAGCACGCCCCCCGCATGACGCTGCTCGATTTGCGCATGCCGGAGATGGATGGATTGATGGTGCTGAAAGAGATTCGGGCCATCGACCCCGAGGCGCCGGTGATTATTTTGGGAGGCGGGGCCACCGAAGTGCAGGAGAATCAGGCGCGTTCCCTGCGCGTCACGGATTTCATCCGCCGCGGCTTGTCGCTCGATATTCTTGTCGAAGCAGTGCATCGAGTGTCACAACTGCCGGCGCGGCCCAATCCGACGCCGGTCTCTCCAGTCCTAGCGTTTTCAGGGCAAGAGACCGCGGAGTCGGTGCTGGTCGTCGATGACGATCAACTGGTGCGCGATTTACTCGTGCAGTTTCTCAGCCTGCGCGGGTACCGAACGCTGGGTGTGAAGGATGGGCATGAAGCGTTACAGGTCGTCGACAAAGCGCCGCCGGACCTGATCTTGCTCGATATGGTGATGCCCGGGCTGTCTGGGATCGACGTCCTGAAAGCGCTCCGGGACAAAGAGTATCCCGGCGGCATCATCATCATGACCGGGAGCCACAACGAAGAGATGTTGGAGGAGGCCTGGGCATTGGGACCGCAAGAAGTGCTGGGGAAGCCGATTGCCCTCGATCGGTTATTGACCGCCATCCAGCTTGTGCTCGTCTGCCGCGAGTGCTAAAACCCTTCCGATGCCAGTCGGAAGCGCGCGCCTCGATTTCATCACTCGTCTCATTGGACTGTCGCTGCTCCTGCCCCTGCCACAGGGGCGGGCGGGCGATCTTCCTGCGTCTCCTCCTGCCATTATCCGGCACGAACTTCATGCCGCCATCGATCCCGACCAGCATCGGCTGACCGTGATCGACCGAATGGTCGTGCAGGTCGGCGCTATTTCGCCGCCCCTGGACTTCACATTGGCGAAGTCGTTGCGCCCTGACTCCGTCGTGCAGGTGACAAGGGTGGGCAACGAAGAACGTCTTGATCCCGTCTCGCTTGCTTCGAGCGAAGGCGAGGCCGGCTCCAATGTACAAACCGTTCGTCTGTCGCTGCCGGATCGCCAGCAAGGAAATCAGCAAGGGGAGATCACGCTGGAATGGCGCTATCGCGGCACGATTGACGATCAGCCGCGTGAGCCGCGCCATCTGCGATTCGTGACCCCGAGCGAGACCTCCGGGCATATCGGCCCAGAAGGGGTGTACCTGAGCAGCGAAACAGGCTGGTATCCAGATTTAGCCGGTTCGCTCGCCTCCTACAACGTGACCGTTGAGCTGCCCAATGGCTGGACTACGGTGAGCCAGGGTCGTGGGGGAACGAAGCAGGATTGCCCCCAGCCTCGTTCCAATGAGGCCTGCCGCCAGGCGCAGCAGTGGGAGTCGGGCGTGACGGAAGCGCTCACCTTGGTCGCCAATCGGTTTTCGGTTAAGACGCGGGATTGGAAGGGGGCCAGCGGGCAAGTCGTTCACCTGGCAACCTATCTGTTTCCCGACGATGCCGCGCTGGCCGATGAATATCTGCATGCGACCGAACAATATCTCGATGCCTATGTGCCGTTGCTGGGCGCGTTTCCCTTCGAGCAGTTTGCCGTGGTGGAAAACTTTTTTGCGAGCGGCTTGGGTATGCCGTCCTTTACCTTGCTGGGGAGCGGCAGTATCAAGCGCCACTACACGCAGCCCTATGCCTTGGGGCATGAAATCGTCCATTCCTGGATCGGTAATGCGGTGTGGAATTGTCCCGAGAGCGGCAATTGGGTCGAGGGGCTGACCACGTACCTGACGAATTATTACTGGCATGAGTTGATCCACGATGACCGGCAAGCGCGCGAGCAGCGGCGGCTCATGTTGCAGGGCTACAGCCTCTATGTGGCGCCGCAGTCGGACTATCCCATCGCAGCGTTTCAGCAGAAGAGCGATGAAAAAGACAACGCCATCGGTTATCAAAAATCGGCGATGGTGTTTCACCAGCTCCGTATGGAAATCGGCGACGCGGCCTTCTGGCGCGGGGTGCGGCAGTTGATCGCGGAGTATTCGGGACGGCATGCCGATTGGCAGGACCTCGAGCGCGTATTCACCATGGTCAGCGGGCAGGAGTTGCGGTGGTTCTTTGCGCAATGGATCGAGCGGCCAGGCGCGCCCGCGATCAGCATTTCTGAGGCCGTTGCGTCGCCCGATCCGGATCGGCCCGGAGCCTATCGGTTGCGTGTCGGATTCACCAGGGAAGGCGGGGCCTTTCGGTTCATCGTGCCGCTGGCGGTTACCATGAAAGGCTCGACAACTTCGGTCGCGGTCGCGTTGGCCGCCGGCCAGCATGATGCCGGGCTGACGGTTCCAGCGGAGCCGTTGAATTTGTCGATCGACCCTGAGTTCATGAGTCTTCAACGATTGAAGCGCGAGCACTTGGCGCCGGTGCTGAATCTCTTTGTGACCGACCGGCGCAAGGCCGTATTGCCGCTGTTCCCCGACAGCGCGACACCGTTCAAGGAACTCGTTGCACGGATCGAGGCGCAGGACGCGCAGGCTCCGGCGGAGCGGAAGACGGATATTCTTTCGGCAGACACCAGCGCATTGCCTCCGTCAGGATCGGTGTTGATTGTGGCGACATCGGATTACCATACTCAGGTACAATCGTTGATCGCGCAGGCCTGCGGGAGTCTGGCACAGGTGGGGCCGGAGGGATTTCGTCTTGCCGGAACTTCCTACGATGGCCGGCGCATGGCGGCGCTGTGGTCGTGTCATCGTCCGGACGCGCCAGGATCGGTCGTGACGGTCGTCTATGCCATCGATCCCATGGCAGCGGCGAAGGCCGCCCGGCTGCTCTTTTTCTATGGCTGGCAGAGCGCGGTAGTATTCGATAACGGCACGGTGACGAAACGAGACATGTGGCAGGAGTTTCAGGCAATGAAGGAGGTTCGACTCGATGAACAGCGGTAACCGAACTTGCAGTCTGGCGGGCAGCCTGATCGGCGTCGCAATCGCGCTCATGGTATGGCCGCAGGTTGGCGCGGCTGCCGACCGCGCCAAGGCCCCGGCGACGGCCAAAGCCCCGGCCAGCGCCGAGCGGCATTTCAAGAATGTGAAACAGCTCACGTTTGGCCGGCAGAATGCCGAAGCCTATTTTTCCTTCTCGGGGAATAAGCTCATCTTCCAGTCGACCAACAACTGGATGAAAGACACCTATGCGGCGGCGTTGAAGCCGGGCGACATTCCGCTGGGCTGTTATCAGATGTATGTGATGGACTTGGATGGCGAGAGCGTGCGTTTGGTGAGCACCGGATCGGGCGTGACAACCTGCGGCTATTTCTTCCCGGGCGACCGGCGCATCCTTTATTCATCCACGCACCTCCATGGCCCGAACTGCCCGCCCAAGCCGAAACGGGACGGCGCCTATCGCTGGGCCCTCGACGACTACGATCTCTTCGCCGCCCGCATCGACGGGCAGGAAATGCAGCGGCTGACCAATACGCCTGGCTACGATGCGGAAGCCACGGTCTCGCCGGACGGCAAAACCATTATCTGGACCTCCGTCAGAGACGGCGATCTGGATATTTACGCGATGGATCTGGATGGGTCCCACCATCGCCGGTTGACCGACGATGTCGGGTACGATGGCGGAGCGTTCTTTTCGCCGGACAGCAAGCGCATCGTCTATCGGGCCTCGCATCCCACGGATCCCGCCGAGATCGCGAAGTACAAAGAGTTGCTGGAGCAACGGCTGGTCGAGCCGGGACAGCTCGAACTGTTCATCATGAATGCCGACGGCAGCGGACGGCATCCAGTGACGTCCAACGGCGCGTCGAATTTTTCACCGTTCTTCCACCCGGATGGAAAACGGATCGTGTTCTCCTCGAATGTCGAAACTCGCGGTGAGGGCGGCAGGCCCAGCTTTCATCTCTATCTCGTAGGCGATGACGGCACTGGATTGGAGCGCCTGACATTCGAAGGCCAGTTCAACAGCTTTCCCATGTTCTCGCCGGACGGCAAACGTGTGGTGTGGGTCTCCGACCGCAACGCGAAACAGCCGGGCGAATTCAATGTGTTTTTGGCAGAGTGGGTGCCCTAAGAGAGTGATGAGGGGTGAGTAATCAGTGATGGGTGAGGCAGCGACAGACGAACAACCCAGCGTGGTTCCTGTCCCTCATCCCTCGCCTCTCGCCCTTCACTGGGCCCGCCTCGCGTCTCTCGCCAGCCTGGTGGCGGCGCTGGTCTGCGTCTTTTGGGGCCTCCGCCAGCTCGATGGTCCCACCGCGCGCTATCTGCGAACGATCACGACGCCGGAAGGCGGCGGGACGCTGACGATTCCCTGGATGGCGTTCGTCAGTCATGCCGGCAATTGGATCGGCGACGGGCGGCAGTTGCTGATCGTCAGTGCGATCCTGCTGGCTGTCGGGTGGATGTGGCCAGCCTCGCGCGGCCTCGCGATCGGCCTGCAGACGCTGTGGGCGCACGGCCTCGCGACAGTGCTCGTTCATACCGTGAAGCATCTCATCGGACGGCCGCGGCCGAAATTCTCCGCATCGGGCGATTGGTCCATCGCGCCCTCGCTAACCTCTGGATTCGACTCCTTTCCTTCCGGCCATACCACGGCGACTTTTGCGCTTGCGGTCGTCTTGAGCCGGCGATTCCCCATGCTGGCGGCGCTCTTTCTGGGCATCGCGGCGTTCGTCGCGCTCAGCCGTGTGTTGCGCGGATCGCATTTTCCCAGCGATGTGTTCGGCGGATGGGTGCTGGGAACTGTGAGTGGGATGATCGCAGTGGCGCCGTGGAAGGACTGGCGGCAGTCGGTCGAGTCCGCGCTCTATCACGCCGCCATCGGAACCGTTTGGGTCTTTGCGCTGGTTTGGGCGCTGGCCTATCCCGTCGAGTCCGGCCCGGAGAGTGCGTTGCTCATCGGGGGCGGCGCGTTGCTGGTGGCGATCGGTCTGTGGAGTCGCATCCGTGGATGGTGGGCGAACCGAACGGCTTCGGCATCGAGAGCGGAACAAGGGGCGATCATGGCGATGGCCATTGGGTTATCGCTGATGTCCACAGCTCCTCTTGTGATGGCAGCCGCCGGATTGCTCTGCGTGGCGCTGTGGCTTCGCGAGGATCGGATGTCGGCGGCAGCGGAAGACTCGCGCGGGATTGCGGTGCTGAGGGAGTGCGAGTTGATGGGAGCCGTGCTGGCGAGCGGCGCGATTCTTCTTGCCGGGCGCGGCATCCTGCCGCTGTTCTGATCCGTATCGTGTTCAGTGGCCAAAGACGGTGGGCTCAAGAGCTGGGGGCGGCGGAAGCGTACCTTCCGGAATCTTCACCATCGGCTCACTGGCCAAGAGCAGATAGCCATAGCGTTTTAAGATCGGCTGATAATTCTTGAGATCCCCCGGCAGTTTATCCACAAACGATTCCGGCAGCAGGATCATCGTGCGGCCCGGCTGGTTCAGCGCTGCGCGCAGCTTCTCTTCTTCGCCTGATCCAACAAACAGTACTTTTCGCCTGGCATAAAAGGCCGTCGAGGGCCTCGTCGCGCCGTAGGCGATCAACTGTTCGCCCGGCGCCAGGTTCAATCCTGCCGCATAGGCCAGCTCCTGCTGCGGCGCGACGAAATATTTATTGGCTGCGGGCAAGACGAAGATCATCAGCACCAGCACCACGCCGAACAGCGATCCGCCGGCCGCCCAGAATGCCGCGCCGCGCCGGTTGTCGGACAGGCCAAACAAGCCGACCAGTCCCATGCCGATCAGCAGCACGGTTGCCGCCACATACGGTCCGCTGCCTAGTGAAAGCTGAGTGGCCAGCGGATATTCCTTCGTGAGTTTGCCCGCCAGCATCGTGTCGTAGATCCAAGGGAGGGAGGCCATCGCTCCCGCCAGGATAAATCCCAGCCACATAATCAGATGAACGGAGGCGTTGGCGCCTCGCGTCGAAGGTTCTCTTACGCAGCGAGACCAATAGGAGGCCGTCAGCATCGCGGCAGCGGGAAAGAGCGGTCCGATGTAATGGGGGAGTCTGGTCGATGAGAGCGTGAAAAATATAAACGTGGCGAAGATCCAAGCGGCGGCGAACCAATCGAGTTTGTCAGCCTGTGCCGCGTCGGATACCGCACCCGTCTTGCGTGCGGCGCGCCAGTTCTTATAGGCGGCGGGCCAGGCAAAGAGCAGCCAGCCGCTCCAGGGGAAAAAGCCGAGCAGCAGCACCGGAAGGTAGAACAAAAATCCGAAGCTATGCCCTTCCATCGGTTTGAGAAAGCGCCCGACCGTGTTGGCTTGCGCGGAGTCGGTGTATGCGCTGCCATGGAGCCACCACATGCCCGCATACCAGGGCACCGCAATCAGGATCGTCAGGGCCGTGCCCGCGAGCGGCCGTCCCTCTCGCCAGAAGGGACGCCATTGTTTCGTGAGCGTGAGGTAAAGCGCGATCACGATCAGCGGAACCAGAAATCCAACCGGTCCCTTGGCCAGCGTGGCGATCCCCATGGCTGCATAGCAAATCCACAGCCAGGGCCGCCGCTCGCGCGCGGTCTGAAATCCCAGCCAGAAGGCAAAGAGCGAGAGCGTGGTGAAGAAGATCAGCACGCTGTCGGTCAGGGCCATGCGATTCAGCCCGATCATCTGGAGATTGAGCGCCAGCATCAGCGCGCCGAGCAGGCCGGTATTTGCGTCGCGCAGGCGCGCGAGGAACAGATAGAGCATCAGTACCAGGCCTGTGCCGAAGAGGGCCGATGGGAATCGCGCGGCGAATTCGCTGACGCCGAACATCTTGTAGGAGGCGCCCATCAGCCAATAGACCAGGGCGGGTTTCGCGTAGCGCGGCTCGTAGTTGAAGGTGGGGCTCATCCAGTCGCCGGTTTCGAGCATCTCGCGGCCGGCTTCGGCGTTGCGGCCTTCGTCGCGATCCGTCAAGCCGAGAGTCCCGAGATTCCAAAAGAACAGAATGCCGCAGAGAGCCAGCAGTAATCCGATATGACGAAGGCTGGGGGCGGGAGCGCTGGGCAATGGCCCGGGCGTCTGCGCGGCGGACTCGCTCATTACTGGGGACTCTTGGCTGGGGTTGCGGGCTTCGGGCGGTAGATCAGCATGAGATTGCGCACGTAGACGACGGCGCCGATGCTTTGCCCGGCAATGAAGACGGGATCTTTTCGATAGATGGCATAGGCCAGGGTGATGAGGCCTCCGACGAGGCTCAAGTACCAGAACGAGACCGGCACTTTGCTGGCCGCGCTGCGTTCCGAGGCGAGCCATTGCACGATCCAGCGGCCGAAGAACAGGCCTTGGCCAAGAAATCCTGTCACAACCCAAATGGTTTCAGTGGTGAGCATAGAAGAGGCGGCCGCGAGTTAGGTGCGCAGGGTATACCGTAAACAGCGATGTTGCATCCAGCGCACGGCGATCAGGTCGTAGAGGCTTTTGAAGAGCCGGTTGCCGACGCCGTATTTCGAGATGCCGTGCGCCCGAGGGTAGTGGCTGACCGGAATCTCGGTGACGGTGAAGCCGTGCATGATGGCCAGGGCCGGGAAAAAGCGGTGCATGCCGGTGAAGAGTTGCAGCTTGTCCACCACGGCGCGCCGGAAGATTTTCAACGAACAGCCGGTATCGTGCACGCGGTCGCCGGTCACGGCGCTGCGCACCGCGTTGGCGATGCGCGAAGAGATTTTTCTGACGAGACTGTCGTTGCGGGTGGTCCGCCAGCCGCAGACGAGGTCGAATTGCTGTAGCAGCGGCAGCATCTTGTCGATATCGGCCGGATCGTTTTGCAGATCGCCGTCCAGCGTAATGACCAGGTCGCCGGTGGAATGCTTGAATCCGGCGTCGAAGGCGGAGGATTGTCCGTAGTTCCGGTCGAAGTGCAGGACGCGGACGATGGCGGGGTGGCGTCGCTGAAGGTCGTCTAATAATTCGCTGCTACCGTCGCTGCTGCCGTCGTCCACGTATACCAGCTCGAACGGCGCCGTCTTGGATTCTTCGCGAGCCGACAGCACTTTGAGCACCCGTTCGGTCAGCGGCGTGAGATTGTCCCGTTCATCCTTGATGGGAATGACGACGGAGGCCCATGGGCGGGGTGATGGGCTCATGAAGCGTGAAGCTGCCGTGATAAATGTCGCAAGGTCGTCACGCTGGCATTCTAACGAATGGCTGGGAGACCGTCAAACGAGGGGAGCGGCGGATCGCATGTTACTTGGCAACGATTGTAAACCGCATGGTGCCGATGAGGCTCATCTCGCTCACCTGTTCGCCGGCATGGATCTCGACTTTGTAGCGTCCGGGTGTCCAGCGTTCTTGTTGCGGCAGCAGCTTCAAGTAGCCGCTCTCGTCTTCCAGCGCCATGTGCATGGCGTCCTCGCTCATGATGGTGCCGGGATCGACGCCGGGGATGTCTTCGGGCACACAGCGGCCGAAGACTTTGAAGGCCTGGTAGTGCTGGTGGAGGGTGAAGACGATGAAGATGGCCGGTGCGTTCGCGGGAAACTGCTCGGTCGGATTGACCGGCACAATCTCATGGGTCTGGCGAAAGCCCAGTTCCTCCTCAAATCCTTCGGCCATCGTGATGGAGCGGAACATTCCCTGCGGGGGGGCATCGAAGTTGTAGGGTGCGGCATCTTCCGGCCGATTCTGAAACTCTGGGATGGGCAGATTTTTTGTGATGGGCAGTTCTCCGGCCCAGGCAGAGGCCGGCCCCACGATCAGCGTCGCAAGGGCTATGAGAATGAAAAGGAGCCGAGTCATACGGGAGATTTGGTACACCCGCTTTCCAGAGAGAGTCAAGTGCGCCTGCGCAGAAGGCGGGTCGCGATCAGCCGTGTGCTCGCGGATTCCCCGATTGCGGCGCTTTCGAGCCGTCTGTTACAATCGCAATCCTTTACCAGGGACTGACACACTATGAGTACGTTGCAAGACGCCGACGCATTGCCGCAGTTGATCGGGGACTACAAGCCGCTGGATCAGTGGCAAGCCCATCTCAATACGCTCTTCTATCGCCTCCGGGGCGATAAATTGCGGACCTATTATCAAACCTTCGCGTCGGCAGACTATCGGTTGGCGCATGCGCTGGCCGCGGATTATTTCGAGAAAGTCGCAAAGCGTGAGAAGGCCAGCGGGGCCTCGACCGCTCCGCTCATCGTGCATGAATGGGGGCCGGGGAACGGCAATCTGGCCGCCTGTTTTTTAAGTCACCTGAAGACGATCGATAAGGCCGGGCAGGTCTATCCACGCGTTACGTATGTGTTAGTGGATTGGGAGCAGTCGGTGCTGGATAGCGCGCTGGCGCATCCCGACCTGGCCCCGCACAAGGATCGTGTTCAGAGCCAGCTGGCGACTGTCGATCAGGTGTCCGGCGCGGCGGACCGCACGGTTGACCGGATTATCTGCAATGAGCTGTGGAACGATCTGCCGACCAAGCTGATGGCGAAAAACGCCGGCGAGATTGAAGAAGAGTTCCTTCGTCCCAACCTGAGTGAATCGCTCCATGCGACCATTCAGGATTGGTCGGGCTTTGTGCGCGCCTTCGAGGCCAAAGATGTCGAGACCCTCAAGACCTTCCCGCCGTTTCTCGATGACCTGGTCTGGGAAAAAGAGTTTCGCAAGGTCGAGTGGAAAGACGTGCCCTACCGCAAGACGATCACCGAATTTTTAAAGACCATCGACGAACAGGTGCTGGTCCCGATCAATCTGGGTGCGTTCGCGACGCTGAAGGAAGCAAAGCGGTTGCTCGCGCCCGATGCGATCGGCTTCAGCGCGTTCGATGCCGGCACGGCCGATATGGAAGTCCTCAACGATCCAGACAAACCCTGCTATGGCCAATTCGGTGGACAGTACAGCTTCATGATCAACTTCGCCTTGGTCGAAGCGGTCGCGAAGCATGTGGGATTAGCGAAGGTCGAGATTGAGCCGCAGCGGGAATTTATCGGCCGGTCGTTGAATACCAACGTCATCACACTGATGGATCTGCTGGCGACCCATCCGTCCGCGGGGCCGAAGCTGCAACCGTGGGAGCAGGATCGCCTGGTGCTGAAAACCATTAAGGCATTGAATGAGGCCTACGAAAGCCCCTATAGCCGCACGCTGGAGTTTCCGCTGCCGCAGAACATGCCGATGGAAGAGCGGGAAACGTTGAGTGGGATCGTGCTCTCGCTCAAGCGCACCGGGGTGCCGGACACTGTGGCGTATGTGACCGAAGAAGAATTGTCCGCGACAGCGCGCGATTTAGAAGCGGTCGGCTACGATCCAGACACGCTGAATGTGGCGCTCACTGCACCGCCCAGTCCGGTCGAATACCATCATTTTTTCTGTAAGTAAGATATAAAATCGCCGCAGCACTCAGTCTTCGGAGCGAAGACTGAGCCGGCTGGAAGCCGCACTGGTTCCCACCGATTTAGTGAGTGCGCTTTCGTCAGAATCCGCTCCCTTCGCGCTTTCCCGCGAGTTTTTCCTTGACTTGCGCTTGAGTTTTCTATAGCCTTCCCCGCGATTTAGGTATCTCTCCCCTCTTTCGTAGTAAATCGGGTCGCGCAGGCGAAACTAAGCCAACCGCGCAAGGCACACGAGGTCACAACATGTTTGGTTCCTTCGGCTGGATGGAATTGATGCTGATCTTGATCATTGTGTTGATCATTTTCGGCGCGGGCAAATTGCCGCAATTGGGCGAGGGATTGGGCAAAGCGATCAAGGGGTTTAAGAAGTCGGTACATGAGGCCGACGCCATCGACGTCACGCCGGGCGATCAGCCGCAGGCCGCGCCGCCGCAAGTCACGGCTCAGCAAGAAACGGCACCTCCGCCGCAGG
Organism: Nitrospira sp.; assembly: GCA_020846195.1. Taxonomy (GTDB): domain Bacteria; phylum Nitrospirota; class Nitrospiria; order Nitrospirales; family Nitrospiraceae; genus Nitrospira_D. Next base: position 146,592 of record JADLEJ010000009.1, read on the forward strand.
CCGCGCCGACCCCGGCCGCACAGCCTGGACAACCGAAGCAGGGATAGGAAAGCAGTGAACCGCGATCGAGTGATGCGCGATGAGCGACGATAGCCGAACTCTCTCACCGGTCATTGGGTTACACCATGTTTGGATTAGGCGCCGGCGAAGTCTTAATTATCCTGGTAATCGCCTTTCTGTTATTCGGGCCCAAGCAGCTGCCTGAAGTCGGGCGGCAGGTCGGGAAGGCCGTCAAGGGGTTCAAGGAGACGGCGGAAGATCTGCGGAAGTCGGTAGAGCCCGAGATCAATATGATTCAGCAGGAAGTGAAGATGGTCGAGCAGGACTTCCAGGCGTCGATGAAAGAAGCGGAAGAGGAAATCAACGCGGCCGGCAAGCAGGCGGAGGACGGGACGAAGTCCATCAGCCAGTCCGGACAAGCGTAGAGCCGAGGGAGCGGAATCCTTTCAGGGAAGGAGGTGGCGGGAAGCGCTGCGCCGGACTGAAAGCGAGATTTTTGAAGTCAGACGCCGGAATCCTTGGTACAAGCACAGTAGGCGCAACGAAGGCAAACGATGCGCTAATGATTCGGTGAAGTTGCAGAGTCGGGACAAGGAAGTTGTCGTAGTGGAAGTAGTTGGATCTCAAGTCGGCAGCCTGTCTGTAGGAGTGGAGCCAACAGGGGCTGTTATCCAATTCACAGGAGGAACGCTATGAGACGAAGCAAGGATGCAACAAAGTGGGTGCTGGCAGCGGCCCTATTGGGCGCGATGCCGGTCGGCCAGGCCTTGGCCGATCCGCCGGTCGCCCCGACCGTGATCGATCGGCCTATGCACGGTGTGCCGGTGCCGCGCGCGATGCCGGATCTGACGCCGTATTGGGCTTTCGACCCACCCAAGAGTCCGTTGTTCGATATCAGCAAGTTCACCCTGTCCGGCGATATGCGCGTCCGTGGAGAGTCGCGGACCAATCCTAACTTCGCCGCTTCGAAAGCGGATACGTTCATCCAACAGTGGGCGCGGCTTGGGTTGAACTATGCCATTTCTCAAGATGTGGACATGTTCACTCAGCTCCAATATTCGAAGAACTGGGGCGGTGCGGGTACTAATGCGGGTGCTGCGAACGACTCATCCTTCCAGACCGGGAGCGGCAATACGAACGGTCCAGGCGGGCTTCTCGGCGTCCGTCAAGCCTTCATCATGATCCGCAACCTGGGTGTTGATGGGTTGAGCCTGAAGGTCGGCCGTCAATTGGTCGTGATGGG